>JBILXS010000011.1:0-118124 GCA_044378345.1 Flavobacterium sp.
CTTCAACTTCAGTAGCGGAAGAAACTCCATCTTGATTCAATTTAACAGAATTCATCGCACCAGAACCTATGTAGTATCCTTCGACAAACATCGTCAAATTAACCACTGAACCACCTGCACAATTGTTTGTCAAACTGTAAGCATTATCATTACAATCAGTACCATCCGAAGTTAACGATTTTCCAGAAGGAATAGTCGCACCATAACAAACTGCTGTCGCAGCTCCTACAGTATAGCCATCACCATCAGCATCTGTATAAAGAGCGTTTGATTGATAAACCAAGTTGTTGTTATCATCACAATCTGTTCCTGATGTTGTAGCGGAATATCCTGCTGGAGCACCAGCTCCTGAACATACAGAAGCACTTCCGTTGTCGTATCCATCAGCATCAGCGTCTACGAAGAACGTAGCAAATTGATAGATATTGATGTTTGCATCATTACAGTCAGTGCTGTTAGTAACATAACCTGATGGTTGTGTACAAGCTACCGAAGTAGTCGCCAAATCCCCATAAGTATCGTTGTCAGCATCAGCATAGAATGTAGTACCAGTTGTGATTGAAGAAGAAGTATCATCACAATCTGTACCTAATGAAGTCACAGCATAACCTGAAGGAATGTTAGCACCATAACATACTGCTGCTGCAGCACCTATAGTATAACCATCACCATCTGCATCTGTAAATAGATTAGAAGTTTGATACTTCGTATTATCTCCATCATTACAATCTGTACCTAATGAAGTCACAGCATAACCTGCTGGAGCACCAACTCCTGAACAAACAGAAGCAGTTCCGTTAGTATATCCATCGCCATCAGAATCTACAAAGAAAGTAGCAAATTGATAAATGTTGATGTTTGTATCATCACAATCAGTGCTGTTTGAAGCATAACCTGATGGTGGTGTACTAGCATTAACAGCACATAAAGTAACTGCGCTTCCAGCACCGTAAGTATCTCCATCAACATCCGCATAGAATGTAAATGTAGCATTCTTAGTAGCATCTGCATCATTACAGTCTGTATTGTTTACAGAATAACCTGCTGGTGGTGTAGTAGAATTAACAGCACATAAAGTAACTGCGCTTCCAGCACCGTAAGTATCTCCATCAACATCCGCATAGAATGTAAATGTAGCATTCTTAGTAGCATCTGTATCATCACAGTCCGTGCTATTCGTTACGAAACCTGCAGGTTGCCCTTGACATGTTACATTAGGAGCAGCAATGTTTCCAAAACCATCACCATCTGTATCTGCAAAATAAGTAACCGTTGGTTGTACTGAAATAACCACCGTGTTATTCGCCGAAATAGCAGTAGTACAACTTGGGGTAAGATCCGTTCTTTGGATAGCGGTTAACGTAAATGTTTGACCGTTATTACCTGCAGAGAATGCTCTAGTAAAAGAGGCGTTTCCTGAAGCATCAGCTACAATACCAGCAACCGTTAGCGTAGCACCACCGTTTACATTATAGCTAATGGTAGAAGTACTATTAGGTAACAAACCAGTCAAATTAAACGTAGTTTGTGCACCTGAACAAGTAATTGATGGTTGTGTAATTGAACCCAATGTTGAAGGAGTTGCAACATTTACACTCACCGTACTAGCATTAGTACATCCTAAACCGTTAACATTGGTAGCCGTATAGGTAGCTGAAGAATTAACCTTAGCATACACATTAGCAGTACCACCTCCTGTGTAAGGAATAGTTCCTGCAGCATCTGTAAACAAACCTGTAGTTGGAGACCATGTAGTAGAAGCACTCAACACACCAAATTGCATGTTGTTTCTACGAGACTGCGAATAGGTAGCAGTTGTAGCAGCAGCAACTGTAGCAGCAGATTGACTATCAGCTCTGTAGAATAAAGTTGCCGTGTTAGTAGTTGTATTAAATGTAGCTACATTAGTTCCTGAACCTCCACCATCTGCATTAGAGAATGTAAATTCTACAATTAAACTTCCACCTGTGTAAGTAAAGTTACTGTCTAAAGCTAAAGTATTCCATCCTACCACTGGTTGGTAATTAGCTGCATTTCTTACAGTAGTTGCTCCGGTTTCGAATGTAGAAGTAGCAAAAGTTGTAGTTGTAGTATTCTTCATTTTAACCGTATAGTTTTGAAGATCTCTAGTTTCTACAGCACTTAAGTTAATAGCCACAGAGCTAAGTACAGCACCATTAGTAATTCCTAGAGCAGTCAACTCAGCAGCAGTGTACAACGATTGTTGTCTTGTTCCACCATAGAAGGACTGCATAGGGTTTGGACTTAGACCACCTCCCGTAGCGTTTCCAGTGGAAGACGAAGTACCTGTGCCAGAAGTAATAATAGTAGAACTAGATCCTAAAGTAGGATTCGTTACAGACAATAACTGAGGCACACCAGAACAAACATCAATACTAGAAGCAGCCATAATTGGCGCAGCAGGTTGACTGATTGTTAAAGCTACAGCACTTGAGGTAACTGATCCACATGGACTAGCACCTGAAACTATAGCGCGGTATTGGTATCCATTCATAGTTAAAGTAGCACCAGTGATTGCTAACGTAGCAGTCGTAGCGTTACTATAAACTCCTCCATTACTTACTAAAGCCCAACCTGAACCAGTATTCTCTTCCCATGTGTAGGTTGGAGTCGTTCCTGATGCAGCTACTGTAAATGAAGTAGTGCCATTCAAACAAATTGTAGAAGCAACTGGTTGCGAAGTAACAGCAACAGCTGTATTTACAGTCAAAGTTGCTGCAGAAGAAGTTACTGCAGCACAAGGACTAGCTCCAGAAACAACCGCTTGATATTGGTTTCCATTCATTCCAGCAGTTAAGCCATTTAATGTTAAAGTAGCTGATGTAGCGCCAGAAACATTATTCCAAGTAGTACCATCGGTACTTACTCTCCATTGGTAGCTTAAATCTGAACCTGATGCAGCAACAGTAAATGAAGCTGAACCAGCTGAACATCCAACTGTGCTAGATGGTTGCGTTGCAATTGCAACTGCAGTTTTAACACTTAAAGTAGCAGCATTAGAATTTACAACACCATTAACAACACAACGATAAGTATAGTTGTTATAAGTTAAGTCAAGACCTGTCAAAGATAAAGTCGCCGTATCAGCTCCAGAGTAAACTCCAGCGTTTGATAAACTAACAAATCCTGATCCGGTATTTACTTGCCATTGGAACGAAGTTGCCGTTCCAGAAGTAGTAATTGCAAAAGAAGCGGTATTTGCTCCTTCGTTACAAGCAGTAAAGTTTGCAGGTTGTGCAGTAATAGCAGCATCGTTTACCGTTAAAGTAGCAGCCGAACTGGTTACTGGTGCACAAGCCGTAGCGCCTGAAACAATTACTTGATATTGGTACTGATCCATACCTGCAGTCACAGCAGTCAACGATAAGGTTGCTGTTGTAGTTCCTGCATAAGTAGTATCATCAGAAAGGTTAGACCATCCTGAACCTGAATTTACTTGCCATTGGTAAGTCAATCCTGTTCCTGAAGCAGTAACAGCAAATGACGTATTTTCAGCTGGTAATTTAGAAACACTAGCAGGCTGAGATGAAATCGCAACAGCAGTGTTAACAGTTACCGTAGCCGAAGTAACGCTGTTAGCACATCCAGCAACAACAACTGTATTAGTTACAGTATAAGTTCCAGCTGTAGAAGTAGCTAAAGTGATCGCTCCTGTAGTACCATTTAACGTTAATCCAGAAGGGCTAACTGTGAATGTACCTGCTGTTCCAGAAATCGTTGGTGTAATTACACCTTGATTAGAACAATATGTGGCAGTATCATAAGCAAAATCTGAAGTCAACGCTTGGTTGATCGTTACTGAAGTAGTAGCGGTTTGAGCTACACAGTTTTCAACAGCATTTGTAGTATACGTTACAGTGTATGTACCCGGAGTACTTGTCGCTACATCAATAGCACCTGTCGAACCGTTCAAGGTCAAACCTGCAGTAGAAGTATAAGTACCACCTGTGTATGCATTAGTTCCATTCAAAGTTACCGAAGCTGAACCAGCAGTACTACACAAAGGCGTAGTATAGCTAATAGTAGCTGTTGGTGTTGGCGTAACTGTTGCAATTACAGCAGTTCTAGCTGATGGACATCTTGATGAAATCACTTCAATATTGTGGAAGTAATTGTAAGTAGATGTAGAAACACTAAAGTCCCAACCGCTTGTAATAACTCCTAATGGAGCCAAATTATTGAAAGCTGCAGATGAATAATTAGCACCTGAACTTATTCTACTTACAGATTGAGAGAACCCAGCCAACAAACGGTAGCTAGTTCCTGCCTGAACTGGTAGATTTAAGTTCATAGTATAGAATCCTGCAGTTGCTCCTTGAACAATTGGTAATACTAAAGAAGACCCGACTTGTACCCCTGTAGTATTATTCACTAATCTAACAGTAACCGTATTAGTTACGTTTGTAGTTTCTGAATAATATTGAGCAGATACAATCGTCCCATTATTATTAGCCGTAAAGACAATTCCTCTTTCAGAACTAGCAAAACCTGATGTAGGTATAGTTGTATTACCTAAACCAGTTGCAGTAACTGGAGCAGTTGTAGCTTCAGCATAATAAGTAGTAGTTGCAGCAATGCTAGGCGTTGTAAAACTAGTTCCAGTGCTTAAAACACTTCCACCTGTAGCGGCAGCATACCAATTTACAACATCACCTTCACTAACAGTAGCAGCTAAAGCAACAGTACCTGTACCACAACGACCTGCTGGCGTTGAACCAGTGATCAATGGGTTAGAAACGTTGATAGTTACTGTGTTAGAGTTAACTGTTTCAGAACTGTTAGCACATGTTACAGCACAGTAGTAGTAAGCATTTGCGCTTAAAGCACCTGTTGCTAAAGTAGCAGAAGTTTGTCCCACTATTGGAGCAAAATCTACATTGTTTGCAGAAGAATACCATTGTAAGTTTATACCTAAACTAGCAGTGTAACCGTTAAGGGTTAAGCTAGCACTGTTACCAGCGCACAAAGACGTCGCAGCCGCTGAAGCCGTTCCGGCAACAGGAGTACCACTACATACTGGCGCAGCAGTAATAACTATAGTATAATCTTCGTAAGTTCCATAAGTTCCTGTATAACATGGATTGTTGACAGATGTATCATCCGTTCCTCCTATTCTCAATCGGTGAGCTCCTAATGGAGTAGTCAACGGAATAGCAATCGTTCCTGACAATGTGTTAGGACTTGTTGCGGCAGAAATACCTGAATAAACTAATTCACCAGCATCTGTAAAATCAGCATCGTCATTATAGTCAATCCAAATTCTTGTTCCATAATCAAAAGAACCCGTAGTAAAGGTAATACCAAAATTAACAGATGACAATTGTGCCACTGAAGTACTCAAGGCAGTATAGTCGCCATAATTTCCTGTTTCTGCACCTGTAGCGTTAACAATAGAACCTAAAGTTACGTTGGTAATACCTGTTCCGTCTACAGAACTTGGTGCAGGCGTACAATAGAAAACTACTGTAAGCAATGCTCCTGTTGAAGTAGCAGTACATGAACCATTAGAAGCTACACAACGGTAGTATCCTGCAGCTCCTAGAGGAGTGTTACCGATAGTTGTATTTACTGTCAATGAAGACGAAGTATCACCACTATAAGAAGCTCCTGCTGGAGTATCTGTAGTTACATTAGTATAAGTACCATTTAAAGTTAATGAGTACTGCCATTGGTAAGTTGTAGCTTCTGAAGCAGTAACAGAGAATGCAGTAGCATTACCGTTTATCACACTAGCAGCAACAGGGTTAGCTGTTACAGTAGGATTGATGACAGTTAAAGTAGCTACATCAGAAGTAAGTGCAGTACATGGTGAAATACCATTAACTGAGACACGGTACAAATTACCATTCATTGAAGCTACTGGGTTGGTAATCACCAACGATGCAGCAGTAGCACCACTAACAGCACTCCAAGAAGTACCACCATTAGTACTTACTTCCCAAGCATATGAACCTACATTCGAAGCGGCAACACTAAAGGTTGCTGTTCCGTTTGCAGCACAAGTTGATTGGTTACTTGGTTGCGTTTCTATGGTAACAGGATTCGAAACCGTTAAAGTAGCATCAGAAGAGAAAATATAACCATTCACAATAGAATGGAAAATCAATCCTGAATTAGCAACAGTTGCTCCGCTGATAGCCAATGTACCAGTTTCAGCACCACTAAAAGTTAATCCTGTAGTAGCATCAAAACCATCAGCAACAGCAGCAAATTCTGCAGCGCCAACTTTTACTTCCCAAGCATATGTAATTACTTGCTCAGGATCTACAGAGGTAGCAACAGTAATGAAGCTAGTAGATGAACCTGAACAAATTGAAGTGTTCGATGGTTGTGTTGTAATACCCGTAGTATCAACACTTAATGTAGCAGCATCAGAAGTTGCTGGAGTACAAACTTCAGTTCCTGATACGATACATTGATAAAGATAACCATTCATTTCCGCAGTTGGAGAAGCAATACTTAAAGTAGCACTAGTAGCACCACTATAATTTGCATCATTTACAATATTTACCATTCCAGTGCTATCGTCTACTTGCCATTGGTAAGTAAGACCCGTACCGGTTGCGGCAACTGTAAAGTTAGTAGCTTGTCCGATAGCAACGTTGTTAGTAATAGGCGAAATGCTGCTTACTGCAGGTGGATTGTTAACAGTTACAACAACAGTTTCTGTTTTCTGACAACCTGAAATAACATCAGTACCTACAACAGTATAAGTTCTAGTAACTGTTGGGCTTGCTACAACAGTAGCGCCAGCAGTAGTATCCAATCCAGTAGCAGGTGACCAACTATAACCGAAACCAGATTCTGGAATCACGATAGTAGTTGAATTACCATTACAAATTGTAGCTGGAGTTAAAGTAAAGCTAGGTAAAGCTGTTGGTGTTACAGTTACCGATGAAGTAGTAGAACAAGCTCCTATTGTTTCTGTAACTGTATATACTGTCTCTTGACTTACAGTTACATTCGTTGGATTTTGAACAGTTGAAGTAAACCCAGCTGGTGTTGAAGTCCAAGCGAAAGTAGTACTTTGACCTCCAGTAATTGAGAAGTCATCTACATAAATTGTATCTTCATCTGCTGGAGAAAAACAGTTTAAACCAAAGAAATAGTTACCTGAGGTAGTTGGTGTAAACGTAGCAGTAGCTATGGTAAAAGTACCAATATTAACTAATGAAGTTAAATTAACTAAGGTTGTTGTTTGCGCCGCTACAGTAGCGTCAGTTCCAACAGTTAATTTAATATTCTCTGTATATAATGTACTTGGTACTCTATACCAGAAAGATACAGTATAAGGAGTACCAGCGGTCATACTTTGTGCCGGAGATATAGCCCATGCATTGGCTGCTGCAGACGAATTATAATAGTACGCCATAGAACGAGTTCCTGAACGAACACCTGCGGTTTCTGCAATATTGTTTGCAACCCAAGAATTACCCGAACCTGCGTTTAACATTGTCCAACCTGTTGGTGGGAAAGTTTCAAATCCTTCTGAAAAATTAACTACTTGTGAACCATTATTAGTAGAAGTTAAGTTTACAGTACCTCCTACACACACAGTAGGACTAACAACTCCTGCAGTTACAGCAGCAACCGGCTGTGTAACACTTACCACAACTGTAGCATTTGGAGTAGTACATCCATTTTCATCTACACCACTAACTGTATAAGTTGTAGAAGCAGTCGGTGAAGCTGTAACACTAGCACCTGTAGTAGCATCTAAACCTAAAGCAGGCGTCCATGTGTAAGATACAGCACCAGAAGCAGTTAAAACTGTATTATTACCAGAACAAATTCCTACCGCCGGTGAAACTGTTAATGTAGCCGGAGTAATAACTGTAGTAGTCACAGCAGCTCTAGGACTTTCACATCCACCTGGGCTAACCACTGATACATAGAAAGTAGTCGTAGCACTTACACTGGTTGTATAAGTAGTTGATGTACTTGTTTGTAAAGCAGTAGTAGTTGTATCATCTGCATACCATTTGAAGGTCGGCGTAGTATATCCGTTTGTATCAGCAACAGCAATAGTAGGAACTCTTGTACCACATTGTGTAGCAGAAGTTACTGAAGGAGCTGTTGGTGGAGCGAAAACAGTTACCGTTGATGAAGCTGTATTCGTACAACCTGTTACACTATTAAAAGCAGAAACAGTATAAGCTGTTGTACTCGTTGGAGAAACAGTCAATACGTTTCCTGTCGTAGTAGCAGGATCGTTCCAAGTGTAAGCCAATGTACCAGCACCTTGTGCAGCCACTTGGCCGTTTAACACAATATTTGGACGAACACTAAATGTTGTCAAACTTGTTGCTGTTGAACATCCTGTTGTACTTGGTCTGTTACCAATATGAGATACAAAAGATGTTGCAACCCCTCTCAAAGTTCCTGCACTACCACCAGTAGCCAATTGAGCACAAACCTCAATAACGATACTAGAGGTACCATCCCAATTGAATGGAGTAGTAAAATTGAACGTTTGCAAACCTGTAGTCAACGTACCAGTAGCAGGCCAAGCAGCAGCGGTAAACACTTGTGATAGACCTGTAACATAAGTAGTGGTCATAGCACTTAATGCTGAATTACCCATACTTACACTAAGATTACTTAAAGTACCTCCTCCTGCTCCAGAAACATCTAAAGTAAGCGCAGTAATATTTCCGGCTTTCAATCCAAAAGATGTTAACTCACTTGGTAAAATCAAAAATTGATTTCTAAATTGATTTCCAACAGTACTACCCATTCTAAATGGTGTACCTGTGGTACCTAAAGAAGTAGTATCTGTACCAGAACCAATTGTAGCTGTTCCTGCTGCAACAACATTAGTCAATGCTGTCAATGTTGAAGAACCTCCAACACAGATAGCAGCCGATGGAGTCGTAATATTAACTACTGGTAAAGCTGTTGGAGTAACTACTACACTAGCAGTAGTTGAACATCCACCGCCTGTAGCAGTTAAAGTATAAGTAGTTGTAGTCGTTGGGCTAAAAGTCCAACCAGTAGTTTCGTTACCCGAAACGGTAGCTGCATTAGACCAAGAGTAGGTATCATAACCTCCATTAGTTGCAATGGTTACTGGGGTTAAACTTGCTGAACCAGCACAGTTTGTAGCAGTAGCCGCTGAAAGCGTAAACGCAAAAGGAGTAGTAACAGTAACAATTACAGCTGCTCTTTCACTTTCACACAAACCATCAGGACTAACTTCAGCAACATAGAAAGTAGTTGTTGTAGCTACAGTAAACGGTGCTACTAAGGTAGATCCTGTTTGACCTGCAATAGCCGTACCTGCTGAAGCAACAGTATACCAACGGAAAGTGTTTCCAGCGCGACCAGTTCCAGCAACGGAACAAGTTGGCGTTGTAGTACCACATTGTGCACTGTCTGTTCCGGTTGGAGCCGGTATAGTAGAATTAATAGTTACCGCACTAGTGGTTAACGAGTTTGTACAACCCGCAGCATTAGTAGCCGTAGCAGTAAAAGTACTTGTCGTAGCATCACCGCTAGTATTGGTTATCGAAGTAGTTCCTGCAAGAGTATTTACTGGCGGAGTTGTATTCCATGACCAAGTGTAGGTAGATGCGAAGTTAGTTGCCAAAACTCCACCAAAAGTAAGTCTTGGACGAACACTTCCAGTTGAAGATGCTGACGTTTCCGCTAACATAGCAGCTGGAGTTATACTGTCTCTTTGTCTGTAAGCACCACATACAAATCCAACGGTATCAGATTTCATAGTAGATGAAGTTGAAGTAGATGCAGATGGAACTCTACTCCAAGAGAAAGTAACAACGATATTTGAAACTCCATCCCAAGCAAAACTGCTAGCCGAGCCTGAACCTGTTCCGAAAGCTAATGTATTAACTACATTGGCAACGGGTGTAAATCCATTATCAGTCAAAGTACCCGCGTAAACTTGAGTACCATTTGCAAGGAAAGTAGTTGTTAAAGCAGTATCGCTTGTAGAAGCAATGCTCACGAAGAAACCTTGGTAAGTTTGTCCTGATGTAGTAGGCTCAAATGCTAAGGAAGTTATATTTCCTGCAGCATAGCCCAAAGCAGTCAATTCAGAAGCTCTGATTAAGTACTGTGATTTAGCACCTCCCCAACCGCCAGGAAAAATAGAATTTATAACTGCTGAACTCGCGGTTGCTCCTGCTCCAAGAGCAGAAGATCCGTTTGCATTAGTAATACTTGCCCCATTTAATGCAATAGAAGCACCACTACATACAGCAGCTGGAGTAGCTGTTACCGAAGAAATAACCGGTAAAGCATTAACTGTGACAGAAACAGTACTTGTAAAAGGACACGTTCCGTCAGAAGTGAATGTATATACATACGTTCCCGCTGCAGTTGGTGTTACTGTAGCAGAAATTCCTGAAACAGCGGTTTCAGCACCGCTACCTATTGTAGAAGTCCATGAAGCAGTTGTATAATCTGGAGCACCAGTAAATGTAGCATTTAAAGTTGTTGAACCTCCAATACATAATGAAGCAGAAGTTGCAGCAACCGTTACATTGGTAATAGTTAATGTAGCCGCACTTGAAGTAACGGGACTACAAGGAGCAGTTCCTGAAATAATTACTTGATATTGGTTGTTATTTAATGATGCTGCAGGTGAAGTTACAACTAAACTAGCAGTAGTAGCACCACCATAAGTAGCATTATTAGCTAAGTTAGACCAACCCGAACCACTATTTACTTGCCATTGGTATGTTAAACCTGTACCTGTTGCAACTGCATTAAAAGTTACAGACGCTACACCGTTACAAACCGACTGGCTTGCTGGTTGTGTAGCAATAGTTACTGCATCATAAACTGTCAATAAAGCACTATCAGAATCAACACCACCCGCAGCAGATCCACCGTTTAATAAAATACGATAAGAAGCTCCTGAGTTGGCAGAAGTAATACCTGACAATACCAAAGAAACACCAGTTTCTCCAGAAACATCAGACCATCCTGATCCTGTATTTATTTGCCATTGGTAAGACGTTACTCCAGTAGCTGATATTGTAAAAGTAGCCGTTGAATCGCTACAAACTGTTTGATTAACCGGTTGTGCAACAATACTAATATTACTTACCGTAATCGTTCTTTCAGCTGATGTAACAGAAGCACAAGGTGCAGCTCCTGAAACCACACATCGGTAAGAATAACCACTCATTCCAAGTGTAACACCTGAAATTGTTACAGAAGCACTAGTAGCTCCTAATATAGGTGCAAAACCTGAACCACTATTTTCTTCCCATTGATACCCCAATCCTGTACCAGTAGCGGCAACAGTAAAAGTAGCATCAGAACCTGGATTTACAATAGCATTGGTTGGTTGTGACGTAATAGCCACTGGCGTATTAACAGTTACCGTAGCGGTAGTCGTGTTGATACAACCATTACTGTCTGTACCTGTAATAGTATATTCAGTGGTTACAGTTGGATTAGCAGTTACTACATCACCTGTAGTAGCAGACAATCCTGTTGCTGGCGACCAAACATAGGTTACAGCACCAGTTGCAGCCAAAGCTGTAGAACCACCATTACAAATTGAAACACTTGCCACTGTAATCGTTGGCAATGGGTTTGGTGTAACCGTAATACCAGCACTAGTAGCTGTACAAGAACCTAAAGTACCAGAAGCACTATACGTTTGTGCAGTAGTTGATTTAGAATATACTGTTCTTGCATCTGTACCCGTATAAGCAATAGTAGCAGCTGCATCAGTAAATAAATCAGTTGTTGGAGACCATGAAATAGGTCCATTACTTGCTACCGTAGCATCAAAAGTAGTATTTAATCTGAATGTACTCGCTGTTGGTGCTGGACTCAATGCAGCAAAACCATCAGAACTACTAGTTGTAGAGGTAACTGCCGAAACAACAGTATTTCCAGTTGTAGCAGTATAAAGAGTTCTTGCATTATTGGTAGCATCCGCACCAGTACTTCTTAAATCAAAGAGTAAGTTCGAAACTCCATCCCACGCATAAGGCGTATCAAATGTTAAGGTATTAACACCTACAGCATGTGTGAAGGTTGCAGAGGTTTTTACCAAAGTCAAACCATTAGGTTGAAAAGCAGTAAGTGTAGCTGAACTAGATGTTCCCATTCTCACTTTCAAATCAGTTACAGTAGCGGCATCTCCAAGTGTAGTAGTTGTAAACCTAACGGCTGTAATATTACCAGCACCAATTCCAGCAGCATTTAATTCTGCAGGAGTAAATACCATTTGCATCCAATAATGTTTAAATCTATTGTTGAATGCTGTAGGCTCTGAAGCATTAGCAGAAGTCGCTGTAGTACCGGTTCCAATGGTCGCAGTTCCAGGCGCACCTGTTTGTCCTCCAGTTGCAGTCAATGTAGTTGTACCGCCTAGACAAGCAATGGTAGGTACTTTACTTAACGTTATAGCAGTTGGTGTTGGATTCACAGTGATTGCAACAGTATTCGTAGCCGTACAACCCTGTGCACTTGTACCTGTAACAGTATAAGTTCTAGTTGATGTTGGACTAGCGGTTACCGTATCTCCCGTAGTTGCAGACAAACCAGTTGCAGGAGACCAAGCATAACTAACACCTCCAGTAGCGGTAAGTGTCGTGTTCGATCCTGAACAAATAGTTGCAGCTGAACTCACACCAATAGTTGGCGCACCAACTGTAGCAAAAGTAGCTACAGAATCTGCAGAACCTGCTGGGTTGACTACTCTAATGATACCATCTACTGCATTAGCAGGAGTAGTTACGGTTAAAGTAGTATCGGTAGCACCCGTAATAATTCCTGGCAAATCAACACCACTAGCGCTATTAAAGAGTACTGAGGTTACCGTACTTAAATTGGTACCTGTAATGGTAACTGTTTGACCACCCGCGAGACATATAGTCCCTGGTGTGAAACTAGCTACAGTAGGCAAAGCGACAACACCGTTTACCCATTCGTCAGCACCGATATCCGGAGTACTTGCATCACGCGTATCACCATCAAAGTCGGTAGTATAACCCGCAATAACTTGCCCGTTAGATCCAGCTAAGTTAACTGCGTCCGCAACGAAATGCAAGAAAGTAGCGTTAGCACCTGTGGTACTGGCAAAACTTGGGTTTTGATTTCTAGAAGCTGTTTCTCTTGTACTAACCAAAGTTTGGAAAGGACCAAAAGCATAGGTAGCAGCACCATCGTTATAAACACCACTGGTTCCGAAGAATAAGTTATTGTTAGATGTAGTAGCATAATTAGCTAAGTCAGTAGCATCACTTCTTCTGAAGGCAACTGATAATCCAGTACCATTAGCCACTGAAGAGTTAACAATAATATTGTTACGCATATCCAAAGCCGAAGTAGTACCAGTAGCACTATACGTATGGTAAAGTCCTGTAGAACCAAAATTAGCTCCAGAAGAAGTTCCGTTCAATGAAATAGTATTGTAATAAACTCTTTGATTGGATGTTGCTTTAGTAGAAGCAATATTAATACCACGAATGGCATCCGTTAAACTTGCCGCTGGCGCCGTTAAACCACCTAAAATATTATTATAGGTATTAACATTAGTCCCACCAGTAACATTTATACCAACTACAGCAGGAGAAGCAGTTGAAATAGCTCCTGAAGCGCTAAGACCATAAATTTTGTTTAGGTAAGTATTTACTGTAAGAGTTGATGTTCCTTGAACAGAAATTCCTAATACAAGTGGAGATCCAGCACTAGAAGATGTTATCCCAAAAATTGTATTGGAATAAACATTAGTTGTAGTAGCATTTGTAACCAAAATTGCTCCAACCGAACTAGATGCACCAGTTGTAGACAAGGTGTTAATGGCATTACCATTAATATTTATGGTAGTAGATGTATTAGCACATGAAATACCTAACACTTGACCACCAGTACCTGTTGAAGATAAATTATTAATGGTATTGTTAGCCACATTGAGTGTAGTAGCCAAACTTGCAGAAGAACCAATATTGATACCGGTTATAGCACCTTGACCAGTAATGTTGGTTAAAGTATTATTACTTATACTAGAAGTCGTACCTCCAATATAACCATAACTAAAACCAGTTATTGCACTTGTACCACCAGTCCAGTTGTTAAAGGTGTTACCCGTAACCGTTCTTGTTGCGCTTGAAGCAGAACCATCCGTATTAGTCACACCTGTTATTCCAGTAGCACCTGTTACCGTAATGTTTGAAAAGTTATTATTGGTAAAGGTGTGCGTTGTACCATTTGGCGAACTTGAAGAACTTGTTGAAATCGTAACAGTTCCACCTGCACCCGTTTTACTAAAAGCAGTTACAATAGAGTTCCCATCAATAGTTTGAGAACCACCAGCAGGCATGGTATAACTATGTCCGAAGAACGTAAATGAACCTGTAGTATTCGTTGAAATATTTGTAAAAGTATTCCCATTGAAGTTATTCACTAAATTGGGCATTACGTTAGAAATAGCAGTAATAGCTCCAGATGTAGCAAGAGCAGAACTTCTTAAAGTAGTAAAGTTGTTATTGTTGATATTCTGCGTAGAAGCAGAATTACCAGTTGTAGACTCTACGGTAATCCCTTGGATAGTACCCGACGTAAAACCATGCGTTAAAGCAATAGTATTGTTGTTGATCGTATTGGTGAAAGTTCCTGTTGGAGCATTTGACGCCGAAGGAATAAAAATACCTCTTAACGTGGTTGCAGCAGTAATCCCACCATTTGAACTGGTGATACTATTATAGGAAACATTAAATCCTGTAGAGTTACGAACTACAATACCATTTATAGTAGTAGAAACATTCAAAAACCCTGACTGACCAGTAACAGTTGTTCCAAAATTAGAAATGGTATTACCCGTTCCTGAAGCAGTACCTCCAATATCAATTCCTGTATTGACGTTAGCAGCCGCTGTAGCACCAATAATAACAATACCGTGATTTATATTGCTAATAGTATTACCATATACTTTCAAACCACTGTTACTTCCAGCAGGGGAAGAAGCGGTAGCAGAAGTAGTAATACTGGTCGCAGAATGCGTTGAGTTACTATAAATACCAAACGAATTTTGGTAAGTACGGTTCAGTGTAATCGTATTATTTTGAATGGTACAATTCTGCGCACCATTGGTAGCAGTAGCATAAAATAACGCAACTCCAAACTCTGTCATATTATTTGAAGCAGCGGTAGTGGTAGTATTTGCCACATTCTCCTGCATCGTAAATCCTTGAATGGTGATAAAATCCCCACCAACGATTTTAAAGATCGCATCAGTTAAACTTCCAGACGTTTGCGCAGGTGCAGTAATCGTATTACTATTACCTGTTATCGTAATGGTATTCGTTGCTGTACCTGTCGCCGTGATGGAATATCCACCAGCTGGCGCAGTTTGCGGATTCGATGCCGTCAGTTCTATCGTTACTGGCGCCGTGATGGTCGCAGCATTCAACGCAGTTATAGCAGCAGACAAACTCGGATAAGTTGCAGCTAGACCGGAACCTGAGTTAGTTGTTACCTGTGCATTGGTTCCCATAGAAACAAACAACAAGAAAACCAAAGCGGCTTTAAACGAATACAGCCCGAAGCGATTTCGGGTTTCAAAATTGATTAAAGAGACTTTTTTCACTGCGCCTAAGCCAATGTTTTCTCCCTTTAATCCTAGCACTGCTAGTATCGAAGATACCATACTAGAAATCGTTTCTGTAACAACGGTAAACTGCGCTTTCACTTGTGTTCTAAAAAACATCAAGATAAAGAGCAGCGTCGCTACCAACCACGAATTCTTCGCAGTTTTTGAATTAGAAATTGGCGGTGAACCGACCGAACTTCCAATCCCACTCTTAAGCATGGCATCCCTACCTGTACTTAAATGATTGTAGTTTACATTCATAATTATAAAATTGGGTTAAATAAAAATTAAAAAAAAGTTAATGAGTTGCTTAAAATACTTCGTTAATGTAAAAAAATTTAACTGTACTCTGAATAAAAAAACATTAAAATCGACAAACAGAATAAAAAAAACGATTAAAGGACATAAAAGCACCGTGCTGAACATGGTGCTTTATATGTTATGTTAACATTCTATTATTTATGATAAAAAAAGAATGAGAAAAATTGCAATCAATTTAAAACCTAAAAAAACTTTAAAAATTCATAAAACGGCGATTTGCAACCTACTTTTAAGTTGCTCTAAAATATAATTTTTTTCACCACAACAGCTCCATTTTCAGTCGTGATATGTACCAATAAAACTTGTTGCGCCATCGCTAAATTTTCAAAAATAACCTTATCGTTTTTTAAATTATTTTTAGCCAATACTAATCGTCCACGCACATCATAAAGCTTCACTTCTTTCATTAAAAGTGAAGATGATTGAACGGTAATCGTATTATTATTCTTGAAAACAATAACTGCATTTTCATTAAATTCTGAATCCGGAAGTTGTAAAAGATTGTTTGTAAAACGAATTACAAAACGGTCATCAAATGTACCCGACTCAGAAACAAAAGTATAAGGCCCTTGTCTTAAATTATGAACTACATCTAGAAATTGATCTTCCAAATAAACAGGTGTATTCCCATCGGCAAACAAACCATCAAAATTAGAAAGTTGCAAATTATAAGACCCAGCTATCGGAAGTTGTACACCCAAAGGGACAATATCACTCACATCAAAAGGGAGTGCTCGACCTTGAATACCCAACTTACGAGTTGAAAGTCTCGAATAAAATCCTACAGAATTTCCAACATCTATGACTTCACCATCAAACGACTCCTCATAATTATTGGTCGCATTCTCTACATATGCCAACAAAACTTCCTTGAAAACGCCCTGATCATTCGTTAAATCAAGCCAAATTCTGTGACGCTCCAACCCTTCGATGACAGAACTTTGAGACATCAAACTAGCATCACGTTCGTTATAAAAATCTTCCTGCATACGGTAAAAATTAGTATTGTTACCTGCAATACGCATACTATTTCTAAAGGTAGCTGTTTGTGTACCCGTATTAATTCCTTTCGCCATAAAGCCTTGACCTGCTGCTATTTTTCCAGATGGCGGTGTGTTGTTCGCGCCTGCTACACCTGTTCCTGTTCCTGTAGATCCAGAAAAATTATATAGCGCGTAATCACTTGCAGCATAGACATTATTAGTGATTGGGGTATTGTGTGTCCAGAAATATAGTGTAGTTCCAGCTCCGAACACTGCGGAATTACCCAATATAAAAGAATTTGCATCAATGGCGCTTGGGTAAGGATTTCCAATTAAATTCAAATCACCTAATCCTGATTTTGTAATAGAAACCGTATAATTTCCATTATTAGGTCTTCCTTGAAAAATACCAGTAAAAGGAGTAAGAACAGTATCTGGATAACCCTGCGGCCCTCTAATAATATAACCTTTTCCAGGATCCATAAAGGTAGCTGATGGAAGAAGTGTCCAACTGTAAGCAATCGCATTCCAAGAAAAATATTTATCTACCAATGTCGCTGGCGACAAATTAAATAATGATTGTGAACCTACAGGTGAAGACCAATAAGTATAATCAAACTTTCGCATTGAGGTATTGCGCTTGTAGGTGATGTTACCCGTATTCGTATTCGATGCCGGGGTATTCAACTGGACCAAACTTGCACCATTTTCAAAAGTCAAAGTTCCGCCTGTAATTGACAAATCATTAAGTATCGTTAATGTTTCTCCATTATTAAAAACTACAGTCCCATTAGTTACCGTACAAGAACAACCCTGCAAACTTCCGAAAGCACTTCCATTTCCATTAATAATAATTCCGTCTGTAGCAGTAGGTGCTCCTCCTAGCCATGAAACACCATTCCAAATTTTTGATTGTACGGTTTGGGTGGTAGTTGCTATGGTAGAACAACTAGCAGGCACAGCTCCCGTAATAGTAACAACAACAGTAGATCCAGTTTTGAGATAAACCGTATTTGCCGAAGTTCCGGGCACATACAAAATAGTAGCATTAACATCGCTATATAAGGTGTTCGGAACAGAAGGGCTCCAAGTATAAGTACTTGCTGTACCGGATACGGTAAGCGCTTTGATGGTATTCGGACAAACACTAGCATTAGCTGGTGGCGTTACCGTTGGAGAAGGTTTCACCACAATAACGACAGCTTTTCTACAAGTCGGATTGGCAGGACAAGCAGCATAAAAAGTATAATTTCCAGCCGCACTCGATGTAGTTAATCCCGAACCAGCTACGCCGACTGGATTAAATGGAGAACCTGATCCTATAGCAGTTCCTCCAGACGCTGCAGTAAACCACTCTACTGGAGCAGTATCAAACAATAAGACTTGCCCCGAACTTGTCGTTGAAATATTCCAAGTATAATTATAGTAGGTAGGCGCAATATCAAAATAATAGGTGCTATATAAGGTATAAGTCACACCTGCAGTTAGCACGGCTGACATTCTCGGTTCATTCACACCACTATCATCATCTCCAATAATAAAATTACCCGAAGCACATGACCCTGGTACAAAAGCACCACTGGTGATATAACCCATACCATCAAAATTGGTGTCATTAGCCATTTGGAAAGTATAGGTTCCTGTTTGACTAACCTGAAACTGTATCGAAGTGTAACCTCTAGGATTACCTGCAGCAAAAGCACAAGCTGTGGAGTTGGCACTTCCTGTCGGACGATTTGCTGTAGGATCTGTCGCAGCCCAAGCACCAGAAATAGTAGATACTGGCGATACGAATCCCGCACAATCTGTCGTGCTGCTCAATACGCCTGGCTCGGTAGCAGCGCAAATAGTAGACCCAGTGGCATTCGGCGCTGGCGCAAAAACCGTAAATGAGGTGGTTGAAAAACCTGTAGCATCAAGATTGGATACACTAATAATGCCGGTACTAGCACCCGCAGGCAAAGTAGCGGTAATGGTAGTTGCATTGACCAAAGTATATGCAGCAGAAACACCATTAAATTTAACCGAAGTAACCCCAGTAAAATTTGAACCTGTAAGAGTAACAACCGTAGGTGTCGAAATCGGATTACAACTGTTATCACTTGGTGTAAAGCTAGTAATCACAGGAACAGTTACACAAGTTATGGTTGCAGCCCATCCTGCGGCAGTAACAGAAGTATCAGAGGTAAACCGAAAAGTAATCGACCCATTGGCAGATGATGAAAAAATCGTACCTGGCGAATTGGTACCATAAAAAGAACCTGCCGGACAGGTAGCTGGTAGTATTCCTGCTGGAAGACCTGATGAAATTAAAGGAGAAGCAACAGATGGTCCGTTAAAAATAGACAACCCATCATAACGGTTTTCGGTATTAAACGAACTGAAAACCACTTTCAATTTACTACCTGCAACGGCGGGTGTAAAGGTATAAGTAAAGTCTTGATTGTCAGTATATGCACCAGTCGATCCGCCACTATCAAAAAATACCGCCGAACCAAAAGCGGAAGCACCGCAAATAGTTAAACTACCATTACTCATGTTGATACTTGTAGATAAAGGTAGTGCAGGAGTTGTAAAATTGGTACTCGCCCATATACTATAAGTTCCGCCACAATTAGAACGCACCCATACATAATAAGAAGTACCTGGTGTTAGTGATAAATTTACAGTAGTAACACCAGCCGCGGTAGTACCCGTCGGAGGATCTGTATAAGTTGGAGCTGCAGAAGAGGTTGTAACCAAATACTGATATCCGCTAGAAGGTGCCGAAGTTGGAGCTGTCCAAGAAACAGTGGCTGCGGTAAAGTTGACACCGGAATTAGTTACAGCAGTAGGTGGCAAACATTGTTCTACATCCAACACAATATTATCCAATTTGAAAAAAGTCGTAGAAGGAATTGAAAACCCTTGCATTAAAAATCCAATGTAAAAAGTGCCTGTAGACGGCGCTACAAAATTGACAACATTACCAGTCAAAGAGGAAACTCCCACATAAGACGCCAATAGATTATTGATGTTCGCTTGTGTTGGCGGCGTATTGGTGGTTCCGTAATATACATTAAAATTGGCTGTCCCCGAACCAACAGTGGTGGAGTAATCATAAGACAGACGATATGTTGTGCCCGCAACCAAAGACACGGGTTTGCTAAAAAACATTGGATAAGGCGCCGTGCTGGCATCATTAGTAAATAAACTTCCATCAGAAATATTAGTAGTCCACGTTCTCACTCGCGAAGTACATGTCGGAATAGGACCGTTAAGGCCATTAAAGTTTTCTGTATACGGAATTGGAAAAGGTGAACACAAAGTTCTAAAAGTGGTAGCGCCTTGTTTCCAAGAACCCAAGGTTCCGCCACAATTGGAGCGCACCCATACGAAATAAGTAGTATCAGGAAGCAAGCCAGTAATCGTTGCCGAAGGAAGAGAATTAGAAACATTTCCCGTAGGTGTGGTTCCTGCGGTGGGCAGTGGTGTAGCGGTAGTAGCCACATAATAATCATAACCACCACTTGGCAAAACGCCTGGAGCAGTCCAACTTATGGATGCACCATTAAAAGACTCACTACCTGTAGTAAAAGTAACCCCACTCACATCAGAACAAGTACTTACTAAAGGCTTGGCCTCGATGGTGATTTCAAAACCTCCAGCAGTATTACCAGTGGTTCTATAATCTGCTGTCATACTACCATTCAATACATTACTAGAAAGATAAGCGGAAGGTGAAGGCAAAAGACCACCGGTATAATTTGTCAAAGCGGTATCACTATCAATCAAACTGATATTCCCTATTGTTATCCCATTTACCCAAGAAATAAAATTCAAATTAATTTGTTGTCCAGCGGGTGGCATAAAAGTAGTCGAGTTTATCGCTGACGCAGTAGTATTAGAATTATCATCAAAACCACCACTGTCAAAAAAGCGGTACACCAGTCCAGTGGATATATTATAGGTACAAGCAGTAGCGACAGTTCCTACCGGCAAAACCAACTGCAAGTTTTCAGTGGCATCTGAGGAATACCAAGAGAGACTGTCTATATTAGGTACAGCTCCCGTTGCATTCGCTCTTCTTATTCTAATATAACCCCCTGCAGGTCCAGGTGAAAAAGTATATAAAGGTGTGGCAGCATAAGCAGCACTCGCAGTTGTTGTAATTGTCGCACCCAATTGAGTCCAAGTACCCGAAGCCGGATCGGCGCCCCCCCCGGCATAATTTGAAGAATATTCTACGATAAGCTGACTAGTTCCTGCAGCAAGATTTCTATAATAAAAACCCAACGACATGCTTCCTGAACTTGGTGACACAATTTTTGGGGTAATCAAATATCCGGCTGCGTTAGTAAAATTAATCGAATTCCTCCCACTGTGACTGGTCGCAGTAGAAATACCCAGACCAAAAGCTCTCCAATAATCAGTTCCCACTACACCTAAAGTGTAGGTGGCTCCTAAACTTGCTGGCGCAGCAGCGGTTCCGGCAGGTATTGCTGTAGATCTAAAACTTTCAAACACTTTATATGGCTGCACACATTGCGCAAAAGTGTTGGTAGCCATTACCAATGCTAAGGCCGTAATCACAAAAAACAGTTTTTTTGAAAACAAAGTGTAAAGTTGTTTCATAGCAGTATTATTGGGTTGGGTCTTAATTTTAACAAACAAAAAAATTATGAGTTAAAAATTTTGCATGTGTAGGTTAAGAAAATATTAATTTTAACTGCTAAATTTATATCAAATAGCATTCACTTCAAAATATAAAATCTTAAAATTAATCGCTTGTCGATTAAGTACAAAAAACATCGGTGAAGTGCAGTTTTTGGGAGGATATTCTTATATCCTTGCCAACTTCACTCATCATTACTCAAGTTTTCTTGGCTCAATGCTCATCATTGCCACTTTTTACTTCCGAAGAATGTGGCGGCACATCATGTAAGCAGCTGATGCAATACTTCACTCAAGCTCCGCAAAGTCTCCCGCATTTGAGCTAGATTACACAGCCAACTTAAAAACATAAAAAGTTATACCTATATAGGTATAAAAATTATCCTGTAAAATATCAAGCTGCGCAAGGTCATACGCAATTGAGGTAAATTACAGAGCCAAATTAAAAACATAAAAAGTTATACCTATAATATAGTTAGCGGAAATGCCTTGAAAAAACTGTGCGAAATTGAACTTTTACTACGCTTTATGTAAAAATACTTCAGCAGGAATACTGAAATAATTTTTGAGTTTTTGCGCCATTTTCAAAGTGATTTCGCGCTTGCCTGAAAGAATAGAAGAAACGTGACCTTTGCTACCAATTATGGGTTCAAGATCTTTTGCTTTCATTCCCATTTCTTGCATTTTATATTTGATAACTTCTAAAGCATCAAGTTCAGGTAATTCATAATGCTTATCATCGTAATCTTTTACCAAAACCATAAGTAAGTCTAACTCATCACTTTCTGGCGTGTTAGGTTTTGCATGGAATATTTCCATTAATCGCATAGAAGCTTTATTGTAATCTTCTTGTGTTTTTAATACTTTCCAGTTCATAGTTATAGCTTTTTATAGTGTAGTATTGCTGTATCAAAAGCAACTGTTTCAACATTAATTTTATCATATTCTTTATGAGTTCCAAACCATATTACATAACAAGCTGTTTGCAAAAAGTTTACTGAAACCACTAATCGAAAATCATTTCCTTTAATATTAAAAACAACTCTTTCATTGTTTACGATACTTGCATTTCCATAAACTCGTTTGAGTTCATTGAAATTGTGAAAATCTAGTTTTGAAAATTCATTATACCAAATCAACAATTGAGTATTTGCAATTGGATATTTTTCGGTGTAAAATAGAATCGTTTTCTTTACCAGAATTTTCATGGGACAAATCTAATTAAAAGTTTTCAATTTGCAAACTTATTTGATTTTAATATGAAGCTGTAGATAGATATTGGCACATCCGCTAACACTTTCTAAAACTTATGGCTGGTTTTTCGGTAAATTGTTCGTTTACTATTCATAACTTCACTTGGGCGGTTATGGAAAAAAGCTTTCCATAAGTGGGCGATTGGAAGCATATTAAGACGTATAGATTTTTTGACAGACCAACATAAACACAATTAGCTTTAAATCAATAATTTAAATAAAAAACCCCTTCATTACTGAAGAGGTTTTTAGTATTACGCTTGTCCTGCGGGACCAAAATTGAGTGGTATCGGCGGTTGCTCTGTATCTTTGATTTCTCCATGAGAAACTTCAAATCGATGCACGTTTTCTGCCAAAGCTTTTACCAATCGTTTAGCATGTTGCGGTGTCAAGACAATTCTTGATTTAACTTTAGCTTTGGGTGTACCAGGCATGATACAGACAAAGTCTAAAACAAACTCTGAAGCAGAATGATTGATAATAGCTAGATTGGAATAGATTCCTTCTGCCGTAGCTTCATCCAATTCAATATTAATTTGCCCTTGTTGTGGTTCGCTCATCTTTAAATGATTTAAAGATTAGAAAATTAAAAAATTCAAAAATTATCAGTCAATATTTGAATCCTTTTTGTTTCTAAATTATTCAATTAATAAATATATTCTTCTTTATTAGCCATCATTTCGTTGTAATCATCTTTAGAACCTACAATCGTGTGATCGTAATCTCTCATACCTGTTCCTGCCGGAATTCGGTGACCTACGATAACATTCTCTTTCAATCCTTCTAAGTAATCTACTTTACCAGCGACCGCTGCTTCGTTTAATACTTTTGTGGTCTCTTGGAACGATGCTGCAGAGATAAATGATTTCGTTTGTAGAGAAGCTCTCGTAATACCTTGCAAAACTGGAGTTGCTGTAGCGGTAATTACATCTCGCGCAGTAACTAAGTTTTTATCGTTACGTTTCAATAAAGAATTCTCATCTCGCAATTGACGTGGAGAAATAATTTGACCTGGTTTGATTGTTTCCGAATCTCCAGCATCTTCAACCACTTTCATACCGTAAAGATTATCATTTTCAACAATAAAATCTTTGGTATGAATTAACTGCTCTTCTAAGAATAAAGTATCTCCTGGATCTTCTACACGAACTTTTCGCATCATCTGACGGATTACTACTTCAAAGTGTTTATCGTTGATTTTAACTCCTTGTAATCGGTACACCTCTTGAATCTCATTTACCAAATACTGTTGAACAGCAGCTGGACCTTGAATTCTCAAGATATCTTCTGGTGTAATTGCACCATCGGACAAAGGAACACCGGCTCTTACGAAGTCATTTTCTTGAACTAAAATTTGACTTGATAGTTTTACCAAGTATTTCTTCACTTCCCCAAACTTAGACTCGATGATAATCTCACGATTTCCACGTTTGATTTTACCAAAGGTCACAACACCATCAATTTCAGAAACCACTGCTGGATTCGAAGGATTACGAGCTTCTAATAACTCGGTAATTCTCGGTAAACCTCCTGTGATATCTCCTGATTTAGAAGAACGACGTGGGATTTTAACCAATACTTTACCTGCTTTAATTTTCTCGCCATTCTCTACCATTAAGTGCGCCCCAACTGGTAAGTTATAAGAACGAATTAATTCATTGTCTTTTCCATAAACCAATAAAGTAGGAATCAATTTTTTCGTTCTTGATTCTGAAATTACTTTTTCTTGGAAACCAGTTTGCTCATCAATCTCAACCATGAATGATTGTCCTTGTTCAAGATCTTCATAGGCGATTTTTCCAGTAAACTCCGAAACGATTACTCCGTTGTATGGATCCCACTTACAAATTACATCACCTTTTGCGATTGATTGACCATCTTTAACGAAAATACTTGAACCATAAGGAATATTGTTAGTACTCAATAAGATACCCGTTTTCTCATCTATTAATTTCAATTCCGTTGAACGAGAAACAACAATGTCAACAGCATTTCCATCGGTATCTTCTCCTTTTACGGTTTTCAAATCTTCGATTTCAAGTTTACCATTAAATCTTGTTACAATACTAGATTCTTCGGAAATACCTCCTGCAACTCCACCCACGTGGAAGGTACGTAAAGTTAACTGCGTTCCTGGCTCACCAATTGACTGTGCAGCAATTACTCCGACAGCCTCTCCTCGTTGCGTCATTCTACCAGTAGCGAGGTTTCTTCCGTAACATTTCGCACAAATTCCTTTTAAAGCTTCGCAAGTCAATGGTGAGCGAACTTCCAACTTTTCGATTGGAGACGCTTCGATTTCTTTTACAATTGCTTCAGTAATTTGTTGACCTGTATATACGAGTACTTCTGAAGTTAGTGGATTTAGCACATCGTGTAAAGACACACGTCCTAAAATACGTTCTCCAAAAGATTCTACAATCTCTTCGTTTTTCTTCAAAGCGGAAACTTCAATTCCACGTAGTGTACCACAATCGTCTACATTTACAATAACATCTTGAGAAACGTCATGTAATCTTCTTGTTAGGTAACCTGCATCCGCCGTTTTCAAAGCCGTATCCGCAAGACCTTTACGAGCACCGTGTGTAGAAATAAAATATTCTAAGATCGAAAGCCCTTCTTTAAAGTTCGAAAGAATCGGGTTTTCAATAATCTCACCACCACCTGCGGTTGATTTTTTAGGTTTTGCCATCAATCCACGCATACCGGTCAACTGACGAATTTGTTCTTTCGATCCACGCGCTCCAGAATCAAGCATCATGTATACGGAGTTGAAACCTTGTTGGTCTTCGCGTATATTTTTCATCGCTAATTCTGTCAACATTGCATTCGTTGAAGTCCAAACATCAATTACTTGGTTATACCGTTCGTTGTTGGTGATCAATCCCATATTATAATTCATAGAGATTCCTTCGACTTGTTCTCTTGCATCAGCAATCAACTCGCCTTTTCGCTCTGGAATAATAATGTCACCCAAACTGAAGGACAATCCTCCTTTGAAAGCGAATTTGTAACCCATGTCTTTCATGTTATCAAGGAATGCTGCAGTCGTAGGAACGTCTGTAACACTTAATATTCCTCCAATAATATCACGTAAGTTCTTTTTGGTTAGAACGTCATTGATGTAACCCGCAGCTTCTGGAACTACTTCGTTAAACAATACACGCCCCGCGGTAGTTTGGATAATTTTGTATACTAATTTGCCTTCTTCATTAAAATCTTTCGCTCTAATTTTCACACGAGCATTCAATTCTAATCTTCCTTCGTTTAACGCAATATTCACCTCTTCAGCAGAATAGAAGGTTAAATCTTGTCCGAGAATCTGAAGTTCTGGCGTAGACACTCTTTCTTTGGTCATGTAGTACAGACCTAAAACCATGTCCTGAGAAGGTACAGTAATCGGGGCACCGTTTGCTGGATTCAAGATATTGTGCGAAGCCAACATTAACAATTGCGCTTCCAAAATCGCTTCTGGCCCTAATGGTAAATGCACCGCCATTTGATCCCCATCAAAATCCGCGTTGAAAGCGGTACAAACTAATGGGTGCAATTGGATTGCTTTTCCTTCAATCAATTTAGGTTGGAATGCTTGGATACCCAAACGGTGTAACGTAGGCGCACGATTCAGCAATACTGGATGTCCTTTGATTACATTTTCTAGAATATCCCATACAACAGGTTCTTTTTTATCGATAATTTTCTTCGCCGATTTTACCGTTTTTACAATTCCTCTTTCGATTAATTTACGGATAACAAATGGCTTATATAATTCTGCTGCCATATCTTTTGGGATACCGCATTCGAATAATTTCAATTCTGGCCCAACAACAATTACCGAACGCGCTGAATAATCGACACGTTTACCGAGTAAGTTTTGACGGAAACGACCTTGTTTTCCTTTCAAGGAATCCGAAAGTGATTTCAATGGACGGTTAGATTCTGTTTTAACTGCAGAAGCTTTACGCGTGTTATCGAACAATGAATCTACAGATTCTTGCAGCATACGTTTTTCGTTACGCAAGATTACTTCCGGCGCTTTGATTTCCATCAAACGTTTCAAACGATTGTTACGGATGATTACTCTTCTGTATAAATCATTCAAATCTGAAGTGGCAAAACGACCTCCATCAAGCGGCACTAACGGACGCAATTCTGGCGGAATAACTGGAACTACTTTCATGATCATCCATTCTGGACGATTTTCACGATTCAAGTTAGATTCACGGAAAGACTCAACAACTTGCAGTCTTTTTAACGCTTCAGTTTTACGTTGTTTAGAAGTTTCGTTATTTGCTGAGTGGCGCAATTCATAAGACAAGGCATCTAAATCGATACGGGCTAACAAATCCATAATACACTCCGCTCCCATTTTGGCAACGAATTTATTAGGATCCATGTCATCTAAATATTGATTCTCTTGTGGAAGTGAATCTAGGATATTCAAATATTCTTCTTCACTCAAGAAATCCAGTCTTTGGATTGATTCTCCTTCTGCATTTTTAGCAATACCAGCTTGAATAACTACATATCTTTCGTAGTAGATAATCATATCTAATTTCTTAGAAGGCAATCCTAAGATATAACCGATTTTGTTTGGCAGTGAACGGAAATACCAAATATGAGCAATCGGCACCACCAAATTGATGTGTCCCACTCGATCACGACGTACTTTCTTTTCAGTAACTTCAACACCACAACGGTCGCAAATGATCCCTTTGTAGCGTATTCTTTTGTATTTACCACAAGCACATTCAAAATCTTTTACTGGACCGAAAATACGTTCGCAGAAAAGGCCATCACGTTCTGGTTTGTGGGTTCTATAATTGATAGTTTCTGGCTTCAAAACTTCTCCTCTTGACTCAGCCAAGATTGATTCGGGTGAAGCTAGTCCAATTGAGATTTTATCAAATCGTTTGATTGGATTTTTATCTTTATTATTGTTATTTCTATTATTCATCATAGTCGTACTATTGAATTATTTTGAAATTATTTTTTAGTAATTAGTGGATAGTAATTAGTAATTAGAAATCCTAATTACTAATTACTAGTTCCTAACTACTGTTTTATTCTTCTAAACGGATATCAAGACCAAGACCTTTCAATTCGTGCATCAATACATTGAATGATTCTGGCAATCCTGGCTCTGGCATGGTTTCTCCTTTTACGATAGCTTCGTAAGTTTTGGCTCTACCAATAACATCATCAGATTTTACAGTCAAGATTTCGCGTAGTGTACTAGAAGCACCGTATGCTTCCAATGCCCAAACCTCCATCTCTCCGAAACGTTGTCCTCCGAATTGCGCTTTTCCTCCAAGAGGTTGTTGCGTAATCAATGAGTACGGTCCGATAGAACGTGCGTGCATCTTATCATCAACCATATGTCCTAGTTTCAACATATAGATAACTCCAACTGTCGCAGCTTGGTGGAAACGTTCTCCGGTACCTCCATCATATAGATAGGTATGTCCAAAACGTGGAATACCCGCTTCGTCCGTCAATTCGTTAATTTGATCTAAAGTAGCTCCGTCGAAAATAGGCGTCGCGAATTTGCGTCCTAAGTTCATACCAGCCCAACCTAAAACCGTTTCATAAATCTGACCAATGTTCATACGAGATGGTACACCAAGCGGATTCAATACGATATCTACAGGAGTTCCGTCTTCAAGGAAAGGCATATCTTCATGACGAACGATTCTAGCCACAATACCCTTGTTTCCGTGACGTCCTGCCATTTTATCACCCACTTTCAACTTACGTTTTTTAGCGATGTAAACTTTAGCTAATTTCAAAATTCCAGCAGGTAATTCATCACCTACAGTAATTGTGAATTTCTCTCTACGCAATGCACCTTGAAGGTCATTCAACTTAATTTTGTAGTTGTGAATTAAGTCGTTTACCATTTTATTGGTAGCATCATCTGCAACCCATTGACCGGAACTTAAGTGAGCAAAATCTTCAACAGCATACAACATTTTTTGCGTGTATTTCTTCCCTTTCGGCAGTACTTCTTCACCCAAATCATTCATTACACCTTGCGAAGTTTTTCCGTTTACGATTAGGAATAATTTCTCAACTAGTTTGTCTTTCAATTCGACAAATTTCGTTTCAAATTCCATTTCTAAAGTGCCTAAAGCATCTTTATCTTGGGTACGTTTGCGTTTATCCTTTACAGCTCTTGCAAAAAGTTTTTTATCTAATACAACACCGTGTAATGAAGGCGACGCTTTTAATGAAGCATCTTTAACATCACCCGCTTTATCTCCAAAGATGGCACGAAGTAATTTTTCTTCTGGTGTTGGATCTGATTCGCCTTTTGGCGTAATTTTTCCAATCAAAATGTCGCCAGGTTTTACTTCAGCTCCAATTCTAATCATACCGTTTTCATCTAAGTCTTTAGTAGCCTCTTCAGAAACGTTTGGAATATCGTTCGTCAATTCTTCGTTACCCAATTTAGTATCTCTTACTTCAAGTGAGTAATCGTCTACGTGGATTGAGGTAAAGATATCATCCCGAACTACTTTTTCAGAAATCACAATCGCATCCTCGAAGTTGTAACCTTTCCATGGCATGAACGCTACTTTTAGGTTTCTACCCAAAGCCAATTCTCCATTTTGTGTAGCGTATCCTTCAGACAATACTTGACCTGCCACGACGCGATCACCTTTTCTTACGATAGGTTTCAAATTGATGCTAGTGCTTTGATTGGTTTTTCTAAATTTAATTAGATTATATGTTTTTTCATCTGATTCAAAACTTACCATTCTTTCTTCTTCAGAGCGGTCGTATTTTATCGTGATGATATTGGCATCAACGTACTCAACTACGCCAGGTCCTTCAGCATTAATCAATACTCTAGAATCGGAAGCCACTTGACGTTCTAAACCTGTTCCAACAATCGGAGCTTCAGGACGCAATAATGGCACGGCCTGACGCATCATGTTTGATCCCATCAACGCACGGTTCGCATCATCATGTTCCAAGAAAGGAATTAACGATGCCGAAATCGAAGCAATTTGATTTGGTGCCACGTCGGTGTAATGAACTTGTCCTGGATCAACCACTGGGAAATCACCTTCTTCACGGGCAATTACTTTATCAGCAGTTATTTTTCCTGAATTATCCATTTGGATGTTTGCTTGCGCAATCATTTTACCTTCTTCTTCTTCAGCGCTCAAATAAATCGGCGTTGAATTTAAATCGACCTTACCGTTTGTAACTTTACGATACGGTGTTTCGATGAATCCCATTCCGTTTACTTTTGCATAAACTCCTAGAGAAGAGATCAAACCAATGTTTGGTCCTTCAGGCGTTTCAATCGGACATAATCTTCCGTAATGCGTATAGTGAACGTCACGCACCTCAAATCCGGCTCTTTCACGTGAAAGTCCACCTGGTCCAAGTGCTGACAATCTTCTTTTGTGCGTAATCTCTGCTAGTGGATTTGTTTGATCCATAAACTGAGACAACTGATTGGTTCCGAAGAAAGAGTTGATTACGGATGATAATGTTTTCGCATTGATCAAATCGATTGGTGTGAACACCTCGTTATCTCTAACGTTCATTCTTTCGCGGATAGTTCTTGCCATACGCGCCAAACCAACACCAAACTGTTGTGACAATTGCTCGCCTACAGTTCTAACACGACGGTTAGACAAGTGATCGATATCATCAATCTCTGCTTTAGAGTTGATTAATTCGATCAAATATTTTACGATTGTAATGATATCTTCTTTGGTCAAGACTTGCTTTTCCATCGGGATATCGAGGTTCAGTTTTTTATTCATTCTGTATCGACCTACCTCACCTAAGTTGTAACGTTGGTCGGAGAAGAACAATTTATCTATAATACCACGAGCAGTTTCTTCATCAGGCGGTTCTGCATTACGCAATTGTCTGTAGATATGCTCAACGGCTTCTTTTTCAGAGTTGGTTGGATCTTTTTGAAGCGTGTTGTGAATAATACTGTAGTCAGCTTGACTGGTACTTTCTTTGTGCAACAAAATAGATTTTACGTTCGAGTCGATGATTTCTTCAACATTATCTTTGTCGATAATCGTGTCTCTGTCAAGGATGATCTGATTACGTTCGATAGAAACTACTTCACCAGTATCTTCATCTACGAAATCCTCATGCCATGTATTTAAGACACGGGCTGCAAGTCTTCTACCGATATATTTTTTAAGTCCTGTTTTAGATACTTTAATTTCCTCAGCAAGGTCGAAAATTTCAAGGATATCCTTATCTCTTTCGAAACCGATGGCACGGAATAAAGTAGTTACAGGTAATTTTTTCTTTCTATCGATATACGCGTACATCACGCTATTGATATCGGTAGCAAATTCTATCCATGATCCTTTGAAAGGGATAACACGAGCAGAGTATAATTTGGTTCCATTAGCATGGAAGGATTGTCCAAAGAAAACACCAGGCGAACGGTGCAATTGAGATACAACTACGCGTTCAGCACCGTTGATTACAAAGGTACCACTTGGCGTCATGTAAGGAATTGTTCCAAGATATACATCCTGAACAATAGTTTCAAAATCTTCGTGTTCTGGATCGGTACAGTAGAGTTTCAATCTCGCTTTTAAGGGCACACTGTAAGTAAGACCTCTTTCGATACACTCTTGAATCGTGTAACGAGGTGGATCTACAAAGTAATCTAGAAACTCCAGTACAAAGTTATTTCTGGTATCTGTGATTGGAAAGTTTTCCATGAAGGTGTTGTATAAACCTTCGTTGCCTCTTTCGTCAGATTTGGTTTCCAATTGGAAAAAATCTTTAAAAGATTTTACCTGTACATCCAGAAAATCTGGGTATTCAGGAATATTTTTAGTTGAGGCAAAATTCAATCTTTCAGTCTGATTTGTTATCATCAATGGACAAAATTTTGATTAAAAAAAAGTAATTTGTTTGTGTAAAACACGGTTTGATTGATACTTTCTTTTTATAATCAATACCTCTTAAAAAGCAAACCGGAGTATCTTCAGTAAACTTCTGTCTTCGTATTGATTAAAAACTTTTTGGGTGTTTTTTTTCGATTTTATAATAAAATTTAGAATATAATTTTATTATACGAAAAATGGTTTAGGCCATTGAGCGTCGCCGCCCAAGGCCTAAACCTAGTTCTCAAAACCGAGTTAAGCTTATTTTAGCTCAACTACAGCTCCAGCTTCTTCTAATGATTTTTTAAGACCTTCAGCCTCATCTTTAGATACACCTTCTTTGATATTAGATGGAGCAGCATCTACTAAATCTTTAGCTTCTTTAAGACCTAAACCAGTTAATTCTTTAACTGCTTTTACTACTGCTAATTTAGAAGCACCAGCGTCTTTCAATACTACTGTAAATTCAGTTTGCTCTTCAGCTGCAGGAGCATCTCCTGAACCGCCAGCTGCAGGACCAGCAACTACAGCAGCAGCTGCAGGCTCGATACCGTACTCATCTTTTAAAATTGTTGCTAATTCATTAACTTCTTTAACTGTTAAGTTAACTAATTGTTCTGCGAATTGTTTCAAATCTGCCATTTTTTCTATCGTTTTTAAATAGTTTGTTAAATATAATTTATTAAGTGCGCGCGTATTTTAATTGCCTACTTTTCAGACAATGTTTTAAGAATTCCAGCCAATTTACCACCGCTTGATTTAAGGGCAGAAACCACATTCTTAGCAGGAGATTGAAGCAATCCAATGATTTCTCCAATGACTTCTTCTTTCGATTTAAGTGCGATTAACGCATCTAACTGGTTGTCGCCGATAAATACCGCTTGGTGAATGAAAGCTCCCTTTAAAAGAGGCTTATCTGACTTCTTACGGAATTCTTTGATAATCTTTGCAGGAGCGTTTCCGTTCTCTGAGATTAAGATTGAAGTGTTCCCTTTTAACACTGATGGTAAATCACCATAATCGTTATCAGAGGCTCCCATTGCTTTTTCTAGCAAGGTATTTTTAACTACTGCCAATTGGATACCTGCTTTAAAGCAAGCTCTTCTTAAGTTTGATGTAATTTCTGCATTCAAACCAGAAATGTCTGCTATGTAAACAACATTCGTCTCCGCTAACTGTGCAGTTAAATCTTCAATAACTCTTGATTTTTCTTCTCTAGTCATGATTTTTAATTTATACCGCTTTAGAGTCTAAGGCAATCGCAGGACTCATTGTGCTTGACAAGTGAATGCTTTTGATGTATGTTCCTTTCGCCGCAGTTGGTTTAAGTTTTAATAAAGTTTGAATAATCTCGTGAGCATTGTCATAGATCTTGTCAGCGTCGAAAGAAATTCTTCCAATCCCTGCATGAACAATACCCGTTTTATCTACTTTAAAGTCGATTTTACCAGCTTTTACTTCAGCTACAGCTTTTGCAACATCCATAGTAACCGTACCAGTTTTCGGGTTTGGCATTAAACCTCTAGGTCCTAAAACACGACCTAACGGACCCAATTTACCCATAACAGCTGGCATAGTGATGATAACATCAATATCTGTCCAACCGTCTTTAATTTTTTGCAAGTAATCGTCTAAACCTACGTGATCTGCACCAGCAGCTTTAGCTTCCGCTTCTTTATCAGGAGTAACTAATGCAAGAACTCTTACATCTTTACCTGTACCATGCGGTAAGGTAACAACCCCTCTAACCATTTGATTCGCTTTTCTAGGATCAACTCCTAATTTCACAGCGATATCTACTGACTCGTCAAATTTTGCAGAAGCAACCACCTTGATTAACGCCGATGCATCTTTCAAAGAATATAGTTTGTTCTTTTCAATTTTAGAGGCAGCCTCTTTTTGTTTTTTAGTCAATTTTGCCATGTCTTACGCTTTTTTTAGAGGAGATTCTCCACTTACAGTTATACCCATAGATCTAGCTGTTCCAGCGATCATACTCATAGCAGACTCAATTGTGAATGCATTTAAATCGACCATCTTATCATCAGCGATTGCTTTGATTTGGTCCCAAGTAACTGACGCTACTTTTTTTCTGTTTGGTTCACCTGAACCGGACTTTAGCTTTGTTGCTTCCAATAATTGGACAGCAGCAGGAGGAGTTTTTACGACAAAATCGAACGATTTGTCTTTGTATACCGTGATTTGCACAGGGCATACTTTGCCAGCTTTATCTTGGGTTCTAGCATTAAATTGCTTACAGAATTCCATGATATTAACACCAGCAGCTCCAAGAGCAGGTCCAACCGGCGGCGATGGATTCGCTGCGCCTCCCTTAACTTGTAGTTTAACTACTTTACTAATCTCTTTAGCCATTGTTTTTAAAAAAATTTGCAGCAGTCTGTGGAAGCAGACGTTTGCGATTTATAATAGTGTAACGAATTATACTTTTTCAACTTGCATGAAACCCAATTCTAACGGTGTCTTTCTTCCGAAAATTTTCACCATCACTTCTAGTTTACGCTTCTCTTCATTAATTTTTTCAACAGTTCCGTTAAAACCATTAAAAGGACCATCTATAACCTTAATTGTTTCCCCAATATTAAATGGAATTGTATGAGTATCTGGTTTAACGGCTAACTCATCAACCTTTCCAAGCATTCTATTAACTTCAGACATCCTTAAAGGAACCGGCTCTCCTCCCTTTACCTCACCCAAAAATCCGATTACGCTTGTAATCGATTTTATAATGTGCGGTATTTCTCCAGCTAGATTTGCCTCTATCATGACATAACCCGGAAAGTAAACTTTATCTTTTGTGATTTTCTTACCGTCACGAACTTGAACCACCTTTTCAGTTGGCACAAGGACCTGCGAAATATAATCAGTCATCCCTAACCTATTGATTTCAGTTTCGATATAAGCCTTGACTTTGTTTTCTTGCCCGCTTACAGCTCTTACTACATACCATTTTTTCACGTTACTTTCTGTCATCACAAACTAATTAAGCTTTTAACCAACTGAAAAAACCAGCAATTGATTTTGCACACAGTTCGTCTACACCCCATGTTGCAAGAGCAAACAAAACAGAAAAAACAGCAACCACAATTGTCAGACGTTGCACCTCTGCCCATTCCGGCCATGTTGTGTTTGTCTTCAATTCCTCAAATGCCTCTGATATATAATTTAAAACTTTCATTATCATTATGTTTTTATGCACGGGCGGAGAGATTCGAACTCCCATCAACGGTTTTGGAGACCGCTATTCTACCCTTGAACTACGCCCGTAGTAAAAGCCAGCAGACGACCAAAAGGCGACCTGCTGGCTCTAATATTAATACTTATAATTAGTCTACGATTTCAGTAACCTGACCTGCACCTACTGTTCTACCACCTTCACGGATCGCAAAACGCAAACCTACGCTCATCGCGATTGGGCTTAATAAGGCAACATTAATCGTTAAGTTGTCCCCTGGCATCACCATCTCTACACCTGCAGGTAAAGTAATAACTCCTGTTACGTCCGTTGTACGAACATAAAATTGAGGACGATAGTTATTGTGGAATGGCGTGTGACGTCCACCCTCTTCTTTTTTCAAGATATAAACCTCTGCTTTGAAAGTAGCGTGTGGTTTTACTGAACCTGGCTTAATGATAACCATTCCTCTTTTGATAGATTCTTTGTCAATACCTCTCAACAACAAACCGACGTTGTCTCCAGCTTCACCTCTATCTAAGATTTTACGGAACATTTCAACTCCTGTAATAGTAGAAGTCAATTTGTCAGCACCCATTCCGATAATTTCAACTGCATCACCTGTATTTGCAATTCCAGTTTCAATACGACCTGTAGCAACAGTTCCACGACCAGTAATTGTAAATACATCTTCAACAGGCATCAAGAAAGGTTTTGCAGTATCACGGATTGGCTCTTCAATCCACATATCAACAGCAGCCATCAATTCAATAATTTTAGGAACCCAAGCTGGATCGTTATTCAATCCACCTAAAGCTGAACCTTGAACTACTGGACTGTTATCTCCATCATATTCGTAGAACGACAATAAATCTCTGATTTCCATTTCAACCAGCTCTAAAAGCTCAGCATCATCAACCATGTCCACTTTGTTCATGAAAACGACCATTCTAGGAATACCAACTTGGCGACCTAAAAGGATGTGCTCACGTGTTTGTGGCATTGGTCCATCAGTTGCAGCTACAACTAAGATAGCTCCATCCATTTGAGCAGCACCAGTAACCATGTTCTTTACGTAATCCGCGTGACCTGGACAGTCAACGTGCGCATAGTGACGATTAGCAGTTTCATACTCAACGTGTGAAGTATTAATAGTAATACCTCTTTCTTTTTCTTCCGGAGCGTTATCAATTTGATCAAATGATTTCGCTTGACAATAACCTGCATCAGATAATACTTTTGTGATTGCTGCAGTTAAAGTTGTTTTTCCGTGGTCAACGTGCCCAATTGTTCCAATGTTTAAGTGGGGCTTATTACGGTTAAAATTTTCTTTTGCCATTTTACTTAATTTTTAATCTTAGTTATATATTAGTGTTCAAAATTCTCTTTTCTAATTTGAGCCAACTACGGGAATTGAACCCGTGACCTCTTCCTTACCAAGGAAGCACTCTACCCCTGAGCTAAGTCGGCAGTTTTCCTTGATTTTTTTAATCATTCTACTTGATCTTTCATCCTGCCTAATCGCGAATTCATTCGGACCGAAAAAGGATTTCAAACAAGTTTGTGATCCGTAAAGGCCAACCTTTACTAAAATTTTGAAGCTCCCATTTTTACGAAAGTAAACTTTCGGTATGTGAGTCCTTCAAAATTTTTGTGGGGAGAGCAGGATTCGAACCTGCGAAGTTCACACAGCAGATTTACAGTCTGCCCTCGTTGGCCGCTTGAGTATCTCCCCAACTTTTCTTATTAAAACGCTATTTTGAGCCGGCGGAGGGACTCGAACCCACGACCTGCTGATTACAAATCAGCTGCTCTAGCCAACTGAGCTACGCTGGCGTATACAATAAAAAAAGTCCGCTATTTCTAACGGACTGCAAATGTATATCATTTTGTTATTTAATCAAAACAATTTTATAAAAAAATTTCTATTAAATATGCGTTCTTATTTTTTCTTTTCTTTTTACCAATAATCGCTCTAAAGATTCAGCACTCAGCTCCACTCCTTCCTCGAAAGTTTTACATTGTTTCTTAACAATCAAATCATCACCAGGAACATGCACTTTGACCTCGATAATCTTATTTTCCTTTTCGCTTGTCTTCTCTACTTTTAAAAAAACATCAAAAGAAACAATTTTATCGTAGTACTTTTCCAACTTTTCCATTCGCTCTTGAATGAAATCAACCAGTTTTTTGTCAACTGCAAAATTGACTGCATGAACATTTACCTTCATAATAAATTTATTAATTATTATACCTAATTGAACTATTCAAGATTTCTAGGATGCGCAGTTTCGTAAACTTTTTTCAACTCTTCTAAACTACTTTGAGTGTAAACTTGAGTCGAAGCCAAACTAGAATGTCCCAATAATTCCTTCACTGAATTAATATCGGCCCCATTGTTTAGCAAATGAGTTGCAAAAGAATGTCTTAAAATATGCGGACTCTTTTTTACCTTTTCTGAGACACTACTAAAGTACTGATTAATTATGCGATATACAAAGGAATCGTTCAATTTAATCCCTTTTGAGGTTAAGAAAAAAACATCTTGATCTTTAATTTCCTCAATATTAGCTCTTTCCTTTAGATAACTTTCAATTTGAATTTCCAAAATCGGAAGTAGCGGAATTATCCTCTCTTTGTTCCGTTTTCCAAGTACTTTGATGGTTCTGTTTGAAACACTAACATTTACTACCAATAAATTAATTAATTCTGATCTTCGTATACCCGTTGTGTAGAACAAATCAATTATCAACTTATCTCTTAGACCTTCAAATCCCTCTTGATACTGAAGCTGATTCAAAACCAAATCAACCTCTTTTACAGAGAAAGGAATTTGAATTTTTCTTGGGGATTTCAATGCTTTGTGCTTTAATAAAGGACTGAATTCTATCTGTTTTATTTTTAATAAAAATTTGTAATAACACTTTAGGGAAGCTATTTTTCTATTGACCGAAGCATTAGAAACGCCTGCATCTACTAGCGAAACAACCCAACTTCTAATTTGAGAATAATTGACTGAAATCAAATCCTTTTGATCAAACTCTGCACAAATGAAATCCTCAAAAAAAAGCACATCTTTACAATATCCATTCACCGTATGTGCTGAATAATTTTTTTCCAAAAGCAAATAATCTCGAAATGCTTGCTTACTATTATCCATAAAAAAAACCGTTAGTACCAAAGATATTAAACTTTAGTGACTAACGGTTCTATTTTGAAAAAGTTAATGACTAACTTTCTAAATTGTCTTTCATGTTCTGAATGTAAGCCGCTTTCTGGATTTTCATTCTATTCGTAACAGAAGGCTTGATAAAAGCTTGACGCGCACGCAACTGACGAACAGTGCCTGTTTTATCAAATTTTCTTTTATAGCGCTTCAATGCTCTATCGATATTTTCTCCGTCTTTAATTGGTATAATTAACATAATGTGACCACCTCCTCTCGTTAAGGGCGCAAATGTAATTAATAATTAATAATTAACAATTAATAATTGAAAAAAAATATCGTCCCTCATCAATATTAGTTAGTCCTTTTATATTACTAATTGATTTTGGGCGTGCCGGCGGTTCGAAATCCCACTTATAAGAACATCATCGCCGCCGTCGGGCTATACGCTACAAGTCCTCGCTGCGCTGTGGGCTTTTCACTGCTATCCCTCACGGGGCTGAGCGTATAGAAAATGTGCAGTGAACATTTTTAGCGAAGAGCAAGGCATTGCGCTGGGTTTTAAAAGAAAAAAGAGCCAAGAAACGAAATAATACAATCTCAATTCTTGACTCTTACATCTTGTTTCATTTATTTAGAACTATTTCACCGCTGGCTGATAATTCTGTTTGTCTATAATCATCTTAGACAAAATTTCTCTAAGTATTTCAGACGTTCCTCCACCGATTGGACCCAAACGACTGTCTCTCAACAAACGTGCTAGCGGATACTCTTCCATGTAACCATAACCTCCAAGCATCTGCAAACAACTATTGATTGCTTCGTCGGCCACTTTGGTAGATTTTAATTTTGCCATTGTGGCTTCCTTCACTACATATTCCCCTTGATTCAAACGTGCCACTGCAGCGTAATTAAATATCTTGCAATGCTCCACTTCTGTAGCATGGTCAACCATAGTATGTCTTAGCGCTTGAAACTTATTGATTGTTGTTCCAAATGCTTCTCGTTGACTCATATATTCAATCGTGTAATCAATCGCATATTCGGCTCTTGCATGAGCATTGATTGCCATAATTAAACGCTCCAATGCAAAATGCTGCATGATGTAAGGAAACCCTTTTCCTTCCTCACCCATCAAATTTTCAGCAGGAATTTCAACATTATCAAATGAAATCTCAGCGGTATCAGAGGCTCTCCATCCTAATTTATCAAGCTTTGTTGCGGTAATTCCTTTTAAATTGGTATCCATCAAAAAAATGCTGATCCCTTTATTCCCATTCTCTGGATTTGTCTTTGCAGCAACAACATAATAATCTGCATAAACACCGTTTGTGATGAAGGTCTTTGATCCATTGATTACATAGCTATCACCTTTTTTAATCGCCGTTGTTCGCATACCAGCAACATCACTTCCGCCAAAAGGTTCAGTAATACAAAGCGCTCCTATTTTGTCACCTAAAACACTCGGTACTAGATACTCTTGCTTGATGCGTTCATCTCCTTCGGCATTTAGGTGCGTCATTGCTAAGTAAGCATGTGCCCACATAGCTGCTGCAAAACCTGATGATTTTATTTTCTGAAGTTCCTCGAGAAATACTACGGTATAAAAAAGATCTAAGTTCATTCCGCCATAAGCCTCGGGATATGCAATTCCGAAAAAGCCCATTTCTCCAAATTTTTTCCAAATAAAACGATCAATGGTGCCGGTCTTCTCCCACTTCTCAATGTGTGGCACCACTTCTACTCGTAAAAAATCTTGCAAACTCTTTCTGAACAATTCGTGCTCTTCTGTAAAATATACTGAATTCATATAACTGGGGCCATTTTTTTAGAATTCCAAATATAAGGCAATAATTTTTATCCTATCAACAGGAAATCCTGAAATTTTTGTTAAATCCTCAAAGTTTTTAAACGGTCCATTCATACTTCTGTACGCAACAATATTTCTAGCAATTGGATATTTAACATATGGCAGCTCCATGAGTTCATTTATGGTAGCTTTATTTATTTTAACACGATTGATAACTGGCGATGTCTTAACTTCGAAACTTTCATTCAATAAAGCGACAACTTCAGCAGTTAAACCCCAGATGTGATTTAGTTGCTCCATACTTGCGAAACCTTTAAACTTCTCTCTCTCTTTTAATATTCGAGCGGAAAGTCCGTCGCCAATTCCATAAATCTTATTTAAGTCCTCTGCGGTTGCCTCATTTATGTCAATAACGTCCCGTAATTTTTCTTTAGAAGCTCCGTAGAATTTGGATTTTGCATAGTGCTTTTTCGATACCCACTCCGGAAACTTAAAATAAGGAGACAAACAACGCAATAAAGAATCAGAGACTTTAGTCACTTCTTGAAACTCTTCTGCCGAATTAACAAATTTGTTTGTTTTCCGATATGCCAACAATCGATCAATTTCAGAAACAGTCATTCCTAATTTATAACCCGTAAAATCAGTAATAAAATTTGGATTAAAAGGACGCAATTCAAATTTGCTTTTCCTCGAATACCTCGCCAATGAATCTTTCGAAAGTTGAACAGCTAACCACTCGTTTTCACGAACAGCGCAATCTTTTTCTTTAGGTTCAAAATCAATGTAGTAATAAAGCAACTGAAAAACTAGCACAGCTGTTAAGAAAATAAAAATACCGATGCGCTGCGATTTAGAAAATTGAAAATACGAAGAATAAAATGATGGTTTCATTGGTTTGGCTTTTAGATTAATTAATGGCGTTGAATGTTGTGAGTTGGAAGTTGTATTTTATAAATCGAAAACAGAACTTCGTTTGGCGCGTATTAGATCTTTGAGTCTAATCCAGAAGGCTATTGTTAAGTACACCCCAAACCAAAGTCCAGCGGTCACAAACGAAATATAGATGAAGAACAATCGCACGCTATTAGCGCGCATACCAAGACGATCGGCCAAACGAGAGGAAACATGAAATCCGTATTTTTCGAAAAAATATTTGAGCTGAATGACTAGTGACATTGATAATTGATAATTGATAATTGATAATTGATAATTGATAATGCGAAATTAGGTTTTTAATCCTTGTCCTTCAATAATTCGATCCCGATTTCGCAGGACAAACACCTACTTTTATCGCAGTAATCGTGCTTCAATTGTAGTAAAGATTGACTTTCAAATGCATTTTCTGTCGATACGCTGATTGATTGAAACTTTTGAATGGTGCTATTTACTTCTGGTTTGATGCTTTCAAGTAAACTAATCAAGTTTTCAAGTTTTTCTTTTCCTTGGATTTTTGAATAAGCAAATTGAACAGGAATAATTGTATTGATTATGATCAAATCAACAAAAGACCTCGACAGTAACTTTCTACTAGTTTTGCTTGCATGATCAAATTGATAATGACTTTGCCAATATGGCGAAGCAGCCACTTGAAACAAGTCATACAACTCCGTCACAGAATGGGCCGCAATAATCTTCGAAAACAAACTGTGTCTCGACCCGTACAAATTTGCTAATTGTGACAATCGAATTGTAGGGAAATTATCTGGTCGTAATCTAAAAAACTGAACAGCTTCGATAACTGGAATTTTTATGCGATACTTCGAAACCAAATAGTTGAACTTGGCTCTTGTTTCAGTAAAATAAACATCTTCTTTTTCCTCGTTAAGTAGGCCTGCCACTCCGAATAACAATGCCTCAAGACTTTCAACAATAGCACTTTCTTTCCGTATAATTGAAAAAGGAACTGCAGAAACGATCTTAAAGAAAACCTGCCCATTGATATTCAATCCAAAATTTTTTGCAAGTAGTCGGAATAACGTCGCTTCCCAGTCATTTTGTGTTTGTTGCAATACCGAATCAATAAACTCTGATTTGCGTTCCAATCGCTCGAAAAACAATCTTTCTTTCCAATTCCGCATTATAAAATCTGGCACCTGCTGAATTTGATTCTCACAGTAAATCCAAGTTTTGAGGCTAACAAGCAATTCATACTTCAAAATTGTTTCTTGATCAACATAATTCTTGAGTTCAAGTGTCGGGATTTCAGTATTGTCTTTTCTAAAAATATTAACATTATGTTCCCAAACTACATGCAATATTACATTGTCATAAGATGCATCTGTCTCATGGTGATGCAAATACCAGTCAGAGGATTTTAGGTGAATTTCAATGTTTCCCGCCCATTTCTGATTTTCAATTATTAACTTTGCATTGAAAAAATCAGGGCCTGCAGACTGCAAATAATGTCCAGCGTGAAGAATTGTTACATTTTGGTGATTGGTAGTTTCTAGATTTGAAGTATTAAACTTCTTAAACTTCCAAAGATAGTGGAGAAAGTCTTCTTTCATGATATTCAGTTTAGATGGCGTGTAATAGAGGTACTAATTTATAAAAAAAAGTTCTCGCTTACGCAAAACCCAAATTGATTTTCTTAATTACTTCAAAAGATAAAGTTGTGCACAAGCTCTAGCATCGGACAAGGCCTCATGATGATTGAGGTCAATATGGTTCCGGTCAGCGCAGTATTCGAGATTCGCCGGCTTATAGCCTTTGGCGCGATAAATTTTGCAAGTGCATTCCCAGCGATCTGCGATTTCTAACTCGTCATAATATAGCCCGTAATATTTCATTGTTTTTGACAAAACACTTCTATCGAACTGCTCGTTGTGAGCGACAATAGTCCTGCCTTCGAGTCTTTTTTTTATTTCTGGAAACAAATCATCAAATGTTTTTGCATTCAAGGTTTCCAGTGGTTTGATACCATGAACCATAATGTTCTGGGACCAATACTCATTTTCTGGTGGTTGAATTAAGGAGTAGTATTCTTCGGTTATGATACTATTTTCAACCGTCACGATGCCGACAGCACAAGCACTATGGTGAAAGCCTGTTGCGGTTTCGAAATCGATGGCGGTGAAAGTCATTCTGTTTAATTGATAATGGATAATTGACAATTAACGTGAACAGACAATTATCAATTATCCATTGTTAATTAACAATTATTTTATAGTTCCGATCATGTCATACTTGGTGATGATATGGTGTTTGCCATTTCCTAAGTCAACTAACACCGCTTGATTTTCTTTGGTAAATAGTTTGGATACTTCTTCGATAGGCGTTCCCATTTTTACAACAGGATAAGGTTTGCTCATTACCTCGCGAATTGGTCTATCTGCTGCATTTTTGTCAGACACATATATTTCAAATAAATCTGATTCGTCAACTGATCCAACAAATCCATTGATATCAACTACTGGAATCTGAGAGATTTTGTATTTACGCATTCTTTCGATTGCGTGTGAAACGAGTTCTTCGGTGCGCACTACAATTAAGGCTTTGTCGATATGATCTTTGATTACGTCTTCGGCTTTCGTGATTTCTTCATCCAGAAAACCTCGTTCTCGCATCCAGTCATCATTGAACATTTTTCCAACATATCGACTGCCGGAGTCGTGAAATAAAACAACTACAACGTCTTCTGGTTTGAAATGATCTTTAAGTTGCAATAGCCCTTTAATTGCCGAACCCGCAGAATTTCCTACGAAGATTCCTTCTTCAAGCGCAATTCTTCTACAGTAAACTGCAGCATCTTTGTCAGTTACTTTGGTAAATCCGTCTATTAATGAGAAGTCAACATTTTTTGGCAGAATGTCCTCTCCTATTCCTTCTGTAATGTAGGAATAAATCTCGTTCTCATCGAAGATTCCGGTTTCGTGGTATTTCTTGAAAACAGAACCGTAAGTATCGACACCCCAAATTTTAATATTTGGGTTTTTTTCTTTTAAATATTTTGCAACCCCTGAAATTGTGCCGCCAGTTCCAACTCCCACAATAAAATGGGTGACCTTTCCGTCTGTTTGTTCCCATATTTCCGGACCCGTTTGCTCGTAATGGGCTATTGCATTTGACGGATTATCATATTGATTTACGTACCAGGAGTTTGGTGTTTCTTCTCCCAAACGTTTGGAGACTGAGTAATACGATCTCGGGTCGGTTGGCTCAACATCTGTTGGACAGACAACCACTTTGGCTCCAACTGCGCGCAAAATATCCATTTTTTCTTTGGATTGCTTATCGGTAATGACGCAAATTAATTTATAGCCTTTTACAATTGCTGCCAGTGCCAATCCCATTCCTGTATTTCCCGAAGTTCCTTCAATGATTGTTCCGCCAGGTTTGAGTCGACCATCGGCTTCAGCATCTTCAACCATTTTTAAAGCCATTCGATCTTTAGTAGAATTCCCAGGATTAAAAGTTTCGACTTTAGCCAATACCAAAGCATTTACTTCCGCTGTTATTTTATTGAGGCGAACCAATGGTGTATTTCCGATTGTACCAAGGATATTTTCTGAGTATTTCATTCTTTTTTTGTTGACTGTTGTTGGTTGGCAGTTGTCTGTTTGTATAATAGAACGCAAAGATATTGATAAAAAGAAGCTTTGCAAGTTTGACGAATGTTAATATCACAGACTGGGGTGCGTGAGGGATAGGAACGGCATCCTTTTTTGTTCTGTATTACGTTAAACCATTCTATTGATTATTGAAAACAAAAAAGATATAGTGGATAGCCCGACCCTTGTGGACACGCACAAAAAACTAACCTTTACAGAGTTGAACCTTATTGAAAGAAATTCCAAACCAGCCCGAAGCGCACCATAAAATCGCGGTATGGATAATTGGGTGCGGAATAGAAGGTGTTTCTGCTAGACATGGCCGAATTGAAATGTTCTGCCTTGAGGAAAATCCGTGTTTGCCTGATTCGGGCGTTGATAAAGAAATCTAAGTTTGCAAAATCACCAACTTCTTGTTTGTTCTGGATAAAAAAATCACTTATTATCGGGTTGTAGCCGTTTGCGTTATACTTTGTGAAGTAATTAAAAATAACACCTGTTTGCAAGTAAAGCGCTTTGGTAAAGAAATAGTCAGAGAAATAAAGCGTGTTACGAGTTACTAGTTTTGGCACATTTAAGATTTCGGAATCTTGTGAAACTTGTTGATATAGCAAGGTATTGTCAAGAGCTAGTTTCCAAAATTTGACTTCTTTACTTACTTTGAAGGAAAGATACTGAATAGACTTACTGTATTGTTTTGGGGAGATAAATTGGATGCTATCGTTGCTACTGTCGTTACTGAAGTACAAGAAATCGTCAAAGTTAGAAATTTGAAGGGATGCATTTGCCCATTGGGTATTTGCGTTGGCTTGGATGGTGTTGATTTTTTCGTTCTTGAAATTGTTTACCCAATTGTATGCTATAAATGAGCTTTGATGTAAGTTGTAGACATGATCTGGTAATTTGTTGATGCTTTGGTATTGAAAATCGATTTGATTTTTTGAATTAAAATTATACGAAAGCTTACCCTCGATATTTGTAATGGCTTGTTTGGTGATTGAATTAGCGTAAGCAAGACTCGCTCGCCACTTATTTTTGCGGTATTCGTACTCAGCGCCAAAATTATTTATTTTGTCGCTTAGCGCGCTTGGAATTGCTTGATTGTCGGAGAAAATTACGCTACCATAAAAGTAATTAAATCTAAAATCATCTAGGAAAAACTGAAAACTACCTAAAGATTTGTTTTCATATATAGCAGAAATCTTATTGTACATTCTGTTGTATTGCAATTGATCTTTTATTTGACTTCTGTAGGAGTCTCCAAAATGATTAACCGTATTACCTCCCACATTAGAAGTTATGGAAGGCTGTAAATATTCGAAAAATTTAGTTTCGTAATTGAACTGGTGGGCTACATAAAGATTATTTGCCACATTAGTTGGATTGACCCTAAAAGATTGATTGATAAAATATCTCTTGCCTTTTAAAAATGATTTTGCATCTGTAAGGTAAACCTCTAGGCGGGGTCTTTGTTTAAAATCAGGGTTTTTGTTTTCAAAATCTTCTTTCGTAGTTATGCCACCATTTTCGCCATTCAGAAAATCTTGTCCCGTAAAATGAGCATTAACGACATATCTCTTGCTTTTTGTATGGTAGCTTGTTGTAAATCTAAAATTTCCGTTGCTCGAAAGCTGGTTGATATACTTCCCAAGAGATCGAACACCTTTATAGGAAAGCGAGAAGTTAAATTGTTCCGAAGTATTTAGGGTAAGAAAAGCGTCTAGCGACTGACCCTGTTCCATTACTGTTTTGAAATATAAGTCTGTTAGCGGTGTTGCAACATCATAATATTTCATTTGGTCGGCTTGGTCGTAGTTAAAATGTTTTCCTTGAAAACCAATTTCCGGAAAAGCTGAGAATTGTCGTAATCCGTAATGTAGTGTGGTGTAGGTGTGTCCTTCGTTTAGGAATGGAAGTAATCCAAAAATGTCCTTTCTCAAGTAATTGTATTCGTGCTCTTTCTTAATTGTTAAAGAAGTATCAACGTAAGTGGTGTCCTTAGACAGTGTGAAAATTTTGTACGAAGTAATCGGCCCCTTTCTAGCTTTCTCCTTGGCTTTTTGCTCTATTGATTTCAGTAGACTCTTGCGAGGTTTATCTTTTGACGGATCTTGCGAAAAACAAAGGCCATAGGCAAAAATGAATACAACTAAATATACAACTCTCATACTATTCTTATAATGCAGCAAAAATAACTATTTGTTACGAAACAGAATTGTTTTATACATAACTTCTAGTGTAAATACATAAACAAAAAAAAACCATCCAAAATTGGATGGTTTTTAAATCTTCATGAGAGGATTTTTATTGTTTCACAACTTTGATAGTTGAAGAACTACCTTGTGCGTTAGTAACATTAACCATATAAATACCACTGTTGAATGAAGCGATGTTCATTTCTACTGAACTTGCAGCAGCAGTGCTTTGTGAAGCTACTTGTTTCCCAAGAACATCATATACAGTAACATTTGTAATATCTTTACCATTCACTGTTAACAATCCAGTAGCTTGGTTAACAGTAGCACTAAATAATTTATCTTTAGAAAAAGATGATGTAGATAGCAACAGATCATTTGCATCTCCAATCCATTTCCAAATACCACCTTCAACTGAAGAAGCTGTAAAACCACTAGCTAAACCGTGCGTTGCATCGTAGAACACAAGACAACCACCACCATCAACATCAAATTCATCTATTTCGTTGATGTCAACCCAGTTTGCACCGCTGTCAACACTGTAAGAAGATCCTCTTCCGATCCCATCGATATCCTCTCCAGTTGAAAGGTATACCGTTGGTAAACCAGGAACTCTAGAGATATCAAAATTTCTGTAGTATCCAACAGGAGATACATCTTCTGTCCATGTAGCAGCACCATCTGAAGTTCTGTAGAAACCGTGAATTGCGCTAATTAAAATACCATTATTAGCATCAGCCATTGCATAAGATCCGCTTTCAGTTGCAGAACCGAAATCACCGATAGGTGACTGACCTACAGTCCAAGTTGCACCACGATCTGTCGTTTTGTATATTCTACCTCTGTTTGTTCCAAACCATAAGATATCTCCTAATACTTCATAGTTGTGTGTATATCCGTACTCACCAGCTAACGGCGCAGGAATACTTGCAGAAGGAATTCTAGTCCAGTTTGTTCCACCGTCAGTTGTAGTATAAATTTCAAAATATCCACTAGCAGGATCACCCATAGTTAAACCAACATTTGCGTCCCAAAAATGAACGATGTTTGCGAATGAGTCAGTTCCAGTATTGTAAGAAGCAGAAGGTTGTTTTTGCCATGAAAGACCACCATCTACTGTTCTCCAAATTCCACCTTGAACACCAGCAGCATTTGCAAAAACCGCGATGTAAGCTGTAGTAGCTGAAACAGCCATAATGTCTCCAATTGCTAAATCTGCTGATCCTAAATCAATGTTTCCAACTGTCCAAGTTTCGCCGCCGTCTACCGAACGAGCCCATTCTTGATAAAAATCCCCACTCCCGTCTCCAGCTGCTGCATACGCCCAAACGGTATTAGCATCAGCGTAAGAAATTTGCGGAGTTGAAGTTGACGTTGTTAAAAATCCTGTAGACTTTTCTGCCCACCAAACTTGTTGTGCATTCGAAGAAAGCCCAAGTAAAATAAAAGTTAATAGTAATAATTTTTTCATAATAATTTAAATTTATGGTTAATAATAATAGAAAACAAAAGTAAGTAATTATTTTTAATTAAATCAACAGAAAGAATAGCAATAATTATATCACTACTCTTTCTTGATTATTATTATTGTGCGGTCGCGGTAAAATCCACGTCATCCCCATCTACTGTTTTTGTAATTGAAAGCACTAATTTTTGTGGAGATGTTGCAGTTAAATCTTCATACACTCCATTAAAAACTTCTGACTCACCATTAGGTTTTACGATAATAATTCTGTATTCCTTATCTCTTGGAACACTACCATCAGGAAGTCCACTTGGCGCACTCAAACTAAGATTATAAGTTCCTTCTCTCCATGAAAAGCTAGCACTTTCAGTCGTAGGAGAATTTCCAACTCTAATAAAATGTTCTGTGTACCCGCCGTTTGCGACATATAGCCCAGTTCCATTTGGACCTGGTTCTGGACGATCAATATTTAATACAAACCTATCAGTAGAGGTAGCATTCTGTGAAACAACTCTAATGATAAGACGATCCGAAGCCGCAGATGGAACAGATGTACTACCGGTGCGGATTGATATACTATTTGAAGTCATCAAATAGTGAATTCCTGGTTCAACAGTCTGCAAATTGATCGCAGTCATTTTCAGAGAAAAAGTGGTATCGTATATTGATCCACCAACAGCACTTATTTTTCCAGTCCCAGAGGACTCTCCTGGCATGATATCAACGTAACCTCTTGTTCTTCCTCCGCTTTGTGCAGTGGAAGTTACTTCAACGGTAACCGTATCATTAAAAACTTTGTTGACAGGAAGCTTAGCAGTAAAAGCTAAATCCTGTCCCGACAACACGAGTTGAGTTGGCTCAATATCAACAGAAACCTCCCCTTCAAGAGTAACAATATTAAGACCGCTATCTAAAGGAGAACCTGTGAATCTTTCATCGGTAGAACAACCGACAATCCATGATACCACTCCTAATAAAAGGGCCATTTTATAAAAAATCTTCATATCAATTAATTTTGTTTGTTAGTAAATTCATCAACTAATCAGCTAGCATTATGGCTCGTAATTACTTAGTGGCGAAGTTAAATTTGTTGTTAGTAAGGTGTTAAAACGATAAGCCTGTTTGTATGCCGCTTCAGCTTGTACAGTTCTTGACAAATCACCGTAACCAACTTTTCTTCCACTTGCATCATAAGAGTAACCGATGAAACGCATTTTATCACCATTTACAATAGCTCCAATATCAATTCCAGCCTGCAAATATGCATTTTGAACGTCTGCGGGAGTTATCCTTAAGTTAGTTGGGAAACTGGTAATTGGACTACCCAACGGAATATACTCGCTTAGCAAATTACTTCCTCTTGTTACTCTTACAAACAATTCGTATCTGACAACAGTTCTTGATGGATTTGTAAGTATTCCACCAAAATAAGCATTATCAAGATCATTTGCATCCATTCTATCTTGTTTGATATCCAACCTCATATATTGACCATCTACGATAACTGGCCTTGGATCCAAACTATCATCTTTTTCACATCCTGAAAACGAAACAAGTGTGATAAGAAATAAAGGTATATAAAATAATATTTTCATTTGTATTTAATTTAGTGTCTATTAAAAATTAATGTAAAATCAGTTCGGCCTTATCCCAAAAAACTTTTTTCGTTCTCACGTTATTGGGAGCATTCGTGTTATTAACAACACTATTAGCAGGATACAAACCTGTGCTAAAGAATACGCCTGACGCAGGCTCCAATGTCGGTTGAAAATTACTTGGATAGCCTGTTCTTCGGTAAGCGTTATACGGCTCTATACCATTACCCCATGCAGCAAGAAAATATTCTTTAATAATTAGTTCCAATTTATTAGTTCCTCCGGCATTGAATTTTGTTTTGACAAAATTCCAATACAAATCTTCATGAGCAAGCAAAGTTGCAGGAACAGGAGCAGTTCCTGCTAAGTACGTATAATTTGGAATTAAATTCACTGTTTTCTTGATACTGGCTCTAATGCCCGCTTCTAATTCTCCTTCGGCTGTTCTTCCTGGTAAACTGGCTGTATTTGTTTGAATAATTTCAGCCAACATAAAATGAACATATGACGATAATATCATTGGCATAATGCCAGCACCTAGCGCTCCTTTATCTCCATTTGTTTGCACATTCCCTGGGTTACCATACGAACCACCAATTGGGTAGATACCTCCTACAGTTCTTTTGTCCTGATCTGGTGGAATACCTGAATTATCGCCATGATCACGACCCCAAAACCCGTTTGCTGGCACAGAAGCTCCTGAAGTGTAATTCGAAACGATAAATGGCGTTCGAACTCCTGAAACATAAAATGAGTTGTACTTGATATCATTATAATGATCTGGACGGGTTGTAATAGGTAATGTAAAAGCATCTTCATCATCAGGACTTGCATCTTGCTTGAAAAAATAAAATGGAATTCTAGGATCGGTAACAGTAGATGGATTATCTATAATAGTTGTAAGAAACCCTTTCTCTGTTGACATCGCCCACATCATGTAATTTGCTATATAAGCACCGCCTCCGGCCTCATATTGGTCATTGTACATTGGATGTCTTGTATTTGGTGTAAACCTAGAATTTCCAAATCTAAACGCAAAATCCTCTGACACATCGTCGATAATATTATTAGTTGCTACAACTTCTGTAATTTTTGCACCTATATCAACTCCGAGGTCTGCACCTGCCAATCTCGCCGTGGAGTACATTTTCAACTTCAAAGTATTTGCTAGAGTAACCCAGTTTAACATACTTGTATAATACAAATCTTGTACTTTACTACTTGAAGGATTATTGTTTTGCGCTAGTATAGCAATTGCCTCATCAAGTTCTATAAGTAAACCTTTATAGATATCGGCACTATTATCAAAACTCGGATTCAAATTCGCACTACCTTGCAAGGCTTGGGTGTAAGGAATGTTTCCGTACATATCAACCATTGTCATCAACACATAAACTCTAATAACTTTCGAAGCACCAAGAGCGTACACTTCCTTCTGTGCTATAGCTTTTGGCTCCATAATCTTTATAGCATTTAGGATATTATAACCCAAAGTCCAACTATTATTGAAGCTAACCGGCTGGAAAGCATTATTATAGGTATTCCCTCCAGTCATGGCCATTTGCCGTGTAACCCTTTGTGTAAAACCATTGACTGAATTTACAAAGTCCGGCAACTGAAGCTGCACATAATTGAACGTAAAGACAGGATCTAATAAATCCTCAGAGATTTGACTCGGATTCTCAGTTTGATCTAAATCAATCGTTTCGCAGTTTGAAAAAGTCAAAACGATAACTAACAGAGACCATTTAAACAAATTAATATTTTTTTTCATTTTTTAGAATGTTAAGTTAAAGTTGAAACCATAACGCTTGGCAGTTGGACCAGTCAAATAATCAAACCCTTGACCATTTCCTACTCCTAAACTCATTACCTCAGGGTCAAAATTCAAGTATTTAGGGAAATTAAATGCTTCAAACCACAAATTCTGACCAACTATAGAAATTGACATTTTACCAAAAGGCGTTTTTTCTAAATACTTTTTAGGTAAAGAGTAAGATAAAGAAACCTCTCTTAGTCTTAAGTTGGTTGCATCATATATTGCTTGCTCACTAATAAAGAAACCAGAGTTATTGAAGCCGTATTGCGTCCATCCAATTTGAGTCGTATTGATATTTCCTGTAGTCGTCACCCCTGGCAAAACTACTGTTCCTGAACGGTCAAAATTAGTATCTTCTGTTAGACCTCTAGACAATAAGGCAGCAGCAGTAGTAGAGTAAATGTCCCCACCTTTTTGATACTCAAGTTGAAAACCAAGGGTAACATTTTTGTAAGATATCTCATTTATTACTGTAGATCTCCAATCTGCATTAGGATCACCAATTTCAGTAATGTCAGTATTCTCTAGATAGTTTCCATCCGAACCAACAATGTAGTTTCCATTGCCGTCTCTTTGAATGCTACTTCCGTAAATCACACCGTAAGGTCTTCCTGGCACCGCAAAATTTCCGAGATTAGTAAAGCCCGCAATTGGTAAGGCACCTAAGTCACCAAGTCCCAAAGACTGAACAATATTTCTATTTTTTGTAAATTGACCTGAAATATCCCATGTAAACCCATCAGTCTTAGAACGGATTACCGCTAGATTAACACCCAACTCAATTCCTTCATTAGTTAATTCAGCAATATTATCTGCAGTTGTCGTATAACCTGTTGAAGGATCTAGTGGTCTATCAATAATCAAATCAGTAGAGGTCTTTTTGTATATTGACAAATCAATACCCAATCTGTTATGAATAAATTTCCCTTCCATTCCAAACTCTAATTCCTTAACTAACTCAGGCTTCAAATTAGGATTACCCAATTCTGTACTCTGCGATATAGTGTTTATAACAGTACCATCACTTTGCAAGAATTGATTGGTATTGGCATTCAAACCAATCTTTGTCTTGTACGCATCAGGAAAACCCGCAGATGTTCCGTAACCTAAACGAAGTTTTAAGAAATTAACATAATCGTTACCCTTCAATCCTGCGAATGCATCTGTCGGAACAAATGATAACGATGCAGATGGATAAAACAAAGATCTATTTGCTGGTAATAATGAAGAAAAACTATCATTTCTTCCTGACAAATTTAGATACAAATATTTCTTGAAACCAAGCGTTGTACTTGCATAAGTTCCTATGATATTAAAATTCTGTCTTGCTGAAAAACTTTCGTTGTTTTCAAAATTTTGATGCTCGATAAAACCATATACAAACTGAACCGTACTAAAAATCTGATTGTATTTAAATGACTCTTGTCTTGGATTGAATCCAACAGTACCTTCAAGATTCCACTTCTCACTCTTTCCAATTTTTGTGTCAAAATTGTAACTTACTGTATGGTCATAAATTAAATTCTCATTTACACTTGTACGCATAAAACCTTCTGTATCGAATGGTTGACCATTACCTCTGTTGATGTAATACTTCTTAGTTTGCGTATAATTATCCATGGAAAGTCTGTAAGAAACATTTGACCATGAATTGATTTCGAAACTTGTTGTGAAATTACCGAAGAAACGTCTTACCGCCTCATCATCACTTGAATTTTTAAGTGTCCAACGTGGATTTGGAATATCTCTTCTATAATAAACAGAAGAATTATCAAGAGGATTTGTAAATGGTAAATTAAACAAATCTATATTTCTAGGAGTATACAAAATGTTAGCAAATACAGACGGGAAAGCTGCATTAGAACCAAATCCAGCGGCTGTCGGCGGTGCAGACTTATCTGTTTTTACGTAGTTCATAATTGAACTAAAAGTAAATCCATTTGCCAATTTTGTTGTTCCTCCACCACTAAGGTTCAAACGTTGGTATTTGTTGTTCTCAATAAACCCTTGGTCGTCAGTACTACCAACACTTAAGTTGTACGAGGTGTTCTCCGAACGACCACCAACACTTACAGATGTAGTGCTCACAGCACCTGTTCTAAAAAATGGCTTTACGTTATTTGCTGGCGCATAAGGAACAGTTTTACCAACAAATTCTGGAAACAAAGTTTCATTCGCTAAATAAGCATAAGGATGCGGTACTGTACCATCAGCATTAATCCCCTGAGTTCCAGCGGTACCAAAAGCGGGACCCCAGTTTGAAAACGCGGTTGTAAATTGATTATTAAAACCATTACCATAAGAATTTTGGTAATCAGGCAAAGCTGCAATTTCTGTCATATATAATGATTGAGAAAAAGAAACGGACATTTTCTTGTTTATATCTTTCGTGTTTCCAGATTTGGTAGTTACTAAAATAACTCCATTTCTACCCGCCGAGCCGTACAAAGTAGTTGCACTTAACCCTTTCAAGATATTAACTGTTTCAATTGTATTTGGATCCAAATCCAAGAACCTACTAGATGCATTGGTTGCACCCTCAACGAAATTCCCATCAGAATTAGTGTCAGAGTTGAATGGAACACCATCAACTACAAATAAAGGCTGATTATTTCCTGTAATAGACGAATACCCACGAATAATGATGTTGGTTCCCGATCCAGAAAGCCCGCTTGTCGCCTGAATATTAACTCCGGGAGCTTTTCCTGTAAGCGCTCTCGCAATATCCGTAGAAGGTTTAGAAGCAAACTCTTCTGCTTTGATAGTTGAAACGGCATAACCCAAAGCTTTCTTTTCTTTCTTGATACCTTGACTGGTTACAACCACCTCGCTTAGTTCCTGTCCACTTGACTTCATTACCATGTTAACAGTATTGGAAGCCCCAACAGTTAATGAAGCATCTTTCAATCCTATAAAAGAAAAAATCAAGACATCGCCTGCTTTCGCTTTTATTGAATATTTACCATCAACATCCGTTTGAGTTCCTTTTTTTGTGCTCTTAATGATGACATTGGCACCCGGTAATGGTCCCGATTCATCAGAAACAACACCAGTAACAGTTTTCTCCTGTGCAAAAGCAAACTGCATTGATAACGCTAAACATAGCGTAAAAATCCATTTGAACTTCGATCTCATAAAAATTTTGTTTGAGTTAGTTATAATGCAAACTTCTTAATAATTTCTTAATTAAACAAATATAAATTCTTAATAAAATTTTATATGCGCTGTTGAAATTTGTTTCTTTGATATAATTCGCAATAAAAAATCATATTGCAACGGTTAAATGAATTATTTTCGCTTCACTAAATGCGATGGAATCCAAATGCTTTCAAAAAATTATTCGTCTTTTTTACTTGAGGCAGGCACTGACGAAGCAGGTCGTGGTTGTCTCGCAGGCCCCGTAACTGCTGCTGCCGTAATCCTGCCAATTGATTTCGAACACGAGTTTCTCAACGATTCGAAACAACTGTCGGAAAACAAAAGACTGTTGCTAAAGCCAATTATTGAATCACAAGCTTCTACTTTTGCCGTAACGCACTTACATCCTGAAATAATTGACGAAATCAATATTTTGAATGCTTCCATTAAAGCCATGCAAGAATCGATTTTTAAATTGAGTTCTTCTCCTGAATATATTATCGTAGATGGAAATCGATTTAAGCCTCTTAAAAACATTCCTCATATGTGCATCATTAAAGGTGATTCAAAATACATGAGTATTGCCGCAGCATCGATTCTAGCCAAGACCTACCGGGACGAATATATGAATCAAATTCACAAAGAATTTCCGATGTATAATTGGAAACAAAACAAAGGATATCCTACATTAGAACACCGTGAAGCGATTCGAAAATACGGCACTACAAAATACCACCGCATGAGTTTTCGACTCTTACCAGAACAACTTAAATTGGATTTTTAGACTTTAAGATTTTAGGACTATAAGATTGCGAAAATCCTTGATGAATAAAAAAATCCTGCTTAAATATGAAACTGGATTTCCTATTCTAATAAATTTTAGTCCTAATCTTACAATCTCTATGGATATTGCCTTTCAAAAACAAAAGTACAGGCAAACAAATCCCGAAAATGTTTCAAAATCTTAACTTTCACCTCCTCTTCATCCACTGCCGAAACACCTAACTCTACATGTAAAGATGTCACCGCTTTCCCTTTAATTCCGCAAGGAATAATATGGTCAAAATAACCCAAATCAACATTCACATTCAAAGCCAATCCATGCATCGTCACCCACCGTGAGGCGCGAACACCCATGGCACAAATCTTCCGCGCAAACGGAGTTCCCACATCCAACCATACTCCAGTCTCTCCTTCGCTTCTTGAACTTTCTATACCGTATTCTCGTAAAGTCAAAATAATCACTTCCTCTAAAAATCGCAAATACTTATGTATATCCGTAAAAAAGTTTTCCAAATCTAAAATCGGATAACCTACAATCTGCCCACGACCATGATACGTAATGTCACCACCGCGATTAATCTTATAAAAAGTAGCGCCTTTCGCCTCCAATTGTTTCTCAGACAAAAGCAAATTCGTCATGTCGCCGCTTTTTCCCAACGTATACACATGCGGATGCTCTACAAACAAAAAATAATTGGGAGTTTCTAACTGACTATCTTCTCTCCTATTGCGGATTTTTAAATCAACTATCGACTTAAAAATCGCCTCCTGATAAGCCCAAGTTTCCTTGTAATCTTTGATTCCTAAATCTTCTACCTGTATGACTTTGTTCATGACAAAAATGTGAAAGACAAATTTACAAACTAAATTGGAGTGAATTATATTTTTATTTTTAGGAGCACCAGAGCTGTTTTCATTACAGCAGTTGTCCCGCTATGCGTTACAATCTTTTGCAAAGAACACCTTTGCAAAAGGATTTCCACTGCTATCGGGGCTAATTTTTGGAGGTTCTTTGCACAAATGACGTTTTCAAAATCTTCCAGTCTTAAAATCGAACTATCTTGCAATCTTATAATCCACTTTGTAACTTTATAACTAATACCTACATTTGCACTCTTAAAATAAGAACAATAATGGCATTATCCGAACAAGAAATATTGCGCCGCGAAGCACTAACTGAATTGCGAAATTTAGGCATCGAACCATATCCAGCAAACGAATTTGTAACTACTGCATATTCAACTGAGATCCTCGAGAATTTTGAAAAATTCGAAGGTAAAGAAGTAGTTCTTGCAGGGCGACTGATGGGAAAACGAATCATGGGAAAAGCATCCTTCGCTGAACTAAAAGATTCACAAGGCCGCATTCAAGTTTATGTTTCTCGTGACGATGTTTCTGATGATGAAGAAAAAACCATGTACAATATAGTGTTCAAAAAGCTACTAGACATTGGCGACTTTATCGGGGTTCGCGGTACGGTTTTTAAAACGCAAGTCGGAGAAATATCTGTTCACGTATACGGTTTAACTGTTTTAGCAAAAGCACTCAAACCGCTTCCAATCGTAAAGATTGACGCCGATGGAAAAGCTCATGATGCCTTTGCAGATTCGGAGCAAAGATACCGTCGTCGGTACGTAGATTTAACTGTCAACGATCATGTCAAAGAAACTTTTATAAAAAGAACCAAACTATTCAATGCGATGCGTTCTTTTTTCAATGATAAAGGCTATTTAGAAGTAGAAACGCCTGTTTTGCAACCTATTCCTGGTGGCGCTGCCGCTCGTCCATTTATTACACATCATAATTCGCTCGATATTCCATTATATATGAGAATCGCGAACGAGTTGTATCTAAAAAGATTGATTGTTGGTGGTTTCGAAGGCGTATATGAATTCTCGAAAAACTTCAGAAACGAAGGAATGGATCGTACACACAATCCTGAATTTACCGCAATGGAAATATACGTAGCCTACAAAGACTACAACTGGATGATGACTTTCACAGAAAACCTGTTGGAATATTGCGCCTTAGCGGTCAACGGCACCACAAAAGTTACTTTCGGCGAACATCAAGTCGATTTTATAGCACCGTATGCCCGAGTAACGATGACCGACGCAATCAAACATTTTACTGGTTTCGACATTTCAGGCAAATCAGAAGCAGAATTATTCGATGCAGCCAAATCGATGGGAATTGACGTCGACAACACGATGGGTAAAGGAAAGCTCATCGATGAAATATTTGGCGCAAAATGCGAAGGCAATTATATTCAACCGACTTTCATTACCGATTATCCAAAAGAAATGTCGCCATTGTGCAAACAACACCGCGATAATCCCGAATTGACCGAACGTTTCGAATTGATGGTCTGCGGGAAAGAAGTGGCCAATGCCTATTCTGAACTCAATGACCCAATTGACCAACGCGAACGATTTGAGCATCAAATCATGCTGTCTGAAAAAGGCGATGATGAAGCCAACGGTTTGATCGACGAAGATTTCTTGCGCGCTCTAGAATACGGTATGCCTCCAACTTCAGGTTTAGGCATTGGCATGGATCGCTTGATGATGTATCTCACCAACAACAGCTCTATTCAAGAAGTATTGTTTTTCCCACAAATGCGACCAGAGAAAAAACAAGTACAAATCGAACTCGAACCAGAAGAAAAATTAGTTATTGCACTATTGCAAACCAACAACAACCAAATGGATTTGTCAGCCTTAAAAGTCAAATCGGAACTCAGTGGCAAAAAATGGGATGCCGCGATGAAAGGTTTATCAAAACACGGATTAATTAAAGTCGTAGTTAGTGGTGAATTGAAAACTGTCGAGTTGATAGGATCATAGAATTTAGCCACGGATTTATCTATTGAAAATTCGTGAATCCGTGGCTAAAAAAAATTTTATTGCTAGCTATTCGCCGCCATAGCTGCCGCAAAAATAGATCCGAAAAGAATCAAGCAGAATATCACAATGGCAAAAACTATCGCCAACATAATCAATTGTGCTTTGGCCCAGTTTTGCTTGTTGACGTTTTCATTATTTCCAAAAGCATACACAAAAAGTAAGACAATTCCAACAACAGGAATCGCCATCAGCAATAAAGTAATAAGCCAGTCTTTAACCGACATTGGTTTTTGGTTTGAATTTTCAATAGTTTCCATGTTTTGTTTTATTGGTTATCAGGCTAATGTACTAAAAAATTACAAACTGTAATTGAAATTTAATGACCAACGATATAGCGCTTCAACATTTCCACCGGAAAGATTTTGATGTATTGGTAGCATAGTATTGATTCCAAAAGAAAACTTATCTTTCCCTAATTCAACCCCAATTTTACTAAAAATAATATCACCTGACGTGTCTCTCAACTTTTGTTTGCGTTGGTAATTGCTATCGTATACTTCTCCGGCAAAACCAATTTGTGGTGCCAATGAGAAACTGTTTTTTTCATACAAATAGAAGAAAGTTCCTGCATAATTGAACTGATTCCCGAAGCGATAAAACTTCTCGTTTTCAGATTTCACAATATAGTTGAGCATGGTATTGAATCCGAATTGCTTTCTTTTTACTGTGTATTCTGAAGCCAAAATATAGTCCCAACTACCGGTACCGACTTGAAAACTCGGATTGATACTTCCAGAATTGGTTTCATTAAATTTGCCTGTGGGCGCTTTGAAACCAGCTCCAACTTGTAACGTATGTACTAAAAACGTACTGTCTTTATGGGTTTGATACAAACGATACATCGCTAAAACCGTGGCATCGCCAAAACCTTGTATGTCTTGTTTTCCAGTTTTGGTATCTCTTGAATGAAATTGATAAGGCAACAGTAGTGAAAGCTGCACATTTTTCAGAATCGGAATCCTAGCCCAAACTTGAGCTGTATTGAAATTTTCCTTATACCATGGCGAATTGCTATACAAGCCATCTGAACTTTTGTATAGCTGGTTGAAATACCGAATTCCAACAAAATTGGCGTTTAACATCGAGGCAAAACCCATGCTGCCGCCACTAGCAGAACAACCGCAAGCATCGCAATCATCGTCGTCTTCCATGATGAAATGGTATTTGAAGAACGGGTTTTTTCTTTGCAAACTGTCTTTTTCAGTAGCATGCCCTAGTTGGAAAATGGTTAAAAAAACTATTAAATATATTTTCACTTTTAGTTTGTTTTATGTTTGCGACTTTGCGGCTTTACGTGCCAAAATTAAAATCTCGCAAAGACGCGAAGACGCAAAGTTTGATTGACTTAAACTTAGCCAACCCAATGATTAGTATTCAGAAAATCTTCTGTCGGTTAGGAATTGCTGATCGGTTAATGTTTTTAAGAAAGCAATAAGTTTGGTTTTTTCAGTAGCGGTTAATGGAATTCCGAGCGTTCCAGTGGTATTCAAACTCGCATCTAAATTTTGTGTGTTGGCCACGCCTGAATTGTAATGATTCAACACTGCATCTAGTGTATAGAAACGACCGTCGTGCATATAAGGCGCTGTTTTTTCGATGTTGCGCAAGCTTGGCACTTTAAATTTGTAGCGGTCTTGTTCTAATTCGGTAACGCGAAAACGACCGATATCATTGACTGCTGGATTGATTGGCAAACCATTGTTGCGAAACGAGTTGTCCGTAAAAATATCCGTCGCGTGACACGAAGCGCATTTCTGGTTGAAAATAGCATAACCATCCAATTCGTCTGTTGATAAATCACCACCTGCTTCGTTTCGGCGGTATTTATCGAAACGCGAATTGCTCGAAGTAGCCATCACCATAAATTGTCCCAATGCTTTGAGCATGTTTTCAGAATTGATTTGACCATCTGTAAAAGCCAATTTATACAAGCGCTGGTAAGTGGCATCGTTTTTCATCATGTTGATCGCATTGGTAAAATTGCCATTCATTTCAATCGGACTTGTGAATGGAATGATCGCTTGCAAATCGAGATGATTTGTGGCGCCGTCCCACATAAAAGTGGTTTGGTATGCTAAGTTTTGAATCGGCGGTGTATTTCTGGTTCCGATGGCATCGTCAACACCGTGACTCACCGAGTGACCGTGGTGCGTGAAAGCATCTTCTTGGATGTGACAGAAACCGCAAGAAACGATTCCGTCAGACGCTAAACGACCATCGTAGAATAGTTTTTTTCCGAGTTCAAATCCTATTTCGGTGAGCGGATTGTTTGCTAAATCGTATGCCAAAGGCGGAAAATTGCTGGGAACACGAAAGTCGATAGGCAGATTTTGATAGTCTTCGGAATCGTCGTTGGAGCAACTCCAAAGCAAGAAAAGTGCTGCTATAAAACAGAATAGTTTTTTCATAACTGAAATTTTTAGCCCAGATAGCAATGAAAAGCCCGGAGCACTTACGCCTTACCCTTGTTGGCGAAAGACAGCGACCAACGGAAGCTGGCTTTTGTTTTACAAGGGTTGGCGTAAGTGTGAGGACTTGTAATGTATAGCTGGATTAGCTTCTGATTAAATTAATCGTTGTGCACGTGGTTTACGGTGAACATACCCGATAAATTAGCTGTAATTAGTGGCAAATTAGCACCGCCCATAATCATCGCGCCCATGCCGCCCATGTTGTTGTCGGTGAGTTTGATTTTGTTGCTGCCATCGATGATTTTGGCTACATCAGCAAAAATGTGAACGTCTGGCGTAATTGTAGTTCGTACGGTGGCTTGCTCTGGCAAATTGAGTGTGATTTCGGTGTAGTTGTAATTGGTGCCGGTTTGCCCCGTGTGTACCATAAATTCGGTGTCGGTGGTCACAGTTGCTGAAGTGAATGTGCCTTCGAATTTTACGAATTTATAACCCGCACTCCACGACCACATCATGCCTTTAGCGTCTGCTAATGTCAAAAAATCGCCTTGTCCGGTTGCTCCTAAATTGAACTGCTCTTGATCTACACCGATTCCGAATTTTACTTTGGTGTAATTCCCAGCTGGGATGTTGCTTAATTCAATCATTTGACTGGCTTCGTCCGATTCGTCAACGATAAAATAGCTTTGACTTTTTGGCACGGTATAAGTCGAACCATCGGCTTTGGTTAATACGATGTTGCTCACGATGTATTTGGCATCAGAGATTTTTAAATTTTCGCCTTCAGAAGTTGTGTTTACTTGGGTGTTTAGGATAAGATTGGCGCTTCCAAAAACATTGTCGAATTCTAGGCCGATAGCTCCTTCACCGGTAATGGTGTTTGTGGAGTCGTCGTCGTTTGAACAAGAAGTGAATGCGAAAGTGATTGCTAAAGCAGCAATTATGGTTTTGAATTGAAATTTCATTTTTTTAGTTTTTATTTATTAATATTTATAAGAGTATCGGGCTTGAAAATAATTTTTCAAACCGATTGGATGTAATAAACCGGCACATTCAACTGTTTATTTTAGCTGAATGAACGATTCGAAACGAATTTGTTTTCGTTTCTAATAAAACATTAGGAAATAAAAGTTGGTGGATGTTCAACGACGCAACTATTCAGAAAGCAATACAAATTGGAATAGTTGGCGTTTATTTTTTGAGTTAGATTGGCAAAAAAATCGAAACAAACAAATAATGGGATGGTTTCAAGAAATAAAACTTCAGATTCTTGAATTAGTTGCTTTTTGTCTGAAGAAATAGGTTTTTCGCTTTCGGCGGCTTTGGCAAGCTCTTTCATCAAATGACATTTCCCGTTACACTGCATTTTGGGTTTGGCTTTGTTGACGCAGAGTGTTTTGGTAATGTAGTCGTAATTAATCGCATATTCCAAAACAGGAAGGATTGGTCTTAGAAAGAAAACAAGTGCTATGACAATTACGAAATTTTTCACCTAGCAAATTTAGAAAAAAATTATTTGTATTAAAAGGAAATTAATCATCCGTTCATCCGCTTAAGTTAGAAAAAATAATATATTTCACCTCAATTAAACCATGTGAGTACATCGTGGTCAAAGAGCGGTAGATCTTAAAATTTGAAACAAATGAAAAAAGTATTTTTAGCGGCGCTTTTAGTTGTTAGTTTGACAACTTTCGCACAAGAAGGAAGAAAACCAGGTTCAAAACGAGCTGAAATGGAGAAAATGACATCGGAAGAAAGAAGTGAACTTCGCTTAAAACGACTGACCGAAATATTAAAGTTAAATGAAAAACAACAAAAAGAAGTTGGTGTAATTTTAGTAGAGCAACAGCAAAAGAGAGAAAAAGCATTGGCAGAATTCAAGTCAATGAAAGAAAAAGGCACAAAACCAACAGCAGAAGATCGCGCATCTAGAGCCAAGCAAAGACAAGAGGATCAAAAAGCAACCACTGAAAAACTGCATAAAATCCTCACTCCAGAGCAAATGAAAAAATGGAGTGAAATAAAAGAACGCAACAAGGAGCGAATGAGTGAGAAAAAAGCATCATTACGTAAAGAAGAATAAGAAGTAAAATTTTGCGAAATCAAATAAATAAATTAGATTTGGTTTCAATTATTAAATTACACCCATCATGAAAAAAATTATTGCCCTGGTTATTCTCTTTTTCGCCTTCACTATCAATATGAATGCACAAGAAAAGAAAATGTCTGCTCAAGAGTCCGCAAAAAATGATATTACTGCATTAGCTTCAAAAGTAAAAATATCGGAATCTTTACAAAAAGATCTAATTACATTAATGACAATGAAGCACGAAACAATGTCTGACGCTTCTTTATCAATTGAGAAAAAAGAAAACGCTCGAAAAGCATATGAGCACAAATTGATGAGCGGCCTAAGTCCAGAACAAAGAGCTGAATTAGCGAAACATCCTAACTTAGTGAAGCAATTGACACACTAGGAAATCATAATAAACAAAAAACTCACTAGAAATAGTGAGTTTTTTTTTACATCGTTATAGAAACCTTTCTAATCGCTTCAATCGTAAAATCTAAATCTTCATAAGTTAGCGCGTCTGTTATAAACCAAGATTCATATGCTGAGGGAGCGATATAAACTCCATGATTCAATAAACCATGAAAGAATTTTTTGAACATATCGTTATCTCCTTTTGCGGCAGATTGAAAATCAACAACTGGCGAAGCATCAAAATGAACTGAAATCATTGAGCCAACTCTATTAATCGTATACGATATATTTTTATCTGAAAAGACCTCGTGAATACCTTTTTCTAGATAGGCTGTTTTTTCTTCAAGCCTTTGAAAAAGTTGAGTGTCATTATTGATCGCTGTCAACATTGCTAATCCTGCAGCCATTGCCAGCGGATTCCCGGATAAGGTTCCTGCTTGATACACCGGTCCTATTGGCGCTAGATAATCCATAATTTCAGATTTTGCTGCAAAAGCGCCAACTGGTAATCCACCTCCAATTACTTTTCCGAAAGTCACAATATCTGCGTTGACACTATACAATTCTTGAACACCGCCTTTGGCAAGTCGAAATCCAGTCATTACCTCATCAAAAATCAATAAAATATTGTTGATTGTGCAAAGTTCCCTCAATCCTGCAAGAAAACCATTTTTAGGCGGAATGCAACCCATATTTCCTGCGACAGGCTCTACAATGATTGCAGCAATTTCATTGGGATTGGAATCAATTAATTGTTTGACGCTATCCAAATCATTATAGTGGGCTAACAACGTATCTTTTGCGGTTCCATTAGTTACTCCAGGACTATTTGGGGTACCAAATGTACTTGCGCCACTTCCTGCTTGAATAAGAAAAGAATCGGAATGCCCATGATAGCAACCAGCAAATTTGATAATCTTATCTCTTTTTGTATATCCTCTTGCCAATCGAATTGCACTCATGCAAGCCTCTGTTCCTGAATTTACGAATCGAATCTTTTCTATATTGGGCACCATCGATACTGCGAGATTTGCAATCTCAGTTTCTAAAGCAGTTGGCATACCGAAAGAAGTGCCAAGTTTAGTTCTTTCTATTATTGATAAAACAACAGGCTCGTAAGCATGTCCTAAAATCATGGGTCCCCATGAATTAATGTAATCAACCAACCTATTGCCATCTTCATCATAGAGATAAGCTCCTTTTGCACTTTTAACAAAAATCGGTGTTCCTCCTACGCCTTTGAATGCGCGCACAGGGGAATTGACGCCGCCAGGAATTACTTTCTCAGCTTCGGCAAACAGCTGACTACTTCTTTTATATAACATAAATTATTTTACTTTTAAATTTTGACCAATTGATAGCGTATTGTCTTGAATGTCATTATATCTCTTAAGGTCATCTACAGAAATATTAAATTTCCTTGAAATCGAATAAAGCGTATCACCAGGAACAACTTGATATAAATCCGAATTGAACGACACGGGCTTTTCATTAGAAACTTTTACAACAAAATCTTTTCCCAAAACTTCTGCATCGTATTGGTTGAGTTGATATCGCTCTATAATTGCAATCAACTTATCTGGGTACTTCGGGTCGGTAGCGTAACCCGCATTCTTGAGTCCTCGAGCCCATAGTTTATAGTCATCTTTTTCCAATTCAAATAGAGGTCGATACCAAGGTCGGTTGAGTAAGAAAATTGCATGATCTTGAAAGGATTCTATAGATTTATCATACTTCCTAAAACATTCTTGTGCTTCATCGTCGTCATAATTGACACTGGGACCTTTCCAATCTTTGTGACACTTAATGCCAAAATGATTGTTTGTCAGAACACTTAAAGGACCTGTTCCGGCTCCTGATTCTAAAATACCTTGCCCTAAAATTATACTAGCGGGAATGCCGTATTGTTTCATGTTGCTTTTGGCAATTTCTTTATAAGTAGCTATATAATCGATAACCATTGCAGTTGTTACTTTTACCCTTGTTGTAGCTTCTAGTATTTCAGTTTTAGAATACACTGCTTGATTCTTATTCGATTTGTCGTTTTCCTTTGCCGATTCGTAATTCTCTTGAATAGCTTTTTTTTCAACGGATGTTGCAGCAGTTGATGTTTTCTTAGTTACTACTGCGGGTGGCGGTATAGACTTTTTATTTGTACTTGAAACAGCAACGGGTTTCGATGGAACTTGCTTTCTTGGTGTGGTTACAATTTTTGAAACCGGTTTTTTGTACACTGGTTTAGTTGTGCGGACGACCGGCTGAGAAGTCGAGCAACTGACAACAATTATCGCGAAAATAAAGAATAAGATCTTTTTAAACATCTTTTAATAATGTTGGTGAATTTTGTTTTAATAATTTGATGTTCATCCCTTCAATTCCTTGAAGTCCTCCAGTGTGAATCATCAATATTTTAGAGCTTAGCGGAAAATAATTCTTAGCAATCAAATCTATAACGCCATAAACCATTTTTCCGGTATAAATTGGATCTAATGGAATTCCAGTCTGCTTAAAAAATGAATTCATAAAATCAATTAATTCGGGGGCTGTTTTAGCATATCCGCCAAAATGATATTCAGGACACAATTCCCAATTTTCATTTATCGCAAATTTACGAATTTCTTCTTTCAAAAAATCACCTCGAAGTGCAGGAAATCCGATAATTTTCTGATGGGGTTTTGCACTATTTATTATACCTGCAATGGTGCCTCCTGTTCCAACACAGCAACAAATAAAATCAAATTCAGCATCATCTTCATTCAATATTTCTTCACATCCTAAAACCGCAAAACTATTTGTACCTCCTTCGGGAATAAGATAAAAATCTCCCCATTTTGCGTTCAATTGCGATATAAAATTTTGTTCTGTTTTCTTGCTATACTCGTCTCTTGCTATAAAATCGAACTGCATACCACACTGAGCGGCAAAATTCAAAGTAGGATTATCACCAAATCCATTTTTCAATTCCTCACCGCGGATAATTCCGATGGTCTTAAATCCTTGTTCATTTCCAGCTGCTGCTACTGCCGCAATATGATTTGAGAATGCACCGCCAAAAGTGAGCAAAGTATCCTTATTTTTTGTTTTTGCCTGTAATAAGTTGTATTTCAGTTTTCTAAATTTATTTCCCGAAACAAAAGGATGTATCAAATCTTCCCTTTTTATTACCAAAGTAATATTGGAATGAGATAAAGGAACCGGCTGATTGATTATTTTCAAAACAAAAGTAAAAAATTAGAATTGTGCACAAAAAAAGCAGCCCGAACAGACTGCTTTTGTTTGATTTTAGCATCAATTACTGAACATTATAAATAGTTATTTTCTTAGTTGATACTTGATTGTCTGCTGTGGTTATTTTGACAATGTATATAGCATCGCTGTAACTTGACGTTGGATATTGGTATTTATCCATTGCTCCGACACCTGAGTTATTCAAAATTAATTTTCCAGCAATATCGTATAATTGAATTGATTTAATCGATTGCAATCCAGGATTCAAAACTGTAAACGCTTTCAAATCATTATTCTGCAATACCTGTAAATTTTCCGCTGTAAATGATGGGTTGCTAAGCAATCCATCAACGAATGTTAACTCATACTGCGTATTGTTTAGTCCCGCAGGCATCAATATTTCATGCTCAGCATTCGTAATTTCATAATATACGTCGGCAATTTTATCGTGAAGATAAACATGTTCGGCTCCATCAAAATTCAATATTTCACTCACAGTTAATTTAAAAGTGGCTGGAACTGCATTTTTGAATCCGATTGGTATTCTTTTGTTGATGTCAAATTCCACAACGTCGATAACATACTCTGAATTATCAATAACGAAATATGCGTCCATTTCAGCCGTTGTGTCGGGCGACTTAGCGTCTGCGCCAAAATCAACGCCGTCTGTTGCTCCGTTTTGAAACACCAAAACAGATTGCCTTATGGCAATATTATTCATCAAAGTGTTAATTCTTATTTGCGGTGCTGGTTTTGTACTTACAGTCGTGTAGTCAAATCCTGAAACAGAGGGAATTTTCGGAAGGAAAGTGTCCTCCTTTGAAGTAATTTTATGGTTTGAATTACCATTTCTTTCAAATTGAGAAAAATTTGCAGCACCTTCTTTTTGATACACTCGATAACTATTTCGCATCGTTACTGTTCCTGTAACAGCTCCTTCAAGCATAAAACCTTGTCCAATAGGACAGAAACGTCTTTCATAAGTACTTCCTAAACTAACGGACCCCAATTGTGTTCCGGCAGGATCATAGGCATAGAATACTGCTGGAACATACGTCCCCATCGGACCAGCACCAGGTGAATATGTTCCATAGCCGCCTTGGTATGCCGCAATAAAGTGCGAATTCACAGTTTTGTCCTGCTCCCAGAAATAGGCAGTACCCGTCGAGTTGGTTGCTCCTAATAAGAAAGCTCTCAAATCAATCGCAGAAGGATAAGGATTACCGGTTAAGGTTCTCATCCCAGTCGCGAGGTTTATTGCAATATCCCCATCATTTGGGCGGCCTCTAAAATCATATCTTTGTTTACTGCCCGGGTTATTCGTTACTCCAGCATCTGTAAAAGTTGCGTCTGTTCCCGCCGTTCCTTTCATTGTAAATCCTTCTCCAGGATTTAGTGTTGAAGCGGAATAAACGCCAAACCATTGTGAATAAAGAGACGATGACAAGTACTTGAAGATCCAACCTTGAGAAATGCCTAAAGGATTTGCAACTCCATTATTAGTGCTCATTGACAACATTGTCGCAGGTGTACTAACAATTGCTGAACTAGGCTGGTTAAGCATTGTAATTCCAAAAGACTCATTTCCCACCGCAGTAATCGAATTTCCGACTGGTGAACACCAATAATTGTAAGCAAAATTATTTACGGTTCCTTCTTGAAAAACAGATAATTTCCCCGCCCCTGAATTTGCCGAACCACCTGTTTTTGCTTGTAATAATTGTGATTCATTTCGAAGGTATAAATTTCCAGTATTTTGAATGTTTACATCTTGTTGAACATAAAGATATTTGTCCGCAACGTACACATAGTTGTCTCTTACATAAAGCTGCGCAAAACTGCTCTCAATTATACATGAAAGCAAAACAAAGGTTAAAACAAATATCTTCTTCATTTTGTTTAATTAGAGCATAAAAGTAAAAATAATAATTAACAAACAATCTGTTTGGTTCAAAAAAAGCAAAATGCAACGCGCTCCATGAAAAAAAGCGCCTAGTTGATTAAAACTCCCACTTGTTATGAATAGAAAAGACTTATTTGTAGGTCTGAGCTACAAAAAAAACATAAACGATGAAGAAAAGCAATATAAATGGCGGACCTATTGTCTTAATGACAATGGTCGCTTTAATACACACAAACTAGAAAAAGAACTGCAGTCCCAATTGTATCATCTGCTCTAGCAAAACCGAAAGAGACCAAAAAATAACTTAAACATATTTCATAAACCTCCAAAATGACCTTGACTTCAAATAATCAAGGTCGTTTTCGTTTTGATACGTTTCCCGCTCAAAAACAACATTTCGATACGCCAAATTCCTATCGCGATAGCGAATCAACTTCACCAGATAATCCAATACGTAAACCGCAAAAAAAGGGAACACCAACAACTCCATTTGCTGCCTTAAATGAATCCGTTCGTGATTCATCAATACCAAGTAATCTTGCGCATTCCGATCTCGCACCACGACAAACGGAAACACTGTCAAACCCCGAAAACCCTTTGGTATTGAATATTTGCTAACGATCAAAATCATTCCGCTAAAGTTGTTAAATTTCTTCTTTATTTTTTATTTTGCCTACGGAAGAAGCGACCTAAGAATAATTATTTATTTTTGAAGAATAAATAACTTCCCTTCGGGGTGTGCCTATGTTCGACCAAAATAAAGAAAATATACCAATCGAAGGCGAAGATTTCTACTTTACACCCGAAGGCTACAAATGTTTCACCGAAAAATTCCACCTCAAGCGCGGCTATTGCTGCAAAAGTGGTTGCCGACATTGCCCATATGGTTTCGATAAAAAAACAGGCGATATCAAAAAATAATGGGGCGTTCCCTTGCCGAAAAAGGCAGGTCGGGCTTTCGCACTCGCTTTTTTTGTGCCGTTACCACACCACAAAAAAGAGCTCAGACAATCGCTCAATCCCTAACGCGGTCTTGCATAAACCAGAAAAATCTCCTTAACTTAGCCACTCAGTTACTCAGCAACTCAAGAAAATGACATTCAAAGAACAAATACAACAGGGAATTCCAGCAATTCTACCACAACCAAAAGCCTACGATCCCGCAATCAATCACGCGCCAAAAAGAAAAGAAATTCTTTCAGCCGATGAAAAAAAATTAGCACTACGCAATGCGCTACGATATTTCGAACAAGAACATCACGCGTTTCTTATCAAAGAATTCTCGGCCGAATTAGAAACTTACGGACGCATTTATATGTATCGATTTCGTCCTGACTATACCATGTACGCGCGACCGATTTCTGAATATCCAGGAAAATGTGAACAGGCCAAAGCCATCATGCTCATGATTCAAAATAATTTGGATTATGCAGTGGCGCAACATCCACATGAACTCATAACCTACGGCGGAAACGGCGCCGTGTTTTCCAATTGGGCGCAATATCTGCTCACAATGCAATACTTGTCGGAAATGACAGAAGAGCAAACGTTAGCGATGTATTCGGGTCATCCAATGGGATTATTTCCCTCACATAAAGACGCACCAAGAGTGGTCGTGACTAATGGAATGGTTATTCCTAATTACTCTAAAGCAGACGACTGGGAAAAATTCAATGCACTAGGTGTTTCGCAATACGGACAAATGACAGCGGGAAGTTATATGTATATCGGCCCGCAAGGCATCGTACACGGAACGACCATAACCGTTCTAAACGGATTTAGAAAAATAAAAAAATCACCAAATGGAGGATTGTTCGTGACATCCGGTTTAGGTGGCATGTCTGGTGCGCAACCTAAAGCTGGAAATATTGCGGGTTGTGTAACCGTTTGCGCCGAAGTCAATTCAAAAATTACCCACATTCGTCATTCCCAAGGTTGGATCAACGAAGTAATTGAGGACATTAACGCATTGGTTCCTCGTGTTCAGCAAGCACTAGCAAATTACGAAGTCGTTTCTATTGCTTACCTCGGAAATATAGTTGACGTATGGGAAAGATTTGATCAAGAAAAAATCCATATCGATTTGGGTTCAGATCAAACTTCACTACATAATCCATGGGCTGGCGGATATTATCCGATGGGTTATTCCTTCGAAGAAGCCAACGACATGATGGCAAATAATCCTGAAAAATTTAAGGAAGAAGTACAAAAAACACTACGTCGACATACTACAGCCATCAACAAACACACGGCAAGAGGAACCTATTTTTTCGATTACGGCAATGCCTTTCTCTTGGAAGCTTCTCGTGCTGGTGCAGATATTATGGCAGAAAATCACATCGATTTCCGCTACCCAAGTTACGTGCAAGATATTATGGGACCGATGTGTTTCGACTACGGATTTGGTCCGTTTCGATGGGTCTGCGCTTCGGGAAAACCAGAAGATTTAGCCAAAACAGACGCCATCGCTTGCCAAGTTCTCGAAGAAATGATGAAAACGGCACCGGAAGAAATTCAACAACAAATGGCCGACAACATCCAATGGATAAAAGGCGCACAAGAAAACAAATTGGTTGTAGGCTCACAAGCCAGAATATTATACGCTGATTCCGAAGGTAGAATCAAAATTGCAGAAGCGTTTAACAAAGCCATTGCCAAAGGCGAGATTGGAATCGTGATTTTAGGTCGCGATCATCATGATGTTTCTGGAACGGATTCGCCATACCGGGAAACCTCAAATATTTATGACGGCTCTCGATTTACAGCAGACATGGCTATTCAAAATGTGATTGGTGACAGTTTCCGTGGCGCCACTTGGGTTTCTATTCACAATGGTGGCGGTGTAGGTTGGGGCGAAGTGATTAACGGCGGATTTGGGATGGTGCTTGATGGCAGTGCAGACGCTTCAAGACGTTTAGAATCGATGTTGTTTTGGGATGTGAATAACGGAATCTCTAGAAGAAGCTGGGCGCGAAATGAAGGTGCTATTTTCGCTATCAAAAGAGCGATGGAAAGTCAACCTTTGTTGAAAGTTACGATTCCGAATATGGTAGATGATGGGCTGTTAGAAGAATAGATCTTGGGACTATTAGACGGCAAGATTTTAGTAATGTAAGATATTAAGACCAAGAGGATTTATGACAACTTTGGTTTGACTTGCATTGTTAAAATAGTTTATAAACAAACCAAAAAAAACAACTTTTCGTTCTCTCAAAAAGAGCAATTTAATTGATATGAAAAATCAAATCTGATAGTCTTGCATTCTTACAATCTTATAATCTAAAAAAATGAAAGCGATAAAAATACTACCCTTACTCCTACTCTTAGCAGTTGCTTCCTGCAGCTCCGTTAGAGTCTATTCCGACTATGATAAAAAAGTCGATTTTTCCCAATACAAAACCTACGCTTACTATAAAAATGGGATCGACAAAGCAGAAATATCTGACCTAGACAAGAAAAGAATCCTGCGCGCTATTGATGAAGTAATGGCGACTAAAGGATTTACCAAAAGTGAAACCGCTGATATGTTGATTTCTATCAATGCCAAGTCGGAACAAAATGTCGATATGAACAATTTCAATGGAGGTTGGGGTTGGGGATTTGGATGGGGCTGGGGCTGGAATCCATTCTGGGGCGGAAATACGATGGTTTCTACTTCAACGGATGGCATTCTCACCATTGACATTATCGACGCCAAACTAAAAGAACTCATCTGGCAAGGCGAAGGAAGCGGTTACCTGACCAAAAATGTGGAGAAGAAAGATGAAAATGTAAAGTTGTTTGTGACTGAGATTTTGGCACAGTATCCGCCGGTGAAGAATTAGTTGACAGTTGTAGGTTGTAAGTTAAAAAAGGGGATACGTGACTTGAAGTTGCGGTTTTTTTGCGCCCGAATGCCTAGCCCGGATGGCAATGTAAAGCTTTTTGCGAAAGTGGTTTTGTTTTTCTTGTTGCCGAAACGCGACCAGCGGAAGCGCTTTCGGGAACTTTAGTAAAACAAACCGATTTGGTAAAAACTTGTAATGAACAGCCGGAATAGCTCTTGAAAAAAGTAATCAGTAGCCAGTCTTTAGTGCTCAGAATGCCTCAACTGCACTTCGACTAATCTCATTATAAACCAACTCGGTAGGACAACTCAAAACTTACAACCTACAACCTACAACTTACAACCTACAACTTACAACTCTAATACCCCAGCAACTCCTCCATCTTCTCCCTTACTTTCTCTACATTCGGTATCATAGTTTGTTCTAAAACGCTATTCAACGGAATCGCAGGCATATTTTCAGAACCAATTGTCATCACTGGTGCATCTAAATATCTAAAGCACTTTTCCTGAATCAGTCCAGCCAAGCTTCTCGCAAAAGTATTATTGACAGGTTCCTCCGTTACAATCAGGCACTTTTTGGTTTTTTGCACGGACTTCATGATTGCTTCTTCATCTAAAGGAAACAAGGTTCTCAAATCGATGATTTCCACTTGATTTATAATAGCTACCGACGCATTCAACGCCCAATGTACGCCCATGCCATAAGTAATCACCGAAATGGTTTCTTCCGTTTCTTGACCCCAAATTTCTTGCACGATATTGGCTTTTCCGAAAGGTAAAATATAATCTTCGCTAGGTTCAAAAACACGGGCTTCATCGGTGCCTTTAACTTTGCTCCAATACAAACCTTTGTGTTCTAAAATCACCACTGGATTCGGATCGTAATACGCCGCTTTTAGCAAACCTTTTAAGTCGGCGCCATTGCTCGGATAGGCGATTTTGATTCCTCTAATGTTTGTCAACACACTTTCTACCGATGACGAATGATACGGACCACCGCTGCCATAAGCGCCAATCGGAACACGTAAAATCATGCTCACGGGCCACTTGCCGTTGGTGAGATAACAAGATCGACTCACCTCGGTAAACAACTGGTTCAATCCAGGCCAAATGTAATCGGCAAATTGAACCTCAACAATAGGTTTCAATCCCACTGCGGACATTCCGACCGTTGAGCCAACAATAAACGCTTCTTGAATTGGTGTATTAAAAACACGCTCATCGCCAAATTTCTGAGCCAAAGTCGCCGCTTCTCTAAACACGCCGCCCAAACGCCCACCAACGTCTTGTCCGTAGAGCAAACACTCTGGGTGCTTTTTCATCAATTCTTCGACGGCAAACAATGCACAATCTACCATCACGACTTTATCTTCCCGAGGTGGATTGCGTTCTCCTACTTCTTCCGTAATTGGTGTTGGCGCAAAATCATGCGTAAACAAATCTGACGGTTTTGGATCTTCGGACAGTTGTGCTTCCTGAAAATCAGCTTTGACTTTTGTAATGGCGTCTTGTTCTATTTTTGCAATGGATTCTGAAGTAAATCCAGCATCCAACAATTGTCGTATCAAAACGGGATAAGGATCTCTCGACTTCGCTTCGTCCAAATCATCGCGATACCATTCCATTCGAACTCCAGAAGTATGGTGGTTTAACAACGGAACTTTCGCATGCACTAAAAACGGACGGCGCTCTTTTCGCATGGTTTCCAGAACGTTTTGAATCGCCAAATAGCTTTCGGTAAAGTTCGCCCCATCAATTGAAATAGCTTCAATGCCGTGAAATCCTTTCGCATACTCAAATGCATTTTGAGCCCGCGTTTCCTTCGCATTTGCGGAAATATCCCAGCCATTATCTTGCACCAAATATAAAATCGGCAATTGCTTTAACGCGGCCATTTGAAACGCTTCAGCTACTTCTCCTTCTGTCACTGACGCGTCACCTAAGGAACAAACTACAATGGGTTTCTCTTGATTTTTATCTTCAATGCCAATATTTTCCTGATACCAAAATCCCATCGCGGCGCCGGTTGCTGGTATCGCTTGCATGCCCGTTGCTGACGATTGATGTGGAATTTTAGGTTTGTCGGCATCGCGCAAACTCGGATGGCAATAATAAGTTCTTCCACCCGAAAACGGATCATCGCGCTTCGCCATGAGCTGCAACATCAAATCGTATGGCCGCATGCCAATGCCCAACAACATCGAATCGTCTCGATAATACGGAAAGGCATAATCCTGCGGTAGCAACTGCATTGCCACAGCTATTTGAATCGCTTCGTGTCCACGTGAAGTTGCATGTACGTATTTGGAAACAATTTTAAAGTTATCCTCATACAACTCCGTCAGCGCTTTCGCGGTCGCCATGGTGGCAAATGCTTTTTCTAAAATAATTTTGTTCAATGTTCTTTCTAAAACTTTCATTTCTATTTTTTTTGAACCATTTAGAGATTAAGAAAAATTGAGCAAAACTTAATGGATCTTAATTCCTTAATGGTTTATTTTTTACAGACAATTCCCACTCTCCTTTACTTTAGTGCTTGCCAAATGCTTTTTCTAAAATACTCTTGTTCAATGTCTTTTCTAAAACTTTTATTTCTATTTTTTTGAACCATTTAGAGATTAAGAAAAATTAAGCAAAACTTAATGGATCTTAATTCCTTAATGGTTTATTTTTTTGGCAGACAATTCCCGCTTTCGCCTTTACTTTAATTCTTGCCAAATGCTTTTTCTAAAATACTCTTGTTCAATGTCTTTTCTAAAACTTTCATTTCTATTTTTTCGAACCATTAATAGAGTAAGAAAAATTAAGCGAAAACGTAATGAAACTTAATTCCTTAATGGTTTATCTTTTGCAGACAATTCCCGCTTTCAATTCTATTCAAATTTTTCTTAAAAAAGCGACTGATTCTATTTGACCACAGATTTTACTGATTATTCGGATTAACACAGATAAAAAATCAGTTAAATCCGCCAAATCCGTGGCAAAAAACAACTTGAATTCGATTCAAATTATTGCTGCTGCGTCGCATAGCTTTCAACAGGAACAATCCATCCGAAAGGATCGGCAATGCGTTGTGTTTTCATATCGTTAAACATATTCTTAATATCTTCTCCAACCGGATTTCCTTCTGGCAATGAAATGGCAAAATCGCCATTGCCAATTTCTTCCACCAAGGCAATTCCAACAGCTGTTCCTACTCCAAAGGCTTCTTCTAACAAATTATTTTTAGACGCTTCTTTGATTTCGGTCATCGTAATCGGACGTTCGGTAACTTCGAATCCTTTGGAGCGCAGTATATCGATGACACTCAGACGCGTAATTCCAGAAAGAATCGATCCGCTCAAATCAGGTGTGATAAATTTCCCTCCAATTTTGAAGAAAATATTCATCGTTCCCACTTCTTGAATATATTCAAAATCTTGAGCATCCAACCACAGCACCTGATCGTATCCTTTGGATTTAGCATATTCGGTTGGACGAATTGCGCCCGCATAATTCCCTGCTGCTTTCGCCTCACCAGTCCCGCCATTAACGGCACGAACGTATTTGGTTTCCGCATACAACTTAATTCTTCTGTTGAAGAAAGGTCCGGCTGGCGATGCCATAATAATAAACTTAAAGCTTGTCGCAGCTCGCATTCCGATAAAAGCTTCATCAGCATACATAAACGGGCGCAAATACAACGAACTTCCCTCTTGTGTTGGTACCCAATTCTTTTCCAGAGCTACCAATTGTTTCAATCCTTCAACGAACAAATCTTCAGGAAAATTAGGCATTCCCATTCTATACGCACTAACATTCATTCGCTTTGCATTTTCATCTGGACGAAACAACAAAGGCGTATTGTTTTTGCCCATTGTTGCTTTTAATCCTTCAAAAATCGCCTGCCCGTAATGCAATGCCATCGCCGCTGGATGCGTTGGTATCATTTCTAAAGGTTCGATTCTTGGGTTGACCCACAGGCCGTTCTCGTATTCGCAAATAAACATATGATCGGTAAACGCAATCCCCATCGGAACGTTATTGATATCGACTTGAGCTACTTTAGAAACTAAGGCTGGAATTACTTTTATATTGTAGGACATATGCTAAAATTTTATAGTGTTGTGTTGTGGTCAAATTGTTCTAAATAATCGCCGACTTTTCGCAGGAATGACCCACCCAAAAAGCCGTCTACGACACGATGATCGAAAGAAAGCGAGAGATACATCATGCTGCGAATCGCAATCTCATCGCCTTTTTCAGTAGTGATGACTTCAGGTCTTTTTTTGATTATTCCAAAAGCCAAAATCGCTACTTCTGGTTGGTTGATAATTGGTGTTCCCATCAAACTTCCAAACGTGCCTACATTTGAAATAGTAAACGTACTACCTTGAATTTCTTCAGGTTTTAGTTTGTTGTTTCGGGAGCTTTCGGCTAGATGATTGACGGTTTTTGCCAATTCAAATAAGCTTTTTTCGTTGGCATTTTTCACCACTGGAACGATTAAGTTGCCAGAAGGTAAAGCAGTTGCCATTCCGATATTGATATCGCTATGAACGATGATATTTTTGTCATCAACCGAAACATTAATTAATGGAAAATCTTGAATTCCTTTGGCTACTGCGTCAACGAAAATTGGCGTAAAGGTGAGTTTCTCGTTGTGTTTCTTTTGAAAATCATCTTTGTATTTGTTTCTCCAATCCACCAAATTCGTCACATCAACTTCAATGTAAGAGGTCACGTGCGGCGACGTTTGTTTCGAATAGACCATATGATCGGCAATCATTTTGCGCATGCGATCCATTTCTACAATACGATCTTTGCCTTCGATGAAATTGATTTTCGGTTTTGGGTAATTGGTTGTCGGTTGTTGGTTGTTGGTTATTGGAATGCTCTGAATTGGATATTTTCTGTTTTTCAGATAATGGAAAACATCGCTTTTTTGAATTCTGCCATCGGTTCCGGAACCTGAAATGGTTTGCAGTTCTTCTATCGATAAATTTTCTTTTTGTGCAATGCTGATGATCAGTGGACTCAGGAAATTGTCGCTTGTTAGTTTTCGGTTATGAGTTATCGGTTGTCGATTATCGATTATCGGTTGCGCGTTTTCAGTCTTTGCTCTTGGCTCTTTCTTCTCACCAGCTTCTTCTGTTTTTCCGATACTTATCTTCTTTCCCGCAGCTTTATCATCTGCCTCTATTAATGCCAAAACTTCACCAACAGCCACAACAGCATCTTTAACAAAACGGATTTCGGTGATCGTTCCTGAAAATGGCGATGGTATTTCGCTGTCTACTTTATCTGTAGCGACTTCCACTAAAGTTTCTTCTGCTTCTACAAAATCACCGACTTGCTTAGACCAGTTGATGATGGTGGCTTCTGAAATACTTTCGCTCATTTTAGGCATTTTGAATTCTAGTATTGACATATATTCTAGTGTTCAGTGTTCAGTTTATCAATGTTCAGTTGCTGCCAACTCAATACTGATTACTGATTACTTTTTCTTAAATTCTTCTAATGTTTTATAAAACGCTTCTTGTGTTGGTCTGTTGGCTGGAATTTCTCGTAATGGCTCGACTGCTCTTAATGTTTCGTAACATTCCTTAGGCAACTGCTGGTATAAGGCGGTTCCTTTGGTCTTCCATTCAATCATTCCGTATGAAATATCTTTGACGATTACTGCTGGATTACCAACTACCATTTTACGATTGGGAATTTTCATTCCAGCTTTGATAAAACTCAATGCACCAATGATACATTCGTCACCAACTTCTGCATCATCCATAATTACTGCATTCATCCCGACGAGACTATTAGCTCCGATATTGGCGCCGTGAATAATGGCACCGTGTCCGATATGCGCTCCAGCTTTCAACACCATTGATTTTCCTGGAAACATATGAATAGTGCAATTCTCTTGCACATTGCAACCGTCTTCAATGATGATTTCTCCCCAATCGCCGCGAATCGCTGCACCTGGACCAACATATACGTCTTTTCCTATAATCACGTTACCAGTCACCGCCGCTTGTGGGTGGATAAAACTGCTTTCGTGGATGACGGGAATAAACCCTTTGAATTCGTAGATCATATTTTTGTGATAAAAGATTTAAGACCGCTACGCTGGAAGAAAAAAGACAAATCTGTTAACCAAGGTTCTTTTTTTTTGGATAAATCTTGCAGCGCAGCAATCTTGCCTCTTGCAGCGCAGCGGTCTTCTTTTATTTAAATTTTTCTAATGTTTTCTTTGTAAAATCCGACAACACCAATCGCCCACTAATCCCGGCTCTTTCTGCTAACAGGTTATCCCAATCCTCAGTGCCTCTCCAAAATATCTTTTTCATTTCGAGCATTGCTTCTGGATTGTAGGTGCATAAATGTTCTGCAAACTTTTGCACTTCGACATCTAATTCTTCGATGTCTTGATACACATTGGCAAATAATCCTTTGCTTCTCGCCCACTCTGCCTCATAAAATGTATTGGCATCGATGGCGATTTGTGACATGGCGGAAACACCCATTTTTCTTTCGATGGCGGGTGAAACGACAAACGGACCGATCCCGACGTTGAGTTCACTTAGTTTTATCGAAGCGAATTGTGTCGCCATACAATAATCCGTGGAAGCTGCAATTCCTACTCCGCCGCCCACTGTTTTGCCTTGAATTCGTCCGATGATAAACTTCGGACATTTGCGCATCGCATTGATGACATTGGCAAAACCAGAGAAGAATACTTTTCCGGTTGCAGCATCGTTGATGGCGATGAGTTCTTTGAAACTCGCTCCAGCGCAGAAAGTACGATCGCCGCCGCTTTGAAGAATAATGACTTTGATGTCGTCGTTATTGCCAGCTTCGGTGATGGTGTCGGCTAATTTTTTTAATACATCGCTGGGCAAGGAGTTTTGTTCTGGATGAAAAAACTCGATGGTGGCGATACCATTACTTATTGTACAATTTACATATGCTTCATTCATAATTATAACTTTTTTACCTGACATCCACTGGCTGTCCTCCTTTTAATTTCAAATGTTTTACGTATGCTTCTGTTGACATTCTTTACTCTTGTTTCTTATTTCTTTTTATTTTGCTCGCAAAGACGCTAAGGCGCAAAGCTTGGTTGTATATTTCTTTTTTGCTGGATGCCCTAGCCCCGATTCATTCGGCAATCGCTAAGCTCGTGTGAGGCGATATCCTCGTAACAAAGTGGAGAGATAAAGCCGAAAGCAGGAAATAGCTCCTAATCTATAATTCCAAATTGCTCGAAATGATGGTTCAAATGTTTTCGTTCTAACAGATACCACTCATAGCGATTCATTTCGCCGAAAACCGCATTTTTAAGCAGGCTTTCTGGATTTTCTTTGTGATAGGCGATATAGGCCAATCTGGCTTCGAGCATTTTTTGTTTGGCTGTGTTTAAATCGGCATGCTTTAGTTTATCGATTTTTGCTTTTTCTGCTAAAGGAAAATCAAAATTCTGAGGCATTTTGTTATAGTCATAAAGTGTGTTATGCACTTTTTCTATGATTTTTTCGGGCGTTGAGATTTCGAAATCTTGAATTTCTCCAGAGGCGATTCGATAGCCGTATTCTAAATGCTCGACCATACCTTGGGCAGACAAATTCCCCCATTTTGGTTGGGAATTTTCTGTGAGTTTATGCAAACATTCCTCAATTTTTGCTTCGGTCATTTCGACAAAAACCTCTTGCTTTTTCTGCACCATGGTTAGGATAGTTGCAACTGCTACCAATTCGTCTTCGACATCGAAAACCTCAACAAACCATTTGACAATACCGCTTGGATGTTCGGCAGATGCGACATCGCGATCTACTTTTTGTTTGCAAGTCAAACGCACATAAACAGTATCGTTGTGGTAAATCGGTCGCAAGAATCGACATTCTTCTAAACCGTAATTCGCGGCTACTGGACCTTTGTTAGGATAAACAAACAAACCTGCGGCGGCGGCTAAAATAAAGTAACCGTGCGCTGTGCGTTTTTTGAAAATACTTCCATCTAAGGATGTGATATCGGTATGGGCATAGAAATGATCCCAAGTCAGATTCGCAAAATTGATTATATCGGTGTCCGTGACGGTTCTGTTATGTGTTCGCAAAGACATGCCCGGTTGGATATCTTCCCAATGGTATTGGAAAGGGTGCTGCGTAATTTCTTTATATTTTGAGTTCGGTTGATAGATTCCCGTTATTTCTGTTAATGTGGTTGGTGAACCTTGCACTGCGCAACGTTGCATATAATGTTTGATCCCGCGAACACCGCCCATTTCTTCTCCACCTCCTGCGCGACCTGGACCACCATGAACCAATAACGGCAATGGCGAACCGTGTCCTGTACTTTGCTTTGCGTTTTCGCGATTGAGGACTAAAATTCTTCCGTGGTGCGAGGCAGCGTTGATGACGTAATCCTTTGCCATTTCATCGCTATTGGTTACGATAGACGACACTAACGAGCCTTTTCCCATTTGGGCCAGCTCTATCGCTTCGTCTATGGTTTTGTATGGCATTAGGGTTGAAACAGGTCCAAATGCTTCAATTTCGTGAACAGCAGTATTTTGGAACGGCTGGTCTTCACGAAGTACAATTGGACTAACGAAAGCGCCTTTGTCTGAAGCGCCAATCAGGTTGATTTTTTCCAAATCGCCATAAACTAATTTTGCCGATTTTGACAATTCGCCAATTCTGTTTTTTAAAACTTCCACTTGGTCTTTGCTGACTAGAGCGCCCATGCGGACTTCTTTCAATCTTGGATCACCGATGGTTACTTTATCTAGTGCTTTCCCGAGCGCTAGTTGAACGTCATCCATTAGATTTTCTGGAACAATCATACGTCGGATGGCGGTACATTTTTGACCACATTTAACGGTGATTTCGCTTCTTGCTTGATTGATAAACAAGTCGAATTCTGGTGTTCCTGGAACTGCATCGACTCCTAAAATAGATGCATTTAGAGAATCGGCTTCCATAGTAAATGGAACCGCTTCTTGAATAATTCTAGGATGCGATTTTAGCAAACGCCCTGTCGCAGCGGAACCCGTAAACGTAATGACGTCTTGGCTTTCAACTGTGTCGAATATATTTTTGGCGGTACCGCAAATGAGTTGCAATGCGCCTTCTGGTAGAATATTTGAAGCAATAATTTCCTTTACCACAGCTTCGGTAAGATAAGCTGTAGTTGGTGCTGACAAAACAACTGCTGGCATGCCCGCCATCCAATTGACAGCACACTTTTCTAGCATACCCCAAATCGGAAAATTGAATGCATTGATATGAATTGCCACGCCTTTCTTGGGAACCAAAATATGATGTGCCATAAAGCGACCTCCTTTGGATAAGTCGATGGGGTCTCCTTCAACGTGATAAGGTTGGTTGGGGAATAATTTTCGGAGCGACGCATTAGCGAATAGATTTCCGAATCCACCCTCGATGTCGATCCAGCTATCTACTCGGGTTGCTCCGGTTCGATAGCTTAGTTCGTAGAATTGCTCTTTGCGTTTGGTAAGATACATCGCCAAACTTTTGATCATATTTCCTCTTTCTTGGAAGGTCATCTTGCGCAATTGTCGTCCGCCTGTTGTTCTTCCGTAGTGTAAAATGGCTGGAATATCCAATCCTTCAACAGATGTTTCTGCGATGAATTCTCCGGTAACTGCATCATAAGAAGGTTTTCCCTCTCCAGTTGCTGTGGTCCATTTTCCTTGTACGTAATGTTGTGTTTTGTTCATAGTTGTTCGTTATCGGTTGATTGTTATCTGTTGATTGTTATCTGTTGTCTCCGAAATATTTCAACCCTTATAGTTTGTTTCTCATTTACCTTAAACCCTAGCCCTGATGGGAGCGGTTATCTTTTTGCGGTGGCGTTCGCCGCGAAAAATAAGAGCGTACAGCAGGTTCCCGGCTCTTAATCTATTTTCTCGCAAAGGCGCAGAGTCGCAAAGTTTTCACATATCTGCACTGTTCTTGGTTCTTGTTTCTATTTTCTTTTATCTTTTTTAATTAAACTCGTTCTATGATCGCCGCATAGCCTTGACCAACGCCAATACACATCGTGATTAACGCGTATCTTTTTCCCGTCAATTGTAATTCTAATGCAGCCGAATATGCGATTCTGGCTCCGGTCATTCCCAATGGATGTCCAATAGCGATCGCGCCACCGTTGGGGTTAATTCTCGGATCGTTGTCTTTTAGACCTAATGCACGAATGCACGCGATACTTTGTGCTGCGAACGCTTCATTTAGTTCGATGATATCGATTTGATCTAGAGTCAATCCTGCTTTTGCTAATGCTTTGTGTGTGGCTTCCACAGGTCCAATTCCCATGATTCGTGGCTCTACTCCTACTACTGCAGAACTTACGATTCGTGCGAGTGGTTTGAGATTGTATTTTGAAACCGCTTCTTCGGAGGCGATGATGATTGCCGCTGCACCATCATTTAGGCCAGAAGCGTTTCCGGCTGTGACGCTTCCATCTTTTCTGAAGGCAGGTCTTAATTTGGACAAGCCTTCGATTGAAGTATTTGGTTTTATGAATTCATCTTGAGCAAAGATGACTGCGTCTCCTTTTCGTTGTGGAATAGCAACTGATACAATTTCTTTTGCCAAGCGTCCTGATTGTTGGGAAGCAATTGCTTTCTGTTGACTATGCAAAGCAAAAGCATCTTGATCTTCACGAGAAATATTGTACTTATCTACTAAATTTTCGGCGGTTTCTCCCATGGCGTCCGTTCCGTATAGCTCGTGCAATTTCGGATTGATAAAACGCCATCCGAAACTAGAATCGTACATTTTTGAATCGGTTCCGAATGCGGCTGCTGGTTTGGATACGACTAGAGGTCCACGGGTCATGTTTTCAACTCCTCCGGCAATGAATAGATGTCCATCGCCAGCTTTGATCGCACGAGAAGCATGAATGATTGCAGATAAACCTGAACTACACAAACGATTGACAGTTTCTCCTGGAACCGTATAAGGAAGTCCCGCCAATAATAATGACATTCGCGCCACATTTCTGTTGTCTTCTCCCGCTTGATTGGCGCATCCCAAAATAACGTCATCGTAAGCGTCTTTGGGAATGTTTGGATTATTTTCTACTACGGTTTTGATGACCAATGCGCCCAAATCATCTGGTCTGACAGCGGCTAGAGTTCCTTGGTAACTTCCGATTGGAGTTCGCACTCCGTCTATGATGTATGCTTCCATAAATTTAAATTAATAATTAATAGTGAATAATTAATAATTGGACTTCGATTGCATTATTAATTGCTAATTATTCATTATTAATTGCTCTTCCCAGTCTTTACTTGTTCTGTAAGCAACACCTTTGAAAAGTGCTACCAGTGTGTTTTCTTTCTTAACTTCAATAATGTAAAATCCAACTTTGTTTTTAATGCTTTCTAGCGTTGCGTCGGCCGTAATGTAATCTCCTTCTTCCAGCGCTTCGATGTGATTGATGGAAGTATCGATTGAGACCGCGTATCTTCCGTTCGTATTGACTGAAAAACCAAAGGCGGTATCTGCTAATGAATAGGTTATTCCACCGTGTGCTTTTGCCATACTGTTGAGCATGTCTTTGCGGATGGTCATCCCGAGTTTGCAGCGCCCGATTTCGCATTCGATTATTTCGATGCCGAGCCATTGACTGAATGGATCTAGCGAAAGCATTTTATATGGGATTTTTGTTCCTTCCATTTGGATTTATTTGATTGAAGATTAACGATTTTTGATTGTAGAAGTTCAAAAATCAAAAATCGTTAATCTTCAATCGTTAATTAAAAAATATTTTGTTCCCTTTTTTCATTCTCCTTAGTAACACACTGCATCGGTAGCGATCTTCGTGATATTCGTTATACAAGTTGTCTAGTTTTTGAACGCACCAATCGATTCCTTTCTCATCTGCCCAAGCCAACAGACCTTTTGGGTAATTGACACCTTTGATCATGGCGTTGTCGATATCTTGGGCGGATGCTACATTTAAGAACAGCGCTTCAGCCGCTTCATTGATTAGCATGACTAAGATTCTTTCGAAAATAGTTTGTGATAAGTTTGTATCATCAGTTGGTTCCGCGATTACTGCATTTTGATAATCATAGAATCCTTTTCCTGATTTTCTTCCCAGATATCCAGCTTCAGTTAGCCGTTTTTGCGTCAAAGAGGGTTTGTATCTTGGATCAAAATAAAAGGCGGTAAATACTGATTCGGTCACTGCATAATTGACGTCATTTCCTATAAAATCCATCAACTCAAATGGCCCCATTCTGAATCCACCCAAAGTTTTCATTGCTGAATCGATTGTTGCAAAATCAGCTATGCCTTCTTCGTACATTCGAATTGCTTCACTATAAAAAGGTCGGGCAACACGATTGACAATAAACCCCGGTGTATCTTTTGCAACGGCGACTGTTTTCTTCCAATCAGCAATAATTTGGGTTGTTTTTTCTAAGACTTTAGTACTAGTTTGAACGGCTGGAATGACTTCAACTAACTGCATTAATGGCGCTGGATTGAAAAAATGAATTCCAATAACCCTTTCCGGCTTCTCGCAAGAGGCTGCAATAGAAGCAATCGAAAGCGAAGAAGTGTTCGATGCCAAAATAGTATCTGGAGCCACGTAATTCTCTAGATCTGAAAAAAGTTTACGCTTGACATCTATATTTTCTATAATCGCTTCTATAACTACATCTGAATAAGACAAATCTTTTAGCGCATTCACATACGAAATATTAGCACTAATTCTGTTTTTTTCAGCAGTTTCAATTTTGCCTTTTTCGACCAATTTCGATAAAGTTGTTTCGAGATTGGATTTACTTATAGCAAGCGCTTCTTTATTTGTGTCAAATAAATTGACTTTACAACCTGAAGTCGCTGCCACTTGTGCAATGCCGCTACCCATGGTTCCGGAACCAATAACACCAATCCGCATTAGCGATTGCTGGTTTTTGATTGTCGATTTTTGATTGTTTAACTCCATGCTAAAATTTATAATTATTTTTTTGACGAAGCTGTCTTGATACTTGAAACAAATATTGAAATAAGTTCATCATTTTCCTTAATTAACTTGTTCAAATCATCAATATTCCTTACCAAAGCAGCACCTTTTTGTATTTTTAGATTAGTCAAACTTTCTCTTAATTCTTTCAAACATATCTTCATTTTATGTAAAAAATCGTTTGTTGATTTTCCACTTCTTGCTTCGCCATAGTTCAATGCCGAAGATGTTGCTGATCTTATCAGCTGTTTAATTAAGTGTTCTGAGGCGAATGATTTATCAATTTCCTTACTCATCAATATTACATCAACAGCAAATTGAATTAATCGTTCTTCTAGTTGGCTTGGATTCATTTTCTCGGTATTTAACTCAAAAATCAAAAATCAATAATCAATAATCAATAATCAATAATCAAAATTCGTTAATCGTTAATCAATTACCTTTAAATTCTGGTGTTCGTTTTTCAATAAAAGCACTAACGCCTTCTTTATAATCATTAGATGAACTGGCTTCAATTTGCAAATCACTTTCTAAAGCCAATTGCTGTTCTAAAGAATTTGTCATAGATTGATTCAACAATCTTTTGGTTAATCCCAGTGCTTTCGTTGGCATCGACGCTAAAGTTGTTGCCAAAGTAGTTACATCATCCATAAAAAATGCTGTTGGAAAAATCTTATAAACTAATCCCATTGCTAATGCTTCCTCGGCATTTACCTTATCGCCTAACATCATTAAAGCAGTTGCTTTTTGCATTCCTATTATTCGCGGTAAGAAAAAAGTTCCGCCACTGTCGGGTATCAAGCCAATTTTGCTGAACGCTTGAATGAAAGAAGTATGTTCGGTTGCGACAACAATATCGCATGCTAACGCGATATTTGCACCAGCACCAGCTGCAACGCCATTTACGGCGGCAATTACAGGTTTTTCGATAGTTCTTATTTTTTGAATAATGGGATTGTAATGTTCTTCGAGAATTTTTCTAAAACCTGGATTGAGTTCTGGATCTGTAACTTCTTTCAGGTCTTGACCTGCACAAAAAGCTTTGCCATTTCCGGTAATTACAATGGCACGAACAGCATCATCTGTAGCACAAGCATCTAAAGTGTCTTGAAATGCCAAAGCCATTTCTCGATTGAAACTGTTGAAAACCTCAGGTCTGTTGAGCGTAATAAACGCGACTTGATTTTCAATCTTCAATAAAATTGAATTATTGCTCATACCTATTTTATTTCCTACTGCTAGTGCAGTTTTATTTTAAACATTTGAAATAGTCAAATGGTTCTTGACAGTCCTCACATTGAAAAAAAGCCTTGCAGGCTGTTGATCCAAATTGACTAATTAACTTTGTATTCAGCGAACCACATTGTGGACATTTGACTAATTTTTTATTTCCCAAAAGCGCTTCTTTATCTGCATCTGCGTCTAAGGGAGAAGCAATTCCGTATTTTTCAAGTGCTTGTCTTCCTTTGGGCGTGATCCAGTCGGTAGTCCATGCTGGAGCTAAAATCAATTCCACTTTGGCTTCGTATCCTGCTTTGCGAAATGCACTTTTAATATCGTCACCAATAACATCCATTGCTGGGCAACCACTATATGTGGGTGTTATGACAACTTCCACAATTCCATTGACGATTGTTGCAGAACGCACGACCCCCATTTCCATAATCGACAAGACCGGAATTTCTGGATCGGAAACCGAATCTAAAATCTCTAGTAATTTTTGATCGATATGTTGGAGTTGTTCTGTCATCTATTACTCGCAAAGGCGCAAAGGCGCAAAGCATTTTGATTATTATATTACCAATTCATATTGGGATAAGCGCGTTGCATGTATTGCATTTCGGCTAAAATATAACCCATGTGTTCGCTGTGAATTCCTTGTTTACCACCTTTTTGAAAATACTCCACTTGCGGAACTTGCAACGTGGACTCTTCTAGAATGGCTCCGACTTTATCGTAATAGATTGATTTTAGAATCGTCACATCTACGCCAATTCCTTGTGAAACCATTTCTTTATCGGCATCGGTTTGATGAAATAATTCATCAGTAAACACCCATAAATCATTGATTGCAATTTGAATTCGCCTTTGGCTTTCTTCTGTTCCGTCGCCCAATCGTCTGATCCAATCGGAAGAGAAACGAACGTGATAACTTACTTCTTTGATACTTTTTTTCGCAATGGCAACCAAGGTTTCATCTTTCGAATTTTGCAATTCATTTAGCAATAACCAATGAAAATGGTCAAATAAATATTGCTTTGAAATAGAATAAGCAAAATCCGTATTGGGCTGCTCAACCAATAGTACATTTTTATATTGACGTTCATTTCTTAAAAAAGCGATAGTATCTTCGGTGGCTTCTCCTCCTAAAATCTTTGCTGCATATTGATAATAGCTGCGAACTTGCCCTAGTAAATCGAGCGACATGTTTGTCATGGCAATATCGGTTTCTAAACTTGGACCGTGACCACAAAGTTCTCCGAGACGTTGGCCTAAGATTAAGGAATTGTCGGCAATTCCGTATATATATTGAATTAAGTTGTTAGTCATAAGTATTTAGTCGTTAGTCGTTGGCGCAATTGATTTTATTAAACCTCTTATAATTTTACCAACTTCATTTGATTTGTCGATTAGATTTTCGGATTGCTCTATTGATAAGTAATTCAATTTATATGAAAGATACAGCATTGATTTCACTTCACTACAAGACCCTAAAGCAATATATAAAAACCTTACAAACTCTCTGTCGCTCATTCTATCAAAGCCCTCAGCAATATTATTAGAAATTGAAACAAATGCTCTTTGTATTTGATTTTTGAACCCAAAATCATTTAAATCCTGAAAAATAAAATAAATTTCAACACACAAATCTTGAGATTTTTGCCAAGCAATAATTTCTTCAAATTTGGTAATAGTCATTTAGTTTAGTCATTTAGTTGTAAGTCGATAGTAAGTAATCAAATGTTCTTATGACTATTGACTAAAAAACTTACGACTTGCGTTTACATATGTTTTAGTTCATCGGGCAATTCATAAAATGTCGGATGACGGTACGCCTTATCCTTAGCTGGCTCAAACAATTCAGCACTATCATCCGGATTGGATGCGGTGATTTCTTTTGATGGCACTACCCAAATACTCACGCCTTCCATTCTTCTGGTGTAGACATCACGGGCGTTCTCGAGCGCCATGGTTGCATCACTTGCGTGAAGACTGCCGCAATGGCGGTGTTCTAATCCGTTTTTACTTCTGATAAATACTTCCCAAAGCGGCCAGTTTTTCATATGAAAATAGTCTAGGAGTCGCTAGTCACTAGTCGTTAGTCAATTTTTACTGATGACTATTGACTAATTACTTACGACTAAATTATATTGCTTCTTTTACTTCTTTACTTTCTTGTTTTTCCGCATACGCCATCGCGGCATCTCGCACCCATTTTCCGTTTTCCCAAGCATTTACTCTTGCTGAGATCCGTTCCTTGTTGCACGGTCCGTGTCCTTTTACGACTTGCCAAAACTCATCCCAATCCATGTCGCCAAAATCGTATCGTTTGGTATCCTCATTCCATTTTAGATCTGGATCTGGAATTGTTAGCCCAATTAAATGCGCTTGAGGAACCGTTTGATCTACAAATTGTTGACGCAATTCGTCATTGGTTTTACGTTTCAGTTTCCATTTCATGGATTGTTCCGTATGAACTGAAGCCGCATCCGTTGGACCCAACATCATCAACGACGGCCACCACCAGCGGTTTAAGGCGTCTTGGGCCATTTCTTTTTGTTCAGGTGAACCATTTGCTAAAGTCATCATAATATCAAAACCTTGGCGTTGGTGAAAACTTTCCTCTTTGCAAACGCGCACCATCGCACGCGCGTAAGGTCCGAATGAAGTTGCAGTAAGTGGCACTTGATTGATAATAGCAGCACCATCAACCAACCAGCCAATTGCGCCCATATCGGCCCAAGTGATTGTCGGATAATTAAAAATACTAGAGTATTTTGCTTTACCAGAATGCAATTGCTCATACAATTCTTCACGAGAAACACCTAAAGTTTCACAGGCACTGTACAAATAAAGACCATGACCAGCTTCATCTTGGACTTTCGCTAAAAGCGATATTTTACGACGCAAAGAAGGCGCGCGTGTAATCCAATTTCCTTCAGGCAACATGCCTACAATTTCGGAATGCGCGTGTTGTGAAATTTGACGAATATGCGTTTGACGGTATTTCTCCGGCATCCAATCTTTCGGCTCAATTTTCTCATCGCGAGCGATTCTTGCATCGAATAAGTCTTCCAAATTTTTTACTTCTTTTTCTGACATAGTTTTTTCAATTGATAATTCATTTATACACCAAATTCGACAACTACATTTTTCGATGTAGGAACCGCTTGGCAACTTAATACTAATCCTTTAGCGACTTCGTTTTCATCCAACGCATAATTGACTTTCATTTCAACAGTCCCAGAAAGTATTTTACATCGGCATGTACTGCAAACGCCACCTTTGCATGCGAAAGGCAAATCTGCTCCAGCGGCTAATGCGCCGTCGAGAATGTTGTCGAAATCATCATCCATGGTGAAATGGAATTCTTTACCTCCGTCGATGATCGTCACTTCGGTACCTTCAACTTTGTGTTCTAATATCTTATTGATGCGTTGTTTATCCGATTCTGAGTTGGCGCTGGTAAACAACTCATAATGAAATTTATCTATTGATAATCCTGCTGCAACCAATTCGTCACGAATCAGAAAAATCATTTCTTCAGGACCGCAAATAAAACAATCGCTGACCTCCGGAACATCAATAACTTTCTTGGTTAGGAGTTGCAATTTCTCTTTGGTAAATCGACCGTTGAAGAGCTCAACTGCGCGATGCTCTTTGGTTAAAAAATGAAAAATCTCAAAGCGACCGAAATACCGGTTTTTGAGCAATTCTATTTCTTCTTTGAAGATAATTGATTTTACACTTCGATTGAGGTAAAACAATTTAAAAGTGCTATTGGGTTCTAGTGCCAAATGCGTTTTGATGATAGAGAGAATTGGCGTGATACCACTTCCCGCTGCAAAAGCAATATAATTTTTTGCTTTCTCCGGTTGAATATCTTTAAAGAAGACTCCGTTGGGTGCCATCACATCTATCGATTGCCCTTTTTTTAGTGTCTCGTTTACGAAAGTGGAAAACAAACCACCGCTGATTTTCTTCACGGCAACTTTCCATTGATTTTCAATTGGGCTCGAACATAAAGAATACGACCTTCTTACTTCTTGCCCATCGATAGTTGTTCTTAAAGTGAGATATTGCCCTTGTTTGTATTGAAATTCGGATTGCAAATCAGCAGGAACGTCAAAAGAAATTACCGAACAATCTTTGGTTTCCTTTCGGATATCGAGCACTTTTAAAGCATGAAATTTTGCCATTGGGTCACTACATTAATTTAAACTAACAGTTGTTAGTTTGTTATGCAAATTTAATGATTATTTTATTATGACTTACGAAAACGTTTGAAAAATTGTAAAATAGTGTTGATTAGTGTTTTGAAACAAATTGCAATGAAACATTACAATTCTAAGTAGTGGTATTTGTTCCGTTTTTTGAAGTTTGATTAACGAATATTGAATATTATAATCGAGTGCCCTAGCCCCGATAGCAATGAAAATCCTTTTGTGCTACGAAAATGTCCCTCGACAGCGCACAGAAGACCAAGCACAAAAGATTGCAATGGATAGCGGGAATTAGCTCCTTAAAAACTAGACAATTCCGTTGAGCAACACCTGAATCATATTTGACTTGAGTACATTTGGATTCGGACTTTTTTTCTTTCCGTACCAAAGATAGAGTGTTCTGAGTGTAGAAAGTATCGAGAAAATGATAACCTCAACATTGAGATTTTTGATCTCTTGATTGGCGATGCCGTTTTTGATAATGGTGCGGAAATTATCTTCGTAATGTTCTCGCATTTTGATGAAATAAGCGAGTTCGGCGTCGGCAAGATGCATCCAATCGTTGTTGAGACATGCTAACGCATCGGCATTTCTGAGCGTAATATCGATGTGGAGTTGAATCACTTTTTCGAGTTTTTGAATCGTATTTTCCTTAGAATGAACAATTGTTTCCATCGTTTGGGTAAATTCTTCGGCGATTTCGATGACAATCAAAACTAGAATTTCCTGTTTCGATTTGATGTGATTGTAGAGACTCGCCGCTTTGATATTCATGGCTTGCGCGATATCACGCATGGTCACGGCGCTGTAGCCTTTTTCTTTGAAAAGTTGCGCTGCGCTGGCGATGATTTCGGATTTTCGGTCGGTGGCTTTCAAAAAATCGGATGCAATTAGGACGCTAAATTAGTTTATTATTCTATGCTTTTTGAAAAAGGTGATTTTTTACTTACTATACCATTTAAACTAATTTTCAATACAAATCTGCGTCAAATAGAAATACAAATAAATACGTATTTTTTAGAAAGTAATGGTTGGATTTTTTTCCTGAAGTCGAACAATTCTTTGATTCAACTGCAGCAAGAACTTCTGATGACTTTCAGAATTTGGGTTAAAAGGTTTGTGCGACAGTGCTTTTTGAACACTTTCCACTTCGTCCATAATCGGCAGTACGGCAGTAGAAATTGAAGTTTCTGCAAATCGTTTCCATATATAATCGATAGCCGTTTGATTGGGATGAATCATATCTTGTGCATAAAATCTATAATCGCGCAATTCATCCATCATGATTTCGTAGGAAGGGAAATAAGTCAAAAGTTGTCGGTTGTCGGTTGTCGGTTGTCGGCGAATTGCTTGATGCACACCTATAATTAAATTGGCTTTGCTCTGTTGGTTTTGGATAAACCCATCTTTGAGATGACGGACTGGAGAAATAGTCAAAACGACATTTAGTTTTGAATTTACCTTGAGAAGCAAACTGATGGTATCTGAAATAGCATCTTCGATTTGAGTCGCTGACAACAATTCTTTTTCAAACTGCGTTTGCGGCACTTTATGACAATTCGCCACGATTTTTCGAGATGTCTTTTCTTTATAAACCCATGCCGTTCCGAAAGTAATGAGCATGTGTGACGCAGATTCGATTTTTGATTTTAGATGAGATAAATTTTGATTTAAGTTTTGCAACAGCTCTTCTTTGTTTACACTACTTAAATCAGAATGCGTGTCGAAACAATGCCATCGTTCGTTGTGAAAAAAGAGTTCACTTTCTGCAAAAAAGTCTTCCTCAACAGCTCTTCTTATAATTGTGTGAATCGCTATTGGATGAAACAAAATCCCGAATGGATTGACCGTGTTTATAAATTTGTAGTAATTGAATTTCTCTGAAATATTCATAGCAAAGCAAGAACCTAAAGAAAAAATCTTCGAATCATAATCGATTGGGTAAAGACTTTTTGAAATGTGTATTTTGGTGGTGAATTGCACAGATTATTCGTATATATATTCTAACTCGTCTGTTACACCGGGGTTTCCGCTATATATACGAGATTCAGTAATCGGGAAATCACTATTATTGTACTGGTACGTGCTTGTTTGCGTGCCTTCGATACTGCTAACCATTGAGGTAACATTGGCATACTGTCCTTGCCTGCTAATCAATAATTTATCCCAGCCTAAAATGTTTTTAAACGGATTATTTTTGGCATCATAAACATATGTTGCAGTTTGTATTATTTGTGTGCCTGATGGATTATAATCTTCAATACGTATAATATCATTCGTATCATTCAGGTAGTATTTACTCGAACTATCAAATTCTTCTTGCGAATTATCTATCGTCGAATAATTTTTTAAAGTAATGGTTCTGTCATTATTATAAGTAAAGGTTATTCTAAAAGCCTGATCTACAAGATTGTCCGTCTTTGTCATAGTAACCAGCTGATTACTATTATTATATGAGTAAACATAAATAATTGGTATCCCAGTATTGTCAACAGTCCACTCCATCCTTGTAATCAAATCACCCGTGTAAAAGTACTTTTGGATTAAACCATTATCAGCGGCAATAGTGACCAATTTGTTCCCACTATAGGTAAAATCATTAACATAGACATTTTGAATTGAACCGTTCGTGGTTTGAATTATTCTCTTTATCAAAATCGAATCATTAATTGTTTGGTTCGAAGGAGTGTCAGAATCCGAGGAAGAACAAGAAATAGTGAATAAAACGAGTACAATAATTGCGAGTTGGTTTTTCATATAAAATTTAATTGTAGAAAACAAAAACCCAAACAATTAAATCTGTTTGGGTTCATATATATCGGTTGAGAAAAATAACTAATAGTATTCAATAACTTCTGTATACTCTTCTACTCCTGAACCACTGTTATGCACAACTGTCGTTGGATAATTGGCCAAATTTCCGGAGCCGTACGTATAAGTGATTGTCTCAAACAAAGTTGAAGGCTCAGCGTCAATTTGCTCGGTATTTGTTGTGATATTGTTTAAATAATTTAAGGATTCTTCAGAATCTGCAAAATAGATTTTGTCATATCCAACTATATTTATAAATGGACTATTTTTTGCATCAAAAGTAAAAGTATTTGTATAAACCTGTGCTTCTAAAGTAATAGGATCAATTATGTTTCTAACTAGTTTCGTATTGGAAATAGTTCCTGTACTCTGTACTTCATCCTGCGTAGTAATATCACCACTAAACTCGGTAAAAGAAATGGTTCCGTTGGCATTGTGTTCATAGGTAATTTTCTTCCCAATATTGTCGACCAAATCCAAATCTTGGTAAGTGACTAATTTTGAATTCTCATAGTTGTAGAAAACCTTTGCCACCAGGGTAGTGCCTTGTAACCACTCTTCACGTGCAATTAAATCGCCATCATAAAAAATATTCATACGCAAGCCTTCCGAATCAATAGCGTAAACTATTTTATTGCCATTATAAAAATACTCTATGGTTGAAACTGTTCCATCAGCATCTGTATCAGTAATTTTCTTTACACGAACAGTTGTATTCACCGGATCAACAACCGCTACCGTAGAATAAGGAAGGTTTAAGAATTGACCATCATTAAATGCCCGAGTCTCAATTGCGGTTTGCGTGTCATCGGTAAATCGTACTCCAGTAAACCTAAAACTACCTGAAATACGATTGTTTGCTCTGTCAATGCCCAAAATAGTAAGTTCTGCTGTATCAATATAACTAGGGAATGCTGCAAAATTTCCGATATTATCTCGTTCAGCAACAAAAGGCACCGATCCTTCATTTTCAAAATATGCTAAATAAAATCCTGGAGAAGCAGTATCATATAAACTCCAAGTATAAGTACCAATAATCGGCGATTCTGGGAGCGTAATCTTAAAAAACGAACCATCGGCTTGTGTCGCTTTTAGAGACATCGATACATTGTTAATTACAACCTGAGAAGATGTTGAACTAAAAGCCTGATCGCCAATGTTTGCAGTTACATTTCCCGGAGGCGGCAATGGATCTGGATCTTCCTCGGGATTCTCAACGCATGAAGTAAATAAACCAAGTGAAATAAAAAAAATAAATAATAATTTTTTCATGAGTATCTTTTTGATTTTGAATAATTTTGAGACAAATAAACTTAAAAAAAATGTCAATTAAAAAAAAACAAGACTTTAATTTATAAATTCAACCGCCTTATTTAGTGCCTCGTTGATACCTGCTACGTTTTTCCCTCCAGCAGTTGCAAAAAATGGTTGTCCGCCGCCGCCGCCTTGTATGAATTTGCCTAATTCCCGAACAACATTTCCAGCGTTTAGATTTTTATCAGCAACCAACTCTTTCGAAATATAGCAAGTCAACATTGGCTTTCCTTCGTCTGATGTTGCAAAAACCAAAAATATATTTTTGGCTGTATTTCCAATTTCGTAGGCCAAGTCTTTGGCACTATTGGCATCAATGTTTACAAATTTTGCTAGGAACTGTACACCATTAATCGTTTGCAATTGAGGCACCAATTCTGTAGTTAAATTCTTGACTTTGTCTTTCATCAAGGCCTCAATTTGTTTACTTAGCCTGACATTCTCTTCTTGCAATGAAACTACCGCTTTTAGAGTATCTTGTGGGTTTTTCAACAAATCCGATAAGGCGCGTAAAGTCTGTTCTTGCCCTTTGAAAAAGTCTTTAACACCTTGCTTTGTGATTGCCTCGATTCTGCGAATTCCTGCTGCAACAGCACCTTCACTTTTGATCTTGAAATGCCAGATCTCCCCAGTGTTTTTAACATGTGTCCCTCCACAAAGTTCCATGCTTTCGCCAAACTTGATGGCACGAACAGCATCTCCGTATTTTTCTCCAAATAAAGCCATTGCACCTTCTTGAATGGCTTGTTGAAATGGAATATTTCTGCGCTCAATCAACGGCAATTGCTCTTGAATTCGAGCATTGACAAAATCTTCTACTTGCTGCAATTCAGTATCTGACACCTTTGCAAAATGAGAGAAGTCGAACCGCAAATAATTAGGTGAAACCAAAGATCCTTTTTGTTCAACATGTGTTCCCAAAATCGACCTCAATGCTTGGTGCAATAAATGCGTTGCCGTATGATTGCTTTGAGATTGATCTCTTAATTTTTGATTCACTTTAGCAACAAAATTTCCACTTACGTATTCAGGAAGTTGTTTGGCAAAATGAAGAATTAAATTATTTTCTTTTTTAGTGTCGATGATTTCGATGATTTCGTTGGCTGAGGTTAGCACACCTTGGTCTCCGACCTGACCTCCGCCCTCTGGATAAAATGGCGTAGCGTCTAAAACGATTTGATACAAAACACCGTCTTTTTTACTATCAATTTTACGAATTCGAGTAATTTTTACCTCACTTTCCAATTGATCATATCCGACGAATGTTTCTACATTTCCCGGAATCAAAACAGTCCAATCTTCGGTAGAAACTTCCGACGCAGCTCGAGAACGTGTTTTTTGTTCTAACATCGAATTGTCAAATTCTGTTTCGTTAAACGACATGCCTTTCTCCTTTAAAATCAGAGCGGTCAAGTCTTTTGGAAAACCGAACGTGTCATATAGCTCAAAGGCTTTCCCGCCAGAAACTTCCTCGCCTTTCGTTTGAGAAACCACATTATCCAACAACTGCAAACCTTGATCTAAAGTGCGCAGAAACGAAGCTTCTTCTTCTTTAATTACGTTGGTGACGAGATTTTGTTGTGCTTTGATTTCAGGGAAAAATTCACCCATTTGATCTGCCAAAACCGCTACTAATTTGTTGATGAAAGGTTCTTTGGTATTTAAAAATGTAAATCCATAACGAATCGCGCGACGCAAAATCCTACGAATCACATAACCAGCACCTGTGTTAGATGGCAATTGTCCGTCGGCAATGGCAAAAGCAACTGCACGGACGTGATCGACAACAACGCGGATTGCAACATTTATTTTTTCTTCCTCCGGCGTCGGATTTTTAGAAACATATTTTGTTCCTGTGGTTTGCTCCACTTTTTCAATCAAGGGTGTAAACACATCAGAATCGTAATTGGAAGATTTATTTTGAATAATACGAACCAATCTCTCAAATCCCATTCCGGTGTCGACATGCTTTTGAGGAAGAGGCTCAAGGCTTCCATCTTTTAATCGGTTGAACATCATAAAAACATTATTCCAAATCTCAATTACGTCTGGATGGTCTTTATTTACTAATGTTTCGCCTGGAATTTTCAATCTTTCTTCATCGCTTCTTCCGTCAAAATGAATTTCTGTACATGGTCCACAAGGTCCTTGTTCACCCATTTCCCAAAAATTGTCTTTCTTATTTCCAAAAACAATGTGGTCGGATGGCACCAATTTCTCCCAGCACGCTAACGCCTCAATAGAACGGGGAATACCTTCTTTTTCATCTCCTTCGAAAACAGTTACGTACAATCGGTCTTTTGGTAATTTATATACTTCGGTCAACAACTCCCAACTCCATGTAATTGCTTCTTTTTTGAAATAATCTCCAAAAGACCAATTGCCTAACATTTCAAACATGGTGTGGTGATACGTATCAAAACCGACGTCTTCCAAGTCGTTGTGTTTTCCTGAAACGCGAAGACATTTTTGAGTGTCCGCGATTCGTTGACTTTTAGGTGTTCCATTACCTAAAAAATACTCTTTGAACTGCGCCATTCCTGAATTATTGAACATCAAGGTTGGATCGTCTTTGAGCACAATTGGTGCGGATGGGACAATAAGATGTCCTTTGCTTTGGAAAAAATCGAGAAACTGTTTTCTGATGTCTTGTGATGTCATTGGAATTTGAAAATTTGAAAATTTAGAAATTTGAAAATGCCGTAGACTAAATAACGGGGAACTTTCATTTCCAAATTATCTCATCTTCAAATTTTCAAATTTCTTGCCCCGGATGGAAGCGGCATCCTTTTGCGCCGTTGTTCGGCGTGAAAGATATAGCGCACAGCCGGATTATGGCCCTAATTATTATTTAAGAAAAAGCACCAAACAAAGAAACATTTATTAAATTTGTTCGATTAACCCTTTTCAAGCTGCAAAAATAGAATTTTTTAAAACATGGCGAAGGTAAAATATTATTACGATTCCGAAAATTTAGCCTACAGAAAAATAAAGACCAAAAAGAGAACAAAGTTTGCGTATGTAGCTTTGTTTTTGGTAGCTTCGGGGCTTTTTGGTTTTTTATGCTTTGTAGTTTTATTAAATACGCCTTTTTTTGAAACACCAAAAGACCGTTTATTGACACGTGAAATTGAGAACTTCAAATTGCAGTATAAGATTTTGAATCGAAAAATGGATCAAATTGATGAGGTTTTGGCGAATATTGAAGACCGCGATAATAACATATATCGCACCTATTTCAATACCTCAGGAATTCCAGACGAGCAGCGAAAAGCGGGTTTCGGTGGCGTAAATAGATATGCTGCTTTAGAGGGCTACAACAACTCTGATTTGGTGATTAATACGTCTAAGAGAGTCGATGTGATTTCAAAACAACTGGCAATACAGTCAAAATCACTGGATGAAATTCTTAAATTGGCGAAAGAAAAAAACAAGCTATTGTCAGCAATTCCAGCGATTCAGCCAGTGAGAAATGAAAACTTAAAACAGGTAGCCTCTGGTTTTGGTTACAGATCGGATCCTTTTACGAAAGTACGTAAATTTCATCAAGGCATGGATTTTTCTGCTAGAACTGGAACACCTATATTTGCAACAGGTGATGGTGTAATTGCCCGAGCTGACAATACTGCGTCTGGCTATGGAAATCATATTGTAATCAGACATGGATTTGGCTACGAAACGCTTTACGGACATTTAAGCAAATACAAGTGTCGCGCTGGGCAAAGCGTAAAAAGAGGTGACATTATAGGCTACGTGGGCAGTACCGGAAGATCGGAAGCACCACATTTACATTATGAAGTTCGCAAAGGCGGTGAAGTCGTTAATCCTATTAATTTCTACTATGGAAATATTTCTGCTGCAGAATACGCAGTAATGACCAAGTTGGCAAATCAAGAAAATCAATCTTTAGACTAATGCAATTAAATTTATCTCCAGACAAACGTTATTACAGCATTGGCGAGGTAGCCAAGGCCTTTGATGTTAATGCTTCCTTACTTCGTTTTTGGGACAAAGAATTTGACATCCTCAAACCTAGAAAAAATGCGAAAGGGAATCGGATGTTTACGCCAGAAGATGTAAAGAATATTCAATTGATTTTTCACTTGGTAAAAGAGCGTGGCTTTACATTGGAGGGCGCAAAAATTCACTTGAAAGAAGGTCAAAAGAAGACTTTAGATAAGTATGAAATTATTAGCAAATTGGAAAAAATCAAGAACCAATTGTTGACGATTAAGGGCGAGTTGTAAGTGAAAAATAATTGATAATTGATAATTGATAATTGATAATTGATAATTGATAATTGTAATAAAAACAAATTAAATACTAAACTTTAAAACTAAAAAACATGAGAAGATTTTTGCCTTGGATTATTGGAATTGGAATCGTACTAATTATTATCTTTTGGGTAATCGGAGCCAAAAACACTGCGTTACGATACAATCAAGCAGTCGGTAAAGAATGGGGTAATGTTGAAACAGCATATCAAAGAAGAAATGATTTGATTGGCAATTTGGTCAATACTGTAAAAGGTGCCGCCGACTTTGAAAAAAGCACTTTGACTGCAGTGATAGAAGCGCGAGCTAAAGCAACATCAGTATCTATTGACCCTACGAACATTACGCCGGAGCAGTTCTCACAATTTCAACAAGCACAATCGGGCGTATCGTCTTCACTATCCCGATTACTAGTTTCTGTGGAAAGATATCCTGAATTGAAAGCGACAGAAAACTTCAAAGCATTACAAAACGAATTGGTAAGTACAGAAAACCAGATTCTAACTTCACGAACTCGTTTTAACGAATCCGTCGAAAAATATAACGGTTACGTATTGGCAATGCCGCAAAGTTTTGTGTTAGGTGGATATAAAGAAAAACCGTTCTTCAAATCGGACCCTGGTGCTGCAAAACGTGTGGACGTTAAATTCTAAAATTAAACAGTTCAAATTTCACGAATCGAATAATTACCATTCGTGAAATTTGTTTTTTATACCTCAGATATATGTCGAAAGTAGAAGATTTCCTCACCAAGGAAGAGGAACAAGCTGTTGTTGAAGCGATTCGATTAGCTGAAATGTCGACTTCAGGTGAAATTCGAGTTCATATTGAAATAGAAACTTCGTTGGACACTTTTGATCGTGCGAAAGCTGTTTTTCATAAGCTGAAAATGGATGAAACTGAATTGAAAAATGGTGTGCTGATTTATGTTGCTGTAAGGAACAGATCTTTCATAATCTGTGGAGATAAAGGAATCAATGACTTGGTTCCGGCTGATTTTTGGGATTGCACAAAAGAGATTATGGCATCGCAATTTAAAGGCGGAAACTTCAAACAAGGATTAATTGATGGCATTTCAAATGCGGGGGAGCAACTCAAAAAATACTTCCCGTATCAAAACAATGACAGCAACGAATTATCGAACGAAATCTCTAAAGGATAATGAAAGTAATTAATAAGAATTTCCATTTTCTGACTTTATTGTTGTTACTGTTTACTTCTCTCGGTTTTGCACAATTGACGATACCCGAAAAACCAAGCTTCCAAACTTCTGTTTACGATTACGCTAATGTTCTCAATGAGAATGAAAAAAAGCAATTAGAAGAAAAACTGATTCGATATTCTGATTCAACTTCAACACAAATTGTTGTCATAACAATCGAAAGTCTAAAGGGCGAAGACATCGGAATCCTTACTCCGAAATGGGGACAGACATGGGGAATAGGCGGGAGCGAGAAAAACGACAATGGTGTAATCATTCTCCTTGCGAAAGCCGAACGTAAAATTTGGATCTCGGCTGGTTACGGTTTAGAGGATCGATTGACCGCAGGAATTGGTGGAGAAATTACCAGAAATATCATCATCCCTGAATTTAAAGCGGGTAGCTATTATAGTGGTTTGGACAAAGGAACCGATGCAATATTTGATGTTTTTAAAGGCAAATATAAAGGCGAAAGAAAGAAAAACAAGAAAGATAAATTTCCTATATTGCCATTTATCATTGTGGTCGTGGTGGTACTTTTTCTTCTCTCACGCGGAAACAAAAACGGCGGCAATTCAGGCAACTCCGGAAGCGGAGCAAGTTTACTAGATGTTCTCATTCTAAGTAGTCTCGGTCGAAGTGGTGGTGGCGGATTTGGAGGAAGTTCTTCTGGTGGTGGTTTCGGTGGAGGCGGATTTGGAGGCGGATTCGGCGGTGGTGGCTTTAGCGGTGGTGGAAGTGGCGGAAGTTGGTAGTCGTTGAAAAATGAAACGTCGTTTTAATTCTTCACCAACTTCATTGAAGTGATATCTGCATTCGTACTTTTTAAGATATAAATCCCTTGTGAAAGCTCATCTGGCAATTCATAGACACCGTTTGATAAAGTGACCGATTTCATTTTACTTCCCAAAATATTGTATATCTCGAAATCTACTGCGTTGGGCAAATCTTCTATGTAAATTTTCCCCGAAATAGTTTGGATGATATTTGGCGACTGAACATTCGCAGTAGCAACAGACAAATTCTCGTTCTGAAACAACCATTGGTATAAAGCCCCAAACTCACCTCTCCAATAACCTTCGGTGTGTGTTCCGAAAGAATCAAATTTAGTAAATGCATTTGACGCGGATAATCCTTTAGAAATCATGTTATTCCGAACGGTATTAATATTTGCAACCATCGTTGACGACTCGTTTGTGCCTGCAACAAAATATATTCTGTGATTCTGCAGATTAAGGACAGAAGTGTTGATATACGAATTTAAATTGTTCAACGAAAACCAATACGCTGGACTCATCGAACCTACTTTCCTAAACGCAAGAGGGAACTCGCATGCGCCATAAGTAGCAATTAATCCACCCATTGAACTTCCAATTAAAGCGTTCATTTCTGGCTCTGGGCGCGTTCTGAAATTGGCGTCGATATATGGTTTTAAAGTATTGGCCATAAATGCTGCATAATCATCCCCTTCACCACCGCCGTATTGAGGATTTACCCATGGAGAATACTCGTTGAGTCGCGCGCCTCCTCCATTATCAATTCCAACTACAATCGCACCATAATCGCCTTGATTAAATAAAGAATTCAAGGTTTCATCAACCTGCCATTCGCCTGAAAAAGCAGTTTCATTATCAAACAAATTTTGCCCGTCTTGCATGTACAGAACTGGATAATTTTTTGTCGATGTTGCATAGTCGGGCGGCAAATACAACCAAATTCTCCGTGTTGTACTCAATTGTGGAATGCCGAAAGAATTGCTCAAAATTTGAACATTGGAAGCCGCTGTGCTTGTTCCTCCGCTACCCAAATCTTCCCAAGATTGTATAGTGAGATTTATCGTTTGCGGTGCCGATGTGTAACTAAAACTACGGTTGGGTAAAAATCCTCCTGTCGCATTTCCTTCTACTGTTGCCCAACTTCCGCGTGTAAATTTATATTCTACTGTTCCTGTTCCCTGTGGAAGTACAATTTGCCAGTTTCCCAATCCGTCTGATTGCATGATGTAATTGGAATCAGCCGCATTCCAAGTATTGACAGAACCTGCCAAATAAATCGTCGCATTTGCAGGAGTATTAGATGGCAGCGCGGTAATTTTCAATGTTACTTGAGCAAAAACCAACGATGTGCAAAAGAACTGGAGTAGCAGGAAGAATTTCATAATTTGGTTTTTTTAATTAAATACCACAAATTTAAATAATTCAGAAATGAAAATACTCCTTTTTCAAGCAAGTAAATTTATTTTTAGTGCATCATAAATCGACCGCCTCTTGAAGGTTTCTCTTTACCCGCAAATTTTTCAATTTTGTAAGTTAATGAAAACATCACATATCGCTGCAAAACAATATTTTCCTCGTCACGAATCGTTGTTGGCGTTATGGTTCTGGAGTTGCTTTGATTTTGATCTAGAAGATCGTACACTTTTACTTTGGCTGTAAATTTTTTGTTATAAAAACTATACGCAAGGCTGGTATTCCACAAGTAAAAATCTTTCTTAAACCCGTCTGCTATATTGGAATTGTAGGTGTAGCCGAAGTCATTCCCAAATACCCAATTTTTTGGCCAATACGTTGTCGTTTGCAGATTGAAACGATGCAATACGTTGGAAGTAGACTCAATTATATAATTAGTGAACTTGGTGTTATTGAAGGTCACGTTGTAAGTCGGATTAATGGTCAGCAATTCCCCATATTCGTATGTAAAGCCAACTCTAGGTGTAAATTGAAACGCGTCTGCTTCAAACTGTTCTCCATTGGTAAATCCTTTCGACTTGGTGTAGTTATTCTGCACACCAAAATTTACTTTATAAGTGTGCGCTTCTTTTTTGTACGACTTATTCCAATGACCACCAAACCATGATTCTATCGTTCCAGCAACATTTTCGTAGGTAGTTGTTCGTTTACCATTATCATCGAAAGTTGTAGAAGAAACTACTTGACTATCATAGAAATCACCACCGCCGTATATCGTGTAGCCTGTTCTTGTGGCATAATCAAAATCATTGAAGTTAAAATAAATCGAGTGGTTTTTGATTAAGTCAATATTTGGATTTCCAACAAAAGTATTCAGCGGATTCGCGATATTTTCAACAGGAAGCAACTGATTGGCTCGTGGCATGTTTACTTGATAATCGTAATTCAGCCATAGCTTCTTTGACTTCGCCAATTTATAACTGAAATTCGCTTGTGCAAATGGAAAAAAGTACTCTTTATTGAGTTGAAAATCCGTTCCCAAGTAGTTTGAAAAGTTTTCAAATTGAACAATGTTGGTCCCGCCAGTCATCGACAAAGAATATTTCTTTTTTTGGATGGAAAATCCCGATTTTGGACAAATCATCTTAACAGTCGACTTTGTAAAGTTGGACAGCTCTGGATTGAAACTTGAGTACGTCTGCGTAAATTCATTGAAATCAAAAGACTGCCTGTCTTCGATACTATTTTCTTGCATTATGTAAACGCCAACACTCACTTGCAACGAATCGATAATGGGCTCCATGAATTGAACTTCCCCATCATACACATCTTTGACATTCCTATTGTTGATTTTTTGATTTCGAACATCTGTTGGCGTACCGCTTTGATAAAATATTGACGTCGACTGGTTGCGTGAGCTTACCTTTTCGTTGCTATTGTCATTTGACAAATAAACATTGATGTTTCGACCTTTCCTTTTGAACGCCTTATTAAAATTGATATTGTTACTAAAATTTGTGCGGTCATTGTCATCAAAAGTTTCCGACGATGCTTCATTCAATAAAATATTATTTTCATCAACTGACGATTGTGAAGACGTCGCGCCATACTTACTGCTTGATTTCTGAAGTTTCGTTGTAAACTCTAACACGCTAGTAGAATCTATTTTGTGTTCAAAAATCGTATTGAGATTGTGTCCATAACGATCTTCATTCGTGCGAGATTGTGATGCAGTTGTAAAATTACCTGTTGGCAACAAGTTGATTTGTTTCGTCGTATTGACATTTGACGTATTAGCATTTGTAAAAAAGTAACTGGCATTCGAATCCAAATTCTTTAACCACTCATCACCATAGTTCACACCAACCATATTCGATTGTGTGATTCCTTTGTTCCCGCCGAAACGCATATTCCCAATTCCGTAACTACCGTCACTATTATAAAAATAGGCCACATTCCTGCCGCCGCCCATATTATCAAAAACTTCATCCATAGAAAAGCCAGTAGAATTGATATTGTTTGAAGACGCCAAGACACTCACCTTGCGTTTGTTTTTAAAATAGTTAATCAAAGCACTAGTTTCATAACGCTTGTCGGAACCATATCCGCCCATAAACTTGCCAAATAATCCTTTATTTTTATCTTCATCGATAGTTAAGTTGATACTGGCATTATTGGAACTCGCTGCTTGTTTGGTAAGTTCTTCTTTTCGTGTTTTCGTATCGCTGACTTGTACTTTATTGATAATATCTGACGGTAAACTTTGTAATGCAATCTTGCCATCTTTGTCGAAAAATGGTTTCCCATTGACTAATACTTGGTTGACTTCCTTACCATTGACTGTGATTTTGCCCTCTACGTCAATTTCAACTCCTGGCAATTGTTTTAGCAATGATTCCACGTTAGAATCTGGACGTACTTTAAACGAAGATGCGTTGAATTCTAAGGTATCTTTCTTAATTCGAATCGGCGGCGCTTCACTTTTGACAATTACTTCATTCAAATTATTGGCATTCTCCTCCATCCGAATAATTCCAAAATCTTTAGATTCTGTAATAAATTCAAACTCTTTTTTAAACGACTGATAGCCAATGTAAGAAACCTTAAGAAAAACAGGTTTGTCGATTTTTCTGGTTTCAATTTTGAATGAACCTGTTTTGTCGGTGATTGTATAATCGATTACGGTAGAATCTTTAACCGCAGTGATATAAACTGTGGCAGACTCCAAAGGAACTTGGGTGTTTTTTTCAAGGATTTTTCCTCGTATCGTAACCGTATTTTGCGAAATTGCAGTAAAGGTGCAAAACAATAAGAGAAGGTAGAAATTCCGCATAAAAAATCACGTTGCAATTATTAGTAAACAACGAAATTCGTTATTTAGTGTGAAAGAAAAAAAATCCTACAAAACTTATTTTTCTCTGATGTAAATATCAATTGGCACTCCAGAAAAATCCCAATTTTCGCGAATTTTATTTTCTAAGAAACGTTTGTAAGCCTCTTTGACATATTGCGGCAAATTGGCAAAAAACACAAACTGAGGCGTTGGCGTTGGCAATTGCATACAATATTTGATTTTTACATATTTCCCTTTCAACGCTGGCGGTGGATAGCCTTCGATGACTTTCAGCATATAGTCATTAAATTTTGACGTGGCGATATGTTGTTTTCTATTTTCAAAAACTTGAACAGTTGTTTCGAGCGCTTTCAAAAGTCTTTGCTTCGTTAACGCAGACACAAACAAGATTGGCACATCTGTAAATGGCATCAATTCTTTGCGGATTTTTTCTTCGTAATCTCTGGTCGACATGGTGTCTTTTTCTACCAAATCCCATTTGTTAACGAGAATGACGACACCTTTTCGATTTTTCTCAGCCAACCAAAAAATACTTTGATCTTGTCCTTCAAAACCGCGGGTTGCGTCGATTATCAAGATACAAATATCCGCGTGTTCGATCGCACGAACCGAACGCATCACCGAATAAAATTCGAGATCTTCTTTGACTTTCGCTTTTCGACGAATTCCGGCTGTATCTACTAGATTAAACTCAAATCCAAAACGGTCAAATTTGGTGTCGATGGCATCGCGAGTGGTTCCTGCGATATCGGTTACCATAAAACGTTCTTTCCCAATTAAGGCATTTATAAAACTCGATTTTCCAGCATTCGGTCGACCGACTACTGCAAAACGTGGCAATTCAATTTCTTCTTGCGTAGGTTCTGGTTTGATGGGAAAAGCATCGATTAAAGCGTCTAATAAATCACCGGTCCCGCTTCCTGAAATACTGGCGAACGTGTAATAGTCGCCCAATCCCAAATTATAAAATTCGATGGCGTCTTTTTCACGCATCGCATTATCTACTTTATTAACCGCCAATAAAACCGGCTTGGTGACTTTTCGAAGCAACTTTGCAACCGCTTCATCCATGGGTGTGATGCCTTCTTCTACATCGGTAACGAAAATAATAACATCGGCTTCATCGATGGCGAGTTCTACTTGCTTGCGGATTTCCGCTTCGAAGACATCGTCGGAACCGCGAATATAACCGCCTGTATCAATAACAGAAAACTCTTTTCCATTCCATTCGCTCTTTCCGTAATTACGATCACGGGTGACACCCGAAACCGAATCTACGATGGCTTCTCTTCTCTGAATCAACCTATTAAAAAGCGTTGATTTTCCGACGTTTGGTCTTCCGACTATGGCTACAATGTTATTCATGTGTTTTTTGAAATATTGCGCAAAGGTAGGTAAAAAAGGCACTAAGTTGCCAAGTTGCTGAGGCGCTAAGTTTTGAATGTTTTTTTAGGAGCTTAATCCCGCTATCATTCCAATCTTTTTTGTTGCATTAGCATCGGTGTAATGTTGAAGATGTTTTGATTGCAACAAAAAAGGATTTTCCCTTCTATCGGGGCTAGGGCATTGTCATTAACGAGAGGCCGCGTGAGGGATTGGCGAGGAAATCCTTTTGTGGCGTGGTTCGCCGCAAAAGATTGCAACAAAAGCCCGACCCTTGTGGTCACGCTAAAAAGACACGGCTGCGCTCTTGGATTATTCGACCGCTTCGCTTTTAGATTACTCGAAAATTCGAATAATCTGTCTCTTTAATCAATTATTATATCCGAATCTTTTGAGTTGGTTAACGTTGCTTCTCCAATTCTTATTAACTTTCACATACATTTCGATGTGAATTTGCTTGCCGAAGAATTTTTCTAGATCGGCGCGTGCTTCTACTCCAACTCTCTTGAGTGCTTCTCCTTTGTGACCGATAATGATGCCTTTTTGAGTGTCGCGTTCCACCATAATTAGGGCTCGAATTCGAATGATTTTTTCGTCTTCGAAAAACTCTTCCGTTTCGATTTCGACTGCGTAAGGAATCTCTTTGTTGTAGTGCAATAAGATTTTCTCACGAATGGTCTCGTTTACGAAAAAGCGTTCTGGTTTGTCGGTAAGTTGGTCTTTCGGATAATAGGCTGGTGAAGCTGGCAGGAGCGAAATAATTCTAGCGAAAACCTCCGGAACATTAAAATTTTTCAAAGCAGAGATTGGAAAAATTTCAGCGTTTGGCACTTTGGCGGACCAAAAGGCAACTTGCTCTTCTAATTGCTCTTGATTAGAATTGTCGATTTTGTTGAGTAATAACAGTACTGGGATTTTCGCATGGATGATTTTATTGAAAAAGGCTTCGTCTTTAAGATCCTGTTCGCCAATTTCGACCATATAAATGAGAATATCCGCATCTTCGAAAGCCGATTTGACGAAGTTCATCATCGACTCTTGCATTTCGTAGGCTGGTTTGATGATTCCCGGCGTGTCAGATAGAATCAATTGAAAATCATCGCCGTTGACGATTCCTAAGATTCGATGCCGTGTGGTTTGCGCTTTAGAGGTAATGATGGATAGTCGCTCGCCCACAAATGCGTTCATGAGTGTTGATTTTCCTACGTTAGGATTACCGATGATATTTACAAAACCTGCCTTATGTTCCATAGCTATTTGTGTTTTCTTGTTGACAAACCCGAATGTCCACTGGACATTCTCCTCTTAATATCAAATCAATTACATTAACAAAACCTGCTTTATGTTCCATAAATTTAGTCTAACTGCGATTATATATAAAAAGCCACATATTGCTGAATCGTTGTTGGCCTCTATTCAGCCGAAATCCCTAACAGTTTATGTTCAGATTTCGACAGTTTTGTGATTTCCCATGAACACCAAAAACTTCTATGCTATTCAGATTTTCTTTGGAAATAAGAGTGATTACAACAAAAACAAATGCTCTTCACACATGACTTAGACGAGCACCTAACGCTATCCAGCATAGTTTGGAGTGCAAATATACAATGATATTTATAGTTCTGAACGACAAAAAATAAATCTTTACGATAAAATCATTGTCACGAAATACCCGTCTTTTTTTTTATTAAAATAGATTATCATCAATCTGAACAAAGGCAAATTTGCTTTTGAATTGCGCTCACTTTCTTACAACAACTCATAAATTTCGTTCGCGAAAAGGCGAGACAATTTTCAATTAGAAAAAAAAGATTGTCAAAAAAGGACAAAAATTATGATTTACGTATTGATCACAAAAGCCACTTGTGTATTTGTAAATATTTTTATTAAATTCGCATCCCTAATAAAATTTATGATACTTATCACTTCCATTTTAGTTATATTATTATGTGTATTTCTACTCTATAATAATTATTGGAAAAATAAAAATTCAATTTACTTATGTGGTAGTTTGATTTTTATGTGTACTACTTCAATTCTACACCATTTTACAGTGATTGCTCCCAGTCGCTTTTGGATTGCCATCTTGATGGGACATAGCATTCCTCTCGCATTTTTAACTGGTCCATTTCTCTATCTTTATACCAGAAATACCTTAAGAATTTCGATGAGGTTCAGTAAGTGGGATTATATGCATTTTTTACCATTTACAATCACATTAATTTCAATATTCCCTTACTACTTTAAAGAATTTGATTTTAAACTTAGAATCGCTCAATTATTAATAGACGACCCAAATAATATATTGGATGTTAACCTCAGTTGGTTATATCCAAGTAAAATAAACATTCTTGTAAGACCTGTATTTTTATTAGTATATGCTTTGTGCGGCTTGATAATGTCGTATCGTTTCCATAAGAAAAGGCGTGATTTTCCGATAAAAAAAGAAGAGGGTACTGCAGTTAAATGGCTGATGGGAATTAATAGTATTGTCGTGTTAATGTGCATTGGGTATACTAATTTGACCATTTATTTTTACGGTCTCCCAAATATAGCTTCACGAGAGCAAATAAACACTTCATTACTGAGCTACATTTTGACAATGATGTTTGCCCTAATTCCGATATTGATACTTATTTTTCCCGAAATACTCTACGGAATGCATAACTTCAAAATAACTTCAAAATCTAAAATTGCAATTAAGAAAGACAATCACGAAACGTTAGTAAACACTTCAGCTTTAATTTTAGATTTTGTCAAGAAGGAAGAGAACTTACAAAATCCAGATTTTAGCATTGCGGATATCTGTAAAGCACTTAGTATAAAACATGAAGATGTTAATTATTGCTTTAATACAATACTAAATATAAAATTCATAACACTAAAAAAGGAGTTACGAGTTGATCTTGCAAAAAAAGAATTGACTAGTGGCAAATTATTGTCGCATTCGATGGAAGGCATTTGGACAAAGTGTGGTTTTTCCTCTAAAACTAATTTTTTTGTAGCCTTTAAAGAAGTCACAGGCATGACACCTTTAGAATTTTCAAAAGAAATAAACAAAAATGAAATCCCTGGGGAAACGAATTAATCTTTGAAATGTATTGAAATAAACATCCAAGTTTAAATTCATTTTTTGGACTCTACTAATTCACGGACTTTTTTCTGTTTTGTCGTTTTATTTCTCTGATCGTTTTTACAAAAAACTTTACATCTGCCAACATTTCTTTTTTAACTTCAAATTTATGATAAACCAAATTTTTTTGATTGATATATAATTCATAAGTTCTTTTCTTTACATAAAATATTAAGATAAAACACAGCAAAGAAAATAATAAATAGGCCAGCTGAAAGCTACTGTTGGTTTCATAATATGCAACGCACAAAGCCGTTGTAAAAGTAAAAACCAAAATAAATGACAAAAGGGAAATATAGGTTACTTTTTTTACCAATCTAATATTTGAAATTTCATCAAAGTATAATTCTATACGCTCCCCTTTTTTGAAGTCAACAACCGCTTTAGTTTCGAAAATGGTATAAAGAGGATTTGTTTCTACTACTTTTTCAAACTTGTTTTCTTCGCGGTTTACTATATTCATGTAAATAAAAATAATGCGATTTGCAGGTGAATTATAAAAAAACAAAAGCAAACATTAAAGCAAGTTGTTATATAAAAAGTCATGCTTTTTTGTAAAATGTTATTCCTTCAACATTCTTAAATTTAACATCAAGATCAAATCTGCTATAGTTCATTTTCTTTTCATTAATAAGTATAGTAAAAATGATTTTTTTTACAGAAAAAGAGACAATAAGTAGCATCAAAGAGATAATAGCAGTTATAATTTGAGAATAGATATCGCTTTGTAAAATTGCAAAGGCCATTAATAAAACAGCAAAGAAAACAGGAACTATAACGTTGAAATTTTGTATTTTGACATCAATAATTTCAAATTGCGATGAAGTACTACTGACAAAATAAGGTTTATGTCGCTTATGAAGTATTACAACTCTTGATTGATAAGTAGTGAAATAGATATTGAAAAACAATTTTTCAAATCCATCTTTCGGGGTCTTAATAGATAAGCTCATATAAAAGAACAATAGATACTTTAGAAAATTTAGGTATTATTAAAGTTCAAATTTTAAGTCGATCTACCGAACCACCGCTAGTGAAGAAAAACAGCAGTAATAGGGTAGGAATTTTGAATGGCAAAGGTATCACTGGCAGTGAAGTCTAGAATAAAAACATCAAGTCGGATTAGTACCGTTTTTTAATTTTAGAACTGATTTTGTATGTAAATGGGAAACTTAGAGCCATTTCAGTATAAAGAAAGGTGGTTTTTCAACTTTTAAAAATCATTTGGTGGTTGTGCGAAATAAATTATACTGACTCGTCTTTTCCTTGTGAAATTCGAAAGTAACATTGGTCAAAAAAATAAACAAAGTCAGTTTATTATAATGCGATTGGGGAAAGTGTGAAAAGAATTTGAGAAGTAGTAAAAAAAAAGCCATTCATTTCTGAATGGCTTACCTTGTAGCGGGAACAGTACAAGCCCCCGTGCACCTTGATTTAACGATTTTTCTGTAAACTGTTAATTACCCTAGTGTTGTACAATAATTTACGAACTTAACTTAACAATTCAAAATTTAATAAATGATGATTTGTTAATCATTTTTTGCTACAATTTTGCTACAGATAATTTAGTTTTGCATTCCAATTTTGAAACTATGTATTGTAAGGCAAAAGTGAATAATAGTTCTGAGCTTATTGCTGATTGTGTTTTCATTTTGCTTTTCATTAGCTTGCTCAATTGCTTTATTTACTGTGGTATCAAAAACTAAATCACTTACATCAATGGGCAAATATCCATATGAATAAATGCTTTTTACTTTTTGTAATTCTTTTTCAGAGGTATCTTTAGAATATATAAAGATTATGGGCGCTTGATTAGCAAAATGCATTGTATTAAAAAAATCGTTATTATCTATTGTAGAGTTTAGGTCAAACAACAATACATCAAAATTTATACTTGCTGGATTTGCATGCTCAGTTGAGTTATAAAATTCTATTTCATAATTATTGTCCAGAAATAATTCTCTGGCTGTGTTAAAGTGATAAAAATCACATCCTACGAAAAACAATTTAATATTTTTGTTCATAAATTTTATAAAAATATTAAACAAATATATAAATATTAACCCGTTGGTGTACGTATTCAAACTAAATTGGACTTTTCCTAGGAGAGTATTTAGTTAATAATTCAAAGATAAATGATTTTTTTTTTGCGTTAATAGATAGACTTCGGCATATTTTTGATATTTGTAAAGATTAAAAAAAAATACCAAATTGCACAATAAATTTATAGTTGTACTCAGCCACTAAATATGATATCATATGAAAACCTTAAGTAGAATTCTGCCTCTTTTAACTTTTTTGATTCTTGTTTGTCCTTTTTATCAAACTTGTTCTGATAGACAAATTATTGAAGAAAGAATCCTGAAAGAACGTCCAAGCGATAGATTAGCAGAGTCGTCTGACTCTGATATAGTTATGAGTAGAAATGACATGGAAAAAATAATTTATAATTTCATAAAAACGAAAAAAGAACTAACTTTAAATGGATATGAAATTATTAATTCTTCCTTTCGAGATTTCACCAAAAAACCAAACATTGATAATTTTAATCTCCTAGCCGCAATATTTATTTTAAGTCTAATAATTAATATCTGTGTAGCTTTTTACATTATTTTTAATAATTACAAAGTAGCCAGAAATTTATCCTTTTTAGGTAGCATTTTTGGCTTTACTATTTTCTATATGTTTTCATTAGAATCTGAAAATTTTGAACAAATCAAATATGGAACATATTTATACGTGCTAAATTTGATTGCAATATCATTAACTCTGATAAAGCTAAACAATGAACTTAATTGCAAAAGCGCGGAAGAGTTTTAAACATTAAGAAAAATTGCAAAATTGCATTATAAATCAACTTTTATGAGAAAATTAGTCATCATTGCCATTGCCTTGTTGAGTTGCAACCTGAGCGCTCAAACCATGTATGTGAGACCACTTGTAGGTACACAATCATCTTACAACACAGACAACGTTCAAAAGCTTACGTTTTCCAACGGAAACCTGCTTGTTACATCCACTGTGGGCGCTGTTGAATCATATCCCCTTGCTGGAAACAGCTACATCAACTTCACTGATTTGACACTCAGCACATCCAACACAACAGCCATGCAAAGTGGATTTTATGTGTATCCCAATCCAACAAGTCATTTGTTGTATGTAACCAATACAAACACCAAGATTGCTATTGGACTCATTCAAGTGATATCATTGGATGGCAAGTTGCTGATGCAAGTCAAACCTATGGAATCAAACAACACTCAGTTGGATATATCTAAATTGCCGCAAGGCATGTATTTGTGCAAGATAACTAGTGATAACGAGCAACAGACAATCAAATTCTTAAAGCAATAAAATAATAACTGAACATGAAAAAAATATACTTTATCCTATCGGTTATATTATTGGCTACGACAAGCCAAATGCAAGGCCAAAATGATTCCATCTTCTTTTGGAAGAATAATGTGATGATACACAAACAGTCCATCAAAACAGCTGATTTAGATAGTATTACATTCAGAAGGCCTGCTAACCCTAATGGCTTAAATATCCCTGGACCTAATGTTACCGACATTGATGGCAACACCTACCAATCAGTCACCAATTGCGGACTAACCTTTACCAAACAAAACTTAAATGTTTCCAAATACTCCGATGGAACACCAATTCCTCAAGTTCAAGACCCAACACAATGGGCAAACCTCACCACAGGAGCTTGGTGCTATTACAACAACGACCCCGCCAATGGTGCCATTTATGGCAAGCTGTACAATTGGTATGCAGTAGCTGGGATATATGATGCGGCATCACTAACTAACCCAGCATTGAGAAAGAAACTGGCTCCAACAGGATGGCATGTACCTACAGATGCTGAGTGGACGCAGTTAACGGATTGTATGGGTGGTGAAGCCTTTGCAGGTGGAAAGATGAAAGCAATAGGAACAACACTTTGGCTAAGCCCTAATACTGGAGCAACCAACGAATCTGGTTTTACAGGTCTTCCTGCAGGTTACTGGTGGAGTTCGTTTACCAACATTGGTTACGAAGGTTGGTGGTGGAGTTCGTCAGAGAGCTTTTCAACAGATGCTCATGTTCGCTACCTGTATTTTAACAATGAGCTTGCATCCAATGTCATAATTGGAAAAAATCGTTTTATAGCGGTGCGTTGTATTGAGGATTAAGACCCTTTGTCCCTTTGATAATTTGTGAGCCCCGCAGTGGATGTTCATAGTAAATAGAAAAACAGTTTTAGCTAATGAAAAAAACAATACTCCTCTTAATCTCAATTATATCATTTACAGCAAGCCACGCGCAAAACGATTCCATTTATTTTTGGAAGAACAATGCCATGATACACAAGCAGTCTATTAAAACAGCTGATTTGGATAGCATCACTTTCAGAAGACCTGCTAACCCTAATGGCTTAAATATCCATAGACCTAATGTTACCGACATTGATGGTAATGTGTATCAGTCTGTTGCTTGGTAGGCCGTCAAGAGGGTACACTTGATTCACCAGAGCAAACACTTTCCAAACACAAAGGTGTTGTTAAGACCCTTAGAATGTATCCCAACCTGTCGCTAAGACAAATAGCCAAGTTGGCCAGCGATACAGACTATAAGGTATCAGCCAATACGGTTAAAAAGGTTAAAGAGCTAATGTCGAATGCTAATTTACAAATTGCTTAATGAGAAAGGTGGATATAACAGGCGTCCACAGAATCATGACCCGATATTATGGAAGCCGAAATATGACAGTGAACACAAATGTGGAGGAAAGACACTTCATCAATCCCAGTGACATGAAGATTATATTTGATTTTGACCCATCAATACAAATTGACTTTATGACGTTGCTTCGAAGACTCAGAAGATACATTATTGGCGCTCATTTCAATTTGAATATCATAGAAGAAGAGAACAAGATTCAAATCTATGTGATTGTGTATGATAAGCCAAAGTACAAGGACTATGATTTTAATTTTAGTGAGAATTAGATATGAAAAAGACAAGAATCACAATCACACATCAATTGGAGAAAACCCAGCATCATTTTATGGTGGTTAATCCTGATAAGTCATCCAGTTCTGAAGTTGATAGGATAAAAAAGGCAATGGGGGTTGAAATTGTCTTTGTTAATGGAAGGTTGTATAAATGAAAAAGGGCTTGACTTTTATTAGAGTCAAGCCCATTATTTTAATAGTAATAATTTGAGTAGGGTGTCAAAGAAATATCTATGCCAATGATTAACAAGTTACTGTCTGACCAATTTTATTTGATTTAGTCCTAGACCAGTAAAATCAATATAAATTATATTTGTTTCGCCTTTCATTTTAACTAAAATACTTGGATTACTGATGTTCTCGTTATTTGTAGTGTAACCTTGACAGCTTGGTATATTACACGGTCCAAAAGTACTAACATAATCTGTACAAGTCCTATTTTCCTGATTTATATAATTGGTGTTTATTGATTTTGTACCGTTGAGTTGAATCGATGGTGAAGAAGTTAAAACTGATGTAAAAGTGTAATTATCTACAAAGCTACACTGTGCTTCTCCGTAGGCCGCATCACAAAATTGTCCAGATGTCTGTCTTGAAAAACTCATGTTTAAACTACTTGCCGTAAAACTTACTACATTAGAAACGTTAAAAGACGTTGTGTAATTGCTGTCATATGTCTGCAGTCCTGCACAGTTTCCAGTCTCAGAGACTGAAGTAATATAGGAATTATAAATACCTGTTGCGGCATTGTATTCATTATCAGCACCAACACCTACAATTTGCCAATTCCCAATAAGTGAAACTAATGGTTCTGATGCAACTTCAATATTAAAGGACCCTTGAAAACTCGTTAATTCATCGCTGTATGCATAGTTTAAAGTTGATACGACTGGCAATTGGCTTGGAGTACCTACAACTTTAACACGCAAATTCAACTGTCCAGTAACCGAAAGCGAGGCATTTACTAATTGTAAGTTAGGATTATTAACACTAAAAGAAATGTTTTGCATGGCTTCATTATCGGTATTAGTATCAACTATTGTAGGATTAGTTTGCAGCAATATTGATTCAAATGGAGAAAAGTTAACTAGAGGTATATTGTTATTTATCCATACTATAGCAGTGTTTGTTTTGGTAATGAAATCGTTCATGTAGACTAATTTATCGAAAAAGCTTGATACGGTTTGGCTTGTTGTTGTATTATCCCCTTGTGTTAGTGCTCTTTCCTTTAAATTAAACGGGAGCTCAACAGCAACATCACTAGTGAGAGATATGGCATTATTGGCTACACCTCTGTTATTTACACCTACAAGCCCACCAATACTTAAACCAACTGTTTTGATAGTGTCTAATTCAGCTATTTGACTGCCGTAATTCTTTGCCTTAGCATAGAAAAAATAGGTGGCTCCTGCTGCTAATATTGCACCTGCAGGGTCGGCAGGAATTTGAGAATACATTATCCATACCGATGCGCCTCCAGCACCAACTGCAAGCAAAAACTTTCCCATCAATAGTTCGTCACTATCTGTAAATCTTCCACTTGGATTCTCAGGGTCAAATAAAATTAAGGCATCAAACGCATCTTTGTTTACATAATAACACAAAGCCATTTTTTCCTTTTGTTCGGCAGTCGCATGATTAGCGTAAAAGGACTTAAATTTTTCATAATTGTTATTGGACTCCGTTTCTGGGTGATTAGCAATATAGTTATCACCAAGTGTGGTAAATTGCGTAATAGTCTCATCTGCTGTTTGCGGTAAAACTGGCATGAGAACATTGTATTTAATAGTATTTTGCAGTGACAAAATAGACAACTCAACATTTCCTAAATCAGCATCAAAGGGGACCGAAAAGCCAAGAGTGTTCGCGTCAATTTTTAGCAATTTAATAGGTTGATTTCCAAACGTCGCTTCATATTCTGTAGCGTCTAAAACTGTGTTTGGTAAATTAATCGTTACTGCTTGATATCGATATACGGTGCTAACATCAGTCAATGTTTGGTCGCTAGGAGAATCTTTAGAACACCCGAATAAGAACATAACTAGTAACATTAAGCAAGAACTGAATAACCGTGATTTTTTTCGTGTAACCATTTTATAGCAATTATTTAATTTCCAATTATTTTTTTAGTGTCATTATTTATTTCGTTTTCTTCCTTTGGTTGAGAAAGTAGAAAGCTTAACAGAAATTTCTGTGACTTTCATATCACGAAAGTAAATATTTTATTTTCATTTCAGATTAAATCCATTAAAAATAGGTTAGTGAGAAAAATAAAGCGTCACCCAAAAATGAATAACGCTTTATCAAACTTAACTAACAAACTAATTCTTATTGCAATATAATCTTCTTAACATCAACTACGATGCCTTGAGGGTTGATGATTTGAACATAATACATTCCAGAACCGCCCCATGTTGCCAACTGCATAATGCTTCGCGTCAGATGTTGTTATTGGCGTTGTTGACACTTTTTGCATCAATGAGTTTATCACTTTCAATGTTCCGCCATTCAAATTTGTGTTTGAATCTACAAGTCTTAATTTTAAGAAATTTACCAAAGATAACCATTTGGCGTTCCTTCTATACAGTCTTGTGTTGAAACATTGGTCGTTTTAGTGAGGAGATAGGAATCTTCAGAACCATCGTAATTTGTTTTAACTTCAATAGTATTGACATCTAGAATTTGAAATGTAATAACAACATTAGAAGCAGGGCAAAAACTACCTACGCCAGTACTAGTTGTTTGTCGGACTGAAAAAGTGTTATTATCTTCAGAAACAATAGTATTAGTTACAGTATTGTATACACATCCATCGTATTCTATGTTATTATAAGTGCCAGTTGTATCGTAATAACATGATGACATGCATTAAAAAATTTCCAGAATTTTTTCCATACAAAATTCAACACCATTTCAAACCATCATGATATTTATATATAAACACATTAAATATCATGAACATACCAAAACTACTTATAGATGAACTTAACATAAGAATCCCAGTATCATACAACTTGGGTGATTCTAAAGCAACCGCAATAAGAATTAGTTGCCCAGATAGCATGCTTATAGTTCTGGTTGAAAATGAAATCATTGACCTAATGCTCAAAGAAGAACCTTGGAGGAAAGTGGAACAATCACTTGTATTTGATGAGGATAAGAAATACGATGTGATAACAGTGATTGAATTATTGGATGGAGGCTTGACCAAAAAGCATGAGTTTTGGTTTGATATAACGAAGTGTTTTGGGAGTAAAGATTAACGTATTGCTTTTTATTTGTTAAGTGGCCACAAACTAATCATTTATTTTGCTACAGTTTTGCTACAACCAATAAAAAAGCCCAGTAAATACTGGGCTTCTAGTAGC
>JBILXS010000020.1:0-35525 GCA_044378345.1 Flavobacterium sp.
CCTTTTTTTTACTTTGTTTATAACTCATTGGAGGTGCGAGGATTGAAACTTTTATGTTTTGCTCGCTAAGGCGCAATGTTGTTTTAATGAGTCTCTATAATAGCTCGCAAAGGCACTAAGACGCAAAGGCTATACGAAAATGTCTCTTGAAATCAGGGGCCATAGCCCCGATAGCAGGGGAAATCCTTTTGCTTTTTTATTTTAAAAGCAAAAGATTGGAACGGATAGCGGGAAATAGCTCCGAAAAGAAAAAAAGCTAAATCCCATACTATACATATTGTGTGTGTTTTTGTATTCCTTATATTTGCGCTTCCTAAAAATGAATATGATGATTAAAATTACTTTGCCCGATGGGTCGATCAAGGAGTTTGAAGCAGGTGTGTCGCCCATGAATGTTGCCCAAAGCATTAGTGAAGGATTGGCTAGAAACGTTATTTCCGCCTCTTTCAATAGCGCTATTGTTGAGACTTCTACTCCATTGACGACCGACGGTTCCCTTATACTGTACACTTGGAATGACGAAAACGGAAAAAAAGCATTTTGGCATTCGACTTCGCACGTGATGGCACAAGCTTTAGGGGAATTTTATTCTGGAATTAAATTAACGTTAGGACCAGCTATCGCGAACGGATTTTACTATGACGTTGATTTTGGAGATCATAAAATTACCGACGCTGACTTTAAGAAAATCGAAGATCGTGTATTGGAAATTTCAAGAGAAAAGCATGAATTTAAATTGCGTCCTGTTTCGAAAGCAGAAGCACTTGAAGTTTACAAAGACAACGAATATAAAACGGAATTAATATCAAATTTAGAAGACGGAACGATTACGTTTTGTGATCATGCTAATTTCTTTGATTTGTGTCGCGGTGGTCACATTCCCAATACCGGAATCATCAAAGCGATGAAAATCATGAGTGTGGCAGGCGCCTACTGGCGTGGTGATGAGAAGAACAAGCAGTTAACGCGTGTCTACGGTGTTTCTTTTCCGAAACAAAAAGACCTAACAGACTACTTAGAATTGTTGGAAGAAGCCAAACGCCGTGATCACAGAAAATTAGGCAAAGAATTAGAATTGTTTGCGTTTTCTCAAAAAGTGGGACAAGGTTTACCTTTATGGTTGCCAAAAGGTGCAGCATTGCGCGACCGTTTAGAGCAATTTTTGAAAAAAGCACAGAAAAAAGCGGGTTACGAACAAGTAGTTACACCACATATTGGACAAAAAGAATTGTACGTTACTTCTGGACATTATGCAAAATATGGTGCTGATAGTTTTCAACCAATCCACACGCCTGCTGAAGGAGAAGAATTCTTGTTAAAACCGATGAACTGCCCACACCACTGTGAAATATACAACACAAAACCATGGTCTTATAAGGATTTACCGAAACGTTATGCCGAATTTGGAACTGTGTATCGTTATGAGCAAAGCGGCGAGTTGCACGGATTAACGCGCGTTCGTGGGTTTACACAAGACGATGCGCATATCTTTTGTACGCCAGATCAATTGGATGAAGAATTTAAGAAAGTAATCGATTTGGTATTGTATGTATTTGGATCGTTGGGCTTTGAAAACTTTACGGCTCAGATATCCTTAAGAGATCAAGAGAATAGAGAAAAATATATCGGTTCGGATGAAAATTGGGAGAAAGCAGAAAATGCCATTATCAATGCAGCACGCGACAAAGGATTAAATACAGTGGTTGAATATGGAGAAGCAGCATTCTACGGACCAAAATTAGATTTCATGGTTAAAGATGCGTTGGGCAGACAATGGCAATTGGGAACGATTCAAGTAGATTATAATTTGCCTGAACGTTTTGAATTGACATACAAAGGTTCTGACAACGAACTCCATACGCCAGTAATGATACACCGCGCACCTTTCGGATCGATGGAGAGATTTATCGCGATTTTATTGGAACATACCGCTGGAAATTTCCCAATTTGGTTGATGCCAGAGCAAGCTATTATTTTGTCTTTGAGTGAGAAATATGAAAATTATGCGAAAAAAGTTTTAAGTCTGCTAGAAAATCACGAAATTCGCGCCCTAATTGACAACCGAAACGAAACAATCGGGAAGAAAATTAGAGACGCAGAGATGCAGAAGACACCGTTTATGCTGATTGTTGGAGAGGAAGAGGAGAAAAATGGAACCATATCAATCAGACGACATGGACAAGAAGGAAAAGGCAATATCACAGTTACAATTGAAGAATTTGCAAAAATAGTTCAAGATGAAATCGACAAAACATTAAAAGTATTTACCGTTTAACTTAAAATAATAAAGCCATAGCAATACGAAATAACAGGGGTTATCAACCCAGAGTAGAGAAAAAAGACGCACATCGAATTAACAATCTAATTCGTGGTGTAGCGGAAGTGAGACTTGTTGGCGACAATGTAGAGCCAGGTGTTTTTAAAATTGCCGATGCCCTTAAACTCGCAGATGAATTTGAGTTGGATTTGGTGGAAATTTCACCAAACGCTGATCCTCCGGTTTGCAAAATAATCGACTATAAAAAGTTCGTTTACATGCAAAAGAAGCGCGAAAAAGAATTGAAGGCAAAATCTACTCAAATTGTAGTAAAGGAAATTCGATTCGGTCCGCAAACTGATGAGCACGATTACGAATTTAAAAGAAAAAATGCCGAGAAGTTCTTGAAAGAAGGTTCAAAACTAAAAGCATTTGTATTCTTTAAAGGACGTTCCATCATTTATAAAGATCAAGGTCAGATTTTGTTATTGCGTTTGGCTACAGATTTAGAAGAACACGGAAAAGTAGAAGCGATGCCCGTGTTGGAAGGAAAGCGTATGATTATGTTTATTGCGCCGAAGAAGAAAAAGTAAACGCAAGAGCCAAGAAACAAGAAATTGCCCTAGCCCCGATAGTAGTGGAAATCATTTTGTGACGGCGTTCGGCACAAAATATTGGGAACGAATAGCGGGATTAGCTCCTAAAAAAAAAGAAGCAAGAGTCAAGACTTTGCTAAAAGATAGTAAGTAAGAATAAATCAAAAACAACTAGGAAAAATGCCTAAAATGAAAACCAAATCTAGCGCCAAGAAACGATTCAAAGTTACTGGTTCTGGAAAAATCAAAAGAAAGCATGCTTTTAAAAGTCACATCCTGACTAAAAAATCTAAGAAACGTAAATTAGCGTTGACACACTCAGCGTTGGTTCACTCTACAGACATGAAAAGCATCAAACAACAATTAAGGATTATCTGATAACTATCAGCTAACAGCTGGCAGCTTTCAGCTTCCTTTAGGTTAAAACAATTTAAAAATAACCTTGGAGTACGGCCTTAAGTTCCTTGATTCAATTCGGACGCCTGCTACAAAAAAACAGAAAAATTATGCCAAGATCAGTCAATTCAGTTGCTAAAAGAGCAAGAAGAAAAAAGATAATGAAGCAAGCCAAAGGTTTCTTTGGTCGTCGTAAAAACGTTTGGACAGTTGCGAAAAACGCGGTAGAAAAAGCGATGTGCTATGCTTACCGTGATAGAAAGCAAAACAAGAGAAACTTCCGTGCTTTGTGGATTCAACGTATCAACGCTGGAGCCCGTTTAGAAGGAATGAGTTACTCTCAATTTATGGGGAAAGTTAAAGCAAACGGTATCGAATTGAACCGTAAAGTTTTAGCTGATTTAGCAATGAATCACCCAGAAGCTTTCAAAGCTGTACTTAATAAAGTAAAATAAACGTTTTATCAACTAGATTTAGAATTACTTACTATAGAGAAACTCAGTCGAAAGATTGGGTTTTTTGTTTTTTATAGACTTTTCGGCGCCAAGGTTCTGAGGTTTTAAAATCCGTGATAATCTGTACAATCTGTGAAATCCGTGTTCCAATTTTTTGGGCGTGACCACAAGTGTCAGACTACACACTCCCAATTTTTTTTGCCATCTTACAAACTGATTGCTAAAGTAGTATATACAAGCGAAAAAAGATTTCCGTTGCAAATGCGAAGCATTCACCTAGCTCCCATTAAAAATAATAGTTAGGTGAGGTAATCCTTCACGCAATCTGCAATAGAATAGGACAACTAGTTATTACTTGAAAACTTCAAATCGTACCCCATCAAAACTCGCAAACACCATACTGGGATGTGAATCCTGATGAAACATATTCCCATAGCAATCAATAGCAATTGCACCAGCGAATCCGTCATAAGGCAACAATTCATCGAAGGTTTTGGAGAATGCGTCTCTCAAAGTAAAGCCATCTGTAACGCGTGTAACAATTTTGGCGGCAGTAGCATTGCTTACAATATCTTCGCCCACTCCAGTTAAACTTACACCACAAAATTCGTTGGCATAATTTCCCGCTACAGTCGCAGAATCAGAAACCCTACCCGGAATTTCAAATCCTTTACCACCTGTTGATGTTGCAACAGCTAACTTGCCATTTACATCAAGCGCAACACAACCCACTGTTCCTAATCTAGCTGTTTGAAGTTTGGCTTCATATTCAGCACGACGTTGTGGAATTTCTGTTGAGAATTTTTGAAATCCGTGTTGACGTGCAAAATTCGTCGCTCCGCTTCCTCCCAAAATTCTGTCATCAACGCCCATCAATACTTCCGCAACTTGAATCGGATTCTTGACTTCTTCAATATTTATAACGCCACTCATTTTCTGCGTTGTTCCATCCATCAAAGAAGCGCTCATTCTTATTTTTCCATCACTTTGGATTTGTGAACCAATGCCCGCATTAAACAACGGATCATCTTCCAACAAAGAAACTGCAAAAACCACCGTTTCTAGTGCGGTATGCGTTTTTAGAAATTCATAGGAATCTGTTGCAATCTGCTTCAAGGCGTTTTGCTTGGCTACTTTCGTTTCTTGGTTGGTAGAAGACTCGGAGAAAAATCCGCCGTGGATGATGATTTTCATTTTAGATTGTAATATTGTAAGACTGTAAGATTGTAAGATTTAAAGGAAGTGGTATCTCACAGTCTTCAAATCTATGATCTTATCATCCATTAAACATATTGCGACGACTTAATAGTCATCTTAAATGTACTCAAATCAAAAGTGTCATTAATGCTCATCACATGCGTCACTAAATGATTAATAGAGATCGGTTGCCCCAATTCTACTTGCGTTAAATTGGTGTCTTTGATCTCACGACCGTCTACTAGAATTACAAGCCCAGAACCAATGGCTTCCATTTTATTATTGTCGGTAATCAATAACCCGGTATCTTCTCCTAATCCTATTCCTAGTACTTTTGGGTTACCCACCACCGATTGAAACAAGCGTCCAATTCGGCCACGTTGCACAAAATGGGTATCGATGATTACACCATCAATTAATCCCAAACCACTCGTGATTTTAACTTCACCTTTCAACAACGCTTCTGAACTACTGCCTTGATAAATCATATTACTAGAGGCAGCGGCCGCACCAGCTGAAGTTCCTGCATAAATGAAATCTTCGTTATGGTATTTGTCTAAAACAATATCATGAAAAGGAGTTCCTCCTAAAATAGAAGTCAATCGCAATTGATCGCCACCTGTAAACATTACCACATCCGCTGCTTTCAAACGCGCTAAAACCTCAGGTTCCATCGCTTGTTCGCGCTTTTCGATATGCAACACATCCACGTTATTGGCGCCCAAATAAGCAAAAGCTTTCACATATTCTGGTCCAATTTCTCGGGGAATTTTTGAAGCAGTTGTAATCACTTCAATACGCGATTGCTCCTTATACTTTGATTCTTCGATGATGCGCTTTAAAATACCAGCTTCAAAAAAATTCAAATTCTTCGCTGCATTCTTATCTAAGTCGGTCTCCGTAAAACTTCCTTTGTCAACGGCGCCGCCTATAATGACTAATTTTCCTCGTATGTTCATGTGGTAAAAATAACCAAAAATTAAAATTCACCAAACGCAATTGTAGCTTTTGAAACAAATGTTTTAACGTTGTTATCAACATTTTTAGGAGCCGGGAACCTGCTGTACGCTATATCTTTTTTCGGTTTGGCAACCGAAAAAATGATGCCGCTGCCATCAGGGCTAGGAACTAGATTCTAAGATGGTAAGACTTTAAGATTGCAGTACCGTATATCTTACAGTCTCAAAGTCTCATGGTCTTACAGTCTTGCAGTCTAAAAAAATAAATTTTGACAAACTACTCAAAAAATCTATTTTAGTTAACCAAATCTTGTTATATTTAACGAATTCACAAGCATAAGTAAAAACAAACTCCTCTATACATTAGTCATGAAAATATTAAAAGTACAAGCACTCCGCGGTCCGAATATATGGAGTGTGCAAAGAAAGAAACTCATCCAAATGCGTTTAGACTTAGAGGAAATGGAGCAATTTCCTACCAATAAAATCGAAGGTTTTCGAGAAAGGATAGAAGCCATGTTTCCTACCATGATTGAACACCGTTGTTCCGAAGGCACTCGTGGCGGTTTCTTTTCAAGAATCGAACGCGGCACTTGGATGGGTCATGTAATCGAACATATTGCTCTTGAGATTCAAACACTCGCCGGAATGGAAACTGGTTTCGGTCGAACACGCGAAACCAAAACTCCAGGAATTTACAATGTGGTATTTAGTTACACCGAAGAAAATGTTGGGATGTTTGCCGCTGAAAGTTCGGTTGCAATCGCAGAAGCGCTTATCAAAGGAACCGAATACGATCTAGAAGCTGACATCAAAAGAATGCGAGAAATTCGGGAACGCGTGCGCCTCGGTCCAAGTACAGGAAGCATCGTCGAAGAAGCAGTAGCGCGCGATATACCTTGGATTCGTCTCGGAACCAATTCGCTAGTTCAATTAGGATATGGTGTAAATCAAATGCGTTTTCAAGCAACTATCACATGCAAGACCAGTAGCATTGCAGTCGACATTGCCTGCAATAAAGAACAAACTAAAAAAATGTTAAGCGACGCCTCTATTCCTGTGGCTAGTGGCGGAATTTGTGTTGATGAAGAAGATCTAGAAGCCGTAGTCAATAAAATCGGCTATCCAATTGTGCTTAAACCATTAGATGGCAATCACGGAAAAGGCGCTTCCATCAATGTGAAAAATTGGGAAGATGCAATTGCTGGTTTGGAATACGCTAAAAAATATAGCCATCGCATCATCGTAGAAAAATTCATCACTGGTTTCGACTTCAGAGTTTTAATTATCGACAACAAATTAGTGGCAGCTGCCAAACGAGTTCCAGCACATGTTGTTGGTAATGGAAAGGATACTATTCAACAACTAATTGACACGACAAATTTAGATCCACGTCGTGGTTATGGACACGAAAATGTTTTAACCGAAATTGATGTAGATCGAGATACGTTAGATCTGTTAGAAAAATTAAATTATACCTTAGAAACTGTTCCCAAAAGTGGAGAAATCGTTTTTTTGAAATCAACGGCAAACCTAAGTACTGGTGGAACTTCTGTGGATGTAACCGACATGATGCACCCCGAAAATATATTCCTTTGTGAACGAATTTCTCGTGTCATCGGTCTTGATATTTGCGGTGTCGATATTATGGCGGAAAACCTCACCCAACCACTTAAAGAAAATGGTGGTTGTATTCTTGAAGTTAATGCAGCTCCGGGATTCCGCATGCACTTAGCACCGTCGGAAGGTTTACCAAGAAACGTGGCATCTCCGGTAATCGACATGCTATATCCACCCGGGAAACCAAGTCGCATTCCGATTATCGCTGTAACAGGAACCAACGGAAAAACTACGACAACTCGATTGCTTGCGCATATTGTAAAAAATAATGGCTACAAAGTAGGATTCACCACTTCAGACGGCATTTACATTCAAAATCACATGCTCGAAAAAGGAGACACCACTGGTCCTCTTTCCGCAGAATATATTTTGAAAGATCCTACTGTCGAATTTGCCGTTCTAGAAACCGCGCGCGGAGGAATTCTGCGTTCTGGCTTAGGATTTAGCCGTTGCGATATTGCGGTTATTACAAATATCCAAGAAGATCACTTAGGCTTGAGTGATATTCATACCTTAGACGATTTGGCGCGTGTCAAAAGCACAGTTGTCAAAAGTGTTAAGAAAGAAGGATGGGCCATTTTAAATGCAGAAGATGAACAGTGTATAAAAATCGGGCAAGAGCTGAGTTGCAACGTGGCATATTTTAGCATGGACGAAGAAAATCCACTCATCAAAAAACTTTGTAAAGAAGGTAAGATCGTCTGCGTATATGAAAACGGATTCATCACTGTCAAAAAAGGGGAATGGAAAATCCGCATCGAACGTGCCACGCATGTGCCATTAACCATGGGAGGAAAAGCAAAGTTTATGATTGCCAACGTTCTAGCAGCGACATTAGCAAGTTATTTACAAGGTTTTAAAACGGAAGATATTAGTACATCTTTGCAAACATTTATTCCAAGTGCAGCGCAAACTCCGGGTCGTATGAACATCTTCGACTTCAAGAAATTCAAAGTCATGATTGATTTTGCACATAATCCTTCGGGTTATCGCGGTGTTGAAGACTTCTTAAGCAGTGTTAATGCCAACAAAAAAATTGGTATTATTGCCGGTGTTGGCGATCGTCGAGATGAAGACATAAAAGAATGTGCAAAAATTGCCGGTCGCATGTTTGATCATATTATCATTCGTCAAGAAAAGCACCTCCGCGGTCGAACCGAAGAAGAAATTATTGGTTTAATTATGGAGGGAATTTCAGAATCTGGGAGAAATGTCACGCACGAAATTATCACCAAAGAAGTAGAAGCCATCAAACACGCCATCAATAGCGCGGAAGAAGGAACATTTATTACTGCTTTGAGCGATGTTGTCACCAATGCCATCGAAATTGTTCAAGAATATTTGGACAAGGAAAATGAACAAGAATAGAAATTTCTCCATTTTGTAACTTAGAATACTGTTAATAGACCAATTGCTGTCTTTAGCAGTATTTCTTTTTTTATACATTTGCTCAGCATTAAAAATCATCCCTTATGAAGAAAATTTCCTTACTCGCTTTATGTTGTTTCCTTACATTAACAGTGTTCGGTCAATCCAAAAAAATTACACTTGAAGAATCTGTTCTTCAACAAAATCGCCAATTTCGCGCGGACAAATTACTCGGTTTCCAGTGGATTCCAAATACCAATCAGTATCTGTTCTTTGCGGATAGTGGAAGGAAACTCATGACGGCGTCTGCAACAAATTCGACCGCTACTGAATTTGTTTCTTTGGCGGATTTCAATAAAGCTTTAGGAACAGACTTAAAGTCGTTTTTCGGAATTGAATGTAAAAATGCCACGACATTCATCATTTCAAATGGCGCAAAATTTTACGAATATAACACCACAGATAAAACAGGTAAACTGACCGCAGCATTTTCCAATTTAGACGAAAATCAAACGTTTGACAATGCCAAAGAAAACATCGCATTTACCATTAAGAATAATCTGTTCTATCTCAATAAAAACAAAGAGAAAATTGCAATTACTTCCGATACAAATGAAGGAATTGTTTCTGGGCAGAGTATTGCCCGAAATGAATTTGGGATTGAAAAGGGGATTTTCTGGTCACCAAAAAACAACCTTTTAGCTTTCTACCAAAAAGACCAATCGGAAGTGGCAGATTATCCGTTGTTGGATATCAATGAAACGCCGGGAAAACTAGAAAATATAAAGTATCCAATGATCGGTCAAAAAAGTGAAAAGCCACGCGTTGGAATTTACAATTTGACAACGAAACAAACTGTTTTTATCTCGCCGAAAGGAAATATAGATGACTATTTGACTAACCTTTCATGGACTCCGGACGAAAAATTCGTATTAATCGCAGAAGTAAATCGTGGTCAAAACGATATGTCCTTGCATGTTTATGATGCCCAGTCGGGTGCTTTTGTCCGTACCATTTTGAATGAAAAGAATCCACGTTGGGTTGAACCTGAGCATGCTGCTTTTTTCCCAAATCCAAAATCGAATAACTTCATTTGGTTTAGCGAAAAAGACGGATTTCACAATCTGTACTATTATTCAATCGACGGAAAACTCATCAAACAATTAACCAATAACAAATTCCCTGCAAGAGAAATTCTTGGCAGCAATCCTGCAGGAACAGAAATTTACTTTTCTTCGCCAGGAGAAAGCGGCATCAATATGTTGGCTTACAAAGTCGATTTGAAAGGCAAGCAAACATTGATTACGAAAGATTTAGGGGTTCATTTTGTCTCAATAAGTACAGATGGCAATTGGTTTTTCGACGAATATTCTAATCACACTACGCCATCAAAATCCTTGTTGTATGACAAAAACTTGAAAGCGAAAACACTCCTAGAGAGTAAAAACAAATACGATGGCTACGAATTGGGAACGGCTGAAATTAAAACCATCAAAGCGGCAGACGGAACTACCGATTTGTATACGCGACTAATCAAACCAAGCAACTTCGACCCATCGAAAAAATATCCCGTAATGGTATACGTTTACGGCGGTCCACACGCGCAAATGATTACCAATTCCTTCCTAGATGGTGCCAATTTGTGGATGTACTGGATGGCGGAACAAGGTTATTTGGTATTTACGATTGACAATCGCGGGTCAGACAATCGCGGCTTTGCTTTCGAAAGTGTCATTCACGGTCGTTTAGGCGTTAACGAAATGGATGATCAAATGAAAGGCGTTGACTACCTAAAATCTTTACCTTATGTTGATAGTAACCGATTGGCTGTTCACGGCTGGAGTTTCGGTGGCTTTATGACCACTTCCCTATTGCTTCGCAAACCAGATGTTTTTAAAGTGGGCGTTGCGGGTGGACCAGTAACGGATTGGAAATACTACGAAGTGATGTATGGCGAACGATATATGGATACTCCAGCAGAAAATCAGAAAGGTTTTGACGAGGCAAATACACTAAATTACGTAAAAGACTTGAAAGGAAAATTATTACTTATTCACGGAACCAGTGATGATGTCGTAGTGATGCAGCACAATTTTTCGTTGGTAAAGAAATTTGTGGAAGCAGACAAGCAAGTTGATTTCTTTGCTTATCCGATGCACAAACACAATGTCATAGGTAAAGACCGCGTGCATTTGATGCGCAAAGTATTGAATTATGTTATGGAAAACAATAAGTAAAACTGCTCAAAAATAGTGTTTATAAAAATCTCAAGTAATCGTTTACTTGGGATTTTTTTATTTCTTAAAAACTGGATCACAAAAGTTCGGTTGATTTTAGCTTAAGGATTCTCTTGCAACTTTTTAAAGTAAAATTACTTCAATTTTTTTTGCTACTTTTGTTTGGTATTCTTTGAAAGAGGAATACATTTTATCGGTAATTAAGATTAGCGTTTGCTATATTTTCCGCTCTTGAAAGGTCGAAATTTCATTACGAAACGGGAATGTATAAGTCACTCGCTCACGATACGGCGTGAGCGGTTCTATTACATTGTTTCGTAGGTATTCGACCACCTCCAAGAGCATTTGATAGCAACTTGTCTCACGCTAGTTTATTATAGTTAATTCTACGAGTGAGACATAGTAGGGCTAATCTAATAAAAATGAAAAACAAAAAATTACTTCTTTTAAGTTTTGGGTTACTAATGACTACCCAAATGATTTTCTCCCAAGTCCCTTCTTATGTTCCTTCTAATGGATTAGTTGGTTACTGGCCATTTAATGGCAATGCAAATGACCTAAGTGGAAATGGTAATAATGGAACTGTTAATGGTGCTACCCTAACAAGTGATAGATTTGGAAATGCTAATAGTGCTTATAATTTTGATGGTAATAACAATCATATTTTAGTTTCTGATAACTCAACACTTTCAGGTTTCTCAGATATTACAATTAGTTTGTGGGTAAATATTTCACAATTTCCATCAGCATCAGACCCCTTTTCCGGTTTAGTTACAAAATGGTATGGCAGTGGGAATTGTGGTGGTATGACAGATAATTATGCTTGTTATTTAAGAACTAACAATCAATTTGTAGCCGGAACAAATCAGTATCGAAATTATCCTAATATGTTACAGAGCCCAAGTAATCTATCTACTTCAAATTGGTATCATTTAGTTATAGTCCATAATAGCACAACAGGAGGAAGTATATATATTAATGGGTCATTAGTTTCAACTTATAATACTTCCGGGGCATTATGCTCATCTACTAATCCTTTATATTTTGGGTGTGATAATGGACTTGGAGTTATAAATCGGTTTTTTAATGGAAAACTTGACGACATTGGAATATGGAATCGTGCCTTAACTCAACAAGAAATAACCAATATGTATAACGGAGTAAATTATTCCGATACTTGTAATGCGGTTAGTGGTTCATTAGTTAATGGTTTGGTTGCTTATTATCCTTTTTGTGGTAACGCTAACGACCAAAGTGGAAATGGATTAAATGGAGTAGTTAACGGGGCGATATTAACATCCGACAGATTTGGGAATACTAATAGTGCTTATCATTTTGATGGTTTAGACGATGTAATTAGTGCGAATGTTAATTTACCTCAAAATGTTACTGTATCTTGTTGGATAAAATCAGAATTCACAGCGAATGAATTTCCAACATTTTTCGATTTTCAATTATCTACAACCACCTTTCATTGGATTTTTTATGGTCAAGCAGCTTATAATGCTCAAATTGGTTCAAGATACGTTACATTAGACAATACATCTTCTCCAATATTTTGTGACAATGTAAATTTGAATGGCTTGTCATTAAATAATTGGCAGTTTGTTACTGTAGTTGTTGATTCTGCGACAAATAAACATAAACTATATGTAAATGGTGTCCTTACAAATGAAAATACAATACAAGGAACCCCGCAAATTGCAGATTTAATTGAATTTGGAAGGACAGGGCAATCAGCAAATCACGAAACAAACTTTTATGGTTCTATTGATGATATCGGTATATGGAACCGAGCATTAACACCTCAAGAAATCTCTCAATTATATAATCAAAATCAATGTATAACTAACATTACGGTGACAGATACTTTGATAATAAATGTTGGTCAGCTATCCTATACAAACCCAATTGCCTATTCCAACAACATCACAATTGCTCCCAATCCTGCAAGCACTCAAATCAATATCAATTTCAATAACATCTCCGATTTGAATGGAGGGAGTATAAAAATAATTAACTCACTTGGACAACAAGTGGCAACAACTCCAATCACAACATCCGGAACAAACACTACAATGTCTCTTGATACTTGGGGAGGAACAGGATTGTATTTTGTTCAGATTTTGAATGCGCAAGGACAGATTTTAGATATTAAAAAAATCATTTTGCAATAAAAATACCGTTATTAAGGAAAAACCTCAGACTTACAATCTGAGGTTTTTTTGTTTTAATAATTTGTAGATTGAAATTCGGAAACTCATAAAAACTAAGTCTTCTGCGGTTTCTTCCTCGCGGCAGGAAATAAAACATTATTCAATATCAATCTGAATCCAGGTGAATTCGGATGCAAGTCTAAAACGGTTGGCTCATCTCCCACTCGATGCTGATAATCTTCGGGATCATGACCACCAAAAAAAGTAAAAAAGCCTTTTCCTTTTTGCCCGTGAATGTAACGCGCTTCATCATTCAATTCGCATTTGCCCAATGTTAAGACGTTTGATTTGATTAACTCTGAATCAAAAGCGGTTGTTTGCCCCATAAATCCTTTCACCAATTGCGTGTGATTTTGACATAACATACTCGGAATAACATCCCATTTCGCAGAGAAATCCATTAGTGTAAAGTAATCTTTCTCAAACGGAATTTTCCTTTTTTCTGTCATATCGATGTCTGAAAATTCGTAATGCTCTGGTTTTCGATCTAGAATAAAATTCTTGAAAGCAAATGTTCGACTATAATCGATTTTTGTCTGGTAATTGCCCTCACTCGCATCACCATCAAACATCGGCTCGCAAATGTCAACACCTTCTGCAGACAAAGCGATATCAAAACTATCGGTCGCTGAACACATCGCAAACATAAATCCACCACCAATTACAAAATCTCTGATCTTTTTCGCCACTGCCAATTTCTCTTGAGAAACTTTTGAATATCCTAATGCACTGGCCAAAGCTTCCGAACCTTTCTTCTGTTCGATGTACCAGGGTGCATTTCGGTAGGATCCAAAAAACTTTCCATATTGACCAGAAAAATCTTCATGATGCAAATGCAACCAATCATAGAGAATCAATTGATCGCTTAGCACTTCTTCGTCATATATCGGTGTAAATGGAATCTCAGCATAGGTCAAAACCATCGTAACAGCATCGTCCCAAGGTTGTTTCCCTTTGGGCGTGTAGACTGCAACTTTCGGCGCTTTTTCTAGAACAACGGTTTCCATGTTTTGCGATGGACTAGCAATCTCATCCAAAATCTGATTCGCTTCTGCGTCGGATAAGAGTTCAAAACTAACACCTCGTATTTGACATTCCTTTCGAATTTCTTCCGCATCAGGCAGCAAAAAAGAACCACCACGATAATTGAGTAGCCAACTTGCTTTGTACTGTTTGTTTAAAGACCAATAGGTAATTCCGTATGCTTTCAGATGGTTCTTTTGCGTGTTTTCGTCCATTGGCAATAAGATGAAATTTGCCTTCGTTGCAAAAGAAAAGAAAAGGAATAAAATATAAAATAGATTCTTCACTGACATTAGTATTAGCAGACTTATTCGGAGTAAATCGAGTCAAAGATAACAGAAATTCTGTGAAGAAAAGCATAATTTATTGGATACGCTACGCATTGGATTGTTCGACGCGCCTGCGACTTTAGACACGCCCAATGGGCTTTGTACCGATCTCTTTGTCGACAAACTATTTAGTCCAAAGCAAAGCGCGTCTAAAGCGTAGCGTGTCAAAAGCGAAGCGATTCCAAAGGCGCAGCCGTGTCTATAGCGTAGCGTGTCTAAAAAGGTACATCACTGTCATCGTCCGCATTATTGATAGTACTTCCAAATGCTTCATTAGGAGTAGGCAATGTTTTGGTTGAAAATGGATTGTCTTCATGATTCATTTTCGAAGGCAAATCGTCGTAAGCGCCGCCGTAATCATCAAGGTTATCAAATTTACCAAGATTGCCGACAAATTTCAGTCGAATATTCTCTAATGAACCATTTCGGTGTTTGGCAATAATAAATTCCGCTTGACCCTGCGTTGGCGTTCGTTCGTCATCGTCCCACTCGTCAATTTTATAGTATTCTGGACGATAAATAAAAGAAACAATATCTGCATCTTGCTCGATAGCTCCCGATTCACGAAGGTCAGAAAGTAAAGGTCTTTTACTAGAACCACGGGTTTCAACAGCACGAGACAACTGTGACAAAGCAATCACAGGAACACTTAGTTCTTTTGCCAGTGCTTTTAGATTTCGGGAAATGGTTGATATTTCTTGCTCCCTATTTCCCATGCCTTTGCCATTATTTCCACCTGCGGTCATCAATTGAAGGTAATCGACGATAATTAATTTAACACCATGCTGAGAGGCCAATCGTCGTGATTTGGCCCTAAGATCAAAAATCGAAAGTGATGGTGTATCATCAATGTACAACGGCGCTTTTTCGAGGTTCTTCACTTTAATACTGAGCTGTTCCCATTCGTGTTTTTCTAACTTTCCTGTTCGCAATTTTTCTGAAGACAAACCCGTTTCTGAAGAAATTAATCTTGTAATCAACTGCACAGAAGACATTTCTAAAGAGAAAAGAGCCACAGGTTGACCAAAATCAATAGCAATATTTCGCGCCATCGAAAGTACAAATGCCGTTTTACCCATACCTGGACGCGCGGCAATAATAATCAAATCTGAAGGTTGCCAACCAGAGGTAATCTTGTCAAGTTTTTCAAAGCCTGTAGCAATTCCACTCAATCCCTCTTTTCCGGCAATCTCTTCGATTCGTTTTTTGGCTTGAATAACCAAACTTTGTGCTGTTTCAGAACTTCGTTTGATATTGCCTTGTGTCACTTCATATAACTTAGACTCTGCCTTGTCTAGCAGATCGAATACATCTGTGGTCTCGTCATAAGATTCTTCGATAATTTCTGAAGAGATTTTAATCAAACTACGTTGAATAAATTTCTGAAGAATAATACGTGAGTGAAATTCAATATGTGCAGAAGATGATATTTTTTGCGTTAGCTGAATGAGATAGAAATCGCCACCGGCCAAATCTAGTTTCGCGTTTCTCTTTAGTTGAGCAGAAACTGTTAATAAGTCAATAGGCTGAGTATCTGTAAATAGCTGCACAATTGCTTCAAAAATATGGCGATGTGCTTCCTTGTAAAAGGCATCGGGTTGCAAAATATCGATGACTTCATCAACCCCTTTTTTGTCAATCATCATCGCGCCCAAAACGGCTTCTTCCAATTCTAAAACCTGTGGAGGGAGTTTCCCTTTCTCGAGGTTGATGATGGTTGTTTTATCAACACGAAGTGGACTGATATTCTTAAAATTTTCCATGCGGCTAAAGTAACTATAAAATAAAAAAAAAGCGGAAGTAGTTATAACTGAACGCTGTTAATAAATACTTATATTTTGTTTATAACCATAAAAAAATCCGAAACTATTGGGCTTCGGATTAAGTATCTCAATTGTAAGATTTTACTCTTTGAATTCGCCCATTTTACTGTATTTGTCCATCCTTTGAGCTACTAATTCGGCTGTTGATAAATCTTTCAATTCATTATAGGCTTTCGTAATATACTGTTCGACTGTTTTGAAAGCAGTATCTCTATCGTAATGTGCGCCACCTGATGGTTCAGGAATAACATCATCAACTAATTTTTGCTTTTTCATGTCTGTTGAAGTAAGTTTGAGTGCTTCTGCAGCTTGTTCTTTATACTCCCAGCTTTTCCACAAAATAGAAGAACAAGATTCTGGTGAAATTACAGAATACCAAGTGTTTTCCATCATTAATACGCGATCTCCTACTCCAATTCCCAAGGCACCGCCCGACGCTCCTTCGCCTACAATTACGGCGATAATCGGTGTTTTTAAGCGTGTCATTTCGAAGATGTTTCTCGCAATGGCTTCACCTTGTCCGCGTTCTTCTGCTTCTAGACCAGGGTAAGCTCCAGGAGTGTCTATTAAGGTCAAAACTGGAATACCAAATTTCTCTGCCATTTTCATCAAGCGCAATGCTTTTCGGTAACCTTCAGGATTTGCCATTCCAAAATTCCGCATTTGACGTGTCTTAGTATTGTAGCCCTTTTGCTGTCCAACAATCATGAACGACTGACCTCCGATTTTCCCCAAACCACCAATCATAGCTTTATCATCTTTGAATCCACGATCGCCAAAAAGTTCCAAAAAGGTGTCTCCGCATAATGCTCGAACGTGATCCATGGTGTAAGGACGGTTCGGATGGCGAGAAAGTTGCACCCGTTGCCAAGCAGTTAAGTTTTTGTAGATATTTCTTTTGGTCTCTTCTAGTTTTTTCTCGATTTGTTTACAGGTATTTGTAACATCGACATTGGACTCTGCTCCTATGATTTGGCATTTATCTAATTGATCCTCAAGCTCTTTTATTGGAAGTTCAAAATCTAAATATTCCATAAGTTAATAGTGGTGTTAATTTTTTGTTAGGTGAACAAAGATAAAATATTAAATCAGTTCGAAAAGAAAATTTTTGCTTTTAGTTGTAAACACTGTGGGTTGATTGTGGGTTGTGATTTGTCTGTTGCGGGTTATCGCTTTTAGATTATCGGTTAGTAGAAATAAATAGTCGCTTTATTTTAGTGTAGTATATTCCTCTTACAAATATGAATTTTGAAATTGAAAGCCAAGCGTGATGACACCAGCGTCATATTTTGAAAACCATCATAAGAGGGTTGTAAAAAAAATTATCTCCCGAGAAAAATATACAATGTTTGTATTCGGTTCGTTCGCTGCACATCATATAGCAAGCAGCAGGAACCCAGCTCCTAAAAGAGTAAACAAGCGAAGCAAAGAGGCCTTATTCCCTCGATTTATAGTATTTGACAATTCCGTTGGTAATAACAGTCAACAAAATAATGAGTGCACCAAAGTAGAATTGCGGGTTCATTTTTTCTTTTTCGTGGAAAACTAAAACGGCAAGAACAATCCCATAGATTGGTTCCAAATTGATGGTTAACATAACCGTATATGGACTGAGAAATTTCATGACTTTGACCGATACGATAAAGGCATACGCAGTGCAAACAGAACTCAAAATTGCAATGTATATCCAATCAGAGGGGCTGATTTTGAAAAAGCTAGAAGAAAAAGTCCCTATTAGAAGCAAAATCAGCGAGAAAAAAATAACGCCTCCTAACAATTCATAAAAAGAAATCAACGTAGGATTGTATTGTTTTGCAAATCTACTATTGTAGACAGAAAACAATGCCGACAAAAATGCTGAAGCGAGCGCTAAAAGAATACCCTCTAAGTATTGACTTTCAACACGAAAAATAATGCTGAGTCCAATGATCACTATTAGTCCAAAAAAAACCTCATACCATACGACTTTTCTTCCAAACAGCACTGGTTCAAGAAAAGAAGTAAAAAAAGCTCCAGTAGAAAGGCAAGCTAGCGTGACTGATACGTTGGATACTTTTATGGCTCGAAAAAACGTAAACCAATGCAAAGCAATGATTACGCCCCCAAAAAGTAGTTGAAGTAAAACTCTTGTCGAAACATAAAGCGGTATTTTCTTGTAAAGCACATACATAATGATAAAAGCAACGGCAAGAACCATCCGATACCATACCAAAGGCAAAGCATCCAGAGAAATAAGCGCCCCAAGCACGGCAGTAAATCCCCATATAAATACAATTAGGTGGAGATGTAAATAACTTTTAAGGCTATCGTTTAGCATGTCGCAGTAAGAAAAAAGCCAAGATTCCAAAAACAATATTGGGAGTCCAAACAGCCAGTAGTGGCGAAATACTTGATTTCTCTGCCAATACTCCGAAAATCTTATCTAGAAAAACAAAGGAGAATGCAAGGAGAATTCCAACTGCTAAATTAACTCCCATGCCGCCACGACGTTTCATCGAGGAAACTGCCACGGCGATGATCGTGAGAATAAATGCCGATACCGGAATACTATACTTTTTATACAACACCACTAAATAGGTATTGATGTTTGATGAGCCTCTTTTTCGCTCTCTATCAATAAAAGAATTCAATTCGAACAAAGACAATGTCTCCGCCACATAGACCGTTGGAGTCAAATCTTCTAATTCAAAATCAAATTTGACAGTCACTTTATCTTTGTTTTCAATAACATCATTTAATGCGCCAACAGTCCGTTTACTATAGCCAAATAGGTCATATTGTTTGGTTTTTGGATCCCATTTGATTCGATTGGCAGTGATTTTATAAGCGAGTTGATCTCCATTAAATTTCTCTAAGGAAAAATTAAATGCAGTTTGTGACATCGCATTAAAATTGCTCACATAAATAAACTCATCATCGCTAATTTGACGGTAAACATCAGTATTATCGCGCATTTCTTCTCGGCCGTTTCCTATTAAATAGGTATATCTGAAATTCTTAAATCCTTCGCTTGCTTTGGGAACTAAAAACAATCCCATAATTAAAGCCGTAAAAGAAACGATGGTCGCACCAATAAGATACGGTTTTAAAAAACGTGTAAACGAAATACCAGAACTTAAAATAGCAATAATTTCGGTATTATTTGCCAGCTTTGAAGTAAACCAAATCACGGACAAAAAGAGAAAAATAGGAAATAAAAGATTCGCAAAATAAACGACAAAGTCAACATAATAGAGAGCAATATCTTTAAACGGCACCTTATTCTCGAGCATTCTATTGATCTTCTCCGAAACATCAATGACAATTCCGATTGGGATAAAAAGCAGCAGCATTACAGAGAATGTTGCTAGGTATCTTTTGAGAATATATTTGTCTATTATTGTTAACACAGGTTTAGGGTATAGGGTTTAGGGTTTAAGATTTAGGCCAGTTTTCCAACCTTGCACCTTTTACCTTTAACCAATTTTTATAATCTCTGGCTCATCTGTTTTACCATCATTTCTTTCCAAACTCGAAAATCTCCGGCTAAGATATGTTTTCTTGCTTCACGAACCAACCACATATAAAAACCTAAATTATGAATCGTGGCAATTTGTTTCCCCAAGTATTCATTAGCGGCAAACAAATGGCGCAAATAAGCTTTCGTATATTCTGTATCTACAAACGTTATCCCCATTTCATCTAAAGGGGAAAAATCGTCTTCCCACTTTTTATTTTTGATATTGATTGTTCCATTGGCAGTAAACAACATACCGTTTCTCGCATTTCTCGTCGGCATCACACAATCAAACATATCAACCCCCAACGCAATATTTTCTAGAATATTAATTGGCGTTCCTACTCCCATCAAATAACGGGGTTTGTCTTCTGGCAAAATATCGCAAACCACTTCCGTCATGGCATACATTTCTTCTGCAGGCTCTCCAACCGATAAACCTCCGATGGCATTTCCTTGTTGACCCGAATTGGCGATATACTCCGCCGACTGCATACGCAAATCTTTATACGTGCTTCCTTGCACAATCGGAAAAAACGTCTGTTCAAATACGTATTTAAATGGCAATTTTTCCAAATGCTTAATACAGCGATCCAACCAACGATGCGTCATGTGCATAGACCGTTGGGCGTAACGATAATCGCAAGGATACGGCGTACATTCATCAAAAGCCATAATGATATCGGCACCAATAGTTCGCTGAATCTCCATCACATTCTCGGGTGTAAATACGTGATACGAACCGTCGATATGCGACTTGAATTTTACGCCTTCCTCCTTTATTTTTCTGTTCGCAGACAAGGAATATACTTGGTAACCTCCTGAATCCGTCAAAATATTTCGATCCCAATTCATAAACTTATGCAAACCGCCCGCTTGTTCCAAAATGGCGGTCTGTGGACGCAAATACAAATGGTAGGTATTTCCAAGTATAATATCCGGATTAATTTCTTCTTTTAATTCGCGTTGGTGTACGCCTTTCACCGATGCCACTGTGCCAACAGGCATAAAAATTGGGGTTTCTATCACACCGTGATCGGTCGTTATCGTTCCGGCTCTCGCTTTCGATTGGGAATCTTTCAGTAATAAGTCAAACTTCATAAGGCAATTTTTCAGGCGGCAAAGATAGAAATTAGATCGTAAGATTATAGGATTTTAAGATTTTGAAATCAATCAAATGTTGCTTAGTCGTTTCTTATAATCTTGCAGTCTTAAAGTCTAAAAAACTTAAAATCTAACTATCTGAATTATGGCGTGACCCTTGTGCCGCGGGTCTGGCTGTTCGCTACTAGTCCTCGCTGCGCTGTGGGCTAACCGCTGCCATCACTCACACAGTCCGTCATAAATTGAATTATTGGTTTTCAAAAGAAAATCCTTAATAACTATTCAAAAAAACTTTTGCCCCTCGCTTAAATTACATTTACTTTTGACGAACTCTAATTTTAACTACAAATCATGCCCAACACACAACAATTAAACGAATTAACAACGCAAGTTCGAAGAGACATCCTTCGAATGGTACATGCGGTCAACTCCGGACATCCAGGCGGCTCGCTGGGCTGTACTGAATTTATGGTGGCCTTATACCAAAACATCATGACCCGCAAACCAGGTTTCGATATGGACGGCGCCGGAGAAGATCTATTCTTCCTTTCTAACGGTCACATTTCACCCGTTTTCTACAGCGTATTGGCGCGGTCGGGCTATTTTCCAGTTTTGGAATTAGCTACGTTCCGTTTGATCAATTCGCGTTTGCAGGGGCATCCAACGACACATGAAGGTTTGCCTGGCGTTCGCATTGCATCAGGTTCACTCGGACAAGGCATGTCTGTTGCTATAGGAGCAGCGCAAGCAAAAAAATTAAACAATGACGCACACTTAATTTACAGTCTTCACGGAGATGGTGAATTGCAAGAAGGACAAAATTGGGAAGCAATCATGTACGCGTCGGCAAAAAAAGTCGACAATTTGATCGCTACTATCGATCTCAATGGTAAACAAATCGACGGAACTACAGACCATGTTTTGGCAATGGGAAGCCTGAAAGCCAAATTCGAAGCTTTTGATTGGGAAGTACTTGAAATCAAAGAAGGAAACAACATCGACGCGATTTTGTCTGGAATGAGTGATGCAAAATCTCGAACCGGTAAAGGAAAACCAGTTTGTGTTTTGTTGCATACTGAAATGGGTAATGGCGTCGACTTTATGATGTATAGTCATGCTTGGCACGGAAAGGCACCCAACAACGACCAATTGGCAACTGCACTGGCACAAAATCCGGAAACTTTAGGCGATTATTAATATTCTATTTCATAGAAAATTGTGCCTTAGCGTCTTTGTTGCACAAACCTTAAATTAAAAAAATGAAAAAATATACCAATACAGGAAGTAAAGATACACGCTCAGGTTTTGGAGCTGGAATGACCGAACTGGGTCAAAAAAACGAAAATGTGGTTGCCTTATGCGCCGATTTGATTGGTTCTTTAAAGTTAGATGAATTTATCAAGAATCATCCCGAACGATTTTTCCAAATCGGAATCGCGGAAGCAAACATGATAGGAATAGCCGCCGGATTGACCATTGGCGGAAAAATACCATATACGGGAACATTTGCAAATTTCTCAACCGGACGTGTTTATGATCAAATTAGACAATCTGTTGCCTATTCGGATAAAAATGTAAAAATTTGCGCCTCACATGCTGGCTTAACTTTAGGTGAGGATGGCGCCACACATCAAATTCTTGAAGATATCGGATTGATGAAAATGTTGCCTGGCATGACCGTCATTAACACTTGTGATTACAATCAAACCAAAGCAGCAACATTGGCAATTGCGGATCATCATGGCCCGGTTTACTTGCGATTTGGAAGACCAGTTGTACCGAATTTTACGCCAGAAAATGGCGCTTTTGAAATTGGTAAAGCGGTGGTTTTGAGCGAAGGAACTGATGTTACCATTGTAGCAACAGGACATTTGGTTTGGGAAGCTTTGATTGCTGCTGAAGCATTAGAAGAGCAAGGAATCTCCGCCGAAGTTATCAACATTCATACGATTAAACCATTGGATGAAGACGCAATATTAAAATCATTAGCAAAAACAAAATGTATCGTAACAGCGGAGGAACACAATATTATTGGTGGACTGGGCGAAAGTGTTTCGAGAGTTTTGGCACTTAATAACCCGATGCCACAGGAATTTGTTGCTGTTCAAGATAGTTTTGGCGAATCAGGAACACCGGAACAATTGATGGATAAATACCAATTAAATCACCAAGCAATTGTGAAAGCTGTTGAAAAAGTGATGACAAGAAAATAATATCATTTTGTCTTTTTAAGAAAAGACCTAATTGAAAATGCCCACAAAAGTGCTAGACTATTTGTGGGCATTTTTTATGTGACGTATTGTTTGCCTATTGCAATGGTAAAAAAAACTCACCCTCAGAAATAACTCTATTTTGAGTCATCGGATCATCCTTCCCAACAAAATTAAAAGTTCCTTTTACCATATTATTTACCAAATCTAATTGTGTAACTACAATATTTCCCGGACTATTTGTAAAATCAGAATATAATGACGTGAAAATTGTTGCATTTTCAGAAAAAGTACAAACTGCATCGATGTCAGGATTTGCAAAAGCATAAGTACCAACTCCTGTTGGGGAAAAAAGCTGCAAATTAAATGAGTTTCCTGAAACATTTAATGCCGAAATCATAAATGACAAATCGGAGTACGAAGCTTCAATATTCTCCAACAAAAAGCTCACTGCAACACCATTGCTTTTCATACGGAGGTAATAATCTGTTGTTGTTTGTCCTGCTGCCAATATGTTTATTGGTCCTAGCCACGTGCTATTTTGAGTTGTAGAACAAACCGCCCTAACATAAAAATCATAGGAAGTGGTTTGGAGTCCAGTTATTGTTTTTGTTGTCGTAGCGGAATTGACCGTTGTTCCATTTCCGATAGTAAAACCAGCTATTCCGTATTGAATTTGCCAAGAATTTTCTCCACCGCCTGCAGTCCAACTTAAAGTGGCTTCCGCAGAATTTGTGGTACTTCTAGTCGCTAGTAAATTCGATGGGGTTGTACATGCAGCAATGCCGTTGCCATTAACAAGAATTGGTCCCACCCAAATACTATTTTGGTTGGCCTCACAATTCGATCTCACGTAGAAATCATAACTTACATTACCTTCTAAATTTGAAATTAGCTTTGGAGAAGATGCTGCTGCTAAAATTGTTCCTGTGCCTATTGTAAAACCTCTGTTTCCATATTGCACTTGCCACGAGTTTCCATCTGCATTTTCAGACCAACTAACAGTTACTTTTGTGGCATCTGTCGTAGATCGAACCGCTGACACATTGGTTGGACTTGAGCATCCTTGCAATCCGCTACCGGGAGAAATAGGACCAATCCATTCGCTAAATTCACCTTCATCACATTTGGTTCTAATATAAAAATCATAATTATTTGTAGCATTTAATCCGCTGATGAGGCTACTTGTAATATTAAAAGGAACTACTGTACCACTACCTATAGCAAAGCCACTAATTCCATATTGTAACTCCCATTCATCAGCTGAAGTTTTATCCCAACTAATTCTAACCGTATTTCCATTGATTAAATTACTTACGTTAAAAAATGTAGGTGCATTACATTCCTCTGGAGCTGGAATAAGCAATGCAGGATCTATGGGTTCATCATCTCCTGTGCATGAAATTAGAAAGAATAAACAGAATAAAGAAAATAGAAGATTAGATTTTATATATTTCATTTCATTTTTTATTAGTTTTCAAATATAATTATTTCATAGGTTGTAAATTACAAAAAAAGTAAAAAATAGTAAAAACTGTAACAGTTCAAAAAATATATTTTCTTTCCTTTTAATCGAAAAAATCCATTGCACTTATCTCTGTTAAATATAGATGAACTAATTAGCCTTTGTAAGCAAAAAAATCAAAGGGCTGAATCTAAAATATACAATCGGTATTGCAAAGCAATGTATATTGCACGAATAATCTTGAACCATGTCACTGGTTCAGGAGATACTACTTATTTCGGAGATTCAAGTAAGAAACACACCAAAGTGACCGGTTCAGGAGAAATCTCCAAATGCTAAATTTAGAAGATGGCTTTATTCAGGTAAAGCGCTGTTTTTTGGTATTCGTTTTAGTAAAACGACACCTATCACAAAGAAAACTCCTAAAAAAACGATAGCTAATCTTGGGCTTCCTGTGATTTGATCGATAATTCCGTAAACTAACATTCCGATCACAATTCCGACTTTTTCTGCTACGTCGAAAAAGCTAAAGAAAGAGGTTGTGTCTTCTGTTTCTGGGAGGAATTTGGAATAAGTTGAACGGGAAAGCGCTTGAATTCCGCCCATCACCAATCCGACCAATGCGGCCATGATATAAAAATGAATGGGCAAAGTGATAAAATAAGCTAAAACACAAAGCACAATCCAAAAACAATTGATAGTTATTAATGTTTGAATATTTCCAAATTTTGCCGAAGCTTTTGCAGTAAAAGTGGCACCGATTACGGCTACTAATTGAATTAATAAGATACAAATAATCAATCCAATGGTACTCTGACTTTTAGATTCCCAAGCAATTTCTTGAGCACCAAAATAGGTGGCAATTAGCATCACGGTTTGTACTGCCATGCTGTAGACAAAAAAACCAGCTAAATAGGATTTTAAAATCTTGTTTTCTTCTAACAAATGCCAAACATTTCTTAGTTCTTTGAAGCCGTTTAGGACGACATCTTTGTTTACTTTTCGCTCTGAATTGGCATTTCCTTTTGGTAAATAATAGTAAGTATATTGACTAAAAACCATCCACCAAATCCCGACCATTATAAAAGAATAGCGCATCGCTTTCATTGCTGCTTCACCTTCACTTCCTGAAATGTTGAATAAGTCTGGTTTCATGACCATTGCCAAATTGACAATCAACAGTAAAACACTGCCCAAATATCCTAACGAATATCCTTTGGCACTCACTTTATCTTGTTGGTGAGGAAAGGCAATATCTGGCAAGTAAGAATTGTAAAAAACCAAACTTCCCCAAAAACCAATCAAACCCAAAAAATAGAAAAACAAACCACTATAAATCGATTCTAAGCTAAACCAATTAAGACCAATACAAGCAACAGCACCCAAGTAACAAAAAAACTTCATAAAATTTTTCTTATTACCAACGTAATCTGAAATCCCAGATAATATTGGGGAAATAAAAACAATAACTAAAAAAGCAGCCGCGGTAACAAAACTAATTAATGCTGAATTCTTCAACTCTGTTCCAAAAACACGAATGTAATTATTCCGATCTGTGAATAACGCTTCATAGAAAATTGGAAATATGGCAGAAGAAATCACCAAAGGATAAACAGAATTTGCCCAGTCATAGAAAGCCCAAGCGTTTAGCAATTTCTTATCTCCTTTTGGTAAATTTGTCATATTTTGAAACATTTTATATTACGTTGGCGAATTTATTTTAAATTTAAACACAAAAGCGGAAAACAGATTATTTTATAATTAAATTACTGGATACATTAAACCATGGCTCTGAAAATAGGTCTCAAGGCCAAACAAAAAACTACCGATTATGAAAAAAATATTCTTACTTCTTCTCTTGTCATTGCTTTCGGTCTCAAATTACAATTATTCTCAATCACTTTATTTTCCGCCAATCAGTTCAACCGCGACATGGGAAACTACTGATCCGGCCCTATTGGGATGGTGTCCAGAAAGGATAACTAATCTGTATACTTTTCTCGAAAACGAAAATACCAAAGGATTTATAATTTTGAAAGACGGCAAAATTGTTTTAGAAAAGTACTTCGGTACTTTTACCGATCAAAATTTATGGTATTGGGCATCAGCTGGTAAAACTATCACTTCCTTTTTGGTTGGTAAAGCACAAGAAGAAAACCTATTAAATATTAATGATAGAACTTCAATTTACTTGGGTGTAGGTTGGACGAATTGCACATTAGCACAGGAAAATAACATCACCATCAAAAACCAATTGACGATGACCTCAGGATTAGATGATGGTGTCATCGATGATGATTGTACTGAGCCGATTTGCCTAGATTATACAGCAGACGCTGGGACACGCTGGGCTTATCACAATGCACCTTATACTTTACTTGACGATGTATTGCAAAGTGCAACAACGGTAAACCTAAACACCTACACACAACTAAAACTTAAAAACCCAACCGGAATGACTGGAGGTTGGACAACCATTGATTACAACAATGTTTATTTTAGTACGGTCAGAAGTATGGCACGTTTCGGTTTATTGATTCATGGAAATGGTGCTTGGAATGGCAATCAACTAATCAATACAAACTATTTTAGTGAAATGGTCAACACCTCTCAAAATCTCAATAAATCTTATGGTTACTTATGGTGGCTGAATGGAAAACCAAATTACATGTTGCCAACTACTCAACTGATTTTCCCAGGTTCATATGCTGCAGATGCACCAACAGATATGATTGCAGGATTAGGGAGAGATGGACAAATAGTCAGTATTTCACAAAGTTCAGGATTGGTGTTTGTCAGAATGGGAGAAGCACCGAGTGCGACAAGTTCAGTTCCAACAATATTTTGCAATCAAATTTGGCAAAAAATAAATGAGCTTGATTGCAATTTAGCAATTGATGAACAACAACTTAAAAACATTGCGATTGGACCAAATCCTGCAACAAATTCAATTACCATCACAAATATTATGTCTGAAAAATACGAGTGCGAAATCTTCAATATCATTGGTAATTCAGTGCTGAAGGTAATTAATCAAAATACGATTGATATCTCAAAACTAACGTCGGGAGTTTATATTGTATCGGTTAAACAAGGAAACGAAACACAAATTCAAAAATTGATCAAAAAATAGGATATAATAAAAGCCAATGTAAAATGGCTTTTTTTACTTTACTTAAATACGACTCCAAATTTAGCGGCTTCCGCTTTAGCTTCTGGAATTAACTTTCTGATATTAGCAATTCGAGTCGCATCTGATGGGTGTGTACTCATAAATTCAGGTGGCGCTTGACCACCAGCTTTTGCAGACATTCGTTCCCAAAAAAATACCGCTTGATCTGGATTATATCCCGCCAACGCCATCAAAATCAATCCTATTTTATCCGCTTCGGTTTCATGACTTCTGCTGAAAGGCAGCATCACCCCTACTTGTGAACCCAGTCCATATGCTTGTTGAAAAATGGCTTGCGTTTCTTGGGTTTTACCAGAAGTTGCCACAGCGACACCAACAGCTCCTATTTGTTGCAATTGCGCCGCACTCATTCGTTGCGCACCGTGATTGGCTAAAGCATGTGATACTTCATGTCCCATAACAGTTGCCAAACCTGCTTCATCTTTTGTAATTGGCAAGATACCTGTGTAAACCACAATTTTGCCTCCCGGCATACACCATGCATTGACATCTTTACTTTCTACTAATTTGTATTCCCACTGGTAACCGTCTAAATAGTCAGCATGTCCATTGGCTTTCAACCACCGTTCAGAAGCATTTTTTATTTTGATTCCAATATTTTCAACCATCATGGCGTCTGCGGTGCCTGAGAGCACTTTATTCTCTTTCAAAAAAGTACCATATTGCTGGAAAGCCATCGGAAAAAGTTGGCTGTTGGGAACAAAATTCAAGGTCTTTTTACCTGTAAATGGATTTGTAGCACAAGCGAGTACAATAACCATAAAGCCAACAAAAGCGATTGTCTTTTTCATTTTAAAATTTATTTCAGAAAACAAAGGTATAGCAGATAAATTGTAATTTATTGTTTAATTCAAAAAAAAAACTTACACACCGATAATGTGCAATTCTGAAAATTCTTTATCTACAATTAGCGTATGCTTTCCGTCAAAATGAACTTTATCAAAAGACACTAATTCATTATCTATCTCAATTTTTTTGATTTTGAACGGTAGTCCGTGTATATTGATTTTGAATTTTTTGTAGTTTGTTTCGAATTTCCCTTCTTTATGTTGCTGAATAATCAAGTCAGTTTCTTTTCCTCTCAAAGTAAAAGTTGTTAAGCTAAATCGACCTTTATTGTAATCGTAGCCATCCTGTGCATCTTCATAAAGCACTGACTTTTCTTTGCCAATTTTGAAATAAATATCAAGAGAAATTTCTTCAAATTCTAATTCACCAACGTACTGTTGCACCGGGTATTTAGGAATAATGGCGCCTTCTTTGACAAAAATTGGAATTTGGTCGAAATCAGTTTTCACCCAAAGTTCTTTTCGTCCCGAAACCAATTCGTCAGTCCAGAAGTTATACCAATTACCAATAGGCAAGTACATGCGTCGACCCTGCGCATTGGGCTCTAGTATTGGGCAAACTAATATTTGATTTCCAAAAATAAATTCATCAGTTCGATAATGGGTTTGTGTATCGTCCTGATCAAAATAAAATAAAGGTTTCAACATCGGCACACCATCGTTGATATATTCCCAAAACATGGTATATAAGTACGGTAATAGTTGATATCGCAATTCCACAAATTTTCTTGTAATGTTGATCACATCGATATCAAATGACCACGGTTCTTGATCTCCATGATCTCCTGAAGAGTGCGTTCTACAAAATGGGTGAAAAACCCCCAACTGTATCCAACGTGCATATAATTCCCCAGACGGTTGCTCGGCAAAACCTCCGATATCAGAACCTGTGAATCCCATCCCAGAAATCGACATCCGTTGCATTTGAATATTGGCAATCCACAAATGTTCCCAGCTGGCTACGTTATCGCCTGTCCAAGAAGAACTGTAACGCTGCGCGCCAGAGTAAGCAGATCTTGTAATAATAAATGGTCGTTTTGGATACGCAAATTGCTTCACGCCTTCGTAAGTAGCACGAGCCATTTGTGTTCCGTAAATATTATGCGCTTTTCTATGGCTACATGGATTTCCATCATAATCGTGGCGAACATCCATTGGGAATGTTTTTCCAGGAACTTCCATCACCGCTGGTTCGTTCATATCATTCCAAACACCTTTCACTCCAAAATCAGAAATCAATTCTTTAAATAATCCAGCCCACCATTCGCGAACTTCCGGATTGGTATAATCGGGAAAATTACATTCACCTGGCCAAACTTTACCTTTCATGTAAGGTCCGTCGGCTCTTTTGCAGAAATAATCTTTTTCTAAAGCTTCCTGATAAACCCAGTATTCCTTATCGATTTTAATTCCAGGATCGATAATAACGACGGTTTTAAATCCATCCTCTGCTAGCTCTGCCACCATTCTTTTCGGATCTGGAAAATAATCTTTATTCCAAGTAAAACAGCGAAAACCTTCCATATAATCAATGTCGAGATAAATCGCATCGCAAGGAATTTTTAATTCTCGGAATTTCGATGTGACTTCTTTTACTTTACTTTCAGGATAGTAACTCCATTTACATTGATGGTATCCCAAAGCCCAAAGTGGCGGCAATTCGGGTTTGCCCGTCAAATGGGTATAAGTGGTCACCACGTCTTCCATGAGTGGACCGTAAATAAAGTAATAATTCATTTCTCCTCCATCGGCCCAGAAGCTTGTTACATTTCTTTTCTCATGACAAAAATCGAAAGTGGTTTGGAAAGTATTGTCGAAGAAAACACCATATGCGTTTTTGTGATGCAGTCCAATATAAAAAGGAACTACTTTGTATAATGGCTCTTGATCTTTACCAAAAGCGTACTGATCCATTGCCCAGTTGACTACCCTCTTTCCTTTAAGATTAGAATGAGAAGCTTTATCTCCCATTCCATAGAAACATTCACCCTCTTGGGAAGCTTTGCTCATCTTAACGATATTCCCACCGTAATGATAGCTCTCCTCCCAGTGAAATCCCAATTCATCTTCGAGTATTGATGTGCCCTCAAGGTCTTGAATCGCCACGCGCAAATCGACTTTATCGATAGTGCAAACGACTTTACTAGTTTTTATTTTGTACAAATCTTCTTCTTCAATAACTTGAAGAAAATTGTAACCGTGCGACTGGGTTTTATCAATCGCATATGAAAAATCTTTACTGAAATAGCCTTTAGTTGTATATCGGAAACGAATCAAACTGTCTCTTAGAACTGTTATTTTTAAAATAACGCTATTGTCTGTGTAGAAGTAAACACTATCAACATCTTTCTTAAACTCAACTATTTTAGATGGGTATAAATCACCTTTATATTCTAATTCTGTATTTGTTATCATAATTTCAGAAAAGGTTGTTAGCAACTAATTTGGCTAGTAACATAGATTTCAAACTTACAAAAATTGCAGAAGCTATAAATTGAAATTTATTAATTTTCACGCAAACGTTTTCGTTCTTTACGCATGTAAAAATAGTCTAATCAATAGCTCTTTATAAAAAGTTGAGAGATCAATAAATCACTCTCTGCGTTAGAAATAAATTGTTCAACCGTCTAATTATACTTTTTATCTGAAATATTGGTTTCCTATCTGAAGTTAAATCATACCTTACGAGTTATCAATCGATTGATTATAGAAAAACCAGAATTATACCCTGCGTTTGAGGACACTGAATTGAATGTGATATCACTTTACAAGCCTCAAGAAAATAGCATTACTATCCAGATTTCGGAATCTATAATTTGATTGTCTGGGAGGTACTTCGCTGACGTTCTTAATTAAGTCATTTTGAAAATTACTATACTCAACGGCGGTAACGTTAATGCGGCCGAAAATTCGCGACCGTCCCAAGATTCTATATCGATTTTTACGAATTTAGGATTGGTCGCACCACTTCCGCCATACTGCGTATCATCAGAATTGAATATTTGAGTCAGTTTTCCTTTTTTAGGCAGACCGATGCGATATTGCTCGCGCACCACTGGCGTAAAGTTGCACACCACAATCAAATCGTCGTTCGGATTATTTCCTTTTCGGATGTATGACATAACCGCATTTTGATGATCGGAATAATTAATCCATTCGAAACCTTCAGGACTGAACTGCTTTTCGTATAACGCTGGACTGTTTTTATATAACGCGTTCAAATCGGTAATTTCATTTTTGACACCTTGATGATAGCCGAATTGAAGTAAATACCAATCTAAGCTTCCTTCAAAATTCCACTCGGCACTTTGACCGAATTCTGCGCCCATAAACAAGAGTTTGGTTCCTGGATGGGTAAACATATAACCGTACAACAGTCGTAAATTGGCGAATTTTTGCCACTCATCGCCCGGCATTCTTCCAGCAATAGATTTCTTTCCGTAAACGACTTCATCGTGCGACAGCGGTAACATAAAGTGTTCCGAAAATACATAAGTTGCAGAGAATGTCAAATCGTTTTGATGGTATTTTCGGTAAACGGGTTCTTTCTGAAAATACTGCAGCGTATCGTGCATCCAACCCATCATCCATTTCATGCCAAATCCCAAACCACCTGCGAACGTTGGTCTTGAAACCATTGGAAATGAAGTGCTTTCCTCTGCTATGGTTTGTACGCCTTCAAAATTAGAATAGACCGCTTCATTGAAATCTTTCAAGAAACTAATCGTGTCCAAGTTCTCGCGTCCACCGAAGATATTTGGTTCCCATTCACCCTCTTTTCTAGAGTAATCCAAATACAACATCGAGGCAACGGCATCAACTCTTAGTCCATCTGCGTGATAATGTTGCAACCAGAAAAGCGCATTGCTAATCAAGAATGACCGAACTTCATTGCGACCGTAATTGAAGACCAAACTTTTCCAATCTGGATGATAGCCTTTTCTTCTGTCTGGATGTTCGTATAAATTGGATCCGTCGAAGTAACCCAATCCGTGTGCATCATCTGGGAAGTGCGACGGAACCCAATCGAGGATGACACCAATTCCCGCTTGGTGAAATTTATCAACCAACACCATAAAATCTTGCGGTTTCCCAAAACGTGAAGTTGGCGCAAAATACCCAACCAATTGATAACCCCAAGACGGATCGAAGGGATATTCCATGATCGGCATAAACTCAACGTGCGTAAAGCCAGTCTCTTTGACGTAACTCACCAATTGATCGGCGAGTTCGAGATAGGTTAAGAATTTTCCTTGGTCGTTTCTGCGCCATGAACCCAAATGCACTTCATAAACAGAATAAGGTTTATCCAATCCGTTATGGTCTTTTCTGGATTTCATCCATTTGTCATCTTTCCAATTGTACTCAAGATCCCAAATGATGGAAGCCGTATTTGGTGGATGCTCACAATACAAAGCAAACGGATCAGCCTTTTCGGTAATAACACCGTCGTTATTTGATTGTATTTTATATTTATAAGTTGATCCTTTCTCAACACCAGGAATAAATCCTTCCCAAATGCCTGAATCATCCCAACGCACGTTGAGTTGGTGTTCACCTTGAATCCAATAGTTGAAATCGCCAACAACAGAAACCGAGAGAGCCGATGGCGCCCAAACGGCGAAATAAATGCCTTTGACACCGTCAACCTCTAAGAGATGTGCACCCAATTTTTCGTAGAGGCGAAAGTGCTTTCCGGCCTTAAATAAATTAATATCGAAAGCAGTGAAAAGAGAATGGGGCTGTACTTTGCGCATTGGGTAGTATTTTATAATGTTTTTCCTAATTGGCAACTAATATTGTTATTGCTATTTTCCTAGCCCCGATTGCAGCCGATATTCTCGCAACGCAGAATAGAGATAAAGGCGAAAAGCGGGAACCAGCTCCTAAAAATCGTCGTAATTTTTAATTCGTACATCTTAATTCGATTTGAACTTCTGATACTCGTAAGTCCTGTCAGCGGAATAACCTCCCATCGGGGACGAGAACTGAGTTTATAGTCCAACTCATACACCGCTTTTTCTAACAAAAATATTTCAACAAGAAATCAATTCACTTGCTGTAACCGATAATCATCAATTTATCAGATTTTCCGTGCCAACTGGTTTAACGCCTTTTTTCGTTTTCAAAATAAGTTTCAACTTTTAGAAGAAAACAATACCTTTCCATTAAATTTGTTGGAATGACAAAGAAAACCAAAAAACCGCATCAAAGTATGAAAATTCCCGAAATTATCCTTGTGGTTGGTCAAATTTTGTCGTTTATTTCAACAAAGCTAACCGTTCAATTTGCGGCTAGATTATTTACTTCTCCTATTAAACATCCAATTCCAAAGCGCGAATTAGAAATGGATCGGTTGACGCGACAGGAAGTGTTACTCATCCCATCTATACAAAAGAGGATTAACGTATATCATTCTGGCGCCAGTTTAAAGAAAATATTGTTGGTTCACGGCTGGTCTGGGCGCGGAACACAACTCGTAAAGTTTGCCGAGGCATTTGAAAAACTAGGTTTTCAAATCGTAAGTTTCGATGCGCCAGCACACGGGAAATCGCCGGGAAACACCACCTTAATGCCTGACTTCATTGCTTCCATTTTAGAAATCGAAAAGCAATTCGGTCCGTTTGAAGCGGCGATTGGACATTCGTTAGGCGGCATGTCATTACTCAATGCAGTCAAAGAAGGATTCAAAATCAAACGGCTAACTATCATTGGCAGCGGCGATATTGTCAAGGATATCATTGACGACTTTGTCAAAAAGCTACAACTGAATTCGAAAATAGGCGACTTATTACGTATTCACTTTGAAAAAAAATCCAATCGAACGATGGATAGCTATTCTTCGTTTCACGCGGCATCCGAAATTTCAATTCCGGTGTTGGTCATTCATGATGAAAACGATGAAGAAGTACCAATAAGTTGTGCGCATCACATTCATCAGCATCTAAAAAATGGTGAAGTGATGATTACCCAAAACTTAGGACATCGGAAGATTTTAGGAGATGCGGCTGTTATTCAAAAAACAATTCAATTTATTACCACATGAATTATCCAATAACAAAAACTGAAGAAGAATGGAAAGCGCAACTCGGTCTCGAACGCTACAAAATCCTACGTCAAAAAGGAACGGAATTCCCTCATTCTGGACAATACAACGTTCATTTCAAAAAAGGAACTTATTGTTGTGGTGGCTGTGGTGAGGCGTTGTTCGAAAGCGATTCGAAGTTCAACGCACATTGCGGCTGGCCATCGTTTGATGAATCGATTCCTGGAAAAGTCGAGTATATAAGAGATACTTCACATGGCATATTGCGTGTAGAAATTTTGTGTGCTAACTGTGGCAGTCATCTCGGACATGTTTTCGATGACGGACCTACAAAAACGGGACAGAGGTACTGCGTGAATTCGTTGTCGGTCGATTTTAAGTAGTGGGTCGTGCCGGCTCATGAACATGCTATTTATTCATGAATATCTCGGGAGCCGTCGGGCTATACGCTGCAAACGAGCGAAGCGAATTTACCGAACACATTTTATAATAAGTATTTTGTGAGGTAATCTTTGTCGCCGAAAACCTTTATCTATAATTAAATTTTTGATATTCAACCTTCAACCTTTTAAAATATTGAATGTTGAATAACGAATGTTGAACTTTGAATAAAACAAAAAACCCGTTGTTTTCACAACGGGTTTCTCTTAAAAAGGCGACGACATACTCTCCCACAAATTGCAGTAC
>JBILXS010000019.1:0-52093 GCA_044378345.1 Flavobacterium sp.
CAATGCTGATTAACGAATAATGAATTTTGAAGTCAACTGCCATAGCCCCGATAGCAGGGGAAATCCTTTTGCTTTTTCTTTTAAAAGCAAAAGATTGGAACGGATAGCGGGAAATAGCTCCGAGAAAAAAAATTAATATTTAACGACTTTGAAAATTTTGGCACTATCATTCGAAATCGCTTTGACAAGATAAGTACCGCTACTCAAATGAGATAGATTAATTTGAAAGTCTTTTGCTGTGCGATTGGTATCAAAAACTTGTTGTCCTAAAATATTGAATATTTGAATACTTTCTATTGATTGTGAAAAACTCAAATTCAGGATATCGTTGAATGGGTTTGGATAATATTTTACAGTATCTGATTCGAAATCAACGGCAGAAAGCAAATCACAATTTACAGTTGTTGTCGAATAACAAAGATTGCCAACAGGTTGAACTGTAAAAGTTACCGATTGTCCTGGAGTAACTCCTAAAATCTGATAATTTGAAACTATGGTATTACCTGTAATTGTTGGTCCGCCGTCAATAGAATAAGAAAAATTAAAACTGGTTTGACCAATATTATTCCAATCGAAGGCAAAAGAATTCGGCGTTGAATTTGCGAGGTCACAAATTAGCGTTACCGCCTGACCAAGTTCTTCGTTAATACCTATGGTTGCTATGCTACTATCATCTAGGCAAGGCGCAACACCACTTATAGTATAAGAAAACGTACTTGTAGTTGCACCAATAGCAGGAATATAAGTTGCTGCTAGCGAATCAAAAGTACCCCCAGATCCAGAAGTTCTTGTCCATGTTCCTCCGACTTGTTCTCCCGTAATCAACGAATACAAATCGATAATTAAAGAGCTTTCATCAGCTACAGAAATACAGCCATCGATACCCGCATCTGGTTGTTGATTAATATTAATAGTTGCTATACTAAAATCATCAATACAAGGAGAAACTCCCGTGATTCGATACTCAAAAACACTACTCGTTGCTCCAGATACTGGCGTATATGTTCCGACAATCGCATCAAATATTCCTCCAGAACCTACTAATCTTGTCCATGTACCTCCTGTTTGCTCTCCATCGATCAAGGAAAATAAGTCGATCGTTGCAGAACTACTATCACAAACCGTTATAGAACCCTCAATTCCGGCATTGGGTTGTTGGTTAATATTTACAGGTACAATACTAAAATCATCAACACAAGGCGCAACTCCGGCGATTCTGTACTCAAAAATACTATTAGTTGCTCCGGGTGCTGGTGTATAGGTTCCGGCAATCGCATCAAATATTCCTCCTGTTCCAATAATTCTCGACCATGTCCCTCCTGTTTGCTCTCCATCAATCAAGGAAAATAAGTCGATCGTTGTGGAACTACTATCACAAATCGTTGTAGAACTAGCAAATCCGGCATTAGGTTGTTGATTGATATTGATAGTTGCGATACTTACATCAGTAATACAAGGAGCTGAACCTAGAATAGTATATGTAAAAGTACTCGTAGTTGCCCCGCTATTTAGAGTAAATACTCCAGCGACAGAATCAAAAGTTCCGCCTGTACCGCTAGCTCTTACCCAAAACCCGCCTAAATCTTCACCATTAATTAATGAAAACAAATTGATTGATGTTGTACTCGTTTCACAAATCGTTATAGAACCATCAGTTCCAGCATCGGGTTGTTGATTGATATTGATAGTAGCAATACTTACATCATTCAGGCAAGGAGCTGAAGCTACAGCAGTATATCTAAATGTGCTCGTAGTTGCCCCGATATTTGGTGTAAATACTCCAACAGCAGAATTAAAAGTTCCGCCTGTCCCAGTTAATCTTGTCCATGTCCCTCCTGGTTGTTCACCAATAATCAATGAAAATAAATTGATTGATGCTGTGCTCGTTTCGCAAATCGTTGTAGAACCATCAGTTCCAGCATCGGGTTGTTGATTGATATTGATAGTAGCGATACTTGTATCATTGGGACAAGGACCTGAACCTGAAATAGTATATGTAAAGGTGCTCGTAGTTGCCCCGCTATTTGGTGTAAATACTCCAGCGTCAGAATTAAAAACACCCCCTGTACCGCCAGTTCTTGTCCAAACCCCACCTAAATCTTCACCAGTAATCAATGAAAATAAATTGATTGACGCTGTACTCGTGTCGCAAATCGTTGTGAAACCATTAGTTCCAGCGTCGGGGCATGCAGAAGTAGAGCAACTTGCCTGACCTAATTGAAAACAATTACCAGCGGTTCCAGTAGCTACAACATAAAAAGTTACTTGATCTTGAGGTGAAAGATTATTAATTGTAAAAGTAAATGGGGCATCTGAACCTAAAGATGTAATTGGACCGCCATTTAATTGAGAGTATCGTACATAAGTGGATGCTCCAGGAAGTGAATTCCAATTGAAAGTAATGCTGGATGGGGTAATTGCACCGCATGTGATAATTGGCACAAGTGACGGCTTGACTGTAATTGGAATAGTGGTCGTACAACCCCCTAAATTTCGGTACAAAATATTAACTGTTCCTGCTGCAACTCCGGTTACTAATCCAGAACTATTTACTGTTGCAATTCCGGTATTTAACGATTCCCACGCATTTACTGCATTTGGGAATAAAGAACCTTGCAACTGTACTATTCCCGCTTCGCAAATTGACGTTCCGTTTGGCGCGCTAATAGTGGGAAAAGTACTAACATTAACATTGACACTATAGGTTGATCCTAAATTATCCGTGTAAGAAATTGTAGTGGTACCAAAACTGAGTCCAGTAACCAAACCCGAAGAATTAATTGTTGCCACCGATGAATTGGAAGAAAACCATGGAGTAGTTGCCGAAATTGACGCTGGTGGAACTGAAGCTGATAATTGAGTTGTATTTGGACCGGGTAGACAAATACTGAGATTTCCGGTGATTACGTCTACATTCGATAATCTTGTATTAGAGACAAAATTATTATTTAAGCTTTTGTTTAATTGAATTTGTGCTTGCAACGAAGCAACAGATAAAATAGTTGCAAAAAGAAAGTATATTTTTCTCATAAAAAGTTATTTAGAGCGTAAAGCTAAACTTTTTTAAATAAAAAACTTCTATTTTTAAAAAATAACTCATTTGTTGATTTCCTTAGCTTTCGCCTCCCAAAAATCATACAATTCGTCATAATCTATTGGCGTTGCTGATTGCTGAGGAATCAACCGACCGCTATTGAAAGCACGGTATAAAATTGATTCAATTAAAAAATCTTCGTTGACTTCGTAAGGCGAATATTTGGCTTTGAGTCGAATGTCAAAAACTCTTGCAGTAGTATTCGACCAAAATGCTTTCCAGCCACTTTTGTAATCTTTAATTAATTCGTACGACGTAAAGCCAGTTTGACGTGAGATTAATTTGACTAAAATCTGACCTTGTTTTCGAGAAAGTTTTTTCAGTTTAGGCGAAAACTCTTTCTCCATGTAGTCTTCTACTATTTTGAAATATTTTCTTTTTTCCTTTTCCGTCTTGAGCGCCTCCATATTTTTATTCAAAACCTGTAATCGTTCTGCCGCAATCTTTGCGTATGGATACACTTTGTAAACTCGATTGCGAAGCAGTAAAAATTGCTTTTTACTTTCCGCATCCATATTGTCTTTATAAATAGTAATTTCCTCAAGTTGAATTGGTTCGGAGAGCGTATCGGATTCTTTTACCTGATAGCCCATTTTTGTAGTGTCTTGCTCGATGATTTGAGCTTTACTTGTAAAAGAAAAAAATAAAATGGTGAAGAACAACGGATAACACTTCATAGCAGAAAATTTATGGATCAAAATTATACATTATAGTTACAACTGTAATGCCAAATTTATAATTTAGCAAAAAAAACAAACATGAGTGCAAAATCAATATTAAAGAAATCGTCTTTAACTTTTTTAGAGAATTATTTAAACAATGCGTCACCTACCGGCTTTGAAGCAGAAGGTCAAAAAATCTGGATGGACTACATCAAGCCTTACGTAGATACATTCATTACCGACACCTATGGGACTGCCGTTGGTGTTATCAATCCGGGTGCAAAATATAAAGTTGTCATCGAAGGCCATGCTGATGAAATTTCATGGTATGTAAACTATATTACAGACGACGGTTTAATTTATGTAATTAGAAATGGTGGTTCTGATCATCAAATAGCGCCCTCAAAGCGAGTGAATATTCACACCAAAAAAGGCATTGTAAAAGGTGTTTTTGGTTGGCCAGCGATTCATACTAGAAACCGTGGTAAAGAAGAAGCCGCAAGATTAGACAACATTTTTATTGATATAGGCTGCGCGACGAAAGCAGAAGTCGACGAATTAGGCGTTCACGTGGGTTGTGTCATTACCTATCCTGATGAGTTTATGATTTTGAATGAAAATAAATTTGTTTGCCGAGCCATCGACAATCGCATGGGAGGTTTCATGATTGCGGAAGTGGCGCGTTTACTGCACGAAAACAAAAAGAAATTGCCTTTTGGTTTATATATTACCAATTCTGTTCAAGAAGAAGTAGGACTTCGAGGTGCTGAAATGATTACGAAAACCATCAATCCGAATGTAGCTATCGTAACAGATGTTTGCCATGATTCTACAACGCCGATGATCGACAAGAAGATCGAAGGCGAAACTAAAATCGGCAAAGGTCCAGTGATTACCTACGCACCAGCAGTTCAAAATAATTTACGAGAACTCATTCTAAAAACTGCAGAAGACAACAAGATTCCATTCCAACGATTAGCTTCTTCGCGGGTCACGGGGACCGATACTGATGCATTCGCATATAGTAATGGTGGCGTAGCTTCTGCCTTAATATCATTGCCCTTGCGTTATATGCATACCACCGTAGAAATGGTGCACAAAGAAGATGTAGAAAATGTAATTAAACTTATTTATGAAACAATTTTGAAACTAGAAAACGAAGAAACTTTTTCTTATTTCGAATAAATTGTAGCATTTACATCCTATTATTTGTAGCTATTTTGATTAATATAAAATCTGGCTAAACCATAAGTCACTAAAACTGAACGTGGTTTAGCTATATTTTTATATGATAAAAACCGCAAATCAAATTGAAATGCGGTTTCCTAATGAAAAAACTGTTATGAAACTAGATACTTTTAAAGTAATCCAACACATTATTTTCGATTCTTTGTTGAATATTTGAAACATCCGCCTTTACAAATTGCTCTCCTAAAATCATTTCATATAATTCAATATATCGGTCAGAAACAGATTCAATATATTCCTCTGTCATTTCCGGAATTCTCTGCCCTTCTTTTCCTTGGAATCCATGTTCAATCAACCAACGTCGCACAAATTCCTTTGACAATTGCTTTTGATCTTCTCCTCTATCCTGCCGGTATTGATAACCCTCTTTATAAAAATATCTAGAAGAATCTGGCGTGTGGATTTCGTCAATCAAAACAATTTCTCCCGATTTCGTTTTACCAAATTCATATTTCGTGTCTACCAAGATTAATCCACGACTGGCCGCAATTTCAGAACCACGCAGATACAAAGCTCTGCTGTATTTTTCTAATACCAAATAATCTTCTTCTGAAACGATTCCTTTAGAAAGAATTGCTTCCCTTGATATGTCTTCGTCGTGTTCGCCATTGTCTGCTTTTGTCGTGGGTGTAATTATGGGATTGGGTAATCGATCATTTTCTTTTAGTCCATCGGGCATCGAAACACCACACAACATTCTTTTCCCTGCTGCATATTCGCGAGCGGCGTGTCCAGATAAATAGCCCCGAATGACCATTTCTACTTTAAAGGGTTCACACAAATGACCGACGGCAACATTTGGATCTGGCGTAGCTATTAGCCAATTGGGAACGATGTCTTTGGTCAAATCCATAAACTTGGTTGCGATTTGATTTAGAATCTGTCCTTTGTAAGGAATTCCTTTTGGCAAGACAACATCAAAGGCTGAAAGTCGATCGGTAGCAATCATAACCAAGTACTCGTTATTGATATTATATACTTCTCGGACTTTACCTCTGTATACAGATTTTTGATTGGGAAAATTAAAATGGGTATTTGAAATCGTATTCATTTTTGTTGTATTGTTGTAGTTGAAAATAGTCGCAAATATAATTAAATACTCTTTCTAGTTTTGTACTGAGATTAAACAGAACTAAATAAATAGTGATTCGAAATCAACCTTTAAATGAAAAAATCAATCTTCGTTCTTTTTGTTTTTGGATTTGTCCTATTATTTTTTATCAATAATCGAACACCTTTTTTAAGACAAAATGCTGGACCCTGGTCTATTGGGTTTGGAACTTCGACCAATTTCCCAAATAAGATTGCATTTGAAAAGAACTACATTTATCCGCTTGAAAAACTAAAAAAAATAGATCCAAGAACAGAATTCTTAGCAGATCCCTTTTTCTTGAAAGTACAAGACACTTTTTATATATTCTTTGAGCACAAACTATTAAACTCAAAAGCCGAAATTGGCGTAATGACCTCTACAAATGGAATTGACTATCAGTATAGAGGAACTGTCCTAGAGCAGCCTTTTCACCTTTCTTATCCGCAAGTGTTTTGCTACAGAAACGAATATTATATGATTCCTGAGGCAAAAGGATCTAATTGTGTTTTACTATATAAAGCCAAAAAATTTCCTTTTGGATGGAATATTTGCGATACATTAATAAAAAATGTTGCCTATGCAGACCCTTCAATTTATCTTTCTGATACGCTAAACATTATGGCTGTTTCCGGCAAGAACTTGCAATTATTGCTGTACGAGGCAGATTCATTATTTGGAAAATGGAAACTTCACAAGAGTTCAATTTTGAATGTAGGTTCAGAGGCACGGTGCGGCGGCAGATTTATCAAAGAAGGAAAAGAACTAATATTACCAATCCAAAATTCAACACATGGTTATGGCTATGGCGTTTCTCTATACGCGCTAACTTTTAAGGGTAAAGAATATCAATTCAAAAGAAAAGAGCCTTACTTCTTGAAACCACAAAGCACTATAAGAGAATTTAACGCTGGCATGCATCAATTCGATATTCAAAAGGTAAATGGCAAGTATTATTACGTCTACGATGGAAACCGCTTGAAAAATAATGACAAACACTTGAATATAAGAGGAACTTTAAAAACCAACTACCTCGACTTTATAAACTTATTCAATTAAAACTTAGTCTGTATTCTCAATTTGCTTGTAGGCATCAATCACTTTCTTCACCAAACGATGTCGAACAATGTCTTTATCATCCAAGTAAATGATACTAATTCCTTCTACATCTTTCAAGACTAAAATGGCTTCTTTCAAACCTGAAATGGTTCTTCTTGGCAAATCTACTTGTCCTGGATCGCCTGTTATCATAAATTTCGCATTCTTCCCCATTCGCGTCAAGAACATTTTCATCTGCGAATGTGTCGTATTTTGCGCTTCATCTAAAATTACAAAGGCATTGTCTAAAGTTCTACCGCGCATAAATGCTAAAGGTGCAATTTGAATAATTCCTTTTAGTATATAATCTTCTAATGTTTGTGGTGGTAACATGTCACGCAAAGCATCATATAAAGGTTGCATATACGGATCTAACTTCTCTTTCATATCTCCTGGTAAAAAACCAAGATTTTCTCCTGCTTCTACAGCTGGTCTTGTGAGAATAATTCGTTTAACCTGCTTTTCCTTCAGCGCTTTCACCGCCATTGCAACTCCAGTGTACGTTTTTCCGGTACCTGCTGGCCCAACTGCAAAAACCATATCATTTTTATTGACACAATCTACCAACAATTGTTGATTAGGGGTCATTGCTTTGATAATTTTTCCGCCTATTCCATGAACTAAAATCTTCTCATGATCGGGCATTCTTTGCTCGTCTTGGGAATTGCTTTGAATGACTCTCTCAATCACATTGTCATCGATGCGATTATACCTTGCAAAATGTTGCAATAAGCGATTGAAACGAACTTCAAACTCATCGAGGACTTCCTTCTCACCGAAAGCTTTTAATGTTGTGCCACGCGCTACAATTTTCAGTTTAGGGTAGTATTTTTTTATGGTTTCAAGATGGGCATCTTGCGCTCCCCAAAAATCCTTCGGGGCAATTTCGTCAAGTTCAATAATTCTCTCGTTCAAATTGAAGTAGTATTTAGATTAAAAATAATAACAATAATTAGTAGCTTTGCATTCAAATTTAGTGAGTTTTTAGTTCGGTTCCCTTTTTATTTATAAACAATCTTATGTCAATAATTACCCTTACAACGGATTACGGATTAAAAGATCATTTTGTAGGTGCATTAAAGGGTAGGATTATTTCAGAATGGGTAGAAGCCACTATAATCGACATTTCTCACGATATTGACCCATTTAATACTTCTGAAGCGAGTTATATCATAGGTTCAGCTTATTCCCATTTTCCGAAAGGCTCAGTTCACCTCATTGGAGTTGATGCAGAATCAAATAAAGAAAATCAACATATTGCCATGCAATGGAATGACCATTTTTTTATTGGTGCGGACAATGGAATATTATCTATGCTCCTGCAACACCAAGCGCCACAGAAATTAGTTTCTATTACGATTCACGATCGTTTACCAACAGACGCAACAGATATGGACGTTTTGGTAACTGTGGCTTGCCATATTGCCAAGGGCGGTTTGTTGAATGTGATAGGCAAAGAGCTAAAAGAACTTAAACAAGTCACTGAACTGCAACCAATTGTGGCAAATGATAAGAATTCAATTAAAGGCACTATCATTTATATCGACCACTTTGGGAATGTTGTAACAAACATTTCCAAAAAACTTTTCCTAGAAATTGCAAAGGGTCGACCTTATGAAATTCCTATTTTGGAAAGAAAAAATCAAAAAAAGTCAAATCCAATCAGAAATATTTGGGCAAAGTATTCCGACATTTCCAAAAGTTCCAAGTATGAATTAAAAAATTATGAAGGCGGTAAACTTGCCATATTCAATGAAGCGGGATTTTTGGAAATAGCTATTTTTAGAAGCAATCCTCTGCGCGTCGGTAGTGCCTCTAGCTTATTGGGTTTGGGTTATCGTGATAGTATCACCGTAAATTTTTTCTAATTGACTTCAATTTAAAATTAAAAAAATGTTTGTACGAATTGTAAAAATGAGCTTTTATCAAGAGCATATTCCTGCCTTCCTCGAAAACTTCGAAATAATGAAAACCAAAATACGAAATGCCGAAGGAAACCGTTTGTTAGAGCTGTATCAAGATAAAGAGAATCCAAGTATATTTTTTACCTACAGCTACTGGGAAACTGAAGCAGATTTAGAAAATTACAGACAGTCAGAATTATTTTTTGATGTGTGGGCATTTACTAAAAAATTATTCAATGACAAACCTGAAGCGTGGAGCGTGGATAAATTAGTAAGTTTGCAGTAACAACAATTTGACACTAATGGTCAAATCAATTCAAATATTTGAATATCAAAAACAATAAATGAAAGCTATTTTACTTCGAGAAATAAAGTCTTTTTTCGGTTCACCCATCGGTTACTTGGTAATCGCTGTTTTTCTAACTATTAGTGGATTATATCTTTGGGTTTTTGAAGGAGATTACAATATCCTAAATAGTGGTTTTGCAGATATGGGTCCATTTTTCACTATTGCACCTCTTGTTTTTTTGTTTCTAATTCCCGCTGTCACAATGCGAAGTTTTTCCGATGAAATTCGGCAAGGCACATTGGAATTGCTTGTCACAAAACCAATTAGTCTATGGCAAATTACCATCGGAAAGTTTCTTGGTGCATTTATTTTGATAATGATTGCGTTGATTCCAACATTAATTTACGTTGCCATTCTTTATGTTTATGGAGCACCAACCGGAAATATCGATTTCGGCAGTACGATTGGTTCGTATTTTGGATTGATGTTCGTCATTGCGACTTATGCCTCGATAGGGATTTTTACTTCTACACTGTCCGAGAATCAAATAATTGCATTTATCTTCTCTGTTTTTTTATGCTTTTTGTGCTACTTTGCATTCGACGGATTATCGTCTTATTTCCCTGGTTTTGAGAATATGATTTCCTCTTTTGGAATGAATAACCATTTCGAATCTATGAGCCGCGGCGTGATTGATACGAGAGATCTTCTATACTTTATCAGCATCACCTTTGCATTTTTGTCCTTTACAGTTTTCAAATTAAAATCGATGAGAAACTAATGAAAACAACTAAGTACAAAAATTTCAAAACCTTACTATTCAGTATCGTGATTTTAATTATAATCAACGGTATTGGAAGTTTGTTTTTCTACAGAATTGACTTGACCAAAGACCAACGATATACCCTATCGCAAACTTCCTTAGAAATTTTACAGGAAGTCAAAGAACCGCTCATTATTGATGTCTTTCTGCAAGGGCAATTTCCTGGCGAATTCAAGAAGTTGCAGACAGAAACACAACAGATCCTCGAAGAGTTTAAAGCCTACAATAAAAATATTACCTTCCAATTCGTCAATCCTATCGAAAACGAAGAAGAGCGAGATACTATTATTCAATCATTTCTCGAGCGCGGACTCACGCCTGTGAATGTGACCGTTGAAGACAAAGGAAAGCAAACCCAAGAAATTGTATTTCCTTGGGCAATAGTAACCTACAATGGACGCAGTACAAAAGTACCTTTACTCAAGAATATCATGGGTGCCACGACTTCTGAAAAGGTAATGAGTTCCGTTCAGCACCTCGAATATGCCTTTTCCAATGCGTTCAACACCATCGCTAAATCAAAAGAAAAAAAGGTAGCGGTTATAAAAGGTAACGGCGAATTGCGCGACATACAAATGGCTGATTTTATCAAACAGGTCAGAGATAACTATTATATAGGAACTTTCACACTTGACTCAGTTGCTAAAAAACCAAATGAAAGTTTGCAATATCTTAAAAAGTACGATCTCGCAATAATCGCCAAGCCGACCGAGAGATTCACGGATGAAGAAAAATTAGTATTAGACCAATTTATAATCCATGGTGGAAAAACGTTGTGGTTGATTGATCAAGTCAACATCGAGATGGATAGTTTATACAATGATTCGGGAGCTGCTTTGGCTTATCCATTCGATTTGAATCTCAATGATTTATTTTTCAAATACGGTTTTCGAATCAATCCAACCTTGGTGAAAGACGTCATGGCAACTCCAATTGCTTTGGCTACTGGCGAAAAAGGAAGCGCAACTCAGTATACACAATATCCTTGGTTCTATTCCCCTTTGGTCTATCCATCGGGAAAAAGCCCGATTGTCACAAACGTTGATGCTCTAAAATTCGAGTTTTCAAATGGGATTGATATTCTTAAAAACGACCTCAAAAAGACCATTCTATTGCAATCTTCCCCTTATTCAAAGTTAATTGGTGCACCAGTAGATGTCAATTTGAATATGGTAACGGAAAGACCAGAACAAACTGATTTTAAAAACACAGGTAACATCCCGTTGGCAATTTTGCTGGAAGGCAAATTTAAATCAACCTACACTAACAGAGTTTTGCCTTTCCCTGAAAAATCTTTCAAATCGGAGGGAAAATCAAACAAGATGATTGTGGTTTCAGACGGAGATCTTATCAGAAATCAGTTAGATAAAAATTACCAACCTTTGGAGTTAGGGTATGATAAATGGACAAATAAACTCTACGGAAACAAAGAATTTCTGATGAACTGCGTAAATTACTTGTTGGATGAAAATGGACTTATTAACATTCGAAGTAAAGAAGTAAATCTGCCGCTGTTGGATAAAGAAAAAGTATATCAAGATTATTCATTGATTCAATGGATAACTGTCGGACTTCCAATTATATTTCTTGCTGCATTTGGATTCCTTTTTACCCATCTACGAAAAAGAAAGTACGGCACTTAATGTTAATAAATTTCTTTTTGATATTTGGTAGTTTAGGATATATTTGTAAACTAGATGCATTATTGAAAACGATTGCCGTATTCCAAATAAATTAAAGTTTGAGTCGTGTCGTCGTTTAAACGGCTGTGTGACGAGAGATAGTGCCCTAGCCCTGATGTAAGGGAAAATCCTTTTTTGTTTTTTTGACAAAAAAGATTGGAATGACAGCAGGATTAGCTCCTAAAAAATAAATCGACGATTACCCGATTAAACAATTCAACGATTAAACAAAAGAAAATGAAATTTATAGTATCGAGCTCCTACTTATTAAAACAATTGCAAGTACTTGGAAGTGTCATCAATAGTAGCAATACATTGCCGATTTTAGACAACTTTTTATTTGAATTGGATAATAATATGCTGACTGTTTCCTCTTCAGATTTAGAAACAACCATGTCGGCGACTTTAGAAATTGATTCTACTAGTGCGGGAAGTGTTGCTGTTCCTGCAAAACTGTTGTTAGAGATTTTAAAAACGTTTCCGGAGCAACCGTTAACTTTTACAGTTGAAGAAAACAACACCATAGAAATAAGTTCAAATTCGGGAAAATATGCGCTTGCTTATGCACTCGGAGAAGAGTTCCCGAAATCAGTAAATTTAGAGAATCCATCAACGACATTAGTCCCTGCAGAAATATTAGCAACTGCCATTAGCAAGACTATTTTCGCTGCAGGAAATGATGATTTACGCCCGGTAATGTCTGGAGTGTTTTTTCAATTTTCACCAGAAGGTTTGACTTTTGTGGCGACTGATGCGCACAAACTTGTAAAATATGCGCGTACGGATGTCAAAGCGTCTCAAGTAGCTGATTTTATCATGCCGAAGAAGCCACTCAATATTCTAAAAAGTATTCTAGGTGCGTCTGATGCAGAAATCAAGATTGAATACAATGACTCTAATGCTACTTTTTCTTTTGATAACTACATTTTGATGTGTCGATTGATTGATGGAAAATATCCGAATTATGAAGCGGTTATTCCAAAAGAAAATCCAAACAAGTTAATGATTGATCGCACGCAGTTTTTAAACTCTGTGAAACGTGTTGCTATATTCTCGAATAAAACAACGCATCAAATTCGTTTGAAAATCGCTGGAGCCGAGTTGAACATCTCTGCGGAAGATATTGATTATTCAAATAAAGCAGAAGAACGTTTGACTTGTGATTATCAAGGCGATGATATGCAAATCGGTTTCAATTCAAGATTCTTATCAGAAATGCTCACCAATTTACAATCTGATATGATTGTTTTGGAAATGTCGCTGCCTAATCGTGCTGGAATTCTAACTCCCGCTGACGGCTTAGATGAAGGAGAAAGAGTCACAATGTTAGTTATGCCGGTGATGCTCAACAACTAACCCTAATAACCCAATTATATTTCCAAGCCGTAGCATTTATGTTGCGGTTTTTTTATGCGTGAAAAGCCAACACCGGAATTTTAGAGTGGAATGCTAATTTTTTCGACAAACTAACATCAAAAATACGTTGAAAGAAATTTCTATGGTGCGTTGTCATTGCAAGCATATTTGTCTTGTGCAAAGACATAAACTCTAAGATCAACCCTTCTTTGTCATTACTTTCGATATGATGAAATGTTACGTCATAATTTTTAAAAATGACTTTCCAGTTATTTAAACTCGCCTCATCTAAAGTACTATCTTCTGTTTTTATAAACAAACAATCAACGTGAGAATGGAATACTTTTGCAATTGCGAGCGTTTTTTTCAACACGTCAATCTCTTCTGTTTTAAGCTCTGAAATAAATAGTATTTTTTTTATTGGTTCATATTTACATTCTTCGGGAACAGCAATAACTACAGCTTTAGCATCATTCATTACGCGCTCCGTAGTCGAACCGAAAAAAGTCGCTGCAAGACCTGTCGCACCCTTGGTTCCCATGACAATATACTCCGCCTCTTCCCTTCTGGTTAAATTGAGTAAATTGTCAATCAAATCTCCGCTTTCGAGTACATTGCTAACCTTAACATGATCCAATCGATGTTTTGCAGCAATTTCGCGAAGTATAGGAATGTGCCCTTTGTAGTTTTCAAATTGACTCAGTTCCGTAACTTCATAAATTTCTGGCAGGTAAACCGGGACATCCATATAACTCAACGCTGGGTATTCATACGTGTGTAAGGTTAAAATTTCAGATTGAGTATTTTTCGCTAAATGCAACGCATACAAAAAAGCATTGTTTGATATCTTAGAAAAGTCTGTTGGAAAAATGATCTTTTTCATAATTATATAAGTTTGGTGTGCAGAATTCTATCTGCAATTTACAATTTAATTCAATAGCCAACCATGACAATTGTCATATTGACGGTTGGTTCCATAGAAATATAATGTGCATTCAACTTCTGATTTACTGAAATCACAGTAAACAACCTAATAGTGTTTTTGCTTACTTTTACGAAAAAATAGAAATGCAACATCATGATACAATAGTCGCACTGGCCACGCCATCTGGAGCTGGCGCAATTGCTATTGTTCGAATTTCAGGAACAGAGGCCATCAATATTGCTGATGAAGTTTTCCAATCAATCAAACAAAAAAATCTGAAAGACCAAAAGTCGCATACTTTACATTTAGGTCACATCATCGACGGGCCAAAAACATTAGATGAAGTCCTCGTATCCATTTTCAAAGGTCCACATTCTTACACCGGCGAAAATACCATCGAAATTTCATGTCACGGTTCAACATTTATCCAACAACAAATCATACAATTGTTGCTACGAAAAGGTTGTCGCATGGCAACCACTGGTGAATTTACACTCCGCGCATTCTTGAATGGAAAACTCGATTTGTCTCAGGCGGAAGCAGTGGCAGATTTAATTTCCTCCGACAACGAAGCATCACACAAAATCGCAATGCAGCAAATGCGTGGTGGCTTCTCTAATGAAATTGCGAATCTTCGAAATGAACTCCTAAACTTCGCTTCTTTAATTGAACTTGAATTGGATTTTGCTGAAGAAGATGTTGAGTTTGCTGATCGTTCACAATTCAATCAATTAACACAACGTATCGAACTGGTTTTAAAAAGGTTAATTGATTCTTTTGCGGTTGGAAATGTAATAAAAAACGGAATTCCTGTTGCTATCGTTGGTGAACCCAATGTAGGAAAATCAACTTTATTAAACGCTTTATTGAATGAAGAACGGGCCATTGTTTCAGAAATAGCTGGAACAACTCGCGACACGATTGAAGATGAATTGACCATAGAAGGTATTGGTTTTAGATTTATAGATACCGCAGGCATAAGAGAAACTAAAGATGTTGTCGAAAGTATTGGTATCCAGAGAACTTTTGAGAAAATAGAACAAGCGCAAGTAATTCTGTATTTGGTTGATGGTTCGCAGTTCTCGGTTGCCGGTTCTCAGTTAACAACCAACAATTTGCTTGTAGAGATTGAGAAAATTAGAAATCAGTTTCCAGCTAAACCTTTAGTTACAATTATAAACAAATCTGACTTGATTTGTGAGGAACATTTATCAACCATACGACAAGAACTATCAACTATTTTACTGCTTTCCGCCAAAAATAAAACTGGTATTGAAGACCTAAAAAACCAATTATTATCTTTTGTAAATACTGGTGCCTTAAGAAATAATGAAACCATAGTAACCAATACACGCCACTATGACTCGTTGATTAAGGCCTTAGAAGAAATTCAAAAAGTGAAATACGGTTTGCAGACAAATTTACCTTCCGATTTGATGGCGATTGATATTAAAGAAACATTATACCAATTGGGTTTGATTACTGGGCAAGTCACTAATGATGAACTACTTGGCAATATTTTTGCGAACTTTTGTATCGGAAAGTAGTTGCACTAATACTTAATCTGAACTAATCTGACTTAATCTACATAAAACGCTGTATTATAGTATTTTATTAAGTATTTAAAATTATTTTTACTAGTATTTAATTGAATAAGCACTGGGAATAAAAGCGGATTGTGATTATATATGGTTTTGTCTTTATCGGAAACGTCTCTGCTGATTGAAATTTTAGTGATATTTGGAAACGCAAGTGATTGAAGAAAGCCACAATCAGATGCAGGAATATGTTGTGCCGCATGCTAAAAAAATCTGCGGAAAAGAAAATGATATACTAAAAAGATATACATTTGAAATATAAATATAAAGCATATGAAAACAGTATCATTAAAAATAGACGATTCAATATTCGGAGAAACAGAAAAAATACTATCTCGCATAAGTATTCCTAGAAACCGATATATCAACGAAGCAATTGAATACTATAACAAAGTACAAAAAAGACAATTTTTAGAGAAAAGGCTCAAAGCTGAATCTAGCTTAGTCAAAAAAGATTCAATGAATATTTTAAAAGATTTTGAAAAAATTGACTATGCAGATTAATCAATATGAAATTTGGATTGCTGATTTAAATCCAAAAATAGGAACTGAAGCAGGAAAAACTAGGCCTGTTTTAGTTGTTCAGACAAATTTATTAAATAAAATTCCTCATCCGTCAACAGTTGTTTGCCCAATTACAACTAATGTACAAAAGGATTCTGATATTTTAAGAGTTCATTTAAAAAAAGGAATGGCAAATTTACATGAGAATTGTGATGTGATGATTGATCAAATTAGAGCAATTGACAACAAGCGTTTGATTAAAAAAGTTGGAAATTTACCTGATGAATTAGTTGACAAAATAAAAGAGAACATTGCAATCATAATTGACTTAGATTAGAAGCACGACAGAGCAACAGCTGACAAACGCAATCGCTGTTTTTCCGTGAATTGTGATTTTATTTTCCTATTTTCGTTTTTCGTCAAATAGAAAAAACTCAGTTCTGTAGCAGCGACTGTCGTCTATCAGCAAAACATTATGCCCAATGCTGATTGAAAAAATTGAAATAGAATAAGAGAAATGAAAACGAAAAAAATATTCTTACTGACCCTTTTTTTAATAGTCAGTATTTGCGGCTTTTCTCAGAGCAGGTACATTTCAACTACCACAAAAAAAATTGTTTTTACAAGAGATGGAGGTGTGTGTCAGTGTTGCGGAAGTTCCTATAGAATAGAATATGATCATATAACACCATTCTCCTGCGGAGGAAGCAGTAGCCCTTCTAACATTCAGTTATTATGTATGAAGTGTAATCGCAGCAAATCAAATAGTTGCGTATGCAAAATTCACAACAGGACAGTTGGTACAAATTGTTGTAATGGTAAAACAACAAAAAAAGCAACAACAACTTCAACCCAATGTACTGGCAATACGAAAAAAGGAGCAAGATGTAAGAAGAAAACAACTAGTTCAAGCGGACGTTGCCATTTGCATTAATCAAATAAAATAAAAAAAATGAATACAGAATTTTTATTTGCAGTAGATACAAACACAAAAGAGGTAATTGTATCAGAATCACCCAAAGGTACTAATAAAGTAAATTTTATTGAACGCATTGGTTATAACGACAATGAAATACTATACAATGCTGTTGTAACTTTAACAAGCATTACAAAATCGTCAAATTTTGATGCTTCAGCTTTCAAATCAATGGATAAAGTTTGTCAAATGTTGTATAGTAAATATAAAGAGTAAGCAAAATGGTTTTTAAACTTAGTACCAAACAACGAGTTCGCTTTACAACCTCAATGAACTGAAACGTCTATATTAACGGCTACTAACCAGCACAAAAGTGACTCAAAGACAACATGAACAAAAAAACTAGAATTTGACGACATTTTACACTATCTAAAAAATCAGTGTTGCATTGGCAGAAAGAGACAGACTAATGAACGAAATAAACAAAATAGACATCGAATGAAAGGAAGCACTGGGTATAATAAATGATAAAACTCATAGCTAGGTTTTCGGTAAATTGTTCGTTTACTTTTTCATAACTTCATTTTCGATAACAAAAGATACGCTATTCCAAAGTCTGCAACGGACGAGAAGGCTGAACATTAACAACAAGCCAAAAACGTACGTAAAAAATCCGTCATTATATTTTTTTGTACAGAAATAAAGCGTACATTTGTTTTCCATTTAAATCAAATAGATATGAGAACTATTGAAAAAGCTAGATTTGACACAAGATTATCTAAAGAGCAAAAAGACTTTTTTGAACTTGCTGCAAACTTGGGAGGTTTCAGAACTTTAACTGAATTTGTTATAGTTTCTATTCAAGAAAAAGCAAAAGAAATTGTAGAAGAGCATAATAAGATAATTGCTTCCAAACGTGATCAGGAAATATTTTTTAATGAATTAATCAAACCTTCAATTCCTAATGAAGCATTAACAAATGCAGCGATGAGATATAAAAATATCATTAATTCATTGTGAGTTATCTTACTGAACTTTTAAGTTCAACTCATAAAAAAAGCAATTTTAATTGTGGTCAAGAATTACTTGATAATTACTTACATCGACAAGCAAGTCAGGATGTTAAAAGGCATTTATCAGCATGTTTTATTATTGCAGATGGAAATAATAGTGTAAAAGGTTATTATACACTTTCAAATTCAAGTATTGATAAAGAACTTATTCCTGATAATATTAAGGATAAGCTACCAAAATCATATAATGATATTCCAGTTACATTACTAGGCAGATTAGCTAGAGATAAAAATAGTAAGGGAGAAAGGCTCGGAGAAATATTACTTATAGATGCTTTGAAAAGAAGCTATGATACATCAATAAAAATAGGTTCAATGGCGGTAATTGTTGATCCTATCGATGAGAATGCTAAAAACTTCTACTTAAAATATGGTTTTATAGAATTGCCTAACAGTAAAAAAATGTTTATGTCAATGAAAACAATATCTACTTTGTTCTAAATATGCCTCCTGCTAAACTGCAGTTTGTCGCAATAATGATCTATGTTGTTAATTGCAATTGTATTGCAATCATTATTAAAAGATAAAAATTATCAAATCGATGTACCTTATTTGTACCTCATTTAATTGGAGCCTTTTAAAATCAAAAACTCATTATTTCTGTGTCGAATACCACATCAATAGAGAATTACTCTTGTATTCGCGTAAATGGAGAAGCATATGAACTTAACTTTTGATAAAACAGCTAACTGTCACAGAAAATAAATTTTGATTCCATTCGATATTTTATACACTCAAAAAACCAATTCAAAAAAGCAAACTCTAAATTCAAAAAAATCGAAAAATTTCGGAGAACTGAATGAATGTTAGTTATGCATATTAGATAAAAAATCCCTTATTTTGCGAAATACTTTTATCTATGATGATGAACACCATCTTAGCCAATGGCTATCCTATATATTTTTCGGAAACAGGCTACGAAGCTTTAAACGAAATGCTCCTCGCTGAAAAGTACTCGTCAATCTTCGTGCTAGTTGATAGTCATTCCAACGAATATTGTTTGTCCCATTTTTTGCCTTATTTGGCTACCGACATTCCCATTGAAATAATTGAATTTGAATCTGGCGAAAGTTCAAAAAACATTACAACTTGTGTCCAAATCTGGGAGGCCTTAACAGAATTAGGAGCCGATAGAAAAAGTTTGATGATAAATTTAGGCGGTGGTGTTGTTACGGATTTGGGCGGCTTTATTGCGTCGACTTTCAAACGGGGAATAGATTTTATTCATATCCCAACGACTTTACTCGCAATGGTTGATGCTTCTATTGGTGGAAAAAACGGCATCGATTTAGGTCACTTAAAAAATCAAATTGGTGTCATTAATGTTCCCAAACTAATTATTGTTGATGCCCAATATTTAGAAACTTTACCAAAGCATGAAATGCGATCCGGTTTGGCAGAAATGCTAAAGCATGGCCTCATCTATGACCGTGACTATTGGAGTCAATTTTTAGACCTTTCATCTTTAGATTTCGCCGACTTTGATCTTTTGATTTACCGTTCGATCGAAATTAAAAATGCGATAGTTATGCAAGATCCGACTGAAAATGGCATTCGAAAAGCATTAAATTTTGGACATACTTTGGGACACGCAATAGAAAGCTATTTTTTAAATAACGAGGAGAAAAAATCGTTATTGCACGGTGAAGCGATTGCAGCAGGAATGGTACTCGAGAGCTTTATTTCTTGGCAAAAGAAATTTATCAATGAACTTGAATATCTCGAAATAAAGGCAACAATAAGTAACGTTTTTGACCGCATCACTTTTGAAGATGCTGACCTCGATCCCATTCAAGAATTACTCATCCATGATAAGAAAAATGAATACGGAACTATCCAATTTGCGTTACTTGAGTCGATTGGTAAAATAAAGATTAACCAAACCGCTGAAAGAGAACTAATTACAGCTGCTTTTTTAAATTATCGAACATAATATTTTTTTAACGAAAGGATTGCGTTACACTTATTTTATTTTTTACATTTGCCTCTATGAATGAAAAGCGCAATACTGATAAATCCTCATTTTTTGATTCTCTTTCAAAGAATTCATTTCTTCATTTTTTGAAAGATGTTTTGGCAATAAATTACAGTTTGCATTCTGAATTATACAGTAACACCAAACAGTATAGCGAGAAACTTCCGATTATTTTCGCTAACATTCGAGTTTGAATGTCGATTAAAAACAAGCCTAAACTTTTTTTAATCTATTTTTAAAGACATTCAATGAATACAAAATATTTCGATCTAATCAATCAAACGTACTATTTTCCTCAGGAAGAATTTACGTTAAATAAAGACACTCTCCAGTTTCACAACATCGATTTAATGAAATTGGTCGAACAATACGGAACGCCTTTAAAATTCACCTATTTACCACAGATATCCAACAACATTAAAAGAGCTAAAAACTGGTTTCGAAATGCAATGGAAAAAAATAAATATGATGGTAAATATTACTATTGCTATTGCACCAAAAGTTCTCATTTTCAGTATGTAATGAATGAGGCTTTTAAGAATAATATTCATCTTGAAACTTCTTCTGCCTTCGACATCAATATTGCAGAAAATTTATTAGCACAAGGAAAAATAAACAAAAACACGTACATCATTTGCAATGGCTTCAAAAGAGACGAATATATAGCAAATATTGCGCGCCTGATTAACAATGGACACAAAAACGCCATACCAATTATAGACAATTACGAAGAGCTCGATTTGCTTCAGGCAGAAATTAAGGGCAAATTCAAAATTGGAATCCGAATCGCTGCCGAAGAAGAACCTAAATTCGAGTTTTATACATCGCGACTTGGAATTGGTTACAAAAACATTGTGGCTTTCTATAAAAAACAAATTCAAGAAAATAAAAAATTGGAGTTGAAGATTTTGCACTTCTTCATCAATACCGGAATCAACGACAACGCTTACTATTGGAATGAATTGGTAAAATGTATTAAGGTATATATTGCACTAAAAAAAGAATGTCCGACATTAGATGGACTCAATATTGGCGGTGGCTTTCCTATCAAAAATTCATTGGCTTTCGAATACGACTACCAATATATGATTGACGAAATTATCAACCAAATCAAAATTGCATGCGACGAAGCCGAAGTTGATGTGCCACATATCTTTACAGAATTTGGTTCATTCACCGTAGGAGAAAGTGGTGGTGCAATCTACCAGATTCTCTATCAAAAACAACAAAACGATCGAGAAAAATGGAACATGATTGATTCCTCATTCATTACCACATTGCCGGATACTTGGGCCATTAATAAGCGATTTATCATGTTGGCGGTCAATCGTTGGAATGACCAATATGAGCGCGTTTTATTAGGCGGAATGACCTGCGATAGCGACGATTATTACAATTCTGAACAAAACATGAACGCGATTTATTTGCCGAAATACAATAAAGAGAAGCCTTTATACATCGGGTTTTTCAATACAGGAGCTTACCAAGAAACTATCGGAGGTTACGGCGGATTACACCATTGTTTGATTCCACAGCCAAAACACATACTCATTGATCGAGATGAAAATGGCATCTTGGCGACCGAAGTTTTCTCCGCACAACAAACTTCCGAACAAGTTTTAGAAATACTAGGATATAATAAAAAATAATTTATTTTTGAAGAAGAATTTTTAGGAGCTATTTCCTGCTGTGCGCTACTATCTTTTGCGCCGAACAACAGCACAAAAGGATAAACGCTTCCATCAGGGCTAGGACCCAGAAATCGAAAACAACATCACAATGAGTAAAGGACCTATCAGTCAATTTATCGAAAAACATTACCTGCATTTCAATTCTGCAGCCTTGGTTGATGCCGCAAAAGGCTACGAACAACAACTCGCCAATGGCGCCAAAATGATGGTGACCTTAGCTGGTGCAATGAGTACCGCGGAAATTGGAAAAATATTCGCCGAATTCATTCGAAAAGACAAAGTGCAAATCATTTCTTGCACGGGCGCCAATTTGGAGGAAGATATCATGAACTTGGTAGCGCATTCGCATTACGAGCGGGTGCCACATTACAGGGATCTAACTCCTCAAGAAGAATGGGATTTATTAGAACGTGGACTAAATAGAGTCACAGATACTTGCATTCCTGAGCATGAAGCATTTCGTCGACTTCAAAAACACATTTACAAAATTTGGAAAGATGCTGATGATAACGGGGAACGTTATTTCCCGCATGAATTCATGTACAAAATGTTACTCTCTGGCGTTCTAGAGGAATATTACGAAATTGATTTAAAAGACAGCTGGATGTATGCCGCTGCTGAAAAGAATTTGCCTATAATTGTGCCAGGTTGGGAAGATAGTACCATGGGAAATATTTTCGCTTCGTACGTGATCAAAGGCGATTTGAAAGCGTCAACAATGAAGTCCGGAATCGAGTATATGACTTTTCTTGCAGATTGGTATCCCAAAAACAGCAAGAACGGCGTCGGATTTTTTCAAATTGGCGGCGGAATTGCGGGAGATTTCCCAATTTGCGTAGTGCCGATGTTATACCAAGACATGGAGATGCACGATGTGCCATTTTGGAGTTATTTCTGCCAAATCTCAGATTCGACCACCAGTTACGGTTCTTATTCTGGAGCGGTTCCCAACGAAAAAATTACTTGGGGAAAATTGGATATCAAAACCCCAAAATTTATTATTGAATCAGATGCGACAATTGTTGCTCCCCTAATTTTTGCCTACCTACTTGATTTATAATATACTATGAGAAGAATTATTGTTGATTACTCAAAATTAACCAATGAAATTTTGACCTTATTGGTCGACAAATTTCCCGACGGATATGATGATTCAAATATTATCCGTTTTAGAAATGCCCAAAATGAACTAATTGAGGCTGTTGAAGTAAGAACCGACGACACGATTTACTTGGTAAAAGTAAGTACCAAACTCGCTAGTCGATTGGAAAAATTTGATGAAGATGATATCGACGACATTGTCGAACCAATTGATGTAATCAAGTCACTCGATATTGACGAAGATGCACCGTCGGAAGATGAGGAAGAAGAAGAAGTAGATATTACAAAAGACCCAGGTGGTTCAGATGATGGCGACACTGACGATGATGAAGATGAAGATGTTGAAATCGCTGACGAAGAAGACGATGATGATGACGAATAATCAATAAATAAAAAGGAACTCAAATGAGTTCCTTTTTTCATAGATATCTTTCTTCAAAAATCCGTTGATGGTGATTCTGATGCCCGATAATAACAAATCCCAAAGCACGTACCGACATAGGATTATTGGAAGCGACTCCTGTTCGCAGTAATTCTTCTTGTGAAAAAGTCTTGAATAAAGATAAAGTCGATTGACGCACGACCGCCAACTCCGTCAATAACTCTTGAATGCTTCTCCGATTCGCGTTGGCTTCAACGACATATTCATTCTCATCAAAACTGGCCAATGGGGTTTGGTCATTCCTAGAAAAACGCAAAGCACGATATGCAAAAATGCGTTCTGCATCAATCAAATGCTGCAGAATATCCTTGATGGTCCATTTGCCTTCCTCGTAACGATAATCAAACTTATCCATCGGAATGTTTTGAACGAATTTGATGAGTCGATGAACCGAAATTTCAAGTTCCTCAATCAAAGTGTATTCTAAACCAACACCGGATATATAAGGAGCATACCAAGCCGCATATTCTTCTGGGAGCAATTGATTTACTTTCATAGTCATGTATTAAGCTGAGTTTCTACTTGCATTCGTATTTCCAAAAAGCGACCGTGTTACTAATTTTTGATACACTTGAATGAGTTCCAAATCGGCTGCCGGCTCCTGTCGCAGTTGATGAATACGTGACAGTGCATATTGCTGAATGGTCAATAATGGCTTTACGATATTTTCTCGAACAACAATCGACGCTTTCCCATCTGGATAATTCTCCATCAATTCTTTGTGTCCAGCAATTTTTAGAAGCAATCGTTTTGTTTCCAAAAACTCATTGTAAATAATAAGCCAAAACGCACCAAATTCTGGATCCTCTTTCATGTAGGCCGTCAGCGGAAAAAAAGACTTTGCCAACGACATCATACTATTCTCTAACAACGTTTTGAAAAACAAAGAACTATCATATAAATTTTGAACCTTCTCCCATTGATTGGAATCTTCAAAATGTTTCAAAGCTGTTCCTACTCCAAAAAATCCCGGAACATTTTGCTTTAGTTGACTCCAAGACCCGACAAATGGAATAGCCCGGAGTTCACTAAAATTTAATATTTCCGAATTTTTCCTTTTCGCCGGACGACTTCCTATATTCGTTTTCGCATAGTAATTCAACGTACTCATTTGCTCTAAATACGGAATGAATTTAGGGTGCTTTTTGAAATTTGTATACTTTTGAAAACCTACTTCCGCCAACTTATCTAAGATCTCTTTTTCTTCTTGACTCAACAACACTTGGTTTTCTGAAAACACTTGATTTGTTGCACCGGCACTCAACAGATTCTCTAAGTTATATTTACAGGAATCCAAAGTACCAAAATTAGAACTTATGGTTTGACCCTGAACAGTTACCTGAATTTCCTGATTTTCGATAGACGATCCTAATGAAGCATAGAACTTATGTGTCTTTCCGCCGCCTCTTGCTGGAGGTCCGCCCCGACCATCAAAGAAAATTACTTTAATTCCAAACTTTCTTGAAATGGCAGTTATTTGTTCTTTCGCTTTGTAAATGCTCCAATTCGCCATCAAATAGCCGCCATCTTTGGTACCATCAGAAAAGCCGAGCATTACAGTTTGTTGGTTTCCTCTATTTTTGAGATGCTTCCTATATTCTTCGCAATTATACAATTGTTCCATAATACTAGCTGCGTTCTGTAAATCCTCAATGACTTCAAAAAGAGGAACTACATCGACCTTTGGTTCTGCCCAGTCACACATTCGAATTAAGGCAAAAGTTTGTATCACATGAAGTGCGCTGTCGCAATTACTGGTAATATAGCGATTACAAGCTTTCTCTCCATTTTTCAATTGAATCGTTTTCATAGCGTAAATCGAGGAAAGTGTGGCGCGTGTCATTTCATCAGCAAAGTCATCTGGATTCAAATTTCCAATAATTGATGCGATGCTATCTAAAATTTCTGATTCGGAACCCGTAATTAGATTAGGATAAACCTCGGTGAAAACTTGCTCGTGTATTTTGCTGTTTTGACGAATATCTAAGGTCGAAAAATGGAACCCAAATAGATTTACTTTATTGATAAACGTGTTCAATTGATCTAAATATAAAGACTGATGTTCCTCAATAATTAGCATTTTTATTTTTTGCAGTTGACTTTCCAGCTCGTTTAATGAAATATAAATATCTCCAACCGAATAGAAAACAGACCGATAAATCTTCGACTCTAATGCTGCCAGTAACTCATCCACTTTAGAAAAAGTCAATTTACGCTTTAACTTTCGGATATCTTTATAATAGCATTTTAAAATGGAAGTCCGAAGACGATCGGCAACATTCAGGGTGATTTCTGTTGAAACAAAAGGATTACCATCGCGATCACCTCCGGGCCAAAATCCTAAATCAAAAATTGGATTCTGAATTGCTTCATTTCCATATATATTTTTTTGAATGTAACTTAAAATTTCGCCACTAGTTTCGTAAAATACATTTTCTAGATACCATATCAAGCTTACTGCTTCGTCATACGGCGTCGGTTTTTGTTGCTTGATAAAGGGTGTTTTTCCCAGCTGAGACAGTAATTTTTTGATGTTTACCAAATCATCAACTCGAATTGCTTCCGTTAAATCGGTGATAATTCCAAGAACAGCACCCGGATAAAATTGTGTTGGATGCGCAGTCAACACTGGACGAACTTTAAATGACTCCAAAAAAAAACGAAGTTCATCTAATTTTCCCTTATCCTCTGCGTTTTCCCTTATATCTCTTAGAGATCCTTTACCTTCAAGATTATTAACTACTGAAAATGCAGCATCTTCAATTGCGTCGAAAAGGACAATTTGCCTTTCGATATATTGGATAAATCGAAACAACAAATCGATACGATCCCATTCCGGCGTGTTATCTAAGTACTTATTACTGAAGTATTCTACAATTTGAATCGGCGTTTCGTGCTTTTTGAAACCTTTCTCACAAACTTCAGAAAACAAAGGAAGTAAAACACCCGTATTATCAATAGAATCGAACGGTAATGTCAAAAACACACTGTTGTAAACCTGGTATTTTGATAGCACATTTTGATTAAAACGTTCAATTCTAGGAAGTGTATACATTGTCTTTTAATTTTAAAAAGAAAACCCCAAGCGTCAACTTGAGGTTTTCATAAAATATTATGTTTTCAAGTTGCTTACATATTCTTAAAAATCGTGTGCATCAATCGTTTCTTGTCGTTGATACTTTCTTCTAATGAAATCATCGTTTCAGTTCTATAAACGCCTTCAATATCATCAATCATAAAAATAACTTCCTTTGCGTGTTTGGTGTCTTTGGCTCTAATTTTACAAAAAATATTAAATTTACCAGTGGTTACAGACGCTACGGTTATATAAGGAATTTCATTTATTCGTTCCAAAACAAATTTTGTTTGTGAGGTGTTGTTCAAAAATACGCCAATGTAAGCTATAAAAGAATATCCTAATTTGTCATAATCTAGAACTAAAGAAGAACCCATTATGATTCCTGCATCTTCCATTTTTTTTACTCGTACGTGAACAGTTCCCGCAGAGATCAACAATTTTTTTGCAATATCTGTGAAAGGAATTCTAGTATTGTCAATCAACATATCTAAAATCTGATGATCTACCTCATCTAATCGAAACTTACTCATATCTATAAAATTGTTTGTTTTTGTTTATCGCTACAATTTAGAAAAACATAATAAATTATTTACTACAAAAACCTAAAAAAATTAATTTAATGGTATGCCATTAACAATTTTAATACTTTTATCTAAACAAAAATCAGCTTTTTCATTTAATTTCGGAATATTACCTTCTTCGCTTGAGTAAAGTGCATTTTTTGCATCATATTCAAAATGTCCAAAATAAGAATCCAATACACCTATTTCAGCGAAATAAGCTTCAAATAAAACCTGATTTTCCATCAGTTTTTCTATAAATTGAATTGCAAAATTCGTACTTTTTATAATGCCGTCATAATTTATTTTGATATTTTTATAAACAATATCATAAAAAACGACTTTGTTTTGAGGAATTCTCAAGTAATCTTCGATTTTGTTATTAACTATATCGTTTTCGTAAATATGTCGTAATCCTGAAAATAGTGCTAAAAGAATATATTTCCTCGTTTCTTCACGTTGGTAATCGTTGGCAAAATGTCCTGCTTCGAAAAGTATTGTTGGCACACCTAAGGTTTGAAAAGTGTCACCCACGCAGTTTAAGTTGAATCCGTCATCAAATCTGCCTATTTGGCCAGGAATATATTTTTGAAGTTCGTTATTCATAGCAACAATAACATCAACGGCACGCAATCTCGTGTCATTAAACTCGCATTCTTGGTTATATGAGGGAGCCAAAAAAGAAACCGTCGCTGGTTTACCTGTTGTTCCTGCCCCATAAATGGTCCGCTGATCATGCATATTAAAGCAATAATCTGGTTTGAAATTATCAAATGCTTGACGTAAAACTTGACTTTCAGGTTGTGAAAGATGTTTCGCATCTCTATTCAAATCGATCCCATTAGCATTCTCTCTGGTGTATACATTTGCACCATCAGGATTTAAAATAGGAAAACATAATAACGTAAAGTGATTAAGAAATGTAGTAGAATCTTCACTCCCGCTATTCAAAAATAAAAGCAAATCCATAAGCGCTTTCGTGGTAGTACTTTCATTTCCATGCATTTGAGACCAAATTAGGATTTTAGTTTTTCCAGCACCAATAGTATAGGAATATATTGGCTTTCGTAAAACTGAAAAGCCCGCAATATTCAATTGCTGACCAGTATTCCATTCCTTCAAAATTGGCTCAACAGTCTCCAAGGTAACATAACGGTCAACTACTGTTGCAACTTTATACTCTTTAATAATTTGCTGAAAATTCATGCGAGTTGTTTTAAAATAATTTTAAATGGAAGGTTCATTCGATTTGTACTCAAAACTATTTTGTGGAATTTTTCCCTTTACATTACGAAAATGAGGCATCAGTATCACTAGATCTTCCTCTAAATTTCCAGTAGGAAAAAAAGGAGCACCAATTTGAACTTCTTTTTTTCCAAAATTAAAGGCTGTAGGAATAATTGGGACTTTGGCTTTTAACGCTATATAATAGAATCCGGTTTTCAATTCAGTTACTTTTTTTCTCGTTCCCTCTGGTGAAATTGCCAAACGGAAAACTTTCTTCCTTTCAAAAATTGCGGCGATAGAATCGACTTTATTCAATCCGCCGGTTCTATCTAGCGGAGCGCCGCCCATCCAACGAAAATACCAACCTAACGGAAAACCAAACAACTCTTTCTTTCCTACAAAATTCATTTCTAAACCTGTAACGCCGCGCGTGAAAATCCCCAAATAAAAGTCATGCCAGCTAGTATGTGGAATTACCATCATCACACATTTCTTTATTTCCTTATCGATAGTTCCGGTAATTTTCCATCCCATCAACTGGCAGAAAATAAAGTAGTACAGTCTTTTTTTCATTGCAAACTATTTCTGTAAAATTAACATTAATCTCTTATTTTTGATAAAAATAATATAAATGTTCCGAAGACTATTAAGTTACATTCTACCGGTCAATATCTACCAAAAGAATTCGGTCATTAGCAAATCGATTGAAGTAAATTGGAACAACGGACAACTTGTACTTGATTCCAAAAACACGAACTACTCTTATGGCAGTCTACAACGTATCTTGCGCATTGGATTGAAGAAAATAGGTTTTGAAAAGATTAGAGCGATGGATTCTATTCTCGTTCTCGGGGTTGGTGGCGGAAGTGTCTTTAAAACTTTGGTGGATGAAATACAATACCAGCAGGAATTAATTGGTGTAGAAATAGATCCGGAAATGATCCAAATCGCAAAGAATTATTTTCAATTAGATAAAATACCGAATCTTTCCATCATCATTGACGATGCTTTTGAATTCGTTTTGAAAACCAAAAAAACATACGATTTAATTATTATCGATATTTTTCAAGATACTGAAATGCCTCCTTTTCTTTATGAAAAGTTCTTTGCCGATAGAATTGGTGACTTACTAAATTACAACGGATTCATTCTTTTTAACACCATGATTCTCAACGAAAAACAAGAGCAGAGAAATGCGGCGTATTTAAAAATATTTAATGCAAAATCGTATCATATTCATGCTATACCGCGTGTGGAACAACACAATGAGTTAATTATAATTCAAAAGACTAATTCATAATAAAAGTCGTTTTCTAATTGTCTAATTTTGAATCATGCAAAAAAAATCTATCATAATACTCAGTTCATTATTGCTAGTGTTGGTAGCATTCACAAATATAAAAGAGAGTAAGACGATGAAAGCAGCCTTAAAAATGCAGGATTTCGTTATCGACATTTCTAAATACGCGCGAAGTATCGACAGTAATTTCGTAATCATACCGCAAAATGGACCTGAATTGGCTTTCGAGAAATTGAACACCGGCGGGAAATTTCGCAAGGCTTACATCGACGCGATCGACGGAATTGCTGTAGAAGATTTGTTCTACAATGGAAAGCCGAAAATTGACCAATATCGATTGCAGATACTCCGAAAATTGCAAACTGAGAAACAAGTTATGGTTTCTGATTTTATTACAAAAGACGATGCTATTGAATCGATAAAAATACAGAGTTCAAAAGAAAATTTTTTGCTTTATCCACGAGTCAGTAGCAATGAACATTACCGCGAAATTCCAGCAATAGTTCCCAACGAAAATGATAAAGACATTCTGAGATTGAGTGACGCAAAAAACTACTTATATCTCATTAATCCGGCAAATATTAGAACGAAAAGAGCCTATATCAAGGCAATTGCGGAAACCAATTTTGACATGATTACCATCGATTTGTTTTTTAACGACGAACCGTTGACTCCGAAAGATGTCGAGCAACTAAAGCATAAAGCCAATGGCGGAAAACGACTGATAATTTCCTATGTCAATATTGGCGCAGCAGAAAACTGGCGCTACTACTGGAAACGAAATTGGCAACTCAACGATCCGATTTGGCTGAAAAAGAAATATGTGGGCTACGAAGATGAATTTTATGTGCAGTTTTGGCACGAAGACTGGAAGCACATTATTTACGGTAATCCAGATTCATATGTCAAAAAAATTTTAGATGCTGGTTTTGATGGCGCTTTTTTAGACAATGTTGAAGCTTACTATTTCTTATACAACAAGTAATTTGTAAATTGCCAAAAAGTAAATTAATCGTACTTTTAGGTTTTATGAACCGTGTTGACTATCAACTAAACTGATATTCAGAATGCCAAGACCAAAACAATAAATCTTGGAGAAGTTATGGGTTGAAAGTTTTATGGTTTCCAACAAGAAAAGCCAACCACTCAAAAAGTGAATTTGTACAAATAAATCGACTTGTAAAATTCATATCTTCTAAACGAAAATTATAGATATTACCATCAAGCAGTTTTGACAAACTAAATATTTCTTTGCTACCTCTAGTATAAACTAATGCAGTTACAAAGAGTTCGTGTAAAATAAAATATATCAAGTCAAATTAATGTATCCACTTTAAAGCTTGTTGCACATCCAGAGTATAAAAATTCATTGCAACTAATGCAGAGGCCTCTTTTTAATCATACCACCTTTTGTATCTTTTATCACATGCTGAACTACAAAAGCTTTGGAATCAATTTTTTCAATCTCCAACAATAGCTTTGTTACTTCCAGTCGGGTGACTACGCAAAAAAGAACTTTTCCACTTTCCTCAAATTCTCCTCGTTTTCCGAATCCTCTGTCTGTTTTGTATACCGTTACTCCTCTACCTAAGTTATTTGTAATTTGACCATAAATTTCCTCTGGTTTCGTAGATATGATGATAACCCCAATATATTCTTCAATTCCATTTATGATAAAATCAACTGTCTTAGATGCCGTGATATAGGTTAGCATAGAATACATTGCTTTCTCAACACCAATTAAAAAAGCAGCAGCACAAAATAGCAACATATTAAAAACACCAATAAAATCACCTACGGTCAAGCTGCTTTTTCGACTAACTGTAATTGCTAAAACCTCAGTTCCATCTATCACCGCTCCTCCACGAATTGTTAACCCAATTCCCGCTCCAAGAAAAAAGCCTCCAAATATTGAAATTAGAAGTTTATCACTTGTCACCAAGGGGATAGCCAAAAAATGCACGAGCATTGCTAAAACTAAAATTGCAATTGCACTCTTAATAGCAAATTGCAATGATATTTGCCATGCGCCAATAATAATAAATGGAAGATTTACCAATACTATCAAATATGAAAGTTCAATATTTGTCAACATTTGTAATAAAAGTGATAAACCCATCGCTCCACCATCTAGAAAATTATTTGGCAACAACATACCTCTTAGCCCAATTGATGCCATAGTTACGCCTGCCAAAATAAACAACCCGTCCTTCAAATGTCGCTTTAGAACTATACTCTTAATTTCACTTTTTATTGCTGTCATTTTTCTACATTTTTTTTAAGTTCTTTTTTTACTATCTGTTGAAAAATATGTTGGAAACAAATAAACACAATTCTTAATTAAATTTACTTAATGAATTCTAAAAATAGATATCTGTTTTTTGTATCTTTTATGGTGATTTTTTAGTCTACTTTAAATTGTGCAATGCGAGTAACTTGTTTCAAAAAAACGAAATCTATTTACAGCAAAATTTCAAATTTTAGTACAACCATCTTTATTCGTCGTCGTTTTGTTTTTGAATTTTTTCTCTACTCAAATCAAAAGTAAAGGCTACTTTGACCACGAAAACAAAGAATAAACTTTGCGTCTTTGCGACTTTGCGAGAAAATTATTTTATGGTCGCAAAGACGCAAAGACGCAAAACAAATATTTTTACAGTAATTTCTTGGCGCGCTCTAAATCTTCAGGCGTATCAATGCCAATGCTAACATGCGAAGTTTCGACCATTTTGATGCGTTTTCCAAATTCTAAATAACGCAATTGCTCCAATTTTTCCGAAGCTTCTAACGACTTCATTGGCAAATGATAAAAATCAATCAACGCTTGTTTTCTAAAAGCGTAAATGCCGATGTGCTGAAAATAACGAACACCAACATTATTATCACGTGCATACGGAATCACCGAACGGGAAAAATATAATGCCATCCCATTTTGATTCACAACAACCTTAACGTTATTAGGATTATTGATTTCAATTTCGTCTTTAATTTCACGCATCAAAGACGCCAAATCAATTTGCTTATCTGTGTCATCTTTGAAAACTTCAATCACTTTCGAAAGAGAATCTTTATCGATAAAAGGTTCGTCACCTTGCACATTCACGACAATATCCACATCCAAATTTTCAACCGCTTCCGCAATACGATCACTGCCAGATTCGTGTTCTTTGACACTCCTAATCGCTTTTCCACCATTCGAAATAATTTCATCAAAAATTAAATCTGAATCAGTTACCACAAATACATCGTCAAATAATTGGGTGTTTACCGCCGCTTCATAAGTTCTCGTAATGACCGTTTTGCCACCTAAATCCTGCATGAGTTTAGCAGGAAATCGGGTTGAAGCGTAACGAGCAGGAATAACAGCGATGATTTTCATTTCTTAAAGTTGCTAAGGTTCTGAGGCGCTAAGGTACTGAGTTTTGTTTTTGCCACAAAGACACGGAGTCGCAAAGTTTCTTTTAATTTCTAGGAGCTATTCCGGCTATCCATTACAATCTTTTATGGCGAACACCGCCACAAAAGGATTTTCATTCCTATCCGGGCTAGAACATCTTCCAAACCAATAAGTCCATTGTGACTTAGCGCCTTCGTGGCTATTATTCCAAGAAATTCTCATCCTTAAAACCAATCAAATACAGCTTATCTTTCGCTCGTGTAATCGCAGTATACAACCATCGAATGTATTCTCTATCAATACCATCCGGTAAATAGGGTTGCTCTATAAAAACCGTATTCCATTGTCCGCCTTGCGATTTGTGACAGGTGATGGCATAGGAAAACTTGACTTGCAGCGCATTAAAATACTCATTCTCCTTCACCTTTTGAAACTTCTTGTATTTCGTTTCCCCTTCGTAATCTTGCATCACTTCTTGGTATAATCGATTGGCATCGTCATAAGAAAGTGAAGGCGATTCGCTGGAAATCGTGTCCATCAACAACACCGTCTCAAAAGGTTTCTGATTCGGATAATCGACCATTCTGATTTTGACATTTGCGAATTTGAAACCATACAATTCTTTGATATTAAAAATCTGCAATACCTCGATAATGTCGCCATTGGCTATAAATCCAGCTTCATCGGATTCTTTCAACCAAAAGTAGTTATTCTTAACAACCATTAAATAATCACCAGCTGAAAGTTCACTTTCCTTATCTAAAATTTTGGTTCGTATTTGCTGGTTGTATTGGTTAGCGCGTTTGTTCGATCGGACTATAAAGGCGGTATCTTCAATGCTGTATTTGCTATACGCCGAATTGATTGCATCTTGAATATCGTAACCATCCGTCAATCGGATAATATCACTAAAGTTTTTCAACTGAAATTGAAAAGTCGGAATAAAATCATCTTTTAACAACTCGCGAAGTTCCGTTGCATTGAATAATATTCCGGAATCTTCTTCTTGCCGCATGACTTCGTCGAGCTCGATGTGTTTGATTTCTTTGTTGTAATTCAATCCTAAAGAATCAATATCAAGCGCAGGTGAAATAGACAAGTTTACCGGTGGTAATTGAGCGGTATCACCTAACAAAATCATCTTGCAATTGACACCAGCATAAACATAAGAAATCAGTTCATCCAGCAATGAACCATTGTCATACAACTTACTTTCCTGATTGACATCCGAAATCATCGAAGCTTCATCGACGATAAAAATCGTGTCTTTATGCTTGTTCGGCTGCAACGAAAAACTGACGCCGCCTCCACTACTCTTTTTCGGGAAATAAATCTTTTTGTGGATGGTAAACGCTGGTTTTTGAGAATAGTTGGCTATGACTTTGGCCGCGCGACCTGTGGGCGCTAAAAGCACATACTTTTTCTGAATTTCTGCTAAATGACTGACAATCGTGGCAATAACAGTAGTCTTTCCTGTTCCTGCATAACCCTTTAATACAAAAATTTCGTCTTTATTTTTATTAGTAATAAAATCCGCAATTTGTTGAAAGAAAAAATCTTGTTTCGTTGTTGGTTGAAACGGGAAGTTTCGGGTTAGAATGCTATAGAAATTTTGGGAACTCATTGGGTTATTTTCTATCCGCAAAGTACGCAAAGTTTTTTTGATTTGGCTCGCAAAGACTCAAAGACTCAAATAAAAAAATAGTGCAAAGTCCATAATGCTGCATAGCCCTGATGGAAGCGATATCCTTTTTGTGCTGAAGTCTTTTCAGCACATCGACTTAAACTCGTTTCAATGTCACAACAGGATATGCTCCTAAAAAAATATAAAATTCATCCAAAAAAATTGTAAGTTTGTCGCATTCGATTTTGAAACGAAAATCTACTTTATGTTAGTCAATGCCGCCAACATCACGGAAAAGAAATACCAAAAACTGACGATTCAAGTGTCTTTGACTGGGATGTCGTTTTGTGCATCTGACACGTTGAACCATACAGTTTTAGTGTTGGAAAGCATCGTGTTTGACACGGCGAATCCCAATTTTAAAATTGAAGATACAATCACAGAACTGTTCACAAACAATCCTGTTTTTAAAGAGCGTTACGATGAAGTTGCGGTTTTGTATGACAATCACTTATCGACTTTTGTTCCGGAACCTCTTTTTGATGAAAGTTATCTCGGCAGTTACTTGCAGTATAATACCAAAGTCTACGAAAATGACTATTTTGATTTTGATACGTTAACCATTGCTACTATTCACAACGTATTTGTCCCTTATGTGAACATCAACAATATTTTTATTGATCATTTCGGAACTTTTACTTACAAACATGTTTCTACTGTTTTAGTCTCTCGTTTGCTGGAGCGCTCCAAAAATATCGATGAGAAAAAGATGTTTGTTCATATGGCTTCCGGTCATTTTGAAATTGTTGTGGTTCAAAACCAACATTTATTGCTTTACAATACTTTTGAATACAAAACACCTGAAGACTTAATATACTATTTGCTTTTTACAGCGGAGCAATTGAACTTGAATCCCGAAGTTTTCAAATTAGAATTTCTAGGAAATATTGTGGAAGACGATGCTTATTTTAAGATTACCTACAAGTATATTCGAAATGTTAGTATCCTAGATGTTAATGATTTAAAAGAAAACAATTCGCTTTCTACTTCAGAAAATTTGAAGCATTTTATCCTCTTACAATCGTGAGAATTATCTCTGGCAAATTCAAAGGACGACGGATTTCTCCACCCAAAAACCTTCCAGTTCGACCGACGACTGACATGAGCAAAGAGGCGTTGTTTAACGTCTTGAATAATCACTTTCATTTTGAAGATTTAAAAGTCCTTGACCTTTTTTCTGGAACCGGAAATATCAGCTATGAGTTTGCGTCACGTGGAAGCAAAAACATTACGAGTGTGGATGGCGATTTCGGTTGCGTGAAATTTATCAAACAAACGGCAGTTGAATTCGACTTCAACATCGCAGCCATCAAAAGCGATGTGATGCAATATATCAAACGTTGCAACTCCAAATACAATATTATTTTTGCTGATCCGCCATACGCCTTAGATCAGAAGTCTTTTGATGCTATTGTGCTCGCCGTCTTTGAAAGTGAGTTACTAGAAACGGAAGGCATGATGATTATTGAACATTCCAAATACACCAAACTTGATCACTTGCTACACTTCTCGTTTAAGAAAAGTTATGGTGGTTCGATTTTTAGTTTTTTTGAGATGAATACTGAGAAAGCTGAATAGACTATTGGACTGTAAGACTGTAAGATTGTAAGACTATAAGATTGCAAGATTTTAATTAATTTTTTCTTTTGGAATTTTAAGTCCTAGCCCTGATGGTAGCGGAAATCTTTTTGCTCCGGCGTTCGGCGCAAAAAATTGGGAGTGTACAGCAGGTTCTCGGCTCCTGATAACCTTAGAACCTTAGCATCTTTTCAACTTAGAACCTAAAAAAGAAAAAAAAGCAGACCTATAAGCCGGATTCTGTTCTTTCTGAACTTGTTTCAGAATCTAAAACAAGCCAAAAATACCTTATCATTTATCTAGACCAACAATTACTCATTGGTTCGAGCTTCCTACCCTTCGACAACGGGCGAGAAACCCTTAAATGCCGATATACTTGGAATTTCACCGCATAGAGTTTACCTGGTTTCACTACAGCCGAACTGTACATACTTTCTGTTGCACTGGTCCTTCCGCCAAGGCGGAGACGGGCGTTACCCGCTATGCTTCTCTATGGTGTCCGGACTTTCCTCTTTATTCCGAACTTGATTCGGAACTTACTGACTTGAAATCAATAGATGCTGAAACGAGTTCAGCCTAAAGCGATAAGGCGGTCTGCTGCGCAAAAGTAAGGAATTTGGAATTAGGAATTTGGAATTAGGACTTTCAATTCGATTAGGAGCTATTCACGCTGTTCTTTTTATCTTTTTTGTCACCCGAGCGGAGCGAACTGACCAAGTAAACACCATCACAAAAGGATGCCACTACCATCCATCGGGGCTAGGGCAATTGATCTGAAGATTGTGAGACTGTAAGATTTTTAGAAACTGTATCTTACTGTCCAATGATCTTACAGTCTTCGAATCCTAAAATCTTAAAATCTTGTGGAAAACTTTTCGCCATTTCAACAAATATCCAAATCAACCAACCAACAAAAAAAACTATATTTGTTCACCAATAAAAAATCATGGAACAATTTGTAGTATCGGCGCGTAAATACCGTCCGCAAACATTCAAGGATGTTGTCGGGCAACAAGCCATTACGAACACTTTGCTCAACGCCATAGAAACCAATCACTTGGCTTCAGCACTTTTGTTTACTGGTCCACGTGGTGTCGGAAAAACTACCTGTGCTAGAATTCTAGCCCGTAAAATCAATCAACCAGGTTATGATGATCCGAATGAAGATTTTGCTTTTAATGTGTTTGAACTCGATGCTGCATCTAACAATTCCGTAGACGATATTCGAAACTTAATTGACCAAGTTCGGATTCCACCACAAACCGGACAGTATAAAGTGTACATTATCGACGAGGTGCATATGTTGTCTTCTGCAGCATTTAATGCTTTTCTAAAAACTTTAGAAGAACCACCGAAACACGCTATTTTTATCTTAGCGACTACAGAAAAACACAAAATTATTCCAACGATTTTATCGCGTTGTCAAATCTTCGATTTTAAGAGAATCACCGTAAAAGATGCTAAAGAACATTTAGCAGAAGTGGCGCAAAGTCAAGGAGTTGTCTTTGAAGATGATGCTTTACATATTATTGCGCAAAAAGCTGATGGAGCGATGCGTGATGCACTTTCTATTTTTGATCGTGTGGTTTCTTACTGCGGGAACAACTTGACTAGACAATCGGTGACGGAAAACCTGAACGTTTTAGATTATGAAACGTACATTAACGTGACCGACTTGATTCTGGAGAACAGGATTCCAGATTTGCTAATGGCATACAATGATATTCTTGCTAAAGGTTTTGATGGACATCATTTTATTGCTGGATTGGCCTCACATTTTAGAGATTTGTTGGTCAGCAAAACACCCGCTACTTTAACGTTGTTAGAGATGGGTGAACAAGCGCAACAGCTTTATGCAAAACAATCTCAAAAAGCTCCGCAAGAATTCTTGTTGAAAGGAATTGATTTAGCTAATGATTGTGACTTAAAATTCAAGACTTCTCAAAACCAACGGTTGCTGGTTGAACTTTGCTTGATGCAATTGGCCTCTATCACTTTTGATGGAGAAAAAAAAAAGTTGACCGCTATATAATCCCACCAAAGCATTTTTACGGACGAGTTTTGGAATTGGCGGTAGCTTCTCCGGAAATTATCGAAATCATCGAAGATATTTTACCTGATATTGAAGACTCGATTGAAGTTGAAATGCCAAATGAAATTGAGACAGTTGTGCCAGATGCAATCGAGAAATCAACTGTAACAGCTAACGTTTCTCAGGACAAAAAGATATCGGCTTTTTCTTTATCCAGCATTAAAGCAAAAAAAGAACTTCTTGCAACTACTAGCGCTGATATTAAAGATACAATTCATCTTCCAACCGAAGCTTTCACTGAAACCGATATGCTATTGCATTGGACTAAGTACGCTGGGAAATTGGGAGAAAAAGGCTCTCGGATCATGGAGTCGCTGCTTCTCATAAACGATCCTACTTTGGAAGGAACGCAAATTACTATTGAACTACCCAACGAAGGATCAAAAATTGATTTTGAATCAGAAAAAAATCCCTTGCTTAGTTATTTGAGATCCCACTTGCACAATCACGATATTACCATTGAAGTCATCGTAAACGAAAGTGTAGAAAATAAATTTGCATTTACTGCTCAAGACAAATACAATCGATTGAACGAATTGAATCCTAATTTGGAATTATTGCGAAAAACATTTGATTTGGATGTATAAACCAAAATGTAATGCAGTCAAGTCAATTTCTTGGAAATAAACTATATACTACCGTAATACATCGCTTTAATAATACCATCTGACAATCCGATTTTTGGCACATAGATGTGTTTGGCGCCTGACCATTTCATAGCATTTAAGTAAATTTTAGTGGCGAGAACAATTACATCTGCGCGATCTGGATTCAAAAGCAATTCTGAAACACGCTGCTCGTAGGTTAGGGAATTCAAGAAATTGAACCTTTTGTTTACGTAGGAATATGACAAAGGTTTATCTTGTTGCTTGCCCGACATTTTGAATAACTTATTAATATTTCCGCCAGATCCAATCAATATCACAGATTCAAAATCGAGCGTGTGGTATTTAATCCAACTCTCTATTTCGTGCCAAATCACCTCATTGACCATTTCGTTTAAGAGTCTAACGGTTCCAATCTTAAAGGATTTAGAAGCGATGACTTTATTATTAGAGAACAGAGAAAATTCAGTACTTCCACCACCTACATCTACATATAAACAGGTGCTATCTTTTTCTATTACATGACCCAAATCAGCAGAAACAATCATTTCGGCTTCGGTTTTTCCGTCAATTATTTCAATATCAATAGCTGTTTTTTCTTTGATAATGCGTATGACTTCATTCCTATTTGTAGCTTCTCGCATGGCAGAAGTAGCAAGTGCTTTGTATTTTTCAACATTGTGTACTTTCATTAGAAGTTTAAATGCATTCATCGCATCGACCATTCTATCAATGTTTTCGTCAGAGATGTCACCAACTGTAAAAGAATCTTGTCCTAGTCGTATTGGTAAACGAACCAAAGCATTCTTTGTAAAATGCGTTGGCATACCTTTTTCCTCAATAACATTTGCCACCAATAGTCGCATTGCATTGGAGCCGATATCGATAGCTGCGTATTTTTTTATTGAAATCATTTACAAGTTAGGGTTTTGCATTTGCAATTGTTCTGCCGACACTAGATATCTATTTTTATAGTAATTATAGGTTTCTAATTGTGCTCTAAATACTGGGTCATTGCCACGAACACGGTATTTATTGTCCAATTTGTCCGAATGATAACGCGCTTTTACATTTCCTTTCCAACCCGTATCAAACGCGTCAATCAGTTCTTTTTTGATGTTTTGGTCATAAATAGGACAAGTCACCTCAACTCGAGCATCAATATTTCTTGTCATAAAGTCCGCGGAAGAAATAAAAACATCTTGATCACCATTATTGGCGAATATAAATACACGGGCGTGTTCCAAATAATTGTCGACGATGCTGATCGCTTCTATATTTTCGCTCATTCCTTTTACACCAGGAATCAATGAACAAATACCTCTTACCAACAATTGAATCTTTACTCCTGCTCTACTGGCTTCATATAGTTTGTCGATCATGTCAAAATCTGACAAACTATTCATTTTTAGTTTGATGTACGCTTCATTACCAATAATCGCGTTATTGATTTCACGATCTATCAATCTGTAAAATTTTGATCTCGTATAATGTGGGGAAACAATCAGGTGTTTGTATCGATAAACTCGAAAATTAACATCGAAGAAATCGAAGACTTTATTGACGTCCTTCAGTATTTGATCATGACATGTAAATAAAGTTACATCAGTATAGATTTTAGCGGTCGATTCATTAAAATTTCCAGTAGAAACCAGACCGTAACGCTTTAATTTACCATCTTGTATACGTTCAATAACGCAAATTTTGCTGTGTACTTTCAACCCTTTAATTCCGAATATCAGATTTATGCCCTCAGTTTGCATTTGTTCCGCGTAGTAGATATTACTTGCCTCGTCAAAACGCGCTTGTAATTCTATTTGAACTGTTACTTTCTTACCGTTCTTGGCTGCGTTTATCAGTGAACTAATAATTTGAGAGTTTTTCGCCAATCGATATAAAGTAATTTTAATAGAAGTAACTTTCGGATCGAGTGCTGCCTCTCTCAAGAACTTAATGACGTAAGAGAATGATTGATATGGCGCATTGATGAGATAGTCTCTTTTGCTTATTTTTTCAAGAATACTACCTTCTAAACTCAAATCGCATACAGGCAAAGGCTCGTTGGTTTTATATAACAAATCAAATCTACCTAAATTGGGAAAACTCATGTAGTCTCTTCTGTTATGGTATCGCCCGCCAGGTATGATGCTGTCGGTTTCATGAATATGCATTTTATTTATAAAAAATTTCAATGTGTCTTTGCTGATTTCCTTATCATAAACGAAACGCACCGGTTCTCCAATTCGGCGATCTTTGACACTAGTTGCAATCTTCTCCATCATGCTTTTGCTCATGTCGCTGTCTATTTCAAGTTGAGCGTCGCGCGTAATTTTAATCATGTTTGCCGAAATACTCTCGTAATCAAAAATGCTAAAAATACTGTGTAAATTATGCCTGATGACATCATCTAATAATATGATGTAGCTTTTCCCGTCTTTTGGCGGAAGCACTACAAAACGATTGATTGTTTTTGGAATCTCGATCACGGCGTAGGTAATTTCCTGCTTCGGTTTTACCAAATTAAGCAGCGAACGTTTTGATTGTTTTGGATTCATGATCAACTTCACAGCAAGATAACCAGACGTATCTTTGAGCAAAGGAAATTCCGCTAAATCATTTAATATAATTGTAACCAACGCTGGACTAACATTCTGTATAAAGTAGTCTTTGATAAATGCTTCGTGTTCTTCTAAAATCTGAGATTCATTTATGATAAAAATACCTTCTGATTCAAGTTTTTTCTGAATAACATTGAGAATTCGCAAACTTTCTGACTGTTGTTGAATTACAATTTGAGTGATTTCTTGCAATAATTGCTGTGAACTAATTCCACCTAAAACTTTCTCGCCAGATATCCCAGACATACTAAGTCTGCGAATCGCTGCAAATCGCACTCGAAAAAACTCATCTAAATTATTTGAAAAAATTCCAACAAAACGAAGTCTGTCTAATAAAGGTACTGTATCATCACCGGCTTCTTGTAAAACTCTTGCATTAAAAGCCAACCAACTTTTCTCTCTATCAATATAGGTATTGTGTGACATGAATTTAGTTTAAATCTTTTGGGAATATCACTTTTATAGTTTTACCGTTGCTTATAGAACGCCAATCTTCTGCATCAAATTGCAAAGAAACAAAACCAGAAGTGGAAACGTTGTCGATAAAAATGTGTCCAAATTTATTAACAAAATTTGTAATTGCCTCGTTATGGCCAAAAAGAATAACATTATTATAAGAATTCGGAAACGATTTAATGATTGTTTCTAATTTTACTTCATCGAAAGTATATAGTTCTTTCTTGAAGATGATATTTTCGATGGGATACGAAAACTTTTTTGCAAAAATCATAGCCGTTTCTTTAGCCCTTTTTGCTTCGCTTGAAAATATTTGAAATTGCTGCGGCACATATGGCAAACAGAAAGTAGCAACCTGTTGTGCATCATTTATTCCGCGTTGCATTAAAGGCCTATCAAAATCTTGCAATGGCGCATCCCAACTGGACTTTGCATGACGGATAAGTATCAAGTTTTTCATTACATTATTTTTAATGGGACAATTTACGGATATAAATAGTTGAAACACCTTCCAAATAAAAATTTATATCATGTAAATACTATTAAAAACGGAAAAACAGACTAGTATTTTTTGTAGTCCATTACTTTCTTTATATGTCAAAAAGTGCATTTTATCGATTTAATATGTATTTAATCGGTATTTTGTTTCGTTTTCTCTCACATAAAGAATAGTTTTGACTGTCGAAATAAACAAATTGAAATACACTAACTCAACATATAGTGGAAAAAAGAAGCTCCAATGGTTCGCTGTTGTGATGTTTTTTTTGTTGTTTTCAACTGAAATATTATTTAGTCAAGTCCGCGTACCATTCACAATAAGGACTTCAGCGGCTTCTCCTTTACAAAAGAATTACAGTATCAATGGTGATTTTGCTTTTATCGGCAATACCAATCTAACATTGGTCAATTATGACGTTAGCACGAACAACAATAACAATGCAATGCAGTACGTCGATATTGATAATGATCAATTGACTTGGAATTCTTCTTCTGCAGATCTTAACTTCTCGCAAGAAAATGGATCACAAAACGCCTGCACTAACATAATTTATGCTGGTCTTTATTGGACGGGACGAACCTCACCGGATGGCGCAGCCCACAGCCCAGATGAGTTTTCGGTTACCAAAACAATCGCAGGAACTCAAATAACCAAGGATTTCAACAAGAAAAAAATACTATTCAAAGGTCCAAATTCTGTAAATTATACTGAATTTCAAGCCCAAGAAAACGCCATCTATTATCCCAACAACAGTGATGCATTTATTTACTCTGCTTATACTGAAGTCACGGATTACGTTCGCTTGCACGGAACAGGTGCTTATTTTGCAGCTGATCTTGCATTAGTGGAAGGCAATGGAAGTGGCACAGGATTTTCTGGTGGTTGGGGTTTAGTAGTAATCTATGAAAATTCTAAAATGAAACATCGAGATATCACCGTATTCGATGGTCATGCTTTTGTTTTGAATTCAACGTCAAATGGTTATAATTTGGAAGTCGACGGTTTCAACACACTTCAAACAGGAAATGTTGGTGCTAAAATGGGCATCATGGCGAGCGAAGGCGATGTTGGCCTGAGTGGTGATTACTTCCAAATACAAAAAAACAGCGACTTGACTTTTACTAACTTGCATCATGACTTGAATAGTGAAAATAACTTTTTCAACTCATCGAACACCACTTTGAATAGAAATCCAATACTTGTCAATAATACTGGAATTGACATCAGCACATTTCCTATTCCAAATGCGAACAACTTAATTTTTGGAAATAATCAAACCTCCACCAACTTTAGATATGGGACCGTTGGAGATACTTATGCCATTTTTGCACTTGTTTTGGCTGTTGATTCTTATTTACCAAAAGTAGAAAACACAATTTCAGTTACAGCAATCAATTCAATTCCAACTATCGCAAACACTCAGGCCTTGCCTGGTCAGGATATCGAGCTTAACGTGGCGATACGAAACACGGAACACGAACCGATTTCAAACTTTGAAATCGTTGTGCCGATGCCACACAATGCCACCTTTATTGATGGCGGCGCTCAAGGAATTTACTCCTCAAATGGATCAATTGCGGCACAAGACTCCATTTATTTCGATCCAGCGATTGGGTCGAATGGCGCTTTAATCTGGCGTTACGGAACGCTCCCATTTCCAGAGAATCCAAATACTGTGTTGGCTAACCTAAAATTCAAAATCAAAACGACCGACGATTGCTTTTTACTTAAAAGTGATCATTGTGTCAATGCTATCGAAATAAATGGCTACTCGAAAGGCACCGGTTCAATCAGCGGTGTCTCCTTTGCATGCTGCCCATTTATTTTAGGTAAAAACTTTAATGGTATTTGTACCGGAGATTTGATAAAAGGACCTTTGCGCATTCCTATTGATGCCACAAATTTCGTTCAAACTAGTTGTCAAAATTCAGATGATGTACTCAAATTTTCCTATTGCAATGGTGAAAACTCAGTTCCGCTTGCTCAGATATTATCTCATTTTCCACTAAACAGCTTAATCTTTAATTCATTTCCTATAACGGACAACTCGGTTGCTTATTCAAATTTGCAGTCTTTGCCTTTACAGACGGGAGGCACGTTGAACTACTTTGCGATTCCTCAAAACCTCGGATCTGAATGTGTGTATCGATTTTCATTATCTAAATGCAGCGAAATTGTTGCAACTTCAGATTATGGAAATACCATAAGTAATAGTATTGGCGGTATAGCCTTTACAAATATTCTAAATAATGACAGCATCAATGGTCAGCAAGCATCGTTAACCCAAGTAAGTTTAACCATTATTAGTGCGCCTATAATAGGAATTACGCTTAATGGCTTGAATATTAATGTTGCAGCAGGCACAAACCCCGGCAACTATACCATCACTTATCAAATATGTGATTTGAATGATTTGTCAAAGTGTGAACAGGCAAACGTTACCTTTACCGTAACTTCAACTCAGATTGATGCTCAAGATGACCGTTACGAAGTGGAGTGCCCTTCAGTTAATATTATTGGGAATATACTGCGTAATGACATACTCAACGGCCTATCATTTAGCGCCGAGGAAGTTGATATAATTTCCGAGACAAATTCACCTATCTCAATTAATGCTGAAACGGGAGAAATTTTTACTACCGTCCAATTAACCTCAGGTATTTATGAACTGCAATATAAAATTTCTCCAAAAGGGCAGCCAACTATTTTTGATAGCGCGTCGATTATAGTAACTGTAACAGACAATGCATCGCCCGTCGAGCCTTTATTAAACGATATTGTAGCTTATTGCTCTATAAATGTGGAGATACCAACCACTACAGATTCATGTTCTGGCGTGATTATCGGGGCGACGAACGATCCTTTGTTTTATAATGTTCCTGGAGAATATATGATTCATTGGACCTTTACAGACAATAACAGTAATTCAACTCAAGTTAATCAAAGAGTTGAGGTGAAAAACAATGAAGATACTATACCTGGCTATGGTTATGTAGATTGTAATCTTGATAATGATTCTAGTTTGAATATCGATTTGAATTCGTACTTAAGTGAGGGAATAAACCGCAATGGAAATTGGACATCAAATACAAATACAGCTAATTTAAATGGTGCAATATTCAGCCCATATCAAGCACCGATAGGGAATTATCAATTTCAGTATTTGTACAGCGATGAAGATTGCATTCAGACAGTGAGCGTCAATATAGAAGTAAACAACAATTGCTTTGTTGCTCCTGCTTGTAATTTATTGGTTCACAATAGCTTTTCACCAAACAATGATGGAATCAATGAAGTTTTTATGATTGAGAACATTGATCAAATTAACTGTTTTCCATCCAATAGTGTAGAAATTTACAATCGATGGGGTGTTCTTGTTTTTAAAACTACTCAATATGATAACGTTAGCAGGGTTTTTACTGGCACATCTGAGGGACGCGCTACAGTTAATGAGTCGAAGCAATTACCAACGGGTACGTATTATTACATCATAAAATATAAAGATATTAATGCAATAGAAAAAGAGCAAGTAGGTTATTTGTATTTGGTCATGTAAAAGTCTCAAAAACAATAAAATAATCACCTGCGAAAGATATAGTAACGGATATATTAGTCAAGTAAAAATTAAAAATAAACAACAAACAGTTAATTAAAATGAAGGATAATTTAAGGAAAACTGTCATTTTAACGAGTTTTCAGGTTGTTGGTAGAAAAAATGATTGGAAAATTATAAGTGTAAGTAAATTAGCCCAAAATATTTTAGCTGGTTCCCAAATCTATCTAGAAATTTAAATCGAGAACCTAACAACGAATGCATTAATATATTACAATGCAATGGAAAAAAGTGTCCCAAATCAATTCATTAACCAACCGAACAATTATCTTTTGTTCAGTAAATTTCAAATCTTTATTATGAAACGACTACTACTATTATTAGTATTGGCATTCTATTGCGCTGATATTAGCGCACAAGATGTGAGAGATTCTCAAGATTCTCCATTAATGGAAGTTGATGCCTACTTGGCAATGCTTCGCAGTTCAGAGTCAAATTCAAGAAATTTGGATTCAAATTCAAGGCGATTGGAAAGCCTATTAAAGGATGTACAACCTTCCATTTATTTTCTCAATGGAGAACTAAGATCATACGGAGAGAATCCTACCTCTATTTACACTAATGTTTCATCATTACCAAATTTAGCTTCCGCAATTTCGGCGAATAGCACGATTGAATTTGTTACGATTCATGTGAATCAAGTTTCAGACTTGAGCTCTCCGATTGATTTGTCAGCATTTTCAATTTTTCCGAATTTGAAATACATCTACATAGTTGCATCCGTTGAAACATCAGGTGCTGCAATTTCAGCTTCCCTTCGAAATAGAAATGCAAGATTTGGAGTTTTCTATAAGGTAGATAAAGGTTCTTAATTCCCCTAAATCAAAAAGATAATAAAATGAAAAAATTTGACTTTAATTCGAAAAGTAGTAGCCGAGCTCTAGGTTATCTTCTGCAAATTTTCCTTCTTCTGGGAATTGCAATGGGCACGAATGCTCAGATAAGAGTTCCTTTTACTCAAAGGACTTCTCAGTACACACCTACTAAGAAGATTTATAATGTAAAAGGAGATTTTACCATGATTGGAAATACGAACATGACCCTACAAAATTATGGCAATCAAACTCAGAATGGTAATAATACCATGGTATATGTAGATGTTGATGGAACGTCGAACAATGGTGTTGATGGTAAACCAACTTTCAACTCGTCTAGTTCAACTTTAACTTTCTCTACAGAAAACGGAGCAGTTCCGTCATGTTCAAATATTATTTATGCTGGATTGTATTGGACAGGAAGATCATCTGATTCCAATCCAAGTAATAATAGTTTCTCTGTAACTAAAAATATCAATGGCACATCAGTGACTAAGAATTTTGATAAGAGAAATATATCATTAAAAGGGCCTAATGCAGCAACTTACACAGAGTTTACTGCGAGTGCAAGCGATATTTATTACCCAACTACCTCTGATGGTTTTATGTATTCTGCTTACAAAGAAGTAACAGATTACGTTCGGGCCAACGGCATCGGAGAATATACGGCTGCCGACCTTGCATTAAATGAAGGAAACGGCGGAGGTACTGGTTTTTACGGAGGTTGGTCTCTGATTGTTGTTTACGAAAATTCGAAAATGAAATACCGCGATGTTACAATCTTTGATGGACATGCTTATGTGACTGGCGGAACTGCTAGTTTTGAAATTCCTGTTTCAGGTTTCAATACGGTTCAATCAGGACCTGTTGGCGTCAAATTAGGATTGATGGCAGGTGAAGGAGACAGCGCTATTTCGGGTGATTATTTTGAAATCAGAAGACAAAGCGATAATGCCTTTTTGAGATTAAATCACGCTGGAAATACAACAGGTAATTTCTTCAATTCTGCTATTCAAACTGGTGGTAATCCGAGAAATCCAACGCTTTCAAATAATACAGGATTGGATATCAGTATGTTCAACATACCAAACGCTAATAACAGCGTATTAACAAACAATCAAACTTCTACAACTTTTAGATACGGATCTACACAAGATACCTATGTAATTTTTGCGATTGCCATGGCCGTAGATGCCTATATTCCAGAAGTTGAAAATATCTTAACTACAACATCGATAAATAATGTTCCTGTTACAACAGAACCTTATACCTCTTTGCCTGGTCAAGATGTTGGATTTAATATTGATATTAAAAATTTAGGTACAGAAGCAATCAACAATTACACAGTTGTTGTGCCAATTCCTTATAATGCTTCGTATGTTCCAGGTAGCGCGGTTGGTACAATTTTATTTACTCCATTGCCTACGCCAAACACAGTTTCTTTCGATCCAACAGCTGGTGCAACTGGTTCTATTGTATGGAACATAGGAACCTTACCAATCGGAGTTACGCCTGATCAACTTTTGGCAAAATTGAGTTTCAAATTAACAACCACAACAGATTGCTCTATTTTATTAAATCCAACTTGCGGTAGTCCAATTTTTGTTACTGCAACTTCAAACGGAACCGGTGCAATAACTGGGATACAATTTGCAGGCACAAGAGCTATTAAAGGATATACAAATAATGGAACTTGTATAGGTCAGCCAATACTTGAAACCTTAGCAATAAATATTAGTGGAGCAAATTATGTTGATACAAATTGTCAAAACACGCCCTTAATTAGAAATTTCGGATTCTGTGATGCAGCGTCGACTATCGGAACTTCTGCCATTGCAGCGAATTTCCCGCCAGGATCTGCGTATTATAATGAATTTCCTGTTACTATAAATTCAATTCAATATTCTGATGTGAATCCATTTCCTTTAGTAGCCGGATCTACTGTGACTTATTATGCATTACCACCAAATACTACTGGATGTTTCTTTCCATTTACAATTTCAAAATGTAAGGTTATTGATGCAATTAATGATTCCATTGGTCCAATTAATGGTGCCACTGGCAATACAAATGCAGGAAATGTATTAAGCAACAACGGAAACGGAATTGATACTTTAGGAGGAAACCAAGTTTTGCTTTCACAAGTAAATTTAACTGTAGTTACTCCTGCATCACCAATTAACGGAGGTCTAGTTCCTTTTGTTGATTTGACGAGTGGAAATATCGTTGTTCCTGCTGGAACACCCGCTGGCGTTTACACTATTGTTTACCAAATTTGTGAAAAAATTACGCCAACAAATTGTGATTCAGCTACTGTCACTATCTGCGTAGGTGCTGCACCTATTTCAGGCGGCGACCAAGTAGCGTGTCAAACCAGCCCAACACAAACATTAACTGCATCAGCATCAGCACCAGGACAAACAATTGTTTGGTACGATGCGCTGACGGACGGAAATATTGTAGCTTCTCCAACTCTTAACACTGTTGGTACAGTTACTTATTATGCACAAGCAAATGTTGGAAATTGTTCGTTTTCAACACGAACACCTGTTACTTTAACTATCAACGCGGCGCCCGCAGCACCAACTGTAGCTTGTTACGAAACTGCAACTTTCAATAATACATCTTGTGCTTGGGAAGTAACGGGAACTATGCCAGTTGAACCAACTGTAGCTTGTTACGAAACTGCAAATTTCAATACTACATCTTGTGCGTGGGAAGTAACGGGAACTATGCCGGTTGAACCAACTGTAGCTTGTTACGAAACTGCAAATTTCAATACTACATCTTGTGCGTGGGAAGTAACAGGAACTATGCCAGTTGAACCAACTGTAGCTTGTTACGAAACTGCAAATTTCAATACTACATCTTGTGCGTGGGAAGTAACGGGAACTATGCCAGTTGAACCAACTGTAGCTTGTTATGAAACTGCAACTTTCAATAATACATCTTGTGCTTGGGAAGTAACGGGAACTATGCCAGTTGAACCAACTGTAGCTTGTTACGAAACTGCAAATTTCAATAATACATCTTGTGCTTGGGAAGTAACGGGAACTATGCCGGTTGAACCAACTGTAGCTTGTTACGAAACTGCAAATTTCAATACTACATCTTGTGCTTGGGAAGTAACGGGAACTATGCCGGTTGAACCAACTGTAGCTTGTTACGAAACTGCAAATTTCAATAATACATCTTGTGCGTGGGAAGTAACGGGAACTATGCCGGTTGAACCAACTGTAGCTTGTTATGAAACTGCAAATTTCAATACTACATCTTGTGCGTGGGAAGTAACGGGAACTATGCCGGTTGAACCAACTGTAGCTTGTTATGAAACTGCAACTTTCAATAATACATCTTGTGCGTGGGAAGTAACGGGAACTATGCCAGTTGAACCAACTGTAGCTTGTTATGAAACTGCAACTTTCAACACTACATCTTGTGCTTGGGAAGTAACGGGAACTATACCGGTTGAACCAACTGTAGCTTGTTATGAAACTGCAAATTTCAATACTACATCTTGTGCTTGGGAAGTAACGGGAACTATGCCGGTTGAACCAACTGTAGCTTGTTACGAAACTGCAAATTTCAATAATACATCTTGTGCTTGGGAAGTAACGGGAACTATGCCGGTTGAACCAACTGTAGCTTGTTATGAAACTGCAAATTTCAACACTACATCTTGTGCTTGGGAAGTAACGGGAACTATGCCGGTTGAACCAACTGTAGCTTGTTACGAAACTGCAAATTTCAATAATACATCTTGTGCGTGGGAAGTAACGGGAACTATGCCGGTTGAACCAACTGTAGCTTGTTACGAAACTGCAAATTTCAATACTACATCTTGTGCTTGGGAAGTAACGGGAACTATGCCAGTTGAACCAACTGTAGCTTGTTATGAAACTGCAAATTTCAATAATACATCTTGTGCGTGGGAAGTAACGGGAACTATGCCAGTTGAACCAACTGTAGCTTGTTACGAAACTGCAAATTTCAATAATACATCTTGTGCGTGGGAAGTAACGGGAACTATGCCAGTTGAACCAACTGTAGCTTGTTACGAAACTGCAAATTTCAATACTACATCTTGTGCGTGGGAAGTAACGGGAACTATGCCGGTTGAACCAACTGTAGCTTGTTACGAAACTGCAAATTTCAATACTACATCTTGTGCGTGGGAAGTAACGGGAACTATGCCAGTTGAACCAACTGTAGCTTGTTACGAAACTGCAACTTTCAATAATACATCTTGTGCTTGGGAAGTAACGGGAACTATGCCAGTTGAACCAACTGTAGCTTGTTATGAAACTGCAACTTTCAACACTACATCTTGTGCTTGGGAAGTAACGGGAACTATGCCAGTTGAACCAACTGTAGCTTGTTATGAAACTGCAACTTTCAATACTACATCTTGTGCTTGGGAAGTAACGGGAACTATACCGGTTGAACCAACTGTAGCTTGTTATGAAGTGGCGACTTTTAATCCATCAACTTGTTTATATGATGTTACTGGTTCGCAACCTCCGGCTCCATCAGCAGCAAACTGTTGGGATAATTTTGTGTTTAATAATACAACTTGTGTTTGGGATAATCAAGGAACACAACCTGCACAACCAGCAATAGTAAACTGTTGGGATAATTTTGTGTTCAACAATACAACTTGTGTTTGGGATAATCAAGGAACACAACCTGCTCAACCTGCAATAGTAAACTGTTGGGATAATTTTGTGTTCAACAACACAACTTGTGTTTGGGATAATGAAGGAACACAACCTGCACAACCAGCAATAGTAAACTGTTGGGATAATTTTGTGTTCAACAACACAACTTGTGTTTGGGATAATGAAGGAACACAACCTGCACAACCAGCAATAGTAAACTGTTGGGATAGCTTTGTATTCAACACAACAACTTGTGCTTGGAACAATACAGGATCACAAGATCCTCAACCACCAGTAGTAAACTGTTGGGATAACTTTGTATTCAACACAACAACTTGTGCTTGGAACAATACAGGATCACAAGATCCTCAACCACCAGTAGTAAACTGTTGGGATAACTTTGTATTCAACACAACAACTTGTGCTTGGAACAATACAGGA
>JBILXS010000018.1:0-53414 GCA_044378345.1 Flavobacterium sp.
GTGCTTGGAACAATACAGGATCACAAGATCCTCAACCACCAGTAGTAAACTGTTGGGATAACTTTGTATTCAACACAACAACTTGTGCTTGGAACAATACAGGATCACAAGATCCTCAACCGCCAGTAGTAAACTGTTGGGATAACTTTGTATTCAACACAACAACTTGTGCTTGGAACAATACAGGATCACAAGATCCTCAACCACCAGTTGTAAACTGTTGGGATAATTTTGTGTTTAACAATACAACTTGTGTTTGGGACAATACAGGAGTTGAACCCGTCCAATTAACCATAAATAGTTCGGCTGCTGATTGTAACAACGATGCCGAAATTAAATTTGACTTAAATACTTTCTTACCTACTGGAACTCCTTTAACTGGTTCTTGGTCAACAGGAAATTCAAGTGCGAATGGAGGATTGGTTGGCTCTGAATTTAGTCCTTATCAAATAGAGGTAGGAACTTACTTATTTTCGTATGATTTTATTGATGCGGGAGGTTGTGCAGTGAAAGTCGACTTAAATATGACTGTTGATGACGAATGCGCTGTTCTTCCTACATGTAGCCCCTTATTAGTTTATAATGCCTTCTCACCAAATGGAGATGGTGTCAATGAATTGTTTATCATAGAGCAGATAGATCAAATCACTTGTTACCCAACCAATACGGTAGAAATTTATAATAGATGGGGTATTCTTGTATATGATACTAAACAATACGATAACGAAAATCGAGTATTCAAAGGTATCTCTGAAGGTAGAGCGACTGTTGCTAAAGGAGAGGACCTACCAACTGGAACCTACTTCTATGTTATTGAATATACTGATTCGGATGGAAACAATAAACGTAAAGAAGGATACTTATTCCTAACACAATAAACCAAACTCAAATCTAACATCTGAGGGTGCCTCACCCTCAGGTTAAAAACTAGAAACTAATGAAAACAAGAATATTAATTTTCGTTTTGATCTTGACAGCCTCGGCGAGTTTTGCGCAACAAGATGCCCAATTCACGCAGTACATGTACAATACGATCAATATCAATCCAGCTTATGCAGGATCGAGAGGTGTAATGAGTATATTTGGTCTGCACCGAACCCAATGGGTTGGTTTAGATGGTGCCCCGGTGACCAATGCCGTATCGTTTAATTCTCCCATTGGTGAAAGTAACGTTGGAATCGGGCTCTCCGCTATCAATGATAGAATCGGACCAACGGTAGAGAATACAGTCTCTGCTGATATTTCCTATACAATTAAAGCCTCAGAAGCTTACAAACTATCCTTTGGGGTGAAAGCAACCGGAAACTTCTTTAATCTAGATGCTTCTCAACTCAATCCCGAGCAAGCCAATGACCCATCTTTAGTGAACTATAGTAAGTTCTCTCCAAACATCGGAACGGGGATCTACTTACATTCTGATAAAACGTACGTCGGAATATCGGTACCGAATTTCATTCAATCAAATCGTTATGATAGCGATAACGTATCCATATTCAAAGAAAGAATCAACTACTACTTCATCGCTGGGCATGTATTCGATTTGAGTCCAGATATCAAATTCAAACCTGCTTTGTTAACCAAAATGGTAACGGGTTCACCTCTTCAAGTAGATGTGTCAGCAAACTTTATGTTCTTCGATAAATTCGTCGTTGGTGCCGCCTACCGTTGGGATGCTGCTGTGAGTGCACTAGCCGGTTTTCAAGTCACCGATGGATTGTATCTCGGATACGGATACGACATGGAAACCACTCGTCTAAGAACCTATAACTCTGGATCGCATGAGATATTCTTACGTTTTGAATTATTCAACAACTATAACAAAATCACTTCTCCTCGATTCTTCTAAATCTAAAACATCATGAAAAATAAAGCAATAATATATATCACATTTTTGAGTGTTTTAGCTTTGAATAGTTATGCTCAAAGCAGAGGCGTGAAAAAAGCCGACAAGCAATACGATAAGTTTGCCTATATCGACGCTACTAAAACCTACGAACGTATTGCAAACAAAGGTTACAAATCGGCTGATATGTTTCAGAAAATAGCAAATGCCTATTACTTTAATGCAGAGCTTGATAAAGCCGCGAAATGGTATGGAGAGTTATTTGCAATGAACACCGAATTACAACCTGAGTACTACTATCGTTATGCCCAATCTTTGAAAGCCGTTGGTGATTACCAAAAAGCCGATGAAATGATGAAGCTTTTCAACACCAATTCTTCTGAAGATCTTAGAGGTAAAATATTCAAAGACAAGCAGAACTATATGGAGGAAATCAAAGCCAATTCCGGTAGATACAACATCGAGGATTCGGGTATCAACTCTCAATATTCTGATTACGGAAGTGCATTCTCTGGAACCAAACTAGTTTTTACCTCTTCTCGTGATACGGGTAGTTTTGCACAAAAAAAACACAAATGGACCAATCAGTATTTTACCAATTTGTACTCCTCTGATCCTACTCCTGAGGGAACTCTTGCTGAACCTGAGAAATTTGCTAAAAATGTAAATTCTAAATTTCATGAGTCGACTCCCGTTTTTACCAAAGACGGTAACACCATGTACTTTACCAGAAACAATTTCAATAACGGTGTAAAAGGAAAAGATGCTAGCAAAATGACGCTACTTAAAATATACAAAGCCACTTTGATTGAAAATCGTTGGCAAAAAGCAACTGAACTTCCTTTCAATAGTGATAGTTACAGCGTAGCACATCCTATGCTGAGTCCAGATGAAAAAACACTATACTTTGCCTCTGATATGCCAGGAACTAAAGGACAATCCGATTTGTGGAAAGTATCCATTAGTGGTGATGGTTCTTTTGGAACACCAGAGAATTTAGGAAATAACATCAACACAGAAGCAAGAGAAACCTTCCCTTTGCTTACCGATGAAAACGAATTGTATTTCGCCACGGACGGGCATCCTGGTCTGGGTGGTTTAGATATCTTTATGGCAAGAATGAATCCTGATGGAACCTTTCAAAATCCAATGAATATCGGGGCTCCTGCCAATTCTCCCAAAGATGATTTCGCGTACTTAATTGACACCAAAACCAGAAAAGGATTTTTGTCCTCTAACCGCGATGGTGGCAAAGGATTCGATGATATCTACAAATTCTTAGAAACCAGAAAACTAATCTGCGAGCAAGAATTATCTGGAATCGTAACAGATTTAGAAACAGGAGAAATTCTTCCTAATACGCTAGTTACGCTCTTTGATGAGAAATTCAACAAACTCGAAGAAGTTACCTCCGACGACAAAGGATTCTATAAATTCAAATCGGTAGAATGCGGAAAAATATACTACGTCAGAGCCGAAAAAGAAAAATACAGTACTAAAGAACAACGCATAACTATTTCAAAAACCACGGGGAAAACCGATCTTCCTATTCAGTTAGAGAAAACCGTAAAACCTGTTACTGTGGGTGATGACTTAGCCAAAGCATTTGGTATAAAAATTATTTACTTCGACCTCGACAAATGGAATATTCGTCCCGATGCAGCACTTGAACTTGAGAAAATTCTCGACGTGATGAAGCAATATCCAACCATGAAAATTGATGTCAGATCACATACTGATAGCCGTGCTTCTTTCAAATACAACGAAAAACTATCCGATCGTAGAGCCAAATCTACAATGGCATGGTTAGTTAAAAATGGTGTAGAAGAAAACCGACTCACTGGTAAAGGTTACGGTGAAACACAACTTGTAAACAAATGTGCAGATGACGTTAAATGTTCTGAAGAAGAACACCAAGCCAATAGAAGAAGTGAATTTATAATTACGGCTTTATAGAAAAAAATAAAAACTTAATACAAAAAAAGGATGTCATAAAGACATCCTTTTTTTATTAGAATAAACTTCTTCGAAAATACAAAAGCAACACAATAAAATAAATAAAATAGGTTAGCGCATGTGCTATGACTACGCCTACAAGTCCATACGAAATGACGAAGAAATGTGAAAAAGCAAACATTATTGCTAACGAAAAAAGCTCAGTTACAATAAACGCGGAAGTCAACTTTTTTGCGTAAAACTGATAACCTAAAATCAGAGAAGCAACTTTGAAAGCGTCTCCAATTAATTGCCACAAAAACAAATCAGCAACTGGAATAAAATCTTTCGAAAAGAGGGCTTTGATTAGAAAAAATCTGAAAAAGAACAAAACGACCGCACCAATAACAAAGAATGGTAAGACTCCAAAATAGTAGCTCTTAACAACATTTTGAACCGCTTTCTTGGAAGTGGAGAAAGCCAATTTCGGAAAAAAATAAACACTTAAAATGGTAGAGATAAACATTAAATAATAAGTAGAAATTCGCGTCATTGCTTCCCAATAACCTGCACTTTCCAATCCTAAAACAGTAATAATATTATTTCGAATTGCCAAGAAAACAAAAGATCCAAAAACGGAAGAAACCAAAGCCATTAAAGAGTAGGAAGATAAGTTCTTCAAAACGCTCCAATCAAAACTACCTCGGGAAATATTCGAAAAAAAAGAAATTTCCTTATCGACATAATAAAAAGCAACAAAGAATAACAATGCGGGTGGCACAATGATCGCAACTAAGGCACCAAAAGTCGCATAATAATAAACTGCGACAATACAAAAAAGCAATCCAATAATATTGCCGATAATATTAACGTAAATGACTTTCTTAAACTTTCCTAATCCATTAAGAATTACCAACAAATAAGCAGTTGAAGCATACCACGGAAGTACAATTGCAAGTATCTTAAAAATAAGGTTGTAAGTGGATTGAAAACCAAATATCAAAGAAGTAAAGTAACTCGAAAATCCAAACAATATAAAACTTAAAGCCAGAGAAACAGCAAACAAACTGATAAAAATGGTTGATAGTATTTTCTTTAATGCAAGTCGATCTTCTTTAGCCTCTACTACATATTTTACAATCCCATTTTGAAAACCTAATGTCGCAATACTTTCAACTGAAGTCAGAAAGTTTTTCAAATTTCCAGTCAACGCCAAACCACTTGGACCAATAAAAACCGCCAAGACTTTTGAAGTTATTACTCCAATTGCAATTTTTAAAATTACGCTAACTCCATTTAAAGAGGCAACTTTAAATAGTGGCGTTCGTGCTATGGTTTTGAAAAAATTCAATTACTAAAAATTAAAATTGTGCTACAAAGCTACTATTTATTACTTTAGAAAAAATTAACAATAATACGCCAAGCAATTAAAAAAATACAGAAGTCCTATTCCTAAACTATTTTTCTTACTTTTAAACTCATATTTCTTCTATTTTGCGTAAACAATTGATCAAATATTTGCTTCTTATTGCACTAACTCCGACATATCTCGTTGGGCAGAACGTGGCGTTATTGGACCAATTTAATGGTCGATTCGACTTCACGTTTGTCGGAAATACTCTAAATGGAAATGAAAATTCATACATGACCGTTGCAGAAATCAATACTTCCTCTTCGGCCACGTTGGCGTTAAATCCCAATGATATTGTCGAAAAAGCCTATTTATATTGGGCAGGTTGCGGACCAGGCGACTTTGAAATTCAATTAAACAATACCACCATCACTCCAGAACGTACTTTCCAACATTTGCGGACCGCCAACGGCAATAACTTGGAATACTTTAGTGCGTTTTCCGATATTACGAGTTTTGTTCAATCGACTGGAAACGGGACATACACACTCAGTGACCTCGACTTGAACCCTTGGATTGACTATTATTTTCAAAACAGAACAAATTTTGGCGGTTGGGCTATTGTTGTTGTGTATCGAAATAATACTTTGCCTTACAATCAAATTAATGTCTATGACGGGCTTCAGGCAGTTCCCAATACTATTTCAATTGTTTTAGACAGTCTGAATGTTGTTGATAATCAAAATGCAAAAATCGGATTTTTGGCGTGGGAAGGCGATGAGAACATTCAAGTAAATGAAACGCTCACCATCAACTCGATTGCATTGCAAAATCTTCCACTTAATCCAGTAAATAATGCTTTCAATGGAACCAATAGCATCACCAATAATGACAGCATGTATAATATGGATTTAGATATCTATGAAATTCAAAATACGATTCAAATTGGAGATACTTCGGCAACAATTCAATTGGGATCAGGTCAAGATTTTGTGATGATTAATACTATTGTGACGAAATTAAATTCGCAGCTTCCTGATGCACAAATAGCAATTGATGATATTGCCGTGCGATGCAATTCAAAAGAAATTATTGTGAATTATACGGCATCCAATTTTCAATCTACCAAAGCCCTACCCCCAAATGTTCCGATTGCCATTTATGTAAATGATGTGCTTCTCACAACGACACAAACACAAAATCAAATTGACGTAAATGAAATCGAAACTGGAATAATTATCCTTCAAATTCCAGATGCAATTGAAAGTCCATTCGATATCAGTTTTGTTATTGATGACAACGGATTAGGTCAAGGTGTTATTATTGAAATTGATGAAGAGAACAACTCATCACGCCAAAACACCTCTTTTTTCACATCGGTACCACTGCAGCCTCTAGCAGATGTAACTTCGTGTAATGAAGGATTAGGATCTGGCACTTTTGATTTTTCAAATTATGAAAATACCGCCAAACAGAATCCGACAGACATCGTAACTTTCTACACTAGTTTAGAAGATTTAGTTGGTAATCGCAATTCCATCTCAAACATTTCTGACTTTAGTGTAAGTGCAACACCAACTCCAATTTTTGTAAAAGTAGATAATGGAGATTGCTTCCAAAGTACATCATTCCTTTTAAAAACAGTAAAGTGCCCTCCGATTATCTACAATTTTGTATCTGCAAACAATGATGGTGTCAACGATACTTTTACCATTGACCGATTGAGAAATGTATTTTTTGATTTTAATTTAGAAATATACAACCGTTGGGGCCAATTGGTTTGGCTGGGCAATAATACCATACCAGATTGGGACGGAAAAGCAACAAAAGGGCTGATCATCAATAGCGCTGAAATTACAAATGGGACTTACTTCTACAGTCTTGAACTTAACGATAAAGACTATCCGGAACCTTTTTATGGTTATTTATTTCTCAGTCAATAAAATTATTGATTTATCTCCATCCGTTTCAATAAGAAAAGTTTAACATCTGTTTGTCATTCTAATTCACTGCACAAACAAAAAGTTATGCATTTTTGAATTAATTTAGCGCAAAATTTAATTTTTATCTAAATGAAAATCACTTTTCAAACAATTCTCTTAAGTTTTTGCTTTTTTGTTGCCAATGCGCAAACGGAGAAGGAAAAAGAGCAAATAATTGCGGCAACGAACGTGGCAGAACTTTACAGATTAGCACCCATCTACGATTCTATTTTTAAAGCAGAAAAAAAACTCGCCTGGGAAATGGCAACAGTAAAAGGATGGAAAACGCTATTCAACTCAGATAAAAATGGTGGCGTTACTGAATTAATTAGAATAAACAAATACGGAAATCCTGTTTATTACACCACTGATAATGTGGGAGCAGCAATAACAACTCGCGCAAATCGCCTTAATTCTGGAGGGAGTCTCGGGTTAAATTTGGACGGTCAAAATATGACAATCGGAATTTGGGACGGAGGGCGCGTTAGAACAACACACAACCTTCTTACCGGACGCGTAACCCAAGTTGACAGTCCACCGAGTTTGTCCGCACACGCAACGCACGTTGGTGGAACAATGATGGGAAATGCAACAGCAAGCGCATCTGCAAAAGGAATGGCTTCTCAAGCAAATCTTCGTGCCTACGATTGGAATAGTGATGGAAATGAAGTCACTCTAGCTGCAGCCAACGGACTGTTGATTTCGAATCATTCTTATGGTTCAGATCCTGATTTTGTGTCAATTCCGGAGTGGGGAAAATACGATTCAGACGCACGTTTCTTTGATAACGTAATGTTTAATGCGCCATATTATTTATTTGTAAACTCCGCGGGGAATTCAAGAAATGCGGGATATAATGATGACAAACAAGGATATGATTTACTTTCTGGAAAAAGCAATTCCAAAAATGGACTCATCGTTGCTGCAGTAAATCAAGTCTCCAATTACACTTCTCCAAGTAGTGTTGTAATGTCTGGTTTTAGCAGTTGGGGACCAACAGATGATGGAAGAATCAAACCAGATATTTGTGGAAAAGGAGTAAATGTTAGGTCTTCGACTTCCAATTCGGACAATTCATACAGCAGCTATAGCGGAACTTCCATGTCATCACCAAATGTGGCTGGAACGCTTTTACTACTGCAACAACATCACAAGAATGTAAAAGGTGGCTTTATGAAAGCAGCCACATTGCGCGGTCTAGCTATCCATACGGCAGATGAAGCGGGTACTTCTCCGGGTCCGGACTACCGTTTTGGTTGGGGATTGCTTAATGCAGAAAAAGCGGCGGTTTTAATTACGGCAGAAGGATCACAATCTTACATTCAAGAAAATGTGTTGCGACAAGGTAAATCATACTCAATCAATATCGAACCGATTAGTGCAAACCAACCAATTGTCGCGACGATTTGCTGGACCGACCCAGCAGGCGCGGTCATTCAAAGCAACCAAATTGACCTTGCTACTCCTGCCCTCGTAAATGATCTCGACATTAGAATAACCAAAGGAAATGAAGTGAATTTTCCATGGAAACTAAACCCAGCTGAAGTTGATGAGCCCGCAACCAAAGAGGACAATGTCGTTGATAATGTAGAAAAAATCGAAATTGCTAATCCATCAGGAACTTATACCGTTACAGTTAGCCACAAAGGAAATCTTACAAACAGCTTGCAAAATTATTCTTTGATCATAAGTGGTGTTGCAGCAAAACCGTTGTTGTTGAGTTCTGAAAGTAGTGTTCTTAACAGAAATTGCGTTGGTGCTGATGTGAGTACTTTTAACTTCCAATTGGCAACGCCTGCTACGTTTACGGAAACAGCCACCCTAGATTTAGTGGGATTACCTCCTGGAGCGGTCGCAAATTTTAGTCCAACAACATTTTCAAATGCCGGAACCGGTTCAGTAACAATTTCGGGTTTAAGCGCAACAGCAACTGGAAATTATCTGTTAACACTGCGCGCTAATTCAGCTTCATACAATGCTGCCCTAAACCTCAGTTTAGTAATTCAAAATACATTGGCAACTGCGCCGATTTTAACTAGTCCTGCAAACAATACGAATCCTGCCGATAACAACCCAACATTAGTATGGGAGAATGTTGGCGCTAATGCCTCTGACTATACGATTGAGATTTCGAAAGACCAACTGTTCGTTACAAATGTTGACTCATTCATCAGCGCAAACAGTCAAATTAATCTTGCTGATTTAGATTTCGGAAGCGACTACTATTGGAGAGTCAAGTCGAACAATATTTGTGGTTCTTCTAACTATTCTTCGGTATATAAATTTACTACCCAATGCAGTAATGCCAATGAGATTTCAGTTTCTTCTGAGACAATTAGTGGAGCAACCTTAACATGGACAAATCCAAATGGTTCGTCGTTATTTGAAATTTTGGTCGTACCGCAAGGCAATCCACCTACTGGCGTTTTTCAGACCGTTACCACGAATTCGTTCACATTTACAGACCTACAATCCTATAGCAATTACGATTTTTACGTTAGAGCGAGTTGTAGCAATGGTGTTTTCTCAGCGTTGAGTAATGCTTCGTTCTCAACGTTAATCAATCACTGTGTTGACGGCGTTTTCTTCGATTCTGGCGGACCAACTGGAGCGTATTCCAACGGTGAATTGTATACAACGACCATCACCCCTATCAACCCAAATGAAAAGGCAACTGTCACATTTACTTCATTTTCGTTAGAAAATCAAGCGGACAAATTGACAATATACGATGGTCCAAGCACTGCTTCTCCCTTTATAGTCGAACAATATGGATTTACAGGAACAAACAACCCAGGAACCATTACCTCTACCGATGCCACTGGCGCCTTGACATTTAAATTTTATTCGGATGGTGTAAATACTTCGAGTGGATGGAATGCAACTGTAAATTGTGCTGTTCTTTCTGTATCAAATTTTAACAAGGAGCAAATAGCGTATTTTCCAAATCCAACGAGTGATAAAGTTTCTTTCACTAGCACAGAACCTATCAGACAGATTGAAGTTTACAACATCTTGGGTCAACTCGTACAAGAACAAGCTGCGCAATCAAAAGAAGTAGAGGTGTCGATTTCTTCCTTAACAAATGGACAGTATTTCTTCAAAATAACCACTTATTCTAACGTTTCGACTATAAAAATTATCAAGTCGAATTAAGAAAATAACTCAAAAGTGAAATGCCTTGTAAAAATATACAGGGCATTTTTTTTTACTCGCAATTCTATTATACATTTGAGCAACCCTAATTTTATGTTTTGAAAGTCATTACATCAGTCCAAAATCCGTTGATTAAATCTTTGGTGCAATTGCAGGAAAAGGCAAAAGCCAGAAAGCAATCTGGTACTTTTTTGATTGAGGGTCAACGTGAGATTCAACTGGCCATTCAAGGTGGTTATGAACTAGAAACGCTGCTTTTTTTTCCTGAGTTAATAGATCCTATTTCGGTGAACCAACTTTCACAACAGATTCCGCTCATCGAAATCAACAAAGAAGTCTATCAAAAGTTAGCATATCGAGATACCACCGAAGGAATTCTCGCTATTGCTAGAACCAAATCGATGCAACTTTCAGATTTAAAGTTGTCCAACAATCCTTTGATTTTAATTGCAGAAGCTCCAGAAAAACCTGGAAATATTGGTGCGTTACTGCGAACGGCTGATGCTGCAAATCTCGATGCGGTGATTATCGCCAATCCAAAAAGCGATATGTACAATCCAAATATTGTACGTTCCAGTGTCGGCGGTTTGTTTACCAATCAAATCGCAGTGGGCAGCACCTCAGAAATCATCACATTTCTACAACAAAACAACATCAACTTCTACAGCGCGACTTTGCAAAACTCGACTTCCTACCACATCCAAGATTTTACACAGCCTACCGCGTTAGTGGTGGGAACAGAAGCCACAGGTTTGTCACAAGAATGGCGCGATAAAGCCACACAAAACATCAATATTCCGATGCAAGGCGCAATTGATTCGATGAATGTTTCGGTGGCAGCCGCGATACTTATTTATGAAGCAAAACGGCAGCGGAATTTTAAGTTATAAAGAAATTATAGTTGAAGATTAGCGGTTTTCACAATAAAATCTTCTTAACGATAACCGATTAAATAATTAAACGGTTAAACATTTCGATTTCAACAACAATCATCGAATGCAAGACCCGGCCGCGTGAAGGATGGCAGCGAAAATCCCACAGCGAGGTACGAGCGAGGAATTGCAGCGAACAGCCTGACCCTCGTGGTCACGCCCAACTTTCAACAATAATTTGCCGTTGCTTGTTATCAATAAAAATTGTACATTTCGATTGTTATTTCTGTTGTTAAAAATTGAAGAACAAAGGCTATGGTTGAAATTGAAATTGAAAAAGAAAACAAAGCAATTGCTAAAGAATACAAGGAATTACTGAGGATCAGCTATCAAACCCTGACTGCTGAGGATAAAAAACTCATTCGTAAAGCCTTTGACTTAGCTGTAGATGCCCACAAAGAGCAACGACGCAAATCCGGTGAAGCCTATGTTTTTCATCCCATTGCTGTAGCTAAAATTGTGGCTTCGGAAATTGGCTTGGGTGCAACAGGAATAGCTGCTGCACTCATGCACGATGTCGTAGAAGACACTGATATTACGTTGGCATATATCGAAAAGATGTTTAATCCCAAAGTTGCACAACTCGTTGAAGGATTGACCAAAATTTCACAAGTTCAAAAAGATTTAAACGTCTCTATGCAAGCGGAAAATTTCCGTAAAATGCTACTGACACTCAACGATGACGTACGTGTAATCTTGATTAAACTAGCGGATCGTTTGCACAATATGCAAACCATGGACTCGATGCCAGAGCACAAACAAATCAAAATTGCTTCTGAAACTTTATATATATACGCACCACTCGCCCATCGTCTGGGTTTGTACAATATCAAAATGAAGCTTGAAGATTTGGGTTTGAAATATACCGAACCTAAAATTTACAATGATATTGTTAGTAAAATCAAAGAAACCAAAGAAGAACAAGACGCATACATCAATAGCATCTCGGAAGTTCTTAAGAAATCGCTTGATGAAGAAAATGTAGAATATATCATCAAAGGTCGACCAAAATCTATCTATTCTATTCGACGCAAAATGAAAGCGCAGAATGTGAGTTTTGATGAAGTCTATGATAAGTTTGCTTTGCGAATTGTATACAAATCAAACCTACACGACGAAAAATTTATCGCCTGGAAAATCTATTCCATCGTAACGGATCATTACCGTCCGAGTCCAAGTAGATTGCGCGACTGGATTTCCTCCCCAAAATCAACCGGTTACGAAGCGTTACATATTACCGTGATGGGACCCAAAGGCCGTTGGGTAGAAATTCAAGTGCGCAGTGAGCGCATGGATGAAATTGCAGAAAAAGGTTACGCCGCGCACTACAAATACAAACAAGGCGCAACAGAAGAAAGCGGTTTGGATGTTTGGCTAAATCTGCTAAAAGAAGCTTTAGAAAACTCCGAAACCAATGCAGTTGATTTTGTTGAGGATTTCAAAATGAATTTGTATGCCAAAGAAATTTTCGTTTTTACGCCAAAAGGAGAAATCAAATCATTGCCCAAAGGTGCGACTTCATTAGATTTTGCGTTTAGCATTCACTCAGAAATTGGTATTCGGACCCGAGGAACACGTGTAAACGGCAAATTGGTTCCACTGAACACAGAGCTCAAAAGCGGAGATCAAATTGAAGTGATTACCTCACAAAACCAGAAGCCAACGTCAAGCTGGTTGGATTACGTAACCACCTCACGAGCCAAGAACAAAATCAGAAATGTCCTCAATGAGAACACGAAGAAAATGGCGGAAGACGGCAAGGAATTGCTTACTCGAAAATTGAAGCAACTCAAGATTACGTTAAATGAACAAGTGGTTAACGAACTGGTCAATTATTTCAGATTGAAAACCAGTTTGGATTTGTATTATCGTGTTGGCATTGGTTCGATAGAAAACCAACAATTAAAGGATTTTGCAGCGCAGAAAAGCAATACATTGATGAACTTTTTCAAGAGTAAAATCAAAAGAACAAATACGACTGCTGATCCCGACATCAACAAACAATTTATTAGCAGTAATTTCGATATGTTGGTTTTTGGCGCCGATCAAGACCGACTCGACTACAAATTGTCTACGTGCTGCAACCCCATTCCTGGCGACGAAGTTTTTGGTTTTGTGACAATTAATGAGGGAATTAAAGTGCACAAAAAAGACTGCCCAAACGCCATTAGCTTGCAATCGAATTACGCGTATCGTATTATTTTAGCACGATGGATTGATTCGACGCAACAAGAATTTAAAGCCATTCTTAACATTACAGGAATGGATACTTTGGGACTCACCAACGAGTTGACAAAAGTGATTTCAAACAACATGCATGTCAATATTCAAAGTATTTCCTTGAGTGGAGACGCGGGAATCTTTAACGGACAAGTCACAGTGATTGTACAAAATAATATCATTTTGAAAAAACTCATTGAAAACATTAAGAAGATTGATGGTGTAGACAAAGTCACTAGAGTGAACAAAAATTAACCATAAAATAATGTACTATGTGGATTTGAACCTATCAGACAATAAGGTATAATGTTCTCAAAGATGCAAAGACGAGAAAGTAAACAGCCATAAATGTTGAAAACTACCTATTATTGTTAAAGTTTTTAAATTTAATTCATTTCCAACGCACAATAAAAAAAATTACCTTTGACGCATGACATTAATTGCTACCGACAACAGTAAAAATCAAGAAATTGTAAAAAACGTTTTTACCTTGTATCTAGAAAATAAAGGGCACCGTAAAACGCCCGAGCGTTACGCAATTCTTCATGAAATTTACGACAGTAAAGAACATTTTGACGTTGAAAACCTCTACATCAAAATGAAAACCAAAAACTATCGCGTCAGCCGTGCCACTTTGTACAACACCATCGAATTGCTGTTAGATTGCGCCTTGGTTCGCAAGCACCAATTTGGGCAAAATCAAGCGCATTACGAAAAATCCTATTTTGACAAGCAACACGACCACATCATTATGACCGACACCGGCGAAGTCATCGAGTTTTGCGACCCAAGAATACAAATGATCAAAAAAACCATCGAAGAAATTTTTGATATAGAAATCACAAATCATTCGCTTTATTTATATGGCAACAAGAAAAAATCAATTGATAATGGATAATTAACAATTAATAATTAGGGCGTTGCGTTGGCAAGAGTATTTCCATTCAATCACAATTCCTTATAAGCCAACGCCGGGCTATCGGCTGCACGCGGTGCTTGCCTCTATCCCTAACGCATATAAATTCCATTACTGACATTATAAATTCCAAAACAAAAACACACAACATACAACATACAACTCACAACATACAACACACAACTAAAAAAATGGCCGTAGATTTATTACTAGGATTACAATGGGGCGACGAGGGCAAAGGAAAAATTGTCGATGTGCTCACCTCTAAATACGATATAATTGCTCGTTTTCAAGGCGGACCAAACGCTGGACATACTTTAGAATTTGATGGAATAAAACATGTCTTGCGCACCATACCATCAGGAATTTTCCACAAAAACGCCACCAACATCATCGGAAATGGCGTGGTTATCGATCCGGTAGTATTTAAAAGCGAATTGGACGGTTTGGCAAAATTCAATCTGGATATTAAAAGCAAATTGATTCTATCTAGAAAAGCACACCTAATTTTACCCACACATCGGTTGTTAGATGCCGCATCAGAAGCCGCCAAAGGAAAAGCCAAAATTGGTTCCACACTCAAAGGAATTGGCCCAACTTATATGGATAAAACCGGAAGAAACGGCATTCGTTTGGGCGACATCGAACTTGCAGATTTCAAAGAACGTTACAGAGCATTAGCAACCAAGCACGAAGCAATGATTGCGTTTTACGATGTAAACATTCAGTATAATTTACCCGAATTGGAAAAAGAATTTTTCGACGCTATCGAAGAATTGAAACAACTCACCTTCATCGATTCTGAGGAATATTTACACCAAGCGCAAAAAGACGGAAAGTCAATTTTGTGTGAAGGCGCTCAAGGTTCCTTACTCGACGTTGATTTCGGGACGTATCCTTTTGTTACCTCTTCAAACACAACTGCGGCAGGGGCTTGCACAGGTTTAGGAATTGCGCCAAATAAAATTAAAGACGTTTACGGGATTTTTAAAGCTTACACAACACGCGTGGGCAGCGGACCTTTTCCTACGGAAGATTTTGAAGAAGCTGGCGATATCATGGCAAGCATTGGTAATGAGTTTGGTTCGGTAACGGGCAGAAAAAGACGCTGTGGATGGCTCGATTTAGTTGCCTTGAAATATGCAGTGCAAATAAACGGCGTAACACAATTGATGATGATGAAAGGCGATGTATTATCTGGATTTGAAACTCTAAAAGTCTGCACCGCGTACGATTATAAAGGTCAAAAAATCACACATTTACCCTACAATATCGAACCGGAAAATGTGACGCCAATTTATACAGAATTTAAAGGTTGGAAAGCTGATTTGACGGGAATGAGTTCCTATGATGAATTGCCAAATGAACTCAAAACCTACATCGATTATATTGAAAAAGAAGTTGAAGTTCCTATAAAAATTGTTTCTGTCGGACCAAACAGAATGCAAACCATACACAAGTAATTTTGGAAACGCAATCTACCAATACGACCAAACTCTTTATAAAATTTTTCGAAAGTGAAAAAGCAGGTGGAATTGTTTTGGTGGTCGTTACTTTATTGTCATTGGTATTTGCAAATTCCATTTATCAAACACATTATATTTCATTTTGGACGCAAGAAATCGGTTCACATTCGCTAGTCGATTGGATCAATGACGGCTTGATGGCCATTTTCTTTCTACTCATCGGTTTAGAATTAGAGCGTGAAGTTTATATTGGGGAACTTTCAAATGTAAAAAGTGCAGCACTTCCTCTATTCGGTGCTTTTGGCGGTATGATTATTCCAGCGGGCATTTATTTGCTTTTCAATTTTGGAACTGCAACACAATCAGGAGCCGGAATTCCGATGGCAACCGACATCGCATTCGCAATTGGCATTCTTTCTTTATTGGGCAATCGTGTGCCCACATCCCTCAAAGTATTCCTAACCGCACTTGCCGTCATTGATGATTTGGGAGCTATCTTCGTTATTGCGATTTTCTACACCAAGAGTATTTCTTTTTATCACCTTGGGATTGCTTTCTCCATTTGGATTGTCTTGCTTGCTTTCAATCGATTAAAAGTTCGAAATGTATTTCCCTATTTAATTGGCGGTTTTATTATGTGGTATTTCATGATGCAAACTGGAGTGCATGCCACAATTACAGGAGTACTGGTTGCTTTTGCCATTCCTTTTGGCAATGGAGATGAAAAATCAACTTCCTACATTTTACAGGAGTTTTTACACAGTCCAGTCGCGTTTTTTATTTTGCCACTGTTCGCTCTTGCAAATACCGCGATTACCCTAGGAGATCATTTACTGGACGGGTTAAGTCATGCGAGTGGCATTGGTATTATGATCGGTTTGGTTATCGGAAAACCGCTCGGAATATGGCTGCTTTCGTATGGCGCCGCTGCTGTTGGACTCTGTGCTTTGCCCAACGATTTGAAGTGGAAAAACATTGCTGGTGCTGGCTTCTTGGGCGGAATTGGATTTACAATGTCAATTTTCATTACCCTGTTGGCTTTTGAACACGAAGAAGTTATCAATCATTCTAAAATAGCCATTTTGTTAGCGTCTGTTATTGCTGGCTCCATTGGTTTTATGTTTTTAAAATACACTTTGAAAAAATAAACCACTATGGACTTAAAGTCCATAAGTTGTGGTTGCAGACTAAAAGTCTGCCAACGTGCGATAATTATTTGACCGCTAATTCGCTAATTAAACTGATAAATTAGCGAATTAGCGGTCAAAAATAACATTTTTAGAAGCTTAAAGCGAAATGAAATAAAGTTCATAGTTTTAAGTACTTCTGAGACCAATAAAAAGCCACACTTTAAGAAAAGTACGACTTTGGCGTGTTCTACCGCTATTTATTTTAAACTAAATATAAAAGACTCCGACGCAGGAATCGAAATTTTGATAGTTCCTTGACCGTCTTTGACATTCAATTTTGCTTCTACTGTTTGGTATAGTTCCTCCTTCAAATCGTAGCTGCCGTCTTTCAATTTCCATTCGCTGATAACTTCTGCTGGTACAATCAGCTCAAAACTACTTTCCGTTACCGAAGAAAAATTAGCAACCACAATTAATTTTTGCGAGTTTGACCATCGCACAAAAGAATACAATTCTTCAGTATATGCACTCCTTTCATTTGAATAAGCTTCCGCGACAGCAGCAATTGCCTCTTGTTTTTTATTATTTACAGAAGAAAAGCCGCGGTTAACAGATTGTATTTCCTTAAACTTACCCATCAATGCCGAACTGTTAATGGAGAAATTGAGCAATCGAGAATAGAAATCTCGTAAGTTTTTTTCAGACTCTGTTAATTTACCGCCGTCAAATAGTCCCTCATTCATCCATCTTTGGTGGCTAGGAACTCCGACGTAGTCAAAAATCGATGTTCTCGTTGGTTTCCCAAATCCTCCATCTTCATTACCGGCTTCGCCAACTTCTTGTCCGAAGTAAATCATCGTTGGTGATGAACTCAAGGTTGTTGACACCACCATTAAAGGTTTTCCATTTTCAGGTGTTCCAGCGAAGTCTTTACTTGCCAATCGCTGCTCATCATGATTGTCTAAGAAATGTAATAAATGCCTCTCAATATCAGCAAATTTTTCTTGGATACTAGAGATTGGATCTGGCAATGCTTTGCCTCGAATAACTTCTTTCAGATGATCGTACAAATCAACTTTGTCATACAGATAATCCATTTTACCCAAATAAATATAATTTCGATATTCGTTCGGATTATATACTTCTGCCAACAAAAAGGCATTTGGATTTTTCATTTTAATGGCTGAGTTCATGTAGCTCCAAAATTCATATGGAACCATTTCCGCCATATCATATCGAAACCCATCAACACCTTTGTTTGTCCAATATAACGCAATGTCTCTGAATTTTTTCCATGAACTAGGCACGTCTTTGTTTGCCCAAAAGGCATAATGGTCTTTTATTGATTTTTGATCATATCCGGCAGGCAATTCAGGAAAATCTTTAGATCCATCCGGCTTAATACCGTAATTGACTTTTACAGTTTCGTACCAATCATTGATATCTGGTTTTGGCAATCGCGTTCCGTTACCAGTCCATTTTGCAGGAAATTCTGTAAATGAACCATCTATCAATGGGTTTTTCTCACCATTCAAAGGTTTGTAACTATCCGAGGTGGGAACTTCAAAACCTTGTCCTGGTATGTAGTAAAAATTGTTGTTGCGGTCATATTCGACGTTAACATTGTCATCAGCGCCAAAATCGCGAACGCCTTTCGGGTTGGATTTACCTTCATACTTCCGCGCCACGTGATTCGGGACAATATCGATGAGCACTTTCATTCCATTGGCATGCGTTCTTGAAATTAATGCTTCGAATTCTTGCAAGCGATTTGCTGGATTTACCGCTAAATCTGGATTAACATTATAATAATCTTTTACCGCATAAGGAGAACCTGCGCGACCTTTTACAACATCAGGATCATCATTAGAAATACCGTATTCTGTGTAGTCATTTACTAGTGCATGGTGTGGAACACCAGTATACCAAATGTGTGTTACACCAAGATTTTTGATTTCTTGCAATGCTACATCAGTAAAATCGTTAAATTTTCCTACGCCATTTTTTTCTATAGTTCCCCATGGCACATTGGTGGTATTTTTGTTTCCAAACAATCTAGTAAATACTTGATATACGACAGCTTTTCTTTCATTTGGAGTTACACTCTTTTTTGTAACTGCTTCTGTTTTTTTTGCTGGCATGGCTTTCTTTTTTTTGATTTGGGCATTTGTAGATAGCGAAAAACCTATCAAAGCGAGTAATATAACTTTTTTCATTTTTTCTTTATTAATTAAAGGCAGATTTACAAATATAAAAATTAGAAGCACACTTCCAATGCACTAATAATTAATTCTTAATAACTGTTTTCGTTGATGCCTTTTTCATAAATTTGGCAAAAATTAAAACTGTTGAAAAAAGCATCGCTTTTCCTTTTCTACTTTTCCCTTTTCGTGGGGTTACATACAATTTCCGGGCAAGAACCGAAGAATATAATTATTGAGTATTCAGACTTTGCCGATGTAAATCAAATTGAGATTCCTGATGCATTCTTATTGACAGGCAATGTCCGAATTAATCATGATGGCGTCCGATTATTTTGTAACAAGGCGTACTATTTTCAAAAAGAGAATTATGTCAAAGCCTTTGGTGATGTCAGAATGATTCAAGGCGACACGCTTTTTATGAATAGTAAATACGCCGAGTATAGCGGCAATGAAAAGAAAGCTTACGCGACCGGAAATGTGATGATGGAGTCACCTGATATGAGTTTAGTGACTGATACTTTAAACTTCGACAGAAATACCCAGCAAGCGTCATACAATACTTATGGCACAATCACCAACAAAGACAATGTTTTAAAAAGTAAATCGGGTAAATATTACGCAAACGAAAAGAAGTTTCAGTTCTTGACCGCCGTGACCATTACGAATCCCAAATATGTTGTCAAATCAAATCATTTAGACTACTACAATAATTCGGGACATTCTTATTTATTCGGACCATCAACAATTACGAGCAAAGAGAATTTCATCTATACCGAAAAAGGATTCTATGACAGTAAGAAAAATATTGGGCATTTCTTGCGGAAATCGTATATCAAGTACAAAGATCGACTCATAGAAGGCGACAGTCTTTTTTATAATAGAAATAACGAATTTGCTTCCGCCACGAACAATGTCAAAATTACAGATACTGTAAATAAGGGAATTATCAAAGGGCATTATGCAGAAGTCTTCAAAAAGAAAGATTCCATGTTTGTGACGCGAAGAGCAGTTGCCATCAATCTAGTCGATAAAGATTCTGTATACATTCATGGCAAAAAGTTGCTAATTACAGGGAAACCAAAGGAGCGAATTATAAGAGCGTACAACAATGCTCGGATATTCAAAACCGACATGAGCGGCAAGTGCGACTCGATTCATTCTAGTCAAATAACCAACATCACGAAGCTGGTTGGAAAACCCATTCTATGGAATTTCGAAAATCAAATGACAGGAGATGTGATGCATCTCGTGGGCAACGACTTTACGCAGAAACTCGACTCGCTCAAAGTCCTCAATAATGCCTTTATCATTTCCAAAGATTCGCTAGGCACAGGTTTCAATCAAGTTAAAGGACAAAACCTGTATGGCAAATTTCGAGATAATAAATTGTATGAAGCAGATATCATCAAAAATACGGAAGTCATTTATTTTATGCGAAATGACGCCAATGAACTAATTGGAATAAACAAAAACGTCAGCAGTCGCATCAACATGACTTTAGACGGAAATCAAATTGACAGCATGACTTTCTTTACTAACGTTGATGGCGATATTTATCCTGAAAAAGACTTGCCCGAAAACGCAAGGAAACTCCGAGGATTTATTTGGCGTGAAGACGAACGTATTAAATCCAAAGATGATATCTTCCCGCCCGAAGAAAACGAAATGAACGACAAAATTATCAAAGACAGCAAAGCCGAATTAGCCAAGAAAAATGTTCCGATGAAAGTAAGAAAAGAAACTTTAGAATACGATAAGAATAACCCAACTGACAAACCTAAAACTAAATAAAATTTCCCTGCAAACTTTGCGGTAACCTCTGCGAACTTTGCGGTAAAAATAAAAATATTGAACCCAGATTTCCTTAAATACCAAGCACAAACGACTCCTTATCCACTAGGAATTGAAGTGTCGCATGCCATTGGTTCCTACATTTACGATACAAATAGCAAAAAATACCTCGACTTTGTTGCAGGCGTTTCAGCTTGTGCGTTGGGACACCAAAACCAGCGGGTCAATGATGCTATCAAAAAGCAACTCGATCAATATTCTCATGTGATGGTTTACGGCGAATATTCACAAAGTCCAGCGGTAGAATATTGTAAATTATTGGCTTCACTTCTACCTAAACCACTCGAAAAAACGTATTTGGTTAATTCTGGAACCGAAGCCACAGAAGGCGCTCTAAAATTGGCACGAAGAGTCACCGGTAGAAGTCAATTGATCTCTTGTTTCAACGCCTATCATGGAAACACGATGGGATCGATGAGTGTCATGGGATTTGAAGAACGCAAACAAATTTTTCGACCTCTAATTCCAGATGTCGATTTTATCACCTTCAATAACGAAGCGGATATTGAAAAAATTACAACCAAAACGGCTGGAATTATACTAGAAAGTATTCAAGGCGGCGCTGGATTTATTCAACCCGAAAACGATTTTCTCTTAAAAGTCCGTCAACGTTGCTATGAAGTTGGCGCTTTAATGATCATCGATGAAATTCAACCTGGTTTCGGGCGAACCGGTAAACTCTTTGGATTCGAGAATTATAATGTAGTTCCCGACATCGTTATCATGGGAAAAGGCATGGGCGGCGGAATGCCTGTCGGCGCTTTTTCTGCCGCAGCACAACATATGGAACTATTAAGTGACAACCCAAAATTGGGACATATTACCACCTTTGGCGGACATCCTGTCATTGCGGCAGCGTGCTTGGCAACTTTGCAAGAAATAACTGAAACAAACTTGATTCCTGAGACTTTAGTCAAAGAAACGCTCTTCAGATCGCTTCTGGTACATCCTTTGATACTCGAAATCCGCGGAAAAGGATTGATGCTGGCTGCAATGACAGCGCATCCTGAAATCACAAACAAAGTGATATTCAAATGCCAAGACAAAGGATTAATCCTGTTTTGGTTGCTCTTTGAAGGTAATGCGATTCGAATCACGCCACCACTCACCATTTCAGAAGATGAAATTCGAGAAGGCTGTGCTATCATTCTTCAATCGCTGGATGAAATTGCAAATGAAGGCTAGTTTCTAGGAGCTTATTGCTTCGCCGATTCGACCTTTCAGGTGCTCGGGTCCTGCTTTTCGCTGCAATCTTATTCTTTTTTAAAGAAAAAAAGAATAAGGATATCCGCTACAATCAGGGCTATAACAGTAGATTTTAATACAAATTTATTTGTTAATTAAATTGTTCACAACAATTACAGACTTTTCCCCCATCAATTGTTCCCTTTTCTACTTTTAGGTAGGATAAATTTAAACCCAAAGCTATGCAATTAAGCGAAGAAGAAGACGATTACAACTTATCCTTATCCAAATTCGAGTCGATGTTGAAAACCAACAAAGTGCTCTTCTTTGACTCCGAGGAATTTGAAGAAATTATTCTCCACTATCTTGATATGGGGAAAGCTTCATTAGCGAAAAAAGCCCTGAAATTAGCACTTGAGCAACATCCTAAATCAACAGGTCTAAAATTAGTACAGGTTGAAATGTTGATTTATGAAGACAAACTCGATCAAGCTGACAAACTTCTTAATGAGCTTTTCGCCATCGAACCTCACAATGAAGAAGTTTACATCCAAAAAGCAAGTATTTGTTCTAAACGTGACCAACACGAAAAAGCGGTTGAATTGTTAAAAACTGCCTTACAATATACCGAAGATTATGCAGACGTATATAATCTCATCGGCATGGAGTATCTATTTATGGATAACTTAGAACTGGCGAAAGAGAATTTTATTAAATGCCTTGAGGAAGATACAGAAGATCAAGCAGCACTCTATAACGTCGTGTATTGCTTTGAGTTCCTCGACCAAAACGAAGCAGCAATTAGCTACTTAGAAAAATACACAGATAGAAATCCATATAGTGAAATTGCATGGCATCAAATCGGTCGTTTGAGTTATGGACTTAAAAAATATCCTGAGGCTTTGCGTGCTTTCGAGTTCGCCACATACATCGACGATGAGTTCCTCGGTGCATTTATGGAAAAAGCCAAAACATTAGAACGTCTGAAAAAATACGAAGATGCCATTGAAAGCTATACGCGTACAATTGAGTTAGATGACCCAACTTCTTATGCGCTGCTTCGGATTGGAAAATGCCATGAAAAATTGGGAAATAAAGTCTTAGCGCTAAAGTTTTTTAACAAAACCGTGCACGAAGATCCATTACTCGATAAAGGTTGGATTGCAATTACCGATTTCTATGTTCGGCAGAAAAATTTTCAAAAAGCGCTCTATTATGTCAATAAGGCTTTAAGTATCGACAATGAAAACCGTTTCTATTGGAAAAGATTTGCAACCATCAATAAAGAACTCAATTTATTTGAAGAAGCAGAATTCGGTTATAGAAAAGCAGTAGAGCACGGCGATTACATGCTAGATACTTGGTTGTTTTGGGTAGATATTTTGCAATTTCTCGGAGAATTTGAAAGCGCTATTCAAACTTTACTGCAAGCGTCAGAGTATTTTCCAGAAGAATATGAAATAGAATATAGATTAGCTGGATTGTATCTTATGCTTCAAGAAACTGCCAAAGGAAAATTCCATTTAAGTAATGGATTGCGTCTTAACTACAAGAACAGAATGTTGTTAGAGCATCTTTTTCCGATAGTTTGGGATATGAAACTCGTTCAAAAAACTATTGATAAATATAAGGAATAAGACCTAACTTAATGAAAGTATACGGTTTGATTGGAAAAAATATAGCGCATTCCTTTTCCAAGGAATATTTCACCAATCGCTTTTCGAGTACAGGTGCAGTTGATTGTATCTATCAGAATTTCCCTCTTGAAAACATCAATGATTTTCAAAGAATTATAAGCGAAAATCCAACTATAGCGGGACTCAATGTGACGATTCCGTATAAAGAATCAATAATTCCATTCCTAGGTTCATTGTCAAAAAAAGCCAAAGCAATCGGTGCAGTAAATGTTATTCGATTTAAAAAAAACGGTGAACTTAAAGGCTATAACTCCGATTACCTTGGTTTCAAAAAAGCACTAAAACCACTATTGACTGAACATCACAGGAAAGCCCTGATTCTAGGAACTGGTGGCGCTGCTAAAGCAATTGCCTTTGCATTAGAAGAATTGGATTTGACTTATGCTTTTGTTTCCCGCAATTCCAAAAATAGTGCTCTGATATATGAAAGTCTCAACGAAACTGTATTCGAAAACTTTCAAATTATTATCAATTGTACACCTGTTGGGACCAGTCCCAAAATTGATGAATGTCCTCCGATTCCATACCACTTCTTTAGTGAGAGACACATTGCGTTCGATTTGATTTACAATCCCAATGAAACTGAATTTATGAAACGGGCAAAAAAAAAGGGTGCCGTTGTAGAAAATGGTCATGACATGTTGGTATTTCAAGCAGAAAAATCTTGGGAAATTTGGAACAAATAGGGACAATTTTATTTACAGCTATAAACCTACAGACTCGCGTAAGTCACAAAAAATCAGTCTACAGAACAGATATACAGCGGAATTATGCATTCGAAGCATGATCAAAAGACAAAAAAATCAAATTAACAAATCATTTAAAATACGATTCACTTATAATAACGTGTTTTTCTTTGTATTTTAAAGCACCTTTACTATCTTTCGCACTCCAAAAATTGGAAAAATGTAATAATCCTAAAACATTGCAGTAATGTTAGAAGAAAAGAATGATAGCCTGCCACAGAATAAAAATGAGGCAGATGGAAAGACAGAAGCAATCACACAAGAAATGCAAAGTGTAGATATCGAAAATAATGACAAAAGTATAGACGCTGCTTCCAAACCTGAACTTGATCATAGTGATATTGAAAATGCAGAACAATTAGTTGATGAAACAATTGCTACAACTGAGGAAATTTCTGTCGACGAGTTAGCCGTGGAAACATTTAATGCAGAAATAGAAAGTCCTGTCGAAGAAGTAGTTGAAGAAACAATCATTGAAGAAGTAAAACTTCCTATCGAAGAAATAGTTGAAGATTCAGCATCCACGACCGAAGAAATAACAAATGCCGACATAGTTACCGAAACAATAGCTACTGAATCAGAAATTCTCGAAGAGGAAAAAATTGAAGATTCAATCGTTGCAGACGAAGCACTTTTTACTGAGGAAACAGCTGAAGAAACCACCGTTTCTCCAACCGAAGTAGAACCAAACATAAAAGATATCGCAGTTGCGGCAATTGAGGATGTTAATGCCGCTGAAAGTGAAGACGAAACCCTTCGCCATGATATTCCAATGCAAGATTACGAGACACTTTCGATGGACGAGTTGGTTGCAGCATTAGAATTACTGACTTCTTCAGAAAAAGTGATGGCGGTAAAAGATCACGTCGAAGAACTAAAGAAATCTTTTCTTGCTAAATACCATCATTTGATCGAGGAGAAAAAAGACGAGTATCAAGCTGAAAACCCCGAATCGACTGAAGATTTTCACTATAATTTTCCTTTAAAAACTAAATTTGATCAAATTTACAATCAATATCGAGACAAGAAAAGTAAACACTTTAAAAGTCTGGAATCAAATCTAAAAACGAATTTAGAAAATCGTTTAGCTATTGTGGAAGAGTTGAAAAACTTGATTAATCCGCAAGAAAATATCAAAGACACTTTAAAGCATTTTAATGATTTAAGAGATCGTTGGAAAGTTGCTGGTCCAATTCCAAAAGATAAATACAATCACGTTTGGAACAATTATCACTTCCATGTTGAGAATTTTTATGATTATTTACATTTAGACCGTGAAGCTAGAGATGTCGATTTTAAACACAATCTAGAACAAAAGCAAAAAATAATCGCACGTGTCGAAGAATTGGTTAATGAGAACGATATCAATAAAGCCTTCCGTGAATTACAAGATTTACACCGTATTTGGAAAGAAGATATTGGTCCAGTTTCTCGCGAACACCGTGAAGATGTTTGGAATAGATTTAGCGATTTGACCAAACAAATGCATGAGAAAAGAGAACACCTCTTTGAAAGTCTTCGTGCTGTTGAACAAGAAAACCTCACCAAAAAGAATGAGGTTATAGCTACGATTGAAGCATTAGCACAAGAAAATGTTCATTCTCATGCCGCATGGATAGCTCAAGGGGAAAAAGTAGAAACCGCTAGAAATGAATTTTTCACACTAGGAAAAGTACCTGCTGAAGTCAATGAGGAAACTTGGGGTAGATTCAAAAATGCGGTTCGCAATTTTAATGTCCTAAAAAATTCATTTTATAAGGATATAAAAAAAGACCAAAACACCAATCTTAATTTGAAACAAGCTTTGGTAGCAAAAGCAAAAGAATTGCAAGAAAGTACAGATTTCGGTGCAACTACACCGATCATGAAGCAGATTCAGGAAGAATGGAAAACAATAGGTCACGTTCCAAGAAAATTTTCAGATCAGTTATGGACAGAATTTAGAGCAGCTTGCAACATTTATTTCGAAAATCTTAAAGCACAGAAGAATCAAGTTGATCCGGAAGAAGCCGAAGCATACGAAAAGAAAAAGGCATACCTCGACACGATAAGAGCGTTTGAAATGACTGGTAATCACAAAACCGATTTAGATGCCATAAAATTACATATCGAAAACTGGAAAAGCTGTGGTAAAGTTCCTGAGAGCAAAAGACATATTGAGGGAAAATTTAATAAAATACTCGATATACTTTTCGAAAAATTGAGTTTGAGCAAAAAAGAATCAGATTTGGTGAGGTTTTCCAATAGAGTTGGAAATCTATCTGAAAACAATGATACTCGAAAACTCGAAAACGAAAAAATATTTCTAATGCGAAAAATTGAAGAAGTGCAACAAGAAATCTTCCAATTAGAAAATAACATTCAGTTTTTTACAAACACCAAAAACGCTAAAAAAGAGAATTCAATAGTACTTGAAGTGCGTAAAAACATCGCCAAACACAAAGAAAGTTTAGACCTTTTAAAGGAAAAATTAAAAAAACTACGTGAAGTAAAAGCGGAATAAAGTCATTTTCATCTTGATGTTAAGCCTCGTATCAATAAAGTACGAGGCTTTTTTTTTGATTTTTTAAAATATGATAATTGTCAGTATTCAATTTGATCTGCTCCTTTACTTTTGAATAATCAAATCGGATGTGAAATGTCTATTTCATTGATACAAAAATATAATGTTCCTGGACCTCGATATACGAGTTACCCAACCGTTCCCTATTGGGATGAGGATAATTTTTCTCTGAATTTGTGGATAGAGACATTAAAGGAATCATTTCTGCAAAGTAACAGCACTGAAGGAATAAGTCTTTATATTCATCTGCCGTTTTGCGAAAGCATGTGCACTTTTTGTGGTTGCCATAAACGCATTACAAAAAATCATCAAGTAGAACATCCATATATTGAAGCACTTCTTAAAGAATGGAAAATATATTGCCAAATTCTAGGTGAGACTCCCATCATTAAAGAAATTCATTTGGGCGGAGGCACGCCGACCTTTTTCTCAATTAAAAATTTGGAAGATTTGATCAATGGTATTTTTAGTTACGCTAAGAAAAGCGAACAATACGAGTTTGGTTTTGAGGGACACCCAAACAATACGACCAGAGCGCATTTAAAAAAGCTTTTTGATTTGGGTTTTCGCAGGGTTAGTTTTGGCGTGCAAGATTATTCTGAAACAGTTCAAACTGCTATTAATCGTCTCCAGTCCTTTCACAATGTGGCTAAAGTAACTTTTTGGGCAAAAGAAATAGGATATACTTCAATTGGACATGATTTGATTTTCGGCTTACCATTTCAAAAATTAGAGGATGTAATAGACACCATCGAAAAGACGAAATCGCTACAACCCGATAGATTGGCTTTTTACAGCTACGCTCACGTTCCGTGGATTAAAGGAAATGGACAGCGAGGATTTAAAGACGAAGATGTTCCAAAAGATGACGAAAAACGCCGTTTATATGAAATTGGAAAGCAGTTACTTTTTGAACATGATTACCACGAAATTGGCATGGATCATTTTTCTTTAAAAACAGACAGCTTATATAACTCCTTTAAAAACAATCAACTGCATCGCAATTTTATGGGTTATACCGCATCTAAAACACAAGTAATGATTGGGCTTGGCGTTTCTTCTATAAGTGATAGTTGGTACAGTTTTGCTCAAAATGAAAAGAACCTAGAAGATTATTATCAGTTATTGGAATGGGATAAACTACCTGTTGTAAAAGGACATATTTTGTTAAATGAAGATCTCATCATCAGAAAACACATCTTAAATCTAATGTGCCGATTTGAAACCACGTGGAGTGAGAGTAATGCGTATATTGACGAAATTCCAAATATAGTAGCTCAGCTGTACGAAATGGAAAAAGATGGATTACTTGTTATACAACCGTACGGAATTGTAGTTACTGAAAAAGGGAAGCCTTTCGTTAGAAATATTTGTATGGCATTTGATGTCCGGCTCAAAAGGAAATTGCCAGCCACTTTCCTATTTTCAATGACTGTTTAAAAAAAATCACGCTAAATAGCGTGGTTTTTTTTAGTTTTTAATCATCTTGTACAGTTCGTCTTTTAGATGTAGTGATTTCGCTTTTAACTCCTTTAAAGCTTCATCAGTAGCCGTTTCGATTCCCGACTTCATTCTAAGTAACTGATGATCTAATTCATGGTACTCATCAAACAACTTTCTAAAATGATGGTTTTCTATTTTCAATTGGTGTATCTTATCCTGGTGCTCAGGAAACTCATGTAATAAATCGTGCTTCTCCATAATAAAAAATTTATAAAAATTAAAATTCTAAGGTTTAATGACAATTCGGTTGTTGCTGCACAAAAAGAGTAATATCCGACGGCGACACGTATGGAATTCCCAATCCCAACCCCCTAAAAATAAACATAATCCCAATGAGTATTGCGGCGTAAGGAACAATTTTCTGAATTTTACTTCGGAACGAAACTGTTAAGAATGAATTTACGTAGATGACACTGCTCATCAAGGGGACAGTTCCTAAGCCAAATAAAATCATATACAATACCCCTGAACCAACACTTTGCATGGCAATAGCGCCAAACAAAGCAACGTAGACCATACCACATGGCAAAAATCCATTTAACAGTCCGATGGTAAATAATGAGGTGTAACTCCTTTTTTTAAACTGACTTGCCAATGCTGTTTTGACAGATGAAATCAGACCGAAAATAGGTTTTGACAAATTGTACTTTGAAAAAATATGCTGCGGAAGAATAATCGCTAAAATAATCATAACACCAATAAATATTGATAATTCTTGCTGAATTCCTGCCAAAAACAAACCTTTGCCTAACAGTCCAAAAAGAAAACCAATCGTTGCATAAGCCATTAATCTCCCTATGTGATAAGTGAAAATCTGAATAGTTTTCTTCACCGGATCATGACGATCAACTGGAAGCATCATCGCGATAGGACCACACATTCCGATGCAATGCAGACTACTGACTAAACCAAAAATAAATGCTGTAAAAATCATATACTTCAATCAATTATTAATTCAAATACAAATCTTTTTTATTTGTATAGCTTTTCCCTTCATACTGCCAGTCAATAGTAATGTCCCATCGACCGCCTACCAAACTTTTTTTAGGTATGAGCAAAGTGGAATTGGTCAACGAAAGTGGAACTTCGAAGTCCAATTTTTTGTTAGACGGCCGGTATAGAGACACTTTTCCAGTTAATTTTTGTGGTGAAAATATTTTTGGGAACATTATGATAATCCCTCCTTTTTCCTCAGTAATCATTGGCTTTTCACATAAGTCTTCTGCATTTTGAACACGTACCATTTCTGATCCAAATTTTGCGTCTTTCTTGTAGTATTCCTCTACGACTAACTCATTATCGTACTTCGAATTGCTTTGAACTTTGATAACAAAATAGAGTATAAATGATATAAATAATGCGAACGCAATAACAATCGATGTCCCCCAACCTATTTTCATAACTTTTCCCTTTTTTAATTAAAACTACGTGGACCCAAGAAATTGGTTTTTGTTGTTTCTATTCTTTTACGTTTGTTAAACACTTCAATTTCCAATTTGGTTTTATCGTCTTCCAGAAGAAATTGATTAATTTCTACAAATAAAGTACCCTCAATCATCCCTTGTTTTGGAACTTTTAGATTGGATTTCCCTACAATCTTAATACTTCCTTTAATATTGTGCAGCATAAAATGAACAGAATCGAAATCCTTACTTGTTTTATTAATTATTTTAAAGGTGTAAATGTTGCTAATATTTTCTCCTTTGTGCTGAAACAGTTGTCCTGGCAACCTCAAAATTGTTGTCTCAACCTCAGTTCGCAAGAATAACAAACCAGTTAAAACGCCGATTAATATTACTAGAACAGCGGTATAACCTTTCATTCTTGTAGTAAACTTGAACTTTGCTTTTTTCTCAATTTCATCCTCAGACGCATAGCGAATCAAGCCCGTTGGCAAGCCGACACTTTTCATTATTGAATCGCATTCATCAATACACGCAGTACAATTAATACACTCTAATTGAACACCGTTTCTGATGTCAATTCCCGTGGGACAAACATGAACACAAAGCTTGCAGTCGATACAATCTCCTTTCCCTGATGCTTCTCGATCTTCTTGCTTATTGAACTTAGCACGTCCGAGTTCCTTTTCGCCACGAACATAATCATATGCTACATTAATCGATTTGTTATCTAATAATACGCCTTGAAGTCGACCATAAGGACAGGCGATAATACAAACCTGCTCACGAAACCAAACAAATATGAAGTAGAAAACACCAGTAAAGATCAACAATGAAATTAGCGTACTGATGTGATTTTCTGGACCTTCTTCGACCATGTGAATTAAAGCATCACTACTGATCAAATAAGCAAGAAAGACGTTGGCAATAAAAAACGAAATGATCAAAAACAGGAACCATTTCAATCCTTTTTTTCTTATTTTTTCCGCATTCCATTCTTGCTTCGACAAACGAATTTGAGCACCACGATCACCTTCAATCCAGTATTCTATTCGACGAAATACCATTTCTAAGAAAATAGTTTGCGGACAAATCCATCCGCAGAAAATGCGACCGAAAATGACTGTAAAAAGCACGACGAAAATCACACCCACAATCATAAAAACAACGAATATATAGAAGTCTTGAGGCCAAAATGGAAATCCGAAAATGTTAAATCGACGTTCGAGTACATTGAACATCATAAACTGGTTACCATTTATCTTCACAAACGGATTAGCCACTAAGACGAGCAGCAAAAAGTAGCTTACCCACTTTCGATAGTCATAAAACTTACCGGACGGCTTTTTCGGGAAAATAAACCTTCTATGCCCTTCTTCATCGATGGTTCCGATAGTATCTCTAAACGATTCGTCTTGTAAGTGTGCCATGATTTATTTCACTTCTGTACTGTCGATTTTAGCATTTAATGCAACATCGGTTTTCGAAACTGGCTCAATCCAAACTTCCCCTTCAGGAGCTTTAGCATCTTTTGGATTGGTTCCTTGCAAGGACAAAACATAACTTGCTACTTTCTGCATTTCTTTAGGTTTTAATGTTCCCTTCCATGAGATCATACCTTTTCCATCTCGTCCACCATTTTCTAATGTGTGGAAAATCTGTTTGATTCCACCACCCAATATCCATTGATTATCAGTTAAATTTGGACCAATCTGTCCCCCACCATCAGGTCGATGACAAGCCACGCAGTTTGCAGTATATATCTTTTTTCCTTCTGCCAGTGAAGATGCGTCAGTTAATAATGTTACCGAACTTTCATTCATGAGATCTGGAGCGGTTTTCATATACGTTTCAATATCTATTTTAGCTTGAGCCATTTCTCTCTTAAGCTCCATTTCCTGATTATCAGCTCCCATGATTTCAAATCTAACCAGATAAATAACAGCAAATATGATTGTTCCATAGAATAAATACACCCACCATGGCGGCAATGTGTTGTCTAATTCTTTAATTCCATCATAATCATGATTCAGTAACAATTGACCTTCATTTTCAATCGGCACCGATCTAGTCAATAATTTCATCATCTTTTGATACCAAACACTGTCTTGTATTGAAACGGTGGTTGCCTCATCCAACTGATTTTTCTGTTCTTCTGTTAACAAATGATACATAATATTATCAACAGCGCTAGACGTTATTTCTATCGCAACAAGAAGAAAAAGAAAAACAAACAGAAAGATAGAAACTACCGGGAATTTGATAAATGCCGGCCGGTCTCCAGAATCGATAAAATATTCTAGAGACATCATAACTGTAAAGAAAATTACAGGAACACGCACATATAATGGAAATATTTTTTTCATATTATTAGTGATTTGAAATTGGGAGATTAATGATCGTTGAGTGGCAACTGACTCAATTCTTGAATTTTATCTTTCTCGTAGGTGAATACCCAAATTCCGAGTACCAGAAAGAAAACAAAGAAGATTAATAGCGACAGTATCGGATAAATTTCCACACCAGCAATCGTTTCCATATTGTGTTTAATTTGTTCAAACATGGCTTTATTTTTTTATGTTATTTTTTACTTTAATGTCAGTTCCTAATCTTTGGATGTAGGCAATCATGGCTACAATTTCTCTTTCGTTCATAGGAACAAATTTTTCGCCTTTTGCCACTGCTTTCTCTTTGCTATTCGCATAGCTCTTTACAAAATCAGGATCTGACTTTAAGCTCTGTTCAATTTGTTTTGATTGCTCTCGAATAGCGTCTTTAGCATTTGCAATTTGAAAATCTGAATACGGAACTCCTAAAGCTCGCATTGCTTTCATCTTGGCTTCAATATCAGAAATATCGAGCGCTTTATTAGCGAAAAGCCATTTGTAACTTGGCATAATTGAACCTGCTGAAATACTTTGCGGATCCCAAAAATGATTAAAATGCCAACTATCATTATACTTCAGCCCTTCTCTTAATAGATCAGGACCAGTACGTTTGGATCCCCACAAAAATGGATGGTCATAAACAAACTCACCTGCTTTAGCTTGTGGTCCGTATCGCTCTACTTCACTTCTAAACGGACGAACCATTTGAGAGTGGCAACCTACGCAACCTTCACGAACATATAGATCTCTTCCCTCTAATTCCAAAGGCGTATATGGTTTGACACTTGCAATGGTAGGTATGTTTGATTTGACCATAATCGTCGGAACAATTTGAATGATTCCTCCAATCAAAATGGCAACTAATGCCAATAAAGTCAACTGGATTGGTCTTCTCTCTAACCAAGTGTGGTACTTTTCTCCTTTGATTCTTGCTGTTCCCAATCTTTCTAATGCAGGAGCTTCAGCCAATTCATCTTCTACTTTGGCATTGGCTCGTAAGGTTTGGATGATGTTATATACCAATACAAACATTCCTATCAAATACATAGTTCCACCAATCATGCGCATCCAATACATCGGAATAATTTGATTGACTGTTTCTAAGAAATTTCCATAAGTTAAAGTCCCATCCGGATTAAATTGTTTCCACATTGAAGCTTGTGTAAATCCAGCCACATACATTGGAAGTGAATAGAGAATAATTCCTAATGTTCCAATCCAGAAATGGAAATCGGCTAACTTAATTGAATATAATTTTCCTTTTGTCATTTTAGGAATCAACCAATAAATCATACCAAATGCCATAAATCCATTCCAAGCTAATGCGCCAACATGAACGTGTGCAATAATCCAATCTGTAAAGTGAGCAATAGCATTTACATTTTTTAAGGAAAGCATTGGACCTTCAAAAGTGGCCATTCCGTATCCTGTAATAGCAACTACAAAGAATTTTAGAATCGGTTCTACGCGAACTTTATCCCAAGCGCCTCGCAATGTTAATAGTCCATTAATCATTCCTCCCCAGGATGGTGCAATCAGCATAATAGAGAATACTACACCTAAATTTTGTGCCCAATTCGGCAAAGCAGAATACAATAAATGGTGTGGTCCTGCCCATATATATACAAATATTAATGACCAAAAGTGAACAATCGACAAACGATAAGAATAAACCGGACGATTTGCCGCTTTCGGAATAAAGTAATACATCAAACCTAAAAACGGAGTTGTTAAGAAAAAGGCAACTGCATTATGACCATACCACCATTGAACTAAGGCATCTTGAACACCTGCATATACAGAATAACTTTTTAAAGCTGAAACTGGTAAAGCCAAACTATTAAAGATATGCAAGACTGCAACCGTAACAAAAGTGGCAATGTAGAACCAAATTGCAACATACAAATGTCGTTCTCTTCTTTTGAGAATCGTGCCAATCATATTGATCCCGAAAACGACCCAGATTAACGCAATTGCTATATCGATAGGCCATTCTAATTCTGCATATTCTTTGGATGTGCTATAACCTAAAGGTAAAGAGATAGCGGCTGCAACAATAATCAACTGCCAACCCCAAAAGTGAATGTTACTCAAAGCATCGCCAAACATTCTTGCTTTCAACAGTCGCTGCAATGAATAATAAATACCTGCAAACATTGAATTTCCAACAAATGCAAAAATGACTGCGTTGGTATGTAAAGGTCTTAGTCTACCAAAACTCAACCAAGAAATACCATCGGTGATATTCGGGAAAAGGAACATAATAGCTAAGATGAGTCCAACTAACATGCCCACCACACCGAAAAGTATCGTCGCGTAGAGAAATTTCTTTACAATTTTGTTGTCATAATAAAACTGTTGTATTTCCATAATTAAATTTGTTTTTCTTGGGTTGTTTCAAGTGGTTTTGGTTTGTCTTTGATGAGTTCATCGTCAAAAAGCATTCTGACCGATGGCGTATAATCGTCGTCATATTGACCTGATTTCACTGCTTTAATAAATGCAATGAAAAAGCCAATGGCCACAACGATACTAATGGAGATTAAAAGATAAATAACACTCATACCTTAAGTTTACGTTAACAAAAGTACTTTCTGATATCTTCCTGAAATATGACAATTGTCATGCTTGCTTTATTTGCTTAAAAATAAGCGACCTCCGTTTGGAAAACTTACATAATTTTATAAAATCCTTGCAAAATCATTACATTTGAAAAAACTGTTTGCTATGAAAAAGTTGCTTTGTATTCTATTACTTTTCACTACTACATTTCAAGTCTCGTCACAATGTTGGACGGCTGTTTCAGCGGGTTATTCTCAGATACTTGCCATCGCTTCGGACGGAACTTTATGGTCTTGGGGACTAAATCGTTACGGAGAATTAGGGATTGGTTCTACAACTAATTCTAGTATACCTGTTCAAGTTGGGATTGATACTGATTGGGTTGCAATTTCCGCTGGTCAAGGGCCACAAACTTTTAATCTTGCCCAAAAAGCAAATGGTACATTATGGTCTTGGGGACGCAACAATAAAGGCCAATTAGGAGACGGAACCTATATCGATAAAAGTTTCCCTATTCAAGTTGGTTTAGAAAACGATTGGATTAGCTTTTCAGCAGGTTATGGCCATGCATTGGCGGTCAGAGCTAATGGAACTTGCTGGTCTTGGGGTGAAAGTAATTTATTTGCACTAGGAAATACAGCAGGTTATGGTGAATCATTTAACCGTAATCTTCCAGCTCAAGTCGGCACCGATACTAATTGGATTAAGGTTTCCGCTGGAGACGCTTATTCTCTCGCAATGAAAACGACTCGAGCTATATGGGTTTGGGGTTCTAATTCCGGAAATCCTCTGGGAATGGTAACTGCATCGGGAAACATTCAGTTTCCAACTATAAGAAGTTCTGCAAATAATAGCGGTGTAAAGGATGTCTTTGCAGGCGGCAGCCATAGCTTTACTATAAAACTTACCAACAATCTAATTGTACCGTTTGGGAGTAATGTATATGGGCAATCCGGTGGGACAGCCTGTGCAGGTTGCCCGAGTTATTTTGCTAAAAACTTGGAATGTGGCGATGATACAACTGGGCTCGTAAAAACAGATGGCACTTTATGGTTTTCCGGAAAAAGACTAGGTTACTTAACTCCAACTGTTTCTTACGAGTCTTCGTTTACGCAATTAGGTACCAATAACAATTGGAATTCGATTTCCGTTGGATTTTCTTGCGCTGCTGCTGTCAACACTTCAGGTCAAATATATACTTGGGGTTGGAATAATTATGGAACACTTGGTAATGGCACAAATGGATATAACTTGAGTTCTGAAAGTTTGGTTTTAGTGAACTGTCCTTCGCAGCTGTTAGCACATAATGAATTTTCAGTCAGAACATTTGATGCGTATCCTAACCCTGTAAATAATCAACTATTTATTCAGAATAGTAAAAACAAGGAGATCAAATCAATTTCGATTGTTGATGTATCGGGAAAATTGTTAATTACTTTCAAAAGTAATTTTTATTCAATTGATGTCAGCGCACTACAAAGTGGAATTTATATTTTGCTTATCGAAGGAGAAGTGTTTAAAGAACAAATCAAATTTAGCAAGCAATGATAATATAATTATAACTGTTTAAAGTAAAAAAAAGAAATTGAATACTCTTTTTACTAGTTCCTTAATGTCCTAGCATAGTAATTACTCATCAACGTTACAAAACTCACTATAGTGATGGTGCTCAAAGGCATAATAATCGCAGCAACTAAAGGCAACAGATTTCCAGAAATGGCGAAAGATAATCCCACTACATTGTAAAGAAGCGAAATCGTAAAACTCAATTTTATTGTGGTAATCGAATTTTTAGACAATCTCAAAAAGGCATCAATTTTTTGAAATTGAGACGCATCTAAAATCGCATCACAAGCTGGCGAAAACACATTGACATTCTCAGCAATTGAAATACCTACATTGCTTTGCGCCAACGCTCCTGCATCATTCAATCCATCGCCCACCATCATCACATTTTTTCCTTCTTCCTGTAGCTTTTTGATGAATTCCAATTTTTGCTCAGGCTTTTGATTAAAAACCAACTCCGTCCCTACTGGCAAAATACTTTCCAAAGCTGTGCGTTCTCCTTCGTTATCGCCGGATAGCACTTTTATTTGATAACTACCACTCAACCTTTCAAAAAGTGAGGGCAAACCTTCCCTATACTCATTGTTAAAGAGAAACTTTCCAAAATAGATATTGTCAATTTTCAGGTGAACAGCAGTCTGCTCATTGAATTCATCTACGTGATGCTTAAGAAAAGACGCGGAACCAATCATAAAATTTCTAGTATTTACCACCGCTTGAATTCCTTTACCAGAAATTTCCTCAAAATAACCTACATTATGCATTGGAGCATTAGGCAGAAAATTATAAAGCATGCGACTTAGCGGATGGTTAGAAGCACGCAAAATGTTCTTTAAATATTCGGCATCAGCTGTTGAAAATGGCGCTCCATTATAGGAAATATTCGACTTCTTATTGGTCGTAATTGTTCCTGTTTTATCAAAAACAATCGTATCCACTTCCGCTAATTGCTCAATAACGATGGCATTCTTGAGGTAAAACTTCTTCTTTCCGAGAATTCTCAAGACGTTTCCAAAAGTAAAAGGAGCAGTTAAGGCCAATGCACACGGACACGCAACAATTAATACTGCGGTAAAGACATTAAACGCAGTGTTAGCGTTGATGAAAATCCAATAGCCAAAGCCTGAAAAAGAAATCAAAAGTAATATTGGCGTGAAATAACGGCTGATATTATCCGTGATTGTTTTGTGCTTTTGTTCTACTTGCTTCTGAAAAACGTCATTGCTCCACAACTGCGTCAAATAACTTTGAGAAACTGAGTGCAAGACTTCCATTTCAATGACTTGACCGATTTGCTTTCCGCCAGCAAAGACTTTGTCACCAGAGTTTTTTGTTATTGGAATAGCTTCTCCTGTGACGAAACTGTAATCGATTTCCGCTTTTTCTGAAATTAGAATACCGTCAACTGGTATTAATTCTTGATTGCGAATTAGCAATCTATCGCCTTTTTTAACTTCATAAATTGGAATCGATTCTTCCGAATGATTACTATTAATCTTCGTAATTGCAATAGGAAAATAGGATTTAAAATCGCGTTCAAAACTCAGAAAACTATAAGTTTTAATTTGAAACATCTTCCCAAGAAGCATAAAGAAAATGAGTCCAGTGAGACTGTCGAAGAAGCCCGAACTATAATTCATTACGATATCGAAAGTACTTCTAACGAACATCACGACAATTCCTAAGGCAATCGGAATATCAATGTTCAGCATACGAGACCGAATACTTTTATAAGCCGAAACGTAGTAACCACTTGCAGAATAAAAAAACGACGGTAAGGACAAGGCGAAAATCAACCAACGAAAGAAATCGCGGTATTGGTCTAGCCAAAATTCATTTACCTCAAAATACTCCGGAAAGGAGAGCAACATAATGTTTCCGAAGCAAAAAAATGCAACTCCCAATTTGTAGGTCAAACTTCGATCAATGACAGATTTGCCTGTTTCGTAATTTTCTAAGCTGATGTAGGGCTCATATCCGATTGAACACAGCAAGTTGACAAGCGCTTTTAGTGAAACCACTTTGAGATTGTAACTGATTCGAACTTGTTTTTTGGGAAAGTTAACTTGAGAAGTGTTTATCCCTTTCTGAAGACGTTGTAAATTCTCCAAAATCCAAATGCATGAGCTGCAATGTATATGAGGAATATTAAGTGAAATAATTGCTGTGGTGTCTTCTTGAAAGTCCAGCAATTTCGAAACGATGCTTTCATTGTCTAAAAAATCATATTTACCTTGAATGTCTATTGGCGTTGCTCCAGGTGCTTTTTCAAAATCATAGTAACAAGTCATATCATTCAAGCTAAAAATCTCGTAGACGGTTTTGCAACCTTGACAACAGAATTTTTTGTCCTCAAATACAATAATAACTTCGTTTTCTAATTCTAAACCACAATGGAAACAGCTTTTTGTATCCATAACTTTGCTCATTTTACCTATGCAAATTTGACAATATGAAACATTAAAAAATATGATATATATCATACAAAAGCGTATTTTTGAACAAGTCAAAAAAGATATTCAATATGAGCAAGTGCGAACAATGTATCGTTAGGCAATTCAGTTCCCTGAAAACTTTGAATAAAGAAGAGCTTTTGAAAATGGCTAATTGCAAAACATCCTACACGATAAAGAAAGGATACCCCATTTTTGAAGAAGGGGATACTTTGAAAGGCGTTTATTGTATCAAGAATGGCACTTGTAAACTCTCAAAATTAAGTTCGAATGGAAAAGATCAAATTGTAAAATTGGTCAAATCTGGAGAATTACTTGGTCAACGTTCTATGATTAGTGACGAAGTTGCCAACTTAAGCGCCGTGGCGTTAGAAAATATGGAAGTTTGCTTTATTCCTAAAAGCGAAATTCTTGGCTTTTTTAATGATAACAATGCATTTTCCATGAGCGTAATGAAGACGATTTGTGGTGATTTAAAAGAAGCAGATAATCACGTTGTATCGATGGGACAAAAATCTGTAAAAGAGCGATTGGCGGAAAGCCTTGTATATATCCATGAAACTTTTGGTGTGAAAGAAGACGGCTCACTGCATATTCAGCTTTCGCGTGAAGAGTTGGCGGGCATGATTGGCACCGCAACTGAAAGTTGTATTCGATTGCTTTCGGAATTCAACAAACTAAACTTAATTGCTTTAGACGGCAAAAGAATTGTAATAAAAGACCTACCCAAGCTAAAGAAATTAGCAGCATCTTTATAATTTTTTAGCTTCATTCCAAAAAACGTCCATTTCCGCTAAAGTCATATCCATCAATGGTTTACCAACCTCTGACGCTTTGCTCTCCAAATACTGAAAACGTTTGATAAATTTCTTATTGGTGCGTTCCAAAGCATCTTCTGGATTGACATTCAAAAAACGAGCGTAATTGATCATTGAAAATAGAACATCGCCAAACTCGGCTTCTATTTTTTCTTGATTTCCTGATTCAACCTCGACTTGCAATTCACTCAATTCTTCTTGAACCTTATCCCAAACTTGATGTGGCTCTTCCCAATCGAAACCAACACCTTTTACTTTATCTTGAATGCGACTCGCTTTTACCAAGGCGGGCAGACTCGCAGGAACGCCCTCCAGCACCGACTTCTTACCTTCTTTCAGCTTGAGTTTCTCCCAATTTTGTTTGACCTCTTCTTCATCTGCGACAACAGTATCGCCGTAAATATGAGGATGACGGTGAATGAGTTTTTCACAAATATCATTACAAACATCAGCAATATCAAAAGAATCAGTTTCACTTCCAATTTTCGCGTAAAAAACAATGTGCAACAATAAATCACCAAGTTCTTTTTTGATTTCATTCAAATCATGATTCAAAATAGCATCACCGAGTTCATACGTTTCCTCGATAGTCAAATGGCGTAAGGATTCGAACGTTTGCTTTTTATCCCATGGACACTTTTCACGAAGTTCATCCATAATGGTTAACAAACGTTCAAAAGATTGAAGTTGTAATTGCTTTGAATTCATAAGTGAAATGTTATATAGATAGATTTTAGATCAAACAGTATTTGAGTAAAAATAATAAATCCTGCCATGAAAATCGTGACAGGATTTATTTATTGTTAATTTTAATTATCATTTCTTCGGAGTCTTCTTTGCAGGAGACTCTTTTTTATCTTTTGCGACAGTTTTTGTTTTCTTTGCTTCAGCGACCGTTTCCGTTGCAACTTCTTCCGTTTTAACCTCTTCTTGAACATTCGGTTCCTCTTTAGAAACCAGACCTTTACTTTGTAAAATATTGTACCAATTGATTACCTTTTTGATATCAGAAGGATATACTCTTTCTTCGTCGTAATTTGGCATTATTTCTTTAAAATAGGACACCAATACTGCATTGTCTTCTTTATGAGAAATCGCAGGACCATTATCCTCTTTGTTAGCAATTGCTCGCATGACCTCAACTAGTGGTTTCTCAGTCTCATAAGTGTAGATTGAAATTTCTGTTAATAAACTAACATTACTCCTCAATCCGACTGTCACTCTTTTCCCATCAACAATTGATTCGGCGACAAATCCTGTTCTAGTTTGCATTTTTAAAGCATAAATCCCAGGCATTCCAGATATTGCTAATATTTTCTCTAAATTCATTTTTTAATAATTATTCGTGTATTTGTTGAATCGTGTATTTGTTGACTTGTTTGTTTAATCGTTGAATCGGTTATTAGATAATTCGGTTAAACGGTTAAACGAATGTACTATTTCAACCGAATCATCTTCCTTTTTTTGCAATAAACTTCATTTTATAATCTGGTCGGGTTTTCCCTTCCATGATGTTTTGCAACTTCTTTTTTATTAGTTGTTTTTTTAAGGATGAAATTCTGTCAGTAAACAGAATTCCTTCAATATGGTCGTATTCATGTTGAATAACACGCGCTATAAGTCCATCAAAAACCTCGGTTTTCTCATTGAAATCCTCATCAAAATAAGAGATAGTAATGGTTTCATTTCTGTAAACATCTTCTCGAACTTCAGGAATACTCAAGCAACCTTCATTAAATCCCCATTCTTCACCTTCTTCCTTTGTAATTGTAGGATTTATAAAAGTGCATTTGAAATTCTTCAATTGATTTTGTTCTTCTACGGAAAGGTCCTCATCCTCACCAAAAGGAGAAGTATCGACTATAAATAAACGAATTGCCAATCCAATCTGTGGCGCGGCCAATCCCACCCCGTATGCATTGTACATGGTATCATACATATTGCTAATGACTCCTTTCAAATCGGGATATTCCGGCGAAATTACTTCGCCTATTTTTCTCAAAACAGGATCACCGTAGCCGATAATAGGTAAAATCATTTTTATTGAATTTTAATTACAATGTATCAAGTGTGGTTGAAATGGTCGGCAAAAATAGTGAAAAAATAAACATTGAAAAATGGATAGGATATAATTTGCGAAATTTTAAAGCTGTAATATTTATATGAAAATAATGAAATCGGTTTAAATCATCTTTCTTGTCAAATAATCTCTCAACATGATTGTCGCGGAAATTTCGTCAATTAGTGCTTTATTTTGACGCTGCTTCTTGCTGAGTCCACTATCAATCATAACTTGAAATGCCATTTTAGAGGTAAATCGTTCATCTACGCGAACTACTTTTATGTCCGGGAATAACTGGTTAAACTTAACTACAAAAGCATCAATCATTTCAGCACTTTCGGACGGTTGTCCGTTCATTTGCTTTGGTTCTCCAATTAGTGCCACAGTTACACTTTCCTTCTTAAAATAAGATTGTAAAAAATCAAAAATAGTCTCCGTTTCGACGGTTGTTAATCCCGAGGCAATAATCTGAAGTTCATCAGTCACAGCGATGCCTGTTCGTTTCTTTCCATAATCGATTGCAATAATTCGCGGCATTTTTTATTTCAAATATAATATATTTACACTGCGATACTAAAGAAATTACAGGTCAATTTTTTCAAAGTCGCTCCAATTTTAATCTCAAAATCAAATACACTCTTGAAATCCAATACCAAAACTGTTGATAACTAATTTTAATTGTCAAAAACAATTGAGAAAAAAAATGCTTTATTGCGGTACAAAAATCTATTTAATGTAGCTTACTATATTGTCTAAAACCAATCTGCCAGATAAAGGAATAATTTATCTCTGTAAAGATGAAAAATCCAATCCTAATTACTGTGATGTTGATTGATGATATAAAAATGTATTTATATGCTAAATCGAAACGTTTTTTAATCAATTTTAAGCAGAGTTCAAGCATTTTTCAGTTGGCTGATATCGACTAAGAGCCGCACAAAACGGGAGCTGACAACAATAAAATTTTCAAAAGACTTTCTAACTTTGTAAAAAAAAATTCAACTATGAATTCACTTCGCACAATTATAGAAACAGCATGGGACAATCGTGAATTACTACAAGATTCAAGTACGACTGCAGCAATTCGAGAGGTAATTGAACTGCTGGATCAAGGTTCTTTGCGTGTAGCAGAGCACACTCCAAATGGCTGGCAAGTCAATGAATGGATAAAAAAAGCGGTAGTTCTCTATTTTCCAATACAAAAAATGGAAACATTTGAAGTTGGAATTTTTGAATATCACGATAAAATACCCCTAAAAAAAGGTTATGCTGAAAAGGGAATTAGAGTGGTTCCACACGCAGTTGCGCGACACGGCGCGTATATTGCCAAAGGAGTGATTTTAATGCCAAGTTATGTCAATATTGGATCTTATGTAGATGAAGGAACAATGGTCGACACATGGGCAACCGTCGGTAGTTGTGCTCAAATCGGTAAGAACGTGCATCTTTCAGGAGGTGTTGGCATTGGTGGCGTGCTCGAACCATTACAAGCAGCGCCCGTTATTATTGAAGATGGTGCCTTCATCGGATCAAGATGCATTGTCGTTGAAGGCGTTCGCGTAGAAAAAGAAGCCGTTTTAGGTGCCAATGTTTGTCTAACTGCATCTACAAAAATAATTGATGTTACTGGCGACAAACCAATCGAAATGAAAGGTTATGTTCCTGCAAGATCGGTGGTGATTCCTGGAAGTTACACCAAGAAATTTGCTGCTGGAGAATATCAGGTTCCTTGTGCTTTGATCATCGGGAAAAGAAAGCCATCGACCGATTTAAAAACGTCTTTGAATGATGCTTTGAGAGAATATGATGTAGCCGTTTAATTGCTATTTTAAGTTTTCAAATTAAAAAATTTACATTGAAAATACTTGTAATCCAGCAGAAAATGATAGGTGATGTTTTGGCAACCTCTATTATTTGTAACAATTTAAGGTCAGCATACCCAAACGCACAAATAGATTACTTGATATATCCTTTTACAGCACCCGTTGTAGAAAACAATCCAAATATAAATCGTCTCATATTGTTTGAGGATAAGTATAGAAAAAGCAAACGAGCGTTACTTTCTTTTTTATTTGCTGTTAGGAGAGAACAATACGATATTGTTATTGACGCCTATTGTAAGATTGAAAGCCTGATGGTTACGGCATTTTCTGGCGCAAATAAAAAAATAGGATTTTATAAATTTTATAGAAATTTTTTCTACTCCAATACGTTAAAAGAGTTGACAGTTCCGCAAACAAATGCAGGATTAGCGATCGAAAACCGAATCAAATTATTACAACCACTGCATCTTAAAATTGCAATAGACAACAGACCGAAGATTTATTTGACACCCGACGAAATTGAGAAAGGAAAACAAATATTAAAGGATCATCAAATTGATTTTGCCAAAAAAGTTTATATGATCGGCGTCTTGGGAAGTGGCATCAACAAAACGTACCCTTTCCAATACATGGCGAACATTTTAGATCAAATCGTCGCTGCTACTGGTGCCACTTTGCTTTTCAATTATGTGCCATCGCAACGAGATGAAGCGCAAAATATTTTTCAACTATGCCACGCTAACACTCAGAAGAATATAAAAATTGATTTTATTCCAGGCAGTATTCGCGAGTTTTTAGCGATTACTTCCCATTGTGATGCGTTGATTGGAAATGAAGGCGGCGCCGTAAACATGGCAAAGGCACTAAACAAACCCACGTTTACAATCTTCTCTCCTTGGATCATCAAGAACGCATGGAACTTTTTTGAAAACAATACAACACATGTTTCTGTGCATTTAGAAGATTTTAAGCCCGAATTGTACGGCAAAAAAAATGCAAAAGAAATGAAAAGCGATTCGCTCAAGTTGTACCAAGATTTTACTCCTGATTTAATTTTACCAAGACTCAAAAGTTATCTGGAAACTAATTAGAATCGATTCCGTTTGGCGTTTCAATAATTTTGTTGGCTTTGGTAAATGCTCTAATTTCATTGTTTTTTTTCCACACCTCATCAGAAACATAACCTCTTTCGTGATCTAAATGCACACAAATAGCGCTATATCGAATTTGTTTTGAAGATAATCCCAAATTAAACAGCCTTTCGCCTAATTCCCGATCCTCACCACCATACTTCATTTCTTCATTAAATCCTTTTACTGCAAGTATATCCGATTTCCATCCAGAAGCATTATGACCGTTCCAAGAAGGTTTTGTCGTTGTTACTAAATTCAAAAATTTGGCAAATATTCCAGAGGAGATAAGCTTGATGATTTTCAAATTAAATAGCAATCCATTTTCCTTCAACCAATTGACATTAAAGCACTTTTGACTTACAATATCCGCTTTTGCAATCAACTTTGATGTTTTCATTGGCAATTTAAAATAACCTCCTGACAGAAAAAATCCACGTTCTCGATAGTGCAAATGAGTTGAAACAAAGTCAATTCTGGGGATGCAATCACCATCAGTAAAAATTAGATAATCTGTTTTTGATGCCAGTATTGCTTTATTTAGAATCTTAGTTTTTTGAAAACCATTGTCCTCATGCCAAACATGAATGATAGGTTGTTTCATTTCTTGTTGCAATTTATTTATTCTTTCTCTTGTTTCATCAGTAGATCCGTCATCAGCAATAATAATCTCAAAATCAGATTCATATTGAACACTAAAACCCCACAAAACTTTTTCAAGCCATTCAATAGAATTATAAGTGCTTATTATAATTGATGCTTTCATAAAAAAAACAAATAAATTAGCCGTAAAAGTAGTTAATAAATTATATTTGCGAAATAATACAATTTAATGAAGTCCAAATCTTCCGAGAAAATCACAGCGCTAATAATTACTTTGAATGAAGAAATTCATATGAAAGAGTTGTTATCAGACTTAGATTTTGCAGATGAGGTAATTATTGTAGATTCTTACAGCACGGATAACACTAAAGCAATTTCAGAGACTTTTTCAAACGTAACATTCGTTGCGAATAAGTTTGAAAATTACACTGCTCAAAGAAATTTTGCAATCGAGCAGGCTTCCAACGATTGGGTTTTATTTCTAGATGCTGATGAGCGTTTAACACCGAAATTGAAAGCCGAAATTCTCACAGTAATCAATCAAGATCATCCTGATAACGCTTATCTATTCTACCGTAAATTTATGTTTAAAAACCAAATACTGCATTTTAGTGGTTGGCAAACAGACAAAATTTACCGCCTATTTAATAAGAATTTTGCACATTACACCATGGATCGCTTGGTTCATGAAAAACTGTGTGTACAGGGAAAAACAGGTAAGCTCAAAAATAAGCTGATTCATTATTCCTACTCCGATTACGAGTCCTATAAAGCCAAAATGAGAAGTTACGGTAAATTTAAGGCTCAAGAAAAATACATGAAAAAGATGAAACCAACATTGTTTCATATATTTTTCCATCCGCTATACAATTTTTTATACAACTATCTTGTTCGCTTCGGTTTTTTGGATGGAAGCAAAGGCATTATCATTTGCTATCTGAATGCGTTTAGTATTTATGTGAGATATGTTGAATTGAAAAGACTTTGGAAAAACGTTTAAACTACTTCCTTAGCTTAAATTGATTTTTTAGTTTCTGTTTGAAGTGATATTTTGCTTGAAATTTCTCAGTATGAAAGCGCAGGCTGGTATGAATATCATCAAATGATTTGTTGTACAACTTAGCATATTCATCACTCATAATCACAATCATTTCCATTTTTGGAGTCAATCTCGAGAGGTTTTTCATTCTGCTATTCAGATCCATTTTAACCTCAAAATTCATGCGGTTTAAATCGACTAAAAAGAAATCATATTTTCCTTCTGTTGTTTTTTTTATCAACGTATTGCCGGGAGAATGATCTAGAAACTCCACTCCTTTTTCATGCAATCGAAAAGAGAATTGCACAAATTGTCGCAGTATATTTTCGTGATCTGGATAACTTGGAATTTCTACCAACTCCCGAAAAGTCAAATCTGCTTGTAAATGCTCACTAATATAAAAGCTTTTTTGAATCCCCATAAAAGAAGCGTTTTCGCAAAAAGCGATAGGTTGTGGAGTTCCAATTTCGTATTCTAGAAGGCGATTAGCAAATTCGTATGATCGTCTCGCTTTTGATTTTCTAAAAAATTTGTAAATAACTTGATTAAATAAATTAGGGATTTTAAAGGATTTGATGTTGACTGTTTTCCCATTCAAATCAAATAACCTGATTTTATTTCGATTGCCGTTACCGAACTGCAAGCCATCCGACGAAAAATGAGTAATAAAGTTAATTAGCTCTGGCTGGAATCGACTGAAGTGTGGATGAACGATAATTCGCATGGGAAATAAGATCTATGAAACAAAAGTAGGAATTGCTTTTTATTTTTCCTAAATATGAGAAAGAATAGCAGTGTAATCGATTAACAATGGATGTCAACGACTGAATGCTATCGGTGCAAATCTATTCCATTTGTGATCCATGTGCTCCTATTTGAGATTGTTTCTTTTTGTTTTAAATCATTGACTTCAAAATTATCTTTTGAATTTATTTTGTGATGAATGTGATAAACAATTCCAGCATAGCGCAATCTCTTCGCTTTTATTCCATTATTTCCCATCCGAATCACGACATCCGAATCTTCTCTCCCCCAACCCTCAAAATCTTCATTATAGCCATTGACTGCCAAAATATCTTCGCGCCAATAAGACACATTGCAACCTCTAAATTTTTTTGATATATGGGCGTGCGGTTGATAGCAACGGGTCAAGATAGGCAAGTGAATAGTTCGAGTCTTGTTCTTTATTTCACTAGAAAAAAAATTGAATCGAACCAACCCATTTTTTAGAACTTTTTCAACGGCAGCTGGTAAAATATTAACTCTTGATCCGTATAAATATATTCCCTTTTGAGCCGCATGACAATGGTCGGCAACAAATTTTTGATGCAAAATACAATCGCCATCAACTTGAATTATATAATCAGATTGAGATGATGCAATTGCTTCATTCAAAATTTTTGCCTTTCGAAATCCTTTGTCTTCTTGCCAGAAATGGCGAATTGGAATGTCAGTTAGCAGTTGAAATTTTTCAATTAAAATTTTGGTTTCTACTTTAGAACCATCATCCGCTATTAAAATCTCATTTGGAAGTTTTGTTTGTTTAAAAACACTTTGAAGTACCAAATTCAATGCTTCTGGCCAATTATATGTGGCAATTAGTAAGGCTACCGATTTCATAATTCTTAAAAGTATTTTTCAAATTTAGGCTTATATGTGGGCTTACTAATTTTTGCGTGCTTAAACCATTGTCCGAAATTTTTAGAAATTAATTTTAAAGCACTAACTTTTACGTTTTCTGTCTTTTGAACATATTCCTTTATATCATTAAGATCTTTTGATGGCAAGTAACCTAATCTTTTCCAAGCCTTCGGGTTTAGGTAAAAAACATCCCTTAACTCTTTATAATTATCTTTGTTTGCTGATTTCCATTTATCAAAAAAGGAATCATTAATTTCGTGACTATGGCCCCAATTTGCAAATTTATAACGAAGCTCATCTTCAGTTCTTGAAAGACATTCGTGAAGTAAAATATTATCTGTGTATATAATTCGTTCTTTAGTTTTCCTTGCAACTTTATAATTTGGATAATTAGTAGCCAGCATAACTTTTGTAGGTTTTTCTATATATAACAATCCTTCATCTAGGTATTTATATATGTTTATCAAATAACCTGAAATTTGTATTGGGTGTTTTTCAGGATTTATTAAATAATTATCATATTTACGCAAATTCTTTATAAATTTTTCAAAGTCAATAAAAATTTCGTCGGCATCTATTTGAATCAACCAATTACCAACTCCCATTTTTAAAGATAACATATATCTTTCCCGAGTATCATTTTCAATAGGTGATAATTGAGGAATATAGAAATCATCTCTGTACAAAATAATTTTTTTTTCTAGATCAAATAAAGCAAGCCATTCAAAAAAAGACGCTTCAACTTCAAATTTTTGACCGGACCAAGTACGATAATCTTTGTCTAAAGCAATAAAAATAGCATCTGCACCTTTATATATTGGTGGAATGGAAATTTTTAGCTTTTCATAATCATATGACATCAAAAAGCCTACTTGAATTTTTTTCATAGTATTTCTTTTTACAAATATATCATTAAATTCAAACATGATATGAGAACCATGGGTCACAACTAAATTATTTGGTCTTTTACATTATATAACTCTAAGGTCTATCTTGCGGTTTTTAAGCGTTCTGATTTTATTTTATAGAGTTTATACTAAAAATTAGTGCCTATAAAACGCTTAAATAATATTAAACTATATTTGTAATAAACGATGGTTTTTTGGTGGGTTAAAGAACTATCTGCAAATTAAATCATTAAGTTTAAGCATGAAGAAATTAACAGTAATAATGCCTGTCTACAATGGAGAAAAATATTTAAAAGAAGCTCTAAATAGTGTCTTAAATCAAACATTTACTTTGTTTGATTTGTTTATTTTAAATGATAATTCTTCTGATGCCACTGCTTCAATTTTAGAAGCGTATTCTAAAAAAGATGGCAGAATAGTTGTAATCACAAAAACAAGCAATGTGGGTCCGGCCAACTTAAGAAACGAAGGAATTGAAAAAGCCGAAACGCCATTTATTGCATTGTTAGATGCTGATGATATTGCTTTACCAAGTCGCTTTGAAAAACAAATTCAACTTTTAGAAGCGGATAATGAATTGGCGTTATGTGGAACTTGGTTTACTATTTTTGGCGACAAAAAAGAAAAAATAATCAAGCATGCCGTGGACCATGCCGATCTAAAAGTTCAATTTTTACATAGTTGTGGGATCGGAAATTCAACCGTAATGTTTAGAAAAAGTGCCCTGAAAGAATTGCGCTTTGAACACAAATACGTTCCAGCAGAAGATTATGGTTTATGGAGCGAATTTATCGCCAAGTCAAAATTTTGCAATATTCCAGAATCTTTAGTGCGATATAGATGGCATCCCGGAAATATCAGTCAAACCAAAGAAGAAAACCTTCGGATTGCTGAAGTGGCTATCAAAAAAAGACAATTAACACATTTAGGAATTGATGCTAATTCCGAAAACGTAATCTATTTTGTGAATGCAGTTTGTTTAAAAAGAAAACAAAATACAGAAGAAATAAGAAAGACGATTTCAGCTTCATACAAATTGTTAGAGAACAATAAATCGATACAATTTTACAATCAAAATGTATTGCAGAAGCATATTGAAAGAACCATTTTGAGGACGATTAGAAATGCGAAAAAGAATAATTTGAGCTATTTCAGCTACGTTAAAAACGAATCAGGTTATTTCTCAAAAATCAAATTTTTAGATAAAGTCGTGTTATTTTTTAAATGTCTTTTTTAAAGAATACTGAATAATTCGTTTAAAGTACTTTAATTTTACTGATAATTTGGCTTTTGGAAAAAAGAGTTTTAATGCAGTTTCTTCATCTAAAGTGAGTTTGTCAGTTGAATTGTATTTTATTTTTAGTGCTTCAAACGCTGAATTTCTTAATAATGAATTTATTGTTTTTTCGATGTTTTTAGTCCGACTTTCCGGAATCGCATCAAACATTTCTTTTACATTCAAATAAGAAGAATAACGTTGGAAAAATAAGGATTTCATAGAATATACACCGCCAACATGAATACGATATACAGCTGTTTTTTCATTGATAAAAGCACCAAAACCTTTTCGTAGTAAAATCATATATAATGAATTATCTTTAAAGTGTGTTAAACCAGAAAGTAATTGCATATCAATAGCTTCTTTCTTGAAAACCGTCGTTAAGGATAAAGTGCAATAGGGATGATATAAATTATCAAAATCAATTTTAAAAATTTGTTGTGAAATTTTAAAGTTGTTTTCTGTAAAATCGGTTCCGTTAAAGTTTAAATAATCTGTCCAACAAACCACATATTCTTGGTTTTTTTCTAAAAAATCAACTTGTTTCTGTAATTTATTTTCATCTGTCCAATAATCGTCACCTTCACAAATAGCAATATATTTTCCTTTTGCCGTAGGAAAAGTAAATTCACTCCAAATATTGCAATTTTTGGAATATTTATTTTCTGTCTGAAGTATTGATGTTACTTGATTCGGATATAAATTCTCGTATTTTTTAATGATTTCGCTCGTGCCATCAGTTGATGCATCATCATGAATAATAATCTCAAAAAGAAAATTAGTTTTTTGAAGTAAAAAACCTTTAATGGTTTCTTCTAAATATTTTTCTTGGTTGAAAGTATGACAAACGATGCTTAATAAAGGCGGAAGGGTTGAACTCAAAATGCTAAAATTGTTATGAATTTACTGATTGTTACAAATATATAGTAATTGTAGAATTGTATAGAAGTTATGCGTATTATTTAGTTATTATTGTAAAAACATTTCCATAAATTCATACAAATAATGAGTACAAATTCTCCAGAAATTTCAGTTATAATGCCTGCATATATTGCGGAAAAATATATAGCAGCATCTATTTAAAGTATTTTAAATCAAACGTATAATAATTTTGAACTGCTTATTTTGGATGATGCTTCTTCAGATATAAATAAGGAAATTGTATTGACTTATGCTCAAAACGATAGCGGAATTGTTTATGGAGAAAAACAAAGCTGTCACGGTCCTGCAAATTCAAGAAATGAAGGAATTCGTTTAGCAAAAGGTACATTTATTACACTCAATGACGCTGATGATTTATCTGAAAACACTCGTTTTGAGAAACAAATGGCTGTTTTTACTAATCAACCTACTGTGGCGGTTTGTGGTAGTTGGATTCATAATTTTGGAGACAACATAGAATCGTATGTGTTTCAAGCGCCTCAAAATCCAATAAATATTAAACTTACTTTTTTGTCTTACGATTGTTTGGCTAATAATTCTGCGATGTTTAGAAAAAGTTGTTTGGAAAACATATTATATCAGAAAGAATTTGTTCCTGCTGAAGATTATAAATTGTGGAGCGAAGTGATTGTAAATCAAGAAGCCATAGTACATTACAGACAACATGAAAATAACATCAGTAAAACTAAAACGGTGTTATATTTGAATTGAAACCCAAACTCCCAAATGAGAATTCAAATAGTTAAGTACGAAATCACTATTTAAAAAAACAATTAAGTTTTAACGCGCATATTGATTATAAATAGCACTTAACTTTTCTGTAAAAGTAGTAGAACCAAATTTTAACTTGATACTTTCAGATATCTTTTTACTGTCAAAAACAAGTTCTTTATTGTAAATTTGAAGGATACTTTTTGCTATTGATTCTGGATCTTTAATCGGACAAATCAAACCGTTTTCTGAAGTAATCATTTCTAAAATTCCACCAGAATTTGTACATATTACAGGTAAACCGCAAGCTAGTGCTTCTAAAACTGAAACACCAAATGTTTCGCAAATACTAGTAGAAACCAAAACATCAGATTGTTGTAGTTGATTAGCAATTTCATGTTTTGTAGCACTTTTAATCAACGCAAATTGAATGTTTTTAAAACCGAAATCACTACAAGTATTAGTAACTGCAGTTTCATTATCTGTACCCCAACAATTGAACCCAATCCAAGTAAATTCAATTTGTTGAGTGATTTCTTTATCAACAATTTTCAAAGCTTCTAACAAAGTTTCATAATCTTTTATAGGTGTATAAGCTCCAATTGTGATAATTTTAAACGAGTCGGATTTTGAATTTTCAGAATAAGTAAAACATTTTTCATCAAACACATTTCCTAATTTGTTGAAATTCTCAAAAATATCATTGGTAGCAAATTGTCGGATTAAATCGTTACTTACAACCAGTTTTTCAGAGGCGTGTGTAATAACTTTTTGTAATAATTTATCTTTTTTTCTTGGTAAACCTTTTAAATTTAATTGATTGTGTTCTGTGAAAATATAAGGAATATCAAAATTTTTATGTAAACCATAGCTCCAAAATCCAGCATCAAATAAAGATTGCGCATGGCATAAATGTATGGGCTTGTTGATTTTTTTAAGAAAACTTTTTTGTGTTTTTTTTTCTATAGCTTTTTGAAAAAAAAAATTTCTAAAGAAATAAAATTCCGGATAATTTACTTCAAAAACGGGAATTTGATTGACTGTAAATTGTTCGATTATTTTTATTGAAAAACTTGTTTTTTTTCTCTTACTAAAACCAAAACGATAGGGTTTAAAATGGACTAAATGCACATCGAAATTGTCTTTTACCAATTCAGCTTGTTCCACAAAAAAGGAACCCATACCTTTTGATATTTCCAACCAAGAACAAATTATGGCGATATTTTTTTTCTGCATTTTGAGTAAATTATCACACAATATTAGTAACCAACGTGAGTTCTACGTAATTTTTCAAAAATAATTTGGATAAAAAAGCAAAAGTTAGTATATTTAAAGTGCTTATTTTCAAATAAATACTAAACTTTTGCTTATGCTTTCGCAAGATAAAATTACACAGATTTTTTGTTC
>JBILXS010000021.1:0-29867 GCA_044378345.1 Flavobacterium sp.
AAGAAATCGTTCTCAAATTAACTACTTCAACAACATATTTTCAGCTTTGATTGCTTACAACTTTGCTGAGAAAAAACCATCTTTAAAAAACAACTTTGTAGACACTAAACAATTAATTCTTTTTCAAAAATTTTATGTCGAACTCACGTTAAATAATATTTTGATTTATCTAAATAGTTTGATTTTAATAGTACTTTTGTAACTTAATGAAAAAAGTATGATTAATGTAACAAGAACATTTTTACCTCCACAAGAAGAATATAACACACAAGTAAAACGTGCCTGGGATAAAATCTGGATTACAAATCGTGGAGAATTGTCCTTAGAACTTGAAAAAAAATTAAAGGAATATCTTGGCGTTTTTAATATAACTATTACTAATAACGGAACTATTCCTTTACAAATCGCTTTGAAATTATTAGGCAATCAAGGTGAAATTATTACGACACCTTTTTCTTATGTAGCTACGACGTCAGCAATCATCTGGGAAAATTGCAAACCAGTTTTTGTGGATATTCATCCAGATTATCTAACTATTGATGAATCAAAAATTGAGGGAGCCATAACTTCTAAAACTACAGCCATATTAGCAACTCATGTTTTTGGAAATCCTTGCCATATTGAAGCGATTGAAACAATAGCAAAAAAACACAAACTAGCTGTAATATATGATGCTGCTCATTGTTTTGGGGTGAAATATAAAAGTCAATCTGTTTTTAATTTTGGAGATGTAAGTACTTGTAGCTTTCATGCTACCAAATTATTCCATACTGGGGAAGGTGGCGCTATTTTTTGTAAAGATAAATCCTTATTTCACAAGCTATTTTATAGTCACAATTTTGGACACAACGGACCTTTAGATTTTCATGGTTTAGGTATCAATGGGAAAATTTCCGAGCTTCAATCGGCTATGGGTTTAGCCGTTTTTCCTTATATGGATTATATCATTAGAGAACGAAAAAAAGTGGTTGATTATTATACTCGTTATTTAAATTTTAGCACTACTAAAACAATTAAAATAAGAGAAAACACAGACTGGAATTTTAGTTATTACCCTTTAATTTTTGATTCAGAAGTTACTTTATTAAAAGTTCAAGAAGCTTTAGTTAAAGCAACCATTTTTCCGAGGCGCTATTTTTATCCATCATTGAATACAATAGATTATGTAAAAGGATTAAAAATGCCTATCTCAGAATCAATAGCTTCACGCATTCTATGTTTGCCACTTTACGTAGGTCTTTCCAATGATGATATTAGAACAATTTCAAACATAATTAATTCTAAAATATGATTATAATTGGTGCCAAAGGTCATGCTAAAGAAATTTATGAAATTTGTAAAGAGTCAAAGCTAATTGTAACACATTTTTTTGATGATGTGAGTCAAGACATTTCATCTGAGCTTTATGGATTACCTATTATAAAAAATTATGTTGATTTAACTGATTTGTTTCAAATAAGCAACAAAGTAATCTTAGGTTTAGGCAGAAATTCAAACCGTTTCAAACTGTATAAAAAATGTAAATATCTAAATGCAACATTAGAAAATTGTATTGCAAAATCTGCTTTTGTAAGCACAAGTGCAAAACTACAAGACGGACTTAACATTATGAATTTTGCTTTTATTGGGGCCGATGTAATTATTGGAAAAGGAGTTTTAATTAATACTAGATCCTCAATTAATCATGACTGTAAAATTGGGGACTTTGTTGAAATTTCTCCCGGAGCCGAAATTCTGGGATTTTGTATTATCAATGATTTTTCCACAATTGGTTCTCATGCTACCATTTTACCTAATGTAACTATAGGCAAAAATGTAATCGTTGCTGCGGGAGCCGTGGTCACGAAAGATGTTCCTGATAATTGTATGGTTGCTGGTATTCCGGCCATAATTAAAAAACAACTAGAACCTCTTACCTTTTAAACAATCATGAACGACATCAACCAAGAAGTGCACAACGCCTGCGAAGTAATCAAAAATGGTGGTATCATTCTCTATCCCACAGACACTGTGTGGGGAATCGGTTGTGACGCAACGAATGCAGAAGCAGTTTCCAAAATTTATGCTCTAAAACGACGCGCTGAAACGCAAAGCATGATTTGCCTTATGAATGGTGAAAAAATGATGTACAACGTTTTTAAAGAAATTCCTGAAGTAGCTTGGCAAATTATCGATTTATCGGAGAAACCAACGACTTTAATTTTAGACAAACCTAGAAATGTAGCAGCTAATTTAATAGCTGAAGATCAAACGCTCGGGATTCGCATTGTCAAAGAACCGTTTTGTTTTAAACTGATGGAACGCATGAAAAGACCGCTAGTTTCGACTTCTGCGAATATTTCTGGACAACCCACGCCTCAATCTTTCAAAGAAATTAGTGAAGAAATCATTAATGGTGTTGACTATGTTGTAAATTTGCAGCGCGAAAAAATCGGAGGAAAACCTTCAACGATAATCAAATTGTCGAATGATTCGCAAGTAAAAGTGATACGGAAATAATATAAAAAAGACCGCAGATTCGCAGATTATGAACAATATTAACGAAGACTATTTATATGCAGAAGAAACTTATAAAATAATCGGGATTCTTTTTGAAGTACATAAAACACTGGGCAAAGGGTTTTCCGAGGTGGTCTATAAAGACGCAATTGAATTTGAATTTAGGGAGCAAAACATACTTTTCGAACGAGAAAAGGAATATGCAGTAAATTATAAAGATACTATCTTAAAACATAAATTCTATGCGGATTTTGTGGTTTTTGGCTCAATAATATTAGAAATAAAAACTGTCGATTGCTTTAGTAATAATCACTACAATCAATGTCTAAATTATTTAAAAGTTTCTAAAAATGAATTGGCATTACTAATTAATTTTAACGCTGCTTCTTTGGAATATAAGCGCATTGTTTGCTCCAAAAAATAAAATCTGCGAATCTGCGGTAAATAACATGAATTATAAATCTTCGTTACAACATCCCATTTTTGAAATTGTTTCAAAAGCTACTTCTGAACTTAACATCGAAAGTTACGTAATCGGAGGTTTTGTTCGTGATCATATTTTACAACGCGCTTTCAATAAAGATATAGATATTGTTGCCATTGGCAGCGGAATCGAATTGGCACTCAAAGTATCTGAATTACTCCCCAAAAAACCAAAGGTTCAAGTTTTCAAAAATTATGGAACCGCCATGTTGCGCTATCAAGATACCGACATTGAATTTGTAGGCGCAAGAAAAGAGAGCTATCATTCTGAAAGTAGAAATCCTGTTGTTGAAAACGGTACTTTGGAAGATGATCAGAACAGAAGAGATTTTACTATTAATTCACTAGCATTGTCTTTAAATTCAGAAACTTATGGCTCCTTACTTGATCCTTTTAATGGGTTTCTAGATTTACAAAATAAGATTATTAAAACCCCGCTAGATCCCGATATCACCTTTTCAGATGATCCGCTTCGGATGTTGCGAGCCATTCGATTTGCCAATCAATTGGGATTTGAAATTGAAGCTGAATCATTCGCTTCAATCGGAAGAAATAAAGATCGAATTAAGATTATTTCTGGCGAGCGTATCGTTGAGGAATTGAATAAAATATTAAGCACTGAACAACCATCAATTGGGTTTTTGCTGTTGTATAAATCAGGCTTGCTATCGATTATTTTGCCGGAACTGACGGCGTTGAATCAAGTGGAGGAAATCGATGGGCAAACACACAAAAATAATTTTTACCACACACTTGAAGTTGTTGATAACATCTGCCGAAACACAGAAGATGTTTGGCTTCGTTGGGCTGCACTTTTACACGATATTGGCAAAGCTCCCACCAAACGATTTGACAAAAAAAACGGCTGGACGTTTCATGGACATGAGTTTCTTGGCGGGAAAATGGCGAAGAAAATTTTCGAGCGATTGCATATGCCACTCAATCAAAAAATGAAATTTGTGCAGAAAATGGTGGTGATGAGTTCGAGACCTATTGTTCTATCCCAAGACTTAGTCACTGATTCTGCCGTGCGACGATTGATTTTTGACGCTGGTGAAGATGTAGAACATTTGATGACTTTGTGTGAAGCGGATATCACAACGAAAAACCCATCGAAATTCAAGAAATACCACGCTAATTTTGAACTCGTTCGGAAGAAGATTGTAGAGGTTGAAGAGCGCGATCATGTGCGAAATTTCCAACCGCCAATTACCGGTGAAGAAATTATGGCCTTATTCAATTTGAAACCATCAAGAGAAATCGGTATTTTGAAAGAAGCCATTAAGGAAGCCATTCTCGAAGGTGAAATCCCAAACGAATACGACGCCGCGTACGCATTTATGCTCAACAAAGCACAAAAAATTGGCTTGAAGATTAACGATTGTTAAGTAAAATGATTTTTGTATTTTCCTTAAATTCGCAACTGAAAAATAACATCCCATAGCCCCGATAGTAGTGGAAATCCTTTTTATGCTGAACCTAGTTCTGTGTCTACTGATATTAATAGTATTTTAGTGGAGATGCTGAAACAAGTTCAGCATAAAAAGATTGAAACGAATAGCGGGATTAAGCTCCTAAAAATGAATAAAGAAAATAGATCTGTCATTCTCTGGTTACTTTCAGGTTGCACTTTGCTTTTTATTATGGTCATTGTTGGCGGTATTACAAGATTGACCAATTCTGGCTTATCGATGACCGACTGGCATTTGGTTACCGATACTTTTCCGCCTTTATCCGAGGAAAAATGGTTACAAGCTTTTGAAGAATACAAGAAATTCCCGGAATATCAAAAAATCAATATCCACAATGATTTTACTTTGTCTGATTATAAATTTATTTACTTTTGGGAGTGGTTTCACCGTTTTATAGGTCGAATTATTGGTTTGGTCTTTGTTATCCCGTTCTTCTATTTCCTTTTGCAAAAAAAATTAGACAGAGCAACGATTAGAAAATGCTTTGTTTTGCTTGGTATGGGAGGATTTCAGGGCTTCTTGGGTTGGTTTATGGTAAAAAGCGGACTGATTGACAATCCGGATGTGAGTCATTATCGTTTGGCGCTGCATTTAACTTTTGCATTTGTAACATTCGCATATACTTTATGGGTTGCTCTAGATTTGATTTATCCTACAAAAGCAGCAGTTATAGTTCCGTTAAAAAGATTAGCACGTGTTGCTCTGGTATTTTTGATTTTACAGATTATTTACGGTGGATTTGTGGCTGGACTAAACGCAGGCCTAATTCACAATCACTGGCCGTTGATGAGCGATGGTCAGCTGATGCACGAAAGTGTCATGCTTGAGAAAAATTCGTGGCTATTGCGTTTAACAGAAGGAAAAAGCGGCGTCCAATTTGTGCACCGGACAATGGCTTACATTGTGGTTGGTCTGATTTTGTTTTTGTATTACAAAAGCAAGGATTATGCAACTACAAAAGTGCAGAAAAAAGGACTGAATGTTCTGGTAATTATCGTATTCTTGCAATTTGCTTTGGGAGTATTCACATTGCTATTCGGCGTTCCGATGTGGTTGGGCTTAACCCATCAAATAGTAGCATTTCTATTGCTTGCGACCATGACTTTTACTTTACACAGATTATCAAAATAAAAACAGACTATATTGTCGCAGTACAATTGAGTACAATTTAATGTCAAAACTTACCGCTCAAGATCAATTTCTTGATTTATCGGATTATGCGAGACCTTTTGGAAAATTCCTCGCCAATCAACTTAAAAACACTCGCTTTACGCCCGTTCATGTAACTTTGCTGTTTGGCCTTTCGGGTCTGATTGCCACTTATTGTATTCTTACTCAACAATACTTCTGGGCCGCGTTCTTTATTATCTTAAAATCAGGCATTGACGCTGCCGATGGGGAATTGGCAAGATTGAAGAAAACACCATCTTATTTCGGTCGATATTTAGATAGCGTATTTGATATTGTGTTGAATTTTATGCTTTTGCTGGCGATTTGCCACGTTTCAGAATCGAGTCTATTTACGGCGTTGATTGCCTTCATTGCCATTCAATTGCAAGGAACTTTATACAATTATTATTACGTAATCTTACGAACGCGATCTGTTGGCGGCGATGCTACAAGTAAAATATTTGAATACAAATCACCCACTGCTTTGCCTGGCGAAAGTCAAAAATCTGTAGATATATTATTCAAAATATATACTATTGTTTATGGCGGCTTTGACAAAATAATTCATCTTTTAGATCCGAATGCGTATAAAGTAAAAACGTTTCCGAATTGGTTTATGACTTTGGTTTCACTTTACGGTTTGGGATTCCAGTTATTGATTATCTCTTTGATTATGCCGACGCGCTGGCTTAATTTTATACTTCCATTTTTTATACTTTACTCCATGCTCGGCATTGTTATGATTGGGATTCGAAAAACCTGCATTAAGGCGTAAAAACCGCTATAGAAATAATCTATAATTAACACTTATGTTGTTAAAATCAAGAGTTTTAAGTGTTATTACTTATTTTTAATAGTGAAGTAAAAAACACCCGATTTAAGTTTAAAATCAACCGCTTTTTTGTGACTTACGATAACCTCATCGTCTTTACAAGGTGGTAAAATTGCTTTCAATCTTGAGTTACTATAGAGCTGAATTTCTTTGATTCCCTTCATAGGAATAATTAATTTTCGACTCAGTCCAAATAAATTTTGCTGATCTATTTCTTGTTGATAATTCCTCCAAAGTTAAATCTTAAAGGCAACTCCGGTTCTCATAAATACTGTTTGGCGCGACAAAAGAACGTTGATTTAAAGTGCTACAAAATAATTAACTATTCACTGCAAACGTGATCGGATGAAGTGAAAAACTTCAATCAAAACCACTTTTTCTTTTTGAAATAAATAACCATTCCAACAACTAAGAAAAACATAACTCCTAATACGATAAAATAACCGTAAGGATTTCGCAATTCAGGCATTACGTCGAAGTTCATCCCATAAATCCCCACGATGAAAGTCAATGGCATAAAAAACACGGAAACGACCGTAAGTATTTTCATTATTTCATTCATTCTTTGAGTTTGCGACGAAAAATAAAAACTAGATGCGCTATCCAAAGTATTCATATCGTACTCTATTTGCTCTAAAATTTCCAAAGATTTTTGATGCAAGCGCACAAAAAAATTGTAATTATTTTTTTCAATTCCATCATAATCCTCATCCTCATGTTCGCTTTTTAAATTAAACAACGCATCTCTCAAAGGCAAAATAGAACGTTTCAAGAAATATAAGTCTTCCCTATTCTTTTCAATATTTACGAGTACTTGAGCATCATCACTCAATTTGGATTCTATCAATAATTCTTCAATTACATCCTCGTAAAATTCTATGGAAATGTAGAAATTCTCCATCACAGCATCTAAAAGCAAATACAACAGATAGTCATTTTTCTTTTTCCGTACAATTCCGCTGTGCGTTTTAATACGATCTCGAATATGAGTGAAAAATTCGCTTCTTTTTTCTTGGAAAGAAACCAATAAATTATCTTTTAGCAAAAAACTTATTTGTTCCACATGAACTTCATTGTTATTTGTGTTGGGTAAAATAGATTTTATACTGAAAAACAAAACATGTTCTAACTCTTCCATTTTACTGCGACGAGAAACGTTCAAGATGTCACTCACAATAAATGGCTCTAGTTCCAACATTGTGCCGATTTGTTTGATTAATTCAACATCGTGCAGACCGTGAATATTAAGCCACTTCACATCATTCGTTTGATTTTCGTCGTTGATTTCTTTTTGAATTCGATCAATGGAAACTTTTTTATATTCCTCGTAACCAGCATCATTATAAACAAACAGTTGCATTTCTACTGGGTCTAGACCATGTATACCTGTATATTCAAAAAAGTTCGGTTGCACTTTCTTAACTTTACTATATTTGACTTTTTTCATTTCGAATAATTTGTTCTAAAGATAGCAGTTTTTAAAACTTTAATTTACCTACACTAAAAAAACGCAAATGCAAACTTTAATTATCAATATCAAGGAGTTATTTCAAATAAGAGAAATAAATACCACTAAAGTTTCTGGTAAGGAAATGGCTATTTTGCCCAGCATAAACAATGCTTATTTGCTAATTGAAGACAATCTCATCAAAGAATTTGGGTTGATGCAAGATTGTCCAAAAATTAATCCAGAACACTTCATAGACGCTACTGGTAAAATGGTCTTGCCAACGTGGTGCGATAGTCATACACACATTGTTTACGCTGGAAATCGCGAACAAGAATTTGTAGATAGAATAAACGGTCTGTCTTACGAAGAAATTGCCAGTAGAGGTGGTGGTATCTTAAATTCTGCTATGAAACTACAAAACACTTCTGAAGAGGATTTATACAACCAATCTAAAGATCGCTTAGAAGAAGTGATGCGTTTAGGAACAGGCGCGGTTGAAATAAAATCAGGTTATGGTCTTACAGTTGAAGATGAAATTAAGATGTTGCGAGTCATTCAGAGATTGAGAGAAAATTATCCAATTGCAGTCAAATCAACATTTTTAGGAGCCCACGCCTTTCCTACTAAATTTAAAGACGATCAACAGGGATATATAGATTTGATTGTCAATGAAATGATTCCAAAAATAACCCATGAGAAACTTGCAGAATACATAGACGTATTTTGCGAAACGGGATATTTTTCAATTGAACAAACAAATCAAATTCTAAAATGCGGTTTGAAATATGGTTTGATTCCAAAAATCCACGTCAACCAGTTTAATGCGATTGGAGGAGTTGGAATTGGTGTAAAAAACCAATCACTTTCCGTTGATCACCTGGAGGAAATGAGACCAGAAGATATAGAAGTTTTGAAGGGCTCAGTTACTATGCCTGTTGCCTTACCATCGTGTTCCTTTTTTTTAGGAATTCCATATACGCCTGCTCGTGACATTATAAATGCAGGTTTGCCATTGGCTTTGGCAACAGATTTTAATCCAGGATCGACACCCTCTGGAAATATGAATTTTGTAGTAGCTACTGCTTGCATAAAAATGAAAATGACTCCAGAGGAAGCAATCAACGCGGCAACGATCAACGGTGCCTATGCAATGGGATTGTCCGAGACCCATGGGAGCATCACCATCGGAAAAAGAGCGAACCTAATTATTTCAAAACCGATTTCTTCTATTTATCAAATGCCTTATGCTTTTGGCAGCAATTTGATTGACCAAGTGATTATCGAAGGCCGATTATTAGAATAAAAAAAAGGAACCCAATAAAATGGATTCCTTTTCTGTATTTATGCGTGGATTTTGCTATCTCAAACTAAAACTAGATTTTGATACCAATTCACCTTTATCAAATACGTTTACGAAGTAAGTCCCTTTTACAAAATCTTTCCCTGGTAAGTCTTGGGTAACATCAACCGACTTGTTTTCGTAGTTTACTGTCGAAGTGAAGCTATATGTCAACGAGTTTGCACCAAAAGATTCTATTTTTTTCTCACCTAATACATTGTTCTTGCTATCAATTACTTGCACATAGTAGGTCTTGTCACCTTGTTTTGCTACTTTATTTTCATTAATTGTGAAGCTTATTTTCAAGACATCTGCATTTCTAGCTTTTTCAGTTTCAATTTGTTTTCCAGACCTCCGCAATTTATACGCCGCTGTTTTGAGATTAGAAATAGACAGTTTTTGTGCAATTTCTACAGTTTTAGACAATTCTTCATTTTGACCAACTAAAACTTCATTATATTTTCTTGACTCACCTAAAACAGTTATCGTACTATCGCGCTCAACAGTTAATTTGGCATTGTCTTGCTTCAACACTTCATTTTCTGCCATTAGGGTTTTCATTTTTGCCTCTAATGCAAAATACTGGTTTTTGTATTTCGCCATTGACGCAGCATCACCTTTCGACTTTTTCAAATCAGACATCAAATTCACAATCTTTTCACGTTCTGCAATTAACTCATCGGACATCGATGTATTTTCTGCAATTGCAGCATCGTATCTAGTTTTCAATTCTTCTAAATCCTTCAGAACTGATTCTTTCTCGGACTTGGTGCCAGTCAATTCGGTTTGAAGTGCTTTTGCGTCGGAGGTCATTTTAAAAATATAAACCAAACTTCCCACAAGAAGTAACGCTAATACCGCAATGACTACTTTTAAATTCGAATTACTTTTTTGATTTTCCATGTGTTTAAGTTTTGTTTAGCAAAAATAATAATATTTGCCTTTATAACGGAAGTTTGCATGAATATATTACTTTTGGATGTTAACTTTTTTTTATGGAAAAATTAATTCGTTTTACAAGTATTGATTTAGCAAAGATTACGAACCATCGGAGTGGAGAAATGAAGTTTGGAGAAAAGATGATTACGATACCGAAAGACTCAGTATCAATTGAATCATTCTTGGAGAATTCCCCCGCACGCTATATATTGTTTGGGATTCCTGAGGACATTGGAGTAAGAGCCAATTTTGGGAGACCCGGCGCTTGTTCCGCATGGGAAAGTGCTATTAAGAGCATAGCTAATATTCAGTTCAATAAGTTTTGCAAAGGGAATGAATTATTAGTTTTAGGTCAACTAGATGTCGCTGATGAAATGACGGAAGCGGCGGGACTAAATTATCAAGACATAGAAGATAGAAGGAAATTCAGCGATTTGGTAAGTAGAATAGACAAAGAAGTTGCTCACCTTGTTTCTGTAATTGTAAAAGCCAAAAAAGTTCCAATTATCATTGGTGGTGGACACAACAATTCTTACGGAAATATTAAAGGGACTGCTTTAGCGAAGGGCAAACCTGTTAATGCCATCAATTTCGATGCGCATTCCGACTTTAGAATTTTAGAAGGTCGTCATAGTGGCAATGGCTTTTCGTATGCTTTCGAGGAAGGATTTCTCAATAAATACTTTATTTTCGGATTACACGAAAATTATACATCCAAAAAAGTGCTTTCCAAAATAAAAAAGGTACATTCTAGAGTACGTTACAATACCTATGATGAAATTGGAATCCGAAAATTTAAGAACTTTGAAACTGAACTTGAATTGGCGGAGAATTTTATAAAAGAGGAACCTTATGGGATCGAAATAGACTTAGATGCTATTCCAAATATCGCCAGTAGTGCGATGACCATTAGTGGTTTTTCGGTAGAACAAGTTCGACAATTTGTGCACCACTTTGGCAAGAACCAAAATGCCACTTATTTGCATATCTGCGAAGGAGCGCCTGATCTTGGTGAAGAAAAAAACAATCATCTTATCGGAAAATTGATGGGGTATTTAATTACCGATTTCATGAAAGCGAACGACCCAATTCTTGGAATTATTAGGGCGATGGAAGTCAATTTTACCGAAGTAAAATCCACGTCGATTAAATAAACTATATTTGTCGAGGTTTTCAGAATCCTGATGTTCTGAAATTTTTATACAATTTTATATGTTATTTGAAGATTTATCACTCTCTAAGAGTATTCAAAAAGCCGTTTTTGAAGAAGGCTATACAGAAGCTACCCCAATACAAGAGCAATCTATTCCCATCGTTTTAGCAGGCCGAGATTTAATTGGTTGCGCACAAACTGGAACAGGAAAAACAGCTGCCTTTGCTATTCCTATTATCCACCAATTGCATCGAATGGTGGGTTCCTCTAATAAAGCAAAAGTGATTCGTGCATTGGTCATTACACCTACACGAGAATTAGCCGTGCAAATAGGGCAGAATTTCGACCGTTATGGAAAGTATACCAATCTCACCCAATTAACTATTTTTGGCGGCGTATCTCAAGTACCTCAAGTAGATGTCTTGCGGAAGGGCGTCGATGTTCTCGTTGCAACGCCCGGAAGATTGCTCGATCTGCACAAACAAGGATTTGTCAATCTTGATCATTTACATACTTTAGTCTTGGATGAAGCTGATCAAATGTTAGATATGGGATTCGTAAACGATGTGAAGAAAATCGTAAAATTGACGCCCAATAACCGACAAACACTTTTGTTTTCCGCTACAATGCCAATTGCTATAAGAGAATTGGCAGAGATGTTTTTGAAAGATCCAGCAACAGTGAGTGTTTCTCCTGTCTCTTCGACCGCTGAAAACGTAGAGCAACGTGTTTATTTTGTAGATAAGACTGAGAAAAGAAATTTACTCTACCACCTCATTCGAAATGAAAAATTATCCGATGTCTTGGTTTTTTCAAGAACCAAACATGGCGCAGATAATGTGGTTAAAGCATTACGAAAACATGGCGTTGCAGCGGAGGCTATTCATGGTGATAAATCACAAAACGCTCGACAAAGAGTACTTGATGCATTTAAAAACAAAGAAGTTGGCGTTTTGGTCGCAACTGATATTGCCGCGCGCGGGATTGATATCGACCAATTGCCATTTGTAATCAACTTTGACCTGCCCAATATTCCAGAAACATACGTGCACCGCATTGGAAGAACTGGACGTGCTGGTAACGGTGGAATCGCTATTTCTTTTTGCAGTAAAGATGAAGCGCCATATTGGAAAGATATCATGAAACTGATTAAAGTGGATGTGACAACGATTTCCGACCATCCTTATCCATGGCATGAAGGAAGTCCAACCGAAGAAGCAAAACCTCAAAAAAACTCAAACCGCAGTGGTGAAGGACACAAATCGAGGAAGTCCGCCAATTCGAAACAAAATAAGAAACGCTGGTATTAACCAGCGTTTGTTTTTTAATTACGTATCAATTTTCTATACTTAATTCGTTTCGGCGTCAAATCGCCACCTAAACGTTTCTTTTTGTTCTCTTCGTAATCTGAGAATCCACCTTCAAAATAATAAACTTCAGAATTGCCTTCAAAAGCGAGAATATGGGTGCAAATTCTGTCTAGAAACCATCTATCGTGCGAAATCACCACCGCGCAACCCGCAAAGTTCTCCAAACCTTCTTCTAACGCTCGAAGCGTATTAATATCCAAATCATTTGTTGGTTCATCCAATAACAAAACGTTGCCCTCTTCTTTTAGTGTCATTGCTAAGTGCAAACGGTTTCTTTCACCACCAGACAATGTCCCCACTTTTTTGTTTTGATCACTCCCTCCAAAATTAAATCGAGACAAGTATGCTCGAGAATTTACCTGTCTTCCTCCCATCATAATAAGTTCTTGACCATCACAAAAATTTTCCCAAATTGATTTGTTCGGATCAATGTTAGAATGCGCTTGATCTACATACGCAATTTTCACGGTATCGCCAATAGCAAATTCTCCACCATCAGGTTTTTCTTCACCCATGATCATTTTAAAGATCGTCGACTTACCCGCACCATTTGGTCCGATGATACCCACAATTCCCGCCTGAGGTAAAGTGAAATTCAAATTATCATAAAGCAACTTATCGCCAAATGCTTTTGCTACATTTTTTGCTTCGATGACGTTCGTTCCCAAACGTGGACCATTTGGAATATAGATTTCTAGATTTTCATCGAGTTGTTTTTGATCTTCATTCAACAATTTATCATAGTTCTGCAAACGCGCTTTTTGTTTCGTTTGACGGCCTTTCGCTCCTTGTCGAACCCAATCCAATTCGCGTTCTAATGTCTTTCTACGTTTGGAAGCGACTTTTTCCTCTAATGCCATACGACTTGATTTCTGATCTAACCAAGACGAGTAATTTCCTTTCCACGGAATGCCTTCTCCTCGATCCAATTCTAAAATCCAACCGGCAACGTTATCTAAGAAATAACGGTCGTGTGTTACCGCGATTACCGTTCCTGCATATTGTGCCAAATGTTGCTCTAACCAAAGTACACTTTCTGCATCCAAGTGATTCGTTGGCTCATCTAAAAGCAAGACATCTGGTTGCTGCAATAATAGTCTACATAAAGCCACGCGACGTCTTTCTCCACCAGATAAATGTTTGATTGGGGTATCGCCTTCTGGAGTTCGCAGTGCATCCATGGCAATCTCTAATTTGGTGTCGATTTCCCATGCTCCGAGCGCATCAATTTTATCTTGCAGATCCGCTTGGCGATCCATGAGTTGTTGCATTTTATCCGCATTCTCATATACTTCTGGCAATCCAAATTGGTCATTAATTTTGTTGAACTCATCCAAAACCGCAATGGTTTCAGCCACACCTTCGCGAACAATTTCAATCACTGTTTTCGAATCATCTAATTGTGGATCTTGCTCTAAGTATCCGACTGTATAACCAGGTTGAAAAACTACATCCCCTTGATAGTTTTTATCAACGCCAGCGATGATTTTCAATAAGGAAGATTTACCAGAACCGTTCAATCCTAGAATCCCAATTTTTGCCCCATAAAAGAAACTCAAATAGATATTTTTTAAAACTTGTTTATCGCTGCTAGAGTATGTTTTACTCAGTTTTTGCATCGAAAATATTACTTTTTTATCGTCTGACATTTTATCTTTTTTATAATTATTAACTGTTAATTATCAATTGTTAATTGATCAAACTCTACCTTTCAAAGCATTAAAAACCCAAGCATTTGCTAAAAAGCCTAAACCAACAGCACCAAAACCCCAGCCGGCAATATCATCGTAGCGAAAAGCGCCCAATGCCATCAAAAGGATACCCATCAGTATCATTATAAATGTCGCCCAGCCAAGTACTGTGTTTTTGTTCATTCCCATAGTTTGTAATATTTATTTTAGAGGCACAAATGTCGGGAATTATCTTTAATTTGAGAACTCCATTTTACTTTAACTAAAAACCCCCACCAACATCTCCTTCAACAAGTCATGATTCGGCAAATTATTCGCGCCGACGCCTTTGCTCTTGACATCAATATCACGCAGTTTGGCAACAATCGCACTGACTTTCTTCATCGGATAATTTCTCAATGCAATATCGTAATCCTTTAAGAAGTAAGGATTTACTTTGAGCGCAGCCGCTACATTCTTCGGGTTTTTATCTTTCAAACCATGATACTGTAACAAATTGACAAAGAAACCAAAAACCAAACTCGTCGTCACGACCATCGGGTTATCTTTCGGATTATCCGCAAAATATTGTGCGATTTGATAGGCTTTCAAATGGTTCCGGTCGCCAATCGCTTTTCGCAATTCAAAGACATTATAATCTTTACTGAAACCAATATTCTCCTCAATATGTTTTGCAGAAATAGTCGTTCCTTTCGGAAGAATAATCTGCAACTTTTCCAACTCATTGTTGATCTTACCCAAATCGGTTCCCAAAAACTCGACCAACATCGCCGCCGCTTTGGGCTCAATCGTATAATTTTTTCCCTGCAAAACCCGCTTGATCCACTCGCCTACTTGGTTTTCGTAAAGCTTTTTACTTTCGTAAACCAAACCATGTTTGTCTAATAATTTGGTGACTTTCTTGCGCTTGTCCAAGGTTTTATATTTGTAGCAAATCACTAAAACCGTCGAGGGCATCGGGTTCTCTGCATAACTTTCTAACTTATCAATCGTTTTGGTCAAATCTTGGGCTTCCTTCACAATAATCACTTGACGCTCAGCCATCATCGGATACCTTTTGGAAGCCGAAATGATGTCTTCAATACTCACATCTCGCCCATACAAAACGGTCTGATTAAATCCTTTCTCGTCTTCTGTTAACACATTTTGCTCGATATAATCCGACAACTTATCTATATAATACGGCTCCTCACCCATCAAAAAATAAATCGGTTTGATATGACCACCTTTAATGTCGTTCACGATTTTTACAACTTCATCCATACTCTTGTCTCTTTATTCTTGTCTTTTTCAGGAGCTAATCCCGCTATACGCTCTATCTTTTCCTGACTAAAGAAGTCAGCAAAAGGATGCCGCTTCTATCAGGGCTAGGGCAATCCACAACAAACAACTCTTGCTTCTTGCTTCTTGCTTCTTGTCTCTTGTCTCTTGTCTCTCCTCGCCCTTTCACGAACCACTTGCCACTTCACTCCAAAACAATTACTTTTACCCCATGCAACCACTCCAATTTTCGTCCTTCAACTTCCGTTTCAAAAATAGTGAAAATACTGTCGCTATCTTTGATGAAATTCGCAAAAAGTTTATTATTCTCACACCAGAAGAATGGGTGCGTCAACATGTAGTACATCATTTTATAATCGAAAAAAAATATCCCAAATCACTGATCAATGTCGAAAAAGTGCTTAAAATAAGCGGCTTAACCAAGCGATATGACGTGGTTGTGTTCAACTCCGACGGCTCGATTTTTATTCTCGTCGAATGCAAAGCACCAGAAGTCAAAATATCTCAAAGCACCTTCGATCAAATCGCGCGTTACAATCTCACACTCAAAGCACAACATTTGATGGTCACCAACGGACTAAATCATTACTTTTGCCAAATGGATTTTGAAAAGGAACAATATGTTTTTTTGAAAGAACTACCGGAGAGGATTATAGGACTGTAAGATTTTAAGACTGTAGGAAGGATATTCTTAAAATCTTAAAATCTTAAAATCTTAAAATCTTAAAATCTTAAAATCGAACATGAAAGTCGCCATCGTCATCTTAAACTGGAACGGAGCAAAACTACTAAAACAGTTCTTGCCTTCGGTGCTGCGACATTCTCCAAAGGCGACGATTTTTGTAGCGGACAATGCTTCTACAGATGATTCGATTGCCATTCTCAAAACCCAGTTTCCTTCAGTTCAAATTATTCAAAATCAAGACAATTACGGTTTTGCAAAAGGCTATAACGAAGCGTTGAAAAACCTCAACTTCGACATTTACGCGCTGGTCAATTCGGATATAGAAGTCACCGAAAATTGGTTGCAACCGATTCTTGAAAAATTCAAAAATGAACCCAAAACCGTAATTATTCAACCGAAAATACTTGACTTCAAAAACAAAGCATTCTTCGAATATGCTGGCGCTGCTGGCGGCTACATCGACAAATATGGTTATCCTTTTTGCCGTGGTCGCATTTTCGATACGATAGAAAAAGACCACCAACAATACGAGGATGAAACCGAGATATTTTGGGCTTCTGGTGCATGCTTTTTCATCCGAAGTGAAGTCTATCATGCACTTCAGGGTTTTGACGATGATTTCTTTGCGCATCAGGAGGAAATCGATTTGTGCTGGCGCGCTATCAATCGCGGGCATCACATTCAATATACGCCAAAATCTGTGGTCTATCATGTCGGTGGCGCCACTTTACAACAAGGAAATCCAAAGAAAACCTATCTCAATTTTAGAAATTCACTTTTGATGTTGGTCAAGAATCTTCCAAAATCACAATTGCTACCGGTACTTTTCCTTCGACTTTGTCTCGATGGCTTAGCGGGTATTCAATTTTTATTAAAAGGAAATCCAAAACATACATTAGCCATCCTGAAAGCGCATTTTACTTTTTATGCTATGTTGCCTCGCTTTTATAAGAAACGAGAGTCAAATCAAATCGCGACGTACTTTAAAACAAAAAGTGTCGTTTACTTTTATTATATAAAGAAGCAAACTATCTTTGCAAAGAATTTTTAACATTAGTTTAATAGCAACTTTCTAATACAAATTCAATTAAATTTTAATTTCGTAAAAACTAAATTATATCCCTATGAAAAAAGTACTGATTGCACTATCAATAGTTGGTTTCTTAGTCACCACTTCATGTGGAACGAAAAAGAAAATTGCCGAGCTAGAAGCGAAAAACAAAGAGTGTCAAGATTTATTAAACTCAACTACCGTTAAGTTAAATCTTTGCCTTACAGAAAAAGAATCCATGTCATCTCAAATCGATTTCCTAAAGAAAAACAATTCGGAGTTGATTAACAACATGGGGAATATGACAACACTTACTGCTCAAGGTGCTACAAACATTGAGAAGGCTTTAGAAACCATTAAAGAAAAAGATCTTAAAATCACACGAATGCAAGATGCTTTAACGAAAAAAGACAGTGTGACATTAGCTTTAGTAACAAGTTTGAAGAGTTCAGTTGGAATTTCAGATCCAGATATCGAAGTGAATGTTGAAAAAGGCGTGGTTTTTATTTCTATTGCTGATAAACTATTATTTAAAAGTGGAAGTTATGTGGTAAGCGATAAAGCGAAAGAGGTATTGGCTAAAGTAGCAAAAGTCGTTAATGACAAGCCTACTTTTGAATGTATGGTGGAAGGTCACACGGACAACGTTCCTTTTACTGGAAATGCAGTTTTGTTGGACAACTGGGATTTAAGTGTAAAAAGATCTACTGCGATTATTCGTGTATTAACTAAAGAATTGAAAGTAAATCCAGCGCAATTAATTGCCGCAGGTAGAGCTGATTATATTCCGTTAGTAGAAAATAATACGGCTGACAACAGAGCGAAAAACAGAAGAACTAGAATTGTAGTTTTACCTAAAATTGATGAGTTTTATGATATGATTGAGAAAGAAATGAAAAAACCGTCGAAGTAAGGTAGAGAAAAGAAACAAGAATAAAGAGGCCTCAAGAAATTGGGGCTTTTTTATTTACTAAAACACTTGACTCATGTTTCTAACTTCTATTTTCTCCTTAAAAAATATCCGGATCGCCTTTCCCTTCTCTCACTACAACTGGCTCATAACCGGATAAATCAATTATCGTCGAGCCAATATTATCGCCATAGCCGCCATCAATTACCAAATCGACCAGGTTTTGCCATTTCTCGAAAATCAACTCTGGGTCGGTCGAATATTCTAATACCTCATCTTCATCATGAATTGAGGTCGATACTATTGGATTGCCCAACATTTTTACGATTTCCAAAGCGATATTGTTGTCTGGAACTCTTATTCCTACAGTAGTTTTCTTTTTAAATTCCTTAGGTAAATTATTGTTTCCCGGTAAAATAAAAGTATACGGACCAGGCAGCGCCCGTTTTAAAATTTTAAAAGTCGAGGTGTCGATTTGCTTTACATAATCCGACAAATTACTCAAATCATGACAGACAAAAGAGAAATTGGCTTTCTCTAGTTTGATGCCTTTAATCTTAGCAATCCGCTCTAAAGCTTTACTATTAGTAATATCACAACCCAAACCATAAACCGTATCGGTCGGATAAATAACCAAACCGCCATTGCGCAGTACCTCAACGACTTTCTTGATCGCGGCTTCGTTGGGTTTGTCTTCGTATATTTTAATGAATTGTGACATCTTGGACTGTTAGATTATTGGATTGTTAGGTTACCCAATGACATCAAGTTTGGCGAAGCGCAACAACAACTTCTTGATTCCACCCACTTCAAACTTAATTTCAGCTTTCTTATCGCCGCCAACGCCCTCCAAATTAATAATTTCGCCTTTGCCAAAACGCTCGTGCATGACGATATTACCAACCGTCAACTTCGAGTCGAATAAATTCGCACTCGATGGTGGATTTCCAGAAACAGGTTTCAATTTTCTAATCGTCGCTGTGGGTTCATCTCCGTATTTTTTCGGTGGCGTTCCACTTATAGGTTTTGCCAGTCGCAACTTCGACTTGTCTACATCTCCAAAAATATCATTATCAATCATCGGCTTGTAGCGATAATTGGTTTCTTCAATCGATAAATATTCTAAATATTGTCGGTCGATTTCCTCTATAAAACGCGAGGGTTCGTTATCGGTCAATTTTCCCCAACGGTATCGTGATTGCGCATACGTCAAATAGGCTTGCTTTTCTGCTCTTGTTAAGGCAACATAAAACAAACGGCGCTCTTCTTCCAATTCACTTCTCGTACTAATACTCATGGCGCTGGGGAACAAATCTTCTTCCATGCCGACTACAAAAACATACGGAAATTCCAATCCTTTTGCCAAGTGAATCGTCATCAAGGCCACGCGATCGTCGTCACCCGTATCTTTATCTAAATCAGTTGCAAGCGCCACATCTTCTAAAAACTCTGATAATGCACCTCGAGCACCGTCAATTTCTTTCTGACCTTCCGTGAAGTCTTTGATACCATTGAGCAATTCCTCGATATTCTCAATCCGCGCAATGCCTTCCGGTGTTCCGTCTTTCTTCAGTTCTTGCACCAAACCGGTTTTCTTGGTCACATGATCCGCCAAATAAAACGCATCTTGATTTTCATTAATCACTTGAAAACTTTGAATCATCGTCACAAAATCCTGCAATTTGGCTTTGGTTCCAGAATTTAATTTCAAATCGATTTTATCAATGTTTTGCATTACTTCAAAAATCGACCGCTTGTAATGATTGGCAGCAATCGTCAGCTTTTCTATCGTTGTATCTCCAATGCCTCGCGCGGGATAATTGATGACACGGATCAACGCTTCTTCGTCTTTCGGATTAATCACCAAACGCAAATAACACAACACATCTTTGATTTCCTTTCTTTGGTAAAAGGACAAGCCACCATAAATGCGGTAAGGAATATCTCTTTTTCGCAACGCATCTTCCATTGATCTCGACTGTGCATTGGTTCGATACAAAATGGCAAATTGACCATTCATCATTTGATGTTGCATCTTTTGCTCCCAAATCGTGCTCGCCACATATCGACCTTCTTCACTGTCGGTGATACTGCGATGCACTTTTATCTTATTCCCCAAATCGTTGGCAGTCCAAACGACTTTCTCTAATCGGGTTTTGTTTTTTTCAATAATGGAATTCGCCGCTTCTACAATATTTTTCGTTGAACGATAATTCTGCTCTAAACGATAAGTCTTGACATTTTCGTAATCCTTTTGAAAATTCAAAATATTATTGATATTCGCCCCACGAAAAGCATAAATACTCTGCGCATCATCGCCTACAACGCAAATATTTTGAAATCGATCAGACAAAGCCCGAACAATCAAATATTGTGAGTGATTGGTATCTTGGTACTCATCAACTAAAATATAGCGAAAACGATCTTGGTATTTCGCCAGCACATCCGGAAAACGATTCAGCAGTTCATTGGTTTTTAAAAGCAAATCGTCAAAGTCCATCGCACCCGCTTTAAAACAACGCTCTACATAATTTTGATAAATCTCTCCCAATCGCGGTTTTTTCGACATCGCATCTGACTCTTGCAATTCTGGATTATTGAAATACGCTTTTACGGTGATTAATGAATTTTTATAAGAGGAAATTCTGCTTAAAACCTGCTTTGGTTTGTAGATGTCTTTGTCCAATTGCATTTCTTTGATAATCGCCGAAATCAATCGAACGCTATCTTGAGTATCATAAATCGTAAAGTTCGACGGATAACCCAACTTATCAGCCTCTGAGCGAAGAATTCTTGCAAACACGGAGTGAAAAGTTCCCATCCACAAATTCTTGGCTTCGTTGGTGCCGACAATTTGTGCAATACGCGATTTCATTTCACGCGCAGCTTTGTTGGTAAAAGTCAGTGCCAAAATACTAAATGCGTCGACACCCAAACTCATCAAATACGCAATACGAACGGTAAGCACACGCGTTTTACCAGAACCCGCGCCAGCTATAATGATCATTGGCCCGTCTTTCTGTAATACAGGTTCTTGCTGCGCGTCGTTAAGTTGACTGATGTATTGTTGCATAGCGGATGAAGTGCTTCTTTTTTATGAAAAGCAAAAATACGTTTCGTAAAGGTTTATTACAATTAAAAGTACATCGACTTATCAACTAAAATTCTATTTTTGTCGAAATTAAAAATCAACATGGATACTTCTAAAATTATCGAACTATTAGCCTACACGATTCCTTCATTAATTACAGGAGGTGTCGCATATTATTTATTTTCCGCTTACTTCAAAGACCAACAAAAAACACGTCGTTGGCTTCTACAAAAAGAAAATCAAAAAGATGCTTTACCATTGCGACTGCAAGCTTTTGAGCGCATGGCTTTATTTTTAGAACGCATCAATCCTACGAAATTATTGATACGAATCAAGCCATTGTCCGACGACAAACACGATTATGAAAACTTGGTCATTGCGCAAATCGAGCAAGAATTTGAACACAACTTAACGCAGCAAATTTACATGACAGACCAATGTTGGACGATAATCGTAACAGCAAAAAATGCGACCATTCAAATGATTCGCAAAGCCAATATGAGCGAACGTGTAGATAGCGCCGACAAATTGAGAGAAGTCATTTTATCTGAACTAATGGAAAAAGCGACACCAAGTAGCGCCGCTTTGAGTTATTTGAAAAGTGAGTTGAATGAGTTTTTGTAGTTTGTTTTTTGCCACAAAGACGCTAAGTCACAAAGAAAAAAAAGTGTCAATGGATAAAATATTCTTTTAAAACCTTGCGCCTTAGTGCCTTCGTGGCAAAGACCTACCTCGAGTAATTTTGCTTTTTGCTACAAAGACGCTAAGTCACGAAGAAAAAAACAAAAAGTGTCAATGGATAAAATATTCTTTTAAAACCTTGCGCCTTAGTGCCTTCGTGGCAAATCCCTATCTAGAATAATTTGGAGCTTCTTTCGTAATGGTCACATTGTGCGGATGACTTTCATTAATTCCACTTGCAGTAATACGTACAAATCGTCCTGTATCTTGCAATGTCGGTATATCTTTCGATCCGCAATAACCCATTCCAGCGCGTAATCCACCTATAAATTGTTGCATGCTTTCGTTCAGTTCACCTTTATATGGCACACGACCGACAATGCCTTCTGGAACCAATTTCTTTACATCGTCTTCAACGTCTTGAAAGTATCTATCTTTTGATCCTTCTTGCATCGCTTCTACGGATCCCATGCCGCGGTAAGACTTGAACTTCCTTCCTTCAAAAATTATCGTTTCTCCCGGTGACTCTTTTGTTCCCGCCAACAATGATCCTAACATCACACTATCAGCGCCTGCAGCAATGGCTTTCGGAATATCACCAGTATAACGAATTCCACCATCAGCAATGACAGGAACGCCACTACCTTTGATTGCAGCTGCAACTTCCAACACAGCAGAAAATTGCGGAAATCCGACACCCGCCACAACTCTCGTTGTACAAATAGATCCAGGGCCAATGCCCACTTTCACCCCATCAGCGCCATTTGCTACTAAAAATTTTGCCGCTTCAGCTGTTGCAATATTTCCAACGATAACATCCAATTGTGGAAACTTGGTCTTTATTTCTTTCAAAACATTTACAACACCTTGTGTGTGACCGTGCGCAGTGTCAATAATAATTGCATCAACACCAGCATTCACCAACGCTTCTGCTCTTTGCATGGCATCAGGTGTCACTCCAATCGCGGCGGCAACACGCAATCTTCCGTAAACATCCTTGTTGGCAATTGGTTTTTGTGTCAGTTTGGTAATATCTCTAAATGTAATCAAACCCACTAATTTATAATCGGCATTGACTACCGGTAATTTCTCAATTTTATGACCTTGCAAAACGACTTCGGCTTGCTCCAGTGAGGTTCCTTCCGCAACAGTTATCAAATTGGAACTGGTCATCACTTCAACAATCGGACGATTGCTGTTCTTTTCAAATCGCAAATCGCGATTCGTAACGATTCCCTTTAATTTCTTGGCTTCATCAACAATCGGAATACCGCCAATGCCAAATTCTTTCATCGCATTTTTCGCATCGGCTACCGTCGCAGTTAATGGCAAAGTGACCGGATCGATGATCATGCCCGATTCGGCTCTTTTTACTTTGCGCACTTTTGCCGCCTGCTGCTCAATCGTCATGTTTTTGTGCAACACGCCAATCCCGCCTTCTTGTGCCATTGCAATTGCCATCGCACTTTCTGTCACAGTATCCATAGCCGCTGAAACTACAGGAACATTAAGTGTTATATTTCGTGAAAATTTCGATTGGATATTTACTTCTCTTGGGAGTACATTCGAGAAATTAGGGACTAAAAGTACATCATCATACGTTAATCCTTCGCCGATAATCTTTGTGTTGTGCGCGTTCATTGCAATTTGTAGTTTATGCTGAACAGGGTTCAGTGTTGTAGTTAAATTGCGAGCAAATATAAAGCATTTTAAGCAAATATCATGGCTAATTACATCGTAAATTAATACCTTGCAGGAAAGATATTTTTCAAACTGACCGGAAGCGCATGACGAACACTAACTCAAATTTTACAGGACTTTCAGAAAATGAAGTGATTCAATCTCGAAATACCGCGGGCAGCAACTCACTCGATCATCAAGAAAAAAATCATTTTCTGGTTTCACTGATCGATATGGTTCAAGAGCCGATGTTTCTGCTACTAATTGCCGCAACAACTATCTATTTTATTACTGGCGAATATAGTAACGGTATCTTTATGGCAGTTGCTATTGCCATCGTATCAGCGATTTCTCTATTTCAAGAATCCCGCAGTCGAAATGCCATTGACGCACTGAAAAAATTAACACAACCCAAAAGCAAAGTAATTCGTTCCAGCCAAATAATTGAAATTCTTAGTGAAGAAATTGTTTTAGGCGATTATATTCAAATTGAAGAAGGATCTTTTGTTCCAGCGGATGCCATCATTTTACAATCCAATGATTTTTCGGTCAATGAATCAATACTCACAGGAGAATCACTATCTGTCGTCAAAAATGAAAATACTGAAAACAAGCAGGTCTTTCAAGGAACAATTGTCGCCAGCGGCCTCGCCATATGCAAAGTCACTGCAATCGGAAACCAAACGCAATTAGGCAAAATCGGAAAAAGCATCAGTACGATTAAAGAGGAAAAAACACCACTCCAAATTCAAATTGCACGTTTCGTCAAACAAATGTCGATGATCGGATTGGTTATCTTTTGCCTAGTTTGGGGAATCAACTATTACAATTCACACCAATTACTAGGAAGTTTACTCCAAGCTCTAACTTTAGCCATGAGTGTTATTCCGGAGGAAATTCCAGTCGCATTCGCCTCATTTATGGCACTCGGAGCGTGGCGATTACTAAAAATGGGAATCATTGTCAAACAAACAAAAACTGTGGAAACTTTGGGAAGTGCAACGGTAATTTGTACAGACAAAACGGGAACCATCACCGAAAATCGTATGACTTTAGCGCAATGGTATACTTTAGACGACAATCAATTGCATATTCCCTCCGATCAACGAAGTGATTTAGACAATGAATTATTAAGTTTGGCGATGTGGTCAAGTGAACCCATTCCGTTTGATGCCATGGAAATTGCACTCCACGAAGCCTACGAAAAATTGCCTGCCAACGACGATCGCCCGTTTTACGAACTAGTACACGAATATCCACTTAGTGGCAAGCCTCCCATGATGACACACGTGTTTCAAAACAAAAGTGGGCATCGAATCATCGCCGCGAAAGGCGCAGCAGAAGCCATTATTGCTTGTTGCACACTTTCAAAAAAGGAAATAGACGACATTCACACTGCTATTGCAACAATGACTGAAGAAGGTTATCGCGTTTTAGGTGTTGGCGTTGCAGACCTCGATGGCGATAATTATCCCAAAACGCAGCAGGAATTTTCTTTTCAGTTTAAAGGTTTGGTTGCCTTCTATGATCCGCCAAAAGCAAACATCAAAGCGGTTTTTGAAACTTTTTACAAGGCGGGAATTCAAGTGAAAATCGTAACTGGCGACAACGCTGCAACTACCCAAACCATTGCCAATCAAATTGATTTTCGAAATACGCATCAAACACTCAATGGAGATGAACTCATGACCATGGATGATGCAACACTCAAAATAAAAGTAATGGAAACGAGCATCTTCACGCGCATGTTTCCCGAAGCCAAACTCAAAATTATTAAAGCGCTCAAGGACAACGATCAAATTGTTGCGATGACAGGCGACGGTGTCAATGACGGACCAGCGTTGAAGGCCGCACACATTGGTATTGCGATGGGTCAAAAAGGAACCGAAATCGCGAAAGAAGCGGCAAACCTCATTTTGATCGACGACGACTTCTCAAAAATGGTTGATGCCATTGCCATGGGTCGCAGAATATACGCCAACCTCAAAAAAGCCATCCAATATATCATCTCGATTCACATTCCGATTATACTTATCGTCTTTATTCCTTTGGCACTCGGATGGATTTATCCAAATATTTTCACGCCCGTACACATTATTTTTTTGGAAATTATCATGGGTCCAACTTGCTCCATCATCTACGAAAACGAACCCATGGAAACGAATCTCATGCTGCAAAAACCACGACCACTTTCCACCACGTTTTTCAACTGGAAAGAAATCCTCATGAGCATCATTCAAGGTTTCGTCATAACGGGCGGTTTGCTTCTGATTTACCAGTTTTGTGTGCAAAATCACAGCTCTGAAGACCAAACTAGAACGGTTATTTTTCTCACATTAATTGTAGCCAATATCTTCATGACTTTGGTCAATCGCTCCTTCTATTACTCGATTTTTACCACCATTCTATACAAAAACAATTTGGTCCCAATTATCATTGCCATTTCAGCGGGAATTACCGCATTGTTAATTTGGGTTCCTTTATTTTCAAGGTTTTTTAAGTTTGAAATGATCTCAACTACTCAATTCCTTGTAAGTGTCGCTGTAGGAATGGTTTCGGTGTTGTGGATTGAGATTTATAAGTGGATTAAAAGACGAGGGTAGATGATTGGATTGATTAATCGTGGATTTGTTGAATTGTTGAATCGTAGAATCTGTTAACCGAACTTCCGAATAGACGATTAAACCTTAGCCCGGATAGAAGGGAAAATCCTTTTTTGTTTTGCTAAAGGCTCCTCGACTATGCTTGGAGTGACAAAACAAAAAAGATTGGAATGATAGCCGGATTAGCTCCTAATGAAATTCACCAAACAACTTCGACGCTTCATTATAACTGCTTTCAAAACTCATCGGACTGGTATTCGTATTGGCCTTTTGCGCCGTGAAATACGACAACATTTTCTCAGTCGGCATATTACCTGTCAAATCGTCTTTCGCCATCGGACAGCCTCCAAAACCTTGAATGGCGCCATCATAACGACGACATCCGGCTTGAAACGCAGCATCGATTTTCTCAAACCATTTATCAGGCGTTGTATGCAAATGCGCGCCAAACTCGATGCTCGGATATTGTGGAATCAAATTCGAAAACAAATAAGAAATGACTTCAGGTGTCGAACTGCCTATCGTATCAGACAAGGACAAGATCTTGACGCCCATTGCGGACAGCTTTTGAGTCCATTCGCCCACAATCTCAACATTCCACGGATCGCCATACGGATTTCCGAAACCCATCGACAAATATGCCACGACTTCCTTGTTGCACGCATCAGCGATGTTTAAAATTTCTTGCAAAGTCACCAAAGATTCCGCAATGGTTTTGTGGGTATTTCGCATTTGGAAATTCTCGGATATCGAAAAGGGAAAACCCAAATACTGTATTTCTTTATGAGTGGATGCAGCTTGTGCTCCTTGTGTATTGGCAATAATGGCGAGCAATTTACTACTTGTTTTAGATAAATCAAGTTGGTCCAAAACGGCAGCAGTATCTTGCATTTGTGGAATGGCTTTCGGCGAAACGAAACTCCCGAAATCGATTGTGTCAAAACCGACACGCAGTAATGATTGAATATAACTCACCTTTCGTTCCGTTGGAATAAACGGCTTAATGCCTTGCATGGCATCGCGGGGACATTCGATGATTTTGATTGATTCCATTGAGCGTCAAAGATAAGAAAGTATTGGATTTTACGAAATCGTTTTCCCTGCTTTTTATGATTGCGACAATATCTTATTATTGATTGCTTTGACTAAGGCTGGACCTTCGTAGATAAAACCAGTATACAATTGCACTAAGCTCGCGCCAGCTTCCAATTTCTCCACAGCATCTTCGGCAGTATGAATGCCTCCTACTCCAATAATCGGAAACGATTTGTTGCTTTTATCCGATAAAAATCGAATCACCTCAGTAGCGCGTTTCGCTAATGGTTTTCCAGACAAGCCGCCCATTTCCGCTTTGTTTTCGGACTGCAAGCCTTCTCTTGAAATCGTGGTATTTGTCGCGATAACTCCTGCAATCTTTGTGATCGAAACAATATCGATAATATCAAGAAGTTGATCATCAGTCAAATCCGGTGCGATTTTCAGTAATATCGGTTTTGCTTTTGGCTTCAATTCATTTTTATTCTGCAGTGTCTGCAACAATTGTGTCAACGGTTCTTTGTCCTGCAATGCCCTTAAATTCGGAGTGTTTGGTGAACTGACATTCACCACAAAATAATCAACCACATCGTACAAAGCATCGAAGCAAATTTCATAATCGGACGTGGCTTCTTCATTGGGCGTGACTTTATTCTTCCCAATATTGCCGCCGATTAAAACGCCGTTATTTTTTTTCAAGCGTGCTACTGCCGCAGCAACGCCTCCATTATTAAATCCCATTCGGTTGATAATCGCACTATCTTCCTTTAATCGAAAAAGTCGCTTTTTGGGATTTCCCTCTTGAGGTTTTGGCGTCACAGTTCCGATTTCTATAAATCCAAATCCAAAGTTCGAAAGTTCATGATACAACTTCGCATCTTTATCAAATCCCGCTGCCAAACCCACTGGGTTTTTAAATTTTAATCCAAACACTTCACGCTCCAATCGCGCATCATCCACTGCATAAAGCGCTTTACAAACAGCCGGAAATCCTGGGATTTTATTAAAAATGCGAATCCATTTGAAAGTAAAATAATGAACTTCTTCTGGATCAAACCAAAAAAGTATTGGGCGAATGAGGAGTTTGTACATGTTGTTGTGTTGTGGCACAAAAGTAAAAATTCATAAAGACTTAACCCCATTAACTAAAACATTTTTTTTTATCTTTAGACCTCTAAAACTACACGCCATGGAATGGAATGCCAAACTTATCACCCACAAATTTGAAAAACGTATTGCCGTGTTTTTTGAAAAAAATCAACTATTAATTGAGCGCATGCGTGCTATTAAAGGTTCACGATGGAGTCAGTCTCGCAAGTGCTGGCATGTTCCTGACACAGAAGAAAATCGCAATCGTTTTAAAATAGTTGTCCCGATTATTAGATATCCATCTGCCGATGGCAATGTTCAACTGAAAAAATTTGACCAATGGCTGCGGTCAAAACGTTACAGTGAGAACACGATTAAGACCTATTCTGAAGCATTAAAAATGTTTTTGACTTTCTTTAATGATAAATTGGCAGCGGATATTAGCAATGAAGATTTGATTTTATACAATAACGAATACATTTTGAAGAACAAGCTTTCCTCATCCTTTCAAAATCAAATTGTAAATGCAATCAAATTATACTATTCCACAGTTCAGAATAAGAAAATTGCGATTCAGCTAATACACAGACCGAAGCGAGAAAAATTACTTCCTAATGTTTTGAGCAAAGAAGAAGTAAAAAAAATTTTGGAAGCGCATGTCAACGTGAAGCACAAAGTGATGTTGTGTTTGATTTACAGTTGTGGCTTGCGGCGAAGTGAACTTTTAAATTTGAAGCCTCACGACATCGATTCGAAGCGAAATCTCATTTTTATTTATCAAGCCAAGGGGAAGAAAGATCGGATTGCGCCACTTTCGCCGAAAATACTAGAAATGTTGCGCAGCTATTATCAAGGCTACAAACCAAGTATTTGGCTATTTGAGGGCCAAAGTAAAGGTGAACAATACTCCGCTAAGAGTTTGCAGAGCGTTCTAAAAAATGCAGTTTTAAAGGCGAAAATCAACAAGCCAGTTACTTTACATTGGTTGCGGCACAGTTATGCTACACATTTATTGGAGAGCGGCACAGATTTGCGATATATTCAAGAATTATTGGGCCATCGAAGTAGCAAAACCACCGAAATTTACACCCATATAAGCACGAAAAGTCTACAACAAATCAAGAGTCCGTTTGATAATTTATAATCATTATATTAGCGCCATAGAACTACCCAGAAAACATACCTATCCATCCTAGAAAGTTTGTTTTTGTATTATTTTTTGGGACATATAAGAGAGTTGTCGGCTATTGAAGCTCGAAACCGAGAAAAAATATCATTGAAAAAATAATTAGGATGTTACAAATAAAGTAATAACTTTGTGGTCACTAAAAAGATATTGCTATGGATATTTCTGTAATACCAA
>JBILXS010000003.1:0-215263 GCA_044378345.1 Flavobacterium sp.
GATGTCTGGATACATAGGATCCAAATCAGCGTTATCAACAACCTGATCCTGGTTAACATCTCCAGAATAGAAAGCAAAAACGCCTGGCTCCATCTCTCTCATATTGCTTCCATAAGCTTGCGTAGCATCAATTGAGAAATCATAACTCAATGGTGTCGTTCCAACCGCTTGTGGTTCAGCGCTCCAAGTTTGAATTAAGTTACTTCCTTTGACTACAATGTAGAATGATCCGCTAGGAGCACCGCTGAAAGAAACCGTAATTATACCATCAGTTTGTACCGCTGCAGTTGCTGTATGTAGCATTTCGTGCGGTGCTGTCGCACTATGCAATTCTACCGTGATATCTTCAACATCTGTTGAAGAAGAAACTCCATCTTGATTAAATTTCACAGAATTCATCGTGCTAGAACCTATGTAGTAACTTTCGATAAAAAATCTCAAGTTAACTACAGTAGTTGGCGGTGCGCAAGGATTTGTTGGGTTCAATGCTGGATTGGTATCGTCGCAATCTGTACTGTTAGCTACATATCCAACAGGTGCATTAACAGATAGCTGTGTTACCGATAAGTTACCATAACCGTCCCCGTCAAAATCTTGATAATAATTAATTCTATCATCACTAAAATAAATGTTGTCTAAATATATTTGAGTACTGCTTGGCGCAACATTTTGCTCAATTTTAAAACCATAAATATCATTTAACGCACCAGGATAAGAACTTAAAGGAATGCTAAGCGAATTCCAGCCTGCCACAAGTGGACCAGTAGAATAATTTCTGTCTCCAGGAGCTAAAAGAAATACAAATAGATTAGATATTGGTGTATTACAATATACATCTAAATGCAAATTAGTCATGCCAGTTACATTAAGACGTCTTTCTGTTTGATCTACTAAACCTATAAATCCTAAATTATTTACTTGAATACAAGTATCGTCTCCATTAGCAAAGCTAAAGTTGGCAGTTGTTCCTCCAGTCCAGCTAGATCTTGCCAATGTATACGCTGGGCTATTGGCATAAACTTGTGCTGGGGTTCCGGTATATACTGACATTACTTTTGCAGCATCTCTCGCTGGTGGAATAGGAGATGGACCTGGAACAGGGAACGTCACTACAAGATTTGCAGAACTGCTGCTTGGACCATAGATTCCGTCTGATGTTTGTGAAGCAGTAATCACTGTTGTTCCACCACCAACTACGGTAACAACATCACCCGATACTGTCGCTACAGCTGTATTACTACTGCTATATGTAAATGCATTTGTGTTATCTGAGCTAGGAGGCGTCAATTGGAATGGTGCATCTCCTAAAACTTTAGCTGGTACTGTGAAAGTACCCACTGTTGGAGGTTGTAAAGTCGCATCTCTGTAGAAATAAATGTTATCTACATATGCATTTCTAGCACCACCCGCTCCATTAGGATTTTCGATTTTGAAAATGTTAACTGCAGCTAGATTTACTCCTAATGCTGAATAGCTTGACAAAGGAATATCAAGACTTGTCCAACCATTTATAGGTGTCGGCAAGATCACTCTTTGGTTTCCTAACCAGAACCACAATGGTGTTTGATCTAAAGAGAACACATCAACGTGTACCCATGTCATCGCAGAAACATCTGTATTTGCAAATGCAACTTGTCCGAAAAGGAAGTTTGTAAATAATCTTGTTGTATTCCCTGCAATAGTAACATCAGACGTCTGTCCACCCCAATTTGGAGTAGATTGATTGGCATAAGCATCACTATAGAAAGAGATACGATCCCAAGTATTTCTAACAGGTGGTGTTGGCGCGGCAGGAGGCGTCACTGATAAAGTAGCAGTTATTGTTCCTGAGCCATAGCTTCCGTCAGCAGCTTGCGTTGCTGTAATCGTAGATGTACCAGCACCTACAATAGTTACTACATCTCCACTGATCGTTGCTACTGCAGTATTGCTACTTGTGTAGGTAAAGGCCCCAGTACTGTTTGAAGTTGGTGCGGTCAATGTAAATGGTGCTGCACCTACAAGCTGAGCAGCTACGGTGAAGTTGCTCAAAGTTGGAGGTAATGTGGTAGCAGCTCTGTAGAAGTACATGTTATCCATGTAAACCGTTTTTCCGCCAGAACCAACAATTTTAAATTCTTTTAAAGCTGTTGTTGTAAAACCAGATTGGCTTGTCCATGCAGTCAAAGGAATGTCATAACTAACCCATTGTCCTTGCGTTAATGCACCATAAGGAGCAGCTAACGCTACAGATCTTTCACCTGTTGTGTTGCTAATTTGGAAGAATTGTAATGACGTTTCATTAAACGTCCAAACATCTACGTGAAAGTGTGTCATAGCTGAAACATCCACGTTACTTCCGAATACAATACCTTGGTAATTTAAGTTGGAAGCACGCCAAACATTGTCTGTTCCAGCAGTAACCACAGCACCAGCACCAGCTTGTCCCCAACCAGGATTATAATTTCTTGTTCCAGGAACTACAGTGTAAGAAGCATCACTGAAGACACTAAATACATCCCAAGCATTTCTTGCTGGAGGTGCAGTTGGTCCAGTTAACGGAACAGTAGAACCTGCTACTGTTAAGGTAGTCGAGATTGAACCTGTAGTGAAAAATCCGCTTGCTGCTTGATTAGCAGTAATTGTAGCAGTACCTGCTCCTAGAATAGTCACAGTACTACCGCTTATAGTCGCTACTGCTTCATTGCTGCTTGTATAACTAAATGTTCCTGGGCTTGTAGAAGTAGGAGCAGTTAAATTAAATGGTGCATCACCATTTACTTTTGTTATTGCAGGGAAGTTAGTGATTGTTGGAGCACCGCCCGTGTAGAAATACAAATTGTCAATATAAATTTGACGAGCTGTACCACCGCTTTGTTCAAATTTTACTCCAGCGATATTGTTCAAAGCACCAGGATAAGTGGTAAGCGGAATATCGAAAGAATTCCATCCTGTTGCTAGTGGACCGATTGAATAATTTCTGTCCGAAGGAGCCAAAAGATTCAATATCATCGTAGTCATCGGAGTGTTCACATAAATATCTACGTGCATTGTTGACATTCCAACTACACTAAAATTACTAGCACCAACTAAACCAAAGAAACCTAGGTTGTTGACTTGAATGCAAGTATCTGTTCCGTTAGCAAAACTAAAATTAGAGTTAGTTGATCCTGTTGACCAACTCGCTTGCACTGCATTGACTACGTTTGCGTATGTTGTTGGTGTACCAGTGTATAATGAAACTACTGATGCAGGATCTCTTGCTGGAGGAATTGGTGATGCGCCTGGTGCTGCAAAATTAACAACCAAAGAAGCCGTCGCAGTTCCTGCGCCAAATGTGCCAGGTATCGCTGCTTGAGTTGCAGTTATTGTTGCAGTTCCGCCACCTACAATTGTAACGGTATTTCCACTGAACGTTACTATCCCAGCTGGGCTTGCGCTGTAAGACCAAGCTCCAGAACTGTTAGATGTTGGATTAGTTAAATCGAATGGAGCATCGCCCACTACTTTTGGAGTCGGCACGGTAAAAGCGCCAATCGTTGGAGGCGTATCTGTTGCTGCTCTATAGAAATAAATATTATCTAAATAAACCACTTTTACTGGTGCTGCTGCCCCAGTAGGGTTGTTTAAGTCAAAAAAGCTAACGTTTCCTAAATTTAACCCTACGTAATCTGTTAATGGAATGTCAAAACTAGCCCAACCATTCAAAGGAATGCTCGAAACTACTTTTCTATTTCCATTGATTTCAAACCAAAGTTGATTTTGATTTAAAGTATAAACATCGATGTGCAATGTTGTCATTGCAGATATGCTTCTCGCACCAAAAGCCAATCTCGATAATGTAAAACCGTTGAAAAATCTTGCGTTATTTCCACCCATGGAAACATCTACTCCACTTTGCCATGTTGCCCCGGAAGTTGGGGTGTACGCATCACTATATAACGAAACAACGTCCCACGAGTTTCTCGCTGGCGGATTTGGTGCTGCTGCCGGAGTTACTGTTAAAGTTGCCGTAGTACTTCCTGTACCATAAATTCCGTTTGCTTCTTGATTAGCAGTAATTGTGGAAGTACCTGTTCCCACTACTGTGATGGTGCTTCCACTGATGGTAGCGACCGCGGTATTGCTACTGGTGTAGGTGAATGCTCCTAAACTGTTAGAAGTTGGTTCTGTAATTGTAAATGGAACATCTCCCACCACTTTTGCTGGTACTGTAAAAGGTCCGAAAGTTGGAGGTTGCGTCGTAGCTGGTCTCCAAAAGAACATATTGTCAACAATTAAGTTTTGAATGTTTCCTGCTCCCGCTGGTTGATCATACTTAATTTGTCGAAAAATTGGACGAACTGCATTAAAAGCAGCACCGCTAATATCAATGTTAAATACGTTCCATTGATTAGGTACAAGGGTCAATGTTGTTGGAACTTCAACGCCACCGCCAGTGGTCTTAATAAGAGATACTCTAATTGAAGTTAACGTTGAAGAATAAATTTCGATGTGAAATCTAGTCATCGCAGAGACATTCACATCGGCTGCTGTTTCTGTTCCTTGATAATTTCCAGTATTTTGATACTGTTTTACAGCATCGCCACCATAAGAAGGAGTCGTCAAGTTGTTTGGGTGATTGTTAGTTTGACCCCAATTTGGGTTGAAGTTGGTTCCCGCGAGGTCAGTGTAAGCCGCGGAAAAGAGGGAAATAACATCCCAAGAGTTTTTTCCAGGGTCACCTGGTGCGGCTCCTTGCGAGTATCCCAATGAAATAGTCATTAGGAAGAAAATTAAAAGTAATTTTTTCATGAGTTAAATATTTTGAGTTGAATTTCAAATTTACGTAGATGTACCCTTTTAGCAAGTGAAACCGAATAGCAAAAAAACTATACCACCTGCGTTTGACTTGTTTTAGTGGTGAAACGCTTTGCATTCCTTAGGTTTTCTTCCGAAAACTACTACATCGTTTGCGATAATATCGACTTGTATAGGACGCTTTTAATAGTAGATGTTGTAGTAATGTTATGGTAATATTATGGTAATCCATTGAGTTATTTATAATATTACCCCTACATTTTTAGTAAATTATCGGTGGTTTAATGGTTGAATCATAAATCTGTTTTTTAATTTTTTGTAATTTATACTTAGGAATCTTAGGGATCTCTTAAAATTATTAAAAAGTTATTGACATTAAATCAGAAGCATCTACAATCCATTGCAATATCGTAAAAGTCAGGTATCCAAATGCGCGAAGAATTATAATTATTGGAAATTTTTGAAGAATCTTCGATTTTGAACCAGAAAAGTTCTTTTATCTTATCGTGTTACCGCAAAAAAAGTCCTACAGTACAGCAATCTGTATCAATACTTGGTTGGAGATTTCTGGTTGAAATTTCGACAAAATCGCCGAGGTTACTATTTATTTTTTAGTTTAAATTAGTTTATTGATTTTTGCACTTTAAACAAGACCATGCTGAGCGTAAAGAATATTTCATTTTCTTATACTGATAAGTTACTTATCAGTAATATGTCCTTTTCTGTTGAGAAAGGGAAATGTCTTGCGGTAATTGGGGAAAGTGGTTGTGGAAAAAGCACACTGCTAAAGCTTATCTATGGAATATATGACTTGGGGGAAGGACAAATTTTATGGAATAAAAAAGAAGTTTTGGGGCCAAAGTTTAACCTTATTCCGGGAATGGAAAACATGAAATACTTGGCGCAGGATTTTGATTTAATGCCTTTCATTACGGTTGGTGAGAATGTTGGCAAATTTCTATCTAATGTAAATAAAGAAACAAAAAAAGCGCGAATTGCCGAGTTGCTTGCGTTGGTCGAAATGTCGGAGTTTGCGACGGTTAAGGCACAATTTTTAAGTGGTGGTCAGATGCAGCGTGTCGCTATTGCTCGCGTTTTGGCATTGGAACCAGAGCTGATTTTGTTTGACGAACCCTTTAGTCATATCGACACATTTAGGAAAAATAGCTTGAGAAGGCGCGTGTTTAGTTACCTAAAGGAAAAAGAGATTACCTGTATTGTTGCTACTCATGACAGCAAAGATATATTGTCATTTAGTGATGAGACCTTGGTTTTGAAAGATGGTAATTTAGTAGCGATAGGGAGCACAAAAGAGGTTTATGAAGCGCGCTCTGATTTTTACATTGCTTCGCTTTTTGATGATGTGAATTTGTTGTCGAGCCGTCTTTTGGGAATTGGAGGAGATGACAAACAAATTTGTATTTACCCTTTTCAACTCAAAGTAGTCTCTTTTTCAGACTTGAAAGTTACCGTGGTTGATTGCTACTTTAAAGGCAATGGTTATTTGATCGAATCGACATTTTTGAATCAAAAAATATTCTTTGAGAGTCATTTACCAGTCCATTTAGATAGTGCGGTTTATTTAGCTTTGGAAAATTAGAAATTGTCGCTACGAATTTTGATCAGGAGCGATTTGTTTCTATAAATTTGTGGCAAATTATTTTACGTCATGAAAAAAGCATTCTTTCTAATTCTTTTGATTTCAGGCGCATTGCAGGCACAACTCCAATGGCGACCTCTTGCATCAGCCATTAATAATGTTGATAACCAACGTTTTGACGATGTTTTTTTTATTGATGATAATATTGGTTGGGCGGCCAATGGTGCTTATGCGGCGGTGTATAAAACGACAGACGGCGGCGCCAACTGGACGACGCAAGTTACTGAACAATCATTAAATGGAAATTATTATTTCCGAAATATTGAATTCTTAGATGAAAATATTGGTTTTTTGGGAACCTTAAACAATCTTTTTCTAAAAACCAATGACGGCGGCACCAATTGGATTCCCGTGACAAATGTACCCAATAATCCGGCAGCTATTTGCGGATTGGATGTTGTGGGAGCTACGACAATATATGGCTGCGGCGCTTATTTCTCTCCTGCCTTTATTATCAAGTCGACAGATAGCGGGGCAACTTGGACTTCAATAGATATGAGTGCTTATGCTACGGCCTTGGTAGAAATTCAGTTTTCGGACGAAAATGTGGGATATGCCGCAGGATCTGATGCCAATGGTGGTATTATATTGAAAACTATTGACGGTGGCGTGACTTGGACTAACATTTATAATAGCAATATTCCAGGTGAATATGTATGGAAATTGCAAATTTTAGCGTCCAATTCGAACGTTGTTTTTGGCTCCGTCGAAGCTAATGCACCAAACAATGGAAAGATGATTCGTTCACTTGATGCCGGTTTGACTTGGATTTCAAAGGAAGTTCCTTTTACTAGCGTTCAAGCAGTTGGTTTTTTAACGGAAACGCATGGTTGGATGGGAGGCTATACATCAACCATCGGAACAAATTTCCCGTTTTTGGAAACACAAGATGGGGGAGACACATGGACTGATGCAGGCGTTGGTGGTAATTTGAATAGAATATTCTTTCGTTCAGATAATTTAGCGTATGCTTCAGGCGCTACTATTTATAAATTTAGCGAAAGTAGTTTGTCAAATTCAAACTTTACAGAGTCGACGAGGGTTCCTTTAAATGTAAAAATTTTACCTAATCCAATCAAAGACAAATTGAATGTTTCCATCGAATTTACCAGCAACGATCATATTGTATTAGAAATTTATGATGCTGCGGGAAAATTCATAAAATCACTGAAAGTTGACACCATTGAAAAGCCTGGAATTAAGCATTATACTTTTGATTTTCCTTATGCGTCTGGTGCCTACCTGCTCAATCTGCATAATGACACTGGAAGGCAATCGGTCAAGTTTGTCAAATAATCACGTTTCTTTTTTAAATCAAAGTCAATTAAAAGTAAATAATTGTCAGTTTATGTAGTGTCATATTGACAAATGTTTAAATTTGATTTCTATTTTTATTAAATCATCACAAGATGTTTCATTCAAAAATCTCCGGACTTGGTTATTTTGTTCCGGAAAATATTATTACCAACGACGATCTTTCAAAAATTATTGATACTAATGATGAATGGATTCAAGAGCGGACAGGAATCAAAGAACGACGTCATATTGTAAAAGGAAGCGGAGAAACCACCACGACCATGGGGATTAAGGCCGCTCAAATTGCTATTGAGCGATCTGGACTTTCAAAAGATGACATCGATTTTATTGTTTTTGCTACTATTTCACCAGATTATTATTTTCCTGGTCCTGGTGTAATGTTACAAAAGGAATTGGGATTGCGAACTGTTGGGGCATTAGACATCCGAAATCAGTGTTCTGGATTTGTATACGCTTTGTCCATTGCGGATCAGTATATCAAAACAGGTATGTATAAAAACATTTTAATTGTCGGATCCGAATTGCAATCGCTTGGTCTGGATATGACCACAAGAGGCCGAAGTGTTTCTGTAATTTTTGGTGATGGTGCTGGAGCTGCCATTATTTCGAGAGCAGAAGATCAGACCAGAGGTGTCCTGTCGACACATTTACATTCCGAAGGTGAGCATGCGAAGGAATTAGCAGTTTTGGCTCCTGGTATGGGAGGGCGCTGGGTTACTGATATTTTAGCGGATAACGATCCTAATGATGAAAGTTACTTTCCTTACATGAACGGGCAATTTGTTTTCAAAAATGCCGTAGTTCGATTTAGTGAAGTGATTCACGAAGGTTTGGCTGCCAATAATCTGCAAGTAAGTGACATTAATATGCTTATTCCACATCAAGCCAATTTGAGAATTTCTCAGTTCATTCAAAAGAAGTTTGGATTGTCAGACGATCAAGTTTTCAATAATATTCAAAAGTATGGCAATACTACGGCGGCGTCCATTCCGATCGCCTTGACCGAAGCTTGGGAATTGGGTAAAATCAAATCAGGTGATTTGGTTGTTTTGGTGGCATTTGGTAGCGGATTTACTTGGGCAAGCGCTATCATTAGATGGTAATTAAAATAGATAAAAAAAACCAGAGTGCACACTCTGGTTTTTTTTCTAACTAAAACTCAATTTATATAAAACCCAATTATAAAAATTACTAAGTTGTTCTATTTTTGATTGATGTAAGTACTAGACTTTTGATTTTGCTATTTGTTACAACAGAAGTCAAAATAGTTTTTTAAAAGGCAAATTATCTTTTCATTGCAAAGTGTGCCTTGAATTCTTTCTCTACATTATCTTCTTCGTACGTAATTGTAAACCAATAATCGTCTGATGGTAAAGTCTGACCACGTAATGTACCATCCCAACCGCTGCCATTTGGTTTAAGTTGCGTGATCACTTTTCCGTAACGGTCATAAATATATATTATAGATTTCGCTTGGTCTTTTAATGCTGTAATGTTCCAAGTGTCGTTGTATCCATCCCCATTTGGTGTGAAAAATTTAGGATAATTAACCACTAAAGCTTGGGTTGTAGAAGTTCCGCAACCGTTTTTGTCTCTCACCGTAACTGTGTGCATCCCGAAAGAAACGTTCTCGAACGTTGGACTATCTTGAAATGGTCCGTTGTCTAGTTGGTATTCGTAATCTCCGCCAACACCAGTTGCTTCTACAGTAACTGCTTGATTGTCATCAAAATTTTCAGATACCGCATAACTCACAATAGCAGGTTCAGATGAAGTAACCGTCGCCGGAGTCGGTTCTGAGGCACAGCCAGTGTTGATATTGGTAGCAATTACTGAGTAGACTCCTGGTAAAATTGCTTGATAGTTGCTGCTGTTTCCAACGACAACACCTTCTTCATTCACCCATTGAAAAGTATAATTTGTTGCACTTAAGCCACTTGAAATCGTATATGGATTCAAAAGGACATTGTTTTTAGTATCGTAACACATTAATCCACTTTGTGGTAACGGTTGAGGAATTTTGTTGACTCTGATGGTAATACTTTTTATGTCAAAGCAATTTGCAGTAAGTGTATTTGAAACCCTAACGTAAACTGTTTGCGCTGAAGTTGTTGTGATATCATTTACAGCTGCTGTTGCATCGGAAAAGCTTGTGTAAAAAGTAACGGTAAATTCTGCACTCGTCTGTGTACCAAGTATTGTTGCATTTAAAGTCGTTAAGTCAAAATTGGTGATTCCATCATTTACACCATCTAGATCACAAGTTGTAAGCATGTTGTTTGGTACCGAGTTTGCCGTTGGTGCATCAACAATAGTTACATCAAACGAAGTTTCATCATAACTAATTGAATCAAACGGTGCAAGACTATAGATGTAAATCGTCTGTGAACTAGTGATCGTTTGTCCTGCAAATAACTCAGTTCCTGTTCCTAAAATCCCTGTGTAATAGCGCCCAATATTTAAAGCAGGTAAAGTGTAACGCTCACAAGTTGTAATATCTGACAATTCATCTACATTAAAAATAGTCGTTGAGAAGCTTACTTCATCACTACAGTTTGGCGTTGTGCCCGTTTGTGCATAAACGTATATGGTTTGATCATTATTGATAATTTCTCCCGCGTTAAGCATCGTTCCTGTTCCGTTTGGACCTGTAAAATAATTTCCGACTGTCAAAGCGGGTAAAGTATAGGAATTAGCTGCATTAACAGGTGCTATGGGTGCGATTACTGGAGTTGTGTTTATTGTAATGCTGAAACTGTTTTCATCTATACAATTAATTCTTTCTCCCGATTCTCTGTAAACATAGATGGTTTGTGTGCTTGTAATCACGTCACCTGCAACGAGCATATTTCCTTCTCCACTTAATGGACCTCCTGGCAATTTAAAGTAATTTCCTGAGGTTAAAGTAGGCAATGTATAGCTATCGCAAGCTACTACATCAGCTGGGTCATCGGCTTCAATTGAAAAAACAGTAATGGTAAAACTGTTTTCACTGCTACAAAACGGCGGCGTAGACGATACAGCATAAATATAAATCGTTTGTGTAGTTGTTATTATGGTTCCACCAGGTAATGCCGTTCCCGTTCCGTTTGGACCCGTAAAGTAAGATCCTGCATTTAGATTTGTTAATGTATAAGAATGGCAAATATCGATGTCAGATCTTGAGTCAAGCAAAGGTTTCGCTTTGATTGTCACCACAAAACTACTTTGATTGTAGCAAGTTGCGCTGGAAGTCGATTGCTTGTAAATATAGATTGTTTGACTGCTGGTTAAAACGGCTCCAGGTTGAAGGTGGGTTCCTGTTGCACTCGGACCAGTATAGTATTGACCACTAGTCAAGATTGGCAAAGTGTATGAATCGCAAGATTCAACATTTGGTAGTGAATCGATTATAGGTTGTGCTATAGAAACCAAAAAGCTACTATTATCTGTACAGTTGCTTACACCAGGTGTTGCCACATAAACGAAGATTGTTTGAGTAAGATTAATGCTTGTTCCAGCAAGTATTTCTGAACCAGTTCCCATAGGTCCTGTAAAGTACTTGCCTACGGTCAAAGCTGGCAGTACATAAGGGCCACATTGTGCTATATCAATTGGAGCGACGAAACCAATCATCACCTCAAATGAGCTGTTTGCGGTACAACCATCCGAATTAGTTGCACTAACATAAACAGTCTGAGAATTGGTTAGGACCGTGCCAGCAGCTATTATTGTTCCGGCACCATTTGGTTCTGTATAGTAGTTACCTGTTGCTAAGGCAGGCAAAGTATACCCAACGCAATCAAAGACATTTGAAAAATTAGGCAAAGTTACAGTTGGAAAAATTGTGACAGTAAAATCTCTGTCGATTGTGCAAAAAGGTGGTTCAGATGATTGGTAAAAGAAATTGATTGTTTGTGTTGTTGAAATTGCTGTTCCGTTAGGTATTAATGTGCCCGTTCCGCCTTGGCCAGTGTAAAAGTTACCTACTGCTGGACTTGGAAGAGAGTAGTTGCCACAGTAGCTGTCACTAGTAGGAACAACTGAATCCGGGTCAAGAATTGTCACCGTAAAACTGCTACTGCTTGAGCATCCTGTTGGTCCATTTGGTTGATTGAAAATGTAAACAGTCGATGTAGTCGATATATTTTCACCTGCTGCCATTGCTGTTCCATTCCCATTTGGTTGTGTAAAGTAGTTTCCGTTGGTTAATGCTGGCAATGTGTAGAAATCGCAAACAAATACCGGCTCTAGAATATCGACCGGAGGTAAACTAATGACAAATAACGTAAAATTAGATGTGGCATAACAAGCGCTATCATTTACGCTTTGAACTCTTACAAATATTGGTGTGTTGTTGTTGGCAAAAATATAATTATTCTGAACTGCATTTGAACCAGTGTTGGCATCCGCTTGAGAAACGTGGTAGGAAATCGTGTATTCCGTTGCAGATTGTGAACCTAAAACTGCATTATTTTGTAGGTTTAATTGAAAACCAGCATTATTAAACGCAGATGTAGCACATTTAGTAATGTTTGAGGGTTGGTTGGCTACTGGTGGCGCTGAAGTCAATAGTTCAAATGACTTTACAACAAAGCAAGCATTGGTATGACTCTTTACTCTTACATAAATAGTAACTCCTGGCGCCGATACATAGTTATTAGGCAATGGATTTGTTGCCGCATTCGCATTTGCTAAAGTTGCATGATAACTGACTTGTGTTAGTGGACTTAATCCAGCTCTCACAATAGCAGTATTTTGTGCTAAATCATAGGTATATGTTGCGCTTCCTGTGGCACATTTGTATAAATTCTTTGGATTCTGTGCTAAAATTTCAGGAAGATATTGTACGGTAATTACATCTGTAACGGGTTGACAACCGAGGGTTGTTTGCTGGTATGTTATCCCATAAATACCTGGCTCTGTCACTACTAAATTTGGTCCGGTTTGTCCAGCCAATGTCATACCATTTTTGGTCCATGTGAAATTGTATTGTGTAGGGTCTAAACTAGAAACCAAAGTATGGCTTGTACCAAAACACAATGCCGTATTGTTCGCTGTCGTGAGGTCTAAGCCGAGTACGTCTTGGCCGATGTTGAATGTATCAGAGGAGATAAAGATGGCAGAGTCAGAACTTTCATCAGAGCGGTCTGCAATAACCAGCTTGATATGATACGTTACATTTGGAGTTAATACTGCCGATGCATTCATTAATTTGGTTTGACCATTATAGTTGATTGCTGATTGAGCTGCTGCAGAACCTCCATTGTAGCTGCCGAAAAACTGCGCATTTGCCGATGGGCAAGAGGAGTTATACAAAAAGTCGCGGATCGTAACTACTGAAATAGGCAGATTGGTACTTGGTACAACTGCAAGATTCGTTGTTACGCCTGTTACCGTATTGGTTAGCAAGAATGCAAAAGCATCTGAAAATTGACATTGAAAGTTGCCGTATTCTTCTGATGCGAATAGAAATTCGAAATTAAATGTGGGAGAAATTGGAGTAAAGTCGAATTCCAAGATTGACGCGTTTACCGAGTTCATTGAAATCCCAGATTGTTGCAAAGTGTTTTCTAATGCAGCATCCCCAGGCCAATTCGCTGCACCCGCATTAAGCAATGATGTATTCGGTCCAGCAGCTTGAGTGACATCGCCCGTGCTAAGAATTACTCCAGCTTGCATCGGAAAATTGGGGTTTGAATTTTGGAAATACCCTATTCCGTTACTTGATGCAAAGTTAGTTCCGGTTTTCCAAGTAATATTGGTTGCTGAGACACAAGGTGAATTGATTAACACTGAATTAACAAGTTGTGGAACAGTGTAGGCATTGGTGCTGACTGTTATTGCTTGCGAGAAACAATTTACAGATACAACAATAGCTGTGATGAGTAGTAATTTTTTCATAGTAGATTCGGGTTTTACTATTAAACTATATTTATTTTGACACTTCAAAGATTGAGTAAAATATCGTTTAAATACAAATAAAATCGATGAAATACACTATTTTGAATTTATTTAAAATAAAATTCTTACATTTTTAGATGACGTATTGTGAAAAAACAATTGTTTTTGCGCTTCAAAATTATAAGTGGAACATATTTTATCTCGGCTTCACCTTTTCTCTGCCTATTTTAATTGTATTTCCTATTTGAAAGCGTAATGACTATATTTGACGCTTTAATCAAAATAATCATGTCACTTCCACTACTTCTAAATGCGCCAATTCAACAAGCACTGCGCGATATTTTTAGTTTAACTTCCGAAAAAATTGAGTTTCAAGCCACTAGAAAAGAGTTTGCTGGAGATGTTACCTTGGTTTTATTTCCTTTTTTGAAAGAAATTAAGAGTAGTCCCGCAGAAATTGGAAACCAATTAGGAGCTTATTTAGTTGCAAATTCTGATGTTGTTTCGAGTTTTAATGTGGTTTCTGGATTTTTAAATATTGTCATCTCAGACCGATATTTTCTTAGTTTTTTTGCAGAAATCAGAAATAACAATCGATTTGGTTTTGTACAGTCAAACCCAAACGAAAAGGCCATTATGGTAGAATATTCGTCACCTAACACCAATAAGCCGCTGCATCTCGGCCATGTTCGAAATAATTTATTGGGTTACTCAGTAGCTGAAATTTGCAAAGCTGCTGGTAAAAAAGTCTATAAGACACAAATCATCAATGATCGCGGCATCCACATTTGTAAATCGATGTTGGCCTGGCAAAAGTCTGGCGAAAACGAAACACCGGAAAGTACAGGATTGAAAGGAGATAAATTAGTTGGCAAGTTCTACGTCGCATTCGACAAAGCTTATAAGGAAGAGATTAAGGAATTGATTGTAGCTGGAAGAACGGAAGAGGAAGCCAAAAAAACTGCGCCAATCATTCTTGAGGCTCAGAAAATGTTGCTTGATTGGGAAGCAGGAAATCCTGCAGTCGTTGCATTGTGGAAAAAGATGAACCAGTGGGTTTACGACGGATTTGCTGAAACGTATCAACGACTCGGCGTTAATTTCGACTCCTACTATTACGAGAGTGATACCTATTTATTGGGCAAAGAAGTAGTACAAATTGGTCTCGACAAAGGTGTTTTTGAAAAAGATCCGGATGGTTCTGTTTGGATTGATTTAACAGATGAAGGATTAGACAGAAAAATTGTGTTGCGTTCTGATGGCACGGCGGTTTATATGACGCAAGACATCGGAACGGCGATTCAGCGTGTAAAAGATTTTCCCGATGTGGGCGGCATGGTCTACACGGTTGGTAATGAGCAGGATTATCATTTCAAGGTGTTGTTTTTAATTCTGCAAAAATTGGGGTTTGATTGGTCTAAGAATCTGGTTCACCTTTCTTACGGGATGGTAGATTTGCCTTCTGGAAAGATGAAATCTCGCGAAGGAACTGTTGTTGATGCTGATGATTTGATGGACGATATGACTCAAACTGCCCAAGAATTGGCGGAGTCATTAGGAAAATTAGAAGGCTACTCCATTGAGGAAAAACAAAAGTTATATACTATAATTGGACTGGGAGCGCTCAAATATTACATCTTGAAAGTGGATCCTAAAAAGCGAATTCTTTTTAACCCTGAAGAATCTGTCGATTTTGCCGGTAATACAGGCCCGTTTATTCAGTATACTTATGCTCGAATTCAGTCGATTTTGCGAAAAGCCGATTTTGATTTTGATGTCGAAATTAATTTGCTTGAACTGCACCCCAAAGAAAAAGAGTTGATCAAACAACTGGAATTGTACCCTGAAATGATTCAAAATGCAGCGATTCAGCACAGTCCTGCACTAGTTGCCAACTATACTTATGAATTGGTAAAAGAGTATAATTCGTTCTATCAGTCGGTTTCCATTTTGGGGGAAGCAGACACGACTAAGAAAGTTTTTCGTGTACAATTGTCAAGAAAAGTTGCCGACACGATCAAATCTTCGTTTGGGCTTTTAGGCATCGAAGTACCAGAAAGAATGTAACAAAAAGAGATTTTTAATTTAAGTTTTTTTGCATAATATATCTACTAAGTGATTACGCTATTTAGTGAGTAAATAGAATTAATGTATTCATACCGCATAAAATCTTTTATATTTGAATTTAAATTTGTGCTTGAAAGTTGAGGCAGGTGTGCAAAATAAAATTGATATAAGCCTGTTTTCGCTTCTACAGATAAAATTAATTGAACTGTAGTTTTTGGAAACGAAAAAAAGAATAATACAATCAACCCACTATGAGAAAAAATCGAATCATTGCCCTTTCTGTTATTTTTTTGTCTGTTGTTTTTTTGTCTGTTGGATGCACGAAAGATGATAAGACTGTTGCGCAAGGCATCACAGCTTCTGAAGTCAACTCCATCATTATTGAAGGAACATGGAACGTAACTTTGCACAACGAAGCCGGTACAGACAATACTTCAGATTTTTCAGGAGCTATTTTTGATTTCAATTCAGAGGGACCACTTCTTGTCACTGGAACATTTGACAAAAATGGCACTTGGAACTCCACCACAGATAGCGGGCTGGTTAAAATTACCATTGCATTTCTAAAGGAAACAAAAGGAGCACTTGCTTCTATTTCCAAGGATTGGTTTGTTTTGAATGCTTCCAATGCAAAAATTGAACTAAAGCACGTTAGCAGTGAAGATGAAAGTATCAGTCTGCTTACGATTGAAAAGAATTAATTAGCAGACGAAGATTATTTTATTTCCATCTGAGGATATTTTCCGTCATTAGTCTTGTTGGAGTGCAGCAAGAAAGAACTTCTTGTCCTCAAAGTTTCTTACTCTAGTAAATCACCACCTGAACATAACGTTGCTTTTGCATTAATGGTAACATTTTCGTTGCTTTCCTGCTGGTATTTGTTGCATGAAATACTAATCACAGCGATGCAGCATAATCCTAGAAGTAAACCTTTTTTTTTATGATAAATAAATTTAAAGTTATTTGATTTTGGCAGTAAACAAAGAACTTTAAAATAACCTACCCAAATTTTAATTTATTTCGCTTACTATTTAAACTTCGAAAGCAAATGCTTAAATTTGCCTGCGTTTATAAATGAATTTCAATTCTCAAAGACCCACAATACCATGTTCGATAATTTAAGTGAAAAACTAGATAAGGCATTCCATATCCTAAAAGGGCACGGAAAGATCACCGAAATAAATGTTTCAGAAACTTTAAAAGAAGTGCGTCGTGCGCTGTTAGATGCCGATGTCAACTTTAAAATTGCCAAAGATTTTACCACCAAAGTAAAAGAGAAAGCTATTGGTCAGAACGTATTGACGACCTTACAACCTGGACAGCTTTTGGTGAAATTGGTCAAAGATGAACTCACCGAATTGATGGGTGGCGATGTTGCCGGCATCAATTTATCGGGAAATCCAACTGTAATTTTGATGTCGGGTTTGCAAGGTTCGGGAAAAACAACTTTCTCTGGGAAACTGGCGAATTTTCTAAAAACAAAGAAAAACAAAAAACCACTTTTGGTGGCATGTGACGTTTATCGTCCCGCGGCGATTAATCAATTGCACGTGGTTGGAGATCAAATAGGTGTAGAAGTATATTCAGAATTGGGGAATAACAATCCTGTTGAAATTTCTTTGAATGCCATCAAATATGCCAAAGAAAAAGGATACAATGTGGTGATTGTCGATACCGCTGGTCGTTTGGCTATCGATGAGGAGATGATGAACGAGATAGCGAATGTGCACAAGGCAATTCAACCGCAGGAGACTTTATTTGTCGTAGATGCCATGACGGGTCAAGATGCCGTGAATACTGCCAAAGCTTTTAATGATCGACTGAATTTTGATGGGGTGATCCTGACCAAATTAGACGGTGATACTAGGGGTGGAGCAGCAATTACGATTAAGTCCGTAGTTGACAAACCGATTAAGTTCGTTGGTACTGGCGAAAAAATGGACGCGATTGATATTTTCTATCCTTCCCGTATGGCCGAGCGAATTTTGGGGATGGGAGATGTGGTTTCGTTGGTTGAGAAAGCGCAGGAACAATACAATGAAGAAGAAGCTAGAAAATTGCAAAAGAAAATTGCGAAGAACGAATTCGGTTTTGATGACTTCTTAGTGCAAATTCAGCAAGTGAAGAAAATGGGGAATATGAAGGATTTAGTCGGAATGATTCCTGGTGCTTCAAAAGCGATGAAAGATGTTGAAATTGAAGACGATGCTTTCAAACACATCGAGGCCATCATTTATTCGATGACACCAAAAGAAAGAAGCAAGCCCGCATTGATTGACATGAAAAGAAAAACGCGTATTGCGAAAGGATCGGGAAGAAAAATTGAAGAAGTCAATCAGTTGATGAAACAATTCGATCAAATGAGTAAAATGATGAAGATGATGCAAGGTCCCGGCGGCAAACAGATGATGAAAATGATGGGCGGAATGAAAGGAATGCCATAGAACGTTTTAGGTTTGGGCGTGACCACAAGGGTCGGGCTTTTCGCACTCGCTTTTTTTGCTCCGCTAGCTCCACAAAAAAGAGCTCAGACAATGCGACAATCCCTCACGCAGCTTTAGGGTAAAATCACGATTGGCGTACATCTTTAGTGTTTGCATTTATTCTATATTCCTAAATAAAGAGACACATAAAATAAGGAACAAAAAACCTTAAAACCAACAACTTACAACAACCAACACAACTACCATGCAACTACTAGACGGAAAGAAAACATCAGATGATATCAAAAATGAGATCACCGCTGAGGTTGATTTAATGAAAAAAAACAACGAGAAAGTGCCCCATTTGGCAGCGGTAATCGTCGGAAATGACGGTGCAAGTTTAACGTATGTTGGTAGCAAAGTGAAAGCATGCGAGCGCGTTGGATTTGAATCTACCTTGATCAAAATGCCAAGCACTGCTTCTGAGACGGAATTGCTAAAGAAAATCAAGCAGCTTAATGAAGATGATAATATAGATGGATTTATCGTGCAATTACCTCTGCCAGAACAAATAGACACTCAAAAAGTGATTATGGCTATTGATCCGAGCAAAGACGTAGATGGATTTCACCCTGAGAATTTCGGCAAAATGGCTTTGGATATGACCACTTTTATTCCAGCAACACCCTTCGGTATTTTGGAACTGTTAGAGCGTTATGGCGTTGAAACCAAAGGAAAACATACGGTAGTTATCGGAAGAAGCCACATTGTGGGACGACCCATGAGCATCTTAATGGGACGCAAAGGATTTCCCGGAAACTCAACGGTAACCTTAACCCACAGTTACACCAAAAACATAGCGCAAATCACAACACAAGCGGATATTATTATCACCGCTTTGGGCGTTCCGAATTATTTGAAAGCAGAAATGGTCAAAGATGGTGCAGTCGTTATTGATGTTGGTATCACACGAGTTGAAGACAAAACTACCGATAAAGGCTACCGCATTACCGGTGACGTCGATTTTGAAATGGTGAGCAAGAAAGCTTCACATATTACGCCTGTTCCAGGAGGCGTTGGACCAATGACGATTGCGATGTTACTTAAAAATACGCTATTGGCTAGAGAACAACGAAGGTTATTGAGTAAATAATAACTTCGCGAACCTTGCGTAATTCTTAGCGTTCTTAGCGGTTAAGACTAATAATCTCCTTTTTTCTTATACCGCGGATCATCGCGTTTGATGAATTCTGTTCGCCTTTTTGGTGTATCTGATTGTGCTTGACTTTTCTCAGATTTGATTCTCGTAGGCAAACTCGCTTCTTCGGTTTTGCTCGATGGTTCGATGAGTTGATTGAGTTCTGCGATTTCCGCCTCAGTCAGTTCGCGGTAGCGACCAACAGGAATATCTAATGAAATATTGATGATGCGAATTCTCTTTAAAGCGGTCACTTCATAACCCAAATATTCACACATTCTTCGAATTTGGCGATTCAAACCTTGGGTAAGAATAATTTTGAAATTGTATTTGCTGATTTGTTCCACTTTGCATTTGCGGGTAATCGTATCTAAAATCGGAACACCATTCCCCATTTTTTCTATAAAACGATCGGTGATGGGTCTGTCGACAGTAACAGTATATTCCTTTTCGTGGTTGTTTCTAGCCCGGAGAATCTTATTGACAATATCACCATCGTTAGTCATAAATATCAATCCCTCGCTGGCTTTGTCAAGGCGACCGATAGGAAAAATACGTTTGGGATAATTGATATAATCGACGATGTTATCGCGGACTTCAAGGTTGGTAGTGCATTCGATACCGACGGGTTTGTTAAACGCCAAGTAGATGAGTTTCTCGGTATTATCTCTTATAAGTTTGCCATCGATGCGGACTTCATCGTTTCGCGAGACTTTAGTTCCCATTTCTGGAACAACCCCGTTGATAGTGACACGGCCGTCTTCTATGAGTTTGTCGGCTTCACGGCGAGAGCAAAAACCAGTTTCGCCGATGAATTTGTTGAGTCGTTTGAGAGAATCTTCCATGGGGTAAATTTAGGTTTTTTCTCGGAATTTGAGACTATGAGATAATAAGACTGTAAGACAACAGGACAATAAGACTGTAAGATTTTGATTGATGGTATAGTATTATTGTTTTACAATTCTAAAATCTTGCAATCTTACAGTCTATTCCCTTGCCAAGATGATTTACCTTCGTTCAATTCTGCTGAGCCTCGGTTGATATTGAGAGGAGACCCGAGACCAAAGGTCGAATTGTATGGAGCGCCAGCTTAATAAAAGTCCAGTGGACTTCAGGTACTTTGAGTTCTTCTATTGAAAACAAAAATTCCAATTGTTATCGGAGGTCCTAGCCCTGATGGTAATGAAAATCCTTTTGTGACGTTGTACGGCGCAAAAGATTGCAATGAACAGCAGGATTAAGCTTCTAATAAAAAGGCTACAATTCTTTGATTGACATCCTCATCGTGCAGACTATGACCTAATCCTTTAGTCGGAAGTAGTGTGGCTGATTTCCAGGTGGATGCCAACTTTTTTGCTTCTTCAAATAAGACCACGGTATCGTCATTGTCATGAATAATCAAGCCTTGTACTTGGCAAGTTTTAAGGAACGCTTGTCCCGAAAAGTCGTCAATATCGATTTGAAAACGTTCCTTGGTATACTGGTAAAAAGCTTTTTTGATTTTGGTATTGAGGCGCAACAGTTTCAAATAGTTGTGAAGTATGATACTAAAGTCCGATGGCGCTCCCAGCAACACCATTTTCTGTAGCTCTGAATTTCCGTAATGATATTGATGGTAAATTGCCGTAATGCCTCCCATCGAATGGCCAATGATGTGTTGAGGTTGGTATTTTTGAATGACGATTTCAACGAATGAAGCGTATAAAAGCACATTGAATTCCTTTCCACTTGTCAAGCCATGCGCGGGCGCATCAATCGCTACAATTGTGAAGCCCGCTTTTTGTAATAATGGCAGTAGTTTTGTCCACCGTATCGTATTGCTTTCCCAGCCGTGCATTAGTAGTATCACATTGTCATTTCCTTGCCAGCGATAGGTTTGCACTGCATGTTCGTTTACGTAGATTGTTTCCCGCTCTGAAGCGAGCAAAATTTCCGGTAAGTTTGCTAATTGCAGTCTTCCGGCTCTTGGATTGCTGAAAAATTGATAGGCCAAACCAAACGCCTTTTTTGGAGCTACATAACTCAGCATATTAATATAAAAGCCAATAGATTTTGCAAGTAACGCCATCTAATTAAGTTTAATTTATTAGCCACGAATTACTTCGTTAGTTCGAATTTCATTTTCGAGTCACAAATTTTATTTGTAAAGTCGTGAATTTGTGGCTAATTTTTTTCCTTTCACTATAAAAAAAAAGCTCCGAATTCGGAGCTTGTTATTTTAGATCAATGCGAATAATTTATTCATTTTCTCTCTTTCTTCTTCCGCCAATGCACTATCGACTAGGATTCTTCCGGAGTGTTCGTCGGTGATGATTTTTTTTCTACCGGCAATTTCCACTTGCGTTTGTGGTGGAATCGTAAAGAACGAACCCGCAGACGCACCTCTTTCAATAGACACAACTGCTAAACCATTGCGCACGCTAGAACGAATTCTTTTGTAAGCTTTTAGTAAACGCTCGTCAATCAATCCCTCAAATTCAGTTGATTTTTCTGAAAGGAAAGCTTCTTCCTTTTGTGTTTCCGCCATGATATCACTCAATTCTGATTTCTTGTGCTTCAAGTGTGACATTTTTGCTTCCAATTTCTCTTTCGAGCTGTTGATCGATTCTTTTTTGAATTCCATCGTCGCTTTCAACTCTTTCATTTGCTTTTCAGCCAATTGAATCTCTAATTCTTGAAATTCAACTTCTTTAGTTAGCGAATTAAATTCTCGGTTATTTCGAACGCTATCTTGTTGCTTCGTATATTTTTTGATCGACTGTTGGTGATCTTCAATATTGTTCTTTTTTGCTTTGATTTGTTCTTCAATGTTCTCCAAATCTTTTTTCAATTTGTCTTGACGCGCCAATAAACCAGCAACTTCATCTTCAAGATCTTCTACTTCTAAAGGCAATTCACCTCGTACATTTCTGATTTCATCAATTCGAGTGTCAATCAATTGCAAGTCGTATAACGCTCTTAATTTCTCTTCTACATTCAATTCTTTAGTATTCGTCATAATCTTTATAAGTACTTAACAGGATTTGTATTTTCTTCTGATAGCGTGATTCCGCCCATAGGCAAAACGGTTGCAAAATTAGGAATTTTTTTCTGAAGAAAATCAACAATATAATTTTTTGTGTAACGTTCGCTTTCAAAATGTCCAATATCGGCTAAAAGAATTTGATTTTCAGCTTCATAAAAGTTGTGGTACTTTAAATCTGCAGTCAAAAAAGCATCGGCACTTGCACGAATTGCATTCTTGATTGCAAAACTTCCTGAACCGCCAAGAACCGCTACTTTATGAATTTTTTTATTAGTGAATTCCGTATGTCGAATGGCTGGTGTTTGCATTTTAACTTTTACCATCGCCAGAAAATCGGTTTCTGACAAAGGCACTTGTAATGTTCCGATAGCTCCCAAGCCAATATTTTGATGCTGGTTTTGAAGATCATAGATTTCATATGCGACTTCTTCATACTCGTGACTTTGAAAAAGTGCTTTGAAAATTTTTGATTCCAGATGTTTTTCAAAGGTCACTTCGATTTTGATTTCGCTATTTTCTACATATTCGAATCTTTCGCCAATTTCTGGATTGCTATTTTCGTTACCCATGTAAGTTCCGATTCCCTTTGAATTGAAGCTGCAATTTTCATAGTTTCCTATGTTCCCAGCGCCAGCGTCAAATAATGCATTTCGAACTTGTTCCGCGTTTTCCGGAATGGTATAGGTCACTAATTTCCGAATGAAATTTGATTTTGGAATGAGAATTTTGATGTCTTTCAATCCAAGTGCTGCAGCGAAAATATGGTTGACGCCTCTTTGATGATTGTCTAAAGCAGTATGCACAGCGAAGATGGCAACGTCATTCTTGATGGCCTTTATTACAGCTCTTTCCATATAATTCGCACCAGTAATTTTCTTCAAACCTGAAAATATAATGGGATGAAAACACACCACAAGGTTACATTTTTTAGAAATGGCTTCTGAAATTACAGATTCTAAGGCATCGTGACAGACCAAAATTCCGGTGGCCTCGTCGTCTTGATTACCGGTCAATAAACCGACATTATCAAAATCTTCGGCGTAATCCAATGGCGCCATTTCTTCGAGTACGGCAATAATTTCTTTGATTTTCATTGGTTTGTTTTTAACCGCAGATTCGGAGATTCTTTTTTGAAGATAATAAGCGAATCTGGGGTAATTATTTTATGTTGACCAGACGTTTAGATAATCTTTAATCGTCCAGCTATCGTTGATTTTTTCAAATAGAATATAACTTCCGCTGTTGTGTTCGATGGTACGGTAGAATGCTACTTTAACCAATGCAAAATTATTTTTTGAAAAATAAATAGGTTTGCTAACAATCATCAGTCTTTGGTTATTTTCGCCATATTTTTCCGATTCTGCTTGGTATTCTTCGAAAGTAAGGCAATTGTTAACTTTCTTTTTGAGATATTGGTTTTGATTATCGAAAAGCAAATTATATGCTGCCGACCAATCTTCGTCGATATTGTTTATGATTTGCTTTTTGATTTCAATCGCATTTTCTTTTAAGAGATCGCTTTTTGAAATGACTTCCAAAACTTCTTCATTATTTGGTGCTTTTTTACAATAAAAACGCAGCAATTGCAGTCTTCCTTTCGCAATTACTTTTTCGTTGGCATAGTACTTCGTAAAGATAGTTTTTAGGAGTACTGCATTGTCAGTTTCTTGCGCAAAAAGGACTTGTGACAGCAGCAAAAAAAACAAAGGAATTTTTCTGAGATGAAATTTCATAGTCTATTGCATTTGATAAAAATTTTCTTTCAAAGGTAAAAAAAACGCTACTTTCGTACTATGATTTTTTTGAGAAAAATACTTTTTCCATTCGCACTTTTGTACGGTTGGATTACGCAGTTCAGAAATTTTCTTTACGACAAAGGAATACTAAAATCGTATTCGTTCGATATTCCGATCATTGCAGTGGGCAATTTAAGTGTTGGTGGAACAGGCAAAACACCACAAATAGAGTATCTTGTTCGCTTGCTATCGACCGAAAATCAGGTCTCGACCCTTAGTCGAGGTTACAAGCGTAAATCAAAAGGATTTTTATTAGCGAATGAAAATTCGACAGCGGTTACTTTGGGCGATGAGCCTTATCAGATGCATCTTAAGTTTCCCAATATTCAAGTTGCGGTTGATGCCGATCGCAAAAACGGAATTGAGCAATTGCTTACCCAAAAAAATAAGCCAGAAGTTATCGTTTTGGATGATGCTTTTCAACACCGAAGAGTGCGGGCTGGCTTCTATATTTTACTTACCACTTTTGATGCATTGTATATTGATGATTACCTCCTGCCAACAGGGAATTTAAGAGAAAGTAAATCTGGAGCCCATCGTGCAGATTTGATTGTAGTTACAAAATGTCCCCCAACCATTTCGGCATCGGAGATGAAAGTTGTAAAAGAGAAGTTGAACATTGATAAACCTCTATTTTTTAGCACGATTACCTACGATGATTCTGTTTATTCTTTGGAATCTTCTTTGAAGGTTTATGAGTTGCAATCTAATCCAAAATTACTAGTGGCAGGAATTGCCAACCCCAAAGCTTTTTTTGACTATTTGCAAAACGAAGGCGATGAAATCATGGCGTTTCCAGATCATCATCATTTTAGTCCAAGCGACCTTGACAGAATCAAAAAAAGTGCTAAAAATAGGCGTATCATTACAACCGAAAAGGATTTTGTTCGATTAAAAGAGCACTTTCCTTCAAGTCAATTATTTTACTTGCCGATTCGAACGACTTTTATAGATAACGGCGCTTTATTTGACCAAAAAATCACTCAATACATGTCTACAGTTTCGCGTATTATTCCAGACTATTCTGAAAAATCGTAGTGATATTTCCGCTTACTGGATCAGCAATTTCTCGCACTTTATTGCTTTACTAGTTTTGTAATCGCTGCGTTACCATTTGTTGTTAATTGAAGTAAATAAATACCGGATTGCAATTGATTAAAATGAATTTCCGAATTCATTACGCTTCCTTCTTGGATCATCTTACCATCAATGGAGAACAGTTTGTAGCTGAGACTATCATATTGGTGGACAATATTTAGGGTATTTGACACGGGATTCGGGAATATTTTGAACTCTAATTTTGAATTGTTCTCAACGCCTAAGCTAATTGGCACTCCTGTCGTGCTAAAATTGTTAAAAGTTACTCTCTTGCCCAGATCCTCCGTCATATTGGAACCAGTAAAGCGCAATCTCACTTTGAAGTTTGGATTGTTTTCTACTGACTCAATAGAAGAAAAATCTATTTGAAACAATTGGAAGGCAGCTGATAATGCATAGGAAGTTTGTGCTAACCCGTCTGCAATCCAAATCGGTGTCCCACCAACAACTGAATAATCTACAACTATAGCATCAGCGGCCAATTCGTTGATGGCGGCGAAAGCAAACTTAATGTCCTTAAAATTACTAGTCGATAGATTAAAAATCAAGGTGTTTTCCTGCGTTCCACTTTGGAAAGGTTGTTTGATTTGAATTCCTCTCATGTTTGAGGTAGCAAATGGGATGTTATTGTTTGCTTCCGGAATATAATTGATGTTCGTTGGACTATTTCGGCGCTCCATCGAAGCCTTTCTCCAAAAAGGACTCGTGCTGTCAAAGGGATAGCCAGTCAAACAAGATTGGAACTCCATACTGCCTTCCGTTGGTACTTCGAAAGTGGAATTGAGCGTTGTCAATGGTGTGTCGTTGGCAACATTTGTATCAAACATCCAAAAATAGATTGGAACTGCAACTTCATTATTGTTGTCGGGAATGAAGTTAGCAACAATACTGATATCTGACAAAGGAGTAATCGTGATTTCTGATTCTGTGCTCGTCGATGCACCGCTCCAGTGACTAAAAACAAATCCTGGTAATGCAATTGCCTTTAAAGTTATTGGAATATTTTGAAAATAAATACCAGTCCATGGATAGGCAATTTCCGGCACACCAGGTGTTCCAGAATTGATTTCAATCGTGTTGACTTTTACAAAACCTTGCTCAGTATCGTTTACATTTAGCGTCACATTTAAATTTCCGCTAATGCCAAATTTGTTTCGAATATGCTCTCTTTGTATGTCAGGTCTTACTGTCGCAAAAGTCTCAATTACATTTTGACTTTGTTGCCACCATGACATACTTGATGGTGCGGACCAGCGTTGTATTTGTTCCTCAATTTCAGGTTCAATCACGGATGCAAACTGATTAGAAAGACCAATAACTCTCTCTGGTAAAAAGAAAGTATTCATCATGTCAGCAAAACGGTTGATGAAGTTTAATTTAAAATCGTTATTCTCTAATAGTCGTCTCAATATCAAAGTTGACCATTCCGGATTGGGCCATTCGGTTCCTCCGGTTGCAGTGGCAAACGCTAAGGTATTGTGATCGTTAATGTCTAGCATCAAACTGAATCCGGCATCCGTATCTTTGACTGCAGTTCTCCATCGACCATCTGTACCGTAGGGAGCCGCAGGATTGAATGTTCCTTTTTTCCTCCAGAACAAGGTGTTCCATCCCGGCCAATCTGTATTTTGAATAAAGATATTCGTGATAAAATAATCTCGAAAATTATCAACATCCATCTGTGTTTTGATATAGTCGTAATTAGACAAACTACTCAAACTGTTGTTTTCTAAATAATTGAACATGGCTTGAAAATGATCTCCGCTACCTTCATCCACTTGGTATCCGTCGGAAATAATTTCGATGTCAAGTTCTTCGATTCCATATTTTCTTTCAAAGTAGTGACGGTCTAGTCGCTCTCTGAGGTTTAACATGCCCCAATACTCTCCATTGAGAAAAACCACTGAGGGCTGGTATGCTTGATTGTCTAAGCCTGTTTTCTCGATTAACTCATGGGTGAATGCATCTTTGTAGTAGGTGTTGAAAAAATCGTTGCCTGAATTTCGTAGTATTAATCGTTTGTAACTTGTAAAATTCTCATTGGGGAAAACGGGATAGTCGAATGAACTTGCTCCCAATTCTGCGCGAGCATACAAACGCATCGATTTATTTTGGAAAGCACGAGATCCTCCGCCGTTGATTCTGATTCCCACTTGTTGATTAAGTACTTCAGAGCCGTTTACAAAATAGCTGAAATGACCAACTCTTTCGGATGCATCTCCGGATCTATCAAAGTTTGAGTCTGCATTATAAAGCGCTGTTGTCGAAGGATTTGCTACTCTCCAATCGTCAAAATCTGCACCGGCCACGTAGATTCCGTCATTATAATCAAAAAACTTATTTTCGTCAACACTGATAGAAACCACGGGAATCGAAAATCGTTGGCTTCCTTCTGGAGAAACGAAATAGGAGTTTGAGCTTATTTTACTGGGCATTGCACCGGTTTTGTACGCTTTTGCCCGGACTACAGTGCCTTTAAACAAGGAATAGTCAGGGATGTAATAGGATGGATCACTATCAAAAGTGGATGAAATCATCGAAATATCATTGGGCTGATTGGTTCGATCCGCGATGGTTATTGGAGCTGCATATTGAGATGATTGGAAGCTATTTGTTGCAAAATTATCAATCGGCAACTGGCTCAGTCCGATTGGGTATTGGTTCTTGTAAGGGTAGGTTGTGCCATTAAGGTTATTGATATCAGGATCAGAACCATCGGTCGTATAGATGATAGTGACCAACGGATCAGGATGGCTCAAAACTAGATTGAAATTTTCCGAAAAGAAACCACCATTTACTGAAAAACTCGGCGGATCTAACAATTCTGTGAAACCCTGTGTCGTGTTATTACTTTGACCTGGTGTAGGCTGTGGAAAAATTACAAAAGTTGACGAACCATCAGTTTGTCTCCCGTAGGTGTAATTTTGGGGTATTACGATAGGTGAATAAATGTCGACTGTTGCTCCACTCGGGTCGGTCAAAATTATGTTTTCACCGGCCGAACTAATTTTGAAATTGGTATGTAGAGGAAAATTAATATCTGTCCTATTCTTATCAGAGCACCAAATCAATAGGTGTGCTCCTGGTTGAATCCAATACTCTGGAAAAACCCATAAATACGGATTTGTCGGTAAATCGGATAGTCCATATCCTGCAAGATTAATCACATTTGATGATGGATTGTATAACTCAATCCAATCTTCATAACTACCATCTTCATCGGTAATAACGGCAGCGTTTGAGGTTATAAGTTCATTAATAACAATGCTTTGTGCTAGGCAATTAACATTTAAAAGAAAAAATAGTGTGAATACAAGTAGCTTTTTCATTTTGAAACTTTAATTTTTTTCGCAAAAATAGACAGCTTTTTTTTTAAAGCCATAGAAAATCGATGAGATGCTGTTTATTTGGACAAGATGTTATAAATAGTTGAATAAAGACTATTTTTGGCATTGGAATGATAAGAATTGATGCATTAATTTTCAATTGGTGATTCTACGAGCAGAAATCTCTTTTCAGAAGTGTAGTTCGACGGAAAATAACCTGAATTTCGCATCATTCGAAGTGGCTTTGTTGGAGATTTAGGTTTTCAGTGTCAATTCAAATTAGACGGAAAATACATTTATTATCAACCATTTGAAAGTAAATAGGTCACGCCAGGATACTGAAAAATTTCAAATCTTTATCTCCAAAATAGAAGGATAATTAAAAGACATTAATTAAAATACACTACAGAATGTGGGAACTAGTACAAGAAACCTGTAAGTAATTTAAATATAAAGGATTAAAAGTTTATAATTTTTTTATGAAGTTTTTTTGCGGTATTTATTTATATTAGATTTTATTCAATTCGATAACAACATTATTTCAGGATAAGACATTTTTTAAATAAAAAAAGGCCTCGCTTGATAGGAGACCTTTTTATACTGGATTCCATTCAGAATACATAAACCAAACCGTTTTTTTTACCAGCATTTGCTACGAATTGCAGGTTTAAAGCAGAAGCAAGAGTTTGTTGGTAGCGGAAATTAAAACCCAGCAAAAAGTACTATTGGCTGGCATTGCCAAACCCAAACCCTTTTTCATGCGCTATAATCGGGACAAGACCAAGAACTGATCTATCCCGATCACCACAATTTTACAGCAACTGAATTGGCAGAAATACAGCAGATAACGGCGCAAAAGTTGGTCATTACCACCGAGAAAGATTATGTGCGTCTGCAACACCAACTACCTGAAAATAGCTTGTATTATTTACTCATACAAAAGCAATTTATAGCTGAGAAAGCGGCGTTTGCTGCGCAAGTGTTTAGTTTTATTCAACTAGCCTAAAACAAAAAAAGTTGATACTAGTCAACTCTTTTTTTTATGTATGATATTCTTTTTTCCTTAGTAAAACCCAACCCAATCCAACGGCTATTAGTAATGCCAGGGGCAGGTAATCGTCAATGGGTGCCGCAGGAGGATTATCCACCACATCGTCTTCAAATTCAGGAAGGTCTTGTGCATAAGTTGAGACAGTAACTAGCACAGCAAATAGGACTGCAAAAAATGTAGTCTGTTTTTTCATTTGTTAGTTAATTAATAATTTTTGTGTAGTTGATATTCCTTTTTGACTCACTTTTACCAAGTAGATTCCTGGACTCCAATTGGCTGCTATAGGAATGGTGTGAATACCAGCTTTAGTTAATGCCTCGTTGTAAATAAGCTGTCCTAAATTGTTATATAATCTAAGTGTTGCCTCTTGCAGGTACACTGGTAAAGCCACCGTAAACTGATTGTTGGCCGGATTTGGATACAGGCTAAATAGGGCTTTTGTAGGTTCAGCCGTGCTTAAGTTGGGGTTGTTAAACACCAATTGAAATCGGTCAGTTGCTGTAGAAGCTGCATTGGTTGCATCTAGGCCAAAAGAATAGGTGATGTTGCCGTTTGTGGGTATTTGCGTATAACTTTGCAACAGGGCATCATACAAATAGCATGCTAAGCTCGTATTGTTGTTCCCTTCAAGCACAAGATTGTAATTGCTCACGCGGTATTGTGTTATTTTCAATGGGATAACATCAGTACTTTGCGGCAAATTTCTATTTTCAATACTCAAAGATTTAGTAGAATTTACGACGGCTAAAGTTTCGTCTAGGTTGGTAAATTTTCCTGCATCATTGCCATCAACCTCATTGGTTTCGTTGGCATCAAATAAAATCAAAAGGCCATCGAGTGCCGGAGCTTGTAGGGCCTGAGTAGCGCTGTCATACAAGGTAAGGCGAATGCTTTCCTGTGCGTCAGTAGCTTGTCGAAATACATTTTCGTTGGTCACAACCGTGTATTTGTTTGATTCTTGAAATTGAATGCTCGCAGAACCAGCAGCCGTTGTTTTTACAAAACAAGATTGGTTGGGTTGTAGGTATTGGTTTGCCATGGAGCCAGAGACATTATTGGTTCCATTCGATAAAAGTACCGAAACGTAAGCTCCTCGTGTGGCCACTTTGGGATCCCACACATAATAATAGCTGTTGTTTACGTTGGAAGCATTATCCAATACCGATTTCATGTTCACCGGGCATTGGTATGGATTGCCTATTAAACTGTAGCCGTTTGCTGCGGCATTTAGATTGCTGATGGTTTTACTCCCAATATATAAAGAGCCTGAGGTGCGAAGCGTGGTGTTGGTAGCTGCAGGCGCATTGAGTGATAAATCAACGGTTCGGTCGCCACGCACCATAAGGCGGTAGGCGTCTCCTGCGGCTAGATGTCCGTTGGTAGAGGTAACTGCAACCCATGCCGGACTACTGTTGTTGAAGCTAAATAGCGAAGCGTTGTTGGTCGCTGTGACATCAAAACCGTTGGTTGCTCCTCCAGTTCCGGTAATGTCGGTTCCCCAACCAGCCGAATCGTTTCCATTTTCTTGCCAATTGGCTCTAATGGACGTAGAGGTAGTAACCGGAGAACTCACCAATCGATAGGCTCGGCGAGCAGGAATGTAGCGTTCAACCACCATGTTATCCATGGCTCCACCTGAAGATGGCTCTACAATGGCCGATTTGCTGGCATTACTTTTTAAGGTGATTTTTCCGGCCGCATTGAGTGTGCCTTGTGTAGCTTGTACAAAATCAGTAATGCTCAAATTCCCAGTGTTTATGGTAGCGGTATTGGCTGATTTATTAAGTGCTAATTTTTTAGCTGTATCGTTACTGCCAAAATTGACGGTTTGGTTTGCATTGCCCTCAAATTGAAGTGTTGCGCTGCTTAAATTGATGGTTCCCGTATTGCTGTAATTTCCAGCCGCGATCAAGGTTCCTGTTCCTAGGTTTAGGATGCCTGCGTTTTCAATATCATCGCCAATGTACAGCTCTTCAGAATTGGTTACCGAAATCACTTCACTAGCAGCGACATAAAAAGGGTTTTGTAATCCAATGTCAAATTGAGCTGATGCGGTATAACAAAAAGTGCACAGGAGCAATACCTGTAGTAGTTTTTTCATAGATATAGTGTTCTTATTAATTGAGTTTGAACGCTTCCATTTTGGTCCAAACCCTGTCACCATCACCGGTAATCGTAACAGCACTTAATGCATTGTTTGTATATCCAGTAAGTGATATATAGTCAGTGGTTCCATTCATATAGACTAGCGTAGTAGCTGTTTGCGTTCGAGTCAGATTTAAATAAACAGTAGGTTGATCTGCCAATACTTGATTGATGGCTTGTACCGCACCATTTTTCAAAATTTGCATATTACACTGTATCCCACTTGATGAAGTGGTAGTAAATGCAAAATGTACACTTGCCGAAACAAAATAATATCCGGCTACGGTGGGTTGAAAACGATAGTTGCTAGCGTCCCACCAGTTGTTGGGGTCATCTTTGTCGGTCATCGGAATGGTTATCCCATTATTGGTAATGGTTTGACTAGTTGCAAGTCCTGCCACCATATAATATTCTCCATTGGCATTCAAGTTGCCATTTACTTTTACTGCGCCATTTACATAGAGTTTCTCGCCTTGGTTTTGGGTAGTAACCCCAATACCCACATTACCTAATTCATTGATGGCAAAGCCTTTGGTTTCATCGGCACCAGTAAATATTCTAAAACGTGGGGTGCTGTTGTTGGAATATTGATCTATAACCCAATCGGTACCCGAACCTGAAACCGATTTTTTAAGGGTAATTTGCCCGCCTTCAGACGAGCTTGTTTGGGGATTAATAACAATTTCACCCGAACTTGTCCCTGCGGCATTTCCAACTTCTAAGCTAGTAGAAGGCGTGCTTGTGCCTATTCCTACGTTTCCATTGAGAATAGTTTTTCCACTACCACTTGGAGTGAGCGTCACATTTTGGTTGGTTCCGCCTGCCGCAAAAATAAGTGCGGTTGTACCTGTTATTGAGCCTGTTGTTGTTCCAGTTCCGCCATTGGCCACTGCCACTGTTCCAGTTACATTGGCAGCGTTATCGGTTCCCGAATTTAATTTTGACCAACTGGTTCCGTTGTAGAAATAATAGCCCGGAATTACATTCGTTGGCGAGCTACCTGCTGTGGCTGTATTGTATACCAATAAGCCGCTGGCTGGACTGCTAATGGTGGAGGTGTCAGTTGTTCCGGTTAGGGCCACACGTGGCGGTAAAAAACCTTTGTTGGTTGATTTTACTTCTAATTTAGCAGAAGCTTCGGGTGTATTGGTGCCAATACCTACTTGAGCAAATAAAGCATAAGGCAAAAGCAACAAAAAAACGATCGTTGAATTTTTCATGAGTTCATTTTTTACAGTTTTATAAAACTGCAAAAATCATTCTTCAGATTCATTTTGGATGTTGACATCCGTTTAGTTTAGTGCTGAATTTTAAATTGAGCACAACTTTGATAAAGGATGCTGCATTTCTTTCTGTCTTTTCTGGAATTCGAGTGGGGTGAGTCCAGTGCTTTTTTTGAAGCAACTGAAGAAGTTTGATTTAGATAAAAAACCTGCTTGGTGCCCTATTGCGTCAAGTGTAAATTGGTTGTAGGCCTCGCTAAGCAATGCTGTTTTGGCGAATTCTACTCGGTATTGGGTTTTCATGTCGGTAAATCTTATACCAATGTAATCCCGAAAACAAATCGTGATGTGGTGCTGCGGAACCTTGAGTGCAATGGTTAAGTCGCTAATCGCAAAATCTATTTTGAGATAGGGCTGCTTTTCTTTGAAGTGCTTTTTAATTTGTTTGGCCAAATCAATAAAGTATTCGTTTTCATATACTTCGTCTTTTATAACGGCTACTTCTATCGATTTTTTGTAAACGCTAGGCACAGGTTTCAAGCTAAGTTTGCCGTATAAAATTTCAGGGAATAAAAGTAAACTGCCATTTATTAAAGCAATACCTAAAGCCGATAAAAACAAAACTTCCTGAGCATGTTCACTGTACAAGTACTTTTTTTCTTGAACATAATTGGACAAGAAGAAACTGTAAGAAAACACAATAATAAACATCAATCCCAGGAGGGTAAAGAGCCAACGAAAGATGTATTTGCTTCGCGATGATTTCAGCTCTTGCTTTGATTTACGCATCGCTTGTATGGTTATGAATAAGCAGACAAACAAATAGCCAAAAAGGGAAGAAAGCCGAACGAGGTAATTGAATTGCCAGGTAAAAAAGCTATTGAATGGAAAATTATTCAACTCGTCAAAATGGGTGCTGCAATACCGCACAATGTCTACTTTTTTATCAAATGGAATCAATAAATATTCGGTAATGGATAGTAAGTGCACACATACAGGAATAAAATGCAGCAAATCTCGTTTTGTAAATACAAATCGATCGGTAAAAACGCCCCGCACATAGAAGTACAGTAAAGGCCCCATGAGTAAATAAAGCGGTGAGAAATGGTTGTATAGTATAGTAGTCCATACCAAAGAAAATGCAACAATAGTATAGTAATGCGTAAGACTGTATAGCGAAAGCAAAAGCAAAAAACTTCCAATATAAATGGAGTTTTTGTTGATCTGCCAGTTTGAAATGATAATTATCAAACTAAGTACAATCGATAAAATTGAAATGGCTAATAACATAAAATGGGACTCAAAAAAAATTTTATAAAAATACTCAAAATAGAAATCAGCACAACATCGTGTTGTTCTGATTTTAGATATGCGTACTTAATTTAAACAACTAAGCCAAATGATTGCGAATTTGCAAATACATCAGGAGGTTATTTATTCTTGGGTGTTAGCGATGATAAAAAAAATATTTGGCTTAGAAAAAGATTATAATAATTTGAAAAATTCAAAAGGAGAGGGTAAGGAAAGGGATATTTTTGGAAAGTTTTTTAACAGAATGATTAAAGATTATTTTGGAGAAAGTTTTTCTCCAACTCTTTTAGAAAAAGAATTTATTAGATTTCCTGAAGGAGATATTTATGTAATTCACGTAATGCCTTCCATAGATGAAGTTTTTTTATTGAAAAATGAAAAAGGGGGAAAAGAAGAAACTCTTTATTTAAGACATAAACGTTCGTCTGAAAAGCTCAAAGGTGTAGAGTTAGCTAAATTTATTAGAAAAAAACTAGAGATGGAATAACTGTTACATTATAAACGCGATTTGTATTTATATCAAAATTGAAATTTCAAAGTCTATATTCCCATACTTACTTTTACAATAATCAAGTATCTCATATACTTCTCTATCTCGAACTAATAAGCAATCGTGAATATGCAAAGCAAAATTGGTTGGTATGTTTTCTAATAAATCATCAATCCATATTTTGCTTTCTTCTCGTTGCAAGTAGGAAGCAGCATCTTTATAATTTTTGGTTTTTAAACTGGCTATAAATTTTTATGCAACTGGAAAGATTACATGAATTTTATAGTCAGGAACAAAGCCATTAGAGTTTAGAAAAAACATAAACAAATCTTTTGCTTGTTGTCTGTCTTGAAGTTTTAGTTCTTGAACTAAATAGTTATAGATATCTACTTTAAATGCTGCTTTATATTTTATATTAACTACATTTTGCTCTTTCATTATATTTAAAAGCAATTTAGATTGTGAACACTTTGCGTCTATGAGAGCTAAACCTTTATTTCTTAATTCTTCTTTGTAGATTGGTTCTTAATAGTTTGAATTGCCGGTGTTCCTGTAATATCGTTTCTTTTCCTCGCTAAAATTACCTTAACTCCCATGTTTATTTTACATTTGAATAATTCAAATTAGAATTGTAAAAATAATATAAAACCATTGTTGTGAAGTTTTTGTGAAGTTTAATTATTAAATTCTTAATTTCTATTATATATTATATTTTGTAAAAAATTGAATTACAAATAGATAAAAATAATTTAAAACAATATTAAAAATGTGGGAGCAAGTACAAGAAACCGTTAGTTATATTCAATCAGAAACCCATTTTACACCAGAATACGGTGTGATTTTAGGATCTGGATTAGGTAGTTTTACCGATGATATTCAAGTCGAATTTACCTTGCCATATGCTGCTATCCCGAATTTTCCTGTTTCAACCGTTGAAGGTCACAAAGGCGCTTTGGTATTTGGAACAATCGGTTCAAAGAAAGTGGTCGCTATGCAAGGGCGATTTCATTTCTATGAGGGATATTCGATGAAAGAAGTGACTTTTCCTGTGCGTGTTATGAAGTATCTTGGCGTTCAAAAACTGATTGTATCTAATGCTTCGGGTGGTGTTAATGACGCGTATCAAGTAGGTTCTATTGTCTTGATTAAGGACCATATCAATTTGATGCCTGAACATCCATTACACGGAAAAAATGAAAGTCGCTTTGGACCCCGTTTTTTGAATATGAGCGAGCCTTACAGTCGGCCGATGATGATCAAAGCTAAGGAATTGGCCACGGAGTTGGGTATTGAAATACATGATGGTGTTTATCTCGCATTACAAGGTCCCACTTTTGAGACTATTTCAGAATACCGCATGGTAAAAATATTAGGTGCGGATATGGTTGGGATGTCGACGGTTCCTGAAGTGATTGTGGCGCGTCACATGGATATGGAAACCTTTGGAATTTCCGTAATCACTGACATGGGCAATGAAGATAATATAGAAACTGTTAGTCATGCAGAAGTGTTAGAAGCTGCACGAAAAGCCGAACCACATGTTCGTACTTTAATCAAGGCACTGATAGTAAATTATTAGGATTCCTTTGCTAAGTTGGTGGCAATAATGCGATAAAAATCCGCTGGATCGAATGGTTTCGTGATCACATCATCCATCCCGTAAGACAATAGCATTTCTCGGTTTTCATTTAAAGAAATAGCAGTAAGTGCAATGATTTTAATTTTTTTGTCGAAAGTCCGAATGGTTTGGGTGGCAATTGTTCCGTTGATACCAGGTAAATGTACATCCATTAAAACCAAATCATATACATTGTTTTTTACCGCTTCAATAGCGTCTTCACCGTTATCTATAACATCAGCGCAAATCATCCCTTTATTCTCTACCATTCTTTTGGTAATCATTTGATTGATTTTGTTGTCTTCGATCAGTAGCACTTTTTTACCTTGCAATATGGTGTCGTTTTGCACAGTTAATTTTTCTCCAATGATTTGTTCATCTGAACCAATTTTGAAGCTTAAATCGAAAGAGAATAACGATCCTTTTCCGACTTCGCTCTCCAAATTTATTTTACCGCCGAGGATATGAACGAGTTTTTTTACAATAGTCAAACCGAGACCTGTTCCGCCATATTTTCTGTTAATTTCAATTGAGCCTTGCGAAAAACTGTCAAAAACGGATTCCATTTTTTCTTTGGGAATACCAATGCCGGTATCGACAATTTTGAAATGAATGGAGGTAAATTCTTCATTTATTTCGTTGACAGTTAAAATGACTTTTACTTCACCATTTTTGGTAAATTTCAAGGCGTTATTAATCAGATTTAGGAAAATTTGCGATAACTTAGTTGGATCTCCAATAATGAAATTCGGAATGTTTTCATCTATTTCTAGCGTAAAAGCGTTGTTGTTGATTAACGCCAATTCCTTTAATGAATTTTTAATATTTACCAATAACAATTTTAAATTGAAGTTGAGGTTTTCTGTTTCAATGGCATTCGACTCGATTCGATTTATTTCTAAGATCTCATTGATGAAAGTGAGCAGGTAATTACCCGAAAATTTTAGTGAAGTGAGGTAATTCATTTGACTCGGCTTCGGATTCTCTTCTATTAATAAATGCGTAATTCCGTTGATTGCATTTAGTGGTGTTCGGAGCTCATGACTAACAGTCGACAAAAATTCCGCTCTGGCTTTCGATGCCTTTTCCGCTTTTTCTTTCGCCAATTGTAATTCGGTGTTTTTTTCTTTTAACAACAAATTGGATTGGTTACGAATGATGTTGTTTTTATACAAAGACAAACTCAATAGTGATAAAATTACAATCAAGGTAATCGCAAGAATACTGATCAGTTTCGAAATTTTATTTGCTTTTTGTTGTTCTTTATTCTCCTTGTCAAGTTGTTCGATGGTTTTTAAACGCTCGTTATCTTTAAATGCAGCATAATCTTCCGTTCCTAATTTATTTACACTCAATGCAGTAATACTATCTTTTAAAGCAATATGCTGTTTTAGGCATTGATGTGCTTTAGGAATATTTAATAGTCTTTCGTGCGTTTTACTTAGCGCCAGTAAAATATCAGATTTTTGTTCAAAATTATTGTCTTTGGCGTTATTTGCTAAAGCTCGGTTTAGGTAGTTTAAGGCCAGATTACTGCGTTCTTTTTCGAGTTCAATAACCCCAATTTGATACAATGCTTCTGCTTTGGTTTTTGAGAAGTCACTTAATTCGGGTTTGGAGATAATTTGATTAAAAATAGGAATTGCAAGCTGATATTGTCCTTTGGCTCGGTACACAATTCCTTTTTGTAAATCCAATAATTCGATAGCATCCGGAATTTTAATAGTAAGAAAAATGGTTTTTGCTTTTTCAAAATTGTTTTCTGCCACGAGATAATTGCCTTTCTCCATAAAGCAAAGCCCTAGTTGATAGTAACAAAAAGCTTGCTGACTGGAAGGCTTTAACGTATTATAGAGCGATACACTTTTGTAATAAGATTCTATTGCATCATCATATTTTTTCAATTCGAAGTAAATGCCACCAATGAGTGCGTTCGAATAGGCTTCAGCTTTCACATCTTTTAATTTATGGGCATAATCAATCGCTTTTTGCGCAAAACTAAGGGAGAACTTGTAGTTATTTGTTTTTATATTAAACTGCGATAATTCGGTATAATAAGAAATACTATCCGTTTTTACGCTCTTTTTTTGTGCCCTTTGTGCAACTAAGAAAGTGCTGAATAACATCGCGAAAATTAGTGCTAGATTCCTCATTAACTGCTTCAACTTTTTTTAAAGGATTAAATATAAGGAATTATTTTGCAGCAGTGTAGCGAATTAAATCGATTATTCTTGAAGCGTAACCAATCTCGTTGTCATACCAACCCACAACTTTGACCATTTTGCCGATTACTGAGGTCAACTGCGCATCAAACAAACACGAATTTTGATTGCCAATAATATCAACAGAAACAATTGGGTCTTCTGTGTAGGCAAGAATTCCTTTCAACTTATTTCCTGCTGCGATTTTAAATGCGTTATTAATTTCTTCAATATTTACTTGTCTTTTGACATAACAAGTAATGTCAGTAAGGGAGCCGTCGGGAACCGGCACACGAATGCCACTTCCTCCAATTTTACCATCAAATTCTGGAAAAATCTTGGTTAATGCTTTTGCCGCTCCAGTTGTTGTAGGAACAATAGATTGACTTGCGCCACGAGCACGACGTAAGTCTTTATGGGGTTGGTCATGTAAACTCTGATCGGTAGTGTAGGAGTGAACCGTCGTGATGTAGGCTTGTTCTATACCACACAATTCGCTAATAATTTTTAGCATTGGTGCCGCATTGTTGGTCGTGCAACTCGCATTAGAAATTATTTTTTCAGTACCGTCGAGTATCGATTCGTTTACGCCTAGCACAACGGTTTTGATATTATCGACTTCCGACGGCGCTGATAAAATTACCTTTTTTGCACCTGCCGTGATATGCGCATTGATTTCTTCAAAAGTTTTGTATTTCCCTGTTGATTCAACCACTACATCAATAGCAAGAGAATCCCAATTTAAATTGGAAATATGTTTCTCATGAAAAAACAAATAAGGTTTGTCATTTACGATAATTGATTTTGTATCAAACCAACATTCAAAGGGTAAAACCCCATGAATACTGTCGTATTTGATTAAATGTGCCATGGTTTTATTATCCGCAATGTCATTGATCGCAACCACTTCTATGAATGGGTGATTGAGCAGCAGGCGAAAGAGACTTCTACCGATTCTTCCGAAACCGTTGATGGCGATTCGTGTTTTCATTTGAGTTGCTGAGCAGCTGAGAGGCTGAATTACTTAGTTTAAATCTTCCCGTCTAAAAGTCTAACAATCGATTTATAAAATGTGTTTCGCCGCTTTATAAGACGACCGAACTAGAGCGCCGCTTTCGACATGACGGAATCCCATTTCTAGTCCTATTTTTTGGTATTTTTCAAATTGCTCTGGACGGATAAATTCTTTAACTGGCAAGTGTTTTTTGCTTGGTTGTAAGTATTGGCCGATAGTTACAACATCCACATTGGCAGTGCGAAGATCTCGCATGGTTTGAATCACTTCATCTTCCGTTTCGCCTAAGCCGAGCATGATTCCTGATTTGGTTCTGTTAATTCCTTTTTCTTTCAAGTAACGTAATACTTCCAAACTGCGATCGTATTTCGCTTGAATGCGTACTTCTCTTGTCAATCTTCTCACTGTTTCCACATTGTGCGAAACCACTTCTGGATTGGCTTCAACTATGCGATCTAATTGTCTTTCGTTTCCTTGAAAATCAGGAATTAAAGTCTCTAAAGTAGTTTCAGGATTCATTCTACGAATGGCCTTCACTGTTTCAATCCAAATGATAGATCCACCATCTTTCAAATCGTCGCGGTCTACACTAGTAATGACAGCGTGCTTGATGTTCATAATTTTTATTGAGCGCGCTACTTTTTCCGGTTCCTCCCAATCTACAGTTTCTGGTCGACCTGTTTTGACACCACAAAATCCACAAGAGCGCGTACAAATATTACCTAAAATCATAAAGGTGGCAGTTCCTTCGCCCCAACATTCGCCCATATTTGGGCAACTTCCGGAGGTGCAAATTGTATTCAATTGATACTTGTCGACCAACCCTCGAAGTTCAGTATACTTTTGACCAATAGGCAATTTTACTTTTAGCCATTTTGGCTTGCCTATTGGTAAATTATTATCTAAAACACTTTCCATAGCAATATTTTTTGGTGCACAAAGATAGGGAATAGGATTATTAGATTTACGATTTTAGATTTTGGATTTGAAACTTGAAATTTGGATTTTTAGATAAGCAGATTTGTGACGAATAGTTTTTCTGTGTTGTCCAATAATCTAATATTCGAATAATTTTTTTTGAATTATTCTACAAAATCCATTTCCGTATTATGGGTTTCTTTGATGGTGTAAATAGCATAAAAGCCAATACCAAAAACAACAAACCCAACTATGGCGGCAGAAATAATAACTGTATTGCTTTTTTTCAAGAAGTCAAATCCTAATAACATAACCGGTAACATCCCACGCACCATATTAGGAATGGTTGTCGCAGCTGTACTGCGAATATTGGTCCCGAATTGTTCGGCGGCTACGGTTACAAACATCGCCCAGAAACCCGTTCCCAAACCAATCCAAGCGCAGTAGAAATAGTACATATTCTCCGATTTTGGTCCACTAAAAAGTAAAAGTACAACGCCGAGTAGTGTAAATCCCATCATCAAAAACATGGTTTTTTTCCGAGAAGCAAGTCGATGTGAAATAAATCCACTAGAAAAATCGCCAATGGAAGCGAAAAGATACGACCAAAGAATTGCTTTTCCGGGAACCAGATTTTTAATACCCATTTCTGGTGCAAATTGGTTCGCCATCAGCACAAAAATACCAATGCAGAACCAAATTGGTAGTCCAATAGCGATGCATTGGAGGTATTTCAGAAAACGTGTTTTATTACTGAAAAAAGAAAAGAAATTTCCTTTTTTTATAGCAGCATTTTGTTTTACAGCATGGAATATACCACTTTCTGCCACGCTGACTCGCAAGATAAGTAATGCCAAACCTAAACCACCTCCGATAAAATAGGCAGTCGTCCAATTACCTGCCAATTCAACGGTAAGTTGTGCCACTACTGCACCAAGAATACCAAAGCCTGCGACCAATGAGGTTCCAATTGCACGCAATTCTTTTGGTAAGGTTTCTGAAACCAAAGTAATTCCAGCGCCTAATTCGCCTGCTAAACCCACACCAGCTATAAATCGCAATGTGGCGTAAGTTAATACGGGATCGGCAAAATGCAATTGAGGTAAGAAACCACAGGCAATATTCGCTAAGGAATAAACTAGAATAGAGCCGAAGAGCACAGACAATCGTCCTTTTTTATCGCCTAGAATTCCCCACACAATGCCACCAATGATTAAGCCAGTCATTTGAAAATTGAGGATGTATGTTCCTGCAACATCTACATCTAAACCCATAGATTGCAAACTGGGAACTCGTACAATGCCGAAAAGTAAGAGGTCGTAGATATCGACAAAATAGCCCAAAGCAGCTACAATTACTGGAAAGCCAAGTAAATGTTTCAGTTTCTCTTTTGTAGTAAAGTGTTTCATGAAAAAATGAGTGTAAATTTCAAATGTATTAAAAAGCGTCGCAAATTATTCACTATCGCTTGAATATTCAAATTATTTCTAAAGCAGTTGTTTTGAAGTTGTTATGTTTGGCAAGAAATCATTAAAAAATAAAGCATTGAAAAACACATTTCCAACAATAAATTTTGTCATGATGTTATTGTGAGATGGTTTGGTGGTTGAATCGTTTAATCATTGATTTGTTTAACCGTTTCATCGTGGAGTTGGTTCATCGTTAAATGGAAAGTGCTTTTGAATTTGATTGCCCTAGCCCCGACAGCAGAGGAAAACCTTTTGCGGTGGTTTTCAGTTTGTCATTTTGCTGGACTTGCTTGCCGCAAAAGTTTGGGAACGGATGGCGGGAAAAAGCTCCTTCAAAAAATTAAAGAGATTCGAATTATAGACCCTAATTAACGAATAAATAGTTCAGCGATTAAACGAAAGTAATTAACGCTTCTTTTCGATAATTTCCGCCAATAATTTTTTAGCGCGGAGCAGTTTTATTTTGATATTATTCAGCGGTTCACCGAGTTCGTTGGCAATTTCTTGATAGCTCATTTCCTGAAAATACCGCAATTGAATTACTTCTTGATAATGAGGTTTTAGTTCTTTGATATCTCTGAGTAACTGAGATAGATTTTGCTCGGTAATAATTTTATCTTCTGCTGAAGGCGTGCTGTCTGCAATGTTGTGCGCTTGATAATCTTGGTCGTCGGAATAATCTACGAAAAGGGAAGACTTTCGTTTCCGAAGCAGGTCGATATGAACATTTTTTGCGATGGCAATTAGCCAAGTATTAAATTGAAATTCAGGATTATAGATAGCGATTTTGTCAAAAGCTTTTGCAAAAGTTTCGATTGTGATGTCTTCAGCGTCTGTTTCGTTTTCGGTGCGTTTGAGCATAAAACCATAGACTTCATTCCAGTAATGGTCTAACAAAGAAGTAAAGGCTACTTGATCGCCCAATTTTGCCAATTCAATGTTCTTTTTTATTTCCAATGTACAGGTTTGGCAACAATATTAGTGATAAAAATATTCAGTTGCGTAAAGAGCAACAGTATTTCAAGAATGGGAAACCAATACATTACATCTTTTTCCTTGAGCTTTCCAGCTGAGAAACCTAGTGAAATCCATACGAGTATAAAGCGAAATGCAATCAAACTCGTAACAATAATCCACTGAAATTGGAACACTAAAAGCACCATTGGAATTACAAAAAACAGAACTTGAGAGCAGTGAAAAACGCCCAACTGCATTTTGTCAAAAGGTTTGTAAAAGGATGCAGTTGTCATATGTCGTCGCTTTTGTGTAAACCAATCTTTGTAGGTTGATTTGGGTTGAGAATACGTAAAACTGTCTGGCGAACAACAAATGGTTGTATTGCTTCCTTTTGCGGCTTGGTTGATGAAGAGGTCATCGTCGCCAGAGCGTATTTTCATATGCTCAATAAAACCATTTACCTTAAAAAACTCTTCTTTTTTGTAGGCCATATTTCGACCAACGCCCATATAAGGCCGACCCATTTTTGCCCATGAAAAGTAATTAACAGCAGTGAGCAATGTTTCAAATCGGATTAATTTATTTAAGAAAGATCCTGGAATTTTTTCGTAAGCACCGTAACCCAGGACTATTGTTTTTTCAATAGTAAAATTGGAACTCATTTCTTTAATCCAGTGTTTAGATGTAGGATAACAATCGGCGTCGGTAAACAGTAAATATTCTTTTTTCGCCGCTTTTATTCCAAGTGTCAGCGCGAATTTTTTGTTGCCCCAGAACGCTTCATTGTTGACCACTTTGACTAGACGAACATTGGAATATTGCTTTTCAAATTCTTCAAAAATATCGAGTGTTGCATCGCTTGACGCATCGTCTATTACTATAATTTCGAAATCAGGATATTCTTGTTCTGCTAATAATGGAATAAATTTTACGACATTGTCTTCTTCATTTTTGGCACACACAATGACAGAAATCGGTATTTTCTTTGGGTTGTTTTTTGGACAAATAGAAAAGGCAAATTTTCCGAAAACCACCACATAATAAAACAACTGAAGTGCAACAATACCAATAAAAAAGTAAAATAGAATAGTCAACATAGTTCCAAATTGTTTTGTAAAAACGTGTGCAAAGGTAGGAATTCAATATCAAATTTTGAATCATAATAGAATTGTATTTTATAATTTTCTTCTGCATAGTTTTTAGGAGCTTAATCCAGCTGTCCATTATATCTTTTGCGAAAGACATTGCTGGGCACAAAGAAATGTATGACTACCGCAAAAGGATGCCATTACCATCTGGGCTAGGGCAGTTGGTTGATTAAAACGGCTACTTTAATAAACAGAATTATGGTCGTTTATATCACAGGAACCGACTTTTTTGAAATATTGTAATTTTATTGTCAAGGAATATTTCTGGCAAACTTTTTAGTATGGTTCCTGTCGTGATTCTTATTAGAGAGTCGTTACAATAAATCCTTTCCATTTTTTCAAAATGAATTTTATTGCAGGATTACTGCCGTGATCCTCTTTGGGGAGTCGTTACAACAAATCCTTTCCATTTTTTCAAAATGGAAGATTTTTTTATCCAAAAAAGAATTTTCAAGTGAACTTGAATTCTTTTTTGGATAAAAAAAATCCTTTTTGCCAAGGCAAAAAGGATTTGTTGTCGGGGTGGCAGGATTCGAACCTGCGGCCTCCTGCTCCCAAAGCAGGCGCGATAACCGGGCTACGCTACACCCCGAAGCGAGGGCAAAGATAAGTTTTAATTTTACTTAGCAAAGTGATTTGGTGGAAATAAATTTATTTTATTTACGCATTGATTTTTAGGATTTAATTCTTACTAATTTTTTGGAATTAAGTTTACATTTGCCACACGAAATTTATCTTCAAATATATTTTTATGTCAGACACAATCGAAAAAATAAAGTGTTTAATTATAGGCTCGGGTCCTGCAGGTTACACTGCGGCAATTTATGCCGCACGCGCCAATATGAATCCAGTTTTGTATCAAGGAACGCAGCCTGGAGGGCAACTTACAACAACTAATGAAGTAGAGAATTTTCCGGGTTATGTTGATGGTGTCACCGGTCCAGAAATGATGGTTCAATTACAGCAGCAAGCACAGCGTTTCGGTACGGATGTTCGAGCCGGGTGGGCAACCAAAGTTGATTTTTCAGGTCCAATTCATAAAGTCTGGATTAACGACACAAAAGAATTGCATTGCGAAACTGTCATTATTTCAACTGGAGCCACTGCAAAATATTTAGGACTTCCATCAGAGCAAAAGTATTTAGAATTGGGCGGAGGCGTTTCTGCTTGTGCTGTTTGTGATGGTTTCTTCTATCGAAATCAAGAAGTTGTTATCGTTGGTGCCGGTGATTCTGCTTGTGAAGAAGCTCATTATCTTTCTAAACTCTGCAAGAAAGTGACGATGCTGGTTAGGAGTGAGAAATTTAGGGCTTCAAAAATAATGGAGGAGCGCGTTCGTAAAACAGAAAATATTACGATTCTCATGAATCATGATACGGTTGAAGTGATTGGCGATGGTCAAGTTGTTACTGCCGTTAAAGCGAAAAACAAAGCAACGAACGTTGATTTCGAAATTCCTGCTACAGGGTTCTTCGTCGCAATTGGTCATTCACCGAACACTGGTATTTTTAAAGATTATTTGACTTTGGATGAAACAGGTTATATTGTAAATGTTGCCGGCACTGCAAAAACAAATATTCCAGGAGTTTTCGTCGGCGGAGATGCCGCTGATCATGTATATCGTCAAGCAATTACTGCTGCTGGCACAGGATGTATGGCTGCTTTGGATGCGGAGCGCTATTTGGCAGCAAAAGAGTAATTCGTAAGATTTTACATAAAACAAAAAAGTCCTGTAGATACAGGGCTTTTTTATATATGTTCCACCAATATATTATTGCAACGGTTTCTTACTCAGAACGGCACTATCGAGGAAATTCTTCACTTCAATTATTTGATTGCCATATATTTTTGTGTCAGTTTTACCTTTTGCATCCAACACCAACTTAGAAGCCACATTGATGCTGCATTCAGCAAAACCTTCAGTAAGTAATTCTGCGTTTTTAGACGTCAATTTAGCACCGACAAAATTAGCATCATTATCCAAGCGCAATTTGAAATTGATGACATCACCTTCTATAACGGCTTTAGTCTTCTGATACATGTCGAACTTCATTTGCGTAGCTGATATCAGCGCTTTCAATTGAGCGAACTTGCTCATCTCTATGGTTGCATCTTCAGATTTCAAATTAAGTTCCGCTTTGGCTTTATCATCCAACATCAACGTAAAAGTTGTGACATTTGCATTTGCATACAATTTAGAACTTCCATACATTTTAAAAGTGAAGTTGGTCAGACCTAACTCTGCTAAAGCGGTAACATTGGCATCATCTTTTGCTAGCAGCAGATTAAAATTGTCAGTATAAGTGACGCGTACACTAAGTTTTTTTGTACCAGTTATCTGTCTTGACGTAGATAAGTAAAGTGTTTTTCCTTGTACCTCATATGCGATGAATTCCTGCACATTGTCGTCTGCCTCTATTTCTACAGAGCATTTATCTCCTTTGATTAAGAATATTTCTAAATTATCCTCAATCTCGACACTTTCAAACTCGCCAACTTCTTTCTGAACAACAGTTACTATTTTAGAACCCTTCACCTTTTCCTTTTGCTGAGCAAAGGACAAAGTTGTAAGTAATACTAGAAAAGAAATCGTAAGTAGTTTATTCATCAATTAAAATTTTTGTCAAATATAAAAAAACAAAAGTGAGATTCACGAAGTTTTTTGATTATCCTATTCTTCAACTTTTTTAAGATTGTCATCTGGAATCCGGTCAACAAGATAATTGTACGGATCAATACCCGCTTCGAAGGGTAATTCGTTGGTTCTAAAAGTAAAAGTATTATCTTTTTTCGATAATTTGAGTCTTTTGTAAAGTAGCACTTTTCCGAGATTTTGGTCGTTTGCTGGCTTTGCAAAAATTCCAATGTCTATGTAATCTGCCATAGGAATTTTTGTTTCTTTCCCCATTTTGTCCGCCTTCACTTTTTCAGAAGTTGTAGTTAAAGTTACTTCGTAGGTATTACCCACTTTTTTATACTTTGCTATTAACATTCTATTCGAAAATAATGTGATATCCTCAAACATATCTTTGATGACGTATTGCAAACTATCAGGGGTTACTTTTTTAAATTCATCAACTGCGTCAATAGAAGTTGGAAATGGTGGGTTTTGATATCCATAGGTTTTTACAAGATTATTCAGCGCAATATTCACTTTCTGTTCGCCAATCATTTCTTTCAAATAGTACATGACGACACTCGCCTTATTGTAATGAATATATTGTTGCTGTTCGGTTTTCATCAGTGGATTTTCGCCCTCTAATTCGCGGCTTCTTCCGCTTAAGTATTCATCCATTTCATATTTTAAAAACTTCTTCATTTTGTTTTTCCCATATTCTTGCTCCATGACCATCAAGGCAGCATATTGGGCAAATCCTTCGCTCATCATCTCACTTCCTTGCATATTGGCGCCACACACTTGATGTGCCCAATACTGATGTCCCATTTCGTGTGCCACGACATAAAATACTTGATCAATATCTTCTTTGGTAACTTCCCTTAGGTCGATTATAAACCCAATTCCTTCACTATACGGCATCGTTCCCGGAAAGGCTTGCGCAAAACTGTTGTATCGCGGAAACTCGATAATTCTACATTGTTTGTGGTAATAGGGCCCGAAATTTTTGATGTAGTATTCTAACGACTTTTGCATGCTTTTTAGCATTGTCGGGACGTTATACGCATGCTGTTTATCATAGTATACTTCGAGATCGATACCATTCCATTTTTGTCTTGCGACTTGATATTTTGCAGAGATGAAGGAATAGAAATTGAGTGATTTTTGATCTAATTTATAATTGTAATAATTCCTTCCTTGAGCGGTCCATGATTTTAATAATGAACCCGGAGCAATAGCAATTTGGTCGGATGATGTACTAATGGTTGTATTGACCTCAACCCAGTCGGAGTCGTTGCTAATATAACTATTGGATCTTGCGGCTATATTATTTTTATCGAGTTTGGGCATTCTAATTCTTGGTGGCAACTTCAATTTGACGCGCTTGTTCTTATCTGAAATTTCATAATTTCTCTCATAGCCTAGAATTGGTAGCAGATCAGAATTATTAAAAAAAGTACCATTTTGCGTGAGAGAGGTAAAACTGACTTCGTTTTCAAATCCGTTTGTAATGCTCCAGACCGAGATATCGATTTTGATGGAATCATTCGGTGCTAGTACTTTATCTAACTTGTAGATGCGATAGGAGAGGCGTTTGTCATTCAGTTTAATTTTACTTCCCGCAATTTTTATTTGAATACTATCAACCGATAATGGCATTGTAAAATGCAACTCGGTGATTCCGCTATTTGATTTATTTCTTGCCCAAGTTTCTATTTTGGCAGACATGCTGCGTTTTTCTGGGATAATGTCTATGATATAGTTGTATTTGTAGCAACGGGGCTGGTTGATGTTTTCATATTTTTTGTACTTCTTTTCGTATGCCACTTGCTTGTTTTCTTGGTCTTTCGAAGAGTCATAAGTATTTAAGATTTCTGTGTTGTAGTAGACAAAACTGCCGCAAACAACAAAGGCAACAAGACTGCCCAAAATGGCAAGTCGATTTGTGGTAAATGATGCTTTTGCTTCTGTCCAACGGTACTTCATTAAAGGTTCCTTTCCTCTGATATAAAACGCCAAGCAAACAAAAGAAATCAAGCAACAAAACAAAAACCAGTAGACGCTGAATGCAATTGTTCCGGGAACAAAGGGTCCGAAACCATTCATGTCAGAATAGGTGATAAATGGTCTTGAACCGAAAGAAATCATATTGGAGTTGATTTCTAGCAGACTCCAAATAAAACTATTAACAATGATAAACGCGACGAAAGCAAAATAAGCGATGTAACGATTATTAATGAGGTAATGGAATAGCAAAGAGAGTACAACCAAAAAAGACAATCCACTGAGTCGAATCAGCAGCAAAGATTGTATGTAGACATCTAGTTCATAGTTGTAATAACCCAGGACTGTTTGTGTTATAATGCCAAATACAATCGCTACAAGAAAAACGATAGCGATGGAAACAATGATTGCAATAAGTTTTGAAAAGAACAGCGCATTTGATTTGATTGGTGTCGCATCTTGAATTTCATTGAATTTGGCATCGCGTTCTTTCCAAACCAACACACCTGTGTAAAAAGTGATAAAACCAATCATGAAAATGTTAAATGCATTTTCAATAGTATCTACTACGCTGTAGGTTACCGGATATTGCGAGACGCCATATCGACTGCTGAAACTTGACAAACCAACTACTAAATTGATCATGCCAATAGCTGTTAATATGATAAAACTCGGGTTTTTTATGACCGCTTTTATTTCAAAAAGAATAATGCTGAGAAAAGAACGGAATGAAAAGGTGTTGGCTTTTTCCGGCAGAAAGACTTTGTCGGTGGTTGTTAAAGGAATTTCTGCTATTGTTGATTTTTTTACTTTCGAAACTTTTTCATTCTTGGTATTGAAAGAAAATTTGAAATAGATTATCGCTAATATAATTCCCGCAATGGTTAACCAAATCAACCTATTTATGAGAATATCTCCATGTAAAGTAACCGCCTGAGAATTTTTCTCGTCAACGGTGAGATATTTTGTCATAATTTGGAACGGACGATCTCCAAATGGATCCAGTAAATTAGCAAGCCATTCCTTTTGTATGTCTTCAGTAAATCCGGACGATACCACGTATAAAACTAAAATCAACATAGCCCCAATAAAAGAAACGATTGAACTTCTGAACAAGATGGCCAAACCGAAGAGAAGAACGCCTGCAATAATGACATTTGGAATTGCAAAAATGAGAATTCCTTGCACGTGACCAGCCCAAATTATTTCGCCAAAACGCTCGGCAGGTGTCCAATCAAATATTGGTGCTAGGATTGCGCCCAAAATGGCACCAAGCGACACGCCCAAGAGTGGCAGAATAGAAATTATAGTGGCACCAATAAATTTGCCGAAGAAATAATGGCTTTTCTTTATTGGAGACGAGAAAACAAATTGATGCATTCCGAATTGAAAATCGCGATTGGCGGTCGCATTCATAAATGCTGTGGTCATCAGCAAACTGATAATCGACATGGTTGCATAAAATGTTTGGATCACATACGGTGCATTTTTATGAATGTTGCCGATACTTCCCCCTATTTGCACATTTTCGGAAGCGACAGCACCAAAAACAAACAGCGTATTGATAAATAAAAACACCCAAATCATTGGTGTTTTTAGCCAATATTTTAGTTCATGAGAGATAAATTTCCACATAATTAAAATTGATTTGGGTTAAACAAGCTCATTCAGTTTCGCAAAGAAAACGTCTTCCAAATTTTCTTCCGCCTTTGCAAATCCATTTTCCAAATTTGAATCTGAAAAGACATGAATAAGCGGTTGACCTCCCACCAATTTATTTGAAATAACCTTGTAGTTTTTTTGGTATTCTGGGAGTTCCGTTTTCGCTACTTTTTTCTCCCAAACTTTGCCTTTAATTTGCAGTAATGCCTCGTCAGTATTTCCGTTAAAAAGTACCTTTCCGTTATCCATTACTGCCATTTGGGTACACAATTCTCTTACATCTTGCACGATATGAGTTGATAAAATAACAATCGTTTTTTCGCCTATTTCGCTTAAAATATTATAAAATCGGTTCCGTTCGCCAGGATCTAAACCTGCAGTTGGTTCATCTACAATGACTAGAAGTGGACTTCCAATTAAGGATTGTGCAATACCAAAACGTTGCTTCATTCCACCGCTATAACTGGCTACTGCTTTTTTTCGATGTTCCCACAGATTGACTTTTGTTAGCAGTTGTTCGACAATTTGTTTTCGGTCAATCGGATTGTCAAAACCTTTCAATAGCGCTAAGTAGTCTAAAAGATCAACGGCTGAAGTTCTTGGGTAAACACCGAATTCTTGCGGCAAATATCCGAGCACTTTTCTAACGGATTCCTTGTCATTTAAAACATCAATATCTCCGAGCATCACCGATCCGCTATCTACATCTTGAAGTGTTGCTAGTGTCCGCATCAGTGATGATTTGCCGGCGCCATTTGGTCCAAGTAGTCCAAACATACCTCTGTTGATAGTTAAAGAAACGTCGTTGAGTGCATGAACACCATTGCTATATTTTTTCTGCAAATTTTTGATAATTAATTCCATACATGGCTTGGTTTAAGAGTTAGAAATCGTGTGTTGGTCAATTTTTTAGAAATCTTGTTACATTTATTTCGAGAGAAAAATACGATTTTATTTTCATGTGATTCGTTATGGATATAAAACACAACTACTTACTGCAGCATTTTTGGGAGTAATTTAGTGCTGTAATTGTCTAGTGCGAAGAGAAATAGCATTTTTGCCACAGAGAATCAAAAGCAAATTGATTACGACAGGTGGCAGGGATTTTTTGCATTTTTCGAAGAAGTCATCCTTTACCTCAATATTATGATGTTTTTCTTGATGAGAATGCGATTTTTATTCAGTGTAACACTAGTTCCAGAGGAATCTGTGGGTTATTGAGGTCCGTTTATTTCCATCGTGTCTTCAAGGTTTTTTGCGTCTTCGACGTCGTTCCATTCGTTTTCCTTTACCGGGCAGTTCAAACATTTTACTTTGGTGCTATCCACTCGGTAGATATACTGGTCAGCACTGAAATGCAAATTGAAATACGAATCGTCAGAATCATCGTAATCTTGAATACTGCTATCTGGTTTTAGTAACATTCCCACGGGCAAGTATAAGTGTACTTCCACTTCTTGATCGCGGTATTTATTTTTGAAATCCGTCAATAAATAATTGTCCAAGATGAGGTGATTTCCTTCTAATTTGTATCCGTATTTAATTTTTTCAGCGGTTTTCTTCGCAGCTGAGAGCGATCTGCCTTTTGCTTTTCTATCAATTTGAATGTAGGGCACTTTCTCCTCTGTTCTTACCACATACATTCTCACATTATTAGAATAGATAATTTTGGCATTATTTGGGTCTTCAGTGATGATGAAATTATCATTATCGTTGATATCGTTGGCGTAGAAGTCATTGAATTGAAATTTAACGTACAAAGTATCTGTTGATTGAAGTGGTAAAGTTTCTTTTTGAAGAAATCTGCCATCGACTGCGAATTCAGTTGCTTGGCGAACCCCGACCGAGATTAATATTCCTAAAGAGATCAACCATAAGGCAAGTAGCGTATATTTCGCGATGTATCCAATTGATTTCATATTTGGCGATAATAATTTGAAACCAAGGAGCATCAAGAAGAAGAAAGGAATACCTATTGCACCAAACATTAATAGTCCAAAAACCCAAAGCGGATATTCTGAAATATTTTCAGCCTCAAAGAAACTTTGCCAAGGAAAATCAATGAAAGCAGTTGAGCCAAGTGTGAATACTCCTATAAATAGAACAACTAGTGTTGCTAAACTTGAGATGATTAAAATCACACCGAGTACTTTGGCGAACACCCTAAGAATAGCTGTTAAAACATCACCCAATCCGCCTGTAAATTTTTCTACTCCCGTTTTAACTTGGTTGCCCATTTTGTCATAATTGGCATTTTTGAATTTATCTGAAACAGTTTCAAATTCTTCTCTTACTTTTTTTTCGATGTTAGAAATTGTAATAGGTTCGCCTTTCATTTCTAGTTTCTCAGAAGTAGTAACTGCTTCAGGCATCACAATCCAAAGCACAAGGTATGCGATGATACCAGAGCCAAATCCGGCAAAAACCAGCACTACCAAAATCAAACGCAACCAAACCGCATCGATACCAAAGTAATGACCTAGACCAGCTGCAACGCCTCCAACCATGCCGGTATCTTTATCGCGATAGAGCTTTTTGTTTGCCTTGGTTGATGAATCAAAGTCGTTATTTTTCTTAGGTTCATCGTCGTCATTATCAATGCGATAATCTTCCGGTTGTCCCATTACCGCAATAATTTCATCCAACTCTTTCAAATTGATTACTTGCTTTTCGTTGGTGTGTTTTTCAGCAACCAATTCAGCAATACGCATTTCGATGTCTTTGATGATTTCATCCTGCCCAGTGGAGTTGGATAGAGAGCGTTTAATTGCATCAAAATAGCGAGATAATTTTTGGTATGCATCTTCGTCGATGTGAAAAAACATGCCGCCTAAATTAATATTTACTGTTTTATTCATGACTTTTATTTTTGTATTGTTATTACGTTTACTGCATCAGACAATTCGGTCCAAGTGCTATTTAATTCGTTTAAAAATGTTTTTCCAATTTCAGTTAAACCGTAGTATTTTCTCGGAGGCCCTGAAGTGGATTCTTCCCAACGGTAGTTGAGTAATCCGTCATTTTTTAATCTGGTTAATAGGGGGTAAACTGTTCCCTCGACCACAAGTAATTTTGCGTTTTTCAAAGTTTCAAGTATTTCCGAAGTGTAGGCATCTTTTTCTTTCAGAACACATAAGATGCAAAATTCGAGAACACCTTTACGCATCTGGGCTTTCGTGTTTTCAATATTCATGTTTCTTTTTTTTGGAGATTAATTAGTTTGAATTCAATAATTCTCCTTATTTTAAGATCAACGCTTGATCACCGCCGTATTTTTGAAAGGCAATCGCTTCTTCGCTGATCATAAGTATAAAGTAATAATCTGCACAAATATATATTCAAAAGCAAGTACCTTGTATAAAATAGTACTGTATTGTAACAAAATATTAACATTTGATATTGGAAAATAGTAAGATTTTTAATTCCTATATTTAGATCCTAAATCAACAAATATGAGCACTTCAACCTTTAAGGTAAATCTTTTTTTATTTTTTAAATTGCCTGCTGCTTTTTGGTGCGGTGTTCGACTAAAATCTATCAATTCTCAAAAATGCGTGACTTCTGTGAAGTATCGTTGGATCAACCAGAATCCGTTTCACTCGATGTATTTTGCGGTACAAGCAATGGCTGCTGAACTTTCTACAGGCGCTTTAGTGATGCAAAGTATTCAAGAATGCGGAGCAAAATTGTCTATGTTGGTCGCAAGCAACAAATGTGTTTTTAGCAAAAAAGCAACTGGTAGAATTGAATTCGTGTGTCATGATGGTGCAAAGATTGCTGTCGCAATTAACGAAGCAATTAAAACCGAAGTAGGGCAAACGGTTTGGCTTAAATCAATTGGAACCAACGAGATTGGCGATGTTGTCGCCGAAATGGATTTTGAATGGACGCTTAAAGTCAAAAAGTAAAATTTGGAACAGTCGTTAAATCGAACTTAATTGGCAAACTCTTTACCTATTCATCAGTTAACTTTGCATAAAAAATGAAAATTCTCATTACCGGTGCAACGGGACTTATTGGAACAGAGTTGGTGTCGTTATTGCTCCAAAACGGAATCGCTATACACTATCTGACCACTTCCAAAGACAAAATCAAAAGTCAACTCAACTACCAAGGTTTTTACTGGAATCCAGCACAAGGTATTATCGATGAAAATTGTTTGATGGGAGTGGATGCGATAATTCACTTAGCTGGAGCTAGCATTGCAAAACGTTGGACTGATAATTACAAAACAGAAATTTTAGAAAGCAGAATTATTGCTACCAACACACTCTTTAAAGCGGTTAAGGAAAATCCCAATCAAATCACGCAGATTGTTTCGGCGTCTGGAACTGCTATTTATCCCGATAGTGACGCTATCGTCTATAAAGAAGAAGATAATAAATTGGATGACAGTTTCTTGTCGAATGTCGTTGTTAAATGGGAGGAAAGCGTCGATAAGTTTACTTTGCTAAACATTAAGGTTTGCAAATTAAGAACAGGAGTGGTCTATGCAAAAAATGGTGGCGCTCTGCAAGAAATGATTAAGCCTATTCGCTTTGGACTTGGTTCCTACTTTGGAGATGGAAACCAAATTACATCATGGATTCATATTCAAGATTTGGTTGCGATGTATCTTTTTGCTGTCAGAAATACTTGGGAAGGCACGTATAACGCGGTTACACCGTTTCCAGTATCGAATAAAGAATTAACACGAGATTTGGCAATAAAATTACATCGCCCACTGTTGTTGCCACCTATACCGAGAATAGTGATGAAATTCGTTTTGGGAGACATGCATGAGCTACTTTTCAACGATAAAAAAATCAGTGCGAAAAAAGCAATTGATTCGGGATTTCACTATCAATTTCCTACCATAGAGAAAGCATTACAAGAGATTCTACCATAAAAAAAGCTCCGTCTTTCATAACGGAGCTTTTCTCTTATAATCTTTGTGAATTAATAATATTTAGAAGCTTAACGCTAACCTTAAGATTCTTTTCCACACAATTTATTGATTGAACGGGTACAAACTTACTTAAATCGAAATCGATTTTGTCTTAAAATTCCATTAAATTTTTAATTTTAACTATTAGGAGCTCTTCCCGCTGTACGTTTCTATCTTTTTCGCCGAACACCGGCAAAAAAGTATATCCACTGCCATCGGGGCTAGGGCACTGAATTCCAAAAGTGCTTTCGATTAACTAAATTTGAATCGTTGAATTGTTTAATCGCAGAGTAGTAGAAATTTCATTAGTTTTTTTCTTGATTCTAATTTTTACTACACATGCCAAATCGAATGATAATGCAAGATTTCTATGATATTAGCAAAAAGAAAAAACGATTTAATTCGAATTATCAATCAGACGGCAAACCCTTTAAACAGTTCCGCAAATCAACGATTCCATCTATAGATAAGTCAATGATTAAACGATTCTACAAATCAACGATTCAACAGTTACATCATTGAACGAATTCACACTTGCTCAGCTAGTCAAAAAAACTGTGACAATTTGACATTATTCCACAAATGGCAATACTTTTGCAATTCAGCGAAAAAAAATGATAAAAAATATTTTTAAACATAAAAGTAAAATGAATACTGAGAACAACGAACAGGAAGAATTGGTTGATCAAGTTGCTGCCGAAAATCATGAAGCAGGCATTGAATCCTCGGAAAATTTAACTCCAGAACAAAAACTAGAAGAAGATTTAGCCAACGAAAAAGATAAGTTTCTTAGACTTTTTGCTGAATTTGAAAATTATAAAAGACGTACTTCTAAAGAGCGCATCGACCTATTTAAAACTGCCAATCAAGAGGTGCTTCAAGCCATGTTGCCAGTCATGGACGATTTTGACAGAGCAATTATTGAAATCAAGAAATCTGATGATGATGTCTTGCTTCAAGGCGTAGAACTGATTCATGAAAAATTAAAATCAACATTGATTTCCAAAGGATTAGAAGAAGTTGCTGTAAAAACAGGAGACATTTTTAATGCTGATTTTGCAGAAGCGATAACGCAAATTCCGGCACCTTCTCCAAATCTAAAAGGAAAAATTGTTGACGTTATTGAAAAAGGGTACAAATTAGGGGATAAAATCATACGTTTCCCGAAGGTTGTTATTGGTAATTAAAAACTCTCGTCAAAACAATTCGAATCGAATGACCAATTGAAAAACACAAAATGAAAAAAGATTTTTACGAAATATTAGGGGTTTCCAAAAGTGCTTCAGAAGCTGAAATTAAAAAAGCTTATCGCAAAAAAGCAATCGAATTTCATCCTGATAAAAATCCAGGAAACAAAGAAGCAGAGGAAAACTTTAAAGCTGCTGCAGAAGCCTATGAAGTGCTAAGCGATCCGCAAAAGAAAGCCAAATACGATCAATACGGTCACCAAGCATTTGATGGCAGTGGCGGTTTCGGTGGCGGTCATGGAGGCATGAACATGGAAGATATTTTTAGTCAATTTGGCGATATTTTCGGTGGCGCTTTTGGTGGTGGTTTTGGTGGAAATTCTGGCGGACAACGTCGTGTGAAAGGAAGCAATCTTCGTATCAAAGTAAAATTGACTTTAGAAGAAGTTGCTAATGGCGTAGAGAAAAAAGTAAAAGTAAAACGTAAAATTCAAGCACCTGGAGTAAGTTACAAAACTTGTTCTACCTGCAACGGACAAGGTCAAGTGATGCGCGTGACAAATACGATTTTAGGAAGAATGCAATCAGCATCTACTTGTCCAACTTGTGGTGGCGCAGGTCAAATTTTAGATAAAAAACCAGCCAATGCCGATGCGCAAGGGATGTTACTTGAAGATGAAACGGTTTCTATTAAAATCCCTGCAGGCGTAGTAGATGGCATGCAACTTAAAGTTTCCAATAAAGGAAATGACGCCCCAGGAAATGGAATTCCAGGTGATTTAATCGTGGCCATTGAAGAAGCAGAGCATGAGTTCTTAAAGCGTGAGGGTGAAAACCTACATTTTGATTTGTATGTCAGTTTTGCTGAAGCTGTTTTAGGCGTGTCAAAGGATATTGATGCAGTCAACGGAAAAGTCAGAATAAAATTAGAAGAAGGCATTCAGTCGGGTAAAATCCTTCGACTTAAAGGCAAAGGGATTCCAAGTTTAAATGGTTATGGAACAGGTGATTTACTGGTTCATATAAATGTTTGGACACCAAAAACTTTAAATAAAGAACAAAAGCAATTTTTTGAGAAAAATTTGAATGACGAAAACTTTATTCCGCAACCGGAAAAAAGTGACAAATCTTTTTTCGAAAAAGTTAAAGATATGTTTTCATAATTCGAAAAAAATATTTTATATTTGAATCATACTAGGTAACTAGTATTTCTTTTTCATAGCAATTTTTCCCATCCTTGTGCAAATAAGGGTGGGTTTTTTTTAGCTGGACAGTGCATGTTGTAACATTTAATTACTTTTACACACAAACGTCCAAAAACGCAACAAACAATAACAATCAAGCGCATGAGTAATATTCTTGAAGTAGAAAATGTAGTCAAACAATACGGCGACTACGTGGCACTCAACAAAGTATCACTGACTGTTCCCAAAGGAAGTATCTACGGACTTCTCGGTCCAAACGGTGCTGGTAAAACTTCTTTGATCAGAATTATCAATCAAATCACCATGCCGGATTCCGGAACGGTGACCTTTGATGGCGAACTGCTAAAACCACAACATGTGCAATACATTGGCTATCTTCCCGAAGAACGTGGTTTGTATAAATCAATGAAAGTGGGTGAGCAGTGTCTCTATTTAGCCCAAATGAAAGGACTTTCTAAGTCTGAGGCTACCGCACAATTGAAATATTGGTTCGATCGCTTTGAAATTCAAGGTTGGTGGAACAAAAAAATTCAAGAGCTCTCCAAAGGAATGGCACAAAAAATTCAATTTGTTGTTTGTGTTTTGCATAAACCCAAATTGTTGATTTTTGACGAACCATTTTCAGGCTTCGATCCAGTCAACGCAAACATTATCAAAGACGAGATCCTTGAACTCAAAAAACAAGGTTCAACAATTATATTTTCAACGCATCGTATGGAAAGTGTCGAGGAACTTTGCGATGATATCGCACTCATTCACCAATCCAATAAGCTCATAGAAGGAAAATTGACCGACGTCAAAAAACAGTACAGAACCAATAGTTTTGAGGTAGGAATTCTAACGGACAACGTAGAAGGTCTCATGTACGACATCACCCAGAAATTTACAGTCGGGCAGACGGATTTTAAATCGCTCAATGATGAACTCAAACTTAAAATTGAACTCGGAAATGCCACGCCAAACGAATTGCTTCATGTTTTGACCCAACGCGGACAAGTCACTCATTTTATGGAGAAAATCCCAAGTGTCAATGATATTTTTATTCAAACTGTAACAGATAATTAAATTCAATAAAAAAATCCAAATTCCAATCTAAATGATGTGGAATTTCAAATTTTATAATTTTCCAAAATCATGAGCATCATTTCCTTAATTATAAAAAGAGAATTCATTGCCAAAGTGCGCAACAAATCCTTTATCGTAATGACTTTCTTGAGTCCATTACTTTTCGTCGGAATCGCTGCATTTGTCGGTTATTTAGGTTCACTCAAGGCCGATGTAAAACAAATTGCCATCCACGACGAAACTGGTATATTTATGAATGAGTTTAAAAACTCGGAGGAGTTTCATTACTTAAATATGTCTACCGTCGACATGAAAGTACTCAAAGACAGCTTGGTTTCTGAAAGCTTCGAAGGTTTGCTTTTCATTCCAAAAGTCGACGATTATAACACATTACAAAACAAAGTCCAATACCTTTCCAATGACAGTCCAAGCATCAACTTTCTCGGAGAAACCGAAGATGTTATGGCCAAAAAAATAACGCAGTTAAATTTTGAAAAAGCAAAATTGGATACGTTAGCGATTCAAAAAGCACAAGCTGAGGTCAATATCAAAGTCGCAAAATCTTCCGGAGAAGAATCTCTTAAAGGTCTCAACGAAATCAAAATTGCTATCGGTGGCGCGTTTGGGTATCTGATTATGATGTTTATTATTATTTATGGAAATATGGTCATGCGCTCTGTCATTGAAGAAAAAACCAACCGAATAGTTGAAATAATTATCTCTTCCGTAAAACCGTTTCAACTCATGATGGGCAAAATTATCGGAACTTCTTTGGCGGGTATTTTGCAATTTCTCATTTGGGCAATTATTGGTTTGGCACTTATGTTTGGATTCTCTTATATCTTCGGAATCAATACTTCTCCAACTGCCAAAGTGCCACCTGAAATGATGCAACAAGCGCAGGAACAATTCTCCACAATTCAATTGTATATTAGAGAATTATGGACCTTGCCAATCGCAACAATCATCATTTGTTTTATCCTTTATTTCATCGGAGGCTACTTTTTGTACAGCTCGTTTTATGCCGCAATTGGCGCTGCTGTAGATAACGAAACCGACTCACAACAGTTTTTGTTGCCGATCATCATGCCATTGATACTGGCAGTTTATATCGGATTTTTTACCGTCATTAACGATCCGCACGGAAACATCGCTACCGTATTTTCAATGTTGCCACTCACTTCCCCGATTGTCATGCTCATGCGAATTCCTTTCGGCGTTCCCTGGTGGCAAATCCTTTTGTCAATCACCATTCTTTTCGGAACGTTTCTAGGTGTCGTCTGGTTTGCGTCTAAAATTTACCGCGTTGGAATTTTGATGTATGGGAAAAAACCAACATGGAAAGAGTTGTATAAATGGCTGAAATATTAATAAGTTAGTGCCTGAGTTGCCGAGTTTTTTTAGAAGCTATTTCCCGCTATACGTTCCCAATTTTTTGTGTTGAACCCCAGCACAAAAAGATTTCCACTTCTATCGGGGCTAGGGCAATCAGTTTATAATCATTTTTCCATTTAACTTTGCGCCTCTGCGTCTTTGCGAGCGATATAAAAAAACTTGCGCACATTGCGAAAAACTTTGCGACCTTTGCGGTTTAATAAAATAAACGAATGCCCAAAATACTAATCATCGAAGACGAAGCAGCTATCCGAAGAGTTCTTACCAAAATTCTATCCGAAGAAAGCAGCACCTATAACGTAGAAGAAGCAGAAGACGGAATGCAAGGCTTCGAAAAAATCAAAAATATCGATTACGATTTGGTCTTGTGCGATATCAAAATGCCAAAAATGGATGGTGTCGAATTGCTCGAAGCCGTAAAGAAGATCAAACCTGAAATTCCGATGGTCATGATATCTGGTCATGGCGATATGGAAACTGCTATCAATGCGATGCGTTTGGGTGCGTTCGATTATATTTCAAAACCACCAGATTTAAATCGCTTGCTCAATACAGTCCGCAATGCCTTAGACAAAAAACAACTCGTTGTCGAGAATAAAATTCTGAAGAAAATCGTTGGTAAGAAATACGAAATGATTGGCGAAAGTGAACCCATCAATCATATCAAACTCATGATTGAAAAAGTAGCCCAAACCGATGCAAGAGTGCTAATCACAGGGCCAAACGGCACGGGAAAGGAACTCGTAGCCCACCAATTACATGAGAAAAGCGAACGTTGCGGCTATCCATTAATTGAGGTAAATTGTGCTGCGATTCCAAGTGAACTCATAGAAAGTGAATTGTTTGGCCACGTTAAAGGCGCTTTTACTTCTGCTGTGCGCGATCGCGCGGGAAAGTTTGAAGCTGCTGACGGAGGCACTATTTTTCTCGATGAAATTGGTGATATGAGTTTGGCGGCGCAAGCCAAAGTACTCCGCGCCTTGCAAGAAAGCTTGATTCAGCGTGTTGGAGCAGATAAAGATATTAAAGTCAACGTGCGCGTCGTTGCAGCAACCAACAAAGATCTGAAAAAGGAAATCGAAGAAGGCCGTTTCCGTGAAGATTTATACCACAGATTGGCGGTCATTTTAATTAAAGTTCCCGCTTTAAACGAAAGACGTGATGATATTCCATTACTCATCGAGCATTTCACACAAAGTATCGCTTCAGACCAAGGAACGGCACCAAAGACTTTTTCGGAGGCAGCGATTCAGTTGTTACAAGAATATGATTGGACGGGAAATATACGTGAATTAAGAAATGTAGTCGAACGATTGATTATTCTGGGTGGAAATGAAATTTCTGAAACTGATGTAAAACTGTTCGCAAGTAAATAAATTGTTGTAGGTTGTAAGTTATAGGTTACGCTCGGTCAACTTACAACTTACAACTTACGACGTACGACCCACAAATGAACTTAAAAAAAATTAACCCAAACCTCCAACAAGCGCTAATTGAATTAGGCTTAACAGAAGCTAATCCAATCCAACAAGACACCTTTTCTACTTTGAAAAGTGGTGCGGATTGCGTGATTGTATCGCCATCAGGTAGCGGAAAATCAACAACCATTGCACTTAATGTTATTCAAAAATTAGTAGCAGAAGGTGAAGAATCGCCGCGAGCGTTGATTGTCGTAGAAGACAAAGCCAAAGTGCTTGCGATGGAAGAACTTTTTGAACAATTTGGAAAATATACCAACCTACGTGTTTATGGCGTTCATGACAAAGGAGATTTAGAATATGATAAGAATTATATCTCGACCGGAATCGACGTCCTCATTGGAACTCCAAATCGATTGAATGACATGTTTACCACCGCAGGTTATAACGTTAATCGATTGAAGATGTTTATTTTGGATGATGCGGAGCCGATTTTAAAATTGCGGCACGAAACTAAAATCATGCGAATTTCGAATAGTATCAACAAAACACAGCGAATTATTTTCTCAGAAGTGCTGACCGAACGCATCGAAATGCTCGCAGAAAAGATGCTTACAGAACCAATTTGGTTTGAATTAGAAGACGAAGAATAAATCCATCAACCTACAACTAATCACTAATTACTAACAACGCTACCCATGGGATTAATGAAAGTATTTTCAGGCGACGAAATCTTAGCAATCGCTTTACAAGAAAAAATAGAAGCAATTGGCGTAAACACAGTCATTCGTAATAATAATCAATCGAATGTTTTGCCTACTTTGTCAAATGCAAAACCCGTCGAATTATTCATTCAAGAAATTGATTTTGGAAAAGCCAATGGGGCAATAGAGGAATTTAGATTGAGCATTTAGTTTTATTGAAATATCTTCAGTTTGATTACAAGCATCGATATCAACAAACCAAATACGCCAATAATAGCGAACGCATATTTTAAACTGGTCAATTCTGCAATATAACCGATGCATGGTGGACCGAGTAAAAATCCCAAAAAACTAATGCTAGATACAGTCGTTATAGCAATGCTTGTAGGTACTTTTTCATGATTTCCAGCCACATTAAAAATGATGGGAACCACATTAGAAACACCGAATCCAATCAGCATGAAAGCAGCAGTACAAGGTATTAAGTAAGGAAACAAAACCGCTATATAAAACCCTGATGAAATGACAATTCCACTAGCAATCAGCACTTTTTTTGTTCCGTATTTTCGCACCAGAATATCACTCAAAAACCTACCCGAAGCCATGCTAATCATAAACGTCGTATAGCCCAAAGCTACTAAGGCACCAGGCGCTTTGATAATTTCCTTAAAATAAACACCGCTCCAGTCAAACATAATACCTTCACTTGCCATACTGCAAAAACAGATCATGCCTAACCACACTAAGATTTTGTCTGGTTTTTTGAAAAAGGAATATTCGGTTTTATCTTCTTTTTGAATTGATTTAGATTCGACGATAAATTTGTAATTGAAAGCGATGATGAAGCTGACGATGATCGATGCGATTACAAAATGCAGCAACGGACTTAACGAAAAAGCTAACATTAACAAGCCCAGCAAAGCGCCACAAAAACCTGCCAAGCTCCACGAACCATGAAACGACCCGATAATAGGTTTGGTAAATAATTGTTGGGTATAAACGCCTTGCGTGTTTACGGCGATATTGCAGAAGTTGCCAAAAAAACCAAATAAAAACAAGCCAATGGCCAACTGCCAATCTGTGGCCGCCAATCCTGGAAGAATAAGACAAATGGCATATACTAACAATCCCCAAATGGCAATTTTTCTACTACCATATTGTGTGACTACTTTTCCTGAGAACGGCATGGCAACTAACTGACCAAATGGCAAAGCAAACAGTAAGGTTCCTAAGGCGGCTTCACTGAGATGCAGCGTAGATTTAATATCAGGAATGCGACTGGCCCAGGTGGCAAAACAAAATCCCATGCCAAAGAAAAATAGTGAAGTAGATAACCGAACCCGATTGAGATAGGATTGCTTCGCGTTCCTGAAGCTCTTTTTTATCTTGGCTTTAGGCAAAATTTTGCTAAGAAAACTGTAATCGAATAAGGGCATTTCAGTTTATAGATTATAGTGTATAAATGTATGACTTATTGTTTACAATTAACTTTTCGTTTTTCCAAACTAGTGCATTTCCAAATTGCCTCGTTTTTACATTAGATTATCTTTGCGGCTTTTGAAGATCGACTGTAAGAGGATAAGATTGTAAGACTTTGAGACTGCAAAATGGGATCTTAAATCTAGTAAACTAAAAATTTAATAATCCAACAATCTCATTATCTTTGCGCCTTTAAAAACAGAACGCAAGACCCTAAGATTTTGAGACTGTAAAGAGGGATCTTATGATCTTAAAGTCTAATAATCTAAAAATCTTACAATCCAAAAATCTAATGATTACAGTCAACGATATCTCCGTTCAATTTGGCGGAACCACTTTATTTAGCGACGTTTCTTTTGCTATCAATGAAAATGACAAAATTGCCTTAATGGGTAAAAATGGCGCAGGAAAATCGACGCTTCTGAAAATAATTGCGGGCCAAAGCAAACCATCGACAGGTAACATTTCGGCGCCGAAAGAAGCAGTAATCGCATATTTGCCGCAACATTTACTGACAACTGATACGGCAACAGTAGTTGAGGAAACTTCGAAAGCGTTTGGAGAAGTTTTTAGAATGAAAGCGGAGATGGATGCCATCAACGAGCAGCTGACGATTCGCACCGATTACGAGAGTGATGAATATATGAAACTCATCGAGCAAGTTTCGGATTTAAGCGAAAAGTACTATGCCATCGAAGAAGTCAATTATGAAGCAGAAGTAGAGAAGATCTTAATCGGATTGGGATTTGTGCGTGCAGATTTTTCTCGTCCATCCTCAGAATTTTCCGGAGGTTGGAGAATGCGCATTGAACTCGCCAAGATTTTATTGCAAAAACCTGACTTGATATTGTTGGATGAGCCCACGAATCACATGGATATCGAAAGTATTCAGTGGTTGGAAGATTTCTTAATTAATTCAGCAAAAGCCGTTGTTGTTATTTCCCACGATAGAGCGTTCGTAGATAACATCACCAATCGCACGATTGAAGTGACGATGGGACGCATTTACGATTACAAAGCGAAATATTCTCATTACTTAGAATTGCGGAAAGACCGACGCGTTCATCAACAAAAAGCCTACGACGAGCAACAAAAAATGATTGCCGACAACCAGGAATTTATAGACCGATTTAAAGGCACTTTTTCAAAAACCTTGTCCGTACAATCCCGTGTAAAAATGTTGGAAAAAATCGTTCCCGTACAAATTGACGAGATTGACACTTCGGCATTGCGTATCAAATTTCCGCCATCTGTTCGTTCTGGACAGTATCCTGTAATTGTAAAGGAACTTTCTAAATCGTACGGAGATCATGTGGTTTTTAAAGACGCGAACATTGTCATAGAACGTGGTCAAAAGGTTGCGTTTGTTGGGAAAAACGGGGAAGGAAAATCGACGATGATCAAAGCAATTATGAAAGAAATCGGCATCGATAATGGTTCGGTTGAAATCGGGCACAATGCGCAAATTGGTTACTTTGCTCAAAATCAGGCGGCGTTATTGGACGAAAATGCAACTATTTTCGAAACAATCGACGATGTGGCTGTTGGAGATGTGCGAACAAAAATAAAGGATCTATTAGGTGCATTTATGTTTCATGGCGATGATGTCACAAAGAAAGTTAAAGTACTTTCTGGTGGAGAGAAAACACGTTTGGCGATGATTAAATTGCTACTGGAACCTGTTAATTTATTGATCCTAGATGAGCCATCTAATCATTTAGATATGAAAACCAAAGATATTATCAAAGATGCATTGAAAGATTTTGATGGCACTTTGATTCTAGTTTCTCACGACCGTGATTTCTTGGACGGATTGGCAACTAAAGTTTTTGAATTTGGCAACAAGCGCGTCAAAGAGCATTTCGAAGACATCGCTGGATTCTTGGCGCACAAAAAAATGGAGAATCTACGAGAGATTGAGAAGTAACAAACGCTTGTTAATTATGGAATCGTTTACACTTTACGTTTTCGCGGTAGAATTTTTTGTCTTGCAAAGACGCCAAGGCGCAAAGGAAAGAAGCCGGCTATTTATTTATTACTAGTTTATAAATATTCGATTGGAGTTCTTCGGTATCGTTGTCTTCACAAAGCAAAAATTCAATGTGGGTTTTCGATTTTTTAGATAAAGCGAGTCCTTCAAATTTTTGTGTTTCTGTGATTTGAGTTGTAAATTCAACTGACCACGTTTTTGGGTTGATACTTCCAATCATACTTCCTAAAACTTCTCCATCTTTGTAAGTCGATTTTGAATCTTCGGCAGATGCCAAGAAATAAATTGTATTATCGACCAACACCGCATCGGTAAAGGTGGCATCTACGGTCTTTAATTTCGGAAGTGTTATGGGTATGTAACGCGCCGCTTCTTTTTTGGTTTCATAAACAAAAATGCCGTTTTTAGCACCTTCGCCATTACCGCGTTGGAAAAGAATCAAATCGTCCTTGTAAAAAACTGCGCCTTCTATGTTCATGTCTTTATCGGAAATCCCAGCATTTGATTTTAGTTTTTGATACAACAATGTCAAGTCCTTTTGTTCTGCCTTTTGATTTTTCGGATTGTAAATGAATTGTTGTTCTCTTTTGGGTTTGGCGCCTGAACCGAAAATATACAGTTTGTTTCCTTTTTGCGTTAAGGATTCAAAATCTAACTTTTGTTTTTTTGGCATATTCTCTTGGCTATAGTCGAGGAGTTTTATTTTATTGACGGTACGATTCGCCACAGCGTATTCATATAAGAATGTACTATTGTCAGAGATGATGAATAAGGAATCGTCGATTAAAACTAATCCAGAAGCCGAGCCGATTCCAATGATTTGAAAAAGAATTTCTAAAGTGAATTTTTGCATAAGATCTGTTTGTTTTGATACTTCCTAGCCCAGATGGAAGCGGCATCCTTTTTATGCTTATCTAGGTTCAGTATCTCTAATACTTAAACTTAATTCATTTACAAGATGCTGAAACTAGTGTAGCATAAAAAGATATAGCGTACAGCTGGAAAGAGCTCCTAAAAGTAATTAAATTTTTGAAACAGGATAGAAATAGCTTTTATTAATCAGTAAAAAAAGCACCCAAAAAAAAGCACTTTTCAAATTATTTGGTCTAGATATTAATTGACCATTATTTTTTGAGTAAATCTCTTTCCGTTTGAATTCGCAATTTCTACGATATAGATTCCGGCAGAGCGAATAGGGTTGATCCTCATCGCGTTGGTTGTTGCTTCAAGAGTAATATTTTTGTTTTCGATTACCGCCCCGTTGATCGCAATAATTTTTAGAGAAGCATTTTCCATCGCGATTTTGGATTGGATTAATAGTTCTCCATTTTTTACATTGCTGCTGGAAATTGCAAATGAATCTGAGCTAAACTGTTCTGTTCCTAATGAAAATACAAGATCCCCCCATGTTAAGGCTAAACTCAATAAACCAGCATTTCCTGTTGGCATACCGTTGGTCCAGTTTTGTCTGAAAGAAAGGCGATCTAAGTTACCTGCTTGGTCAAGTCCTACGTTATTAGTAATTGTTGGAACGTCTGGTTCGCCTCCAGCAAAAGTTGGATCAACATAGACAGCGATTAGATCATCGTTTGTGCCTAATCCTTGCGTATATTTGATAATGATGAGATGATCTTGATTGAAAGCCAGTGCATTTGGCGTAAAGTTGATTTGATTACCATTACCACCTTTACTCACTCCGAGGAAGAAAGCGCCGGGGGCTGGGGTCGCGTACAATCGAAAAGTAGTATTGAAGTTACCGCCACTCATTACTCTAAAGAAATCACTATTGTTGTTGGCTTGTGCGTTGGTTAAGTTTAAAATAAATCCCACATAAAGATCTCCAGAAGTAACCGCTGGAAAAGCAGTTCCGCAACCGTCTGAATCTGGGCTGATTTTTACAGAGTTGATGCTAGAACCATAGTCAGTATAAGAAACTGGCCTAGCTAGTACATCGGTATTATTGGGGATGGCTCCGGTTGCTGCTCCTAAACCACCTGGATTTGAGGAGTTGTTCGACCAATTTCCTTGATTGTTTAGGTCGGCACCCGTAAAATACGTGGAGAAATCATCTTGAAAAATGTTTTGTGCGTTTGTGCTGAAAGTTGCAATAAGGGCAACAAGAATTAGCTTGGTTTTCATTCTATTTTTTTTGATTATTTATTTTTTGATTATTTTGAAGCTGGTTTTTTCGCCATTTCTTGCTTCGATTTGGAGGTCATATAAACCGCTACTTAATTTTGACGTAAGTCCAATTTGTTAACTTCCAGCTGAGATGTCGGTAAATTTGTTTTCATGTTCGCTAAGTTCTTGGTTGATAGAATATGTATAAAAGTCATCTTTGAAAATGTTTTGGGCATGTGCGCTCGCAAGTGTAAATATAGTATGAAGAGAAAGTAGTGTTTTTTTTCATAGTTGGCTATTTGAAGCGACAAAATTAGCAATTTATCTATATTTAAGAATTGTTTAATTATTAAAAGTAATATCTGACGTACTTTTACCAAAAAAAGTTACTATTTGAATTTTTCTGCCTACACCAAAGAGTTTACCTACAACATAAAATTAGCATATCCGGTTATTTTAGGGATGCTTGGTCATACCCTGATTGGTATCGTCGACAATATCATGGTGGGAAATTTAGGTTCAACAGAATTGGCTGCGGTTTCTTTAGGCAATAGTTTTATTTTTATTGGCATGTCAATTGGAATCGGATTTTCAACAGCGATTACGCCCATAATTGCCGAGGCCGACGCTGAGAAAGATCCTGCAAAAATTCGTTTGGTTTTTCACCACGGCTTGTTATTGTGCACGCTTATTGGTGTCGCTTTATTTATTTTGATTGTACTTTCTAAACCAATCATGTATTTGATGCATCAGCCGGAAGCGGTCGTAACATTGGCTTCACCATATATTGATTGGGTCGCTTTTTCTTTAATTCCCGTGATTATTTATCAAGGTTACAAACAATTCGCGGATGGTTTGTCTAAAACAAAATATTCGATGTATTCCATCTTTATGGCGAATGTGGTACATGTTTTTTTTAATTATGTCTTGATATATGGAATTTGGTTTTTTCCAAAATTGGGAATTATTGGTGCCGCATTGGGAACAGTGATTTCTCGAATTATGATGGTGATTTTTATGCATTATCTTTTGAAATACAATCAAGAATTGAAGATTTATTTCACCAAATTCAAATTCAACCAAATTCGAAAAAAGGTATTGAATCAAATCATCAATTTGGGATTTCCGTCCGCCATGCAAATGCTATTTGAAGTTACGTTATTTACCGCTGCGATTTGGCTTTCTGGTTCGATTGGTAAAACCAGTCAAGCAGCAAACCAAATTGCATTAACATTGGCGACAACAACTTTTATGTTTGCCATGGGGTTGAATGTAGCGGCTATGATTCGGGTAAGCAATCAAAAAGGACTGAACGATTATAAGAATTTGATTGTGGTTGCCAGATCGATTTTCTTATTGGCGATTATTTTAGAAATAATTTTTGCTATTTTATTTGTTGCCTTGCACCAATTTTTGCCACATTTGTTTTTGGATATGAGCAATACTAGTCAAGCCACAGACAACGCAGAGGTTATTGCGATTGCAGCACAATTGTTATTGGTGGCAGCCGTTTTCCAGATTTCAGATGGAATTCAAGTGGTGGTTTTGGGTGCTTTGCGCGGATTGCAAGATGTGAAAATACCCATGTATATAACTTTTGTCGCATATTGGATTATCGGATTTCCGATTTCATTTTATCTTGGTCTTTACACCGAACTGAAAGCAGCAGGCATTTGGATCGGATTACTTGCAGGTTTGACGGCAGCAGCAATTTTTCTTTATATTCGCTTTGAAAGACTTACTAGAAAATTGGTGATTCAAAATCATTCACAGTAATATAATATACTTTGAATGTAACTTCTAAAGTAATCATTCGTATAAAGACCACATTTAAAAACTAAAGATGATACTACTCATTATTTTCGGAACCATTTTCTTAATTGCTAGTTTTACTTCAACCAACCCAAATAACCCGATTTCCCGCTATACACAAACCATCAGAATCATTGGTTTTCTATTGCTTTTAGTCGGTGTTTTTTCTTCAGCTTTCAAACAAATTGATGCTGGAAAAGTGGGTGTCAAGTCGCTTTATGGTAGTGTACAACCTGATATTTTAGAAAGCGGGTTGCATGTTATCAATCCGTTGCTAGATGTCACAGATTTTGATATTCAAACTCAAAATTATACCATGTCAGCTATTCATTCAGAAGGGGATCAAGATGGTGACGACGCGATTAGAGTTTTGTCGAATGATGGCTTGGAAGTGGTCATTGATTTAACCGTGCTGTATCGCATTTCTCCAGAATTAGCACCAAAGATTTTCAAACAAATTGGCGTTAATTATACAGACAAGATTGTTCGTCCCGTGACAAGAACACGTATTCGTGACAACGCTGTTTATTATGATGCCGTTGCTTTATATTCAACGAAAAGAAACGAATTTCAACAACGTATTTACAAAAGTATTGAAGATGATTTTAAAGCTAGAGGTTTGGTTTTAGAACAGTTGCTGATTCGCAATATCAATTTACCTGCCTCTGTTAAAACAACCATTGAAAGTAAAATCAATGCGGAGCAAGAAGCGCAAAAGATGCAATTTGTACTTCAAAAAGAAAAGCAAGAAGCGGAGCGAAAAAGGGTAGAAGCACAGGGTATAGCTGATTATCAGCGAATTATTTCGATGGGTTTGACTGACAAGCAATTGCAATACGAACAAATTAAGGCACAAAAAGAACTGGCAGCATCACCCAATTCTAAAATGATTTTTATGAATGGAAAAAGTGCGCCGGTGATTATATCAGATAAATAAAAAAAAATCAGGTTGTAAGTTATATGTTATACAACTTACAACTTACAAAGTAGAACCCACAACAACTATGGAATTACCAAAATTTCTCCTCGGAGACAACACCGATTTTCCCGATGATATTTTCATCATTCATTTGGATTATCCACGATTTATCATCAATCTGAAAGACGATGAAGTTGAATTTATGGAAGACGCGGAAGATTTAGATGAGGCAGAACTCAATGCTGAAATGGAAGGATTGATTGTGCTTGCCAATGATTTTTACGATCGGGAAGTGGCGCGTTATGAAGAGTAACTATCTCTCATACTAAAGTGTGATATTGCCTGAAAGTTAAAAGGTTTGGTTTGAAGACTTAAAATCTGTACGGTTGTATTATTAAAAAATCAACCGCAGATTCACAGATTTAATTTAACCTAAAAAAAAATCTGCGAATCTGCGGTAATTTTTTTTAACTTTATATGGAAATAAACCAAAGAACATAGTTTTTACTATTTCTTTGACCAATATGCTTTCAATATAATTTGAGCGGCGGCGAATGGTGAAATTTCATTATTTGCTACTGCTTTTTTGTTGGCTGCAAGTAGGGTTAAGATTTCCGGATGTTGAAAGAAATTGATTTTCAATGCTTCAATAATTGTTTCCATCATCCAATATTGATTCTGTTCTTTGCGTTTTTCGAAGAAATAATTATTGTCTTTAGTCAATTTCAAATAATCACTAATAATTTTCCAAACATTCTCTATGCCATTTCCTGAAATCGAACTGCAGGTAATAGCCGATGCTGTCCAACCTGATTTTTTAGCGGGAAATAAATGCAATGCTCGGTGAAATTCTACTTTGGCTAAATTTGCTTTCTTGACATTATCGCCATCTGCTTTGTTGATCACAATCAAGTCTGCCATTTCCATAATGCCACGCTTGATGCCCTGTAATTCATCTCCAGCACCTGAAATTTTCAATAGCAAAAAGAAATCGACCATACTGTGAACAGCGGTTTCACTTTGACCTACACCAACCGTTTCGATTAAAATAGTATCAAATCCAGCCGCTTCACATAAAGTAATAGTCTCTCTTGTTTTGCGTGCAACACCTCCCAAAGTTTCTCCTGAAGCAGAAGGTCTGATAAAGGCATCCTTGTCTTTTACCAATTCTTCCATTCGCGTTTTGTCGCCCAAAATACTACCATGTGAAATCGTGCTGCTCGGATCAACAGCTAAAACAGCAACCTTCTTTCCTGAGTTGGTAAGATGTTTTCCAAATGCTTCAATAAACGTGCTTTTTCCAACGCCTGGAACTCCGGTGATGCCAATGCGCACCGATTTATTTGCCTGTGGTAAACATGCAGCGATAATTTCGTTGGCTTTTGTTGCATGGGTGGGATTAGTACTTTCAACAATTGTAATCGCTCGGCTTAAAGCTGTAATATCACCGTTATAAATGCCAGCGATCAGTTCTTTCGAAGAAGGTTGAATTCTCCGAAATTCCTTTAGATTTCCCACAACCGAATGACTGATCATTTCTGGAGGAGCAATGCCAGGTTTTTCGTGAAGTGCAGAATCTTTTTTTGAAGGTTTGTTCAAGGAAATTGTCGTTTGCGTAAAATTAGTAAAATATTAGTAGAGCACCGCTATTGGCTACTTTATTTTGCATCGCTTTTCTTTGGTTAAGCTTGTTTTGTTCTTTTTTTGACGTTCCTTTGCAAAAAAATAACTACCCATACATGGACAATATTATCCTGGTTTTGCGCTGTATTATTTTGGGTTATGTATTGCAATTCATCGGTACTTTTCTCAATTCAAACATGAGATGCAATCAACCTATAAACTTGGTTTTATTACCCGTTTTCACTATTGGTTGTTTTATCATTTCAATATTCTAAATGGACAGTAAAAGTGCACATAAAGACGCTGTCATTTCAAAAACGATTTTTTCGATTTTGTTCGCGATTAGTTTTGCGCATTTGCTCAACGATTTAATACAAGCGATTATTCCTTCAGTTTATCCGATTTTGAAAGAAAAATACAATTTGTCATTCTCTCAAATTGGGTTGATCACATTTGCATTTCAGTTTTCAGCTTCGATTCTGCAACCATTTGTTGGTTACTACACGGATAAACATCCTAAACCTTTTTCGCAAGTGTACGGCATGTTGTTTTCCCTCGCGGGAATCGTGTCATTATCATTTGCCGACCGCTTCGAGTGGATTGTTATTTCAGTCATGTTGATTGGAACAGGTTCTGCGATATTTCACCCAGAATCAGCAAGAATATCCAACTTGGCTTCTGGCGGTAAACGCGGTTTGGCGCAATCTATTTTTCAAGTTGGTGGTAATTTTGGAACTGCCCTGGGTCCACTTTTGGTAGCAATAATCGTAGTGCCACACGGACAAAAATATATACTGTGGTTTGTTATTGCAGCGGTTGTTGCTCTCGGGATCATAAGTAAAATTGCATTTTGGTATCGGGATCACCTTATTTACAGAACGCATCAAAACGCACTCTTTTTTGATTTACATGATCTCTCAAAATTGCGAGTTAAATGGAGTATTGCAATTTTATTAATCGTGATTTTCTCTAAATTTTTCTACTCTGCGAGTTTGTCGACATACTATACTTTTTTCTTGATGGATAAGTTTCATCTTTCCATTCGGGAGGCACAATTTCACATGTTTGTCTATTTGATTGCGTACACATTAGGAACTATTCTCGGCGGGCCACTCGGCGATAAATTTGGAAGAAAGTACATCATTTGGTTTTCTGTTTTTGGCGCGACGCCATTTGCTTTGCTTTTGCCTTATGTGAATTTGTTTTGGACCGATGTATTGATGGTTGTCATAGGTATCATTATCTCCTCGGCGTTTCCAGCAATCATCGTTTACGCACAAGAATTAATTCCGAAAAAACTCGGAATGGTCTCTGGTTTGTTTTACGGTTTTGCCTTTGGGATGGGAGCGTTAGGCTCTGCATTGCTCGGTATTTTAGCGGATCACACCTCCATTCAATACGTTTATAATATTTGTTCTTATCTCCCTATTATTGGAATCATCTGCTATTTCCTTCCGAATTTGAAGAAGAAGTAGTGGTGGGTTGTGGGTTTTAGGTCCTGGGCGTGACCGCAAGGGTCGGGCTTTTGCACTCGCTTTTTTGTGCTGAACGCCATCGCAAAAAGAGCTCAAACAAAGCGCAATCCCTCACGTAATCCCCGGTTCCATTGCAACTTTCGAATTTATTACGGTGGCCTAGCCCCGATAGAAACGGCATCCTTTTGTTCTGGGGTTCAGAACAAAAGATAGAGTGGAGAGCGGGAAATAGCTCCCCAAATTTTTTCTCCAGTAACAATGACCATCCACCCTTTTTAATTTGGTCAACTATTTCCAAAACACTATTTTTATCCTTCAATTTTTAGATTATGATCACTACTTCACAAATTACAGAGCAAGTTCTAGTAAAGCTATCTGCAATAGTTAGCGAATCTTTTGTATTTACGGATCTCGAAACGCGAAATCACTACGGACATGATGAAACGGAAGATTTTGTTTTTCCTCCCGGTGTCGTGGTAAAACCGGGAACTCCTCAAGAAGTGGCCGCTATCCTGATCATGGCAAATGAAGAACGGATTCCAGTCACTCCGATTGGCGCGAGGACAGGTTTGAGTGGCGGCGCATTGTCTGTTTATGAAGGCATTGGTTTGTCGATGGAGCGTTTTAATAAAATCCTTCATATCGACGAGCAAAATTTGCAAGTAACGGTTGAACCGGCAGTAATTACGCAAGTGTTGCGGGAATCTGTGGCTGAAAAAGGACTTTTTTATCCGCCTGATCCGAGTAGTCAAGGCAGTTGTTGGATTGGCGGAAATGTAGCCGAAAATGCTGGTGGCGCTCGTGCAGTGAAGTATGGCGTGACCAAAGATTACGTTTTAAATCTTGAAGTAGTTTTGCCTAACGGAGAAATCATTTGGACAGGTGCAAACACTTTGAAAAATTCTACAGGTTATAACCTCACACAATTGATGGTCGGGAGTGAAGGAACCTTAGGAATCATTACAAAAATTGTTATGAAACTGTTGCCTAAAAACACGCATAATATCTTAATGCTGGTGCCATTCTTCAAAGCGGATGAAGCTTGCGAAGCGGTGTCTGCGATTTTTAGAGCAGGAATTGTTCCTAGCGCCTTAGAGTTTTTAGAACGCGATGCCATTGATTGGGCGATTCGATATGTTGAAGGTGTAAATGTGGATATTAAACCTGAAATCCAGGCACATTTGCTCATTGAAGTAGATGGGAATTATCCGGATATCTTGTTTCAAGAAGCAGAAAAAATTATGGGTGTTGTCGAGCAATTTCAAATAGATGAGATACTTTTCGCAGATACGGAAGTGGAAAAGAATGCACTCTGGAAAATGCGACGTTCCGTTGGAGAAGCTGTAAAATCAAACTCCATCTATAAAGAAGAAGATACTGTAGTTCCTCGCTATGAATTGGCGAATCTTCTAAATGGAATTAAGACTATTGGAAACAAATACGGATTTAAATCGGTTTGTTATGGTCACGCTGGTGATGGAAATTTGCACGTGAATATTGTAAAAGGCGACCTATCCGATGAAGCATGGGACACAGAAGTAACCAAAGGAATTCGTGAGATTTTCGAATTAACGGTTTCGCTCAAAGGAACACTTTCCGGTGAACACGGAATCGGTTTTGTACAAAAAAATTATATGGATATCGCTTTCAGCAATGCGCAACTGCAATTGATGAAAGGCATAAAAGATGTTTTTGATCCCAACGGCATTTTGAATCCTGGAAAGATTTTCCCGGATAATTTATAGTAGAATAAAATAATCGCTGGGTAAAATAGCATTTTGTTTTTACACAATCATCCTCTAACCAGTCCAGTTACTGAAAATTAGCACACAGATGGCACAGATTTTACGGATTTTAGTTTTGTTTAAATAGATTATCCGTATTAATCTGTCTAAATCTGTAAAGTCCGTGTCCCAATATTTCGCTGGAAAACGAACTCATACTCGTATTAATTTACCTGCGTTCTTTCCGTCTACTTTTTACATCGTGTGGTAAAACTAATCTCTTTTGGGACTATTTTTTTTATCGCGTTTTTCTGCTTTTTTTTCTTTTGCCGTTTTCAGCGGTTCTTTCTTTACGGTTTTCTTAGCGTCTTGACTTTTGGCCATGGTTTTGTTTTTTTAGTTAAATTGTATCAAAGTAAAGATATAATTAAATGTCTTTAATCATCTTAAAGTCCCAACTGTTTTTCTAAGTTCTAATTTAAGTTGCTCGATGGTTTGTGTCGGAGAGAAGTAAGAAATAAGAAGCAAGACAATTATGGCAAATTCAAATTTCATGGTTGAAGTTTTTTTCAAATATAAAGAATCTATTATTGGTTAAATCATCAATGCCTATCTTTAAGTTTTGATACAAGTCATCCTAAATAAATAAACAGTTCAGTAAAATTAAGTTCCTGATATTTTTTTTGCCATATTTGCCTTTAAAATAGAATCTAATTAATAATTTTAAGTGATACGCTATGAATAAGATTTACCTATTTATACTACTAGTAAGTTTAAATACATGGGCTCAATGTTGGGAGACTGCAAGCGCAGGTTATACGCATTCATTGGGAATAAAAACAGACGGAACCTTATGGGCGTGGGGCGATAACGCTTTTGGGCAGTTGGGCAATGGTACAACAACGGATAGGAATGTTCCAACTCGAATAGGAACTGGCACAGATTGGTTAAGAGTTGCTGCTGGCAATTGGTATTCGATAGGTATAAAATCTAATGGGACATTATGGGCATGGGGTTACAATTCCTTTGGGCAACTAGGTATTGGTAGCACAAGTAATAGAACCACTCCTACTCAAGTAGGGACAGCTACTGATTGGGTAGCTATCTCCACTGGATACAATCATGCCTTAGCAATTCGAGCAAATGGAACGCTCTGGGCTTGGGGTAGTAATAATGCTGGTGCATTGGGTATTGGCTCTACAATTGCCCAAATTAATGTACCCACACAAGTAGGGACGGAAACTGATTGGTCAAAAGTAGCTGCAGGGCAATATTTTTCATTAGCTACTAGAACAAATGGAATCATGTGGGGTTGGGGAAGTAACCTCTCCAGTCAACTCGGAGGCGGTTTTTCGGTGGACTTTATTTCATTTCCGGTACAAACTGCTGATGATTTGGGTACTTATTGGTTGGATATATCCGCTGGAAACAACCATGTAATTGGGATAGACAATTCAGAATCTCCTTTCGTCTGGGGAAGTGATAATTTAGGTCAGTTGGGTACTGGTAATATTCCCAATACGGGACTGCCTTGGGCAATAGGATTATTAGAAGAGGTTCAAGGCATTGAAGCAGGAGTGGATCACACATTCATTATCATGGCATCTGGAAAGATCCTTGGCGCTGGTCAAAATAATTTTGGTCAATTAGGTAATGGTACAACAAATAGCTTAACATCATTTACTACCATTGGAACTGAAACTGATCACGAAAAAATATCGGCAGGTGGTTCTCATACTTTATCAATAAGAACAGATGGTTCTCTAACAGCATGTGGTAAAAACGACCGTGGTCAGTTAGGTGATGGCACCAATATTCAAAGGAATCAATTCACTTCTATTACTTGCCCAACCACTTTGGCTGTTGAAGATTTTGCGACTTCATCAAGTAAATTAGACGCATTTCCAAATCCAGTTAATAATATTTTAACGCTTTCCTACAACCGAAAAATTGCATCGGTAGCTATTTATAATTTATTAGGCCAAGAAGTAATTAGAAAGAATATAGATGCTAATGAAGGATCAATAGACCTTTCAACTTTGCCATCGGGAACTTATTTTGTAAAAGCACTAGCAGATCAACAGGTGCTAACTATTAAAGTGATTAAGGAGTAAATTTATAGATTATACAAACTATTCATTTAGTCAAAAAATTGGTGAATTCCAGTCTTTTAAAAAAAATCCGTCAAAACTGTTTTAGTGAAGTAAAAAAGAAAGGGGCTTCATTAATTTAGTGATTATTTCAAAATAAAATCCCCAATTGCCTATACAATTGGGGATTATCACGTAATGTTGATTGACCGACAAACCGACCACTGACAACTTTCTACTCATTCACAATCACCCATTCTCCTGAGTTGAGTAAGCTTTCGGCTTTTTTGTATTTCATGCTTTCAGTTTTTCCACTCATAATGTGTTTGATGGTCACATTGTCATTTCGGTTAATCTTCGGCATTTCACGAACAATCGTTTCAGTAACTTGACGTTGTTGTGTTTGTCCTGCCTCACGATTCTGCTCAGCCAAAGTATCACTATTAGGAACTTCATCTTTGCTGGTTTTGTAATTCTCTTTTGTCTTTACTTGACGTGCTTCTTGAATTGCTGGTGCACTTTGTTGTGGCAAATCACCTTTAAATAAGAACGAAATTACTTCTTTATTCACGCCATTCAACATCGAACTAAATAAGTTATACGCTTCAAATTTGTAGATAAGCAACGGGTCTTTTTGCTCATGAACCGCCAACTGAACCGATTGTTTCAACTCGTCCATTTTGCGTAAGTGTTTTTTCCAAGCTTCGTCGACGATGGCTAACGTAATGTTCTTTTCGAAATCAGCAACCAATTGTCTTCCTTCAGTTTCGTAGGCTTTCTTCAAATCAGTTACGACATTCAAAGTCTTTATTCCGTCTGTAAAAGGAACAACAATTCGTTCGAACTGGTTGTTTTGGTCTTCATAAACACTAGTGATGATAGGCAAAGCCTCACGAGCAGATCGATTTGTCTTTTCAGTATAAAATTCTAGTGCCGCTTTGTATACTTTTCCTGCCAATTCAGATTCACTTAATCTTTCAAATTCGCTTTCTGACACAGGAGCAGTAATAGAGAAATAGCGAATCAATTCGAATTCAAAATTCTTGAAATCATTGGTTGCTTTGTTCGATATAACAATAACTTCACTCGTGTCGTACATCATATTGGCGATATCCACTTTCAATCTTTCGCCGTGTAAGGCATGACGACGACGTTTGTAAACGACTTCACGTTGTGCGTTCATTACATCATCATATTCCAGCAAACGTTTACGAATACCGAAGTTGTTTTCTTCCACTTTTTTCTGCGCACGTTCTATCGATTTGGTCATCATTGAATGTTGAATTACTTCACCTTCTTTCAATCCCATTCTGTCCATTACTTTTGCTACACGTTCTGAACCAAACAAACGCATGAGGTTGTCTTCTAACGACACATAAAACTGTGAGCTACCCACATCTCCTTGTCGACCCGCACGTCCACGTAACTGTCTATCCACACGACGCGAATCATGACGCTCCGTTCCTACGATCGCCAATCCGCCCGCCGCTTTCACTTCAGGGGAAAGCTTAATATCCGTTCCACGTCCCGCCATGTTCGTAGCAATGGTTACTACGCCTGGTTTTCCAGCTTCCTCTACGATTTGTGCTTCTTGCTTGTGCATTTTTGCATTCAAAACATTGTGTTGAATGTTACGCATTTTCAACATTCGACTCAATAATTCTGAAATTTCTACTGAAGTAGTTCCAATCAATACTGGTCGACCTGCATTTGATAATTCAGTTACGTCTTCAATAACCGCGTTGAATTTTTCACGAGTTGTTTTATAAATCAAATCTTCTTTGTCTTTTCTTGCCATTGGGCGGTTGGTTGGAATTTCCACCACATCCAATTTATAGATTTGCCAAAGTTCACCCGCTTCTGTTACTGCTGTTCCGGTCATACCCGCCAATTTGCTGTACATTCTGAAATAGTTCTGTAATGTAACCGTTGCAAAGGTTTGGGTTGCGGCTTCAATTTTTACGTTTTCTTTGGCTTCAATGGCTTGGTGTAATCCGTCTGAATAACGACGACCATCCATGATACGACCGGTTTGTTCATCGACAATCAAAATTTTGTTGTCCATGATAACATATTCCACGTCTTTTTCAAAAAGTGAATAGGCTTTTAGCAACTGCGTTAGCGTATGAATGCGTTCGCTTTTAATAGAGAAATCTTGGAATAATTTTTCTTTTTCTTCTGCTTCTTTGTCTTTTTCTAAATCTAATTTTTCGATACGAGCAATTTCAGTTCCGATATCTGGAAGTAAGAAGAAATTTTCGTCTGTATCTGAGGAAAGGAACTTGACTCCATTGTCTGTCAATTCTACTTGATTGTTTTTTTCTTCGATAACAAAATACAACGCTTCATCAACTCTATGCATGTCGCGATTGTTGTCTTGCATGTATTGATTCTCCGTTTTTTGAAGCAATTGTTTGATGCCTTCTTCACTCAAAAACTTGATCAATGCTTTGTTTTTTGGCAAACTTCTGTACGCTCTCAATAGGTTGAAACCGCCGTCTTTCATGTTGCCATCTTTTACCAAACGTTTCGCTTCCGTAAGAAAACCGTTCGACAATTGGCGTTGCAATTGCACCAAGTTTTCGATTTTTGGTTTTAGTTCATTAAACTCATGACGATCGCCTTGAGGCACTGGGCCAGAAATAATTAAAGGGGTACGCGCATCATCAATTAATACCGAATCGACCTCATCGACGATGGCGTAATTGTGTTTGCGTTGCACTAAATCTTCCGGCGAATGCGCCATGTTGTCTCTCAAATAATCGAAACCAAATTCATTGTTGGTTCCGTACGTGATGTCGGCGTTGTATGCTTTTCTTCTTTCTTCAGTATTCGGTTGGTAGTTGTCGATACATTCCACAGTCAAACCATGAAACTCAAATAACGGCGCTTTCCACGTACTATCACGTTTGGCTAGGTAGTCGTTGACGGTCACTAAGTGTACTCCGTTTCCAGTCAAAGCATTTAAGTAAAGCGGCAAAGTTGCTACTAATGTTTTTCCTTCTCCAGTTTGCATTTCGGCAATTTTTCCACTGTGAAGTACCATACCACCAATCAACTGAACGTCATAATGGATCATATCCCAAGTGATTTCTTTTCCCGCTGCATTCCAAGAATTGGCCCAAACCGCAGTATCGCCAACAATATTGATGTATGATTTTGTCGCAGACAATTCGCGATCTTTCGGGGTTGCCGTTACGGTTAATTGGGAGTTTTCCTTAAATCTTTTTGCAGTTTCTTTTACGACTGCGAAAGCATCCGGAAGTATTTCGTTCAATACTTTTTCAGATATTTCGTAGGCTTCTTTTTCTAGGGCATCGATAGCAGCGTAAATATCTTCTCTTTTATCGATATCGGCAACTGCATCAGCCTCTTGCTGTAAGGTTGCAATTTTGCTGTCTTTTTCTGCGCGCGCTTGTTTTATTTTTTCTTTGAACTGCGTCGTTTTTGCTCTTAATTCATCGTGAGATAAATTACTTAAAGACGCTTCAACGGCTTTTATTTTGGTGATAGTTCCTTGCAAAGCACCAACGTCTTTTTTGGATTTATCTCCTACAAATAGTTTTAATATATCGTTAATGAAACTCATAATTGGGTGTATAAAAGGGTATTTATAAAGTGCGTAAATTTAAACAAAAAAAAAGCCTCGTGAGAGACTTTTCATGGGTTTTATTATTTTTTTAATACTCATCCTCGTTCCAAAGGTAATCTTCGTCAGTTGGATAATCAGGCCAAATTTCTTCCATCGATTCGTATATCTCGCCTTCGTCCTCTATTGATTGTAGGTTTTCTACAACTTCAAGCGGCGCTCCGGCTCTAATAGCATAGTCAATTAATTCATCTTTGGTTGCTGGCCACGGTGCATCACTTAAATACGATGCTAATTCTAATGTCCAATACATCTTCTTTCGATTTTATAGTTTGTGCAAAAATAATTTTTTTACTGAAAAAGTCAAGTAAAAATTGATTTTTTTTAAATAAAGTTAAGAACGTCTTTTGATAGTGTTCGGTGTTCAGTGATGACGTGTTCAGTTTAGGTTGTTTACAAAGACCTATTTTTCATGAATATTACTGACCACTTAAAACTGATTTCTGTCAACTATTTTCTTGGAATCCACTTTACCTCATCCGCTTTTAGGTCGGAAGACAACTTCCGTGCCAGCACAAAAAGGTAGTCAGAAAGTCGGTTAAGATACTTTATGGCGATAGGAGCAATGGGCTCGATATGATCTAAATGCACTGCTAATCGCTCAGCTCGTCTGCAAACACAACGCGCGATATGACAATATGACACCGTGGTGTGACCGCCAGGCAAAACGAAATGCGTCATCTGCGGCAAACTGTCTTCCATGGCATCAATTTCGTTTTCGAGCAATTCGATATCGGTTTCTACGATTCCCAAGTTTTTCAGGCGAAGTTCCCCGTTTTTCATGACTTCTTTCTCTGGTGGTGTTGCCAAAATCGCTCCTACAGTAAACAAGCGATCTTGGATTTCAATCAAGATGTCTTTGTAATGGGAATTCATTTCTTGATCACGTATCAGTCCGATATAGGAATTTAGTTCATCAACGGTTCCGTAACTTTCAATTCTCATGTGGTCTTTTGGAACACGAGATCCTCCGAAAAGTGCGGTCGTTCCTGTGTCGCCGGTTTTTGTGTATACTTTCATCTCATTGGATTTTAATTGTTGTAGGTATTCGATGCAGTCGCTTCGCTCGTGTCATTTCAATTGATAATTCAAAAATGCAATCGCAAATTTACTTTATTAAATCGAGAATTGCGTTAATGAATCGTTGGTGTGAGCCTTCACTATAATTGAAATACAAATCCGGTTCGATGCATTCGACTTCCATCAATTGAATTTGGTTGTTGATGATGATTCCGTCGACACGCGCATACAGCAGTTGGTTTGTAAAATTGTTGACAATGGTTTGCGCTTGTTGAATTAAGGCGGGACTTGGAGTAACAGCATTATATTTTCCGCCAAATTGCACTTGAATTCGAAAATCTCCTGCCGCTGGTTTTTTGTTGACGGCATGGGAGAATTTTTTATTGAAAAAGATAAATGAGGTTTCGCCTTCAGTTGCAATTTCGGGTTTGAATTCTTGTAAGAGTAGTTCATTTTCCGCAGCAATCGGCTGGTAATGTGAATTAATGGTCTCCAACGCAGCTAAGTCAAAAACTGTAGTTAAATAAGAACCAGCGGAAAACGCGGGTTTGATGACGGCTTTTTTCCAATGTGATGGCATGATTTCAGCAAGATTGAGACGCTTTGTTTTTTCAATAAAAATAGTGGGAATAATTGTGATGTTTTGGTTTTGTAATTCACGCAAGTAGAACTTATGCTTGTTTTGCTCGATGATTTCTATCGAGTTCAACGTTTTGATTCCTAGTTTTTTGATCGTCGCTAACCACAAATTAAATTGAGATTCTTTTTCGTAATAATCCCAAGTGTTCCTGAAAATGAGATAATCGAAATCGGTCCAAATGACTTTCGGATCATCCCAAATCACGGCTTCCGCTCGAATTTTATGTTTTGCCAATTCTGGAATCAATAATTGATCTGCCGGCGTTAAGTCGGGTAGGCGTTGGCAGGTGAGTAGTGCGATTTTCATTGTTGATGTTTTTAATGCTCGCAAAGACGTGAAGGCGCAAAGTCAAAAGAGAATATTGTTGTAGGTTTCCCCTCCTTTGGAGGGGTGCCTAAAAGGCGGGGTGGCTTAGCCCTGATTGCAGCCGGTATCCTCGGAGCAAAGCGGAGAGATAAAGGCGAAAAGCAGGAAACAGCTCCAAAAAATTACTTCGTCGTATCGCTTTCTACCAATCCGTCTCTTAATCGAATCACACGATGTGCGTAGGCGGCGATTTCCTCTTCGTGGGTTACCAAAATCACGGTGTTGCCATTTTTGTGAATGTCGCCAAACAATTTCATAATTTCTTCGGAGGTTTTACTGTCGAGATTTCCCGTTGGTTCATCTGCTAAAATAATCGATGGTTTGTTGACCAGTGCTCGTGCAATAGCCACGCGTTGTCGCTGTCCACCCGATAATTGGTTGGGTTGGTGGTCCATTCGATCGGAAAGGTTGACTTGCGTGAGAACTTCAGTGGCGCGAATTTTTCTGTCGGCTTTTGAGAAACCCGCATAAACCATCGGAAGTGCAACATTATCAAGTGCCGTTGTTCGGGGCAAAAGATTAAACGTTTGAAAAACAAAACCAATTTCCTTATTGCGAATTTCAGCCAATTCGTCGTCGTGCATTTTGCTGACATCTTTTTCGTTGAGAATATAGGTTCCGGAAGTGGGCGTGTCAAGACAACCGAGGAGGTTCATGAGCGTTGATTTTCCCGATCCAGACGGTCCCATCAAAGCGACATATTCTCCTTTATTTATTTCTAAATCAATGCCTTTGAGTACATAAACCGTCTCGTTTCCTAGCTGGAAATCGCGTTTGATATTGGTGATTTTGATTAATGGATTGGCCATTTGGAATTTGGTATTACGAATTGAGAATTACGAATTTAAAAGTACACAATTGATTTTAAAATCAGTCATTAGTGAAGCAGTTATTCATATTGTTACACTTATTTATAGCCGAATCGTGAAATGTTCCTTTTCTTGCTCATTTCGAAAGAAAACGAATCCCCATTGAAAAGTGTCGATGGTAACTTTTACTTTCGGATGTTTTTTGACGGTTTCCCAAGCTTCGGTCATGGCAGCGGACCAATGAATGTCGTCGAAAATCCAAACGGTTTCGTTCGTGATGGTTGGTAATAGTAGTTCGAAGTATTGCAGTGTGGCTTGTTTGGAGTGGTTGCCGTCGAAGTAGATTAGTTGTGAGTTGTATGTTGTGGGTTGTCGGTTTTTGAGAAAGGTTGAGAATTCTGTTATTTCTAGGTGAATATTTTTTAGTTTGAATTTTTGAAAATTTTCTTTCGCGATGCATGCGGTTTCTGGGCAACCTTCAAGTGTGGTTATTTTCGCTTTTGGATGCCCCAATGATAAAGCCGAGGTGGCTAAACCTAAGGAAGTTCCGATTTCTAAAATGGAATCGGGTTGGAAATAGCGGGAAATTCGAAAAAGTAATTCCGCTCGTTTTGGCGAAATTCCAGCGGTTTTTGCAATTTTTGAAATGGGTCTGTTGTTTGATTTAAAAACTTTTGAACCCGCGCCAAAGTCGGTTACATCTATGCTACTTTTATTGAGCAATAATTCGTCTCGGTACTTTTTTAATATTCCGTATTCTGACTTTGACGTCTTATCGTAAAAACATTTAGTCACCAAATCAAACACAAAAGGCGAATGCACGCCATGTTGATTTTTGGAGTTCCAAAGAAATTTTAGATATGATTGAACAGAGAAGAGCAGCGCCATAATATTCGAAAACGGAAAGCAAATCTACACATTCTAATAGTGAAAATCTGACAATCAACTATAGAATCCATAAAAATAGTTTAATTTCGCGCTCCTTAAAGTCAACAAAAAAGTCTATGAGAACCAAATCATTAAAGAAAAACAAAATCAATGTCATTACCCTTGGATGTTCTAAGAATGTTTATGACAGTGAAGTATTGATGGGCCAATTGCGCGCCAACGGAAAAGACGTCGTGCATGAGCAAGAAGGCAATATCGTTGTCATCAATACCTGTGGATTTATTGACAATGCCAAAGCGGAATCGGTCAATATGATTTTGGAATATGCCGATAAGAAAGAACGCGGTATTGTCGATAAAGTTTTTGTGACGGGTTGTTTGTCAGAACGCTATCGTCCGGATTTGGAGAAAGAAATCCCCAACGTCGATCAGTATTTTGGAACAACCGAATTACCTCAATTATTGAAAGCATTGGGCGCCGATTATAAACATGAACTATTGGGAGAACGGTTGACAACGACTCCAAAAAATTACGCGTATTTGAAAATTGCAGAAGGTTGTGACAGGCCATGTAGCTTTTGTGCGATTCCATTAATGCGTGGTAAACACGTTTCGCAACCCATTGAAAAATTAGTCAAAGAAGCGGAAGGTTTGGCCCGCGATGGCGTTAAGGAGTTGATTTTGATTGCGCAAGATTTGACTTATTACGGTTTAGATATTTATAAAAAAAGAAACTTAGGCGAATTGCTCGAAGCTTTAGTTAAAGTAGAAGGCATCGAATGGATTCGTTTGCACTACGCATTCCCGACAGGTTTTCCGATGGATGTTTTAGATATTATGAAACGGGAACCGAAGATTTGTAATTATATTGATATTCCTTTACAGCATATTTCCGATTCGATTCTAAAATCGATGCGACGCGGAACCACCAAAGAAAAAACGACAAAATTGCTAAAAGATTTCCGTGCTGCAGTTCCTGGAATGGCAATTAGAACGACATTAATCGTCGGATATCCTGGTGAAACACAAGAAGATTTCGAAATCCTAAAAGATTTTGTACAAGAAATGAAATTCGATCGAATGGGTTGTTTTGCCTATTCCCACGAAGAAAACACTCATGCGTATTTACTCGAAGATGATGTGCCAGAAGAAGTGAAAAAGGCACGTGCCGAAGAAATCATGGAACTGCAATCGCAAATTTCTTGGGACTTGAATCAAGAGAAAGTAGGTCAGGTTTTCAAATGTATTATTGACAGAAAAGAAGGCGCTCACTTTGTAGGAAGAACCGAATTTGATAGTCCAGATGTGGATAATGAAGTGTTAATCGACGCTTCTAAACATTACATGAAAACGGGTGATTTTGCGATGATTAAAATTACGGAAGCGACGGAGTTTGATTTGTATGGAGAGCCGGTTTAGGGTTGTATGTTTTTAAGTTAAAAATGAACCCAAAAACGTGTTCAACCTACAACCTACAACAATCTACCCTTCAATCTTCGCCGAAAGTTCAAACCAACGTTCTTCTTTCTCCTCGATTTTTTTGATGATGATTTCTAGTTCTTTCGCTTTACTGGCTATCGCATCGTCCGCTACTTTACCGTCAGAAAATAATTGTTCGATTTGCTTTTTTTCGTATTCCAAATCTTTGATTTCACGTTCAATTTTTTGAAATTCTTTTTGCTCGTTAAAGCTCAAGCCTGAAGTGTTATTCTGCTGTTTCCAGTCTTTCTTTTCGGATTTATTTTCTTCTTTTTGAGCCACATCAGCGCTGTCTTCATAGGCTCTAAAATCGGAATAGTTGCCGGGAAAATCTTCAATGACACCATCGCCGCGAAACACAAATAAGTGATCGACAATCTTATCCATAAAATAACGGTCATGGGAAACAACCAACAAGCAGCCGGGATAATCCAACAAGAAGCTTTCTAGTACATTTAAAGTCACGATATCCAAGTCATTGGTTGGTTCGTCGAGAATCAAAAAGTTCGGATTCTGAATCAAAACCGTACACAAATACAACCGTTTCAATTCGCCACCACTCAATTTTTCTACGTAATCATGCTGCTTCTTGCGATCGAATAAAAAGCGCTCCAACAACTGCCCAGCGGAAATAATTTTTCCTTTCGCAAGTGGAATAAACTCCCCGTATTCTTTAATAATATCAATGACTTTCTGTCCAGGTTTTGGGTTGATGCCACTTTGCGTATAATACCCAATTTTAATTGTGTCGCCTTTGATGACTTTTCCGCTATCTAACGGAATCGTCCCAGTAATCAAATTCAAAAACGTCGACTTACCCGTTCCGTTTTTTCCAATAATTCCAATGCGTTCCGCCCGTTGAAAATCAAAATTAAATCCATCCAAAATCACACGGTCTTTGAATTTTTTAGACACTTTATGCATCTCAATAATCTTGCTTCCCATGCGTTCCATATTGATTTCGAGCTCAACGACATTCTCTTTCCTTCGACTTTCCGCTTTCTGCTTGATCACATAAAAATCATCCTGCCGCGATTTCGATTTCGTCGTTCGCGCTTTCGGTTGGCGGCGCATCCAAGCCAATTCTTTGACGAATAAGTTCTGCGCTTTATCGATACTCGAATTTTCTGAGGCAATGCGCTCTTCTTTTTTCGCTAAATAATAAGAATAGTTGCCCTTATATTGGTAGAGTTTTCCGTTATCGAGCTCTATAATTTCATTGCAAACGCGTTCCAAAAAGAAACGGTCGTGTGTGACCATAAACAAGGTGATATTTTCTTTAGCGAAGTAACTTTCCAACCATTCAATCATCTCTAGATCGAGGTGATTCGTAGGTTCATCGAGTATTAATAAGTCAGGACGATTGATCAAAATAATCGCTAACGACAATCTTTTCTTCTGTCCACCAGACATATTTTTCACTTTCAATTTAAAATCTTCCAACTTCAATTTGAATAAAATCTGTTTGAATTGTGTTTCAAAATCCCACGCATTATGCTGGTCCATCAAGTCAAATGCCCGCTGATACGCCTCTTCATCTTCTGGGTTTTCTAGTGCTTTTTCGTACTGCTCGATGATTTTTAGCACTTCATTGTCCGAAGCGAAAATACTTTCCTCAATTGTCAATTCATCTTGCAAATTCGGAGTTTGCGACAGAAACGACATTCTGATATCTTTGCGTAACACTACTTTTCCGGTGTCGGGTTCGTCCTCGCCCGTGATGATATTCATAATGCACGTTTTTCCAGAACCATTTTTGGCGATGAAAGCAATTTTTTGGTCTTTATTGATGCCGAAAGACAGGTCGGAAAACAAAGTGCGTTCGCCAAAAGATTTTGAAATATTTTCTACAGAAAGGTAATTCACGGTGGTAATTTTTCCGCAAAAGTAAGGTTTAGTTGTCGGTTGTCAGTTATTGGTTGCCAGTTTTTTGCTTAGTAGCTATTTCCCGCTTTACGCTATATCTTTTTTGCTTGTTACCCCGAGCGCACTCGAGAGGCTTTTACTCAGCAAAAAAGGATGCCGCTTCAATCGGGGCTAGAGCAATACAATAGATTGCAAGACTGTAAGATTTTAAGACTGTAAGACTGCAAGACCATAAGACGATTAACTGCTATCCTAAAATCTTAAGATCTTAAAATCCTACAATCTTAGAATCTAATAATCCATTATATTTGCCCCATGCAAATCTCCGTTATCATTCTCAACTACAACGTCCGCTATTTTCTCGAGCTCTGTGTGCTCAGTGTTCAAAAAGCACTCGAAAATATTGACGGTGAAATCATTGTAATTGACAACAATTCAACCGATGACAGTTGTGAGATGATGAGAAGTCGATTTTCAGAAGTCTTACTCATCGAGAACAAAACCAATGCAGGATTTCCAAAAGGGAATAATATTGGCGTAGCTCAGGCGAAAGGCGAATATATTTGCATTCTCAATCCGGATACGGTGGTGGCAGAAGATACTTTTGAGAAAGTGTTGGCCTTTGCAGAATCGAAGTCAGATTTGGGAATAGTAGGATGCAAACTCATTGATGGAACAGGAAACTTTTTACCAGAATGCAAACGCGGGGTTCCAACGCCCTTTGTAGCCTTTACGAAAGTGACTGGATTGTACAAAATTTTTCCGAAATCAACACTATTTGGAAGATATTATGCAGAACATTTGAATGAAAACGAAACCGGTAAAGTAGATATTCTCGTTGGTGCCTTTATGGTCATGAAGCGTGAGCTGTATCTCGAAATCGGTGGTTTCGACGAAAATTGTTTTATGTATTCGGACGATATTGATTTGTCATATATGGTTTTAAAAACAGGAAAATCAAATTACTATTTTCACGAAACAGCTGTCATTCATTACAAAGGAGAAAGCACGGTACGAGATGGTTTGTATATGAAACGTTTTCGAGAAGCAATGCATTTTTTTTACAAAAAACACTTTCGAAAGTCGATTTTTTTCGATGTTTTTATGAGCATTGGTGTTTTCTTTTTTTCTTTTATTAAGAAAAATCAAGCAGTGAAAGTATCTCGTGAAATTCATGAATATTTTTTGATTTCCGCCAACGAAAAACTAGCGCTAAAAGTTGAAAACTTGTTAGGAAAAAAAGTAACGCTTATTGATTCTACGGCTGAAAATAGTCTAAATTCGCTTACGAAGTCACAAAACAAAAACATTGAGTTTATTTTTGACAACAATCAGTTACAATGTAAATCGATTATCAATTATTTGCAAACATTCAAAAATAAAGGATTTACTTTCAAGATATTACCGCGGAAAAGCGATTTCATAATAGGAAGTAATAGTAGTAATGATCGAGGAGAAGTGATTGCACTAAAAACAGATAAAGTGTAGTTTAAGCGTGAAAAATTAGATAATTCTCACTGAAGAAGTATTTATTTTATTATTTTCGCAAACAGAAATTAAAATTATCCCTTTGGGTTAACGATATGGCAAGATTTGAATTAAAGCTCCCAAAAATGGGAGAAAGTGTTGCAGAAGCAACCATTACTAATTGGTTGAAAGAAGTTGGCGACAGCATTGAAGTAGACGAAGCGGTTCTTGAAATTGCAACGGACAAAGTCGATAGCGAAATTCCATCGGAAGTTTCAGGTATCTTGGTAGAAAAGTTGTTTCACAAAGACGATTTAGTTCAGGTGGGTCAAACTTTAGGAATTATTGAAACCGAAGGCGGTGCTGTTGCTGTGGTACAAGAAACTCCATCGATAGTTGAAGTTGCAACACCTGCTGCTACAGTAGTTGAGGCAGTTTCTAAAACCGTAGAGAACGCGAGAGAATTTGTAGCCGCACCAGCTGTTGTCATCCCGAGCGTCGCACCTGTCGGCGGACAGGCAGTCGAAGGGCAACATCAAGATTATTCGCATTCTGAAAAATTCTTTTCTCCATTAGTGCGCAACATTGCCAAGGAAGAAGGCATAAGTGTTGCCGAATTAGAGTCGATTATTGGCACGGGAAATGAAGGTCGCGTGACCAAAAACGACTTATTAGAGTATATCAAAAATAAAGTGAGTGCGCCACTGGCAGAAGCACCTACGCCAGTTGCTCCTGTAGCATCTCAGCCAACAATTGTCACTCCAAGTCCAGTTGAGGTAAGTCAACCGGCAACTATTCCTAGTCCGCCGCCTACAGCGGTTAAAGCGGCTCCAGTTTCTGTAAATGGTCAAGACGAAATCGTCGAAATGGATCGCATGCGAAAACTCATAGCGGGTTATATGGTACAGTCCGTTCAAACTTCTGCACACGTTCAGTCATTTATCGAAGTGGATGTAACCGCAATCTGGGATTGGAGAGAGAAAAACAAAACAGCGTTTGAAAAAAGAGAAGGCGAGAAGCTGACTTTTACCCCAATATTTATGGAAATCGTGGCGAAAGCATTGAAAGATTTTCCGATGATGAATATTTCTGTTGATGGCGAATACATCGTCAAAAAGAAAAATATCAACTTGGGTATGGCGGCGGCGCTACCTAACGGAAATTTGATTGTGCCAGTCATCAAAAATGCAGATCAATTGAATTTGTTAGGAATGGCTAAAGCGGTGAATGATCTAGGGAATCGTGCGAAAGCTGGAAAATTAAAACCAGACGATACCCAAGGCGGAACATATACCGTTACCAATGTTGGTACCTTTGGAAGTGTCTTCGGAACGCCAATCATCAACCAACCACAAGTAGGAATCTTAGCTTTGGGTGCTATTCGTAAAGTTCCTGCTGTTATTGAAACACCGGAAGGTGATTTTATCGGCATCCGTAAAAAAATGTTCTTGTCGCACAGTTACGATCACCGCGTGGTCGATGGTGCTTTGGGTGGCAGCTTTGTAAAACGCGTTGCTGATTATATGGAGGCGTTTGATGAGAATCGGTCTTTTTAATTGATAATTAACAATTGATAATGAAGCCTCTTGTAAATGAAGAGGCTTTTTCTATTTACCGTACACCCCAATTATTCATTATTAATTATTCATTATTAATTGTAAAACCTATCTTTGTTTACCAAAAAAATAATAATGGAACTCAAACTAAATAAACCCATTTGCTTCTTCGACTTAGAAACCACAGGCATTGATGTGGCTAAAGATCGCATCGTCGAAATCTCGATTTTTAAAGTATTTCCTAATGGGAATAAAGAAAGCAAAACCTGGTTGGTCAATCCGGAAATGGTAATTCCAGCACAAGTCGTTGCGGTGCACGGCATCACTAATGAAAAGGTAGCGAATGAGCCAACCTTCAAGGAATTGGCGACTCAAATTCACAATATGATCAAGGACAGTGATTTGGGTGGATTCAATTCCGATCGTTTTGACATTCCTTTGTTGGCGGAGGAATTATTGCGCGCTGGTGTCGATTTTGATATGAAGAGCCGCGTGTCTGTCGATGTGCAAACCATCTTTCATAAAATGGAAGAGCGCACCTTGAGTGCCGCATTGAAGTTTTATTGCGGCAAAAGTTTGGAAAACGCCCATTCTGCCGAAGCTGATACGATGGCAACTTACGAAATATTGAAAGCGCAATTAGAACGTTATCCTGAATTGGAAAATGACATGAAATCGTTAGCAGAGTTTACCACTAGAAAACGTTCTGCTGATTTTGCAGGATTTATAGCTTACGACAAGGATGGTGAAGAAGTTTTTTCTTTCGGAAAACACAAAGGTGCCAAAGTAGAAAAAGTATTAGAAGACGAGCCGGGTTACTTTGGTTGGATTCAAAATGCGGATTTTCCATTGTATACGAAGAAAGTATTGACAGCGATCAAGCTGCGGAAATTGAATAATAAATTGTTGTAGGTGCTAAGATGCTAAGGTTCTGAGGCGCTGAGGTACTAAGTTACTGAGGTTTTATATCGTTGACAGAACCCTAGCCCTGATGGCAGCGGCATCCTTTTTTGTTTTTTAGAAAAAGCCCTTCGACTGCGCTCAGGGTGACGAAAAAACAAAAAAGATATAGCGAACAGCAGGTTCCCGGCTCCACAATCTATAACTTACAACCTACAACTTACAACTATGAAGCTGATTTGCATCGGGCGCAATTACGCCAAACACATCGAAGAACTACAAAACGAAAGACCTGACGAACCGGTGGTGTTTCTCAAGCCGGATTCTGCTATTTTGTTGAAGCAACATCCATTCGTAATTCCGGAGTTTTCTTCAGACATTCACCATGAAATTGAGTTGATTGTCAAGATCAGTAAAGTCGGAAAATATATCGAGCCGAAGTTCGCGCACAAGTATTACGAAGAGATTAGTGTTGGCATCGATTTTACCGCTCGAGATATTCAACAAACGTTAAAGGATAAGGGCTTGCCGTGGGAAAAAGCAAAAGCATTTGACGGTTCAGCGGTAATTGGTAGCTTTATATCGAAAAAAGTTTTTAGTTCGTTAGAAAGTATTAATTTTGAACTCACCAACAACGGAAAAACAGTTCAAAAAGGTAATTCTAGCCTGATGCTGTGGAAAATTGACGAACTCATCGCGTACGTTTCTCAATACTTTACACTCAAAATAGGAGATATTATTTTTACTGGCACACCAGAAGGCGTTGCAGTAGTTCAATCTAATGATGTCCTTGAAGGCTTCATTGAAAATAACAAAGTATTTAGAATAAACATTAAATAATCATGGCCCTAAATTACAACCTATCTAAAGTGTATGCGCTTTCAGACAACGATGCTGAATTCGTCAACCAAATCATTACCTTATTTGTTACGGAAGTTCCGCAAGATTTAACCCAAATCAAGTTAGGAATCAAGACAAAAGACCACAAATTAGCTTACGCATATGCGCACAAAATAAAGCCGACTTTGGATTTATTGGGTATGGATCAAGCATTTCAGGAGATTCTTCAAATAGAAGCTTGGACTAAAGCAGAAGGCAAAAGAAAGGAAATCAATGCGACGTATGACAGTGTAGAGTCGCAGATTGAAAAAGCAGTAAAAGAGATTACGAAAGATTTCGAATTGTAAACAATTGGCTGAATTGCTGAGAGCCTAAGTTTCTCAGTTTTTTTTAGAAGCTATTTCCCGCGTTAAGCTATATCTTTTTTGTTTTTTGTCACCGTGAGCGTCGCACCTGTCGGCGGACAGGCAGGCGAAGGGCATTTACAAAAAAAACAAAAAAGGATGCCGCTGCAATCGGGGCTAGGGTTTCCTTTAACAAAGAACGAACGCAGCAACTCAGCAACTCAAAAACATGAAAGCAACGATAGTTACCATCGGCGATGAAATTTTGATCGGACAAATTGTCGATACCAATTCTGGTTTTATTGCCAAATCTTTAGATAAGATAGGTGTTGCTGTGCACGAGATGATTTCTATTTCGGATGACAAGCAGCATATTTTAGATACGTTTTCGAAGCTTCAAAACCAAGTCGATTTGGTGATTATTACCGGAGGATTGGGTCCGACCAAAGACGACATCACCAAACATACTTTTTGCGAATATTTTGAGGATCAACTGATCGAGAATGAAGCTGTTTTGGCGCATGTTGTTGCTATTATTGAAGGATTTTACAAACGTCCAATTACTCAAATGAATAGAGATCAAGCGCTGGTGCCTTCTAAATGCAGGGTGCTTCACAACGCGATGGGCACTGCACCGGGCATGTGGATGAAAAAAGAACAGACTGTCTTTATTTCCTTACCAGGCGTTCCTTACGAAATGAAATACTTAATGGATCACGAAATTATTCCAAAGGTGGTTCGAGAATATGAGCGGCCGTATATTTTACATAAGACAATTATGACTTATGGAGAGGGCGAAAGTAAGATAGCGGAGCGCATTGAGTCGTGGGAAAACAATTTGCCGCCATTTATAAAATTAGCATATTTACCTAGTCCAGGAAAAGTGCGGCTGAGGTTATCTGCAAGAGGATCCGATAAAGCGGCGTTAGAACAAGCAATCGAATCAAATGTGATCTCATTGACACAAGTTATTGGGGATATTATTGTGGGATTTGATGAAGGCGAGACGATTGAGTTTATTATTGGACGATTGTTAACCCAACAAAAGAAAACCATTGCCACAGCAGAAAGTTGTACAGGAGGAAAGATTGCGCAAGTAATTAGTTCTGTGTCAGGTGCTTCAAATTATTTTAAGGGAAGTGTTGTTTCTTATGCGACAGAAACCAAAATAAAAGTACTTGGTATAGATCCTGAACTTATCAAAGTGCATACTTTGGTTAGCGCGGAAGTTGCGGAAGCAATGGCGTTGTCTATTCAAACTATGATGCAGACCGATTTTGCCATTGCAACTACGGGAAATGCTGGACCTTTGAAAGGTGAATCAGAAGCGGAAGTGGGAACAGTTTTTATTGCCTTAGCCACGCCAGAAGAAGTGATTGTGCAGGAATTTAATTTTGGTCAACCTCGCGATAAAGCAATTGATCGCGCGGTGAATAAAAGTTTGGAAATGCTTCAAAAAGAAATTTTAAAGTTGACTTTCAATTAGATTTCTAGCGCTGGTATTTTACTGTTTGAAGATGTTGTTTGACCGGGTAAAAAAGCAAATGAAAAAAAAGAGAAAAATGTACTTTAATTATTTTGCAGTAAGGTTTATTTTTCTTTTCTTTGCACCCTCGATTTGAATAACGATAAAAGATAAGAATAATGTCAAGAGTTTGTGACCTTACAGGTAAAAGAGCGATGGTGGGAAATAATGTTTCTCATGCGATGAATAAAACCAAGAGAAAGTTTTCTGTAAACTTAGTTAAAAAGCGTTTTTATCTTCCAGAAGAAGACAGATGGATTACGCTTAGAGTAGCTGCATCGACTATAAAAACAATCAACAAAAATGGAATTGCTGCAGTTTTGAAAAAAGCGCAGACAGAAGGGTTTATTAAATAAGCTTTTCCTAAAAAATAATAAGACAATACGATGGCAAAGAAAGGCAATAGAATTCAAGTTATTTTAGAATGTACAGAGCACAAAGCTTCAGGTGTAGCTGGGACCTCACGTTACATTACTACCAAAAACAAAAAGAATACTCCAGACAGATTAGAAATTAAGAAATTCAATCCTGTTTTGAAAAGAGTAACCGTTCACAAAGAAATTAAATAATTAGAAATTTTACCAAGTAAAAGTTTCAAATAACACAGATATAAGACATGGCAAAGAAAACCGTTGCATCGTTACAAACATCTTCAAAGAGATTGTCAAAAGCTATTAAAATGGTTAGATCTCCAAAAACAGGTGCTTACACATTTATGGAAGCCATTATGGCTCCGGAATTGGTTGACGATTTCTTGAAAAAGAAATAATCAAAATCATACAATATAGAACAGCTACTTTCTTGCGGAAGTAGCTTTTTTATTTTTTATATTTACAGATTAATTGAATGTTCATTCAACAGTGGTGATTGCGAATTTTGTTGAAGAGCATACAATATATTCGAAATCTTAAAATCTACATTAATAATGAGTTTTCTTAAAAGAATTTTTTCTTCCGGACAAAAAGAGCCTGTTCTCAATGAACAAGAAAAGCAAGTTCTAGACAAGGGTTTAGAGAAATCCAAAACGTCATTTTTTTCAAAACTGACGAAGGTCATCGCAGGAAAGTCGAAAGTAGATGACGAAGTTCTCGATAATTTAGAAGAAATTTTAGTAGGTTCTGATGTTGGCGTAACCACAACGCTCAAAATTATTTCGCGCATAGAAAAAAGAGTTTCGGAAGACAAATACCTGGGAACTCAAGAACTCAATCAAATTCTAAGAGAAGAAATATCTGGTTTGCTTTCAGAAACCAATTTGGGCGAAGGTTCGGAATTTGTTGTGCCAGTCGGAATAAAGCCATATGTAATTATGGTAGTTGGCGTAAATGGTGTAGGAAAAACAACAACGATTGGAAAGTTGGCGCACCAATTTAAGAAAAAGGGGTACAAAGTTGTTTTGGGCGCAGCGGATACTTTTCGGGCTGCCGCCATCGATCAACTTCAAATTTGGGCCGATCGAGTGGATGTTCCGTTAGTAAAACAACAAATGGGTAGCGATCCTGCGTCGGTTGCTTTTGATACTTTACAAAGTGCAGTAGCCCAAGATGCGGATATTGTGATCATAGATACGGCAGGTCGATTGCATAACAAAGTAAATTTAATGACGGAACTCACAAAAGTAAAACGTGTTATGCAGAAAGTAGTTGCCGATACGCCTAACGACGTAATGCTGGTTTTAGACGGTTCTACCGGACAAAATGCTTTTGAACAAGCCAAACAATTTACGGCAGCGACAGAAGTTACCGCTTTAGCAGTTACCAAATTAGACGGAACAGCAAAAGGTGGTGTTGTTATTGGAATCTCAGATCAATTTCAAATACCAGTAAAATATATTGGTGTCGGTGAAGGATTAGAAGACTTGCAAGTTTTTAATAAGTATGAATTTGTGGATTCTTTCTTCAAATAGATGGATATAATGAATTTTAAATGAGGACAAATTTTTAGCAAGAATTGTCCTTTTTTCATTTAACTTAGTATCACTTTAACAAGATTATTTAAAATGAAAAGATTAGGTATTGTCTCTTTAGTAGCGTTGTTTTTTATTAGCTGTACGAAGAATGTTAGCGCAACTGATATTGATAAAATGAATGGCTATTGGGAAATTGAGAAAGTGGTTTTTGCGAATGGTAAAACCAAGTTGTATAAGAATAGCGAGATGTATGATTTTTTTCAAATAAAGGATTTCACCGGAATGCGTAAAAAAGTAACACCAGTTATTGGTGGTAGTTATTTGGTAAATTTGGATGCAGAAAAAGTGACTATTAAGCAAGGTAAAGACAAATTTATTGTGCACTATGAAACATTTTACAGTCGATGGGATGAAGAACTAATATCGATTTCAGATGAAGAAATGGTTCTTAAAAATGATAAGTTTACAGAATATCATTACAAGCGTGCAAAACCACTAAAAATAGTCAATTATGGCAAAAAGACTCAGTAACGAAAGCACGATAGGCTCGGTTATTAACGAAATTATTCAAGTCAATAAACTCCAAGGTGGCATCAATGAAGTTGCTGTTAAAGACGCATGGAAAAATCTGATGGGAAATGGCGTAAATACCTATACGAAGAATATACTGTTAAAGGGTACGACTTTATATGTAGAATTGACTTCTTCGGTTTTACGTGAAGAATTGCATTACGGCAAAGATAAAATCATCAAAATGATTAATGAAGAATTGCAGAGGGAAGTATTGAAGGAAGTGGTTTTGAGGTGACACGGCTGCGCATTTGGACGCGCTTAACTTTGGACTTTTAGACTATGATATCTTATAAAATAGAAAATCCCGTTCGATTGTAACGGGATTTTCTATTTTATACTATTTAGTCTTGAGCGCAGCGTATTTTAAGTCCGCAGGAAGTGTCTCACGGTCAAAAGCCACAGGCGCGTCTATCTAAAACTGTTCTCTTCCAGCAAAGTGAAATGCGCTTTCGATCGCTGCATTCTCATCGCTATCCGATCCGTGAACGGCATTTTCTCCGATAGAAGTTGCATATTTTTTACGAATAGTTCCTTCAGCAGCGTCGGCAGGATTTGTCGCTCCGATCAAAGTTCTAAAGTCTTCAATAGCGTTGTCTTTTTCTAAAATCGCAGCTACGATTGGTCCTCTCGACATAAATTCAACCAATTCCATATAGAAAGGTCTTGCCGCGTGTACCGCATAGAATGCCTTTGCATCTGCTACAGTAAGTTGCGTTAATTTTAAAGATACAATTTTGAAACCACCTTCGGTAATCATATTCAAAATTCCTCCGATGTGTCCGTTTTCAACCGCGTCCGGTTTAATCATTGTGAATGTTCTATTCGTTGCCATTTTTTTTGTTTTTTAATTTAACTTTGTTCTGTTCGGCTTAAAGTCCTCGAGTGCGTGCAAAAGTAAGCAATTTTTGGAGCTATTCCTGCTATCCGCTTTATCTTTTTTATGCTAAACTTGTTTCAGTATCTTTTTTGCCTCTCGAGTAAATCTGAGTTAACATGCTTTTCAAAATTAAGATACCTGACAGCTATTGGTTGTAATCCTTTTAATTTAAAATCACCAGGGCTAGGGCAGTTGATTTCAAAAAAAATCCCCTGCTATTGTTAGCAGAGGATTTCGTTTATAAAGAAGAACTTGTTTTTAGTTTTTCATTAATTTTATAGTTTCTGTACCTGCATCAGTAGTTACTTTTGCAAAATACAAACCGTTTGTAATGCTAGATGCATCAACACTTGCAGTGTTTGCCGCTGGGTTGATTGTCATTACCGATTTTCCTAACATATCTACGATTTGAATAGAAGTAATGTTTTTATCCGCAGTTGAAACGAAATTCCAAGTGCTAGAAGTTGGGTTTGGATATACTTTAAAGGCATTAGTGTTGAAGCCAGTAGTAGACAAACCATCAGTAAATGCATAAGCACCTGTAACTCTATTCAAAGTAATGTTGTATGTTCCTGCAGTAGCAATAACAATGTTAGCACCACCTTGAGTACCTATACCTGAAGGGAAATCAGCAGCACCCCAATTTACACCCCAATCATTGTTAGCACGGAATTTAGCTTCACCAACACTAAGAACAATACCAGCAATAGTGTAGTCTAATCCATCGGCAGAAGACATTACAGATGCGTCAATCTCTCCTGGCGTTCCCGTTGGCCATCCAGTTGGTGTTGCAGAACCAACGATTGCAATTGTAGGAATAGAAAAAGCATAAGCACCAGTTGATCTTGTGAAAACTACATCATAAGTACCTGCAGTTGTAACAATAATATTTCCACCTAAATTTAAAGGATCTGGACCAGTAGGGAAAGTTACACCACCCCAGTTTGGATCTGACCAGTTGTTGTTTGATCTAAATTTAATTTCATTATTTGGCGCATCAGCGGTAAGTGCTACAACACCTTTGTAAGTTTCGCCATCTTCTGTTGCTAATACGTTTGCATCAATTTCTCCAGGGGCACCAGTTGGCCATCCACCAGCACCAGCACCAACAATGGCAATTGAAGGATAAACAGGAGCAAGTTCAAAGCTATAATCACCTGAAGCAATATTTAAACTTACTGAACTGTAAACACCTGCAACAACTGGGATATTATCAGTGTTGCCTAATATGGTTCCACTTGGGAATCCAAGTTCACCAAACAAATTGCCGTCGATACTAAATTGACCAACACCATCTAACAAAGTTACATTTGTTGCAGTAAAGGTATCAGCAGCACTTGGTGCCATCAATAAACCATCTACTGTTCCTGTGCAAGCTCCAACAAGTTTCACTACAGGTAGCGGCGCGCCACTATCAAAATTGTAAACACCTGTTGTAGTGTTTAAAGTTACCGTGTACACACCCGCAATTGGAACGATAATGTCTCCTTGAGACGTACCTACTGCTGTTGGGAACGCACCAGCCCATTCAAAGCCAGTCCCAGACCATGCGTTGTTTGCACGTAATTTACATGGGCCTACCGCAATCGTGATGTTTTCAATAATCCAGTTTTCTGCATCTACTTGAGTCAACTGATTGATATCAATTGGTCCAGGATTTCCAGTGCTACCTGGCCAGCCGCCAACTGCATCACCAACTAGAGCTACAGAAGTTACTTGTGCACTTATACCGAATGACATCAAGCACATCGCGAAAAATAAAAATAATTTTGTTTTCATAATTGTTTTGTTAAAATTTATACTGCGCTAATTTACGTGAAATAAAATAAAATTCATTCAAAGGTAATTTAAAATGTAGATACGAAAACGTTTTCGTGTTGATAACATTATTTTTTTAACTTCTGTTTGACGATTTTGATTTTTAAAGGAGGCTTTTATTAGAAATGTCCGATTACATTGTTTGAAAAAATCGCTGATTGGAAGTTGCTGGTGACCTCTTTACACTTGGTTTTCTACAACTTTATCAGTTTAGCGGATGCTGACGCCGGAGTGGTTTCAATTTTACTGAAATACAATCCACTTGCATCAAATGAAAAATTCAAATTGTTCACTGTTTCGGACGCTAACTTATTGCCAGCACTATCGTAGAGTTCAAATTATAAAATGTTATCGTTGGTTGAAATGAAATTCCAAACGCCGTTCGAAGGATTAGGATAAAAACGTGTTTGGTGTCTTTCAACATCTTATGTTGCCAGCAACTGAAAGAAATTATATTGACCAGAGCGTCGATCAAAAATGATCGAGTAGTTCCCCGCCAATTCTATCGGAATATTCGGTCCATCTTGAGTTCCTGTGCCGGATGGGAACGCAGAGGCGCCCCAATTGGTAGTCTAACTATTGTCTTTTCTCAATTTGCCAAGCCTATTTCAGGCAAAACAATGCAACGAGTTTTGTATGGGGTAGCACTACTAATTTTTTTCTCATAGTTATGGCAGTGTTACAATAAAAAATTTGTTTTTCAATGGTTGCAATTGTGTCATTAATTTATCAATTACGCCATTTCCGAATTCGATATAAAACTCCGAAAAATTGACAACTCTTTCCTGTAATCCCTCGTTTGGAAACAAGTCGTTTTGTAAGGAAACAATTCGATTGAGCTCGCCTTGGTATTTTCGTTTCTGCGCTTTCAACAACCTCTTTTCCAAATGATCTAGTCCTTTTAGTTGCTTTGTTTCCTGCGCTTTTACGGCGCCAATAAAAGATTTATCAGTTTGCTTCGCCAATAGATGCAGTTGTTGAAATTGATTTTTTAGCTGTTCTCTTTGATTTGATAGATCTATAGGAAATTCTGAAATTTCTCTTGTTTTTGCAGCAGTCAATTCCCATTGTTTTTGAAATAAGTGCTGCCAAGTCAATCCCAAATTATCGGCTTTTGCAGCTTGTTTTGCAGTAGTAAGCAAGGCAGAATTTCGTAGCAAAAGTATAGGAAACGGAACGTCTACTGCATTAAAAAAAGATTTCAATTCTAACCAATACGCCAATTCACCACCTCCGCCAATATAACACAAATTGGGTAATAGCACTTCTTGGTATAATGGTCGTAGCAGCACATTTGGACTAAATTGCTCTGGATTTTTTTCAAGCAATACTAGTATTTCTTCTTCCTTAAACTGTAGCGCAGTATTTTTAATTTGATAGTAGCCATCTTCAAAAACGATACGTTCTCTAAGATCGTCTTCGATGTAGAATAAGTTAATTTCCCTCGGATTCACTTGAATATCATAAGATTTCATTTTTGAAATAGTCGACTGCACTTCTTGATAAGATTTTTGAAAAAGCAATTCCTCCTTCATGTACGGTGCAAAAGCTCCTTTTAATTCGCGATCATCGCCATCTAGAATGACCAAACCATATTCCCCAAAAAGTTCGTTCGCGAGAAAGCGTGTTGCGGCTGCAAGATTTGTGTGGTTTATATAAGCATCGTGAAAAAGTTTTTTGATATAGTCGGCATTTTGGCTCGTACCTAATTCCTTTTTAAAAATTTCTAAAACCTCCTCAATTCCGGCTGTCGATAAGCGCCCTACTGGTCCTGAACTCGCTTTATTCCAACATATTTTTTTTCCTTTAAAAGTAAAATAATTGATTTCTTCGAAGTCGTGGTCTTCTGTCGCCATCCAATAAATCGGAACAAAATTCCGCAATGGATATTTTGCCTTTAATTCTCGCGTTAAATTAATGGTCGAAATAATCTTATATAAAAAATACAGTGGTCCCGAAAATAAATTTAATTGGTGTCCAGTAGTTATGGTAAACGTATTGTCGTGCAGCAGTTTGGCAATGTTTTCTTTTGTTGCAATGCTTGTTGCCGTCGATTTATATTGCTTTTCTAATGCGGAAATAAGTATTTTTCTGCTGCGGTTCGTAAATTGACTTTGCTTTTCCATACACTGCTTTTCAAAATTTTCAAACGAGGGGAAACGATGGTAAAAGCCTTCCAATTCTGGTTTCTGATTCAAATAGTCTACCACCAATGGGGCAAAATAACCGGAATCTTGATAGCTGACACAATCGCTTGGCATGGTGCAATTTTTTGGTAAAAGTAACGAAATTTTTAATGCGTCTTTGAGGTGTATACAATCTGACTTAATTGATTCTTTTTCTAAAAGCTGAGAACCTGCTATGCGCTTTATCTTTTTTGTTTTTGTCGCACCGAGCGCAATCGACGTGTTCTATTAAAAACAAAAAAAGGAAAAATGCTCCGCACGAGTATAGCGAACTGGAGAGACAATCAGGGCTAGGGTTTGCAAAAACCAAGATAAACAAGCATTTGAAATATTTCGCCTTATTGACCCACAACCCACAACCTACAACTTACTATCTTCCGAGCCACAACCAATAACTAAATTTCCCTACTTTTGCCATAATGAAGACCAAAGTACTTGCTATCACGCCGCCATTCACGCAACTCAATACACCCTATCCGGCAACAGCCTATATAAAAGGGTTTTTGAATATAATAGCGGTTGATGCTTTCCAAGCTGATTTAGGAATTGAAGTCATTTTGAAGCTGTTTTCAAAAGAGGGATTAAGCAATTTATTTCAATCCGTCAACCATCAACCGAGAACTGATAACTGCAAAAGAATCCTTGCATTGCAAGACGAATATATCAAAACCATCGATGCCGTAATTACATTTCTACAAGGCAAAAATCCAACCTTGGCGTTGCAAATTTGTCAAGGTGATTTCCTTCCCGAAGCCAATCGTTTTAATCAACTCGAAGAAATGGATTGGGCTTTCGGCAGTATGGGAACGCAAGACAAAGCAAAACATTTGGCCACTTTATATCTGGAGGACCTTTCTGATTTTATCGTAACATGTGTCGATGAAAATTTTGGCTTTAGCAGATACGCCGAACGCTTAGGTAGAAGTGCCAATTCGTTTGATGAATTGTACAACGCATTAAATTCTAGCCCAACTTTTATTGATGACATTTTATTTTCTGTTTTAGAAGAAAAATTTCAAACCGTCCAACCTACTTTATTTCTGATTTCAGTTCCTTTTCCAGGAAATTTATACGCCGCTTTCCGCTGTGGGCAATGGGTAAAAAAACACCATCCCAAAATTAAAATCTGCATGGGTGGCGGATTTCCAAATACCGAATTACGGTCACTCTCAGATGCACGCGTTTTCGAGTTTTTTGATTTTATTACACTCGATGATGGAGAATTGCCGATTCAATTGATCATTGAAAATGAACAGTTGCTGCAAGAAAATACATTAATTACAGACGAGGCCCCTTATGCCAAGTTGCGGGAAGAACTGCAGTACAAACGCACGTTTCTACTCGAGGATAGTAAAGTCGTTTATAAAAATAACACTACAAAAAGCGATTACAAACAAAGTGAAGTAGGAACGCCTGATTATTCTGATTTACTCTTGGATCAATACATTTCCGTGATCGAAATTGTCAATCCCATGCACAAAATGTGGAGTGACGGACGATGGAACAAACTCACGATGGCGCATGGCTGTTATTGGGGGAAATGCACGTTTTGCGATATTTCGTTGGATTACATTAAAATCTATGAGCCGATTGCAGCAAAACTAATCGTGGATCGAATTGAGGAGTTGGTCGCTCAAACAGGGGAAACTGGTTTTCACTTCGTTGATGAAGCAGCCCCACCAGCGTTAATGCGCGAAGTGGCGTTGGAAATTATAAGGAGAAATGTGGTGGTGACCTGGTGGACAAACATTCGCTTCGAGAAAAGTTTTACTAAAGATTTGTGTGTATTGTTGCGGGCTTCTGGTTGCATCGCCGTTTCAGGTGGACTAGAAGTTGCTTCTGATCGTTTATTGGCGCTCATCGACAAAGGAGTTACTGTCGAGCAAGTAGCGAAAGTCACCCGAAACTTCACCGAAGCAGGTGTTATGGTTCACGCCTACTTGATGTATGGCTATCCTACCCAAACCATTCAAGAAACCATTGATAGTCTCGAAATGGTTCGTCAATTGTTTGAAGTTGGTGTTTTGCAATCCGGTTTTTGGCATCAATTTGCTATGACAGCGCACAGTCCGGTAGGAATGTATCCTGAAAAATTTAGCGTTCAAAAAGAGTCCAACGAAATCGGAACGTTTGCCAATAACGATCTTAATTATACCGACGCTACTGGTATTGACCATGATCAATTTAGTTTTGGTTTGAAAAAGTCACTCTATAATTTTATGCACGGTATCTGTTTCGATTATCCACTGCAAGATTGGTTTGAGTTTAAAGTGCCGAAAACGAAGATTCATCCTGACTTCATATCTAATGCCTTACATCAATTAGAAGATTTTAAAATAAAACCTACTGCAAAAATAATTTGGTTAGGAGGGAATCCCACCGCGGAAACTTTCACCAAATCAAGAAAAGGCAATTCGTGGGAAATGATGTCATTGACTTTCCATGACAAAAAAGAGTGTTTTAGCATTCAATTGAATCAGACAGAAGGGGAATGGCTGGTTGCATTACTTCAAAAAACTTCAATTTCTAATACTAAAACTACCACATTACAAGAGATAAAATCAGACTTCGAAATGCATTTTCAAGATTTCGAATTGTTTTGGTTTTCAAAGTCTTTGATGACGCTGCGGGAATTTGGGCTACTGGTTTTGTAGTTTTTATTAAATAGGAGTATTTTTTTTATTGGATTATGATTTTTCCGCATAATTACAACTATTTTTTATTCTAAATTTACATTTCAAATTTTACACCTATGACCACTAACTATAAAGTAAATGTCAACGATTCCTTTCATTTTGATTGTAATCAGGAAAGTGTTTTGCAACTCGACGCTGTTAAAGTAGATGAAAATAAGCGCCATATACTCTATCTAAACAAACCGTTTGAAGCTGAAATTTTGAAGAGTGACTTCAATCAGAGAAAGTACACGGTAAAAGTCAACAACAACACCTACACAGTATCTATCGCAAATGCCTTAGATCAACTGATTTCCACAATGGGAATTTCAAAAACAACCACCAAACATATCAATTCGATTAAAGCACCAATGCCCGGATTGATCCTAGAAATTAGTGTTGAAGTGGGACAAGTAATCAAAGAACATGACAATCTGATTATTCTTTCCGCAATGAAAATGGAGAATAGTTTCCTTTCGCCTCGCGATGGTGTAATTAAATCGATTGCAGTAAAAGTAGGCGATGCAGTTGAAAAGGGACAGTTGATGATTGAGTTTGAATAAATTGAGAGAAAAGTATCAAGAAGAAAGAGCAAAGACAGCTTCCATGAAAAACTATCTTGAATCTTGCAGCTTAGCGGTCTTACCTCTTTTATCTAAAACATAAAAAATGAAAAAAATACTAGTAGCCAACCGCGGGGAAATTGCCATAAGAGTAATGAAAACTGCACAAAAAATGGGCATTAAAACGGTAGCTGTATATTCCACTATCGACCGAAATTCGCCCCATGTAAAATTTGCTGATGAAGCTGTTTGGATTGGAGAATCACCGTCGAATCAGTCGTATTTGTTAGGTGACAAAATCATCGAAGTTGCGAAGTCACTCCACGTTGATGCGATTCATCCCGGTTACGGTTTTCTCAGTGAAAATGCTGATTTTGCTGAAGAGGTAGAAAAAAACAATTTAATTTTTATTGGACCAAAGTCGAAAGCAATTCGAATGATGGGGAGCAAACTTGCCGCAAAAGAAGCGGTTATGCATTACAATATCCCGATGGTTCCTGGAGTTGATCATGCTATAATCGATATTAATGAAGCGAAGAAAACGGCAAATGCCATTGGATTTCCAATTTTAATAAAAGCGTCAGCTGGTGGTGGTGGAAAAGGTATGCGTATCGTTGAAAAAGAAACTGATTTTGAATCTCAAATGGATCGCGCCATCAGTGAAGCAACCGCTGCATTCGGCGATGGCTCGGTGTTTATTGAAAAATATGTGACCTCACCACGACATATCGAAATTCAAATTATGGCTGACAGTCATGGAAATATTTTGTATTTCTTTGAAAGAGAATGCAGTATTCAGCGCCGACATCAGAAAGTGGTAGAAGAAGCGCCATCGTCGGTCCTTACGCCAGAACTGCGCAAGAAAATGGGCGCAGCTGCTGTCCTAGTAGCGAAGTCTTGTGATTATTTGGGAGCGGGAACCGTTGAGTTTTTGTTAGATGATAAACACAATTTTTACTTCTTGGAAATGAACACCCGTTTGCAAGTAGAACATCCCGTGACAGAATTGATTTCAGGTGTTGACTTGGTCGAATTGCAAATCAAAGTGGCTCGCGGAGAAGCCTTGCCTATGAAACAAGAGGATTTAGTGATTCGAGGGCATGCGATGGAATTAAGAGTTTATGCCGAAGATCCGACGAATGATTTTCTTCCTAGTGTGGGACATTTAGAGGTTTATCAATTGCCAACCGGAGAAGGTGTTCGTGTGGACAATGGTTTCGAACAAGGCATGGATATTCCGATTTATTACGATCCGATGTTATCCAAATTGATTACGTACGGAAAAACGCGTGAAGAATCGATTCAACTGATTTTGAAAGCCATCGACGATTATAAAATTGAAGGTGTGCAAACCACTTTGCCGTTCGGAAAATTTGTTTTTGAACATGAGGCATTTCGATCTGGGAATTTTGATACCCATTTTGTTAAAAAATATTATGATGCTGCGATGTTGAAAAAACAGCAAGAAGATGAAGCTCAAATTGCGGCTTTGGTCGCTCTGCAAAAGTATTTTGAAGATCAAAAAATTGTTCGTTTACCAAATCAATAAACTATGGAATCTAAAATAAACATACTCAACGATAAAATAGCCCAAGCAAAGCTTGGCGGGGGAGAGAAGCGAATTGCCACACAGCATGACAAGAAGAAGCTGACGGCAAGGGAGCGAATAGAATATCTTATGGATGAAGGTTCGTTTGAAGAAATTGGAATGTTGGTCACCCACCGAACCACCGACTTCGGAATGGAGAAGGAAATGTACTATGGTGATGGTGTTGTCACAGGCTACGGGACTATCAATGGTCGTCTAGTTTACATCTTTGCGCAAGATTTTACAGTTTTTGGAGGTGCGCTGTCTGAAACCCACGCGGAAAAAATTTGTAAAGTCATGGAAATGGCTTTGAAAGTGGGTGCGCCGATGATTGGTCTCAATGATTCTGGAGGTGCGCGTATTCAAGAAGGAGTGCGTTCGTTAGGTGGTTATGCGGATATCTTTTTTAGAAACGTACAAGCTTCTGGTGTCATTCCACAGATATCTGCGATCATGGGTCCATGTGCTGGAGGTGCCGTTTATTCTCCTGCAATGACCGACTTTACCATGATGGTCGAGAACAACAGTTATATGTTTGTGACGGGGCCTAATGTCGTAAAAACCGTCACCAACGAAGAAGTCACTTCTGAAGCTTTAGGTGGCGCAGTTACCCATTCGACCAAATCAGGCGTAGCACATACAACTTCCCCAAATGGTATCGCATGTATGGAAGATATCAAAACCTTGCTGAGTTATATTCCGCAAAATAATAAAGAAACAACGCCCAAATTACCTTACGAATTGACTGACGAAATGCGACCACAACTTAATACCATTGTGCCAGAGAGTGCGAACAAACCGTACGACATGCATGAAGTAATTAAGGGCATCATTGATGAAGATTCTTTTTTTGAAATTCATAAAGATTTTGCGGAAAATATCATTGTAGGATTTGCAAGAGTTGGGGGACGAAGTGTCGGAATTGTAGCCAATAATCCTATGTTTTTAGCGGGTTGTTTGGATGTGAAAAGTTCGATTAAAGCTGCTCGATTTACCCGTTTCTGCGATTGTTTTAACATTCCATTACTCGTGTTAGTTGATGTTCCCGGTTTCTTACCTGGGACTGATCAAGAATGGAACGGAATTATCGTTCACGGTGCAAAATTATTGTATGCATTAAGCGAAGCTACCGTCCCACGAGTAACTGTAATTACGAGAAAAGCATATGGCGGAGCTTACGACGTTATGAATTCGAAGCATATTGGCGCCGACATGAATTTTGCGTGGCCATCAGCAGAAATTGCGGTAATGGGAGCCAAGGGTGCGAGTGAAATTATCTTCAAAAAAGAAATTAGCGAAGCGGCCAATCCAGAGGCGAAATTGTTAGAAAAAGAAGCAGAATATGCCGATTTGTTTGCCAATCCATATACGGCGGCGCAACGAGGTTTTGTAGATGAGGTAATTTTGCCACAAGACACGCGAAAAAAATTAATTAAAGCGTTCAGTATGTTGGAGAATAAAGTGAGTATTCGTCCAGATAGAAAGCACGGGAATATTCCGTTGTAGACTTTTTTAGACTGTAAGACTGTAAGACCGTAAGATTGTAAGATTGTAAGACTGTAAGATTTTAGGATTGTAGGATCTTAGGATTGTGGGATAGGTTTTTAAGTTGAAAGTGTATTTCTGACTAAATTGCCATGATCTTAATCTTATGTATTAATATCTTCAAGTCTCCAATTCTCAAGATCTTACCATCAAAATAGAAAGCGTCAATCATAGTAAAGATTGGTGAACAATTTATAATTCAAAAAGCAAAGTCATCGAAACCGTATTGTTTTTGGTAGTAACAGCGGGTCCATCCGTGAATCCCTGTGAAAAGAAACTTTGTTGCGATTTTCTTTGTGAATATGCATACGCCAGGTCCAATCTGGTGGTGCCAAAATTATAACCAAATCCAGAAGAAAATCCAGACAAATCTCCAATTACTTTTTTGTCTTTGTATGGGCTTTCTTCGTAACGATATCCGCCTCGTAAACTCCATTTTTTGATGCGATATTCTGCTCCAATTCGCAATTCACTCGCTGCGCTAAACTGTGATTCCATGCTATTATTTAATGGTCGGAAAAAAGAATCGTTGGGTTTGAATCTCGTTTTGCTGTAGTCCTTTATGCTGTAATCCAAACTAATAAGACCTTGTTTGCCAAAGATATAGGCCAAACTTCCTGTCCATTTGCTCGGAGTTTGTAAATTATATTCCGGATAAATCAGTAAAAAATCGGAGTCCACTATTTGTTGACTTAAATTCGGGTTGGTCGGATTTCCATAATTGTAGCCTGCAGTTCTCAAAAATTGTTGCTTTTCATCTATCAGTCTGTACCAAGTGGGCGATTCATAGGACAGTCCTGTTCTGAATTTATCGGTTACTTTTGCTATACCACCTAATTGAAAGGAAAACCCGTTACCATAAGTATTTTGATAATTTTCAAAAAGCAAGTTTTTGAGTTTACTGTTTGGGCTATTGTCATTCTCTTCATAAAAGGAAGTGAATTTGGTATAATCGGTAAAATGAGAGTTTATATTTAAACCAAAATAAAATTTGTCTTTAAATTGCGTTGCAAAATTGACAGAAATCTTACCATTCAGACCATTCGTTTCCATGTAATTTTCGTGATAAAAATTGCCGCTATCAACATTAGCAATATACGAGTCATTACCGGGATTGTTTGGGTCAACATTAATCACATAACCTTGATATCCTAAATAGGCTTGTTGGTTTCTGATATCTAAGTCTTCGTAGAAGGAATCTTCCACAACAGATAATGGGATTGTTGTATTGTAGAGTCCTGGATTGGCATAACTCAAAAAATAATCTGCAATTGAATTGCTCGGATTGTTTCCAAAAGAGTCCAAAGAATTATTTAGATTAGATGTGTTTTCATAATTAACTGCGAAAACAATTTTTTTCCAGTCGTTTTTTGTGTTTTGATTATTGAAAACCAGAACACCGCCCGCCTGATTGATGTCGAAAGCATTATTTTCGGTTGTAGTTTTTGAGCCGAAGTAATTGGACTTATTCCTAGTATTAAAATTGCTGAGTGTAAAGCTTAATTGGTTATTCAAAAATACTGCGCTACCTGCTGGATTTACATTTATAGAAGAAAAATCACCTCCCAAAGCTCCAAATGCGCCGCTCATACTTCTGTAGCGCGCAGTTCCGCTAAGATTGTCATTTGCATACAATAGTGCATCAGCCAAAGTTTGCGAATTGGAGTTAGAAATGGCAGCAAGGACCATTAGGATGCTAAAATATTTTTTCATAGGATAGGTTTTTAAGAGATCCTACATGTAAAAAAAACTGTAGGTTGGATTCAAATGAATTTAACAATTATCTTCTCCCGCCGGATGATCTTCCTCCACCGTAACTTCCTCCACCATAATTCCCTCCTGAAGATCTACCACCAGAATTATAGCTACCGGAGTTTGATGAATTACTTCTTGTAGGTGTGCTATTGTAGTTTCTCGTCGAATTACCTTGGCTTCTCGGAGCAGAATTCGAATTAAATCGAGGAGTTGCGTTATTTGAATTTATGTTTGCACTATTTCTAATTGAATTTCTTGGTGTCCCGAAATTAGTACTTGATCTGGGATTTCGGATTGCCGAGTCGGTTCTAGTTCCACTGTAATTATTGCTAGAGGATCTCGTGCCGGATGTAAAATTTCGTCTCCCACTTTCATATCGATTTCCACTATAAATAGGACTGCTGTTTACTGCGGCAAAACTTCTTGTCCCTTGATGGTACTGTTGGAAATACGGCTGATAATATCCACCACACCAGGAATTTCCGTGCCAATTATTCCATCCCCAACCCCAATTTGGTCCATACCAATTATTCCAACCCCAGCCCCAGTTGGATCCATACCATGAGTTCCAACCCCAGCCAATGTTCCAATTCCAATAATTGTTCCATCCCAAATTGTTTCCCGCCCAACTATTATCATATATGTTAACGACGGTGGTGCCTGAATCACTACCCCAAACGCTATTGCTACTGCTTCCTTGATTATTGTATGAATCGGAACTATAACGTTCTACATCTGTAAAAGTCGAATCTTTTTTTGTGGTGGGATCCTGTAGTGACTCAAAATAATTTTTGTATTGATTGTTGTTTGGCGCTGGTTCTGAGGTTACAGCAACCGTAGTTTTGGATTCTGAATTTCCATAAATTCCATCTGAGTCGTAGTAAGAAGTGTTTTGATAGCTTCCACAAGAAACTACAAAAACACTAAAAATCGATAGAAACAGGGAAACAGGATATTTATTTTGAGGAAGGAAAATAGTTTTCATAACATTCGTTTTTTATTGTTGAACTACACAAAATTAGTTAGTTTTGCCAAACTATTTAGTTAAAAAGCGTTAAACAATATTTGTGCCAATAAAGCGATTATGAGCAAGGACTTAACTACACGAAAGGAAGATTATTCAAAATGGTATAACGAGCTGGTTGTAAAGGCAGATCTTGCTGAAAATTCTGGGGTCAGAGGCTGCATGGTGATCAAGCCTTATGGATATGCAATTTGGGAAAAAATGCAAGCTGAATTGGACAGAATGTTTAAAGAAACAGGCCATAGTAATGCTTACTTTCCGTTGTTTGTTCCGAAGAGTATGTTTGAAGCTGAGGAGAAAAATGCGGAGGGATTTGCAAAGGAATGCGCTATTGTTACCCATTACCGATTAAAAAATGACCCTGACAAGCCCGGGAAATTAATGGTCGATCCAAATGCCAAATTAGAGGAGGAGCTTATTGTTCGTCCAACGAGCGAAGCCATCATTTGGTCTACTTATAAAAATTGGGTGCAGTCCTATAGAGATTTGCCTTTACTTATCAATCAATGGGCAAATGTTGTTCGATGGGAAATGAGAACAAGATTGTTTTTGAGAACAGCGGAATTTCTTTGGCAAGAAGGACACACCGCACATGCAACCAGAGCAGAAGCCATTGATGAATCAGAAAAGATGATGAATGTATATGCTGATTTCGCAGAAAATTTTATGGCTATTCCAGTCATCAAAGGAATCAAAACAGAAACAGAACGTTTTGCCGGAGCGGAAGAGACGTATTGTATAGAAGCATTAATGCAAGATGGCAAAGCACTTCAAGCGGGAACGTCTCACTTTTTGGGGCAGAATTTTGCGAAAGCATTTGACGTAAAATTCGCGAATGCTGAAGGCAAACAAGATTTTGTTTGGGGAACTTCTTGGGGTGTCTCAACGCGACTTATGGGAGCTTTAGTCATGACTCATTCTGACGATCAAGGATTGGTTCTTCCCCCAAATTTAGCTCCTATACAAGTAGTTATTGTGCCAATTTATAAATCTGAAGAGCAATTCGAATTAATTAGCACTGACGTGGCAGCTGTGATTAGTCAGTTAAGAAGTGTGGGCGTTTCTGTAAAATATGATGATAGAAAAACTCAGAAACCAGGTTTTAAATTTAATGAATATGAATTAAAAGGCGTGCCTGTTAGAATTGCAGTAGGTCCAAAAGATTTGGAAAATGGTACTTATGAAGTGGCAAGAAGGGATACTTTAAGCAAAGAAATTGTCACAAAAAACAATATCGTAGATTATGTAAAGAACTTACTAGAACAAATTCAAAGTGAGTTATTTACCAAGGCACTCAATTATAGAGATAGTCATATTACAGAAGTTAATTCCTTTGAGGAGTTCAAAGATATTTTGGAAAACAAGGGTGGTTTTATTGCCGCGCATTGGGATGGAACTTCCGCAACAGAAGAAAGAATTAAAGAATTAACCAAGGCAACAATACGTTGTATACCTTTATCTGGTAAAAAAGTCGAGGGTATTTGTGTGCTAACTGGAGCTAAATCCGCTTGCAGAGTGCTGTTTGCAAAGGCGTATTAAAAAAAAATAAAAAAAAATACTTCAGCTATTGTACGAATAGAAAATAGTTGTATTTTTGCATCCGCATTACAGAAGTATGGCCCGTTCGTCTATCGGTTAGGACGCCAGGTTTTCATCCTGGTAAGAGGGGTTCGATTCCCCTACGGGCTACAATAAATAAATTATAAAAAATACAAATGGCAAATCATAAGTCAGCTTTAAAAAGAATTAGAAGTAACGATAAGAAAAGAGTATTAAATCGTTACCAACATAAAACTACCCGTAACGCGATAAAAGCTTTGCGATTGGAAACAGATAAAGCAGGTGCTTCAGCGAAACTTTCTGCCGTTATTTCAATGATTGATAAATTAGCAAAGAAGAATGTTATACACGATAACAAAGCGTCAAACCTAAAATCTAAATTAACAAAACACGTTTCGAAACTGTAATTGTTATTTACCTAATAAGAAAAAACTCTTCATTTTGTGAAGAGTTTTTTTTTACATCAATGTTTCTTTTAATTCCTCTAACATTTCTTTAGAAATAGGCTTTGACAAAAAGTCAAGAACCATAGGATATGTTTTAGCTTTCATAATATCATCAGGGTCAATAGTGGAGGACAATACAATTACTTTACAATTAGCAAAAGAAATACGATACTCTTCTTGAGAAAAATGATCCAAAAACTCCCATCCTCCCATTACAGGCATATTCAAATCTAAAAAAAGAAGCTTAGGGTATTCTGAAATCGTAGTGCTAAGATTATTCTTTCTTAAATCATCAAAATAATGGAGTGCTTCTTCACCGTTTTGAGCCGTAACAATATGATTTGCAAACGCAGACCGCGTGATGACCATTTTGCATAGCATCAAGGTGATGGGGTCGTCGTCTACACATAGAATTAAATCCAACATTATATCGTATTTTTAAAAATTATTGTAAAGGTCGTTCCTTTGTCTACCTCACTCTCAACAGTAATTGTCCCGCTCATGCTTTCTACCTGCGATTTTACTAAATAGAGCCCCAAACCTTTACTGTCCGAATAATTATGGAATCGCTGATATAGCCCAAAAATCTTATCTCTATTGCGTTCCAAATCAATTCCAATTCCGTTGTCTTTGAAGGTGAGTACTATCGCATTGTTAATTTCTTTTGAAGACACAAAAATTCGCAATATCCTTTTCGGTGATCTATATTTAATGGCATTGGTAAACAAGTTTAATAGAATACTTTCCAAATAGGCTTTGTTGACGTTTAAAATTGAGACCTTTTCTAACTCAATCTTCAATATGGGTTTATGGATACTAATCAAATAGCTCAATTGATTGAAAACATTCTCAAATACATCTTTGATTAAAACTTCTTCTTTGTCAATAGATGGATTATCCTTTATGATCACCACTTTTACCAAATCATCAATGGTCTCATTTAACATATTTGTTGAAGTAGAAAAACCACTTATAATTTCGCGCAGCTCCGGATTTTCTATAGGATACTCTTGCATTAAGTTTAACAATCCAGTTAAGTTGGAAAGTGGAGCTCTTAAGTTATGCGATGTAATGTATGAGAATTGTTTTAAGTCTTTATTATTTTGTGTCAATTCTCGAATCAATTGTTCTTTCTCTTTTTCTTGTTTCTTTTCTTCCGTGATATCTCTTTGAATCGAAATCCAATGCGAATGTTCTCCTTCTTGATTCGTAATAGGTATCATCGAAAAACTGACCCAATATCCGTCTCCGTTTTTCTTTTGGTTTAATGTTTCAAATTTAAACTCCGCCCGACCTTTCAATGCTTTCGACAAACTTGTAATTTCGTTTTTCACCGATTTTCTACCCATAAAAACAATCGGTGTCTTTCCTATAACTTCCTGAGATTGGTAACCAGTCATCTCAGTAAATGCCGGATTCACAAATACAATCTTTGGTATTGTCTTGTTTGATTTTTCAGATTCCGTAATAATCACCGCATCTTTCGTCTGCGTAATTACAGTTTCTAAAAGTTTCAGACGTTGTTCTTCTTCTTTTTGCTTGGTGACATCTTGAATGGCTCCAATCATTCGTATTGCATTACCATCTTCGTCTTTTACCAAAAAACCTCTGTCAAATACATATTTGTATGTTCCGTCAGCGCACTTAAATCGATATTCATCTTGCCATTTTTCGGTTTTCTGTTCAATAAATGAATAGAGCTTAACCGACATTTTAATACTGTCCTCAGGATGAATTCGGTCAAACCACCATTTCGAAGTTTTTCCAACCTCTTCGTTCTGATAACCAAAAACGCTTTGGATTCCTTTATTCCAAATAAAATCGTCTTCTTGAATTTTCCAATCCCAAATCGTATCACTTGTCGCTTTTGCTACAATATCGTAGCGCTCATTAGATTCTTTTATTTCTTCATTATTAGCCTTTAATCGTTCAAAAATTAAGCTGTTTCGTTTGTCATTTTTGGTTAACACAATTTTAAAGACAAGTCCCGAAAATACAATGAAAACAACATCTTTCAGAAAATTAAAATTGAGAAATACTAAGTCATTCGTAGTGTGAAATTTATCTAAGATATAATAACCAACAATCGTCAGTATTATGGAAAAAAGTATGTAAAGAAAAGTAATTTTATTCGCCTTGTTTTTCATTAATCAAATATAGAGATTAAATCATAAAAATAAAATAATGGTTGTTAGTTAATTATAATTTACTTTCTAGTAATATTATAATTTGCATTCTAGCAACATCGCGTTATCAAACAGTAAAGAAATTTTTAATGATTTTTTATGTAAAAATAAAGTGTACCTTTGCACCCATTAAAAAAAACAGATGGAATCTATTAGAAACATTGCAATTATTGCACACGTCGATCACGGAAAAACTACTTTAGTTGATAAAATTATGTATCACTGTCAACTTTTTCGCGACAACGAAAACACCGGTGACCTAATCCTAGACAACAATGACCTCGAACGTGAAAGAGGTATTACCATTACTTCAAAAAATGTTTCTGTAATTTATAAGGGAACAAAAATTAATATCATTGATACTCCTGGTCACGCGGATTTTGGTGGAGAAGTTGAACGTGTGTTGAATATGGCAGATGGTGTTTGTCTACTAGTAGATGCTTTTGAAGGACCGATGCCACAAACACGTTTCGTTTTGCAAAAAGCACTCGACTTAGGGCTGAAACCTTGCGTTGTAATCAATAAAGTAGATAAGGAAAACTGTACACCGGAAGAAGTACATGAAAAAGTATTCGACCTGATGTTCGAACTAGGTGCTGAGGAATGGCAACTCGATTTTCCAACGGTATATGGTTCTGCAAAAAACAACTGGATGTCTGATCATTGGGAAAATATTACTGATAATATTGAAGCATTATTAGATATGGTTATCGAGAATGTTCCAGCTCCTGAAGTTTCTACAGGAACTCCTCAAATGTTGATTACCTCTTTAGACTTTTCTGCTTTTACAGGTCGTATTGCTATAGGTCGTCTTGAAAGAGGGGTTTTAAAAGAAAATATGCCAATTTCTTTAGTAAAAAGAGATGGTACCATAATGAAGTCAAGAATTAAAGAATTACACACTTTTGAAGGACTTGGTCGTAAGAAAGTTCTAGAAGTAATTGCTGGTGATATTTGTGCCATTGTTGGAGTGGAAGGATTTGAAATTGGTGATACCATTGCAGATTTTGAAAATCCTGAAGCATTGCAAACAATTGCGATAGATGAGCCAACAATGAGTATGTTGTTTACCATCAACGATTCGCCTTTCTTCGGAAAAGAAGGAAAATTTGTTACTTCACGACATATTAGAGACCGTTTGACAAAAGAACTTGAGAAAAACTTAGCTATGAAATTGGGTGAAACTGATTCTGCTGATAAGTTTATGGTATTTGGTCGTGGTGTATTGCACTTGTCTGTACTTATCGAAACGATGCGTAGAGAAGGATACGAACTGCAAATCGGTCAACCTCAAGTTATCATCAAAGAAATTGACGGTAAAAAATGTGAACCTATCGAAGAATTAACCATCGATTTACCTGAAAGCCTTTCTGGAAGAGCGGTAGAATTTGTTACACTTCGTAAAGGTGAAATGCTTTCTATGGAAACTAAAGGTGAACGAATGGTTGTAAAATTTAATATACCTTCCCGTGGAATTATTGGATTGCGTAATCAATTGCTAACTGCAACTGCTGGTGAAGCAATTATGGCACATCGTTTTATTGGATATGAACCTTACAAAGGTGAAATTTCTGGACGTAACAAAGGTTCACTGATCTCTATGGAAAAAGGAAAAGCTATTCCTTATTCTATCGATAAATTACAAGATCGTGGTAAATTCTTTGTTGAGCCAAATGCAGAAATCTATGAAGGTCAAGTAATTGGAGAAAACTCTCGTGGTGATGATATGTGTGTCAACGTAACTAAAGAGAAAAAACAATCCAACGTTCGTTCGTCTGGAAATGATGAAAAAGCAAGAATTATTCCTCCAATTATTTTCTCTTTAGAAGAAGCGTTAGAGTACATTCAAAAAGATGAATATGTCGAGGTAACGCCAAAATCGATTCGTCTAAGAAAAATACATTTGACAGAAAACGATAGAAAACGATTTAAGATCTAATTTTGTTTTACACCAATAAACAAGCCCATTCGTCAATGAATGGGTTTTTTTATTAGAAGCTAATCCTGCTATCCGTTCCAATCTTTTTTGCTAGTCACCTCGAGCGTTGTCCAGAGGTATATTGATAGCAAAAAAGGATTTCCACTACTATCAGGGCTAGGGCAGTCGATTAAAAACGAAGCAAAAACTCCAAAGGAATAAAAAACCGCTCTCGCCAGGATTGCTCCGAATGGTCTTTTCCTGCAAAGAATTGTGTTTTCCAAGTTGGGGTTGAAAATCCTTTCGCTTTCATCACAACATCTACTTTTTCTTGCCAAGGGCGGTACAAACTGTCTAAAGTTTGGTCGCCATAATCAAAATAGATTTTGTGATTTTTTGGATTTGGCAGCTTTTTTTTCAAATAGGAAATAATGGCATCTGGAACCGGATTGTCGTTGTTTTGGTAGATGCCAGTCCAATGTGTCGACAAACAAGCTGCACCACCAAAAACTTCCGGATATTCACAAATCGCATACAAGGAAATTAAACCACCCATGCTTGAACCAGAGATAAAAGTGTGTTGACGGTCAGTGTAAGTGGAGTAGGACTTATCGATAAATGGTTTTAGCTCTTTAACAATAAATTGCAGATAATTATCTGAAATTGGTCTAAACTCCGTACCTGTTTTTCTTTTTTTGAGCAGAATGTCTGAAATAAATTTCTTGTGTTCAACGGAAAATGTGGCATAAACTTTTTCTGGAAAATATTCGGGATGTCTTTTCTGCCCGTTATTCCAAATACCAACAACAATACATTTTCGGATTTTATTTTCTGCTATCAATTTTCCTGCAATACTATCTACTTGCCAAGCTTGCTTATTCCAAGTTGAAGCCGGATCGAACAGCATTTGCCCATCGTGCATATACAAAACAGCATATTTCTCTGACGATGAATAGCCGTCAGGAATCCAAATATCTATGTTTCTTGCATCGACAAATTTAGATTTAAAATTAACCAATCGCTCGATTTTTCCAGTACTTACTTTTAAAGTCTGTGCGGTAGTTATAATGGAAACCGTAAAAAAGAGGATAATGGTTTTCATCGGGCTGAATTAATATTTATCGAATTAGACTAAAATGCCCTTTAAATTTTCGATTGTCTTCCAATGTAATGACGTACCAATAATCATCAGCAGGCAACTGTCTTCCGTTGTAAGTTCCGTCCCAACCATTCTCGTCGCCAAATTCTTGATGAAGTAATTTACCATGGCGATTAAATATCAGTATTTCTGCATTTTTATTATATTTTGCATTGCTACCTACTAAATTCCAGGTGTCATTTACTCCGTCTCCATTAGGTGTGAAAAACCGTGGAATTCCCAAAACATAAATTTCGATTGGGCCAACCAATCCACAGCCGTTAATGTCTTTCACATATACCTGGTGGGTTCCGTATGAAACATCATAAAATATATTGGAATATTGAAAGTCACTAAGGTCGTCAAGGGAGTAAACCAAGTCCCCATTTCCCGTCGCAATGATTTCAACAACATTCGACTCTAGTAAATCAATAATTTTAATTTCCTGAATTTGCGCAATTTCAGAGGCAGTAACATCAACGATTCTTGTTTTCAAACAGCCGCGATTGTTGGTTACATCAACGGTATAAACTCCTTCAGTATTAACTTCTAGTTGGTAGTTGGTTCCTCCTACAATTGGCGCGCCATCCAAATACCATTGAAAATCATAATTAGAAGGTGAACTACCGTCAACGATTGCTGCATCTATAGTTATTGTAAAATCAGGCGTATCCGAACAAATTAAGTCACTTCCCAACAAGATGATTTTCGGAATCGCTTTTACAACAAACGGAATTTGAATACTAGCGGGACAAGTTCTGTTTAGCGGATTGGTAACAACTGCAGTAATATTTTGCGAGATAGTAAAAAACGGATTAGGTAACGCTGTCCCGATTAGTTGACCAGCGCCATTGTAATACGTAACTTCTAAATTGCTCTGTCCATTCAAAATTTGAGCTTCGATTGCTGCCGTATCAAAGTTATACATCCCATCTTGAAGGATAGGATCATCTTCATCATCACAAACAGTAAACAAGCTGGCATCTGCTGGAAATGCCTGTGGCAAATCATCTACAATAAACTGTAGTGTTATTTCGTCATAGCAAGGTCCATTTGGATCAAATGTGATGGCATTTGTAGCTCGTACAGTGATGGTTTTATTGGTATTGACAACAAAAGGATTTGGAAGTGGACTTGGCAATGCCGTGCCATTTTCATCTATGTAACTCAACGTCACGTTGCTCTGCCCATTGAGGACAACTGCTTCAATCTGTGAAGTGTCAAAACCAAAAACGCCGTCTTGATTATCATCGCAATTGCGAATAATATTTGTATCGTTGTACGGATTTGCTACGGGCAATCTTTCGACATTTAATGTTACATACGGTCCGATTCCATAACAAGCGTTGTCGAGTGTGCTTTCGACGCGAACCCAAATTTGCTGTTGCGTCGGGTAATCTCTATTTCTATAATTATATATGCTTTCGGCTGCGAGTATATCTTGAGAAATTTCAAGTGAATTACCATCTATATCAACTTCTGCAGAAGCATCTTGAAAGTCTTTATAGTACTTAACGCTATAAATCGATGTCGACGGTAATAATGCAATAATTTCAGAAGTTGCGGGACTAAAATTAAATGTTGCAATTCCGTCACGATCATTATTGTCGGCATTATTGTTGCCAAAAGCGTCAAGAAAATCGTCGCATTTGTAAAATTGTCTATTGTAAGTATTAATAATTTGCGTGTTAGAAACCACTACATTTAATTCTGCAACTGAATAACAACCTTGCAGTTGGTCGACAATTCGAACCCAAACTACTGTAGAATTTGTAAAGTAACTCAGAGGATTGCTGATAAAATTAGAAGAGGTTTCATTACCTAATTTAGCAGCCGAAAATGTTTTGAAATAGGTAAAGACGCGATTGGTAACTGAGGCAATTTCACTTTCTTTTTGCCTCAAATTTACCGTGGTAAAACCGTTATTATCATTATCACATTGTACTAACGTCACTGGCGAATTCACAGTGGGAAGTTCATATAATTCGAGGATAACTTCATCTGAAATCACATTACAGGAGTTTCCATTTCGTCGTATTACTACGCGATATCTGAAACCATTATTAGAAAATGGAGGTGCAAATAATTGTAAAGTATTTGTATTGACCTGCCCATAATTTGTATCATTAACAAGGTTAATCCAATTTCCCGAATTGAATACTTGCCACTGGTAAGAATCTGCCGCTGAAGTTGTGATTACAATCGAAGCGTTTTCAAGCGCACAAAAAGGTGCAACAAAAGGTTGCGTTACAATAGAAATTGGAGCACTTGTTAAGTAATTGGCATTTGGTACTAAATATCCCACCGCACTAGTTACCACTCCATTGCTGTCTACGGCAAGAGGAAGGCTACCGAGCATGCCATCTTCATTTTGATCAAGAAAACCTGCTTCGATGACATCACTGCATCCATCACCGTCGCTCTCCATAGAAATATAATTTTCTATTCCATCGGCATTGGTGTCTGCTACGATATAATTTAAGATTCCCGAGTTTGCAAAAGTTTCCATTGCGTTAAAAATTCCATTTGCGCCAAAAGCAGCTGGAAGTCCATCAACTCGACCATCTGAATCGCTATCGGTTGCAAAACTTCCCGCTTCTACTAAATCAAAAATACCATCGTTGTCGCTGTCTAAATCAAGATTGTTTGGAACGCCGTCATTGTCTGTATCTGCTATATCAATACCATTTCCATAAGCGTCGTCTAATCCGTCTAAATTAGCATCTAGATTAGATGGTGAGACAACCGTAGCTCCAAGTGCTTCCGATAAATCAAGGATACCATCGTTATCACTATCTAAATCAAGGGCGTCTTGAATTCCATCTCCGTCAGTATCTCTTGCGACACACGTTGTGACCAGTCTAAAAGTCGCATTGTTCGGGTCTGAATCTGAAAGGTTCGTGTGTTTTAAAGTGATGCTAGTAGTAGCCGTAGATTTCAATCTGAATGTACCAGTCCCAGCTGGCAAAGGCGTTGCGCTATTTATCCGAAAGCGAACTTCATAGGAAGAATAAACTGTTACACCGCTTTCGAAGATATCGTCATAATTCGTGTCGATTAGCAGTTGGTTGTCTGGATTTAGAACGGTAATGGTTTTGTTGACATCACAAGTGGCAACAAAATCGCCATTAAAATTGATCAAATTTGCTGTTGAGGAAGTATTCACATATTCTAGTGAGATATTCGTTGGTGCTGCAAACGTCTTGGAAAATGTCACCGTATTATTTTTCCCAACAGGGGTTTTTGTCACGAAGTTACCGTTGACGCTGCCAAAAAATGGAATTGGATCAGGAACAACGGTACCAGACGTGCTTACAGAGATTGTGCTGTTATCCGTGAGGTCAATTCCTACATCACCAATCGACTCAGCGCAATTGGGAATTCCGTCATTGTCAAAATCGATATCAATATTATCATTGGCCAAGTCACCGTCGGAGTTTAAAGGACAAGCGCTAATCGGGATTTCGTCTGACGAAATTTCATTTGTACCGCAATTTCCTATGGCAGCTTTAACATAGTAATATCCGGGAAGCAACGGATTGTAGAAGTTCAATGTGGCACCCGGAATAGCAGCACCATTAAAATACCATTGAAATGTATCAAAGGAACTCAAAGAATTGACGCGAAGTTCTGCATTGGGAATACAATTTTCTTGGGCAACGTTTAATAAATTAAAAGTGATTTCAGGCTTAAAGATAAAACCAGAGTAAAATCCGCCAAAAGTTGCTGCTCCGTCTGTTCCATAGGCTGCCAAGTACAACTCAGCAGTTGAAAAAACACCGATATTTCCGTTTAGACCAATGATGGTGTAGGTATCATAATTACCTAAAGATGTCGCGACTAGAGTTGGGCCAGCGATCGTAACTCCTGAGATTGAGGTTAGTGCAGCCAATGTGTTATTCACACCATTGATTTGAAAGTTGAGCGTTGCCCCCGCTTTTGTAATCAGCGTTATTTTTGAAATGGAATAGGTCCTGTTACCAATCTGATTGATGAGCGGAATATTGTCTATTAATTTTGGAGTTTCGCAGCTTAATGGTGGAACAAAAAACAATTCCTGGTTCGCGAAATCTGTTCGGCTATCATCACCAATTGTTTGATAAGCAAATACATTTTCGGATGATTGAACATACAGATTTCCTTGTCCATTAAAATTACTGCCGTTTAAATCAAGATATTCCCCTGCATTGATCGTAAAATCAGCTGCGCCTGTATTTCCGTTTAAACGAATTTCAGTACCATCCGTATGTGCGACTAATAGCACACGCTCAACGACATCCTGACCAGTACTTTTAATAAAAATATAGTCTTTTCCTGTTCTTTCTACTGAAACAATTTGATCAAACCCTAAATCCAAATTATTGTCAGCATTTGTTCCGGCAAAAGAGCCACAATTGACGGCAATCGGTTTGTCTGAAGTGACTAAAGAACCCACAAGGCCATCTCTGTTGGCAGTCAGTGGATTCGGATCAAGCGGATTTATTGGCCCTTCAACCGCCATTACAAAACTTTCTCCACTATTAAGAATTATTGAAGAAGGTGTATTGCTCGCTGCTGCATTATTTATGAGAACGACACCAGGTTTTATATCGTCAAATGCAACGAGTGTGTTATTCTCCGTTGCAAGAATGGAAACAAAAGTATAATGTCTTTGTCCAAAGGAAAGATTGGGATTAGTATTCAATAAGGAACCAACCCGAAACTGAGTGCCTAAGCCTGCTAAACCTTTAGATACAACGGCTCCCGATTGATTTCCATTCCCAGCAATCAATCTAACAGATACATACACTAAATCATCGGCATCGATAATAAATCCTTTGTTGTTTTGAATGGTATTGACATCTGTTTTTTGTACCATGAGTTGGGTACTTATGCCAAATCCTGCATTATAGATATATGGGTTGCTTTTTGACACAACTCCGTTTATTGTGGTTCCGCCGAGTTGAATAATTCTGAAGTTTACAGGCGCAACAGTTGGTGTCGAGATGTAAAGGTATTGTTCTTGTGCGCTACCAGACGTATCATTTGTTCCTGACAAAGGTGGGATGTAATGGATTTTGCTGAACTGAGCAAAGCATCCGATAGAAAAAAGGAAAAAAAATAGTAGGTGTCTCTTTTTCATCGGCTAAAATTAGCAAATAAAATATTAGAATTATCGCTTGAGGGTAAAATGACCAGTAATTGTTTTACCTTTTGGTCCTTCTAATACAAACCAATAATCGTCTGAGGGCAGTTTTGTTCCATTATAAATTCCATCCCAACCATTTTGGGGTGCGATTTGTTTTAGCAACCTCCCGAATCTATCATAAATTCTAATGGTGGTATTTGAGAAATATTCTATGTTGGTGATTTTCCAAACATCATTATAAGTGTCGTCATTTGGGGTAAAAAAAGTAGGGTAATTGAGAACAACAATTTCATCTGTATCTTCACCACATTGGTATTGATCCCTAACATAAACTAAATACGCGCCTGATGATACATTATAAAAAGTTGCGCTATTTTGATAGTTGATGCCATCCAATGAGTATTCCCATGTTCCGAGACCAACCGCGTTTACAGTTACTGAATTGGCGTCACCTTGAAAATCATTAACAGTAACTGAAGTAATTGTCGGTGCACCACCAGCAATGGCTGTAAACTTTTTAGTCGCTTCACAGCCATCACTGTTGGTCACCGTCACATTATATTCGCCAGCTGCCGCAAATTCGGTACTAAAATTAGTATCTCCATTGCTCCAATTGTACGAAAAGAAATTGGTTGCAATAGCTACTGGTAGTGGAGTATTGTCGCACAGGTAAACCTCTTCATCTTCAAAATTTGGTGGAGAATTACTATTAACATACAAATCAACGGGTTGGATTCCATAGCAATCAGTTCCATCTAATATTTTTGCATAGATTCTCGAGATAAACTGTGTTACGTTGATATAAGACGCTGGGAGAATATTGGTTTGTAGTAAAGCGTCGTTGTAACTCGGGTAGTAATTTACGGTCAGGCCACTAGGTAATCCAGTAAGCACTTTCGAGTCAATATCGCTCAATTGGAAAGCATAAAATCCGTCGACGTTGGCATCCAAATCGCAGCTCTCAAAATCTACAATATTCGGAAATGAATTGTTTGATACTTGTAGCGAAATAGTGACAACTGCCAGACATCCAAAACTATTCATCGAACTCGCGTAAATAGTTTTGGTATTGCTCAAATAGGAACTTGAATTTACAATGGCATTATTTGTAATTTGGTTCTGCGCGTCAAATAGGTTTTCGTAATAAGCAATAGGGCCGAAACTTGGATCGCTGTTCGTTATGATGCTATTGAGTGTGGTCAGATTAAATAACGTAGTGCCATCTTGATTCTCATCACATTGTACGATACTCGCTGTTAATGCAGGAAGTGCGGCATATTCAATAACAATAGAGCCTGTTGATATACAAGTAGTTCCGCCTAAGGTAATTTCTACCGAATAGGTTCCTGGACTTGACACCACCAAGTTTGAGTTTGTTTCTGTGGGAATTTCCACACCATCTTTAAACCATTTGTATGCGTTGGTGCCACTTACGTTTGTTTGAATGTCAAATGTCTCGTTTGCGCAGATTGGATTATTTGTTGCTAAAAGTCGATCTGGACCTAAGTTGGTTCCAACATCAAAGCTACCGCCACCTAAAAATATTGCAGAATCATAAAGATTATTTCCTTGATCCGCTATTACTAATTTAATATGATATAAAGTTCCAGGATTTACTGTGGCTTGGGCTTTCATTATTGTGGTTTGCCCATTAAAGTTTGTGGGATGATTACTGCTGTTGAAACCGCCAAAGTACAATTCATTTGCAGATTGGCAAATAGTTCCAGAACCTCTTACGGTATTGACGCTTACTGGAATAGAAGTACCGGGAATCAATGCGAGGTTTTGATAGGGATCTGTTCCAGCTGCTTCTTTTAGCAAAAACGCAAAACCATCAGTAAAACGGCATTGGTTGCTGGTCGGATTTGATAAATATTGCTCTGATGAAAAAATGTAGTCGAAGCTGATTTTGTTAGTTAACGGTAAAAAATCAAACTCAATAATGGTTGCATTTACAGTATTGTTTACGCCAAGAGCTTGCGCTAAATCAGCATCACCGAGCCAAGAAGTGCTGCCTTCACTTAAGATACCGCTATTCGGTCCTACAGCCGAAACTGCTTTTCCAGTACTTAAGACAATCCCATCTGCAAATGGGAAACCACTGCCACCATTGGTGAAATAACCAAAACTTTGTTGTGAACCAAAATTCCCTCCACTAACAGAAAAATTCGTAGCATTAGCACAAGGACTATTGATAAGTATATCTTCAATCAGTTGTTGGGCAGTGAAGGTATCATCTACTTGTATGAATTGCGCATTACTACTGACAGAAAAGCAATAGCTAACAGCAATCAAAATGGCACATTTTAGAAAATTCATCGCATCGGTAAAGATACTATAAATCTCTCTTTTTAAGTAATTTATAAGATAATAACATAAAAATTAAAATCCACATGACAACAATCAAAATCCCGTACCAGTGTACCCCGTAATCTTTAAATTGTGTTACACCGATTTGTGTCCCAATTGTTTTTACAAAAGACAATCTTGTAAAAGGTTCTACAATTAGATTTGACATCGATTCTAACGGCAAAAACATTGTGATGTAAGAAGCTGTATTGCCTTCAGGAAATAATTTAAAAGAAATTAAGCCACTAATTATACCTTCTACAATATTCCAAATCAATAGAAATCCTAGTGCAAAGGCAGAACGTTTGATCAGAATTCCTAGAAACAAGCAAAACGAGAAAAATCCCATTAGCTTAACGAAATAGGCGAGGATATACTCCAATTCTGAGAATATTATTCCGATTTCAGTGTATGATGAAAAGCACAAACCTAATATAAGTGACATGATAAAGACAAAAACAGCTGAGCTGCCCGCAAAAACAAAAACGGTTAGAAACTTAGATAAAACAAATTCTTTTTTACTCATCCCGTCAATTAAATTTTGTTTCAATGTGCCATAGCTGTATTCGTTGGCCATCATCGATACTATCACAATGGCTAAAAAAAACTTTAATATCGACGCGATGTAGGTATTGAAATGCCAGATGTAAGGAAAATTAAAAATACCTTCATCGGCGATTCTCAATTGAAAACTGCCAATGTTAAATTTGACAGAAGCAATTAATGCGATAAAAGATAAAATAACGAAATAGGCAAGTGTCAAAACACGACTGGCTTTGTTTTTCCAGATTTTTTGCAATTCGATGGCAAGCAGTCTTTTCATCTTTTATTTTTTCGATTTAGGTTGATTGGTCAATTCAAGAAATTGTTCTTCTAGACTATTTTTACGTTTTACGAGATGATTCAGAATAATTCCTTTTTCAAAAAGTAGACGATTCATTTCCGAAGATTCCATCGGTTTTTTTAAATAAGCATATACTTTTCCATTTTCTTCCGATAACTTTCCAATCGATTCATAAGAGGAAAGAAAGGTCATTAATTGATGGTTGTTTTCACATTGCAATTCAAAAAAACCTTCGTTGGAGTTCATTGCGTCGACGCTACCAGAATATAGCACTTCTCCTTTTCTAAGAATTAAAACATGCGTACATACTTTTTCGACTTCATCCAACAAATGTGAAGCAAGCAATATTGTGGTGCCTTGCGATGCTATTTCTTTAATAATATCTCTTATTTGGTGAATTCCTTGCGGATCCAAACCATTTGTAGGTTCATCTAGGATTAGAATTTCAGGATCATTTAATAGTGCTGAAGCTATTGCGAGTCGCTGTTTCATGCCTAATGAAAAAGTTCGAAACTTACTATTTTCGCGGTCAATGAGGCCAACTAATTCTAACTTCTCTATCACTTTTGTGTATGGAATTCCCTTTATTTTGCAGACCAATTCAAGGTTTTCACGTGCGGTCATGTAAGGATAGAAATTCGGACGTTCGATAATGGCACCTACTTTTTTTAGTGCATCATGGGTTTGCATCGTTCCACCAAACCAGCTGTAATTCCCAGAGGTTTTATTGACAACATTGAGAACAATACCAAGTGTTGTTGATTTTCCAGAGCCATTTGGACCTAAAATTCCATACACATTGCCTTTTTGTATTTCGAGGGAAACGTTTTTTACGGCGTGAATTGGGCCAAAACGTTTGTTGAGATTTTGAATCGATAAGATGGTTTCCAAATTGTTCGTTTATTTGATTGGCGGTTGGTCTAACAAGTTAAGGAAAAGTTACGGATAAAATCAACTAAGCTAAAGGATGTCTCTTTTTGTAGAGCTGATTTAGCGTTTCATTGATGTCGCGGTGTTCTTGAGTTAAATTTATTTTTTTCCCTAGTGCATTATTGGTCAATTCTAATCCACAATGAAGGCATCTGTATTCTTTAAAATGAGCTGTGATGTTACGCGTCGTGATAAATTGATGACCCGAAAGGAGACATCCTATTTTACCCACAAAATGAATTGGTTTTATTAAGTAATTTTTCATCCTCGAAAGAATATTTTCAAAGATCTAACTTAGAATATTTTAGGTAAAGAAACAAAAAACAACGTTGTAATACAGTTAATTACAAAAAATACATGTAATTACTTACAAATTATAATTTTACAAATAGCAAATAATTTCACAATCAAGGTTGAGTTTTTTGAAAATGGAAATATTTAACTTTTCTGCTCTTTGTTAAAATAAACCAAATAATAATACATCTGTTTTTCTTCATCCCAACCTTTTTCAACATATTTCTCTGCACTTTCGGGATTGATAAAATCCATCTTAATTTGGATATGCGTGTCAAGATTAATCACATTTTTTATTGATTTTCTTGCATCCGAAACAGCCGCATTGGCAATAGGAAAAGTGGTGATATCTTCAATACTGTATTTTTCTCCTTTATCTACTTTGTAGTTTTTAAACTCAGGGATCAAATCAGGATTGTCCAAAACTTCATTCAAAAAATTCGACTCTTCAAACTGGTCATTCTTTGCAAAATAATTGACCGAGCGATTCATAAACATCACTTCTTCTTTTTTATCTTCTGCCGGAAAAACAACATCTTTGGCAAAGCCTTGACAGAATTTTAAATACTTTTTCGTAATGAAATTTTCATCTTCAAAAGCATCAACAGAAAGAAAATGCTCTAACCAATAACGCGCGTCGTAGCGATTGCTATCGACAGACAAGATCTTGTAGCCTTCTTCTTTCTTATGGTTAAAAATTAAACAGCCTTTGTCGAGTTTGTTGAGGTTAATTCCCTGTTGCAGAATCATCTCAAGGGTAGTGCCTTTTTCTTCAAATTGCATAAAATCACTTTGTATCTCGCTTTTGAAAATGCCAACCGCATCTACAACTGTATTGTCAATATTTAAATTAGTCAAATAGGTCACATAAACTTCCCCATTTTTGATATGAGGATGATTGGACTGCTCAAACAAGTGTTTTGTGATTTTTTTAGACAGATCGTGAACATTGCCCGGATTGTCAAAAATTTCAGTCACTAATTTATACATGTCATTATAGTCCAAATCGACTTCATGTGCAAATTGAAAGTAGTTTTCTTCTTTTTCGCGAAAGGGCTTAAAGAAATATTCTTTCAATAACGGAACGATTTCGTCATTCAAATTATATGGTTGCTCTGAAAGGAAAATGGCTTCATTGCGACTTTTATTGCCCACGCGGTGAATAGAGAGGTTTTCGATATGGGTGTTGTAGAGGTTGATCATGTTTTATGGAAAGGTTCTAAGGTTGAAGATTGTAATATTAAAGGCTATAAGAGCAAAGGTATTAAGGCTTAAGGCTCTAAGGTTCTGAGTTTTTTTGGTTTCGTTCTTTGATTTTGTTTGTGAATGAAACAAGCATTCGTTCGAGTTCACGACTATTTTCGTAAAGCGTATTAAATTCTATTTCGTTTAAATAATTAATATTTTTGGCTATTTCAAGCTGAGTTTGTAATTCAAAAAGTGAGCTGATGGAAATGTTTAAAAAACGCAAATATTCTTTGCAACTATCTCTCCCAAATCCTTCAGCAATGTTACTCGGAATTGATATGGAGGATCTTCTGATTTGAGAAGTTAAACCGAAAATTTCTTCTTTTGGAAATTGGTTTGTTGAATTGTAAATAAATGTAGTCATTGACATGGCTTTCTGCCAAACTAATAGATTTCTAAAATTACTCATGGCTGTATGGATTATATATCTCAAAGATAATTAAAACCTGAGAACCTGAGAACCTCAGCAACTTAGAACCTTAGAACCATAAATTTAATTCCAATTCTCCTCAAACCCATAATCTTCAAAGCTTTCGCCGCCTTCGTTGTCGTCAAACATATCGAGATCATCTTGGTCTAAATCATCTTCAAATTCACCATAAATATCGTCAGTCATATCTGCTTCAAATGATTTATCGCCAGCATCAATCGGCATGATTCCATGCGAAAAAAGTGTGCTAGGATAGGTTTCTCCAACAGCAATGTCTTCAATAGCGGCCAATTCAACAAGGAACGTCCACATATTCAGAAAATCATACACATATAATATTTTGGTGTGTTGCTTGTCAAGTATTGTCGATAAAGGATAATCTGCCATCGTTTTCATCTCTCCGGCAACATCTCCTGTATCAAAAAGCGGAATTTCCTGATCTTGGTTCCATTGATTATCACAAGTGTAAAAAGAAGCCAATTCCAAACCATCAAAGTCAAATGCATTTACAATAGCATTGTGTAAATCTTCTAAAGTATCTTCTTCTAGTATTGCAATGTCTCTAAAAATATCTTCTTCAGTGTCGAGAATTACTCTGAATTTATAAACCATGATGTCTTTTTTTTTGAATGCCCAAAGGTAAAATTAATTTTAGATTTTAGATTTAGGATTTGGGATTTGTTGAAAAGATTTTAGCCAAGAATTCGCGAATGAAATTTGAATTAATTTTCAAAAATTCGGGAGTTCATGGCTAACTATTCTAAACCATTTGGAAGATTCTCTTACTTTTTCTCAGAGCACAACCCGACGATTTCATGAAAAACATCGTGAAGTTCGGTCAGTGATTTGGTAATTTCAGCATCTGAAACTTTTGCTTGAACCATTTTGTGCAATCCTTTGCTTTTTAATTGTAATTTTTCTGCAGAAGCAAGGATTGATGCGGTAGCAAATTCTGTTGAGATATTTGACTTCAGGACATTCGCGGCCTTATTCATTAATTCTTCAGAACGAGTCTTTATTGGCTCTAAATTTCCTTCTTCAGCTGGATGAAATGTTTGCGACATTACTTGATGAAATTCCTTAATGGCAGGCCATTTGTCAAAAGTTGATTGTGCCATGCTGGTGTTTACAACAAAGAAAAAAACTACAATTGCTAAAAATTTTGTTTTCATTTTTCTATTAGTTTAAGTTAGAACGCTGTTTACAAATATATCCGTTTATCGCAAAGTTGCGCCCAGTTCCACAGTAAAGTTTTTTTGCAATTTGCTCATCACCTTATCAATTTGCTCTTCCGTTAGCGTTTTCGATTGGTCTTGCATCGTAAAGCTAACAGCATATGATTTTTTACCGTCGGGCAAGTTGCTTCCTGTATACACATCAAATAAGATGATGTTTTTCAATAATATTTTTTCACTTTGTCTTGCGATGGTGTATACAGATTCAAAGCTCACCGATTCATCAAGAAGCAGCGCCAAGTCTCGCCGCACTTCCGGATATTTCGCAATCTCACGATACTTTATTTTGGTTTGGATTAATTTCAAAACCAAATTCCAATTAAAGTCAGCGTAGTAAACCTCTTGTTTTATATCAAAGTGCTTTAGGATACCTTTTCGGACAGTACCAAATTCCACCACAGTTTCATCTCCAGCAATCATTGTCAATCCTTCTGAAAACACATCAGATTTTACTGGTTGAATTTTAATTTTATCCAAACCTAATCGAGCGATTATTGCGTCTATATAGCCTTTAAATAAGAAGAAATCCGTCGGTTTTTGTGCATTTGTCCAGTTCTCTGAATTTCGATCACCCGAGAGAAAAAGAGTCAGATGTTTACGTTCTTCATTTCCAGATTCGAAATGATGATAGGATTTTCCGAATTCAAATAATTTTAAATCAGCGTTTCTGTGATTGATGTTATAAGAAATAGCTTCCAACCCGCTAAATAACAACGATTGTCGCATTGTTGACAATTCGTTGCTCAACGGATTTAGCATGGTGACGTTGTGCTCTTCTTTGAGTGTGGACGAGAGTTTTACATATTCTGGACTCGTCAATGAATTTGCCATCATTTCATGAAACCCTAATGAATTGAGTTGGTTTGCGATGATGTTCTGAATTTTATAATCTTCTGTCCGCGCCGAATTTGAAACCGTAGCATTGAGTTTTTTGGTGAAGTTGATGTTGTTATAACCATAAACGCGTAAGATTTCTTCAACCACATCAATTTCTCGTTGCACGTCTACGCGATACGCAGGAATGGTCAAACCAAGCCCAGCATCAGTAACACTATTCACTTTAATATCAAGTGATGCTAAGATCTTTTTTATAATTTCTTTTGATAATTCTTGGCCAATTAATTTTGCGGTTTTGGCGAAATTTAAAAACACAGGAAAATCTTCAATTTTCTTCGGATAAATATCAATCACGTCCGAAGTGATTTCACCACCTGCGACTTCCTGAATCAAAATGGCGGCGCGCTTCAATGCAAATTCGGTGATGGTGGGATCTATTCCTCTTTCAAAACGGAACGAAGAATCGGTACTTAAACTGTGTCTTTTTGCGGTTTTTCTCACGCCAACAGGGCTGAAATAGGCACTTTCTAAAAATATGTTAGTGGTTTCTTCGCTTACTCCCGAATGCTTTCCTCCGAAAACACCTGCCATACACATCGGTCCTTTTTCATCACATATCATCAAATCTTCTTCATGTAACGTTCGCTCTACATCGTCCAGCGTCGTAAATTTTGTTCCCGCCGGCAAAGTCTTTACTATAATTTTTCCATTAATTTTTGCGGCATCAAAAGCATGTAAGGGTTGTCCTAATTCGTGTAAAACATAATTTGTAACGTCGACGATATTGTTTTTCGGATTCAATCCAATCGATTTCAAACGGTTTTGCAACCAATCCGGAGAGGGTTTTACTGTAATTCCCGAAATCGTAACCCCGCAATAGCGCGGCGCTAACTTTCCGTTTTCAACCTTTACATCAATTTTGAGGGTCCGCTTGTCGATTCTAAAATTGCTGACAGAAGGGGTAATCAATTCTACGTTGACACCACTTTGTAGCAAACCGGCACGCAAATCTCTTGCAGTTCCATAGTGACTCATGGCGTCCGCACGATTCGGTGTTAACCCAATTTCGAAGATTTCGTCATTTTCTACTTTAAAAACTGAAGCGACTGAAGTTCCTGGTTTTAAACTCGCATCCAAAACCATAATCCCATCGTGACTCGTTCCCAAACCAATTTCATCTTCGGCGCAAATCATTCCGTGGCTTTCTTCATCGCGGATTCTTCCTTTCTTAATTACAAAGGAATGTCCGTCCTTATCATACAATGTCGACCCAATAGTCGCAACAGGCACTTTTTGTCCGACAGCAACATTGCTCGCACCACAGACAATTTGAACAGGCACACCATCGCCCAAATCAACTGTCGTCACTTTCAATCGATCGGCATTAGGATGTTGCACACACGTCAATACATGCCCCACAACAATTCCTTCCAAACCGCCTTTTACCGACTGGTATTTTTCTACCACTTCTACTTCCAAACCCAAGTCGGTCAACAAAGCAGCAGTTTCGTCAGATTTCCAATCGATTTTGATAAATTGTTTTAACCAGTTGTATGAGATTTTCATGGATTTTGTCAGTCTATTTTTGAGGTCGCAAATATAATCAATGCGGTTTGGAGTTCGAAATAAATATATATTTTTTTAAAGCAATTATTTTAGGAGCTTTTTCCAGCTGTTCACTATATCTTTTGTGGCAAACGAGCCTTGGCGAACTGACGAAGTAAACGCCGCCACAAAAGGATGCCGTTTCCATCTGGGCTAGGGCATCAGTTCACCCACATGTTTTTTAATGTTTTCAGCAATTTTCTTAGTCGGTAAATCATTCGCATCACCACCAAATGGATCTTCAATTTCTTCTGCAATCAATTCTAAACTCGCCAAAACATAAAAGATAAAAACCACCACTGGAGCCGTATAATAACCCAAACTAAAAGAATAGCCAAAAGGTAACGTCATGACAAAAAAGAATATAAATTTTTTGATAAACGCACTGTAAGAGTAGGGAATAGGCGTGTTCTTGATTCGTTCACAAGCACCGCAAATGTCTGTGAAGGATTGTATCTCAGCATTTAAAATAATCAACTGATCGCCAGATATTTTTTGTCCAACATACAAATCATTCAATTTTTGAAACATCTTTTTCGCCACTTGATTAGGAAGGTGCAAATGATGGTCAATTTCCAAATCAACATCATCAAAGAGCTGTAGACTAGTTTCTTCATTGCTCAAATGCTGTTGCAACACCAACGCATAAGTTGGAATCATACGCTTAAAATAATGTTGGTCTTCTTTATCGTTCAAAATCACAGCGAGTTTCAAGGCAAAATTTCGACTATTATTCACCAATGCGCCCCACAATTTCCTTCCTTCCCACCAACGGTCATAGGCGGTATTGGTTCTGAAAACGAGCAACAACGAAATCACAAAACCCAACATTCCGTGCATGATTGTAATATTTTTGATGTAACTTGTGTCTGCTAGTTTCCAATAGACGACTTCCATATAGCCGACAGCTCCGGCGTAAATGCTAATCGCAATCATAATCGGAAACAGCGTCCTAAACGTATCCGCTTTGTGGAAACGAAAAATAAAAGTAAACCAATCTTTGGTGTTGTAGGAGATCATTCGTGTGCTGTTTATTAATCGCCAAAAATACAATGATTTTTATCTCTCGCAAAGACGCTGAGCCGCTAAGTTGTATTTAATTTTTTTTCTTTGCGCCTTAGCGTCTTTGCGTGAAATTTTTAAATGTTGATTTCGAGTTTTCGTTTAAAAACCCAAATTACCCGCCAATTCTTTCAAAGTAATTTCAGACAATTTCGCATGGTATTGCTTATTGGTGCTGCGCACTTTGTCGTAAGTTTGTAGTTTGACTATCGATGCGCTGACAATCATTATTTTATTTTTTCCGCCTTTGTCTTGGGATACAGAGTAACTGAATAATTTACGTTTTACAAATTGGATAACCCGTCGCATTTGATTCATATTAACAGTAATAATAACAAATTTATTTAGGCTATCAACTGATGTAATTCCAAATATTTTTCTTCTTGGAAAGTGCAATAAAAACGACACGGAGATTAGCATGATCCGGCTTTTCCATCGTGGCGTCATCTTTCAGTAGCTTGACCGCTTCATGTCTTGCAATCATTAAGATATCTTTATCTCGCACTAAATCGGCGATTTGAAGATTTAGAACACCGCTTTGTTGTTTGCCCATGAGGTCGCCGGGACCGCGCAATTTCAAATCAACTTCCGCAATTTCAAATCCATCATTGGTCGCGCACATCGTTTCCATTCGCGTATTGCTATCGCTAGAAAGTTTGTGCGAGGTCATCAAGATACAATAGCTTTGCTCGGCACCACGACCGACACGACCGCGAAGTTGATGCAATTGTGACAATCCAAATCGCTCTGCACTTTCGATAATCATGACGCTTGCGTTGGGAATATTAACGCCCACTTCAATGACGGTGGTTGCGACCATAATGTTGGTTTTTCCTTCTGAAAATCGCTTCATCTCAGCGTCTTTGTCGGCGGGTTTCATTTTACCATGCACGATTGAAATGGCGTATTTTGGAAGTGGAAAATCTCGAGAAATACTTTCATAACCATCCATCAAGTCTTTAAAATCCATTTTTTCGGACTCTTGAATCAAAGGATAAACGATATATATTTGTCTGCCTTTCTCGATTTCATCTCGAATGAATTTCCAAACTTTTAAGCGGTTTGAATCAAAGCGATGTACCGTTTGAATTGGTTTTCTCCCAGGCGGTAATTCATCTATTACAGAAATATCCAAATCGCCATACAAGCTCATGGCTAAAGTTCGTGGGATGGGCGTGGCGGTCATGACCAAAACATGGGGCGGAATCGTGTTTTTTTGCCACAGTTTTGAACGTTGCTCGACGCCGAAACGATGCTGCTCGTCAATAATTGCGAGTCCAAGATTTCGAAATTTCACTTTATCTTCTAGCAGCGCGTGTGTTCCAATGATGAGGTGTAAACTTCCATCTTCTAGTGCTTCATGAATGATTTTCCTTTCCGAAGTTTTGGTTGAGCCTGTTAGAATTTTAATATTGATATTAAGCTGTTTAGCCAATTCACTTAATCCAAAAAAATGTTGATTGGCTAAAATCTCCGTGGGCGCCATCAAGCATGCTTGAAAACCATTGTCTAAAGCCAAAAGCATGCTCATAAATGCGACGATAGTTTTACCCGAGCCGACATCGCCTTGCAAAAGTCTATTCATTTGAGCTGGTTTTCCCATGTCGTTTCGAATTTCCTTCAGCACTCTTTTTTGCGCAGTCGTCAATTCGAATGGCAAGTGGTTTTGAAAGAAATTACTAAATAAATCGCCAACATGTGTAAATGGATGTCCTTTAATTTTATGTTTTCGGAGGAGGTTTTTCGTGATTAGTTGTAGTTGGATAAAGAACAATTCTTCGAACTTTAATCGAAATTGCGCCTTTGCTAAAGCGTCATTATTGCTGGGAAAATGAATATTCAACAACGCTTCTTTTTTTGACATCAATCTTAGTTCGGAAATCAAATACGCGGGTAATGTTTCACCAAAGAGATTCTGAGTTTCTAGAAATAATTGTTGCATCATCTTCGACATCACACGACTTGAGATTCCTCGGTTGGTTAGGGTTTCTGTTGACGGATAAACAGGTTGTAAAGCGGATCGCAAACTTTTTTCATGTTCCGAAAACAATTCGATTTCCGGATGGGACATGGTAAATACGTAATTGAATAAGGTGCATTTTCCGAAGATGACTATGGGAACATTGAGTTGCAGATTTTCCTTTATCCATTTATGTCCTTGGAACCAGACTAGCTCCATTTGTCCAGTTTCATCAGCAAAAGTTGCGACCAATCTTTTGCCGCGCTTTTGCTCGACCATTTTGATGTTAATAATCTTTCCAATTAGCTGAACTTCTGCAGGTTGGTTGCGCAACTCATTGATCTTGTAGTAGCGTGTTCGATCGATGTAGCGGTTGGGATAATGCTGAATCAAATCTTCATAGAAATGAACACCCAATTCTTTGCGAAGTAAATCGCCACGATTGGGTCCTACGCCTTTCAAATATTCAATTGGAGTTTGCAGCAGATTCGACATTGCAGAATAAGAGATTATAGGATTTTTGTATGGCTTAAAATATCAAAAGCGAATATAAGGTATAATTTTAAAACTTGGAAACATGAAAATTTTTATTCGATAAAATTAGCGTATCTCCTTGTATCTTTGCCAAACATCTGAAACACAACCTAACAATGCGCTATTATTTATTACTCTTACTTTCATCTTTTGGGTTTTCTCAACAACTTCAATGGGTTGATTTTAAAACTGTAAATGCGTCGCTTGAGATCAATCCAGTCAAACGCAATGTAATCGGCGAGGCTTCTTACACTTTTGAAGTCAAAAAAATCATCGACACAATTCGAATCGATGCGCAAAAAATGGAGTTTTCCAATTTAAAAATTAATGGAACGCCAGTCGATTTTAAAGAAAATAAAAAGGAATTGTTGCTATATAAAGGTTTCAAAAAAGGGAAAAATACGTTGACTTTTCGATACGAAGCATTTCCAACCCAAGCCATGTACTTTGTTAATTGGGATTTTACCAAAACCATCGACACGCCTGAAGAAGTGAATGGGCAAATCTGGACGCAAGGTCAAGGGAAATACACGAGTCATTGGCTTCCTAGTTTTGATGATGTGAATGAGAAGGTTGTTTTTGGATTGACCCTCAGCTTTCATAAAAGTTTTGAAGTCGTCTCTAATGGTGAGTTGCTAAAAAAAGAAATTGTAGGAGATGATATCAAATGGACCTATCAAATGACCAATTCGATGAGCAGTTATTTGTTGATGGTTGCCATCGGACACTTTAAAAATCAAGAAATTCGTGCCTCTTCAGGCATCCCAATTGTCAATTATTTTGAAGATGGAGATCTTCTGTCAGTTGAACCAACTTATCGCCATTGCAAAACAATCTTTGATTTTTTGGAGCGCGAAATTGGAGTGCCTTATCCGTGGAAGATTTACCGGCAAATTCCTGTTCATGATTTTCTATATGCAGGCATGGAAAATACGACCACAACTTTATTTGCGAGAGATTTTTTAGTTGACAGTACTGGTTTTAAAGACCGCAATTTCGTTAATGTGAGTGCACATGAACTCGCGCATCAATGGTTTGGCAATTTGGTTACAGCCCAATCTGGAAAAGACCATTGGTTGCAGGAAGGATTTGCTACGTATTATGCTTTGATGGCGGAACGAGAAGTTTTCGGTGATGATTATTTTTATCATAAATTACACACTATTTCAGAACAACTAGAAGATGCCGCAAAGCGAGACCTCATTCCAGTTTTGAATGAAAAGGCGAGTTCACTTTCTTATTATCAAAAAGGGGCATGGGCATTACATGTTTTGCGGAGCCGCATTGGCAAGGAAAACTTCAATAAAGCGGTTCGAAATTATTTGACGAAGTTCGCTTTCCAGAATGTAACAACAGCTGATTTCTTGAAAGAAGTGAATAAGGTTTCTGATTTTGACACCAGCAGTTTCAGAAAGCAATGGTTGGAGGAAACCGCATTTCAGGCAGAGGAAGTGAAGGAATTGTTACTCAAGAATGATTTTATGAAGCAGTATTTTGCAATGCAGCATCAACCCTTGCAACTTGATAAGGACCGGCAAAAAATAGAGAAATTGTTTCAAAGTCAAGCCTATTATCCACTGAAAGAGATATTGGTTTTTCAAACAGTTGCTTTGCCTTTTGAAACCAAAGAATATGTTTTAAATGCTGCTTTGCAGACCAATGACGTTCATGTTCGACAGGCCGTTGCCATGACTGTAAAAGAAATACCAGAGACTTTCAGAGCAGCGTATGAAACTTTATTAAATGACGATTCCTACGAGACCAAGGAGATTGCTTTGTTGCGTTTGTGGAAACAATTTCCTGAAAGAAGAGCTTATTACCTTTCATTATCAAAAGATTGGAGCGGGTTTCAGAACCAGAATTTAAAGATATTTCATTTGTATTTGTCTTTTCTGACGACCACTGATTCAAAGCAAAAAATGAATTTCTATTTGCAGTTGTTGCGTTATACCGGAACTGATTTTGATTCAAATGTGCAGCAAGAAGCATTGCAAAAGTTATTGAGTTTAGAAATGCATACTGAAGATGTTTTTCGAAGTTTGGCTTATGGAACGGCAAACCACCGTTGGCAATTTGTAAAATTTTGCAAAGACAATATTCGGACCTTAATACAAGACCAAAATAAAAGGGATATATTTATGGTAATCAGAGACACATTGCCAATAAGAGAAAAGACACATTTGCAACGGTTGTTGGATGAGTAGTTAATTGGTAAATAAAAAAAGCCGTCTCAAATTTTTGCATTGAGACGGCTTGTATTCTTGATTAATAGCAATTATTTATCTACTATAATGATGGTAGTAGAACCTTATCAATTGTATGTACAACCCCATTACTTCCTTGTATATCTATAGGTAGGATAATAGTGCTTGCTGGGCGAACTGGATTAAATGTTCCAGTTATTTTATATGTAGTTCCAGTCGCAGAAAATGTAATATCCTGCGTGTTTAATGTTGGCACAGAAGGAGAATTTAAAACAATTTCAGGTAATTTAGTTGAACGAACATTCCCAGGTACTACGTGATATTGCAACACACTCGAATACTGAGGAGCGGTTGGAACAATACCTACTGTTGCAAGTTCGGAAATAAGACTCGTAAATGCAGCGTTGTTTGGAGCAAAAAGAGTTGCAGATGCAGTTTCGTTTAATGCATCTAAAACAGCGCTTTGGTCACCAAAATCCCCACCTGTACTTGTCACTATTGCTAGTAAAGTTGAAAAAGCAGGGTTGTCAATCACGTGATCAACTAGGGTTGGTATTTGAATAACTCTATTTACTATGTGAATAACTCCATTACTAGCAGCTACGTCAGCTGTACTTACTACTGCTCCTTTGCTGTCAATACCGCCATTTAAGGTAACAGTTGAACCTGACTTTTGCACAAACATACTAATAGTAGGAGCGCCAGAGTTTGCGTTGATTGGTGACAAAGTTGTTACGTAAGTGGCATCAGGTATGCCTGAACTCATAATCTTACTACCAATCACATGATTTAACAATATATTTTTTAAAACATCTGTGTCGACATTGTTTACGTTTACGTCAGGTCCTAGTGCGGAAAAGAAAGTGTCAAATGCTTCGTCGGTCGGAGCAAATACAGTAAATTGACCTGTACCGCTAAGCACTGAAGTAAGTTGGGTACGGTTTAATGCGGTTACAAGTGTTTCTAAATCTGCATTTCCTTGTGCAATTTGCGCAATTGTTTGTGGCGCTGGAGTTTGCGTTGGAGCTGCATCATCATCACCACAAGATGTAATTGAAAAAGCCGAAAAAGCAACTAGTGCTGCGAATAAAAATTTAATGTTTGTTTTCATAATTTAATATTTGTTTAAGTTGAGTTGCAAATTTACCCAAGTGTCAAAATGAAATGTTTAAAATTTTCATAAAATTATTAAACAAAATGAAGTTTTAGGTTTTTTTTAACTTTTTACAATGCGCTGTGAAAATATTAAATAACTCAATTACAAATGTTTGACCTGTTTTATTTGAGTGCTTTAGTGTTTTAACTAAAAGATTTTTTTTTGCGTAAAAATCAATCAGTGTAAGAATTCTAACATATTTTCGTTTTTCTACAATGATTGTGCTCGTAAAATAAGATAAGTCTATTTTTGTGTAAAATTCCTTTTAGATTTGCTGTTGATTTAAAATCCGTTAAAATTGAAACCGATGCTTGATAAAGTTGCTTCTTATTTTTGCTTTTTGATTGTTACTTTTTGTTTTGCGCAGACCGATAGTAATCAAGTCGATGAAAAAGGCAACAAAAATGGTCTATGGAAAGGATATTATGCTGAGTCCAAAAGATTGCGATACGAAGGCACCTTTGATCATGGCAAAGAAGTAGGTACTTTCAAATATTATGACGACACGAAAGCGCAAACCGTAATTGCCAAAAGAGAATTCAATAAGAAAGACAATTCAGCGTACACCACTTTCTACAATCAGTCCAATAATATTGTCAGCGAAGGTAAAGTCGTCGGCAAACTATACGAAGGCGTTTGGAAGTATTATCACGAAAATTCTAAAGTCGTCATGACCACAGAAAATTATGCGAAGGGAAAACTCGTCGGGACGCGAAGTGTTTTTTATCCAAATGCCAAAATTGCGGAGGAAACCAACTACTCGAGTGGTGTCAAAAACGGTCTTTATAAAAAGTATAGTGCTGAAGGAATTGTTTTGGAGGAATCCAATTATAAAGACGGACAATTTGATGGAAAAGCCATATACCGTGATCCGACAGGAAATATTGTCGCGCAGGGCATTTATGTAAATGGAAAGAAAACAGGAATTTGGCAATTTTATGAGGGTGGAAAATTGGTTAGTGAAGAAAATATGTCAAAGGTTAAGAAACTTGTAAAAGCAAAATCCAAATAGAATTTTATCTTATTTTTACGGGAAATTTTTCGAAATGAAACGAGTAGTTGTAGGGCTTTCTGGCGGAGTAGATTCGAGTGTTGCAGCATATTTGTTGCAACAGCAGGGTTATGACGTGATTGGTCTTTTTATGAAGAATTGGCACGACGATTCGGTTACCATTTCGAATGAATGTCCATGGCTTGAGGACAGCAACGATGCACTTTTGGTTGCTCAAAAACTAGGAATTCCATTCCAAACAGTCGACTTAAGCGAGCAATACAAGGAAAAGATTGTCGATTATATGTTTAGTGAGTACGAGAAAGGACGAACACCCAATCCAGATATTTTATGCAATCGCGAAATTAAGTTCGATGTTTTTATGAAAATTGCCTTAGGTTTGGGAGCCGATTATGTTGCTACAGGCCATTACTGCCGAAAAGGGGAGCTGGAGAAAGAAGGCAAAACAATCTATCAATTGCTTGCAGGCGTTGATACCAACAAAGATCAATCCTATTTTCTTTGTCAATTATCTCAAGAGCAATTATCAAAAGCACTATTTCCGATTGGAGAATTAACAAAACCAGAAGTGAGGGCTATTGCTGCTGAAATGGACTTGGTTACTGCTGAGAAAAAGGATTCTCAAGGTTTGTGTTTTATTGGAAAAGTAAAATTGCCAGATTTTTTGCAGCAAAAATTACAACCAAAACCTGGATTGATTTTCGAGGTTGAATCAGATTTGCCGGAGTATACAAAATCGGCTACAGACCGTGAATCATTTGAGGAAACCTTAGCTGAGCAAGCAACCGCAATAAAGTATACACCAGCAATGGGAAAGGTAGTTGGGAAGCATCAAGGTGCGCATTATTTTACCAATGGACAAAGAAAAGGACTTAATGTTGGCGGCACCGCTGAAGCTCTTTTTGTGCTTGCAACTGATGTTGAAAGCAATACGATTTACGCGGGTCAAGGTAGCAATCATCCTGGACTTTTGAGAAACGCTTTGTTTGTTAAATCAGATGAGGTGCATTGGATTCGCGAGGATTTAAAAATTGGTGATGGAGACAGTTTAAAAGTAAAAGCACGAATTCGATACCGACAAGAATTGCAGTCGGCTCAATTGTATCAATTTAAGAAAGGGATGTATGTTTCTTTCGATGACCCGCAGTCGGCAATTACATCAGGACAATTTGTCGCCTGGTATCTCGATGATGAATTGGTTGGATCTGGAGTTATTTCGTAATATTACGCACTTTTAAAATATATATCATGAAAAAACTCATTTTGCTTTTGGTCATTATTTTTTCCACATCGATTTATAGTCAAGAAGATGCATGGATCTATTTTAACGCAAAACCAAATGCGCAAACATTTTTTGACAATCCATTGTCTGAATTATCTCAGAGATCTGTGGATAGAAGGACAACTCAGAATATCAATCTAGACATCAAAGATGCTCCCATGCACCAACCCTATATTGACCAGATTGCCGCAACAGAGGGAATTGTTGTATTGGCCAAATCAAAGTGGTTTAATGCATTGCATATTCAAGGAGCAGAGGAAACCATCCGCGCGTTAGAAAGTTTGAGTTTTGTTGACCGAGTGGATTTCGCGAACAGATTGCTCAACAATCCCCTACGAAATGCCGTTCCTCAAAAGAAAATTAAAAAGGTGAATAAACAATTTGAAACCGAAGTCGTTTTTAACTACGGAAATTCTGGTAATCAAATAGAAATGTTGAATGGTCATCTTTTGCATCAACAAAATTATACAGGAACAGGAAAAATCATTGCAGTGATGGACGGCGGTTTTCCTGGCGTGAATACAGCTTCTACATTTTCTAGACTAAGAAACAACAATCAGATTCTAGGAGGTTATGATTATGTCAATCGAAGCACTGATTTCTATAGCGGCTTGTCTCACGGAACCCTTGTGCTGTCAACAATGGGAGGATTTAAAGACAATGAACTCGTCGGAACTGCTCCTGATGCTTCCTATTATTTATTCATTACCGAAGACGGCGCAAATGAGTGGCCGTTGGAGTTGTCCTTGTGGGTAGAAGCGGCAGAAGAAGCCGATCGCTTGGGTGTAGATATTATCAATACTTCATTAGGTTATACGGAGTTTGATAACCCCAATTATAATTTTACGTATGCCGATATGAACGGCACATCCACCTACATTTCAAAAGGATTGGATATTGCTTTTAGTCGCGGAATGGTCTGTGTTAATTCCGCTGGTAATTCAGGTAATGATCCTTGGTTTTATATCTCAGCGCCAGCAGATGCCATCAATGCATTGACCATTGGCGCTGTTAATGCTTCTGGAATTATTGCAGGTTTTAGTTCACACGGTCCTTCGTCTGACGGAAGAGTTAAGCCCGATGTGGTTGCACAAGGACAACAATCTGTTTTATCATCAGCCAACGGGAATATTACAACTGCAAGCGGAACTTCATTTTCTGGACCTATTACTGCGGGAATGGTTGCCTGTCTGTGGCAAGCTTTGCCCAATGCGACTAATTCGGAAATTATGCAAATGATCAAAGAATCGGCGAGTATTTTTTCAAATCCTACAAGTGAACTTGGGTATGGAATTCCCGACTTCAATTTGGCACTAAATAATGCTTTATTGAAATTGAATGCTGTTGACAAAAGGAAGTTTGTCGTTTATCCAAATCCAGCTACTGATTCTGTTTCAATTTCCTTTCCAACAGAATTCGATAAGGCTACAATATTTATTTATAATGCGATTGGTCAATTGATGGGGTCAAAAGAGCTAAGTGGCGAAAATAGAAGCGTAGCGCTTGATGCATTTTCTTCAGGTATGTATTGGTATCAAATAGAAAGCAACAAAACGTTTCAATCTGGAAAAATTTCAAAACAATAATGAACAGAATTACAGACCTTTTTAAGATTCAGTATCCCATCATCCAAGGGGGAATGATTTGGAACAGCGGTTACAAACTTGCTAGTGCCGTAAGTAATGCTGGGGGATTGGGTTTGATTGGTGCGGGTTCGATGTATCCGGAGGTCTTGAGAGAACACATTCAGAAGTGCAAGAAAGCAACAGATCGACCTTTTGGTGTTAATGTTCCGATGCTGTATCCAAATATCGAGGAAATTATTAGCATTATTATTGAAGAAGGAGTGAAAATTGTTTTTACATCGGCAGGTAATCCAAAAACTTGGACTAGCAAATTGAAAGAAAACGGTATCACAGTGGTGCACGTTGTAAGTAGTTCGAAATTTGCTTTGAAAGCGCAAGAAGCCGGCGTAGATGCAGTAGTTGCTGAGGGCTTTGAAGCCGGAGGCCACAACGGAAGGGAGGAAATGACAACATTGACTTTAATTCCCATGGTAAAAAAGAACATTTCCATTCCATTAATTGCCGCTGGAGGTATTGCAACAGGAAGAGGAATGTTAGCTGCGATGGTGTTGGGTGCAGATGGCGTTCAGATGGGCAGTCGTTTTGCTGCATCGGTTGAGTCTTCGTCACATCAAAATTTTAAAAATACTATTACAGAGGTTGATGAAGGAGGGACCCAACTAACATTGAAAGAGCTTGCTCCTGTTCGCTTGATAAAGAACAAATTTTATAATGATTTGCAAGATCTATATGCCAAATGTCCAACTACTGAAGAATTAAAATCACTATTAGGAAGAGCAAGAGCCAAAAAAGGTATGTTTGAAGGAGATTTGGTGGAGGGTGAACTTGAGATTGGACAAATTGCAGGTTTGATAGATGATATTAGTCCAGTTAGTGCTATTTTTGAAAGAATTATTTCAGAATTTTTGATAGCGAAAGAAGAGGTTCGGTTACTTCAATTTTAAACATAACGAAAGCAACACTAAATGAAATCAAAATATAATTATTGTTTCCTCTTTTTTTTTATGGCACTTTTTCAGGCGCAAAGTCAAACATATAAGTTTGTTGCCTCTGGATTTAGCATAATGGAAAGGAATGAAAAAGGAGGATGGGGCAAATGGTCTGATTTGACTGAAACTTCATTAATAATCTCTTTAGATACCACCAAGAATCGTTTTCTAATTTACTCACAAGAAATACAGTTGTATGACATACTTAGTTATGAAGAAAAGGAAGAAAACGATACAGATTTGATTTATCCTTTTACTTGCAAGGATGGTGACGGTGTTCCATTTACTTTGTCAATTATTACGAGGAAAACTCAAAATAACAGAAAGCAATTGTATTTGAATCACAAAAATTTCATTGTTGTATATAACATTGTGAATTACTCAGAAAAAGGGGAAAGGTAATTTTATCGCAGTTCAAAAGAACAGAAGTTCCTGAGGCTTCTACAAAACTCCAAACTCATTTTTGGAGTTTTTTTTTTAAATGTACTGAATCAAAAAAGTGTAATGTTAAACATACTTAATTGGTTGTTGATATGTTGATAACACATAAAAATAATTTTTATATAATTAAAATTCAATGGTTTGTGCTGTGATTTATTTTTAATTGTTATTAACAAATTGTTGATGATTTTGTTCATAATATAAAAAAAAAGCTAAAAATTAAAAAGTTAAAATGAAGTAATATAGTACCGTAATGTAGACTATAGTTTTTTGAACTATTTCCTTTTGTTTAATCGCTGATTGCGATTCTTAAAGTATTTAATTTTCTGTACAAAAGTGCTATTGGATAGTCTGTTTTAATTTCTTAATTGGTCAATTTGTTATGCTTATGAGAATTATTACTCTTAGTAAAAAAATATTATGTTCCTTTTTGTTTCTTGTGTTATCAGCTTTGTCATATGGTCAATGCCCAACGGCGGTTAGTCCGCAAACCTTTTGCGATATTCAGTTCTTTCCTAACGCTCCAAGGGTAGCTAATTTAATTGCCACTAATAATGGTGGTGGAGTTGCTTGGTTTTCCTCTCCAATTTCTACTGTTCCGCTTTTGTCTACACAAGGTCTAGTGAGTGGACAAACCTATTATGCTGATAATGCCGCAGGAAATTGTGGAACAAGACAGGCAGTGTTGGTCACGGTTTTTGGGAGGCCTGATGCTCAAAGTTTCCAAGGCCCTTGTGTGGATGTTGCTTCGGCAGCAACGGTTTCTCAGCTCCAAGCAGTCGGTAATAATGTGCAATGGTATCTCACTCCAAGTGGAGGCACTCCATTGTCGCCTACTGCCGTGTTAATTGACAACGGGTTTTATTATTGCAGTCAAACCAATCCATTTACAGGTTGTGAAACTTCGAGACGTGCAGTGCAGGCCAATGTTGGACTTGTGCCAGTTCCATCAGGTAATTCTATTCAAACTTTTTGTAATCTCCCCGGTAGTCCACCAATATTGAGCGATGTTGTGGCAAGTGGAAACAATAATTGGTATGCTACGGATACTTCTGTTATACCTTTAAGTTTAGAAACGGTTTTGGTTGATGGTCAAAGTTATTTTGGTACAACGGTAGATTTACCTTGCGAAAGCACATCGCGTTTTGAAGTTCAAGTGCAATTAATAGAGCCTGCCAATCCGGGAATAAGTGGAGTAAAGAGAATTTGTGTAAATGAATTGGCTAATTTTCCTGAATTTAGTTTGTTTGGAGAACTTTCTGGAACGGCAGATGCAACTGGAACTTGGAGCGGACCATTAACCACAAGTGGTGGTAGCTTAGGAACAGTGGATTTATCGGCACTTACACTTGCAGGAAGTCCATACACATTTACTTACACTGTGTCGACGACGCCCTGTCCTGGTGCAAGTTCTACAGTGACAATTATTGTAGAGCCTTTGCCGACTGTGACTATAAGTACAACGAATACTAATGTTTGTTTTGGTGGAAATGGAACAGTAAATTTTACTGGGACTCCAGGCGCAACTGTTACTTATTCAACGGGAAGCGGTCCAAATCAAGTTGTCACTTTGAATGGATCGGGCACTTTCTCCCTAGATACAGGGTCTCTGACTTTAGATACGACTTATTCCTTAATTAGCGTATCCTCTGGTGGCGTGCCAAGTTGCACTAATGCTGCCATTGGTTCGGTTACATTTGCAGTTGTTGCGTTGCCTGTAGCAAGCATTTCAACAACAACTCCAAGTGTTTGCGCAGGAAGTGCTACAACAATTAATTTTAACGGGACTCCAAACGCAATAGTAACTTACACAATTAATGGTGTTGCTAATCAAATAGGTATAGATGCTTTGGGTATCGCATCGTTGGTAACTTTACCGTTAGCCGTTGATACAATAATTACTTTAACTAGTGTAACGTCTTCATTTCCCATAAGTTGTGCAAATATTTTGACTGAAAGCATCACAATTACAGCGCTACCATTGCCAACGGCCTCTTTATCATCTTCTCTTCCTAGTATTTGTTCTGGAACTGCATCTACAGTGACTTTTACGGGAACACCATTTGCAATAATCACATATAAAATAGACAGTAATCCTAATCAAACGATATCGTTGGATAGCTCAGGGCAAGCTAATATTGATACTGCTGTTTTGACAATTCCAACTACGTATACCTTAGTAGGTGTCGCTTATAGTGGAGTGCCAGGTTGTAGTCAACCACTAACAGGAAGTTTAACAATTGGAATATTGCCCTTACCGACTGCCTCTATTTCCTCACCGACATTGTCCATATGTTCAGAATCAACGGCAACTATAAATTTTACAGGTACTCCAAATGCGACGGTAACGTATAATGTTGATGCATCCTCAAATCAAACGATTACTTTGAATGGAGCAGGAACGGCATCGATTGTTACTCCAGTTTTGACTTCAAATAGTGTTTATACTTTAGTCAGTGTTTCTTCTGCGGGGTCTCCTATTTGTGTCCAACCTTTGGCAACAAGTATTACTATTGTAGTGAATCCATTACCAACAGCATCAATCTCATCGTCCAATTTGAATATATGTGCTGGTTCAACTGCGGCAATTGCTTTTAATGGCACTCCAAACGCAATAATTACTTATACAATTAACAGTGTCTCTAGTCAAATATCTTTAAATGCTTTGGGTACGGCAACAGTAACGACATTACCATTATCGGCGAATGCGACAATTTCATTGATTAGTATAACTTTGTCAGGATCTCCTAGTTGTTCTAAAACTTTATCAGAAAGTATTACAATCAATGCTGAATCTTTGCCAAATGCAACGATAAGTTCTACTCAGTTACAAACTTGTTTTGGTACTTCGGCAACAGTCGTTTTTTCCGGTACTCCAAACGCTACTGTTAATTTTACCGTTGATGGCGTTGCAAATCAAATAGTTTTAGATAATTCAGGGAATGCTTCGTTTACCACATCAATATTAACTGTTCCAAGTATTTATACACTAATTAGTGTCACTAGCGGCAGTTTGCTCTCTTGTACAAAATTACTTTCCGAAAGTATAACCATTGCTATATTATCATTACCAGTAGCGGCAATATCTTCAACAACACTCAATATTTGTAATGGAACTTCGGGAACAATTGATTTTAGTGGAACTCCTTTTGCAGTGGTAACGTATTCTGTTGATGGAGTTATTCAAACGATACCTTTAGATGCTTCTGGGAGTGCGTCAATCATCACACCTAGTTTAAGTAGTAACAGTATTTATGCTTTAATAAGCGTTTCTTCAACCAATAATCCTATTTGTACGACATTGCTTTCCGATAGTATTACTATTCAAGTTGATCCTATTCCTAATTTGATTGTTGGTGCGGGAAGTACAATATGTTCTGGAGAAAATGCTAGTATTTTGCTTACAGGAACACCTAACACAGTTGTTACTTACAACTTAGGGGGAGGTACAAATCTAACGATACCGCTAGATGCTTCTGGAACCGCAACGATAAGTAATTCTTACACTACAACAACAGTTGTTAATTTTGTATCAATAAGTACTCAGGGAACACCAGGTTGCGATGTGCCATTAACAAATACTGTTACTATTCAAGTTTCGCCGTTACCTACAGCAACTATTTCCTCACCGACTTTGTCGATTTGTTCAGAATCAACGGCAACTATAAATTTTACAGGTACTCCAAATGCGACGGTAACGTATAATGTTGATGCATCCTCAAATCAAACGATTACTTTGAATGGAGCAGGAACGGCATCGATTGTTACTCCAGTTTTGACTTCAAATAGTGTTTATACTTTAGTCAGTGTTTCTTCTGCGGGGTCTCCTATTTGTGTCCAACCTTTGGCAACAAGTATTACTATTGTAGTGAATCCATTACCAACAGCATCAATCTCATCGTCCAATTTGAATATATGTGCTGGTTCAACTGCGGCAATTGCTTTTAATGGCACTCCAAACGCAATAATTACTTATACAATTAACAGTGTCTCTAGTCAAATATCTTTAAATGCTTTGGGTACGGCAACAGTAACGACATTACCATTATCGGCGAATGCGACAATTTCATTGATTAGTATAACTTTGTCAGGATCTCCTAGTTGTTCTAAAACTTTATCAGAAAGTATTACAATCAATGCTGAATCTTTGCCAAATGCAACGATAAGTTCTACTCAGTTACAAACTTGTTTTGGTACTTCGGCAACAGTCGTTTTTTCCGGTACTCCAAACGCTACTGTTAATTTTACCGTTGATGGCGTTGCAAATCAAATAGTTTTAGATAATTCAGGGAATGCTTCGTTTACCACATCAATATTAACTGTTCCAAGTATTTATACACTAATTAGTGTCACTAGCGGCAGTTTGCTCTCTTGTACAAAATTACTTTCCGAAAGTATAACCATTGCTATATTATCATTACCAGTAGCGGCAATATCTTCAACAACACTCAATATTTGTAATGGAACTTCGGGAACAATTGATTTTAGTGGAACTCCTTTTGCAGTGGTAACGTATTCTGTTGATGGAGTTATTCAAACGATACCTTTAGATGCTTCTGGGAGTGCGTCAATCATCACACCTAGTTTAAGTAGTAACAGTATTTATGCTTTAATAAGCGTTTCTTCAACCAATAATCCTATTTGTACGACATTGCTTTCCGATAGTATTACTATTCAAGTTGATCCTATTCCTAATTTGATTGTTGGTGCGGGAAGTACAATATGTTCTGGAGAAAATGCTAGTATTTTGCTTACAGGAACACCTAACACAGTTGTTACTTACAACTTAGGGGGAGGTACAAATCTAACGATACCGCTAGATGCTTCTGGAACCGCAACGATAAGTAATTCTTACACTACAACAACAGTTGTTAATTTTGTATCAATAAGTACTCAAGGAACACCAGGTTGTAATGTGTCTTTAACAAATACTGTTACTATTCAAGTTTTGCCGCTACCTACAGCAACTATTTCCTCACCGACTTTGTCGATTTGTTCAGAATCAACGGCAACTATAAATTTTACAGGAACTCCGTTTGCAACAGTAACGTATACTGTAAACAATGTTTCCAATACTATCCTTTTGGATGCATCTGGATCGGCAACTTTACAATCAAATATTTCTGTTGAGACCAATTATACTCTAGTAAGTGTCGTGGCTGAAGGACTATTATCATGTACAAACCCACTTTCTGAATCACTAACAATCGATATTGTGAATTTGCCAATTGCAACTATTTCTTCCTCTGGAATATTTTGTGCAGGAAGTTTTGCTTCGATATTATTTACAGGAACACCAAATTCTGTTGTGACTTATAATGTTAATGGCGAATCTACTAGTACAGTAAACATAGGTCCCTCAGGAATTTTTACTTTAAGTTTACCTCTATTGGAAACTTCAACATTTAATTTAGTGAGTATTATTTTAGATGGTTCACCAAGTTGTTCGCAATTATTGACCGGATCTACGACCATAACAGTGACAGAGCCGCCAGAGGCGGGAAGTAACGCTGCACTAGCAATATGTAGTAATGGAGCTACACAAAATCTATTTGAACTATTAGGCGCAAACGCGCAACCGGGAGGAACATGGTCACCAGTATTGGCGAGTGGAACAGGCATTTTCGATCCAACTATCGATCCTGCTGGAGACTACATTTATACCGTTGCCGGAACACCGCCATGTGCTAACGACACTGCTCTAGTTACTATTACACTAATTCCTGCAGCAAATGCAGGTACTGACGGAAATGCAAATCTTTGTTCAAATGCAGATCCTGTTGATTTGTTAACTTTCTTAGGAGGATCACCACAAGCAGGAGGGACTTGGACGCCATCATTGATTAGCGGAACAGGTATTTTTAATCCTGGAATTGATTTGGCAGGTGTTTACACTTACACGGTTAATGGTGATGCACCTTGTGCGAATGATTCCTCGACGGTGACTATCTCGATAACACCGGGTCCTAATGCAGGTACGTCAGGAAATACTACACTATGCGTGAATAGTCCTGCACAAGATTTGTTTCTTAGTTTAGGAGGAAGTCCTCAAGTTGGAGGTACATGGTCACCTGCTTTAGCAAGTGGTACAGGTGTTTTTGATCCAGCAATCGACACGCAGGGAGTTTATACATACACTTTTAGTGGTAATCAAATATGTGACGATGATACGGCTACTGTTACCGTAATTGTAAATCCACTGCCTTATGCGGGAGAAGATTCGAATGCAGCTATTTGTTCTAATATTGCTCCGGTAGATTTAATAACTTATTTAGCAGGAACTCCTCAAGCAGGAGGAACTTGGACACCTACCTTAGCAAGTGGAACAGGATTGTTTGACCCAGCAGTAGATGTAGCGGGAATTTATACTTATACGGTTGGAGCACCTTTTTGTGTTCCTGATATTGCGCTATTAACTGTTAGTATTTTTCAAGGGCCAGATGCCGGAACCTCAGGCTCGGCTACTTTTTGTATTACAAACACACCACAAGATTTATTTTTAAGTTTAGGAGGTAGTCCTCAAACAGGCGGAGTTTGGACTCCGGCATTAGTAAGTGGTACAGGAATTTTTGATCCAGCGATTGATCCAGCCGGAGTGTATACTTACATTGTAAGTGGTAACCAGCCTTGTGGCTTTGATACTGCGACTGTTACAGTTACAATTGATCAATTGCCTAATGCTGGAAATTTTGTAGGAAACCAAGATGTCTGCACCTCACAAGGTACTTTCGATTTGTTTTCGGTACTTACAGGTTTCCAAACGGGAGGTTTATGGACAAATACAGCAGGTCAAACTGTTAGCAACACCATTGATGTTAGTAGTTTAGCACCAAATACATACAGCTACACCTACACTGTCACCAATTCATGCGTGCCAGACGATAGTGAAACAGTTCAATTTACCATTTTGCCAAATCCTATTTTGGACCCTTCAAATATTGTAGTATCATTACCAAATTGCAGCGGAGAAAGTGTTGTTGTGAGTTTTTCAAATATGATTGATGGTGATTATGTTTTAAATTACAATTTGACATTAGCAAATGTGCTTTTAAATCAAAATGGTAATGTGAGCATTTTAAGTGGTGTAGGAACATTATCAATTGATGCGAGTTTGATTCCAGCAATTGGCACAACTAGAATTACATTCTTAAATATTACCAATGGGAATACGACTTGTACCACTGCGATCAATCCAAATGTCAGTGCAGATTTTATTATTCAGCCAAGTTCAAATTTAGAGGACATAAATTTGAGTATTCAAAATATTTGTGTTGGGAATGATGCTTTGGTAACGATCACCAATGCAAATGGCTTGACAAACGGTGATTATCAATTTGTATATTCAATTCCAGGAGCGACAGTTGAGGTCAATACAACAGCGTTGATTCCGATAGAAAATGGTCAAGGTCAATTTACAATTGAAAATACAACTTTAGCCGAAGCAGGTAATTTTACACTTACAATTACTTCGATAGTTAGTCTGTCAGGAAATTGTAACAATCTCAGTGAAGATGCAAAAGCTAATTTTGAAGTATATGAGTTACCGTTATTATCAAGTGCAATATTGAGTGCTGGTAATGTTTGTATTAATCTTGAAAACGAAGTGACAATAACCAATATGATGAATCGCTCTGTTGAAGGCACTTACTTGATTACTTATCAATTAAGTGGATCGTCAAACGCAACCAACACAGCAACGATTACTATTGTAGGCGATATTGGAACCTTTATCATTCCGGCAACTAATTTAACCACTGCTGGAAATGTTACGGTTACCATTACTCAGATACAATCGATTACAGGAGGGTGTGATGCTGCGGCTATATTGATTGATCCAATTACCTTTGAAGTAACTCAGGTAGATACGCCCATCTTATTACCAGAAGGAAATGAATTTTGTATTTCAGACAATCCAACTATTTCAAACTTATCCACGAGTATTTCTGGTACACAACCGGTTATTTGGTACAATGCGCTTGAAGGCGGGACGGCTTATGTGGACAATGATTTGCTAGTTGATGTTACCACCTATTTTGCAGCTGTTGTTTCTGATGCGGGTTGCGAAAGTACCACGAGATTGCCAGTTACTGTTGATCTTACTAAATGTGATGATATCCTAATTCCAGATGGGTTTTCTCCAAATGGCGACAATGTTAATGACGAATTCGTAATCAAAGATATTGAAATAGACTATCCTAGATTTACCATAGAGATCTATAATCGTTATGGTAGTATTCTTTATAAAGGCAATATCAATACACCAAATTGGAACGGAACAACAACAGTTGGAGGAATGAAATTTGGAAATAATGTTGTACCAGTTGGCGTCTATTTTTATATTCTAGAATTTAATGATGGCATTAGGGAACCCAAACAAGGTAGACTTTATTTAAGTCGATAAAAAAGGAACGTATGTATTTTGATTGTAAATTAGAACTAAATGATGTATCTGCATAGCTCAAAAATAAAAGAGTTTCATCCAATAAATAAGGAGATGAAAGCTAAACCTTTTGCTTATTTCATTGTTATGTTGACACTATTTACTTTTGTTAAAGTAAGTGCGCAACAAGATCCGCAGTTCACCCATTATATGTATAACATGAGTGTGATTAATCCGGGTTATGCAACAGATAATGAAGGTGTTATTAACCTCGGAGGTTTATACAGAACACAATGGGTTGGAGCAGTAGGTGCTCCAAAAACAGGGACTTTATTCGTTCATTCACCTATCGCCAAGCGCGTTGAAGTAGGTTTGTCAATTGTAAGTGATGACATTGGAGACGTGGTACACGAAAATAACATTTATGCGGACGTTGCCTACGTGATACCAATTTCAGAAACCAAGAAGCTGTCATTCGGTGTCAAAGCGGGAATTACTTTGTTTGATGCTGATTTCAACGGATTCCAATATTCCGACGCTACACCCGACCAAGCATTTGCTGCGAACATTAACCAATCTTTTCCTAATGTGGGAGCAGGAGCATTTTATTTTGGTGAAAACTACTATTTAGGTCTGTCAGCGCCGAATTTTCTGACTACAAAACACTTGGAATCAAAAGATGGACTCAAGACAACCGGTGTTGAGGAGGTACACTATTTCCTTACTGGTGGTTATGTATTTGATTTAAGTCAAAGTGTCAGATTTAAGCCGGCATTTATGACGAAAGTAGTTACGGGAGCCCCTTTGTCTATGGATTTAACGACTAATTTCTTGTTCAATGAAAGATTTGAATTGGGTGCTGGATACAGAGTTGACGATTCCGTGAGTGGCTTAGCAGCATTCTCAATTACACCAAATTTTAGAATTGGCTATTCTTACGATTATACGTTAACCAATTTAGGAGATTTCAATTCCGGCTCACACGAAATATTTTTATTATTTGATCTAGATACTTCGAATTTGAAGTCTAAAGGATATGAAAAATCACCAAGATTCTTCTAACAACAAAGAAAATGAGAAATTTTTATTCTATACTTTTTATAATTTGTCTCTCTAGCGGACTCTTTGCACAAAAAGCAAGTCTCAAAAAGGCGAATTCACTTTTTTACAACAAAGCCTACGTTAAGGCCGCTGAGATGTACGAGCAACTTGGCGAAAACCAAAAGGTGCTTCAAAATTTAGGTGATTGCTATTACAACAATTCCCAAATGAAAGAGGCTGTTCGTGCTTACGGGCAATTGTTCCTGACTTTTAAAGATAGTGTGAAACCAGAGTATTACTTCAGATTTGCGCATGCATTGCTTGGTGAAGCCAATTATGAGAAAGCAGATAAAATAATGAGCGAGTACTTAAAGTATGCTGTAAGCACGCCCAAATTTATCAACAACCTAAAAACGAATGTTCCATTTAATTATGTTTTGCAGGCAATGTCTAAAAACACATCCAATGGCGATTTCGGTGTATCATTTTATGGAGATAAAGTTGCATTTGCCTCGGTTAGAAACGCGAATTCAAAATCATTTGGTTGGAACGAAAAACCTTATCTAGATTTGTTTAGTGCGACTGTCAACGAGAAAGGTTTGTTAGTTGATATTGAACCATTCCCCAAAGAAATAAATACAAAAACACATGAGAGTTCGGTAACTCTATCACAAGACGGAAAAGTCATGTATTTCAATCGAACCAATGCCAAAATGGTAAAGGTTGGAAAAGAGAAAATAGCGCATATAAAAATTTATAAAGCGGAGTTTGTAAATGGCATCTGGACGAATATCACCGCGTTGCCATTTTGTAGCGATTTATATTCCACAGAGCACCCTGTCCTCACAAAAGATGGAAAGAAATTGTATTTCTCTAGCGATATGCCTGGTTCAATAGGATTATTCGATTTGTATGTTGTTGATGTGAATGAAGACGGCACTTTCGGGACACCAGTAAATTTGGGTCCAACAATTAATACCATTCACAGAGAACAATTTCCAGAAATATCAAATGATGGATCTATTCTATATTTCGCTTCGGATGGGCATCAAGGAATGGGTGGGTTAGATATTTTTATGAGTAAATCCCTCAATGGCGGTCCATTTGCAAAACCTCTAAATTTAGGTGAGACCATCAATAGCAATATGGATGATTTCAGTTATGTCGTGGATGAGAAAAAGAACGTGGGTTATATTTCTTCCAATAGAAAGATGGGTGATGCCCTATACAGCTTTACTAGAACTGAAAACCAAGAGCGATTTGTCGTTGAGGGAGATGTTCGCGATAAAAACACACAAGATTTACTTCCAGGGACTTTGGTATCACTCTATGATGAGAATAATATCTTAATCGGGCAAATGGTCGTAGGTGGAGAAGCTGATTATGCTTTTGCAACAGAACCAAATAAGAAGTATCGAATAGAAGCGACGCGCGATTTTTATATTCCGCACAGCGAAGAATTTTCGACAAATGAAGATGGAAAACTACGTTATACGATTGAGTTGTTTTTGGAATGTTATGATGATGCCGAGGAAATAATTACCAAACGTCAAGATGGGAAAGTTCAAATTGTATTAGAGAATATTTACTTCGATTTAAACAAATCGAATATCAAACCAGATGCGGAGAGAATCTTAAATATGCTGGTAGATTTGTTGAAAAAGTATCCTACAATGGACATAGAAATTGATGCGCATACCGATTCACGCGCCTCTGATTATTATAATATCCTGCTATCGAATAGGCGCGCCTTATCAACTTTAGAGTATCTCGTATCAAAGGGTATTAAAAGAAAGCGACTGAGGTCGAAGGGATTAGGTGAAACGGTTCCATTAATAGAATGTGGAAGCAGTTGCACCGAGCAAGAACATGCCATCAACCGGCGTTGTGAGTTTATTGTGTTGAAATAAATTGGGTTAAAGGGCCACTAGGGATAGTGGTCTTTTTTTATGCTTCTGTTTTTTATGCAGCCGAAAGGCAAAATAAATATTACAATTTCATTACCTACATTCTTCAAGAGAAGCATATCTTTAACCTTTCCAATTCAAAAAATATGATTATGAAACGAATTAGTTATGTGGCATTCTTATTTTTAATTACATCATTAAATGCACAACAACAAAGACCAAAGTTAGTCGTTGGAATTGTAGTCGATCAAATGAAGCCCGACTACCTACAACGTTTTTATAATGACTTCGGTGACAATGGTTTCAAACGATTGTTGAAAGAAGGTTACACTTTTCATAATACACACTACGATTATTTACCAACATATACTGCGCCAGGCCACGCTTCTATTTATACAGGTGCTACGCCATCAGTACATGGTATTGTTGGCAACGAATGGTTTAGTCGACGATTGCAAAAAGAACGCTATTGCACCGACGATGCCGACGTGCAAATCATAGGAAATAGTAGCAAAGGCGACGATCCGATGTCGCCTAAAAATCTTTTATCGACGACCATTACAGATGAGTTGCGCTTATCAACCAATTTTAAAGGAAAAGTAATTGGAATGAGTATCAAAGATCGCGGCGCCATTCTTCCCGCTGGGCATTTCGCAAATTGGGCCTTTTGGTTTAGTAAAACAGGGAGCTTTATATCAAGTACATTTTACGGTCCGACTCTGCCAAATTGGGTGAATGAGTTTAATAATGAAAAACACTATTTGCCCTATCTGAATAAAAATTGGGATTTGCTTCGACCGCTTTCAACCTACAACGAAAGTTTATCTGATGATAATCCGTATGAAGGGAAATTGTACAAGGTTGACAAACCAGTATTTCCTTACGATTTGAAAAGTATGCTCGATAAAAATGATCCAGGTGTGATTCGAACGACGCCTTTTGGCAATAATTTCTTAGCTGATTTTGCCAAGAAAGCAATTGAAAAGGAAGAACTTGGAAAAGACGAAGTAACAGATTTCTTGGCGGTTAGTTTCTCATCGACGGATTATATCGGTCATATTTTGGGACCGCGATCAATAGAATTGCAAGACACTTATTTAAGATTAGACGAAACCATCGCCGACTTGCTAAACTACCTTGATAAAACGGTCGGAAAAGGAAACTATTTGTTGTTTTTAACAGCAGATCACGGTGGCGCTGAGAATGTTCAATTTTTAAAAGAAAATAAATACAACGTAACCAATGTTGAACCAAAAGAAATTACAAAAGGACTCAAAAAGTTTTCAACGGATATTTTTGGGGAAGACCTGATAATCAATTACTCTAATTTTAATGTGTATTTTGATACTGAAAAAATCAAAACAAAAGGATTGGAATTAAGTAAGGTAAAGGAGTTGTTCAAAGCGTATTTAATAAAACAAGATCATGTAAAAAGAGTGTATACAGAAGAAGAAGTTTTGGCTAATAATGGAAGTGATTTTCATCTTAATTGTATCGCAAAAGGTTACGATCCAAAAGAAAACGGTGATTTGGTAATAATAGACAAACCTGGTTATATCGAATACGGTTTAACAGGAACCTCTCATGGAACTACTTTCTCCTACGATACGCATGTTCCGCTTATTTTCTTTGGATGGAATATCAAGGCTGGAGAAACTAATGATCGAAAAGAAATTACGGAAATTGCGCCGACTATTGCGCAGAAAATTAACATTACATTGCCGAATGGGACAGAAGCTAAAGTTTTAAATGAAGTTTTAAATTCAAAATAGTTCTTTTTACGCTAGTGAAATCCGAATCTTTAATAATTGACAAGGTCTAATTTTTTTGCTCAAGAAATGGAATGCTAGCTTACTCGAAAAAATATTGGTTTTTCAATAAGTCCTCAAAAGTTTCTCGCTCACGAATTAAAAGTCCTTTGCCATCTTTCCACAGTACTTCTGCCGGTTTGTATCGTGAATTGTAATTGGAAGCCATGGCAAAACAATAGGCGCCCGCATTTCTAAAACACAAAACGTCGCCTTCTTTGATTTCGCTGATGCGACGGTTGTTGGCAAACGTATCGGTTTCGCAGATATAACCTACGACACTATAAAACCGTTCTTTGCCTTTCGGGTTAGAAATATTTTCGATGTAATGTTGCGACCCGTATAACATCGGGCGAATCAAATGATTAAAACCACTGTCGATGCTGGCGAAAACCGTTGAAGTGGTTTGTTTTACCACATTTACTTTGGCTAAAAAGAAGCCAGCTTCACTGACTAAATATTTGCCAGGTTCAAAAGCTAAAGTCAATGGTCGACCATATTCCTTTTCAAAAGCGTTAAATCGTTTGGTGAGTTTACGCCCGAATTCTTCGATATTGGTTTCGATGTCGCCTTTGTGATACGGCACTTTGAATCCACTGCCGAAATCAAGAAAATCTAACGTTTTAAAATGAATTGCCGCTTCAAACAAAATTTCTGCTGCGTACAAAAACACTTCAATATCTAAGATGTCTGAACCTGTGTGCATATGAATACCGTTGATGTGCATGCCAGTATTTTCAACGATGCGCAAAATGTGTGGCATTTGGTGAATCGAAATACCGAATTTACTATCAATATGACCGACAGAAATATTGGTATTGCCACCTGCCATGACGTGCGGATTAATTCGAATGCAAACTGGGATTTTCGGATATTTCGTACCAAAGTGTTCTAGAATAGAGAGATTGTCAATATTGATTTGCACGCCGAGTTGCGCAGCCTCTTCGATTTCTTCAAAGGAAACTCCGTTGGGTGTGTAGATGATTTGATGTGGTTCGAAACCCGCATGTAAGCTGAGTTGTACTTCTTGAATGGAAACTGTATCGATGCTGGCTCCGATTTGTTTAAAGAGTTGCAAAATCGAAATATTTGACAATGCTTTCACTGCATAATTGACACGCAGTCGCTGAACTTTCGCAAAAGCTGTGGTCAATCGGAGGTATTGTGATTCGATTTTTTGAGCATCGTAAACGTATAACGGACATCCGAATTCGTTAGCTAAATCGACAAGTTCTTTAGGTTGCATGGGCTTCTTTTTTCACAAAGCTATTGCTACTGCGATTGACATCCAAGTAAATAAGCAAGAATTCGTATTTCAATCGATGTAGATTTATAGACTGTAGGATTTTTGGACTGTAAGACTATAAGACAATAGGACTTAGCGAGTAATTTTCTTTTTAGATCTTATAGTCTTGCAGTCTTGTAGTCTTACAATCTTAAAGTCTTACCCTAGCCCCGATAGCAGCAAGTATCCTTTTTTTTCTAAACCGTTACAATATTTAAAATGGTGAAATCATCTAAAAAAAAAAGATACTGCGTATAGCGGGAAATAGCTTCGAAATAAATCTAAAAATCAGCATCAATAGTTGCCATTTTTTATTATTTTTGTGGCACATTTTACCGCATTTATTTCGGTATCTAAAAAGTCAAATCACTTAAATATGAACATACACGAATACCAAGGAAAAGAGATTTTAGCCAAATATGGCGTGCGCGTGCAACGAGGAATTGTTGCCAATAGTCCAGTAGAAGCAGTCGCTGCCGCAAAGCAATTGACGACAGAAACGGGAACGCAATGGTATGTGATCAAAGCGCAAATACATGCCGGTGGACGCGGAAAAGGTGGCGGCGTAAAATTGGCGAAAAACTTAGATCAGGTTACTGAGTTGTCTGAGCAAATCATCGGGATGCAATTGATTACACCACAAACTTCTGCAGAAGGTAAAAAAGTGCACAAAGTTTTGATAGCGGAAGATGTTTATTATCCTGGCGAAAGCGAAACATCTGAATTTTATATGTCGGTTTTGTTAAACAGAGCGACAGGAAGAAATATGATTGTATATTCTACGGAAGGTGGAATGGATATCGAGGAAGTGGCAGAACATACGCCACATTTAATTCACAACGAAGAAATCGATCCGTCGGTTGGTTTGCAAGGTTTTCAAGCGAGAAGAATTGCTTTCAATTTGGGACTTTCTGGTAATGCATTCAAGGAAATGGTCAAATTTATCGACTCACTGTATAATGCTTATGTAGGTTGTGATGCCTCGATGTTTGAAATCAATCCGGTTTTGAAAACGTCAGATAACAAAATTATGGCTGTTGATGCGAAAGTAAATATAGATGACAACGCATTGTACCGTCAGCCGAAATATGCTGACATGCGTGACATTAGAGAAGAAAATCCGATTGAAGTGGAAGCCAAAGAAGCGGGCTTGAACTATGTCGATTTGGACGGTACCGTTGGTTGTATGGTGAATGGCGCTGGATTGGCGATGGCTACTATGGATTTGATTAAATACGCAGGTTTTGAACCAGCGAACTTCTTAGACGTAGGTGGAACTGCTGATGCAAAACGCGTGGAATTGGCGTTCCGTATCATCTTAAAAGATCCAAACGTAAAGGCGATTTTGATTAATATTTTTGGAGGAATTGTACGTTGCGATCGCGTAGCACAAGGTGTTGTTGATGCTTATAAAAATATGGGCGATGCGATTAAAGTGCCAATTATTGTTCGTCTACAAGGAACCAATGCGGAAATTGCGAAAGAATTGATTGACAATTCTGGTATGCCAATTTTATCTGCTGTCGAGTTTCAGGAAGCTGCTAATCAGGTTCAGAAAGCTATAGGATCTTAAGAAAAAAGACAATTTATTTAGTAGCCACGAATTTGCGAATTGATTTTATTCGTGAATTCGTGGCTAACTTTTTTAAGATTGAATGATATCATCAATAATCTTAAGGTGATGTTTGGTATGAATTGCTAAGAACTTTTTGGTTTGCTTTAGATTCAATTGTCCAAAAAAAGGATGGGTGAAATTACTTTTCGCATCCAAATGTGGTAGTTCATTAAGAAGTTGTCTCACCCTTGCAATTTCTTTTTCAAGTTCTTCTTTTGAAATCTCGTTTGCTGGCATTACTGCTTTCGGTGCTTTTCCTTTACCTCTTGGAATGAAATTTATAAAATAAACAAAACTTCTATTGAGATTGAATCTCCAACGGTAGTCAGCTGGATTTGAAACTTGCAACACTTTGATAATATTGTGAAGGACTTTTAAGCTATGCGCCAGATGCCAAGAAACGTCGACTTGCGACACTTGACTATTAAAAACATCTTTTGAATTGATATTGTTTTCTAATTTGTTTATGAGAGGAGTCAGTGCGTCCATGACCAGAAATTAAGGTTTCTTTTTTCCGTTTTTAAATCTTACCTTTTCAACCACTTGAACTTTTGGCGCTGGTTTTTTGTCACGTGATTTTGCTCCACTTTGCTCGGTTTTGCCTCGGGTTATATTGGAAGTTGGCTTTTTCTTGAAATCTGTTTTTGGCGTTGCTTTAAATTCAGCGCGTGGCTTCGCATTTTCTTTTACTGGAATTTCAGCGCGGTGTTTCGCCAAAACTTCATTGGGATTCTTGGGATTTTCTTTGGTGCCACGCAAGTGAATGACCAGTCCATTTAAAAAATTACGCAACACTTGGTCGCCGCATTCCATAAAATCAGGATGGTCTTGACTTCGGAAAATATTGCCAATTTCTCCTTTCGACATACGGAAATCGACGAGTTCAAGAATTTCTATAATTTGATCATCGCGCAACATGAGTGCGACGCGGAGTTTTTTGAAGATATCGTTGTTGTTCATATTTTTTATTTTTTAGATAAAAGAGAATAGACTGCCGGGTTACAAAAAGCAAGATAAAATTCAATGGTACTTTTTTTTCTTTCTTCTATTTTCTTGTTTCTATTCTCTCTATTAATTCAGCCAAAGATACGCTTTTACAAATCCATCACGCCATAATTTTTCGTTGTGTTGTCCGCCTTTAACAACTACTTTTTTATTCAGTTTCTTGCATTCACAACGTTTGTTATTCACGAGATTTTCAATTCGATTCAAGTCAGTTTCCATATCTGAATCGCCTTCGTTATCACCATGAAGGAAGTAAATTTTAGCATCCAATTTTTTGGTTCGTTTGAGCAAGTCGACCAACTCGTCGCGATTAAACCAAAAGGATGGAGAAAAAACGCCTGCTTTTCCGAAAACATTGGGGTACTTTAGTAGTGCGTAGAAGGAAGTTAATCCACCCAATGAGCTTCCAATCATTATCGTGTTTTTCGCATTGGTTTTGGTTCTGTAAGTGGCATCAATTTTAGGTTTTAGGGTATTGACTATAAAGTCGAGGTAGTCATTGGCTTTACCGCCGCCGTGTTTTGCATTTACAAATGGAGTCAGTTCTTCCATACGTTGGTCGGTAGTTTCTATTCCCACCACTATTACTTGTGCGGTGAGACTGTCGAGTTTTTCGTCGATGTTCCATTCTCCAGCAAAGGCGGTTTTCGCGTCAAACAAATTTTGAGCGTCGTGCATGTAGATGACCGGGTATTTTTTTGTGGAACTGGTGTAATCTTTCGGCAAATACAACCATATTTTTTTGGTAGATTTTAATTGTGGCGCTTCGATTGTAAATGTGGAAACTTGGTTTGATGCGGTACTTTCTTGGCAAAAGACAATTTGTGTACAAAGGAAAATCAAGAGGTTGAAAAAAAGTTTCAAGTGGATTTATTTTTTCGAATTCAACTAAATTGAATATTTTCGCTAAAAATAATCAATTGATGAACAGCTACGAAAAAAAATTGAGCTTGTTAGCAGAAATGGTTGCCTTTTCTGTAGTAGACGGCAAATTGCACGATCGTGAGTTGATGTTTCTGTCGTTGGTAGCAGATGAACTTCAAATCAAATCCGAAGATTTCAAGCAACTGTTTCATCAAGAATTGTTTCCAAATGTTATTAAGTCCGAGTTTCAACGTATTCAGCAATTCTATCGATTGGCATTATTGATGCATTGCGATGGCGTCTTACACGAACGAGAACGAAACGCTATTCACGAAATCGGCATCAATATGGGACTAAATCCTTTTGCGATGAGGCGCGTTTTGAAAGCGATGGAGTTATCGCCGACACGAATGGTTTCTCCAGAATTTTTATTGGAAGTTTTTCAGGAGCAATACAACTAAACAAGTTTCCCTTGCAACGCCTTAATCTCATCACGAAATTTCGCCGCTTGCATAAAATCCAATTCTTTTGCCGCTTTTTCCATGGCTTTACGTTTTTCGCGAATGCGTTTGTCGATTTCATCTTTCGATAAGTATTCGGTTATGGGCTCTGCTGCAATGTTCGGCAGATAGCCTAATTCCGCATCAATCAGCGGAATTTTGGTAAAGGCGCTTTCTATTTTTTTATTCAATGCCATCGGAACCACGTTGTTCGCAACATTGAAATTGATTTGCTTTCCCCGACGATAATTGGTTTCATCAATGGTTTTTTGCATGCTGACGGTGATTTTATCAGCATACATAATCGCCTTTCCTTTGAGGTTTCTCGCCGCACGACCTATCGTTTGGGTTAACGATCGATGACTTCTCAGAAAACCTTCTTTGTCTGCATCGAGTATCGCCACAAGTGACACTTCTGGTAGATCCAAACCTTCACGTAGCAAATTCACACCAATCAACACATCAAAGATTCCTTTTCGCAAATCTTGCATGATTTCAATCCTTTCCAAAGTATCGACCTCCGAATGAATATAGCGACAGCGAATACTCACTTTAGTTAAATACTTCGCCAATTCCTCAGCCATTCTTTTGGTCAAAGTGGTCACCAAAACTCTTTCATCTAATTCTGCTCTTTGTTGTATTTCTTCAATCAAATCATCAATTTGATTCAAACTTGGACGAATTTCAATAATCGGATCGAGCAATCCTGTGGGACGAATGACTTGTTCTACATAAATTCCATCGCATTTCTGCAATTCATAATCCGCCGGAGTCGCAGAAACGTAGATTACTTGGTTTTGCATTGCTTCGAATTCTTCGAATTTCAGCGGGCGATTGTCCATGGCAGCGGGCAATCTAAAACCATATTCGACTAAGTTTTCCTTTCGACTTCGGTCGCCGCCGTACATGGCATGAACCTGTGAAATCGTCACATGACTTTCATCCACGACCATTAAATAATCTTTCGGAAAATAGTCGAGTAAGCAGAATGGTCTTGTACCGGCTTGTCTTCCGTCTAGATAACGAGAGTAGTTTTCAATTCCAGAGCAATAACCCAACTCACGAATCATTTCGAGGTCGAAATTGGTGCGTTCTTCCAAACGTTTGGCTTCTAAGTGTTTGCCAATTTCTTTGAAATAATCGACTTGTTTCACCAAATCCTGCTGGATTTCCCATATCGCATTTTGAAGGACATCGGGCGAAGTCACGAACATATTTGCAGGATAGATCGTCAGCTTTTCAAATTTTTCAATCACTGTGGAATTCTTGATGTCAAAGCGTTCAATTTCTTCAATTTCATCGCCAAAAAAGTGAATACGAAAAGCATCGTCCGCATAACTCGGATAAATTTCAACGGTATCGCCTTTAATTCTAAAACTTCCTGGTGTAAAATCAGCTTCCGTTCGCGAATACAAACTTTGCACAAATTGATGCAAAAGTTTCGTTCGAGAAATAATTTGACCTTTTTCAATCGGAATGACATTTTTTTGAAACTCGATTGGATTTCCAATTCCATACAAACAAGAAACAGAGGAAATTACAATGATATCCCGTCGTCCAGAAAGTAAAGACGAGACCGTCGACATTCGCATTTTCTCTAATTCTTCATTAATAGACAAATCTTTTTCAATGAAAACGCCCGTGACCGGCATAAATGCTTCGGGTTGGTAATAATCGTAATAGGAAACGAAATATTCGACCGCATTTTCAGGAAAAAATTGCTTGAACTCCGAGTACAACTGCGCTGCCAAAGTTTTATTATGTGCCAAAACTAAAGTTGGGCGTTGCACTTTTTCGATGACATTGGCAACCGTAAATGTTTTTCCCGAACCAGTCACGCCTAAAAGAGTTTGGTATCTTTCGTCTTCGAGAATGCCTTGGGTTAATTTCTCAATCGCTTGTGGTTGATCGCCTTTGGGTTGATACTCGGAGTTGACTTGGAAATTCATTTTAGAGTTGCTAAGGTTTTAAGTTGCTAAGTTACTAAGTTAGCATATTGTGTTATCAAAATTAACCGCAGATTCGCAGATTTTCTTACTGATTTCTTTAATGTACGAATAGGTAGTAAGTCTTAAAAGTTCCAATCTCGTTTTTGAGATTCTGTCATGAATGTCCATGCGATGATGCGACTAGTTTTTTGTCCATGAATCATTTCGATGGTTTTAACTTCCGCTGCATTAACCTTGTTCAGCGTTTTATAAAGACTCGAAAGATGGTCTTTTTTCGAAACCAAAGTCGTAAACCAAAGTACTTGTTGTGCATATTTGACACTTTCAAAAATCATTTGAGTGATGAACCGCAATTCACCGCCTTCACACCAAAGCTCTGCATTTTGGCCACCGAAGTTTAATTGAGGCGCTTTTGATTTGGTATTTTGCAGTGAGTTGATTTTTCGGAGATTGGCTTTATTCGCTTCCGCTTCAGAGGAGTGAAAAGGCGGATTACAAATCGTAAACGCAAAACGGTCTTCAGCAGTAATGATATTTTTAAAAAGGAAACGAGGTTCAATTTGTAGTTGTAAACTCATATAATCGACCAATTGCGGATTCGCAGCGAATATATTTTTGCAGTTTTGTAACGCAGTTTCATCTGTGTCAGTACCAACAAAACTCCAACCATAACAAGCGGTTCCTAGAATAGGGTAGATGGCATTGGCGCCGATTCCTATGTCCAAACCTTGAACATTTTCACCAGTTGGAATGACAGCATTATTGTTGAGTGCCAACAAATCCGCTAGATGATGAATATAATCAACGCGACTTGGAATCGGTGGACATAAATATTGTGTGGGAATGTCCCAATTTTCAATTTCGTAGTATTTCTTAAGTAGCGCTTTATTAAGCATTTTCACGGCAGCAGCATCACTAAAATCAATCGTGAGGGTTTTGTATTGATTGACAAAAACTAATGATTTTAGTTCGGGGCAACTTTCAATTAAAACTGGAAAATCATAACCAAACCGATGTAAATTCCTCGGATGCAAATTGGTTTTTTCGGAATTAGTTTTTATTTTCATGTGCAATAAGTGGCCGTAAAGATAACAATACCATACTGAGCGCTAATCGATTAGTTTATTGATTTTTGCATATTGTAGTAACATGATGGTTTTCGCATCTTTAATTTCACCGGAAGCAATCATTTCGTATGCTTTATCAAATAACATTTCCAAAACTTCAATATTTTCTTGTTCATCGGCAAGCCCACCGCCATCGCTGCTTTTCATGTCTTGTGAATACTCTCCGACAAAGAAATAAACGATTTCAGTAACTGATCCAGGTGACATGTAAACTTCAAATATTTTGTGCACGTCTTTGATGGAGTAGCCAGTTTCTTCCTCTATTTCTTTGCGTATACAATCTTCGGCATTTTGTTGATCTAAAACACCGGCGCAGACTTCGATCATCATTCCGTTTTCGTTTCCGTTGAGAAAAGTGGGCATTCTAAATTGACTAGTGAGGATTATTGTTTTGTTGTCTTTGTTGTAAAGCAAAATTGCTGCACCATTACCACGATCGTAGGATTCACGTGTTTGTGTTTCCCAAGTGTTGTCTTTTTTTTTGTATTGGTACGTGATTTTTCTTAGTGTCGCCCAATTCTGTGAGAGTACTTCGATGTCTTTGATTTCGATGGATGGGTTGGTCATAATTTATGTTTTGTACTGCTAACTTAAGTCCAAAAGTAAAAGTAGGCAATCCAATTTTGATAAAAAAATGATAAAATGACTTGGCTTGAAAACAAAAGCTATAATTTTAGCGGTTGAAAGTCAGATCTTTTTACTATGATCAGAAATGTCGTATTTTTTGTGTTATTTTTCAATGTGCTTTTGTTGCAGCAAATGAGGGCACAAGGTGAATTTTTAAACTCCACAAATACCATCCCGCCAAAGGGAAGCGGCTTTAGTCTTCCAAAGTCAAATACACCATCATTATATACACCAAACTCGAAACCAAAGCCGATGTCTTCCTCAGTTATTGAGAAAGATAAAATACAGTTTGCTCAGAATAATACCTTCAAAAATCCGGGGGATTTGGTGACGGAAAAACTCAACGAAAAAGAAGGTGGTTTTGATTCAAAGGCGTTTCGAAAAAATCAATACTTAGGAGATTTTAAAACCAAGTCTACCTTCGTGAAAATTAGTTGTCGTGATTTTGGTGAAGTAGACGGTGATGAAATTCGAGTTTGGGTCAATGACAAAGTGATGATTGAACGCGTTTTTTTAGATAATGATTATCAGCGTATCGAATTGGGATTGGAGCCAGGATTTAATAAAGTTGATTTTGAAGCTTTGAATCAAGGATTTTCAGGTCCGAATACCGCACAATTTATGATCTTTGATGACAAAGGTGCTTTGGTTTCATCCAACCAATGGAATTTAGGGACAGGATTTAAAGCTACAATTATTATTGTTAAGGAGTAATCTTTAAAAAAGGGACGTATTTTTACTCTTTAGTCGACACATTCCATGAGCAGCAAATCGCCTTCGTCATGTAAAATTGTTACCAAGCCATCTTCTACAACGGCATTGCTACTTCCGGTTCTATAGCCCATCGTGAGCGATTCCTTTTCTAATGGATACAGCAGATTTGTTGTGGTGATACCTGTAACTATACCAATAGGAATTAATGAAATATTGGTTTGTTTTGGGTACCATTTCTGAAATTTTTGTGGCAGCAAGAATATTTTAGAGTGGTCGTCGTGAATGACAATTTTCAAAAGATTTCTGTAGCTAACAATATTTGTGAGGTTGGTTATGGTGTGGTCTGCTCTTCGTCCTGTTGCCCAAACTACGTTGACCGCGGGAATTCCTCTTTCAATGAGGTAGTCAAAGGCTTTTTCGAGATCGGTTTTGTTTTGATCTGGTTTGTGGATAATCTCGATGGGAAATTGCGAGGATGTAATTTCTTCTGGGTTGAAGCCACGATCGAAATCACCCAATACGACATCGACTTTAATATTCAAATTGATGACTCTTTCGATGGCTGAATCGAGCACAATAACCAAAGGTTGCCATTCCAATAACTGACCCAATAACTCGTCATGACAAGCGGCACCATTAGCAATGATTAGTGCTGGCTCTTGGTCGTCGCGAACTATGTGGTGGGAAGACATTTGATTTAAGATTTTTGATTTGCGATGTAGGGATTACGAATGTAGTAGTTAATTCGTAATTTATAACTCGTAATTCGTAATTTTTTAGCCCAGATGGCACTGGAAAACAAAATTGTGTTTTGCTTTTTACTTTGGTTAGGCTAGCAAAGCGACCAGCGGAAGCTATTGCTGGACTTTACCAAAGTTGGCAAAACTCATTTTTTTTGGAAGGAACAGCTGGACTAAGCTTCCAACTATTGAATCACATAATTTTCTGTATCTGTTTCGCTCAAACGGAAATAGCCGAGGGCGTAATTATCGAAATTTGTCGTATTAATAATATTGCCACGAACGGTTGCTGGGGGCGACTGAAATGGACTTCCGCCGGTATTTCCTGCGATGCTTAGTAGAATGTTCATGAAGTTATAATACCGCTGTGAGATTCCAAAGTGAACAACTTGTACTTCATCTCCAGGTTGTAGATCTTCATTATTTGATAAACTGAAAAAAGTATTTCCTTGGATGAATCTATCGTCACTGACTTGATAGTCTAACTTAACAACATTTGAATATTTATATTTGAAAAGATAGTAATTTTCTTCTGGCGAGGGATCTGTGAAAATGGCTTTAAGTTCGATTTGATCTCCAATGATTCCGCCTTCATTATCTTGCTCGATGCGCTGTATCGATGCCACTGTTTTTAGTGTTTCTGTTGCCGTGTAGGTTTGTCCATTGCTGATGACTGTTAATGTGTAATCTTCTTCGATTTGAGGAATAAAATTGTTACAAACATATTCGCCTGTATTTGGAATTTCGATAAAATCAAACGTGGTATTACTACTATTTTTCACAAAAACGGTTGCTCCTGAAACGATTGGAACGCTTGTGCTGTAATAATTGGTAGTCGTTGTCAATTTGATTTTTTGAATTGCACCGTCGGTTCCTTGCTCCCAATTAATCGCGGCGTCGACTACAAGTTTTGGTGCAGCAGTCTCTAAGTCGACTTCTACAACTTCCTCGCAGCTGAATAAAAATAGAGATAAAATGATTGTTGTCAGTAATATTATATTTTTCATAGTATTAAAATTTAAAATTGTAACTAACTGCGGGAACCATTCCGAAAATGGAAGTTTTTACGGCTTCGTTGAAGCCAGTATCTACGTTTTGTCTGAAGTTTATTGAAGCGGCATTTCTTCTGTTGTATACATTATAAATACTAAAAACCCATTCGCCTTTCCAGTTTCTTTGGGCGTTTTTTCTTGGCGTTAGCGTGGCGGAAATGTCTAAGTGATGGTAAGTCGGCAATCGGTTTTCGTTGCGCAATCCGAAACTCGGAATGGTGATGTCTTGATATTGGTATTGACCATTCGGATAAGTAACTGGTTGGCCGGTTTGCAATGCGAAATTGGCGCCGAAACTCCATTTTTTTGTCAATGTATAAGCGCTAGTAATGGCGATGTTGTGTGTTTTGTCGTATAATGAATTGTACCATTCGCCATTGTTGATTCCAGTTTCAGTTGCGTTTCTGCCCGGTGTTTGTTGCTGTGACTTGGAGAGCGTATAGGAAATCCAACCCGTTAATTTGCCATCGTTTTTGCGAAACATCACTTCCAATCCGTAGGAGCGCATTCTTCCGTTAAGGATAATTTGTTCTAGATTTTCATTGGCAATGAGATTGGCACCATCGATGTAATCGATACGATTCTTGATGATTTTGTAAAACGACTCTACTTCGAGGGAATATTCATCTTCATTGAAATTTCTAAAATATCCAACAGCCAACTGATCAGCGATTTGAGGTTTGATAAACGAGTCGCTTGGTGTCCAAACATCTAATGGGGTAGGAGATGAGGTGTTCGAAATTAACTGAAGATATTGCACCATTCGATTGTAGCTTGCTTTGACTGATTGATTGTCATTCAGTTGATACGCAATCGAAGCGCGAGGTTCTAGGTTGGAGAAGTCGGCGATTGTTTTGTTTGCCCCGTAATAAGTTTTACTGATCGGTTTAGCAGATTCATAAATTTGTTGTTCTTGATTGAATACAACCGCTTGATTGTTTTCGTAATTGTTAATTGTTGATTGCCCTAAGCGGTAGAACAAGCTATATCGGAATCCGTAAGAAAGGGATATTTTTTTAGAAATGTCATGTTCTGCATCCAGATAAACGGCGGGTTCTAAAGCTTTTTTCTTTTCTAGTTGTATGAAATTGATTCCTGAATCATCGCCAAATGGGCGAATCGTGCCTGGATTGAAATCGTAGTAGATGGCATTGACACCGTAATTAAGTTTAAAATTATCGCTGACATAATTTTTGAAATCGTATTTGATGTTGTAGTTTTTGATTCCAGAATCCCAGGTAAAGCCTATAAAATCTAACGCTAATCCGTAATAGTAGTCGCTGTAAATCAACGAAAGATTTGAGAATAGTTTGTCTGAAAACAAATGATTCCATCTCAAATTCAAAGTCGAATTGCCATAAGTATTGGTAAGACTCTTTTGAATGCTAAACACATCGCGTCCAAAATAACCTGATAAATACAAATTGTTAATTGGATTGAGCTTGTAGCTAATTTTGGTATTCAAATCATAGAAATAAGCGGTATTGTCTTTTTGTTCTTCATTTAGTTTTAGAAATAAATGCGCGTAAGAACCGCGTCCAGCGACAAGAAACGAACCTTTGTCTTTGACGATAGGACCTTCTAATAGCAATCGACTCGTGATGAGTCCAATGCCACCGCTTGCATGAAAATTATTGCTATTTCCGTCTTTTTGGTAAATATCTAACACCGAAGAAGCGCGACCGCCATAACGCGCGGGGATACCACCTTTGTATAGTTTTAAATCTTTAATCGCATCTGGATTAAAAACTGAAAAGAATCCAAAAACATGAGAAGAGTTGAATATATTTGCTTCGTCGAGTAGAATTAAGTTTTGATCTGCACCACCACCGCGGACATTAAATCCGGAGGCGCCCTCGCCAGCATTGGTGACACCAGGAAGCAGCAAGATTGATTTCAGAATATCCACTTCACCCAAAACAACCGGCATTTTTTTTATGGTCGCTGCCGACAGTTTGTTGACACTCATTTCTGCTTTTCGGATATTGGTCGCTTTACGGTTGTCGGTAATGATCACTTCTTCCAATTGTTCTTCTGATGCAGTGAGTTTGAAATTGTTTTTGATGTTTTTGTCGAGTACAATTCTCTCTTCTGTGGTTTCAAATCCCATTGCGCTGAACTGTACCGAATATGTTCCGGTTGGAATGGTAATCGAGTAGAAACCATATTCGTTAGATGTTGTTCCTGTTTTTAATTCAGCGATGTAAACATTGACGCCAATGACAGTTTCATTGCTTTTAGTATCTGTTATGGTTCCGCTTAAAGTAAATTTTTGTTTAGAAGTTTCGTTGACTTTGACTTGAGCGACAACAGTGTTAAGAAATAACAAAGAAAGAATGGTAAAGTACGAAATGGCTTTTGTAATCATAAAATATATTGATGTTTGTATTCGTGCCGTAATGAGCGCAAAAGTAGTATTTGTTGAATGGTATATTGTTAAATATAAGTTATGATAAATATTCATGCCTTACTTTAGGTTGTTTTTCAACTCCTTCCTCAATTTTGATTACTGATTTTATATGTCTCAGAAGTAGATAAAGCTATGCACTTCAGTGCATTTCCCTTTCAGCTTCTAAAAGTGTTTGTTTTTGACCGCTAATTCGCTAATTAAACTTATAAATTAGCGAATTAGCGGTCAAATAATTATCACAGATCGGCAGACTTTTAGTCTGCAATTAAAAACCATGGACTTTCAGTTCATAGTGGTTTAATTGTTTTTGATTGGTTTCATTTGCATATATTTACAACTTACTAAGTCAATTTTTGATTGATGTATTTAGATTTTTTGCATGAATAAAGTGATCGGTCATCTTTTCGTTTTATTGTTTTCAACGCTATTCTGCATTGCCCAGGAATCCGCTACTACTGTTTCCAATTTTTCTTTTGTCGCTTTGCAATACGATTTTGGAAGAACGTCGCCAGCAAATACGTATTTTCCCGAGACCAAGCCTTTTCAAGGAATAGAAGTTGCTCTTGGGAGAACCAATTATCGCAATGATTTGGAGTGGGCGCGGCAACTTCATTTTCCACGAACGGGGATTTCAGTTTCCTACAGTGATTTTGGAAATAAAGAAAAAATCGGTAGCGCAATTTCCGTCATGCCGTTCTTAGATTTTCCTGTTTTTAGAAAATGGACCAACCGATTTGATGCGAATGTTGGTATTGGCGCTTCTTATTTCGATGTGATCTACGATCTTGAATCTAATGTAACGAATCAAGCTATTTCGACGCATATTACCTGGGCATTTCGTTCTAACCTGCGGTATGATTTTTTGAGGTTCAAAAACGGAAAAAGTCAAATTGTGTTGGGATATTACCATAATTCGAACGGACATGTGAGATTACCAAACTATGGTTTGAATACTTTTTTACTTGGACTTAACACAGAGTTCAATTTTAATAAAAACAGTGTTGCTGATTTGAATTTCGGCGTTCCTATAACCAATACAAACACAAGTTTACAAACTTACTATTGTTACCGATTTGGATTGGGACAAAATGTACTGACTAAATATGATGATCACAAACGCGAGGTGTATACGGTTAGTGCTTCTTTAGGTAGAATCAAAAACAAAACCTTTAAATACGGCGTTGGGATGTATTATCGTTTTTACGAAAGCTACTACAATCACATTCAAAAGGAAGGCGAGTTGATCAATGAAATGTATCCCGAGTTAAAGCGCAATCCAATCCTAAAATCATCCAGTTTTGGTGTATTTGCAGACGGCGAGGTGTTGTTAAGTCACGTTGGTCTTGAGATGCAAATTGGACTTAATTTCTATAAACCATTTTACAAAGTTGATTGGAAATTGAATCAAGGGGAAATTATTTACGATGGCTCTTATCAATTAGGAGAACTCAACTGGTACTATGATGTGAAGCATTTGATTTCCTCGCGTTTGGGGTTGAAGTATTATACCTTCGACAATAACAATTCGCCTACGCACAATTTGTTTGTTGGTGCTTTTATCAATGCGAATTTAGGTCAAGCAGATTTTACTGAATTAGCATTGGGCTATGTTTTTTCTCCCACTTCAAGGAAAAAGTAGAAAAAAAAAGAGGCTGCATGTGCAACCTCTGGTATCAATATAAATTTTTAGTTTTTATCCTAATTTCGCATCCAAATTTTCTTTGATGGCTTCCAAGAAACCTTCCGTAGTTAAATAATCAGCGCTCGTTAATCCTTCCGGTTTTACCAACATCGCTAAATCCTTGGTCATTTTTCCGCTTTCTACAGTATCGATGCAAACTTGCTCTAAAGCCAAGCAGAAATCGATCAAAGGTTGGTTCTGGTCGAGTTTTCCTCTGTGTTCCAATCCTCTTGTCCATGCAAAAATAGACGCAATTGGGTTGGTAGAAGTAGCTCTTCCTTTTTGGTGCTCTCTAAAGTGACGTGTAACTGTTCCGTGTGCTGCTTCTGCTTCTACTGTTTTTCCATCAGGAGTTACCAATACAGAAGTCATCAATCCTAAAGAGCCAAATCCTTGTGCAACCGTATCTGATTGTACATCTCCGTCGTAGTTTTTACACGCCCACACAAATCCACCATTCCATTTCATGCACGAAGCGACCATATCGTCGATAAGTCTGTGCTCGTAAACCATGCCATTAGCGTCAAAATCTGCTTTGTAATGTTTTTGAAAAACTTCTTCAAAAATATCTTTGAATCTACCGTCGTATGCTTTTAGAATTGTATTTTTTGTAGATAAATATAACGGCCATTTCTTCGTCAATGCCATTTGAAATGACGAGTGTGCAAACCCATAAATACTTTCATCCGTATTGTACATAGCCATCGCAACTCCGTCTCCTTCAAAATCATAGACATCCCAAGTTTGCGTTTCGCCTGCTTCATTAGTAAAACTCATGGTGAGTTTTCCTTTTCCTTTAATTACCGTGTCGGTCGCTTTATATTGATCCCCAAAAGCGTGACGTCCGATAACGATTGGTTTTGTCCAGCCTTGCACATAACGCGGTACGTTGCTCATGATGATGGGTTCACGAAAAACGGTTCCGCCCACAATGTTTCTGATGGTTCCGTTCGGTGATTTCCACATTTTAGAAAGATTGAATTCTTTAACGCGCTCTTCATCTGGAGTAATCGTAGCGCATTTGATCCCGACATTATATTTTTTTATGGCCTCAGCAGAATCAATAGTAATTTGATCTTTGGTAGCTTCACGGCTTTCGATTCCTAAATCGTAATATTTGATGTCTAAATCTAAATAGGGAAGTATTAGTTTTTCTTTGATAAAGGTCCAAATAATTCGAGTCATTTCGTCACCATCCAATTCTACTACTGGATTGGCTACTTTAATTTTTGCCATTGTAATCTTTTTTTTTGATTTTGTGATTTTTGCGGAAACAAATATATTAAAATCAATTTCATATCGAATTACTTCAGCATCGAAATCGATTGATTTGTGAATTTAGGAATTTGAATTCGGTATATTACGAAAGCTACGATTTATTACTATTATTTTTGGAATAATGCATAAAAAGCGGTTTGCCACGAATTCGCAAATTATTAACGTTGTTGTAATTCGTGAATTCGTGGCAAACAAAAAAAGTCCCAACATAACATTGGGACTTTCTACAAACATCAAGAAGTAATTATCTTCTTTTATCTCTAATTTTCGCTTTCTTACCAGTAAGTTCTCTAAAGTAGAAAATACGAGCTCTACGAACGTGACCTTTTTTGTTGATTTCGATTTTTTGCAATGCTGGTAAATTTACTGGGAAGATACGCTCTACACCAATAGCTCCTGACATTTTACGAATTGTGAAAGTTTCTGTATTACCAGAACCTCTTCTTTGAATAACCACTCCTTTAAAAAACTGAGTTCTTGTTTTTTCACCCTCTTTAATTTCGTAATACACAGTGATTGTATCTCCAGCGCCGAAAACAGGGAAATCTTTTCTTACAACTAATTCGTCTTGAACGAATTTCATTAAATCTGCCATGATAATGGTTTTAATTATGGTTTTAAATCAGAGCAACATGCACGAGTTTCGCCAGAGGTTGGTCTAAGTGGGCGCAAATGTAATTAATAATTGATAATTAACAATGGATAATTAATAATTTTTTCGTGACGTAGAAACCTCATTATTAACTATTAACTATTAATTATTCATTAAGCAAGTCGGGACGACGTGCTTTCGTATGCTCAAACGCCTGATCTTCCCGCCATTTGTCGATTTTTGCAAAATGTCCGCTAGTTAAAACATCCGGAACTTTCCAACCTTTATAATCTGCAGGGCGCGTATATATTGGACCTGAAAGTAATCCATCTTGAAAACTGTCTGTCAATGCAGAAGTTTCATCGCTCAAAACACCTGGTATCAATCTAATCAATGCATCCGACAGCACCAAAGCACCCAATTCACCGCCGCTCAAAACATAATCGCCGATAGAAATTTCTTTTGTAATGAAATGATCCCGAACGCGCTGATCTACGCCTTTATAATGCCCGCAAAGAATGATAATATTCCCCAACATCGACATCGTATTCGCCATCTTCTGATTTAAAGTTTCCCCATCTGGTGTCATATAAATAATTTCGTCGTACTCACGTTCACTTTTCAAATGGGTAATGCAAGCGTCAATCGGCTGTACCATCATCACCATGCCAGCGCCACCACCAAACGGATAATCGTCAACATTCTTTTGTTTGTTGGTCGTATAGTCACGAAGATTGTGAATATGTACTTCCACCAAGCCCTTGTCAATCGCACGTTTCATAATCGAAGCCTCAAACGGACTCCGCAGTAATTCAGGTAAAACAGTAATAATATCGATGCGCATTTTGAGTTTCTAAGGTTCTGAGTTACTAAGGTGGCAAAGATATAATTATTAATTCTTGATTATTAATTTTTAATTGCTTTTAGGAGCCAATCCCGCTTTCCGCTGTATCTTTTGCGGCTTAAAGAAAGCAGCAAAAGGATGCCGCTGCAATCGGGGCTAGAATCTGCGTTCATCCATCAAAATCTCTCTTAAATCCGTGTTCCGTTTTCAAAATATAATCGTAATTTTGCGCACAAATTTTAAAGACATTACAAATGGAAAACGGGATATACGCTAAATTCAACACTGCAAAAGGTGCAATTTTAGTAAAACTAACGCACGATTTAACGCCAGGAACAGTTGGAAACTTCGTTGGTTTGGCAGAAGGTAATTTAGAAAATAAAGTAAAACCACAGGGGAATAAATATTACGATGGATTGAAATTTCACCGTGTTATTCCCGATTTTATGATTCAAGGAGGTTGTCCTCAAGGTATCGGAACTGGTGGGCCAGGTTACAATTTTGACGATGAGTTTCACCACGATTTGCGTCATGATACTCCGGGTGTTTTATCGATGGCGAACTCTGGACCGGGAAGCAATGGTTCACAGTTCTTCATAACACACGTGGCAACACCATGGTTAGATGATAAACACACGGTTTTTGGTAATGTAGTTGAAGGACAAGATGTGGTTGATGCTATTGCGCAAGGCGATTCTTTAGACACGGTTGAAATCATCCGAGTAGGGGATGAAGCGCAAAAATGGAATGCGATCGAAGCATTTAGAACTTTCGAAGGTTCACGCGCTAAAAGAGAAGCAGCAGCGCGCGAAGAAGCCGAAGCTGCGATGGAAAAATTAGCTGCTGGTTTTGAAAAAACAGAAAGTGGTTTGCGCTATAAAAAGATTCAAAAAGGGAATGGTAAGAAAGCAGAAAATGGTAAAACGGTTTCTGTTCATTATTCAGGTTCGTTAGAAAACGGAAAAGTTTTCGACTCTTCATACACGAGAAAAAAACCAATCGAATTCCCATTAGGGCAAGGGAATGTGATCGAAGGTTGGGACGAAGGCATTGCGTTGTTGCAAGTAGGTGACAAGGCGCGATTCGTTATTCCATCGCATCTAGGTTATGGTTCTAGAGGCGCTGGCGGTGTGATTCCACCAAATGCTACTTTGGTTTTCGACGTTGAATTGATGGACGTAAAATAAGTATCGAAGAACAATTTTGACAGTCATAAAATAGATCTCAATAGTACATGCTATTGAGATTTTTTTATATTTACAATCTAAATATTTGACCAATGAAATCTATTTACCTTTTAGGAATTGCGGCCATTGCTGTATTTGCATCATGCGGAACACCGGCAGCAGTAAGTTCAGCAACAGCAAAGAAATCAAAAGACGAGAAAGTAAAACAAGAAACCGTAGCCGTTACTCCAATTAAAGAAGCAACGCCATCGGTAATGACTGCCGCGCTGGCGGAAGGAAAAGATTTATATGAAAACAATTGTGGCAAATGCCACGACCTATTTAAACCGCAAGATTTTTCTAAAGAAGCTTGGGCGCCGATACTCGTTAGTATGCAAGAGAAAGCGAGTTTGGGTGATATGCAAATGGTTAGTATTTCGAATTATATTTACGCACAGTTATAGCATCGATGGATTAGAAAAAAAGCATTTAAATAAGATGCTTTCTTTTCTATGATAAATCTTCATGACTCTTAATAATCTCGTGCAAGCTAATCTACAAGCGATACTTTTTCAGAGGCCAGCAATTTTCCATTTTGAAACAATTGAACCAAGTAGATTCCGGGATTCAGGTTTTCGCTGTTAAACACAATTTTGGAGTCATTCAAGTGCTTCGTTTGTTTCACCATTTGGCCAATCATATTGTAAACATTTATGGTTGCATCCTGCAAACGGTCAGTTGTGGTGATTGTGAGCTCCGTCCGGAATGGGTTTGGAGTAAAACTTATTTTTGAGGAAGATTGATCATATATTGTAACTCCCAAAGCCTGACAATCTGTAGCGACGCTGTTATTGTATAATCCCAGATTGAAGACATTAACGTCATTTTTGAAACTGCATTTCATAAAATAGATAGGATCAGAAAACATTTCATAGAAGTTCCAAAAGGGATAAAAGATGTTTCCTACGCCTTCAATCCAAATTTCATCGGGCCAAGATCCAGAAGATTGATGCAATCTCAATTGTCGTCTAAGTCCTCCATTTACACTGACCTCATTGACCGCTGAGACTGCATAATCCAAACCATCGATGGTAAATTGATCACCTAATTGAAGGCTAAAATCAAGAAAGAGAACTTCATTACCATCAACAATCTTATAAACTTTTTTGTTGTCAATATCTTCGCGAAGCAAAAACTCTATGTTGCCAAAGAATGGATCGATAAACCTTTTATAGGTATGCGCACCAAAAACCACATCTTCGCCTTGTGTAATGGAATAAGTTCCGGTTTCGCCTTTCATTCCACTATAATAAATAATCCATTTTGGGTTGTCCGTTAGCATAGGCGAATATTGCGCAGACGAAGTTTCGTTCACCAAAATCAAAAGCAACATTGCTAACAGTTTTGTTTTCATATAATGTGAATATTAAATATTTTTCTTTACTCGACCGAAAAATTGTTAGGTAATATCGCGCCCTTCTTCACGACGATGATTCCCTCTTTTATTGTATACAAAGGAGTGTTGGTGTCTGCCAGGTGTTTACCACCGTTGAGTCGCACATCATTTCCAATACGGCAGTCTTTGTCTACAATCGTGTTGTTGATAAAACACCTTTCGCCTATTCCGACATTGATAATATTGTTTGCTGTATTACTCCGGATTTCCTCCATATTTTGATAATAATCATTGCCCATTAAATACGAATTCAAAATCGTTGAGCCAAATCCAATGCGACTTCGTATTCCAATTACAGAATGTTCAATAGTTGTTCCGTTGATAATACAACCTTCGGTAATTATAGATTTGTCAATCGTTGAACTTCCGGTAACTTTTGATGGTGGTAAAACCCGCGCTCGGGTGTAAATTTTACTCGAATTATCGAATAAATTAAACTTAGGAATATCATCTGTTAATCCCAAATTGGCTTCAAAAAACGAGTCGATGTTTCCGATATCTGTCCAATAACCTTCGTACTGATAACTCAGTATTTTTTCTTTGCCTATCGATTGTGGAATAATTTCTTTCCCGAAATCTTTGGTATTCGGATTTTTCATTAAATCAACAAGTAATTCTTTATTAAAAATGTAAATTCCCATCGAAGCTAAGTACAATTTTCCTTCGGATTTCATCTCATCACTCACTTCTGAAGTCCATTGTGGTAATAAATCCGCCGCTGGTTTTTCAATAAATGATGAGATAAAACTGTTCTCATCGGTTTTTAAGATGCCAAATTCCGGCGCTTCTTTCGCATTAACAGGTAACGTTGCAATTGTAATCGTTGCCCCGCTGTCATGATGCGCTTTGATCATTTTATTGAAATCCATCTGGTATAATTGATCTCCAGATAAAATCAATGCATAATCAAATTCATGATTCATAAAATGCTGCATGCATTGTCTAACCGCGTCGGCAGTTCCTTGAAACCAAGTCGGGTTATCAGGGGTTTGTTCCGCCGCTAAAATATCTACGAAAGCGGTACTAAAGTGACTAAAATGATAAGTGTTTTTGATGTGCTGATTTAGCGATGCTGAATTGAATTGCGTCAAAACAAACATTCTCTTGATATCCGAATTGATACAATTGGAAATTGGAATGTCAACCAATCGGTACTTTCCAGCAATCGGAACCGCTGGCTTTGATCTCGTTTCTGTTAATGGCGCCAATCGTGAACCTTGTCCGCCACCCAAAATGATAGCTAAAGTTGATTTATTCATTTTTTAGATTTTTAATGATTGATATACTTCAATATATTCTTCTGCTACTTTATCCCAGGAATGGTCAATCTGTTGAATTGTTTGTCGCATGTCATCGAATTTTTTGGTGTCACGAAATAATTCGACCGCACGTGAAATTGAATGACAAACATCAAATACACTTGTGTCGTTGTGGCAAATCCCGAATCCACCCTCTCCCATATCTACAACGGTATCTCGCAAGCCACCTGTTCGCCGCACGATAGGGATATTTCCGTAACGCAGCGCATACATCTGATTCAATCCACAAGGCTCCACTCGCGAAGGCATAAGTAAAAAGTCAGCGCCAGCGTACAAAATATGGGCAAGTTCTTCATTATAGCCTATGTATGCGTTGTAGTTTCCGTGGTAAAAATTCTTTAAGCCTTCAAGTTCTTTTTCGACTGTTGGGTCACCCGAGCCTAAAATCAATATATTAATTTGTTGTGGATGTTGATTGAACGCAACGCTACATATCTGTGGAATCAAATCGGCTCCTTTTTCGCCCACCAATCTGCCGATAAAGGTAAAAAGCGGTTTCGATTCATCTAAATTAAACTGCTCACATAAGAATGCTTTGTTCGACGCTTTTCCTTTTTTGAAATCATTTAAAGAGTAATTGGTATGTAACAATGGGTCGGTTTTGGTATTCCATACTTCAGTATCAATTCCGTTCAAAATACCTGATGATTTCGGCCTTTCCCAACGTAATAAATTCTCTAATCCATTCGCGCGATTGCTAATTTCATCCAAATAGCTCGGTGAAACAGTCGTCACTTTCCACGCACATTTGATTGCGGAAGCGAGCGGATTTGGCGTCCCATTCCATTCTAAATAACCAATTTTGGATAAGTCAAATGGTGGGAGATAATGCAATTTATCGTAGCCAAACCAACCTTGATATTGACCGTTATGAATGGTAATTATCGTTGGTGTGTGTTTTAATTTTTGATAATTGAAGCAATACTGCGCCATAAATGGAATTAAACCCGAATGGTGATCGTGACAATGAATGACGTCGGGCAATTGATCGGTTTCGGTTAACCAATTTAAAAATGCAATTTGAAAAGAAATAAATCGTTCCGTATCGTCTTCATAAGAATATATGTTCGGCCGATCAAACAATTCTGGAATCGCAATTTGATACAATTCAAATCCCAATTGATTGGTTTTTTCTTTCAAAACGGTGTAAGAAAAAAGTAACATTCCTAATTTTAATTTGCCTTCGTGCACTACATCATATATGGTATTTTGAAAAAAGGCATTGTGATAACCGGGAACAACAACGCGAGCAAGATGTCCCAATTTATTTTGATATTTTGGCAAAGCACCAACAACGTCCCCCAATCCGCCTACTTTTGCTACAGGATAACATTCGGCGCTGATATGATATATGTTCATAATGATATTTGTATGCTACGAGTAAAAAAATCCTTGCTCTAAATGTATAAAAATAATTCTAGTTCGGGGTTAGCGCAACGCTATAAAAATCAAACAAGTTTAAAATAGATTGTTTTTGTAATTGAACGAATCAATGATAGGTCGTACATTTGGTTTCGATTGAAAAAAAATGATTTCACGAAATGGAAAGTAAGAATCACATGAATTTAACATGGACTGATTTTGAAAAGATTGATATGCGAATAGGAACAATCATTTCGGTTGCAGATTTTCCTGAAGCGCGAAAACCTGCGTATCAACTGTCGATAGATTTCGGGAGTGAATTGGGAATTAAAAAATCATCAGCTCAAATTACCAAACGCTATCAAAAAGAAGATTTGATCGGAAAACAAGTTGTTGCGGTAGTCAATTTTCCAAAAAAACAAATTGGAAAGTTCAATAGCGAATGTTTGGTTTTAGGTTCACTAGGCGACGAAAATGACATTGTGCTTGTGACTTCCGAGCAAGAAGTAAACAACGGATTGCGGATTGGCTAAATCAAAAAGGGCATTTTTTCATTATTGCTACCACTTCTTTTGAAGCAGCATCGTCTGTTTTCTCTAATTCTGAAACAATATTGGAATAGTCTCGCTCATTTCTGTTTTGCGACATTTTTTTTACAGCCTCAATGCGGTCGATTTCGATTTCAAAAGCAACAATTCCAGCAACTTGCCGCATCGTTTTTTCAGATAAATCTTCCAGGCGAACTGGGTTTTTGGAATTTTGTTCGTATTTGTCCGTAAGTCTTTTCAATGAAGCAATCACGTCGTCTCCCTCGATTATTTTGATTTTTCCGTAGACGTGTACTGCGATGTAATTCCATGTTGGAACATTTTCCTTTTCATACCACGACGAGGAAATATAACTATGTGGACCAGAAAAAATGGCTAGTATATCTGCATTTGATTGGAAACCTTTCCATTGTGGATTGTCTTTTGAAATATGACCATACAACAATTTTTTTCCGCTTTCATTTTCCTCTAATTCGAGTGGAATATGTGTCGCCCACAACTGTCCATCCAAAAGATTAACTAAAATTCCAAAACTATTGTTACGAAGAAATGTTGTGATTTCTTCTTCGTTTTCATTCTTGTAAAGTTCAGGAATATACATTAAGAGTCAGGTTTATATTACATTGACTTCAGCTTCAATCTGAATTCCGAATTTTTCAAAAATTGTCTTTTGAATGTCTTGAGATACCTTCAAAATTTCTTGACCAGTGGCGTTGCCATAATTGACCAAAACCAAAGCTTGATTCTTGTGAATGCCTGCGTCTCCAAAACGTTTTCCTTTAAATCCGGCTTGCTCAATAAGCCAACCAGCCGGAACTTTGACTTCGTTCTCAGAAATTTCATAATATTTCATTTCTGGAAATTTCAAATGAATTTTTTCGAAATCCGTTTTTGGAAGAATCGGATTTTTGAAAAAGCTACCACTATTTCCTAGCACTTTTGGGTCAGGTAATTTACTCTGACGAATCGCAATTACAGCGTTGCTAACGTCTTGTATCGTTGGGTTTTCAATTCCATTTTTAGTCAATTCTGATTGGATATCTCCGTATGCAGTATTGATCTTGTGATTGATTTTGGTCAGTTGAAAAACCACAGATGTAATAATATATTGGTCTTTTTCCTCTTGTTTGAAGATACTTTCTCGGTAGCCAAAATGACAATCGGCATTGGAAAAAGTTTTTGTTTCGAAAGTATCGATTTTTATGGCAGTGCATGAGACCATCGTGTCTTTAATTTCGGTGCCGTAAGCCCCGATATTTTGCACTGGCGTTGTTCCAACATTGCCTGGTATTAACGACATGTTTTCCAATCCGCCGTAATTTTTAGAAAGTGTCCACAGCACAAACTCATGCCAATTCTCGCCCGCTTGACATTCCACCATAACAGAATCATGGTCTTCGTGCAGTATTTTTTTTCCTTTCAAATCGACATGGATGACCAAAGCGTCAATGTCTTGAGTTAACAACATATTGCTTCCTCCGCCAAGAATAAACTTCTTTTCGTTACAATTTTGCCTCAGAACAGATACGAGTTCAGACTCTGTTTGCACAGCAATAAATTTTCTTGCTTTTGCTTCAATTCCAAAAGTATTGAAGTTCTTGAGTGAAAAGTTGTTTTGAATTGTAGTCATTTAATCCGCTATTTTGAAAATCAGTATTGTTGTTTTTGCAATTGAGTTTCCTCGAAGTTATGCACATAATTTTTGAGCCAAATGTGCATCATAAACAAAGGCATAATATACGAAACCATCCGAGTGTCACCATTTTGAAGTTTAGCAATTAGTTCTTTGGATTTGATCTGTTCAAAGTAAGGCATTTTAAATAACTCACTGTTTGAAAAAGATTCCAATTCTTCTTTAAATGCTGGACTTTTAGTTATATAATTGCCCCATGGCGTACTTAATCCAACTTTCTTAAAAGTGAGAATTTCTTCTGGCAACCTAGATTGCATAGCAGATTTAAGAATAAATTTTCCTTTCTTTCCCTTAAAGAGCCATTTATCATCTAAAGTTCCTAGTCCTGCTAACAATCTCTGGTCGAGGAAAGGCTCGCGGCATTCGATAGAAGCCCCCATAGTGCATCGATCGTTTCGATCTAGTAGTGAACACAAGTAAGTGTGTTGATCAAAATATAGTGCTTGGCGTCTGAGATTTTTGGGATAAATTGATTTAGCTTCATCGTAAATTTTATTTCGATATTCGTTCTCTGGTACTTTTTTTATTCCAAAAGTTTTTGCAACATCATTCGGGTAGATATTACTTCCGTTGAAAATAATGAGGTCACGATTCTCTTTGATTTGTGCGTACCGAATTAGCTTTTCAAAGCGGGCATTGTTAGAAAATGTATCTAGGTTTCGAAGCGCCGCAATAGATTGCAAAAGCGAGGGAAATCGCAGTGCTTTGTATCGAACATAACCGCCCATGAGTTCATCTGCGCCTTCGCCAGAAAGCAAAACTTTTACTTTTGATTTTGCCAATTGAGAAATGCCGAGTAAATGAGGTTCGCTCAAATGCATCAACGGTTCATCTTGCAAATAGGTTGCGGCAATTAAATTTGAATACAAATCATCATCTTCCAATTGCAATCTATTAAAACCGTAATTGTATTTTTCTGTCAATCTTTTGGCAAGGTGCGATTCGTTGTGCTCTTCTTCTTTAAAGGCAATCGTAAAAGCTTGGATATCTTTATATTTTTGGAAATGCAAAGAGGATAACACCGAGGATGAATCTAAACCAGCGCTCAAAAGCACGCCAACAGGAACATCGCTCACCATTCGAAGTCGAACGGAATCATCAAAAGTTTCGCCAAACCAACTGATAGGATCCTTAATAATCTGATGGTTTTGAATTTCATATTTCAAATCCCACCATTTTTCAGATTCTATTTTTCCATTGTGATGCAAAATAATTGCGTGACCGGGAAGAACTTTTTTTACATTTTGAAATAGTGTGTTTTCTCCAGCAACAAACCTATTGAAAATGTATTCTTCAGTTCCATCTTGGGAAATTTTCAATGGAACTCCTGCTGTAAAAAGTGCTTTTTGCTCAGATGCAAAGAAGAAAGTTTGATTATAAAGTGAATAGTAAAGAGGTTTGACACCCATTCGATCTCTCGCAATAATGAGTTTTTTTTCAACAGAATCCCAAATCGCAAAAGCAAACATGCCATTGAGGCGAGGTAACATCTTTAATCCTTCAATTTCGAAAAGCTTTATTAAAACCTCGGTGTCAGAATGTGATTTAATGTCAAATCCTTTTGATTTTAATTCCGGATAGAAATCCTTAAAATTATAGATTTCACCATTGTACACCATAGCATATCTTCCGTCTTCCGACAAAAACGGTTGGTGCCCGGCAGCAGAAACATCCAAAATTGATAACCTGCGATGCCCAAGACCTAGATTGTTATCGACATAAATTCCCTTGTCATCTGGACCTCGATGGTCGAGTGCATCTCGCATTTTTGCAAGCAAACGCTCATCAATTTTTTGTTGTGATTGCAAGTGTAATATTCCGTTGATACCGCACATTAATTACTTCCTTTGAAATTGTTTATTAGTTCGTGGTATCGATCAGCGATAATTTTCATATTCATGTTGTAATTGGCTTTTTCCTCTACAAAATTCCGGTTATAAGCAATAGCTTGTTTTCGGTATTCTTGGTTTTCAAAAGCCCAAATTATTTCTTTGGCTAACATTTCCTCGTTGTCTACTTTGACAAGTTGACCATTTTCTCTGTGTGATATAATCGATTGATTTCCCAAAACATCACTTACAATAGGATAACATTCTGTTGCCATTGCCTCAAAAAGCGAGGCGGAAACTCCTTCTGTCGTCGGCATGCTAATGTAAAAATTGCTCTTATTCATCAGTTTGGGGAGTTCATTGTTAGCAATTTTGCCTGTAAATATCAATTTTGATTCGATATTAAGATTTTGAGCAAGTTTTTTTAGATGAATCAATTGCGTTCCGTCTCCAACGATAGTCAACGTAAAATCGATTCCCTTTTGATTAACAATTTTGAAAGCTTTGATAATAGTCCGGTGCCGGTATTCTGGAAGTAATGATCTTGTTACGATGGCATAAATTTTTTCAGATTTATCTGCATCTTTTTCAGTCTTTTTGAAAAGATTTACGTCGATGCCTTTTGGTAAAACCATCACTTTATCCATATCGACGGACGCATTCTTCATTGAATAGGTCATTGCTATTCCCCAAGCGTGGATCAGTGTTGCTCTTTTAAAAGCATAACTCTGAATCAATCTTTTAATCGGAAACAGCATTGAATTTTCAGGCCATAGATCGGTGATTCCTTGTTGTGCAATTGCAACAGGTTTTACACCGGATAGGGCAGCAAGAAAGCCATAGCTTGTGGTTCGTTCCGCTATTATCATATCCGGATCAAAAGTCTGTACGAGCTTTTTTATATTAGAAATAGCACCGCCATATTCAATTAATCTTGACGCTCGATTTAAAAGTCCATCGCTTGGTGTCTTTAACTCCCAAGTGACAATTTCAAAGTCACCAAATTCTCGCAGCCCATTCATCCATGTAATGGCGTCAGCTCTGTAGGTTTCTCCTAAAAACAAGATTTTTCTTTTGGAACTATTTTTCACTAATCTTCCGATTTTAAAGCACGATTAATAAAATCATTTAGTGGTTTCAAGGCAAGCAGCTTTTGACTAATCTTTGCAACAAAATCGCTTTCTGTCAATTCGGAGTTGCTAATTTTCTGCGTTGCGGTGTAGCTTTTAAGTTTCAAATATTCGATAGCTGGATGGTCTTTTTCGTAGCCTCTCGGCGGGTTTTTTAAAGTAGTGTTTTCCTCCCGATTTAATGCACCATAGTTCGCTTTAAAAGACTTTTCATTCAACAGCGTTTGAAGATCGTCATAAAAAAAATAGATTTCTTTTCTGATTTTTTGAATTTGCTCTGGCAACGGACAATACAAACCGCCGCCAACAAATGAAGCGTCTTTTTCAATGTGAACGTAGTATCCTGGCGCCTCCGAATGCACAGAGCCTGAGCGGAGCCAAATACCCATATGGGTTTTGTAAGGTGACTTATCTTTTGAAAATCGGATGTCTCGGTTGATTCTGAAAGTACAGTTTTTTACCTCAAGCATTTCTAAAGCAGCATCTTTAGATTTCATTACTTGAAGTAAATCCGCAATAAATTGATGGTACTCTTTTTTGTAGTCTTCGTATCTTTTTTTATTAGCCAAAAACCAATCTCGGTTGTTGTTGACTTTTAAATCTTCCAGAAAAATCAGCGTCTGAGTCGAAAGCATTTTGATTTATTGTAGTTGTTTTTTCAGATCTGCTTCGCCAATAAAGCCAATGTGTTTCCATTTTAATTCTGCATTATTGTAGATTAAGATGACCGGAAGCCCATCAAGTTTCAAATCAGAAATAAGAGTTTTGTTTTTATCAGCATTCAAACGGACAATGGTAATCTGATCTTTCATTTCAGACTGCATTTTGGTAATATACGGCTTCATTTTCACACAAGGTTCACACCAATCTGCATAAAAATTAATCATTATATTTGGTTTTGATTTTACCAAATCCTGATACTCTTCTGATGTCATACCAACAATCTTATTGGAAGGCTTGGAAAAACCACCAGTGTTCCATTTCATGATACCGCCTTGTAAATCATACACTTTAGTAAATCCCATTTCAAGTAATTTTTCAGATGCTTTTTTGCTTCTTCCGCCTACCATGCAATACACAAAAACAGCTTGATTTTTATCTAATGCTGCAGCTTTAGTTTCAAAGTCATTTCCGTTCCAATTAATGTTTTGGGCATTGTCGATGTGCATGCTTTCGAATTCCTCTGGAGTTCGGACATCAATGATTTGCGCATTAGGGGTTGCTTCAATTTTTTTGGCAAATTCTTGGGGTTCGATATTTTCGTAACCCTCTTTTCTCTGACCGTTACAAGAGGAAATAAGCAAACCAAATAACGCTATGAAGAAGAATTTAAAATTCACGGTATTTTTTATTTTGTATACAAAACTAATTAAATAATCGTTCTTAAAATAGCGGTTGTATTAAAATTAAAGGTTAAAAATTTTATAAGATTGATGTGTTTGCTTTACTATATTTTCTGTCCGGTCGGCGTGTGTGTCTGAAATGAATAATTGGCCAAAATCGTCATTGTTTACCATTTTTATAATTTTACTTACACGTGACTCGTCCAATTTATCGAATATATCGTCGAAAAGTAAAATTGGTTTGTGTCCACATTGTTTTTTTATAAAGTCAAATTGTGCCAATTTCAATGCAATCAAAAAAGATTTTTGCTGTCCCTGTGAACCAAATTTTTTGATGGGAAATCCATCAATTTCAAAAGATAAATCATCCTTGTGAATACCAACGGAAGTGTAATTTAAAATTCTGTCTTTTGAGATGTTTTCTTCCAAAAGGCGCAGGAGATTATTGTCAAACAATTGACTTTCATAAACTAATCGCACGTTTTCATTTCCACCAGCAATTACTTGATGGTGTTTATAAAAAATAGGCGCAAACTCATTTATAAATTGTTTTCTTTTTTCAAAAATGAGGTGCCCAAGTTCATTCAATTGTTCGTTGTATATCGCTAAGGTGTCACTCTCAAAAACATGATTTAATGCAAAGTACTTGAGCAATGCATTGCGTTGCTGCAGTATTTTTTGATAGTGAATTAATTGTTGCAAATAGGAAATATCGGATTGTGAAATCACACTGTCAATAAATCTGCGTCGGTTTTCACTTCCTTCAACAATCAAATCGCGGTCTGAAGGAGATATTATAACCAAAGGAATTAACCCAATATGATCTGAAAATTTTTCGTATAATTTTCCGTTTCGCTTCAGAATTTTCTTTTGATTTTTTTTCAGACTACAGACAATTTGCTCCGTCCGATCTTCGATTACGAATGCGCCATCAATTACAAAAAATTCCTCGCCATGCTTGATGTTTTGGACTGCAAGCGGGTTGAAGTAGCTTTTTCCAGAAGACAAGTGATAAATGGCATCTAAAACATTGGTTTTTCCAATTCCGTTTTTTCCTACCAGACAATTTATTTTAGCGTCGAATTCGAAAGAAGCCTCCGCGAAATTTTTGTAGTTAAATAAGGAAATACTTCTTAAGTGCATGGGTTATTGTGATGCATATGTGACAATTCAATGGCTCACGCTTGAATTTAAAACCGAGTGCAAATTATCGAAAAAATACTTTTAAATCCAGGTTAAAGTAATAATTAGTAAAATTTTTCTTTATGCTTTACTGAATAAAGTTTTAAATCACTCTTTTTAAGAAAAAAAATCAATTTAAAATCAATTTTTTTTGCAAGTGTTTCAATAAAAATTTTATTTTTGCACCTCACTAATTTTAAATAAATGGCTACGTACAATAAAAGAGGTTATAAAACTCCGAAAGAGAAAGAGGAAAAGGATTCATCTTACATTGAAGATGTAAAGGTAGACGAAAAGGATAGTACAACGGCGGGTGTTTTTAATTCTTTAGATGAAACTGCTTCGAAAACGGAAGATTGGGTTGCTCGCAATCAAAAGTATATTTTTGGTGTAGTTGCTGCTATTGCTGTTGTTACTGTAGGATATTTACTGTATCAAAAATTTATAGTTCAGCCGAAAGAAGACGAAGCTGCTACAGAAATATATGAAGCACAGCAAAATTTCCAAAAAGCTGTAGATGCAACAACTAATGCTGACTCATTGTTTAATTTGTGTTTGAAGGGCGCAAAAGGAAGTCTTGGTTTTGTTGAAATAGCTGACAAATTCTCTGGTACATCAGCAGGTAATTTGGCCAACTACTATGCGGGTATTTCTTACTTAAACACTGGTAAATACGCCGAGGCGATTACCTCACTAGAAAATTTCAAATCAAACGATATGATTCTGAGTGTGCTTGCGGTTGGTGCTATCGGAGATGCTTATGCACAGAAGAAACAACCAAATGAAGCTTTGGCGCAGTACATAAAGGCGTCAGAAATGAATAAAAATGACTTAACGACACCTCGTTTTTTATTGAAAGCTGGTCAGATCGCTCTTGTAAATGGTAAAAAAGCAGAGGCACTTAAATATTTTACCGAGATTAAGGAAAAGTACGAAAGTACGCCTGAAGGTTCTTCAGTAGACGCTTTGATTGGTTTGGCACAATAATTTATTTTTAGGTAACAAGATTCGGTTTTAAATCAAGAATCCTCAATTCAAAATCCTAAACTAAATGGCTACCGCAAATAAAAACTTATCAGATTACGATAAAAATACAATCCCAAACGCGAAAGATTTTCGGTTTGGGATTGTTGTTTCTGAATGGAATGAGCACGTCACTAATGGGCTTTTTGCTGGAGCAGAGCATGCGTTATTAGATTGTGGCGCTTTGCCTCAAAATATTATTCGGTGGAATGTTCCAGGTAGTTTTGAACTTGTATACGGTTCAAAAAAAATGATTGAAACTCAGAATGTCGATGTTGTAATCACTATTGGTTGCGTCATAAAAGGGGAAACGATGCATTTCGAATTTGTTTGTGAAGGTGTAACACAAGGAATAAAAGATCTGAATGTACTGTCTGATGTCGCCGTAATTTTTTGTGTTTTGACAGACAATACAGAGCAGCAATCGATTGACCGAAGCGGAGGTAAGCACGGGAATAAAGGAACCGAAGCTGCAATTGCTGCAATCAAAATGGCCTACTTGCGTCAACAGTCAAAAATAAATTTTAAACATAAAAATTTGCAGGATTTGACAGATGGTCGACCTTTAATTGAGGATCAACCGCGAAAACTAAAAGAATAGCCCTATTTTGTTAATCAATATTGTAGCCTGCTTTGTTTAAGTAGGTTTTTTCTTTTTATGATATTCTTGGCTGTCAAAGCTAGTGGATTTTCGTTAAATTTGTGCGCTTCGGTCTAAATTCCGATTCTAAAAAATAGAGATGTCGAGTATAATTCAACTACTTCCTGATCATGTTGCCAACCAAATTGCCGCTGGTGAAGTGGTACAGCGTCCGGCATCTGTCGTGAAAGAACTACTAGAAAATGCCGTCGATTCCGAAGCAACGGATATCAAGTTAATTGTGAAAGACGCCGGCAAATCTTTGATTCAAGTTATCGACAATGGAAAGGGCATGAGTGTTACAGACGCAAGATTGTGCTTCGAGCGTCATGCTACTTCAAAAATACGGAAGGCGGAGGATCTCTTTCAACTCCATACCAAAGGTTTTCGCGGTGAAGCATTAGCATCTATTGCTGCGATTGCTCATGTTGAGTTGAAAACCAAACAAGAGCAAGACGAATTGGGAACTCATATTGTCATTGAGGGCAGTAAATTAGTCTCACAAGAAGTAGTTGTTACTCCAAAAGGGACTTCTTTCTTGGTAAAAAATTTGTTTTTTAATATTCCTGCGCGGCGAAATTTTCTCAAATCAGAAACGATTGAATTTCGTCACATAATTGATGAATTTCAAAGAGTGGCACTTGCGCATCCCAATATACATTTTGCCTTTTATCACAATGGTAGTGAAGTTTTTATTTTACCCGCAACTAATTTTAGACAACGGGTCGTTGCCATTTTTTCTGGTAAAACCAATGAGAAATTAGTGCCTGCATCGGAAGAAACAGACATCTTAAAAATAGATGGATTTGTTAGTAAGCCTGAATTTGCGAAGAAGAATCGTGGAGAGCAATTTTTCTTTGTCAACGATCGTTACATCAAAAGCGGTTATCTGCATCATGCGATTATGAATGCTTACGAGGGTTTGCTTCGCGAAGGCGCACAACCGAGTTATTTTTTGAATTTAAAAGTACCTCCCAATACGATTGATATTAATATTCATCCTACCAAAACTGAAATAAAATTTGATGATGAGCAAGCGTTATACGCTATTCTTCGGGCAACAGTAAAACACAGTTTAGGGCAGTTTAATGTCGCACCCGTTTTAGATTTTGAACGTGATTCTAATTTAGATACTCCATATCATTACAAGAATGCGTCGGCCGCTTATCCTACCGTTCAGGTAGATCGCAATTACAACCCATTTTCTGACAATGCGCAGAAAGAAAGAAAAGACCGCATAAAAAGTTTTGAACATAGAAAAAATGAAAGTACCAGTTGGGAAAGTTTGTATGTCGGTTTGAAAGACGACACCGAAAATTTGATAGAAATTGGCGGAATGCACTTTGAAAATGACGATATTTCTTCTAAATTGTTTGAAGATGAGGAAGATGAAAAGGATGTTAAGAAGACCTACCAGATTCAGAAAAAGTATATTGTAAATCCGATTAAATCGGGAATGATTATCATTGATCAGCAAAGGGCCCACCAACGGATATTATACGAACAGTTGTTGGTTAGTATGACCGTTGAACACGCGCCAAGTCAACAACTTTTGTTTCCTATGCTAATGCACTTTTCAAAAAATGATCTTCCTATTGTTGAAGATTTGAAATTATCGCTTTCCAATACAGGATTTCAATTTGAAGCCAATCAGAATGATCATATTGTTATTACAGGTTTGCCTTCGAATGTGTCGGATGCACAAGTTGCTTCAATTTTCGATCAGCTGCTGGCAGATTTGCAGGATGGAATCCCAAGTAATAGTTTTAGTCAAAATGACACGATAGCAAAGTCGATGGCAAAGAGCTTAGCCGTTAAAACTGGAATGAGGTTAACAGAAAAAGAACAAGAAAATATTGTGAACGGATTGTTTGCTTGCAAAGAGCCAAATGTTTCGCCGTTTCAAAAGCCTACTTTTATCACGATGAGTGTTGAAGATTTAGATAAAAAATTTACCCTATGATGCAGATTACGCCAACTGTAAAGCAGTTGTTAATTATCAATATACTATTTTTTGCAGGTACTTTATTTGTGGGAGAACAAGCCTACAATTATTTGTCATTGTTCTTTTTTGAAAATCCTAAGTTTCAATATTGGCAAGTATTGAGCCATATGTTTATGCACGGAGGATTTATGCACATTGCTTTTAATATGTTTGCATTGTACTCCTTTGGCTCCGCTTTAGAACACTTTTGGGGTGGGAAGAAGTTTTTGTTTTTTTATATTTCGTGCGGTCTCGGCGCCGCCTTATTGCACACTGTTGTCAATTATTTTATGTTTCATCATGGCTTAAGTTCATTGGTTGAAGCTGGCTTTTCTATGTCAGAAATTTATACTTTATTAGCTGATGGAAAATTAGATACACGTTGGGTAGATACATTGGGTGGATCTGGTTTGAATAACTTTACCAGTGCATTTGCATCACCTGCTGTCGGCGCTTCAGGAGCCATATACGGATTACTAGTTGCCTTTGCGTTTATGGTTCCGAATGCGGAATTAGCGCTCATGTTTATCCCAGTGCCAATTAAAGCGAAATATTTTGTACCGGGTTTGTTGGTAATAGATTTAATCCTAGGAGTCTCAGGTGAATCTATTTTTGGAGGCGCTAGCGGAATTGCACATTTTGCTCATATTGGCGGTGCATTAATTGGTTTCTTTATGATGTGGTATTGGAAGAAAAACCAGTTTACAGGTAACCGGTGGAATTAAATTGGAATAGAAGAGTTAAGAGTCAATAAGCAAGAATTAAAAGTCAAGAGCCGAGAATTTGAAATATTCAATAAGCTAATAATATAAAAATCCAACAATCTAATAATCTTAAAGTCTAAAAATCTAAAAAAATGAACATACTAGACGATTTAAAAATGCAATATAAAATGGGAGGCTTTGAACAAAAGCTAATCTATTGGAATTGTGGTGTTTTTTTATTGTCAATTTTGTTTTTTTATCGTTTTAAGTTGGGATTCTTTGATTTTCCGACATGGATTGCTTTATCTTCAAATGCAACTGAAGTTTTATTTAAGCCTTGGACTTTACTTACCTATTTCTTTTTTCATGCTGGCTTTTTTCATCTGCTTTTCAATATGATTATTTTGAATTTTACTGGTAGAATTTTCATGACGTTCTTTAGTCAGAAGCAGTTTTTGGGACTCTATTTATTGGCGGGCATTTTTTCTGGGCTGATTTTTATTCTTTTTTACTCCTTTTTTATGTCAGGCCAAAATTCAGCTATTGTTGGCGCGTCTGGAGCAATTATGGCGATTCTTGTCGCAACTGCTACCTATTCGCCATTGATGAATTTGCGTTTGCTTTTGATTGGAAATGTTAAGTTGTGGCAATTTACTTTTGTGATTCTGCTTTTGGATTTGATTCAAATTTTTATTGAGAATACCGGTGGACATGTGGCGCATTTGGCTGGCGCATTATTCGGATTTGTATATGTGAAGTTATTAGTCAACGGAACAGATTTGAGCAAAGGAGTTTCTCTTATTTTGAATTTTTTCGTTAATTTTTCCAAACCCAAAAAAACAGTTCCCTTTAAGAAAGTTCATCGAAACTATAATGTCAATCAAAATCAATCTACTTCTAAAATTATCACTAAAGATAGGACACAACAACAAATTGATGATATTCTAGATAAGATTAGTAAGTCTGGTTATGACAGCTTAACTAAAGAAGAAAAGGAATTTTTATTTAAGGCGGGCAAGTAAATAATAGGAGGTTTAGTGAAAAAGCTATCATGGTTTAATAAAGCAATGTTTTTCTTCAATATAGTTTTGACTGTACTGACTTTTCTAGCTTATGTTTTGCCATTTTTAGCGCCTAAGTTATTTCCCATTCTGTCCGTTTTAACATTGATTTTGCCGCTATTTTTAATTTTAAACGGTTTGTTTTTTTTGTACTGGCTAATTCAATTTAAAAAACAGATTTTCCTTTCAGGATTGGTTTTATTGATGGGAATTACTTTTATCAATAAATTCTACAAGTTTTCGGCGATTGATTTGCCCGCAGATGAAAAGGATTTTGCGGTAATGAGTTATAACGTTCGTTTATTTAATCTTTTTGATTGGCTGCCAAATACAGATGTAGTTACCTATATTCAGACCTTTATTAACGATAACAATCCTGATATTGTATGCATTCAGGAATATTCCTCAGGAGCAAAAATCGATCTCAAAGTCTATCCACATCGTTATGTGTTTATGCAGGGTAATAAAATCAAAAGTGGGCAGGCTATTTTTTCCAAGTTTCCCATTATTGATGAGGGAAATATTAACTTCCCCAATTCGAATAATTCAGTCATTTTTGCAGACATAAAGAAAGGAAAAGACATTATTCGTGTTTATAATATGCAGTTGCAGTCTATCAAAATTTCTCCTGATGTTAATGAGATTTCTGAAAACATTGATGAAATCAATCAGCAAAAATCACAATTGGTATTCAATCGAATCAGTAGTGCTTTTAAAAAGCAACAACAACAAGCGGAGATCATTATGAATCACAAGAAAGATTGTAAATATCCCATTATCATTTGCGGCGATATGAACAATAGCGCGTATTCATTTGTGTATCGCAATATTAAAGGGGACTTGAATGATACGTTTGTAGAGGCCGGCAGTGGCTTCGGGAATACCTACCACTTTCGATATTACCCCGCAAGAATTGACTACATTTTCACTGATGCAAAGATGAAAGTAAAAAGTTTCGACAGCTTCCCCAATTTTGTCAATTCAGATCACTATCCAATCATGACAAGACTTTGTTTTGAAGATTAGGTCACAATTGCTGACTCTTCAAATAATCCAAAGCAAATCGACCTTCGTTGAAAAGTAAGTCAAGGATACTCAAGTTATTAATGAATCCGTGCTTGTCTCCAAAAACTTGCGTGTATGGTTCAAAAGTTGAATTGTCTTTTTTGCCATTTACTAACTTTCTACAGTCGACATACTCCTTTACTTCATGAAAGTATTCTATAGTTTTTTCATATTCAAAAGTCATTCCGAGGCATTTCGAAACGATGCTCATTGATTCTAAATTTAGATCCATCAAAAAGCGGTATTTTTTGTTGTAGATAGGAAGTAGACTGTCTTCGAAGTACTCGAAAAATGGTGAAGTTCGATAGGCCGCTTCTAAAGATTTGAAGTGTTGCTTTTGCCAGTCGAATGCAGTTTCTAGCTGTACTTCCTTGATGTTTTGATGTCTTTCTTTAGTGTGCTTAATTGGAATATTTAGCAGTTGAATACCATTTGGACTGTAAATATAAGTCCTGTTTCTGTTGGTTTGCTTTTGAAAATGGTCTTCGACTTCAAGAACCATTCGATCCGCTTGAGCCATTGCCACAAAATGACTGACTGATGGGAAATAAGTTGGATGAATAAGGATTGTCATTTGATTTTTAATCGTTTAATCGTGCTATCCTGTGAAAATATTTTTCGAATAAACGAGTAAACAAATCCACGATTAAACAGTGAAACAAAATTAGCTTGTAGCCTGTCTTTTTTTATCTAAGTAGAATGTAATTCCAAAATACGCGGCTACAGCAATTAGGAAAAATTTAAAGTAGGAGTAAGGTTGACCTTCGCCTCCAACAGTAGTAAACATTCTTTCCCAACGTATTTTATTCAAACCGGATTCGTTGCTATCCAAACTCAACCAAATCAAAACTGGTTTACCTACAATGTGATTTTCAGGAACGTAACCCCAATAACGGCTGTCTTCGGAGTTGTGACGGTTGTCTCCCATCATCCAATAATAATCTTGTTTGAAAGTATATGATTTAGCAATCTTTCCATTGATTCTGATGTCAGCACCAGTTACTTTCAAATCATTTCCTTCGTATTCACTGATAATTCTTTTGTAAAATGGAATGTTTTCCACTGTTAACTCGATTGTCTTACCAGCTTCTGGAATATATACTGGGCCGTAGTTGTCTTTGTTCCATGAATTTGCTATTTGCGGAAAAACCGCTTGCTCTGATTCTTTAGAAATATTCCTTACCACACTTGTGATGACGGGGTTGTTTTGTAATCTGCTTGCGGAGGCTTCAGTTAATGCTGAGAATAGAAAAGTGTTGGCTCCAGTTTGGTATATACCATCAGTAATTTGCAACTCCTTAATAAGATATGTTGGATCGAGTGGATTTCCGTTTGTAGTAACAGTATAAGAATATTGCGGTTTGGCTCTTTCTGGCAATATGAGTTGTTTGCCATTGATAAAGACAACACCGTCTTTAATTTGCAACATATCTCCAGGCGTTCCTTGACATCTTTTTACATAATTCGACTTTTTATCGATGGGTTTGTCCGCTTTTCTTTTTGATTTATCGAAAAATTTGTACACAGTATCAACCGGCCAATTGAATACCACAATGTCATTTTTTTCAACCTCTTGAAGTCCAGGAATCCGAAGATAAGGAAGTTGCGGCCAATTTCTGTAGGACTTTTTGTGAAGAACAGGAACGGTATCATGAACCATTGGCAAAGCGACCGTTGTCATCGGAACACGCGCGCCGTAATGAAATTTACTAACGAATAGGAAGTCGCCAACCAACAGTGATTTTTCTAAAGATGAAGTTGGAATTTGGTAAGGTTGCATTACGTAAGTGTGAACAATTGTCGCCACAACGATTGCAAAAAGCAATGAACTAATGGTGTCAGCAGTCTTATTTACCGGAATGAGACTGCGGTTTGGAATATGGTCAAGTTTTGCTGTATAATTGACGAAAGCAATGTACAATCCAAAGGTGAAAATGGCTAGTAAAGTATGAAATGTGGTGTTTTTACCAAAACTCCTCAAGGTTTCTACCCAGAGAACTGGAAACATGATCAAATTTACAATTGGCACGAAAAGCAAAATCGTCCACCAAGTTGGTCGGTTGATGATTTTCATCAACACAATCGCATTATAAATGGGCACAGCCGCTTCCCATCTTTTTCTGTTGGCCGCTTCGTATATTTTCCAAGTTCCAATAAAATGAATTACTTGAAGTATCAAGAAAAAAATAAACCATTGTGATAAAGTCATAATATTTGATTTTTTGATTTTTGCGGTTGATTAGGCATCTCGCGCTCAATTTCGTTTATATTATTTTAATTTAATTCTAGAACATCTTTCATTGTAAAAACACCTTTCTTTCCTACAATCCATTCTGCAGCAATCACGGCCCCCAATGCAAAACCTTCCCTGTTGTGTGCGGTATGTTTGATTTCTATTGAATCGATTTCAGAATCGTAAACGACGGAATGTGTACCGGGAACATTTTCAATTCTCTTAGCATTGATTTGAATTTCGTTTGTATCAGCAGTTGCTTCCGTCCAATTGACATAATCGGAATTGTGGATTATATCATTTGCTAATGTGATAGCAGTACCACTTGGACTGTCTAATTTTTGAGTATGGTGAATTTCCTCTAATCGCACTTTATATTGATCAAATTTCGACATTAATTTTGCCAAATAAACATTCATTTCAAAAAACAAATTTACACCTAAACTAAAATTTGAGCCGTAAATAAAAGTTCCTTTTTTTGCTATACATAGTGCTTTCATATCTTCATATTGGGATAGCCAACCAGTGGTTCCACAAACAACTGCGACATTAGTATCAAAACAAGCTGTAATGTTACGAACGGCAGCATCAGGAATACTAAAATCTATTGCAATATCCGCTTTTTCTAGTCCATCATAGGAAGAGTAACTGCGTTTACGAAGCACGATTTCGTGTCCACGCGACAACGCAATTTTTTCAATCGCCTTGCCCATTTTGCCATATCCTAAAAGTGCAATTTTCATTTGAATTTATAGTTTAATGCCAAACCAAAGTTTGGTTTTACATAGCGTTGATCTGGATATAAATCGGGGCGAATCGAGAGGTTGTCATTGACGTTAAACTGCCCCAAATGAGCATCTACATTAGCATCTATGATATTGAGTGCATAGAAAGCAACTGTTAATAGTAACGATAAATCTCTATTTCTTTTATAGAATCGCTGTGCCTCAATCAAACGAGAATCGTCTAGATAATCATACTTGGGATTTGAAATTCCAGCCAAACGATTTTTATAAACGCCGCGAAATTCATGATATAAATCGTTATTCGAAGTATAAAAATACAGGGTTGTTGCAAGAGCACCATAAACCAAAGGAATTTTCCAATATTTTTTATTGTATGCTTGACCAAGACCCGGAAGTATTGCGGAATAGAAAGCCGCCTTGGCTGGAGCGAGCGGGTTGATGTCGTCTGTTTTTACCGAGTCTTTCGCAATTAAGATTGGCGCCGTTGGTTCTTGACCATACATTAGTTTTGTGGTGCTAAAAAATAGCCAAAATAATATGATGGTTCTTTTATGCACTTACCCTTTAATCAATTTGATAATTCTATTAAAGTCTTCCTCGGAATGAAAAGGAATGGTGATTTTCCCTTTTCCATTTCCAACTACTTTGACCTCTACTTTGGCGCCGAAATAGTTTGCAATGGTTTTCTTCTCTTGTTCTCCAACTGCAAAGTTACCCGACTTGACTGCTTTCTTTGTCGAGGGTTTGATACTCTCTTGATATGTTTTTACCAAGGATTCCGTTTCACGCACAGATAAATTTTGACTAACAATCTTCTGATAAATAGTCGTTTGCACGTCTTGATCCTCAATATTAATTATAGCGCGGCCGTGGCCCATACTGATAAAACCATCTCTAATCCCGGTTTGAATGATCGGGTCAAGTTTTAGTAATCTTAGGTAGTTTGCAATCGTAGATCTTTTTTTGCCCACGCGATCACTCATTTGTTCTTGCGTCAGCTGAATTTCATCAATCAATCTCTGGTAGGAAAGCGCAATTTCTATCGGGTCTAAATCATGGCGTTGGATATTTTCCACCAAAGCCATTTCTAATGATTCTTGATCATTAGCAATTCTTATGTACGCGGGGATAGTGGTCAACCCATTAATTTTAGAGGCGCGTAAACGTCTTTCTCCCGAAATTAATTGGTACTGATTAAAATCAATTTTGCGAACTGTTATAGGTTGAATCACACCCAATTCTCTGATAGAAGTGGCCAGTTCTTGCAAGGATTCTTCATTGAAATTGCTTCGTGGTTGAAACGGATTGATTTCGATGGCATCAATTTCTAATTCAATGATGTGACCCACTAATTTGTCGGCATTCTTATCGTTTACAGATTGAATGTTGTTTTCAGGGTCTTTCAACAAGGCAGATAATCCTCTTCCTAATGCTTGTTTTTTTACTGCTTGTGACATAAATCTAGATGCTATTTTTCTTTATTATCTCTTGAGCTAAATGAAGGTAATTTGCTGCTCCTTTGCTAGTTGCGTCATAATTAATGATGCTCTCTCCATAACTCGGAGCTTCACTCAATTTGACATTTCTCTGAATAATCGTAGTAAAAACCATGTCATTAAAATGCTTTTGCACTTCTTCTACTACTTGATTCGACAAGCGCAATCTTGAATCAAACATGGTCAACAAAAGGCCTTCAATATCTAACTCTGGATTGTGAATTTTTTGAACACTTTTGATTGTATTCAATAATTTACCCAAACCTTCCAACGCATAATACTCGCACTGGATTGGGATTATTACCGAATCTGATGCAGTCAAGGCATTTAAAGTGAGCAATCCGAGCGAAGGCGCACAATCAATCAGAATATAATCGAATTCATCTTTGATAGGAGCAAGCGCTTGTTTGAGCATGTACTCTCTATTTTCTTTATCGACTAATTCTATCTCGATCGCCACCAAATCAATGTGGGCAGGAATCACCCATACGTTCGGCGCAGAAGATTTAATTATTGCTTCTTGCGGTAAATTACTGTGCTCTAAGATTTGATACGTGCCGATAGAGACGTTTTCGATATCAATGCCTAGTCCTGAACTCGCATTGGCTTGTGGATCGGCATCAATAAGCAATACTTTTTTCTCTAAAACACCTAAAGACGCGGCCAAATTTACCGAAGTAGTCGTTTTTCCAACACCGCCTTTTTGATTGGCTATCGCAATGATTTTACCCATTTATTTTTTCAGATTTTGAGCGGTAAAAATACAATTAATAATGGGTTTTTCAAGGGTTATTTGTTAACAAAAGTTAATAAGGCTAAGTCAATGGTTGTCAGTTGTCAGTTGCCGGTTGATGGTTTTTAGAAGCTATTCCGGCTATCCACTATATCTTTTGCCGCTTAAAGGAAGCGGCAAAAGGATGCCGTTCCTATCCGGGCTAGATAGACCGCTGCGTTGAAAGAGACAAGACCGCTGCACTGCAAGAAAAGGAGTGTCGCCACTGATTTATCTTTCTTCTTGAAGCGAAGCGGTCTTTCTTCTTTTTATTTTTTTTCTTAAAGCAAAGCGGTCTTTTTCCTTTTTATCTTTTTTCTTAAGGCAAAGCGGTCTTAATTCTATTTATCTTTTTTAGCTTTAATCATCATTTCTAACATATCCCACATTTCTTCCGGAATCTGCTCCAATAAATTGAATTGACCTGCGCCTTTTAACCATTCGCCGCCATCAATCACGACCACTTCACCATTGATATACGCCGAGAAATCGGAAACCAAATACGCCGCAAGATTCGCCAGTTCTTGATGATCTCCAACGCGTTTCAAAGGCACTTTTTTTGCCATATCAAATTTTTCTGCTAAGTCGCCAGGAAGCAATCTATCCCAAGCGCCTTTGGTAGGAAAAGGTCCGGGTGCAATTGCATTCGAGCGAATTCCGTATTTTGCCCATTCAACTGCGAGACTTTTGGTCATGGCTAAGACGCCGGCCTTTGCTGTCGCGCTCGGAACTACATAGGCTGAACCCGTAAAAGCGTACGTTGTTACAATATTTAAGATCGTCGCTGAGGCTTGTTTGCAATCAATCCAGTGTTTTCCAAATGCTAAAGTACAATTCTTAGAACCCTTTAAAACGATGTCAATGACAGTATCAAAAGCGTTTGCAGAAAGTCGCTCTGTTGGTGAAATGAAATTTCCAGCGGCATTGTTTAGCAAGACATCTACTTTGCCAAATGTTTTCAAAACTTCTTGGAGCATGGCTTCAACTTGATCATAGTGTCTTACGTCGCACACTATAGGCAAACAAGTTCCTCCGGTTTTTGTTTCTAGTTCATGCGCGGTTGTTTTTAGTTTTTCAAGATCTCGGGAAGTAATGGCAACGTGTGCACCGAGTTCAAGAAAGTACTGTGTCATCGCTTTACCTAAGCCACTGCCACCACCAGTTACAACGATAACTTTTCCCTTGAGCGCATCGTCTCGTAACATTTTAGTTGAAAAATCCATATTTAGTTATTTAGAAAAGTAAAAATAGCGAAAATTATGGCTGCGGGGCGATCAAGTTTTGCTTTTTGAAATACGGACAAAAGCACTGGTAACATAAAACAGGAAATTTTTATAATTTACGTAGCAATAAGGCAGCTTTTTCTAAAGTTGTATCTTCTTTGGCAAAACAAAATCGAATGCATTTCAAAGTTGTTCCACTAGCAAAAAATGGAGAGAGCGGAATGGTCGCCACGCCGTGATCGATGAGGAGTTTTTTTGAAAATTCAATATCGTTTTCTTGTGAGATGGTTTCATATCTCGCGGTTTGAAAGTAAGTGCCTTCGCAGGGTAGCAATTCAAATTGAGATCCATGCAACAACCCGACGAAGTAATCTCTTTTCTGTTGGTAAAATGATCCAAGTTTATTAACATCCACGTTGTCTAAATATTCATTAAGTGCGAATTGCGCGATACTATTTACACTAAAGACTAAGAATTGATGTACTTTTTTTATTTCATTCATAAGGTGTTCTGGTGCAATCAAATAACCTATTTTCCATCCTGTGATATGAAATGATTTTCCGAAGGAAGACACAATAATACTCTTTTCTAACAATTTTGGTCTATGGTGAACTGAAATGTGTTTTTTTTCAAATGTGATGTATTCATATACTTCATCGGATAGTACGAGAACTTTTGGAAATAAATCCAGTAATTTTTCCAATTGATCAAAATCGTCTGTTGTCCATATTCGTCCGGAAGGATTGTGAGGGTTATTGATAATAATCATCTTGGTCTTGCTCGAAAATGCATCCGAAATCGCGGACCAATTTGGCGTAAAATCATCATTCATTTTAACCCGAATAGGTTCGGCATTGCTAAGTAGTATTGGCGTTTCATAGCAATCATAACTTGGATCTAGAATAATGACTTCTTCATTCTTATGCACTAAAGCTTGAATGGTGGCAAAAATCCCTTCGGTCGCTCCAGCAGTAATCAAAACATCCTTTGACGCTGATACATTTCTTTGGTAAGAAGCAAAAGTAAGTGTGCTAATTTTATCGAGGAGTGGCGGATAACCAGCCATAGGTAAATACTGATGAATTTCTTCTTTTGCCCATTTGGAAGTAATTTCTTTTAGAATCGGATCAATCGGAAAATTTGGAAAACCTTGCGCTAAATTGATCGCATTGTGTTGGTTTGCCATTTGAGACATGACCGAAAAAATACTAGCGCCGATATGAGGCAGTTTCGACATTGGGTAGTTGATAAGTGTCTAAAAATAATGATTCAGGAACAAGTGGCAAATATTTTTTGCGTAAAAAATCCTTTCTGCATTTGCAGAAAGGATTTTATGGTCGGGATGACTGGATTCGAACCAGCGACCCCTAGCACCCCATGCTAGTACGCTACCTGGCTGCGCTACATCCCGAATTATTTTCGGTATGCAAATATATTTTTTTTATCGAAATTGTGTGTCGGAGGTGAAAAATTATGTCGAAAGAAATACGTTCTCTTTTTGATAGCCGACTAGTTTCATAGTTATCTTTTCTAATTAGAAAAAGTAGGATAGAAAATAGCAAACATTTGGGGCTTTTTGCTTTTACTGGAACTAAAGTATGAAATAAATTATTATCAAAACACAAAAAGTATGGGCGTTTTTTAGATCTACAGTAGAAATCATATCCCAAAAAGTAAAAATCGCCCAATTTTGTTCAATTAGTCTTACGCAATTTCGTCTAAAAACTTGTTATTGTTCTACAAAATGATTGATTTAAGCGCATAGTAGAGACACAAAACAAATTCTTCGAATAAGCACTTCAAAAATATGTTGGTTGTATTACTTTAGTTACAGTTTTCAAGCGAATTAATCCATTCCGTCACTAGATCTATACCTTCCTGATGTGCAATGGTTCTGCCAATTCGCGGCATCTTAAAATTCGATTGGTTGGTAGTTAGTAAATACAAAATCGTAGATTCATTGGTGTTGTTTGGTTTAATAATAAAACCACGATCAATTCCGGGAACAAGAATGTCAGGAGGAATACAAACTCCCATGTTCGACGGGTTAACTGTTTGATTGAAAGCCAATCTAATGGTTTTCATATATTCCGCATTGCCGCCTACCTCATGACAATGCGCGCAATTAATGTCGAAATAGGAGCGGACTCTTACGTTTAAACTTCTGGAACTATCTTTATAATCTACTGTGGAGACAATATTTGCCGGCAGATTATTTTCCAAATAGCCAAATTCAATCCACTTGGCAAGTTGATTTTTTTGACCTGAAGGATAATTGAAGTTGTTGTTTAGGTTTTGCGGTTTTATACCAATAGGCTGGTTAATGCCATTATTTGCATGGCAAGTTGTGCAGTCTGTTTGATCGGGAATTTCATAATTAATTGACTGAACAATATTGTTTTGATCTGTCCAAGAAACAGGTTTCGTGCTCCCTTGTGTTTGTAGAATAGCGTCTGTTTGTTCGTCATTCCATAAATATTCCGCAAAAATCCAACCGTTGGCCTTTTTGATCATCACTCGAGTTTCTATGATTTTGGTTGCATTTGTAGGTAACACATTATTGTAATAAAAGGTCTTGATTAATGCGGAACCAACCGGTAAATTTAAAACTTCTGCATCAGTCGTGTACGTTGCTTTTGTTCCATTCGGCAACCATACGAATCTGCTTTTCAATGCATAATCGGTAAAAAGTTCACTCGCTGGTTTGTAAGGAATAACGCCATAGGAAGGCTGTTGGTTTTTGATGTCTCCTTTAAAGAACTGGTACTGTGACAAATTTGCATACGGAACTTCTGTTAAGTTGACAATTACCGGAGACACTTCAAGAGGAGTGTAGTTGTCACTTTCAGATGAAGAGCAGGCCCAGAATGTTAGCGCGATGGCAATTATTGAATATTTTGTAAAAATCAAACAGTTAGATTTTTTCATAGAATAAAAAAATTTCAATCAGGCTGACAATATTTCTAATATAGATATTGCGGCTTCGCTAATTTTTGTTCCAGGTCCGAAAACTGCAGCAGCTCCCGAATCAAACAAGTATTGATAATCTTGCGCAGGAATAACGCCACCCACAATAACCATAATATCTTGTCGTCCGTATTTTTTGAGTTCTTCAATAACTTGAGGAACCAAAGTTTTATGTCCAGCTGCCAATGACGAAACGCCCAGAATATGCACGTCATTTTCAACCGCTTGCTTTGCTGCTTCGGCTGGTGTTTGAAATAATGGCCCAATATCAACGTCAAAGCCAACATCTGCGTATCCAGTTGCTACTACTTTTGCACCACGATCGTGACCATCTTGGCCCATTTTAGCAATCATGATTCGCGGACGTCTACCTTCTTTCTGAGCAAATTCGTCTGCCAATTGTTTTGCTTTTTCGAAACTTTTGTCATCCTTTATTTCTTTACTATACACGCCACTAAAAGTTTTAATTTGTGCTTTGTATCTTCCGAAAACCGTTTCAAGTGCATCACTGATCTCACCTAATGTTGCTCTATTTCTGGCGGCATCAACAGCTATTTCAAGCAAATTCCCTTGACCAGTTTTAGCACAAAGGGTCAATTGACTCAGTGATTCTTTTACTTTTTCTGAATTTCTGGAAGCCTTGATACGATCCAATTGCTCCAATTGTTGTTTGCGAACCATTTGATTATCGACATCTAAGATATGCAATGGATCTTCTTTTTCCAAGCGATATTGATTGACGCCAACGATAATATCTTGATTGCTATCGATGCGTGCTTGTTTTCTTGCTGCGGCTTCTTCGATTCTCAATTTTGGGATTCCCGCTTCGATGGCTTTGGTCATGCCGCCCAATTCTTCCACTTCTTCGATAAGCTTCCACGCGTTTTGGGCAATTGCATTAGTGAGGCTTTCAACGTAATAACTGCCTGCCCAAGGATCGACGGTTTTTGTTATTTTAGTTTCTTCTTGTAAATAAATCTGTGTATTCCTCGCAATTCGAGCGGAGAAGTCTGTTGGCAGTGCGATGGCTTCATCTAAGGCGTTGGTGTGTAATGATTGTGTGCCACCGAATGCTGCTGCCATCGCTTCAACGGTAGTACGTGCCACATTATTGAACGGATCTTGTTCCGTCAAACTCCATCCTGATGTTTGGCAATGAGTTCTGAGCGCTAGTGATTTTTCGTCTTTTGGATTAAACTGTTTGACTAACTTTGCCCAAATCATTCTTCCGGCGCGCATCTTTGCGATTTCCATAAAATGATTCATCCCAATCGCCCAGAAAAAAGAAAGGCGCGGTGCAAACTCATCTATTTTCATTCCAGTTGATAGTCCGGTTCGAATATATTCCAAACCATCAGCCAAAGTATACGCCAACTCAATATCCGCTGTAGCTCCAGCTTCTTGCATATGGTAGCCAGAAATCGAAATCGAATTGAATTTCGGCATTTTTTTACTCGTATATTCAAATATATCCGCGATGATTTTCATAGATGGCGTAGGTGGATAGATGTAGGTATTTCTAACCATAAATTCTTTCAAAATGTCATTCTGAATGGTTCCAGAGAGTTGTTCGGGAGTAACACCTTGTTCTTCTGCAGCGACAATATAAAAAGCCATTATTGGCAGCACGGCTCCGTTCATGGTCATCGAAACCGACATTTCTTGCAATGGAATTTGGTCAAAGAGCACTTTCATATCTTCTACGGAATCAATTGCGACTCCGGCTTTACCGACATCGCCAACGACACGTTCGTGATCAGAATCGTATCCGCGGTGTGTAGGTAAATCAAATGCAATGGATAACCCTTTTTGGCCTGCTGCTAAATTTCTGCGGTAAAACGCATTGCTTTCTTCAGCAGTTGAGAATCCCGCGTATTGGCGAATGGTCCACGGTCGACGAACAAACATCGTGGCATACGGACCACGCAGATTAGGTGCGAAACCTGCGCCGAAACCAATATGTTCAAGATTTTCGATATCGGCTTTGGTGTATGCTGATTTTACCTCAATTCCTTCCGCAGTGAGGAAGTTATCTGTTGTCGGTTGTTGGTGTTCGGTTGAACCAAAAGAGTCGATGGTAATATGTTGTAGGTCTTTTCTTTTCATGTTTGCTCGCAAAGGCACTAAGCCGCAAAGTTATACTTCAGTGGATAGGCGTTCTTGTTCAGATTGTTCTGCTAAACGTTTCTCTATTATTGGTGTGATTAACGTTTTTCTGGGTTTTATTTTGACAAATGGAAACAGTTCTAAATCGTGTTTCATTTGATCGTTTTTGTTTGGATATTTATTTGTACCCAGCAAAACTTCTTTCCCTTCATCGAATAACTTTTGCTCGGCGTCGGCACTTTCTTGTATTTTTCTTTTGATTGTTCCTTCTTTTAGTTGTTTCAAAAAACCGCCGTTTGCTTCGATGTTTTTGAATAGAATCATTGCTTTTTCAGCCAGTTGTTGCGTCAGACTTTCAATATAGTAGCTTCCGTCGGCGGGATTGTCGACTTTATCAAAATGACTTTCCTTTTTGAGTATTAGCAGTTGATTCCGAGAAATTCGTTCTCCAAATTCATTGGTTTTGTGATAAAGAACATCGTATGGCAAATTGATGATCGTATTCGCACCTCCGAAAATGGCACTCATGCATTCCGATGTTGTGCGCAACATATTGACATTATAATCGTAAATTGTTTTGTTGCGTTTTGAAGGAGAAGCCACAATATGGCAATCTAAGGTGTGTCCAAATTCTCTTGCAACAACACTAAAGAGCAATCGTAAGGCACGTAATTTAGCAATTTCGAAAAAGTAATTGCTTCCCACTGCGACTTGAAGTACTATCGGTTGATTGATTAGTGGTATTGTATTAAAATATTCTGTAACATGTGCTACCGTATACGCAATTTGTTGCACCATATTGGCGCCAGCGTTTTGGTAGAGGCTTGCATCAATGCTGATAACACTAGAATTTGAAATACTATTTGACAATTTATGGAGTGTTTCTAAATTGTCTTTTTCTTCGGTGTCAAACCAATTGCCTTCACGTGCTAAATGGCCAATGGGATCAATATTATAGCATACTTTTATGTTTTTATCGACAGCAATTTTTTCAATTGTATTTATAAAGTCAGCGGAAAGAAATTGCAGATTAAAATGGACTACAACTTTTTCTAGTGGAAGACTATTGAGTAGTTTTTCTATTGCTGTTTTTTCATTTTCAATTATGAAATATAGACTTTCAGCGCCTCGTTGGATACTATCAAGTGCATTTTTGATTGATTTTTCGACATCATGAACAAAGATAGATTGACCAATTTTGAATTCGGTTGCTTTTGAATTTATATCAGAAATGGAAACCGATTCGTCGTAATGGTAAAAGGGTTTGACTTGAATATCTTCGGGAGACTTCCAGACAACAGTGTTATTATAGTCGGCACCCATTAAGTCAAATTGAATTTGTTGTTTCCATTGCTTTGAGGAAACTTTCTCGAATTCGTTAAAGAGTTTTTTACTCATAGGTTATTTAATGTATAAAAATCACACGTTTTTAATTGCCTTTTTTGATTGAATCAGCTTCGTATTCGATGATATAGATGTCTTCACTATCGCGTTTCATGAAATATTTTTCTCTAGCGAATTTTTCGATTTGATCTGGATCTTTGAGTAATTTTATATTCTCTTGGTCTTTTTTAATTTCTTCTTGGTAGTACTTTTTGTTTGCTTCGAGTTCATCGATTTCTTGATTCAAAACGCGATGGTCGAAATACGAATAATTGTCGAGAAATAGCATCCATACGCAAAAGAATAGCAGCACCCAAACGTACTTGTTGCTGATTAATTTAAACCACGACTTATTTTTGTATGATGATTCCATTGGTATTTTGTTTACTTCGCTAGTTTATATTTCGATTGGTTCTAGCCCCGATAGCAGTGGAAATCCTTTTGGATTATCCGCAGCGCAGCGAAGGAAAATCTTCAATGTAGCGCAGCGAAATTGCAAAAAGATTGCAACGAATAGCGGGATTAGCTCCTAAAAAAAAGCGATTTAAATGTACAAATTTTTAGGATAATCTCTGATTAATTACAGCACGAACCACGTCGATGGCCACAGTATTGTATTTGTCGTTTGGTATGATGATATCTGCAAATGCTTTGGTGGGTTCGATAAATTGTTGGTGCATGGGTTTGAGCGTCGTTTGATATCGATTAAGGACTTCATCCATATCTCGTCCACGTTCGGCGATATCACGTTTGAGTCGTCGGATGAGTCTTTCATCTGAATCAGCGTGAACAAATATTTTGACATCGAAAAGGTCACGAAGTTCAGGATTGGCAAGGATTAGAATTCCTTCAACGATCATTACTTTTCGGGGATGTGTATAGATGGTGTCGTCTGTTCTGTTGTGCGTTACAAAAGAATAAACGGGTTGATCAATGTTGTTGCCGGCTTTTAATTCTTGAAGGTGTTTGACTAGCAAATCAAAATCGATTGCACGAGGATGATCGAAGTTGATTAGTGATCGCTCGTCAAAACTTAAATTAGAATTTTCTTTATAATAAGAATCTTGAGAGATAATACCTACTTCAGTTTCTGGTAGTTCGTTCATGATTTGGTGAACAACGGTTGTTTTTCCGCTCCCAGTTCCGCCAGCAATTCCAATAATCAGCATAAAGTAGGTGTTAGTGTTTTCGGCAACAAAAATAGGAATTTAAATGAAAGTTGATTTACTTTTTTCTGAAATCACTTGTAATTGAACTCCTATTTTTTAAGAAATGCCTTTTAGTTTATCTTACTAAAGAAAAGTGGCTTTTGAATTCTTTTGATTGTCCATTTTCGTTATACTCAACGGAAAACCAATAATCTGTTGAAGGTAAAGGTTGTCCATTAATTGTGCCGTCCCAACCCGGTCCGTTTGCACTAATTTGCTTGATGAATTTACCATAGCGATCGAATATGTGAATGATAGTGCCAGATTGCTGTTCCAGTCCAATGATGTTCCAAGTGTCGTTATAGTTGTCGTTGTTTGGTGTAAAGAAATTCATATAGCCGATAACTGTTACAGAAGTTGAGAGATTCGTGCATCCGTTTAGGTCTGTCACGGAAACCAAGTGAGTTCCTGGCAGCACTGGTGAAAAGATGTTGTTTTGTTGAACCGGACTATTATCTAATTGATAGAGATATGGACCTGTTCCGGTGTTAACAGTGACTATTATTCCCACATCATTCGTAAACTGGTTTATTACTTGTGTCGAAATGCCAAGGCCAGGAAAGGATTGTGTTACGATTGCTGTAGCTACTGGTGAATCACAACCTGTTGCAATATTTGTTGCAACTACGGTATAAATACCCGGCAAAGTTGCTTCAATCGAACTTCCTGTTTGTGGGAATAGCAATCCATCTAGAGTCCAAACAAAACTGTGTGTTGCCAGATTCAAACCCGTATCTAAGATGTGCGTTCTAAAGGGTAATCCAGTAACTTGATCAACGCAAATTACGCCATCTATAATTTGAGGCGTTATGGTTATTGGCTGAGGATCAATAGTTACCGATGCAACAGGTGAGATGCAATTAAAAATATTAGTAGCAGTGATGGTATAAATTCCTGCTGTAAGATTATCATATATTAAATCAGAAGTAAATGGCCTTCCATCAAAACTGTAGGTTTCACCAGGATTATTGAGAATCGTGATTTCGCCAAATGCGTCCGTGCAGTTTGGTTGTGCTACAAATAAATTAGGTAGAAGAGGGGTTGGAGGCTGAATGTCCAGCGTTAAAGTACTTGGCAAAGAAATACATCCTGAGCCATTTTGCGCTGTTACTGTATGTGTTGAGCCAGCTGTTAATCCATTATAAATTAGAGTTCCAACGTAAGGACTTCCATCAAAACTATAAGTTTCTCCCAATACGTTAGAGATTTCAACTGAACCAGTAGAAACAGTACAAGTTGGTTGAACTGGCGTAAGTGCGGGAGCCGCAGGTATTAGTGGCTGAATATTTAAAGTTGCACTCGTAGCAGTTGATATACAACCGTCGCTACTTTTTGCTGTTATATTGTGAGTTGATCCTGCTAGTAGGTTATTGTAGATTAAGTTGTTTGTAAATGGACCGCTGTTAAAACTATAAGTTTCCCCGGGATTTGAGGCAATAGTAATTCCTCCTGTTGGAGCTGTACATGTTGGCTGAATAATGGTTACAATAGGTGCACTTGGTACTGTTGGTTGCGGTAGAATTACTACATTGATGGTTGGTGAAAAACAACCGCCTGTATTTTGTGCAGTTATTGTATGACTTGTTCCTGCGGGTAACAATCCATAAAAAGTTGTGGTGTCAAATGGACCACCGTTAAAACTATAGGTAACGCCCGCTGGAACTGGAAAAATTGTTATTGATCCAGTTGATGTAAAGCAATCTGGCTGTGTAAGTAAACCTATGGAAGGAATGGCAGGCAATTCATTGATGGTTAGAATAACCGGTGTTCTTGTCAATGAAGCACAAGTACCGTCGTTGGCTTCAGCAAAATACACAACTGAAATAGCGGTATTAATACTTGGATTTGGCACTATGTTGCCTGCAGTCGGAGCATCATACCAGACAATATTTTGTCCTATTTGTACAGTCGCTGAGGCGGTTATCGTTTGCAGTGGCGTTTGTTCGCATTGGAATATATCGCCACCAGAAACAGGCGCAGTTGGCGCTGCATCAATAGTAAGAGTTACTGCAGTTCTAGACAGAGACGGACATATTCCATCTACGGCTTGCGCATAATAAGTTACGTTTCCTGTGTTATTAAGTATTGGGTTTAATACAATATTTCCAGCAGTTGGCGCATCGTACCAAATAATATTTTGAGTTAACGGAACCGTTGCAGTTGCGGTTAAAGTTTGAATTGGAGCGATTTCGCATTGTGTGATATCACCACCAGATATAGGTGCATTTGGAGCTGGATTAATAGTAAGAGTTACTGCGGTTCTTGTAGTCGAATCGCAACTTCCATCATTTGACTGTGCATAATAAGTTACGTTTCCTGTGGCATTAAGTATAGGGTTTAATACAATATTTCCAGCAGTTGGAGCATCGTACCAAATAATGTTTTGAGTTAACGGAACCGTTGCAGTTGCGGTTAAAGTTTGAATTGGAGCGATTTCACATTGTGTGATATCACCACCAGATACAGGTGCATTTGGAGCTGGATTAATAGTAAGAGTTACTGCAGTTCTAGACAGAGATGGACATATGCCATCTACGGCTTGCGCATAATAAGTTACTGTTCCTGTGTTATTAAGTATTGGGTTTAACACAATATTTCCAGCAGTTGGCGCATCGTACCAAGTAATGTTTTGAGATAGCGGAACCGTTGCAGTTGCAGTTAAAGTTTGAATAGGAGCGATTTCACATTGTGTGATATCACCACCAGATACAGGCGCAATTGGAGCTGCATTAATAGTAAGAGTCACTGCAGTTCTAGACAGAGACGGACATATTCCATCTACGGCTTGTGCATAATAAGTTACTGTTCCTGTGTTATTAAGTATTGGGTTTAACACAATATTTCCAGCAGTTGGCGCATCGTACCAAGTAATGTTTTGAGTTAACGGAACCGTTGCTGTTGCGGTTAAAGTTTGAATAGGAGCGATTTCACATTGTGTGATATCACCACCAGATACAGGCGCAGTTGGAGCTGGATTGATAGTAAGAGTTACAGCAGTTCTTGTAGTTGAATCGCAACTTCCATTATTGGCTTGCGCATAATAAGTTACGTTTCCTGTGTTATTAAGTATTGGGTTTAATACAATATTTCCAGCAGTTGGCGCATCGTACCAAGTAATGTTTTGAGTTAACGGAACCGCTGCAGTTGCGGTTAAAGTTTGAATAGGAGCGATTTCACATTGTGTGATATCACCACCAGATACAGGCGCAGTTGGAGCTGGATTAATAGTAAGAGTTACTGCAGTTCTAGACAGAGATGGACATATGCCATCTACGGCTTGCGCATAATAAGTTACTGTTCCTGAGTTATTAAGTATTGGGTTTAACACAATATTTCCAGCAGTTGGCGCATCGTACCAAGTAATGTTTTGAATTAACGGAACCGTTGCTGTTGCGGTTAAAGTTTGAATAGGAGCGATTTCACATTGTGTGATATCACCACCAGATACAGGCGCAGTTGGCGCTGGATTGATAGTAAGAGTTACAGCGGTTCTTGTAGTCGAATCGCAACTTCCATCATTGGCTTGCGCATAATAAGTTACGTTTCCTGTGTTATTAAGTATTGGGTTTAATACAATATTTCCAGCAGTTGGCGTATCGTACCAAATAATGTTTTGAGTTAGCGGAACCGTTGCAGTTGCAGTTAAAGTTTGAATAGGAGCGATTTCACATTGTGTGATATCACCACCAGATACAGGCGCAGTTGGCGCTGGATTGATAGTAAGAGTTACAGCGGTTCTTGTAGTCGAATCGCAACTTCCATCATTGGCTTGCGCATAATAAGTTACGTTTCCTGTGTTATTAAGTATTGGGTTTAATACAATATTTCCAGCAGTTGGCGTATCGTACCAAATAATGTTTTGAGTTAGCGGAACCGTTGCAGTTGCAGTTAAAGTTTGAATAGGAGCGATTTCACATTGTGTGATATCACCACCAGATACAGGCGCAGTTGGCGCTGGATTGATAGTAAGAGTTACAGCAGTTCTTGTAGTCGAATCGCAACTTCCATCATTTGACTGTGCATAATAAGTTACGTTTCCTGTGGCATTAAGTATAGGGTTTAATACAATATTTCCAGCAGTTGGAGCATCGTACCAAATAATGTTTTGAGTTAACGGAACCGTTGCAGTTGCGGTTAAAGTTTGAATAGGAGCGATTTCGCATTGTGTGATATCACCACCAGATACAGGCGCAATTGGAGCTGCATTAATAGTAAGAGTTACTGCAGTTCTAGACAGAGACGGACATATTCCATCATTGGCTTGTGCATAATAAGTTACGTTTCCTGTGTTATTAAGTATTGGGTTTAACACAATATTTCCAGCAGTTGGCGCATCGTACCAAGTAATGTTTTGAGTTAACGGAACCGTTGCAGTTGCGGTTAAAGTTTGAATAGGAGCGATTTCACATTGTGTGATATCACCACCAGATACAGG
>JBILXS010000023.1:0-11315 GCA_044378345.1 Flavobacterium sp.
CAGAGACAGTTGTTGCAAGTGTATTTCCAGCAATTGTATTAACTGCAGTTCCAGTTTGGTTTAAAGTCCAATTTCCCGCAGGCAAACCAGAAATAGCAACCGAACCAGTGGCAAGCGCGCACGTTGGCGGCGTAATGACACCAATAGTTGGAACGGCAGGTGTTATGGGTTGAATAGGAATTGGCACATTCACAGATATAAGGGAAGTGCAACCCACCGCGTTTGTAACGGTAAAATTATAATTTCCAGCTACAAGTCCAGAAACAGTTGTTGCAAGCGTATTTCCAGCAATTGCATTGACTGCAGTTCCAGTTTGGTTTAAAGTCCAATTTCCCGCAGGCAAACCAGAAATAGCAACTGAACCAGTGGCAAGCGCGCACGTTGGAGGCGTAATGACACCAATAGTCGGAACGGCAGGTGTTACGGGTTGAACAGGAATTGGCACATTCACAGAAATAAGGGAAGTACAACCCACCGCGTTTGTAACGGTAAAATTATAATTTCCAGCTACAAGGCCAGAGACAGTTGTTGCAAGCGTATTTCCAGCAATTGCATTGACTGCAGTTCCAGTCTGGTTTAAAGTCCAATTTCCCGCAGGCAAACCAGAAATAGCAACCGAACCAGTGGCAAGCGCGCACGTTGGAGGCGTAATGACACCAATAGTTGGAACGGCAGGTGTTATGGGTTGAACAGGAATTGGCACATTCACAGAAATAAGAGAAGTACAACCCACCGAGTTTGTAACGGTAAAATTATAACTTCCAGCTAAAAGTCCAGAAATAGTTGTTGCAAGCGTATTTCCAGTAATTGCATTGACTGCAGTTCCAGTTTGGTTTAAAGTCCAATTTCCCGCAGGCAAACCAGAAATAGCAACAGATCCATTTGTTGTGCATGTTGGTGGTGTAATAGCTCCGATAGTCGGAACAGCGGGCGTTATGGGTTGAACAGGAATTGAAACATTCACAGACGCTAAAGACGTACAGCCCAAATTGTTAGTTACTGTAAAAGTATAGTTTCCAGGCGCAAGTCCTGAAATTGTTCTAGAAACTGTATTTCCTGCAATAGTATTTCCTGCCGTTCCAGTTTGATTTAAAGTCCAATTACCAGCGGGTAATCCAGAAATCGAAACAGATCCCGTTCCTAGTGTACAAGTTGGAGGTGTCACAACTCCAATTGTCGGAGCTGGCGCGGTTGTAAATGCGTTACAAGGAAGTGTCTGACACTGCACTTGTCCAACCTGAAAACAAGACCCTACTGCTCCAGAAGGTACCACGTAAAAATCTATAGTGGAGTTTGGCAAAAGTCCTGTCAAAGTATAAGAAACTACAGCTGCTGTTCCGGCAGATTGAAATGCACCGGAATTTATTCGATAGCTTCGAACGTATGTGCTGGCTCCTGCCACTGCAGACCAATTGAAGGTTATTGAATTGGTAGTAATTGCACTGCAAGTGACAGTGGGTGTAAGGAGCGGATTAATTGTAATCGCTTGCGTCGTTGTACAACCGCCTAAGTTCATATATTGTATCGTTGCAGGTCCACCAGAAATACCAGTTACAAGTCCAAAAGAATCTACTGAAGCAGTAGCTGGTGTTAATGAAATCCATGGGGTAATAGCATTTGGAAACAAAGAACCATCTAGCTGCAAAGTTCCTCCGGCGCAAGTTGAAGTTCCGAATGTTGTCGCAATTGTTGGAAATGTGCTTACGTTTACATTTTCAGAATAGACGTTTCCTAGATTATCAGTATAACTTATGGTGGTTGATCCAAAACTAACTTGAGTTACCAGTCCAGTGGAGCTAATCGTTGCAACTGCTGGATTTGAAGAAACCCATGGTGTAGTTGCTGTAACAGGCGCCGGCGGCACAGAGGCAATTAATTGAGTAGTTGTTGGTCCAGGAAGGCAAATACTCAAATTACCTGTAATTACTGGTGGCAATCCTTGTCTTTTGTTATTTTCAGCGGAATAATATTCTGAGCTAATTTTTTGGTCGCTTGGCGTTTTTTCTTGTGCTGATGCAGATTGAATTTGTCCGAATCCAAAAAGGTAAACTACTATTAGTACGAAAAAGGAAAGTATTTTTGATTTGAGGTAATTAATTTTCATGTGTTTTACAGTATGCTTAAACTTTTGGTTTGGGGGAAGCGCTTTGTTTTTCTTTGTTTTTAAAGGAAATCAATTTCCTGAATGTAAGGTGTTTAATAGTGTTTTTTCTTATGCTTAACTTTAATTATTTTATACTAAAAAAAATAGATTTCAAAAGTAATAATTTTAGAAATATGTTAATTATAAATTATTAATTACTTTTCATTACTTAGTAACATGAGAAACATCTTGACTCTCAAACAATTTGGTCCCCAGTATTACTAATAAATAGCGTGTTTTTTTTTAAGGGAACTTTCAATAAAAATTATTTCAAAAAAAAAGTCTAAAGAGCATGGCACTTTAGACTTTTCTATCTTTCTTTTTTCGAATCAAATGTCGTCAAAATCAATATCAGTAAAATTATTTGCTTTTGGTGTTTCTTCTGTTTCTGAATGATCAACACCATATTCTTTTTTGAAATCTTTTTGATGTCGTTCAGAAATGACTTCTTCTCCTTTGTGATTCAATACATATGAAGTCATTTCTTCTAAAATCTCGGCAAAAGCTGCAAAGTCTTCCTTGTATAAATAAATTTTATGTTTCTTGAAATGAAACGATCCATCTTCTTCTGTAAATTTTTTACTTTCTGTAATAGTTATGTAGTAATCGTCTGCCTTGGTAGCTCGAACATCGAAGAAGTAGGTTCGTCTACCAGCTCTTAAAACTTTAGAAAAAATATCTTCTTTTTCTACCATATCATTTTCTCTCATATTCCTATATGCAATTAGTTTGTAATACTTTAAAATGCTTTACGTCTTCGCTCTCGCTTGGGTCAAAAATCATAAAAAATGTATTACAAAACAACAATTACGGTAATTCTTTTTCCGAAAGTTGTTTCAAATATAAGTGCGAATAATAACCATTTTCGTTTATTAATTGATTATGAGAACCTTGTTGAATAATTTTCCCTTCCTCAATAATAATAATCATATCTGCATTTTTTGCAGACGAAACGCGATGACTAACAATGATAGTAGTTTTGTCTTCACAATATAAAAGTAGGTTGTTTAGTATTGTTTCCTCAGTCTCGGTATCTACAGCGGACAAGCAATCATCAAGTAAAAGAATCGGTGCGTTTTTTATCAAAGCTCGAGCAATTGAAATCCGCTGCTTTTGGCCACCTGAGACGGTGATGCCTCGCTCGCCTAATACTGTTTCATACGCTTTGTTAAATTGCATAATATTATCATGAACTACGGCTTTTTTAGCAGCATTCTCGACTTCTATATTGCTCGCATTTTCTTTTCCGAATTTAATATTGTTTTTAATCGAATCTGAAAAAAGGAAAGCATCTTGTGGGACAATACTGATGCTATTTCTTAAATCATAAAGATTCAAGTTCTTGATGTTTCGACCGTCTATTAGTATTTCACCGCTCGTCACATCATATAATCGACTGATAAGTGAAAGAATACTTGATTTCCCCGCACCTGTTTTGCCTAGTATTGCCAATGTTTTCCCCTTTTCGATAGAAAAGCTAATGTTGTTTACAGCGGCTATAAGACTGTCTTCATAAACAAAGCTCACATTTTTGAACTCAATATCACCGTTGATTTCCGATTTTTCTTCATGCGTGTTTTCGATTTCGGGTTTTATTTTTAGAAATTCATTGATGCGTTTTTGTGAAGCCTCAGCTTCCTGAACCATAGAAGAAACCCAACCTAAAGATGCTACCGGCCATGTCAGCATATTGATGTAAAGGATAAACTCGGCAATTGTACCAATACTCGCAATGGTGCCATTGATATACATCATGCCGCCAAAATATATCACAACCAAATTGCTAACGCCTATTAACGCTAGCATTAATGGACCAAAAAGCGATTGCGTTTTAGCTAAGTGTAAACTTTTTAATTTGCTTTCTTCTGAAAGGGCGGCCAAATTTTCCTTATATTGTTGTTCTAATGAGTAAGCCTTGATTACGCGAATTCCTGAAAAAACTTCTTGCGTAAAACTAGATATTTTTGAAAGATACTGTTGGAAAATTGTACTTCTTGTATTGATTTCAGAGCTTATTTTAAAAATGGCAAATGACAATATTGGTAATGGCAACAACGCGTACAATGTTAGTCGAGGTGAAACGTTGTACATATAAATGATTACAATTGTAAATCGAATAAATGTATTAATAGTATACATCACCGCAGGGCCAACATACATTCGAACTTTTCCAACATCTTCACTTATTCGATTCATTAAATCGCCTGTCCTATTTTTTTTGTAAAAATTTTGAGTGAGATTTTCATATTGACGAAAAACTTCGTTCTTTAAGTCAAATTCTATATGGCGCGACATTACGATTAAGGTCTGTCTCATTAAAAAGGTCAAGAAACCTGCAATAATGGTGGTTGCGATAATTAATAGGATGTTGTTTGTCAGTTCATTTTGTATCGAAAGCGGATTTGCACTAGCTTGTTTCGAATAGTCTTCAATTGCCTTGAATGACTTACTTATTAGCTTTGGAGTAAATAATGAGAAGATTTGAGCAACAATTGTGGTAACAAAACCGATCAAAAAGCTGTATTTATATTTGAGAAAGTATTTGTTTAAATACTGAAGTTCTTTCATTTTATTATGATTTTTTATTAAAAATGCACTTCTAAAAAGTTAAAAGTAAATCGATTACGTATTTATGACATTCTCTAAATATTTCTAAATTATTGTATAATTCGTAATTTTTATTAATAAAATCTAAAAATTATGATTTTATTGATAATTTTACAGCGTATTATGAATTAGATTCTATCTAAAAAACTTAATTATGACTTCAGAAATTTGCACTCCACAAGAATTACAAAAAATGGCCCCTGTTTTTGGACAGTTATCCTTTGATAATCATGAACAAATCGTTTTTTGCAACGACAAAGATACTGGTTTAAAAGCAATAATTGGGATTCATAACACAGTTTTAGGTCCAGCTTTAGGCGGAACCAGAATGTGGAAATATTCAAACGAGTGGGAAGCACTAAACGATGTCTTGCGATTGTCAAGGGGCATGACTTATAAGTCCGCAATTTCTGGATTGAATTTAGGTGGAGGAAAAGCTGTAATTATTGGAGATGCCAAAACGGAAAAGTCACCAGAATTAATCAAGAAATTTGGCGAGTATGTGCATTCGTTAAGCGGAAGATATATTACCGCTGAAGATGTTGGTACTACCACTTCCGACATGGATCTAATTCGAGATGTAACTCCACATGTGACAGGAATTTCAGAATCTAAAGGCGGATCAGGCAATCCGTCACCAGTAACTGCGTATGGTGTTTATATGGGTATGAAAGCAGCAGCAAAATATCAATTTGGCACCGAAAAATTAGATGGTAAAGTAGTTTTAGTGCAAGGAATCGGCCACGTCGGAGAGACTTTAGTTGAATTGTTGGTAAAAGAAGGTGCTCAAGTACAAATCACCGATATTAATGACGCCCGACTTCATGAGGTTTCAGAAAAACATGGTGTCTCTATCTTTCGAGGCGCTGATTTGTATAGTGCAGCAGTAGATATTTATGCGCCCTGTGCACTTGGAGCAACAATTAATGACGATACAGTTCATAGGATAAATGCAAAAGTAATTGCAGGAGCTGCCAATAATCAGCTGGAAAACGAAAAAATACATGGTAGAATTTTGCAAGATAGAGGCATTGCGTACGCTCCGGATTTTTTAATTAATGCAGGCGGAATTATAAATGTGTATGGAGAAATTGTTGGTTATGGAAAGGAAGAAGCACTAAAAAGAACGGAGAATATCTACAATACAACATTGGAAATATTTACTGTTGCAGAGTCACAAAAAATTACAACCCATCAAGCTGCTTTTGCCGTTGCTGAAATGAGAATTGAAAACAGAAAAAAAGAAAGTAAGAATAGCTTATAGCATTTCAATTATATTACTATTTTTGCGGCGCGGAAGATTTTCTTTTGCTCCTTTTTAATTTAAAAAAGTTCTTACTAGGTGTTAAATAGACGTCATATCCGTATTAAGGTCATGCAATCGATTTTTGCGATGCATCAAAATGGTTCCGATAACATCGAGAAAGAGGAGAAATTTCTTTTTTTCAGTATCGACAATGTTTTAGATTTATATCTTTTAATGCTTTCGACTCTTGTTGAAATTTCAAAAAAAGAGGCGTTTTTCCTTGATAAATCAAAAAATAAACATCTGGCAACTGCTGCGGACAAGAACGCCAACACTAAATTTATTGACAATGCCATTTTTCAATTGCTGGCAAAAAATCATTCTTTACAGCAGTCGATTGAAAATCGTAAAATTAACAATTGGACGATGAATGACGATTATATCATTCTTTTACTGAATGAAATAAAGCGCAGTAATCTCTATGAAAAATACATGAAAAGTCCATCTCGTTCGTTTGCTGAAGATCAAGAATTTGCCATTGCTGTATTCGCAGATATTATAGCTACAAATGATAAACTGTATGACTATTTAGAGGATTTTAAATTGACGTGGGTTGACGACATTCCTGTTGTCAATACGCAAATTGTCAAGCAATTAAAAGCAATTAAATCAATTGAAGACACCAATTTTTATGTTCCTAAATTATTCAAGGATGCTGAAGATAAAGACTTTGTCGGTTTGCTATTCAGAAAAACAATTCTCAACGAAACAGAATTAGCCAAAGAATTTATTGATAAAACACCAAATTGGGATACGGAGCGTATTGCCGAAATTGATACAATCATTCTAAAAATGGCAATTTGTGAGTTTCTAAAATTTCCTTCTATTCCTGCTAAAGTGACTATTAATGAGTATTTGGAAATTGCAAAAGAATATTCCACGCCGAAAAGCAGTATTTTCATTAACGGTATTTTAGACAATTTGGTCAAAGAATTTCAGTCGAATGGTCGTTTAAATAAAACTGGCAGAGGTTTAATGTAGTATCATATACAAGTCAACAACTAATAATTAATCAATTCTAGACATCATGCAACAAGTACAACAATTTCTTCCTTTTATTTTAATGTTTGTAGTCATTTATTTTTTTATGATACGACCACAGCAAAAAAGAGCCAAACAAGAGAAACAATTTGAAGCAGACTTAAAAGTAGGGGATAAGATCGTAACAAAAAGTGGACTTCACGGAAAGATTTCTGAACTAGCCGATACTACAATTGTTATCGAAACAATGTCCGGAAAACTAAAAATGGAGCGATCTGCCATTTCTATGGAAATGAGCGCAGCTTTAGCAAAAAAGTAAGTTTCTAAAAAATGTAAAATGCCTCAAGAATTAGAAAATTTTTGAGGCATTTTCATAGCAAACGAGTTTTATTTTTTCTTTTTCGTCTTTCTTTCTTTGTTTTTCCCATGCTGAGAAAAATCGGTTGTGGCTACAAGTTCAGCAATTCTTACAATTACTTCAACAGCTTTTTGCATGCTTTCAACCGGCACATATTCATATTTTCCGTGGAAATTGTGTCCACCAGCAAAAATATTCGGACAAGGCAATCCCATATAAGACAATCTACAGCCATCTGTTCCACCGCGAATTGGCTTTATCAGTGGTTTGATTCCAACATCTTTCATCGCTTTCTCTGCCAAATCAACAATAAATTTTACAGGCTCAACCTTTTCTTTCATGTTGTAATATTGATCTTTCACTTCGCTTATTACAATATCTTCACCGAATTGTTTTTTAAATTTTTTGTTGAATTTCTTGGTTATCGAATGTATTAATTCTTTGCGTTTCTTAAACTTTTTAGCATCATGATCACGAATGATAAGCTCTAAAACTGTTTCTTCAATACTGCCATTTAAATGATGAAGATGAAAAAAACCTTCGTAATGCTTTGTGTCTTCCGGCGTTTCTCCTTTGGGTAGTTCATTGATAAAGTCGTTTGCAATCAGCATCGAATTGATCATTTTTCCTTTTGCATAACCTGGATGAACACTTTTTCCTTTAAAAGTAATCTTGGCTGAAGCGGCATTAAAATTCTCATATTCTAGTTCACCAATTTGACTTCCATCCATCGTGTAAGCCCATTCTGAAGCAAATTTTTCCACATCGAATAAATCTGCACCACGCCCAATTTCTTCGTCAGGCGTAAAGCAAACTCGAATTTTTCCGTGTTTTATTTCCGGATGTTGCATCATATATTCCATTGCAGAAACAATCTCTGTAATTCCCGCTTTATCGTCTGCTCCAAGCAATGTCAATCCGTCGGTTGTGATGAGTGTTTGTCCTTTATAAAGCAACAGATCCTTGAAGTAGCGTGGTGACAAAACGATATTCTCTTTTGCGTTTAACACGATGTCTTTACCATCATAATTCTCAATTATTTGAGGCTTTACATTGGCTCCAGTAAAATCAGGTGTTGTATCGTAATGAGATACAAATCCAATCGTTGGTACAGCGGTATCAATATTACTAGGTAGGGTCGCCATCACGTAGCCGTTTTTGTCGATCGTAACCTCAAGCAACCCAATAGATTTAAGTTCCTCTACTAATAATAAAGCCAGAACCAGTTGTTTTTTTGTACTCGGTGTCGATTTTGAATTTGGATCTGATTCCGTATCAATGGTGACGTAACTAATAAAACGGTCGATGAGATGTTGCATAAAAATGTGTCAGATTAATTTAGGAAGTAAATATACAAATACCAATCATTTAATTCATCAGACAACTTTTTTACTTGGTTCTCATTTAATGTAAATTTTTAAAAATCCTACTCATTTCTTTTATCGGGCAATTATGCAACGCTGATTTATATGGAAGAAAGTATTTAGCGTTAATCTATTCAATTTTTACAGTTCGATTTACTTTCGATAATTGTTGGAGTATTCTTGAGGTTTTGATATTAATAATTGTAACTATTTGTACGCTTTTGAAAACTTACTTTTTTTATCTTGAATCATTTTTTGGTGTGATTTTTAGTTCATATCAATGACCAATTTCGCCGATAAACGTCATCTCACTTGTGATTGAAAGATTATTTTGTCATTTCAACGATTTTATATTTTTCTTTTATTTAATGGTTATAAGTTTGAACCGTAAATCGCAAATAATGCTTCTTATGAATATGAAAGACACCCACAGTACATTATATCGACTCGAGTATTTCGAAGGTTATAAATGTGGACTTAATCCTGCGAATAAAATTAATAGAAAGAAGCATAATGATGCTTTTTCTACTGGTTTCAGTTTGGGGAGATTGGAATTTGAAAGTATGAATGGTTCTGTGAGTAACGGCGTTCCAGCCCGGATTGTCAATACCAAAGTATTAGAAGATTTTCTTCTTGCTGGAATGCTGGGTTTAAGCATAGACACCGTTGACTATACCTCATATCAGTTACACATTATTTTACAATGGTACCAATGTGGTATTGAGCAATACGATCCGCATCAAAGCAGTTACCTTATAGAATTTCTTGAGAGTAAAGGAATTGAAATGGGCTAGTTTGCGAATTTGTATCTTGTTTGGCGAACGGAGATGCTAAAACGTGAATATAATGTAGTCAAACGACACAAACCATTATTCAGTTAATACTTCATTGAGCAGATTAACAGCAATTTATTTTGAGTATTATTTCCCAATAATTTAGCAATTACAAGGAAATTGTCTCCAATATTTTCAGATCTAATGCCAATCTATTTTTCTTCTAGGGACGTTTTTTACCTAACAAGTCCAAACTTTTCAATCGTTATCTTATATCGTAGTTTTCTATTATTAAGTTACCATCTACGTCAAAATAGCCAATTTCTATGATTTGTGCTACAAAAAATGAGCAAAGCCAAATTATGGCAAAAGTGATAGAAGATATAGAATTAGTTATGGTACCATTGCCTCTTATGGATAAATGGATGATGCAACACCGTAGTTGGTATGAATTTGTTATTGACACCTACCGAAGTCGTTTTGAAGAAGTTTTAGAAGTGGTTGATAGTATTGCATTTAGAGCTATGGATGAACGTTTAGAGTTTTATTTAAAACGACATAAAGATGCTTGCGGTTGTAATGATTTAAAATTATCCCATCAAGAAATTGCAACCGAATTAAATACTTCAAGAGAAGTAATTTCTAGATTACTCAAAAAATTAGAACAACGAGGTGAACTAAAATTGCATCGCAATCATATAGAACTTTTAAAATAAAAACACCTATGTGATAAAAGTTACTAATTGTAAAATATATACGGTCAATCTTTGCAGTATAAAATTTTACAATTATGGAATATATAGGTTATTTTGCATCAATACTTATTGGTGTAGCACTTGGGTTAATAGGAGGCGGCGGTTCAATATTAACGGTACCTGTTTTAGTTTATTTGATGGCTGTCGAGCCAGTTGTTGCAACATCCTACTCATTATTTATCGTTGGTTTAACTAGTGGCGTTGGTTCTTTTGGTTATTTCAAAAAAGGTTTGGTCAATATCAAAACAGCGATAGTTTTTGGTATTCCATCAATTATTGCAGTGTTTACAACGCGTGCTTTAATTGTTCCGGCAATTCCAAAAGAAGTTTTTACAATAGGTGATTTTGTCGTAACTAAAAGTATTTTGATGATGATTCTTTTTGCAATTTTAATGATTGCAGCATCGTATAGTATGATTAAAAAAACCAAAAAAACAAATGTTCCTGAAAGTGAAGAAAAACAAAAATTCAATTATCCATTAATTTTAATTGAAGGTGCAGTTGTTGGAATTCTTACAGGATTAGTTGGCGCTGGCGGCGGATTTTTGATTATTCCCGCATTAGTAATTTTAAGCAAACTACCTATGAAGGAAGCGGTTGGAACATCTCTAGTAATCATTGCTGCCAAATCATTAATTGGTTTCTTTGGAGAAGGCGAAGCAACCGCAATCAATTGGCAATTTCTATTCACAATTTCTGCTTTTGCAATTGTCGGAATATTTATTGGAACTGCTTTATCCAAAAAAATAGATGGAGCAAAATTAAAACCTGCATTTGGTTGGTTTGTTTTGGTGATGGGAATTTATATCATAACCAAAGAGTTGTTTTTTCCTAAATAAAATAGTTGTATGACAAAAGGCACATTCCATTCATTAATAAATAAATAATATTGATTGTTTTTAAATCAATAGCGTCCTAAACGTTTAAAAAATGAGAGGGAATAATCCGTATCTCAAGTTATCTTTGAGTTGCACAACAAAAAACCCCCTCTCATGGCAAATATAACGTTGTTTTCTCAGATTATTTCA
>JBILXS010000002.1:0-217205 GCA_044378345.1 Flavobacterium sp.
TTTGAAATAATCTGAGAAAACAACGTTATATTTGCCATGAGAGGGGGTTTTTTGTTGTGCAACTCAAAGATAACTTGAGATACGGATTATTCCCTCTCATTTTTTAAACGTTTAGGACGCTATTGATAAAATTGACAGAATTAATACTTATGCTGAAGATTATGGTTTAATGTCAGCAAAAGAACGATTAGCTTTGATTTCTAATGATACTTATTCATTTAACAAAAAACCTAATAATGATTCATTATTAATTTTCATTGATGACATTTCAATAACTGGGACGCATCAAATAGTAATTGAGAATTTAATTGAAAATTTAGAAATAAAAAACGATATTGTTTTTCTATATTATGCTAAATTAATTGATAAAACAAATCCTAAAATTGAAAGCTATTTAAATAGCTATAAGATAAAATCAGTTGATGATCTAGTTAATTTAATTAAATCTTCTAGTTTCCAATTTACTACGCGAACAATTAAATTTATTTTATCATTAAATAATACTGATTTTTTAATTTTTATTAATAGTTTTCGTAATACTGAATTTGATTTATTAGGTGAACTTATAAAATTAGCATTATCCAATAAGTATGAAAAAATGGATTGTTATAAAGATAATCTGAATCAACTTATTAACCTTCAAAAAAGAACAGTTTATGCTTAAACTATTATATTTTCTTTTATTTATAATCCTTTTTGAGTCTTGTGGAAATGGCCAGGGCAAGAAAAAGGAATCTATAGACACTGAAATAGAAAATAAAGATGAACAAGTAATGCAATCTAATTCTACAAATTATTCTGTAATTGATATGCATAGACAAATTATTAAATTAAGTCATCATATTAATACTTCTACAAATGAATACTTACCAGTACTATCAAAGGATGAAAACACAATTTATTTTACTGGGATGGATAGAACAGGTTTTTTTGATTTTAAATTAGACTATACCAAGCAAAAATCATCTGGGGGTGAAGATATTTTTACATCAGAATTTATAGATGGTATTTGGACTGATGCTAGACCAATAAATATATTAAATACAAATAGTCATGAGGCTGTTAATCAGATATTAAAAAATAATGATTTATTAATAACAGCAAATTATCCTGAAAAATTAGGTCCAAAAAATGGGAATAGTGGAGCTGAAACAACGGATCTATTTTTAGCAAAAAAAAATTCAAAAAACAATTTTCAAATAATACATTTCCCTGAACCTGTAAACTCAATTTATAATGAATCTGATGGTTTAATAGCTGAAGATGAATCATTTATTTTATTTGTCTCAGACCGACCAGGAAATATTGGTGATTATCACAAAAAAGGCTGGAAATGGAATGGAAGCTTTTGGGGTAATACGGATGTATATGTTAGTTTGAAAGAAGGAGATTTTTGGACTGTCCCTATTAATTTAGGTAAAGTAGTAAACACTAATGGAGCTGAAAGAACTCCATGGTTATCAGAGGATGGATTAACCCTATTTATTAGTTCTAATGGTCATGATAAAAATAGAAATGACTTAAATGTTTATGCATTTAAACGAACAAATAGAAATAATTGGATAGACTGGACAGGACCTATCGAAATTGTAGATGCAAACTCTGAGGGAGATGATTGGGGTTATAAAGAAACTAAAAATGGTAATGCTTACTTATCAAGAGCAATCTCATTAGGATTCAAACCAACTCAACCAAGTACTTCCGGTGATGGTGGTATAAGAGAAACAAATTTCAGAACAGGTTATGAACTTTTTGGTCAGCAGATAGCATCCTTAGACTCTGAAAAAACCACAGATATTTATTTGTTAACAAATAAACAAGAACCAGTATTTACTTTGCCCGATGTTTTTTTTGATTTAAATTCTGCAAATCTCAAACCAAATATGCTAAAAGTACTAGATCGATTAGTTGATTTAATAAAACAAAATAAAAGATATAAAATAGAAATCAAAGGATATACTGATGATACCGGTGATGAAAACTATAATTTAAATTTATCACAAAAGAGATCAAAAGCAGTAAAAGAATATTTTATAAATAACAATATTACAAATTCAATTGATTCAAATGGTTTTGGAGAAAGCAATCCGCAATACGACAATAAAAACTCAACATTAAAAAATAAAAATAGAAGGGTTGAGATTTACTTCAATTAATTTTATATAAAAATAAATTACTTAACCCGGTTGGGTGAAATTAATACAAGTCAAAAACTGCTTTTTTCAAAATAAGATGGCAGACGAGTATTAGTAATAACAATGACAAATAAATAATAAATAAAAATTAATTAACTAACCTTAAAATTTTAATATGACAAACAATCACCCAATTTTTTCAGAACATCCTTGGCTAATAATCACTTTTGCAATAGCAATAGTAATAATGTTGGTACTTGATTTAGGAGTATTTAATAAAAAAAGTCATTCTGTCACCAATAAAGAAGCTGTAATTTGGTCTTGTGTATGGATTTCTTTAGCAATGATTTTTAGTGGTTTAATATATAATTATGCAGGTGCTGCAAAATTTTATGAATTTCAATCAGCCTATTGGATTGAGAAAGCGCTTTCTGTAGATAATTTGTTTGTATTTATCTTGGTTTTTAAATTCTTCGATGTAGCTGGAGAAAACAAACATAAAGTATTGTTTTGGGGAATAATTGGAGCTTTAGTTTTAAGAGCTGTTTTTATATTTTCAGGAGCATTTTTGATCGAGTTGACATATTTAAATACAATTCTAAATTATTTTGGATTATCTGGTTTTCAATATAATATCAATATTATCATGACCCTTTTTGGTTTGTTTTTAGTTTATGCTGGAATAAAATCTTGGTCAGCTGGTGATGAAGATGATGATGAAGATTATAACGATACAAGAGGAGCCAAGTTAATTAGAAGATTTTTTAGCGTAAGTGATCATTATGTAGGTGATAAATTCTTTACAATTGAAAATGGTAAAAAATTGGCAACGCCTTTGTTAGTAGTTGTAGCAGTGATTGAGTTTACAGATTTACTTTTCGCTGTGGATTCAATACCTGCAATTTTTGCGATATCGAATGACCCTTTTATACTTTACACATCAAACATATTTGCAATACTTGGTTTGAGAGCATTGTTTTTTCTTTTAGATAACTTTATTCATTTATTTAGTAAACTAACATATGGTTTAGCATTCATACTCTCATTTATTGGAGTTAAAATGATAATTTCACCGTTCTACCATATTGAATCAGTTTATTCATTGATGGTTATTGGTGGTATTCTAGTTTTATCTGTAATAGCATCTATTATGTTCCCTAATAAAGATGAAGAATTAGCGGAATAATTTATTATGTTGTATTTCTTAATCAATCAAAGGTCAACATCGTACTAAAATATGTGATTTTAAAATTTTGGGGTTTAACTTTTTAATTAAAGTTAAACCCTTTTTTTAAATTATAAATAATTATTTATGCTTAAATTTTGTTGCTAAATAGGTTTTAGGATTGATCCATAATTATTAGAAGCCATATAAATTTATTTTATACTTATTCGGTTTAGTTATTTCTTTTATTTTCTATCTAAAGAATACTGCTCCTGAATGAAGTGCTATTTTACAACATTATTGTTTTGGAGATGGCGCTGATTTGGTTTTAGAATCAAATTATTTACCTAATTCTCCTGTTGTTAAATCAGAATTACAAAAAATTAGGATTGGAGAAGATAAGGTTATTCGTTTTAACCAAAATAAAGATTGGCGATTGTCTTATGCTTTAAATCTTTTTCATTTAGTTAAAAAAACTAATGGGTTTAAAATTTATCAATATATAAAATTTGATAATAAGGGTGTAGATGTTACAGAAATAAATTTTCGATTGTTCAAAATTAAAGTAAAAGATAGTTGGGTACATGTTCTAAATCCAACCCCTTTTATGGTAGTTTATCAATACAAAAAATACTAATATTTATTATTTAAAAAATGAAAAATTTCTTTATCCTCATGATCCTAATCTCGCAATATACTTTTGCGGATTCGCCATTAACTTCAACAGATTTCTATAAAGCATATATGGATATACCACTGGTTAATAAAACAGCTAAATCAAATGGAGTTTTGACGAATGAAGTATTTGATTTTTTAAATTCAAAATCAAACACTATTGATAAAAAAATAGCATTGATAAACGCATTAAAGTGGAATAGTAATGGTAAAAATAATGCTGCATTGTACTTTAAAAAATTATTATTAATCCATAAAAAATACACGCCTTTTAATTTTTACAACAAAGGAACTGCCGAAGAATTAATTTGTTATAGTTATCTTAAGGCGATGGACAATTATTTTGATGTTAGCAGCGCATCTGTATTTTCCAAAAGGGCTTACAAGCTTAATCCAAATTCCTATACTATTGCAATTGTCAATCAATTAATCAAAGTGCAAATGATAGGCTCCCCTCATGATTGGTGCGAGATCTATAGAGTAATGAATGAAATTAGAGAAAACAAAAAGTTAGTAATTGATTTTAGAAAACAAGCCTCCAATATAATTTTTAATTATACTGACTGTTATAAAAAGTATTGTACCAATTGGTATTTTATTAAAAAGTTTATTAAAAAAAATAGCTCAATTTTTATTTAATCGTTTATGAAAAATCTAATAGTATTTTATCTTTTGGGAACTTTAACTGGATTTGGAGAAAATTGTGTCAGATTAGTGTCACAATAGTGTCAGGAAAAGTGTCAAAAAAGTGTGGTTTTTAGCTTTTTTAGTGTTTCTTGTACAGATTTAATTTTGTTATATATTGGTAAAATAAACCAGACACATTGAGTTTTTTAATTTTTATAAGATATTGAATTTCAACAGTTATAGTGAGTTTACTGCAAAAAAAAATCCTCACATTTCTGTGAAGATTTCCGTAGCGAGGACGGGAGTTGAACCCGTGACCTCAGGGTTATGAATCCTGCGCTCTAACCAACTGAGCTACCTCGCCAATCATAGTATTTTGCATTGTTTAACGCGGGTGCAAATATAAAACTTAAATACTAGGTTCCAAATATTATCTAAACAAAAAAATAAATTTTATAATTCCTTTTTTATTGGACTATTATTATATATATTTCCACAAAATTAGTAGGTAACAATGGAATCAAAAACAAGATACGAATTGGAGTTTCCCATCAATTCTTCGCCGCAGTTGTTGTATCAATATATCTCGACACCGTCTGGATTGTCGGAATGGTTTGCTGATAATGTAAACTCTAGAGGAGAGTTTTTTACGTTTATCTGGAATGATTCAGAAGAAAACGCAAGACTGTCGTCAAAGAAGACAGGTGAAAAGATTAAATTTCGTTGGATAGATGAAAACAAAAAGGATACAGAATATTTTTTTGAGTTGCGTATTCTAGAGGATGAGATTACCAAAGATGTGTCTTTGATGGTCATTGATTTTGCTCCTGGAGATGAGTTGGAAGAAGCAAAACTACTCTGGGAGAATCAGATTTCAGATCTTAAACATGTCATAGGATCGGTATAAAGTTCTTAGTTTTAAGTCTATATTTTCCCTAATTTTAATTCGGGTTTTTTTATGGTCAACAACAACGGTTATTTAATAGAAGATACTTCGATAATTGAAAATGGAAACAGAGCGTTCCTTTTCGGAGATGGTATTTTTGAAACGCTACGGATTCGGGAAAGTTCCATTTTATTTTTAGAAGATCACTATTTCCGATTGATGGCCACCATGAGAATCGTGCGCATGGAAATTCCGGAGAATTTCACTTTAGAATATTTGCAGGAGCAGTTGCTTAAGACAGTTAAAGCAAATCATTGCACAGAATCGGCTCGGGTGAGAATAACTGTTTACAGGAATCAGGGAGGCTACTATTTGCCGAAAACCAATGCAGTTGGTTTTCTTATTCAAGTTGCACCATTGCCGAGCAGCGATTATATGTTTAATTCGTCAACTTATGAAGTTGATTTATATAAAGATTTTCATGTTTCAAAGCACTTATTGTCGACGCTAAAAACAACTAATAAGATGCTTTATATTACCGGTAGCATTTTTGCAGCTGAAAATGGACTGCAAAACTGTTTGCTTTTGAATGAAGACAAAAATGTTGTAGAAGCTTTGCAGGGTAACATTTTTATGTTAATTGATAATATTTTGGTTACGCCACCTATTTCTGACGGTTGTTTAAATGGGATCATGCGAAAAAAAATACTAGAAATTGCAAGATCAATGGATTCACTTGAAGTAAGTGAGAAGTCAATTTCTCCTTTTGATCTTCAAAAAGCAGATGAACTATTTATAACTAATGTTATACAGGGCATTCAACCGATTACCAAATATCGAAAAAAAGAATTCTCTACACGCTTGTCTGAAAAGTTGTTTGAAAGATTGAATACGGTACTTGTAAATTCCTAGTTAAGCAAAGGATTTTCTGGTGCGTTTGACCAAATAATATATTCACCACCCAATTCCAATATTTTTTCTTTCCAAAAATCTGTCGTTGGCCTCCCAATAATCTTGTTTTCATACATATTTTCGGTTAATATCCATGAATTAGATTTCATTTCGTTTTCTAACTGCTGTGCTTCCCAGCCGGTATACCCCAGAAAAAAACGAATATTGTCTTTTTTGATTTCGCCATTATTGATAAGATTTTTAGTGAGTTCAAAGTCGCCTCCCCAAAAAATACCACTTGAAATCTCAACACTATCTGTAATCAGATCAGGGATATTGTGAATAAAATATAAGTTATCTTGCTCTACTGGTCCGCCATTATAGATTTCAAAAGAAGCTTCAACGTCTGGGACCAAATCGTTGATGGTGTATTTTAATGGTTTATTGATTATAAATCCGACGGATCCCTCTAGATTGTGGTCCGCTAATAAAATGACAGAACGATTGAAAGACAAATCTCCAATTATAGAAGGCTCAGCAATAAGCAATTGACCTTTTTTTAATTTTTCTGATATCATTTTCGCTCCAATTTTTAATAAATTTAGCTAAAAAAAATTAAAACAAGCAAATAAATTTCAGTAATAATAAAAAAAAGTCCCCTGAAAGGAGACTTTTGATTTATATGATTGCAACTTTAATTAGTTTACTGAACCTTCTAAATCTGCACCCGCTTTGAATTTTACTACGTTCTTAGCAGCGATTTTGATTGTTTTTCCAGTTTGTGGATTTCTTCCGTCTCTTGCAGCTCTTTTAGAAACTGACCAAGATCCGAAACCTACTAGAGATACTCTTCCACCTTTTTTCAAAGTACCACCTACGTTACCTAAAAATGATTCTAAAGCTAATTTAGCAGCCGCTTTTGTAATTCCTGCATCTGCAGCAATAGCATCGATTAATTCTGATTTGTTCATAATAAAAGTTATTAATTGTTGGTTAAACATTATGTTAATTAAAACAAATTTAATAGGAATTCCTTACCACGCAAGAGTTTTTACTTGATTTTCGCCGATTTGTTGATAAATCAAGTGTTTTGTTGATAAAGACCGTTATTTGTCGGTTTTTTCTACCGAGATTTTGTCGTAAAGCTAACAAGCATAAGCGTTTTCACTGAGAATCAGACCATTTAATAATTCGGGAATAGTCATTTTTTTCTTTCCAGGGAATTGAATCAGTTTTATGAAAACAAAGCCATCCTGAATAGCAATTTTTAGTTCTTTTTTCGTTGCTTCAATTTTTCCTATTTTCAGCTCATGTTTTGCACTCTCAAAAGTTACTTCATAGATTTTTACGTTCCATTCTTGTGTTCCATCTTTTATAAAACACCAAGCGGTCGGGTAAGGAGCCAGTCCACGTATTAAATTATAGACTTCAGCACCGGGTTTTGTCCAATCAATCTTACAATTGTCTTTATTAAGTTTATGTGCTGTTTTTAGTTCATCATGATTGTCTTGGATGGTTGCTTTTACATTTCCATTCGCTATCAAAGATAAGGTTTCGATAACGGTGTGACATCCTAAGTTCATTAGTCGATCATGCAATTGCCCTGCATTTTCATCATTCGAAATAGACAATTCAGCACTTGTTATCATTGCACCAGTATCAATTTTATCATCGATAAAAAAGGTAGTGACACCTGTTTTTGTCTCGCCATTAATTATCGCCCAATTGATAGGAGCGGCACCTCTATAATTTGGTAAGAGCGAGGCGTGTAGATTGAATGTGCCTAAAGAGGGCATTTCCCAGACTACTTTCGGGAGCATTCGAAAGGCAACAACAATTTGCAAATTGGCATTTAGATTTTTCAGCGCTGCCAAGAACATTTCATCTTTAAGATTACTAGGTTGAAGTAATGGTAATTTATGGTCAATCGCGTACTCTTTAACGGCGGAGTATTTTATTTTTTGACCTCTTCCTGCAGGTTTGTCAGGAGCAGTTATTACGCCAACCACTTCATAATTATTTTTTAATATCGCATCCAAAATCCCAACCGCAAATTCAGGGGTTCCCATAAATACAATTCGTAACTTTTTCATTATTTTATTAGGGTATAAGTATTGTTGGAGTTCAGATGAATAATATCATTTTCTAGTAACATTTGGATGGCAAAGATAATATCGTCGACTTCAAGTAAGGTATTTTTTTCAATTTCTCTTGTTGTCAAATCTGTATTTCTTAATTGTTCTATAATTTGTTGTGTTATAGCACCTATATTTTTTTTACTTTTTTTTTGTGACAGACAAAAAGAACAGATGCCACATTTCTTAGTTTCGTCCTCGCCGAAATAGGATAGTATCAATTGCCTTTTGCAATGATTATTATCGCTCACATATTTCAAAACTGACGCCAGTTGGTCTGTCTTCAATTGATTTTGGTTTTCAAGGTATTTCGCAACTCTATTGATTGTTTTTTCGTCTTCTCTAACGTCATTAAAAGTCAAGACAGCATCATTGTTTTTTGCGCTGTAGGTTACGATATTTTTTTCTTGAAGTTTTTGCAAAATATGACTAACTTCTTTTTCAGAATGATTCGATTTTTTCGCAATTAGTGAAAGATTAAAAGGAATTGACATTTCGTATATTCCGGGATACGTTCTCAAGATTGTGACGATAACTTCCTCTTCTTTTGGATTTAGACTCATGTATCGCATGATTTCTTTCGAGGATATTGTAAATTGTAACGTGATTTTCTCAGAGAATTCTTGCGTTAAGGTCAAAATACCTTGTCGGTCGAGAAATTGTAACGCATTGTAAGTTTTTAGAATAGGAAAATCATATTGAATGCAAAACGAATTTAAATTGAAAGAAAACTTTTCATTGATTCCCTCGCCGTATGCTATTTGGAAGTAATTACACAGTTTAACATAGACTGATAAAAGGAATTTTTTATCTGGAAGTGTGTGAATAGACTGGTCTTTCGCTTGGAAGATATCTGAGGGACTGGATAAGATGATTGCAAATGCCTGCGCGCCATCTCTCCCAGCGCGTCCAGATTCTTGGTAATAATTCTCTAGGTTTTCCGGAAATTGGATGTGAATTACTGTTTTTACATTTGCTTTGTCGATTCCCATACCGAAAGCATTAGTGGCTACTATTACTTGCACTTTTTCATCCATCCACAGCTGCATATTTTTTTCTTTTTCTTTCGAAGAAAGTCCACCATGATAATACGTTCCTGTAAATCCTAATTGTTGTAGCTGCAGTTGCGTGTTTAAACAAGATTTTCTATTTCGTACATATATTATGGAAGGCTGCGGATTTTTTTTCAAGATTTGTGCAGTTCGAAACAGTTTGTCTTCGACTTCAAAGACCATATACGCAATGTTTTCTCTAGCGAATGACTTCTTAAAAACGGATGGCTTTACCAATCCGAGTTGGTTGATGATGTCTTCTTGCACTCGAGGTGTCGCTGAAGCAGTTAGCGCCATAAAAGGAACTTTAGGAAAGTGTTCTTTGAGCTGGTAAATTTTTAGGAATGAGGGCCGAAAGTCATGACCCCATTGTGATACACAGTGCGCTTCATCGATGGCGATTAAATTGATTGGTAGATTTTTTATGCGTTCTAAAATCCATTCTGATTGCAATCGTTCTGGCGAAAGGTAGAGGAACTTGTAGTTTCCAAATTGACAGTTGTCGAGTAAATCGATCATCTCCTCAGTGCTGATGCCTCCAGTTAATGCTATGGCTTTGATGTCTAACTTTGATAAATTGTTTACCTGATCTTTCATCAAAGCAACTAAGGGAGAAATGACAAGCGCCAACCCATTGTTGACCATTGCGGGGATTTGAAAGCAAATAGATTTTCCGCCACCTGTGGGCAGTAGTGCCACCGTATCATTTCCGTTGAGGATAGAATTTATAATGGCTTCTTGTGGTTCTCTGAAGAACTCGTGTTTCCAATATTTTTGGAGTATTTGTATGGCTTCGGACATGACTAAAGGATTAGATATTAAACTCGTAGGCAAATTTAAACAAATTTAGAGTACATGAATCCTGTTGTCAAGTAAAATCCTATTTAGAGATGGTATTTAGAATGAAATCTATTCGGTTTTTAACGTTGTCTTTAGGCACCTCAATTAGCGAATAGCCATAATTTTCATAAGTTTCCGTTAAATGGCTATAGATGAGTTTCGCTTGTTCGAAGTTCTCATAGCGTTCGTCATCGCTGGTGTAAATTTCTTCCCAAGGTGGAAGAATGAAAATTTTGGTGTAATGGTGTTCCCGACAAGCAACGTCAAAAAAAGCAGGATAACTATCGCCAATATAATGCATATATGCCAACACATCAGGAATCCCGCGATCTAAAAACACGATGTCATGTGATTCAAGTAGGGCATTTTGAAATTGTTTTTTACGACCTTCAAGCAGTAATTCGCTAAAAAGCAACGGATTTTCAAGGAACAATTGTTCGATTCCTTGTTTTTTTGCTTCCATAGTAACTTCCCGCGAAATTTCAGGATAGCAACAATAACCCATCGATAGCAGTCCATCAATAATTGTGGTTTTGCCAGTTCCTGGACCGCCGATAATGACAACGATTTCTTTTTGCACTTTTTTAGCAATAAGGGGCAAACTTACTCAAACTAATTGGGAATTAAAAAAAATGTAATAAGATAGAAATTCGGATTATCAAAATCCCAAATCATTACTGTATATTTGCTTTATTTTTCAAATTTAGGATGGATAAGAAGACGGAAGAATTTTACGAAAGACTGAAGGTTGAGTTGGATTTAAGCAATACATGGCCAGCAGAATATCTATTCAAATTTATAGTTCAGACCGACAAAGAGAAAATACTAAAAGTAGAAGCCGCTTTTGATTGCATGGGAGCGGTGATTAAAACTACAAAATCCAAGACAGGCAAGTTTACGAGTATTTCGATTGACGTTCAAATGAAAGATGCTCAGGAGATTATCGATAAATACATAGAATTATCAACAGTAGAGGGAATAATTTCCTTATAGTATATGAATTCAAAATACATCAAAGAAAACGCGAATGATGTAGTGCATCATTTGGAGTACAATTCCGAAAGAAGGCACTTAATTATTCCGGAATATGGTCGACATCTTCAAAAGTTGATTGATCAAGCGACAGATATTCCCGATCGCGAAGAGCGTAATAAGATTGCCAAGTACATCATTCAGGTTATGGGAAGTTTAAATCCTCATTTGCGTGATGTGCCTGATTTTCAGCACAAGTTGTGGGATCAAATTTTTATAATGTCTGATTTTAGATTGGATGTTGATTCGCCTTATCCTATTCCGTCGCGTGAAGTGTTACAGCTGAAACCTGATGTGCTTAATTATCCCCAGAATTTTCCTAAATACCGCTTTTACGGCAATAATATCAAGTACATGATTGATGTTGCGAATCAATGGGAGGAAGGTGAACTTAAAGGTGCATTGGTAAAAGTAATTGCCAATCACATGAAAAAATCATATTTGAGTTGGAATAAAGATACCGTGAAAGACGATGTGATTTTCGAACATCTGTTTGAACTTTCAGATGGCAAAATCAACTTAATTCAAAGCTCGGAGGAGTTGCTCAATACAACCGACTTGATGCGAACCAACAAAAGGATGTCGAACAAAATCCTTCCTATGGGACAACCAAAAATTCAAAACAATAAGAATAAAAACGGGAAAGCGAAGCCTTTTCTAAAGAAGAATAATAATCCGAAATAAAGGTGCTAAGGTACTACGATGCTAAGGTTCTGAGTCATTCTCAATAAGACCTTACTTCATTAGAACCTTCGTTCCTCAGAACCTTAGAACCTCAGAGAAAAAATGGGAACTTTTAAAATTGAAGGAGGCATTCGCCTTAAAGGAGAAATCACACCACAAGGCGCAAAGAACGAAGCGTTGCAGATTTTATGTGCTGTTTTATTGACTCCAGAAAAAGTAACAATCAACAATATTCCAGACATCATTGATGTCAATAAATTAATAACGCTACTCGGGAATTTAGGGGTTAAAATTCAAAAAAATGGAGCTGGATCAATTACGTTTCAATCTGATGAGGTAAACGTCGGTTATCTTGAAACCGAAGCTTTCAAAAAAGAAGGAGGATCACTAAGAGGCTCTATTATGATTGTTGGTCCATTGTTGGCCAGATTTGGTAAAGGTTACATTCCAAAGCCAGGTGGAGATAAAATAGGCAGACGTCGTTTGGATACCCATTTTGAGGGATTTATCAATCTAGGTGCAAAATTTAGATACAATCGTGAAGATCATTTTTACGGCGTAGAAGCTCAAGAAGGTTTGATAGGCACCGATATGCTATTGGATGAAGCCTCGGTAACAGGAACAGCCAACATCGTTATGGCAGCTGTTTTGGCAAAGGGAAAAACTACGGTGTATAATGCCGCATGTGAACCTTATTTGCAGCAGTTGTGTAAGATGTTGAATTCGATGGGCGCAAACATTACGGGTGTTGGTTCCAATTTACTTACCATTGAAGGTGTAGAAAAATTAGGTGGCTGTACGCATCGCATACTGCCAGACATGATTGAAATTGGCAGCTGGATCGGTCTTGCAGCAATGACTCGAAGTGAAATTACGATCAAAGATGTCAGTTGGGATAATTTAGGAATTATTCCAAATACATTTAGAAAATTGGGAATTACTTTAGAGCGGCGTGGTGACGATATTTTTATCCCTACGCACGAAAATTATCAAATCAAAACAGATATAGACGGTTCAATTTTGACTATTGCAGATGCACCATGGCCAGGATTTACACCTGATTTGTTGAGTATCGTTTTGGTTGTTGCAACCCAAGCTGGTGGTGATGTGTTGATTCACCAAAAAATGTTTGAAAGCCGTTTGTTTTTCGTTGATAAATTGATTGACATGGGCGCAAAAATTATGTTATGTGATCCGCATAGAGCCGTAGTTATGGGGCATGATTTTAAATCTCAGTTGAAAGCGACCACCATGTCTTCGCCAGATATTCGTGCAGGAATCTCTTTATTGATTGCAGCGCTTTCTGCAAAAGGAACTAGTACGATTCAGAATATTGAACAAATAGATCGAGGATACGAGCGCATTGATGAAAGGCTGCGAGCTATCGGCGCCAATATTGTTCGGGTATAATTTACACAGAAAGAGTGCAATGAAACAAAAGCGCAAAGTGAATCTGATTTTCTTTGCGCTTTTGTAGCTTTATAAACTTTAATAAAACAACTATGGAAAGCATAGCCAAGTCAATTCGACCATTTATTGGAGCGCGAGATTATATTACTTCCAGAGCATTTTACTGCGATTTAGGGTTTAATGAAATAATTATCGATGCAAATCTGTCTTTATTTCAATGGTGTGAAATGGGATTTTATTTGCAGAATGCTTATATAAAAGATTGGATTGATAATACCATGGTCTTTATGGAAGTGGAAGATGTCAATCGATTTTGGAAAGAACTAGTCGCTTTAGATTTAACTTCGAAATACAAAAATGTAAAATTAGTTGCAGTGAAAGAACGCGATTGGGGCAAAGAATGTTTTATTCATGATCCGTCTGGAGTCTTATGGCATGTAGGAGAATTTTATAAATAATTTACAAACTGATGACCAACGAGCAAACGGCAATAAAAGCCACTTACTTCAGTATTATTGGCAACACTTGCCTCGCCATTGTGAAATTATTGGCGGGTATTTTAGGAAATTCTTTTGCCCTGGTTGCTGATGCTATCGAGTCGACTACAGATATTTTCTCTTCGTTTTTAGTTTTGTTTGGCATCAAATATTCAAATAAACCCGCTGATGATAATCATCCTTACGGACACGGAAAGGCGGAACCATTAATTACTTTTTTGGTCGTAGGATTCTTGATTACCTCTGCTACAATTATCGCATATGAAAGCATTAAAAATATTCAGATTCCACACCATTTACCGAAACCATGGACGCTAATCGTTTTGGGGATTATTATTTTGTGGAAAGAGTATTCTTTTCGCCTGGTTTTGAAAAGAAGCAAAGAATCTAATAGTTCGTCGTTGCGTGCAGATGCATGGCACCACCGCAGTGACGCCATTACCTCAGTCGCTGCATTTGTTGGAATTTCCATTGCATTATTTTTGGGAAATGGATACGAAGCTGCCGATGATTGGGCCGCTTTATTTGCCGTAGGTTTTATTATGTATAACAGTTATCTCATTTTTCGCCCAGCATTGGGAGAGATTATGGACGAACATTTATACGATGATTTGATAGATGAAATTAGAAAATTTTCCGCTCAAGTTCCCGGAATTATTGCTACTGAAAAATGTTTTATTAGAAAAGCAGGGATGAAATATCACGTCGATTTGCATGCGATTGTTGCTTCGAACATCACAGTTAAAGAAGGCCATGACCTCTCCCATCTTTTGAAAGATACATTACGAAAAGAGATTCCGGAGTTGGGTCATATCTTGATTCATGTTGAACCGAATGAATAAAAATCAATCGATAAGAAAATAGCCTTTGCTGCCAATTTCTAAAATTCTTACCGCAGATTCGCAGATTTTAAAATTAGCCCGAAAGGTGTAAATCATTTTTTTATTCAACCACATTAACCTTTGGTTTTGCTAAGAATGATTATGGTAATTTACTTTTGAATAACAATACATGGTTATATAAACCAATAGTTGGTATATCGAAGTCTTTCTATCGATGCTTCTTTGCATTTTTTATTTTCGATATCAGTACAACAAATGGTAAAGTCTATTATTAAAATCTGTGAATCTGCGGTTTATTTACTCTAGGAAATCTAAAATCTTCAATCCAAAAATAAATCCATCGGCCTGCCAACCGCTTTGGTAAGCATGCACGTAATCTAAGCGGAATACTTTAAATTTTCCAAATCCTAGATTATTCAACCCAACGCTATATTCGTGATATGGACTTCTTTTTGGAACTGAAAGATTGTGATAGCCCAGCACTAGCGTTGACTTTAATTTTTTCAATAGCGGAATTTTATTCATGATATAGCCACTATCGTCATGTTCGGCATGAATTTCTACATAAGAATCATTGGTACTACTATTATAATATGGCAATAAATGGAATACATTTAAATAGCGGTCATCGGTACCAACGTGTGTTTGATTTCCGTTGAAGTGCTTGTAATCAACAAAGGCGATTTGTTCTGCGTTGTAGAATTTTCCTCCTTTAATATTTGTAGCAATATTTCCTTTGTTGCCCAATGTCAAGTCGTACGTAATTCTTGCATTAAAATGATCAAAGTTGTAATTTGATTCACTTCCAGCAAAGCCTTTTTCATAGTTGAGGTAAAGCACCGGATACTTGTCATTTGGCACATTAAATTTACCATCAGGGCGCGATAGGTATTCTTGAGCAAAGTTGATTCTTGTGCCAATTGTCGACTTTACTAAATTGTGCTTTATGATTGTTGGCGTTGCGTTGTCCTCTGGTGCCAATGGATTATTGGAGGTATAACTCTTGTCTTTTTTAATGACTACATAATCCGTATTGTCAAATAGTGGTTTTCTTTCGGCATACGATAGTTCTGCGTTTATTTTGAATCCATTAAAAAGTTCTCGTCCGTAACTAGCATTTACAAAATTTCGTTCGTACAGTTTTATGTAATTTTCTTTAAAGAAGAGGGTACTGACGCTATTCACTATATTGCTTATCGGATTTGCACCATTATATTGGTTGACTTTACTTCCCGCCGCCATTCTGAATTCACTTTGGTTTAGGTTGCTAAATTTTTTGATGAATGTGAAATACGAGCGGAACTTCTCTTCGGCAAAACCGTAATCGAAGTATCCCTTAATTTCGTTAAACGTTCTGTTGTCCTCATTCCTTTTGAGGAAACCAATGGAGGTATTCAGATGCCAACCTTGAACTGTATTGAAGTTGATTCCTTTGATCAAGCCCGCATAGTTTATTTCCCAATTCTGGAAGGAGTTTTCAAAAGAATAGCCCGTAATAGGATCGGAAATGTGGAATTTATTTCTTTTTGCATCAATAGAATCTAAATATGTTTTTGATTTTTTCTTGGTTTGTAATATATCTTTCTTGAGATAGTCACTGCTTTCTTCAGCGGTCAATGGCACTGGACGGAATTTACCCCAATAGAGGTCATCTTTCTTATTGGCATTTTCTTCAAAGGACAGCACCTCCCGCGTAAAGGTTTTTTTGTCAAATTTTGGCTCGAACACATAATTGGAATACACATAGGAAAACCGACCAGACATATTTATACCAAAAATGCCTGCCACGAAATCGAGTGTCTGTGTGTTTTTTGCCCAAAGTTTGTTCTTGCGATTGTAACTAAAATTTTGTTTCAAGTGAAGCGAATTGACTGCCGGCATTTGAATTTGGTTTCCATTGACCGATAAGTCGACTGCATAAATTGCCCAGCTATCTTCTACTATATATAGGTAGCCTTCCATTACAGGTTCGCTGTTCCTTTTTGGTGTAACTTTGATTTTGTTGATTTGAACATTATTCTCGTTAAAGAAAGTACCTTCCATTTTGTACTTGTAATAATTGAAGGCATTATCGGCAATCGGTGACACCACGTTAATTTGAAACGGCAGGTAATTTTCGTAGAAGTCAAAATTGGCAGAGGCCGCACTGTTAAAACTAAAGCCGTTGTCCTTACCACTTACTTTAGAGGCGACAATTACCTCTTTCATTTTGTCTGGCTTTTTATAGGTAATTCGTGAAACCGTTTCGGATAGGTAGAGAATACCGCTTCGCGTTGAGTCTAAAATTTCATCGAAGGCGTCGAAGTCTTGTCCCATTATCTTTTTGGGCGCTTCTTTTATTTTGAAAATGCCACGTGAGTAAAAATCGGCTTCGTATTTTTCGGTTGGTTCTGAATTTTCTTTTTTGTTTGCAATAGCATTTCTGATTACCTCGTTGGCAGGATTGTTTTTTTTGTCAATCACAACGGTGTTTAGTTCTATATTTTCCTCTTCAAGTTTGAGATCGATTTTTTTTACGCGCTTTTCGTGAACATATTTTATTTTCTGACTTTTATACCCAAGGTATTGGTAGACGATGACATACTTACCTTTATCTTGTATATCCAAATAGTACTCTCCTGCGTCGTTGGTAGTGGTACCTTTATAGGAGTCTTCAATACGGATTGTAACAGCCGCTAATGGGAGACCGTTTACGTCGGTTACGACTCCTTTGATTTGAGAGGACGCCGTTGTGGTAATAAATGCTGCGATAATTAGTACAAATTTTTTCATGGTGAAGATGTTTTGATTACTTATTGAAGAAATGATTGTAGTGCCAAGTAGTAGCTTTTTAATCCAAAGCCAATGACTATTCCTTTTACATGCGGCGAGATAAACGAGTGGTGTCTGAATTCCTCTCTTGCAAACGTATTGGAGATATGTACTTCAATAACAGGAGTCGTTATCGCTTTGATGGCGTCGGCAATACCAATTGAGGTATGCGTATAAGCAGCTGCATTTAGGATAATGCCGTCATAGTTGAAGCCCACTTCTTGAATTTTATCAATCAGTTCACCCTCTATATTGCTTTGGAAATAGGAAAGCTCGAAAGTATCAAATTCCTTTTGTAATTGCAGAAAGTACGATGTAAAGGTTTCGCTACCGTAGATATTAGGTTCTCTTTTACCCAAAAGATTGAGATTCGGACCATTGATAATTATTACTTTCATTATTTTTTTCGTAAAAATAAAGAAATTCTGAATTTTTTCCGCAATTATAGTTAGTAAGTCAAAGATATTCTCCTTCGTTGCGTCTAATTATCCAGTGAATGTAAACATAAGTGGTTTTTAATCAGAAATTTATTTCTAATAAACCAAAAACAGATATAAATTTTTACACTTATTAACATTCTAAAAACAAATTGTTAATAAAAAAGTTAATAAAAGTAATTGCGTTTTTGTGCTTTTATAATTGTACCCAGAAATAGTTGTTTGGTTGATGATACATCAATTTTTTTTCTCAGTGTTGCGAGTTACAAATTACTGATATCTACCATTTTTAAAGGGTTTTAGAGCATTTATCGTTATTGTAATAACCACAGTAAGCACTAATTTAGGAGGTGATTAGTAGCGGTGCGGAGGCGGTGCGTTCTTTTGTTAAAAGGCCGTACCTAATTTGAATAAAGACGAAAAAAATGCACAAATATTTTTTTATTAACAAAAGTTGCTATATTTGTCTCACTAATTTTAAACAAAATTTAAACATGAAAAAAATTATTTTATCAGTAGTAGCGGTTATGGCATTTGGTTTTGCTAACGCTCAAGACAAAGGTGGAGCTGGTTTAGCTAAAGGAAATTTAGTATTGACTGGTGCTGTTGGTTTTTCAAGCGTTAGCAATGTGGATGGCGCAAAGGATGCAAAATCAAGTGATGTAACTTTTTCACCAGGAGTTGGTTACATGATGTCTGACAAGTTAATGATTGTAGGTAATTTAGATATTACTTCGGGAACAAAAAGCTCAGGTGTTGCTGGTGACGAAGATGCAAAAGTAAGTGGATTTGGATTCAAGGCTGGTGTAAGATATTTCTTTACTCCTGCTGAAAATTTCTCATTATCTTTAGGTGGTGAATTAGGTTACGGTACAACTTCTACTAATGTTACTCTTGTTGAAAATGCTGCAGGTGTAGAAGAAGAAGTTATATCACCAGAAGATCAGAAAACAACTAATACTAGCTTTAATGTGCCAGTTGGTATGCACTATTTCGTGTCAAACAATTTTGCAATTCAAGCATTTTGGGGTGGTTTAGGTTATTCATCTTCAAAACCTGATGTTACTGGTGCTGAGGCAACAAGTAAAATAAATTTAGATCTTAACATGAGTTCTATTTCTTTTGGTTTGCTTTACAAACTGTAATTAGAAAATGCATATTATAAACCACGCTTTGGCGTGGTTTTTTTTGCTTAAAATTTTATTGTTAATTTAATGCTTGCATCCAATTTATAGTATATTTGCCTTATTAATTAAAAAAAACAAAATAACATGAAAAAAATTATTTTATCTGCAATTGCAATTTGTGCTTTTGGTTTTGCTAACGCACAAGAAAACATTATTAAAGCTAATCCACTAGCTCTATTGGGAGGTACTGATATGGTTAGTTTTGAGCACAAATTAGGAGATAATACTTCTATATTAGTTGGTGCTGGAATTAGTAATTTCAAAATCGGAGGTGCTGAGTATTCTAATACGGGTGCTGAAGTACAATATAGATACTATTTTGATGAAGCTTTAACAGGATTTTATGCAGGGGGTCAAGTTGGCTATTCTTCTGGTAAAGTTGAAATAGATAGTTATAATTTTGTGAATTTCACTACCACCACGTTAGACACTAAATTTTCAGCATTTAAACTTGGTGCGAAAGGCGGTTACCAATGGATTTGGGATAGTGGTTTTTCACTAGATCTAAACATAGGAATGGCTTATAATAATTTCAGCTATAAAAGTTCTGCCGCAGAGTTTTCTACTTTAAAAGCTAGCGGCGTTTTACCAAACTTTGGTTTTGGATTGGGATATGCCTTTTAATTAAGGAAGTAAATACAAAGATCCGGTTTTTTGAAGTTCAACCAATGGCCTTGTTTGTATTTTATTTTGTAGAGTATGTAATTGCGGATAATTTGAATCTGCAGTCTGGTCTAGTCTAGTGCAAAAGATTATACAGAAGGATGCGTTAGTATTAATTCCCTTAGTTGAGATCTTGTAACAAGTTCTATTTCTTCTGGTTAGCTTTACAAACTGTGAGAAGAAAAAATATATTAGAAGCCACGCTTAGGCGTGGTTTTTTTTGATTATCATTTAACTGTTTTCTTTTTTTCTTTTTTTTTTCTGCTTGCCTAGATTTTATTTCATATTTATATTAACCTAAAAATACTACCACAATGAAAAACCTTTTCTCAAAATTACTTTTTGTTGCATTTCTTTCTTTTCTCACAGTAAGTTGTGATAAAGATGATGACAATAAGAATCAAAATTATCCGCAAGATGTTACAGGAACAACTTGGTATTTTCAAGAAATAGACACGGAATCGGGCGAAACAATCGTAGTAGACGTTTATTTAGTCTTTGAAACATCGGACACAGGTTTTATACAGGCCTATTCAGATGTGGCTAACTTGACGCAAACTTATGATTTTACCTATAGCTATTCCCAAGGAATTGGAACTACTGAATTTTATGACAACAATCTCGGAACAGTAAACTTTGGTGTATCTGGAAATCAACTCGTTTTTGATGGAAAAACGTTCACTAGACAAGACTAAAAATAAAGATTTCTTTTTTTTAATATTACTTTGTTAGTAGAATGCTAAGATTAAATGCGCAGTTTCAATTGCGCATTTTTTAATTTCTGTTTAATTCTCTGTATAAAAGTTCGATATCCGAAATAGTACTATTTATCCATACTACGTTGTTAAATTATGTTAATAACTATTTTTTTAAACTTTTTTTTTAAAATATAATTGAATTATGTTTGTTTTTCAAAATTTAAAAACAAAAACAAATGAAGAAAATTATTTTAATGGGGCTCGCATCGTTTGCGCTATTTGCAACAAGTTGTAAGTCAACTTTAGCAAGCGCTACATCTACTCCTATGTCAGTAAAAGCAAATATCAGGCCATTAGATGCTGATATTTCAGTTGATGTAAACAAGAAAATATCCGGAGAATCAAGTGCATTATACTTTTTGTGCTTTAGATTAAAAGGAGATTCCAAGTTTGCCGAAGGTGTAGATTACTCAACTAAAACACTTTCGTTTTCTAATGGAGTTGCTAGAGCTAAGTCTTCTGCAGCTTACAAAGCTGTAATTGAATCAAATTCTGATGTCATTGTACATCCTAATTATGTGGTTGATATTGAAAATTATATTTTCTTTAAGAAAGTGCATGTTAAAGTAACAGGCTATGCTGGTAAAGTAAACAAGATTTACCAACAAGATAATTGCGATCCTTGTAGTGGGGATTGGAAGGGCGCAGCCATTTTAAAATAGTATTTAATTAGTTAAAAAATATATACATGAAAAAATTTTTACTGCTTATTAGTCTGGTTTCACTAGGGGTAAGCGCTCAAGATATTGAAGGTGGGATTAAATTTTCGATAAATAACCCAACCTTTTCTGACGATGTCGATAATGATTCTAAGGGAAAAATAGGTTATTCGGTAGGTTATTATGAAACAATGAATCTTAACTCGCATTGGGCGCTGCAAGGAGAAATAGGGTTTACAAGTATTTCATATGAGGCAAATGATGGTGTTGAGTTTAATGAGCAAACAGGTGTGTTTACCAAGAAAAAATCGACCTTTTCAAGCAGTTTTATTGAAGTTCCGCTTATCGCAAAATATAGGATTACCGAGAGTTTTGGGATTGGTGTGGGGCATCAATTTTGCTTAGATGGTTTATCTATTCAGGACAGTGGTCAACTAATAGATATTTCTTTAGATGCAAATAGTGTAAAATTGAGCGCAAGATATTACATGGGTTCTGAACAGTTATATGAAGGTAATACTCTAAATAATATTACCGTTTCTGTTGGTTTTACAATTTTCTAGTAGCCTGATTTCAATTTAGTAACCTCCTTCGGGAGGTTTTTTTTATGTCTTTTTTTAACGTTACTTTGTTTTATGAATTGGCAAGTACACATAAAGAGCTATCAGTCGTATCTTCGAATTGAACGCGGTTTGTCTAAAAACACCATCGAGAATTATACTTTCGATATCGAGCGCCTTTGTAATTATTTAGATCAGCATGCTATCGAGATATCACCAGTTAAGATTTCAGAAGCAACCCTACAAGAGTTTATTTATTCGGTTGCTAAAGAGGTGAATGCCCGATCGCAAGCTCGCATTATTTCTGGGTTAAAGAGTTTTTTTTCCTATCTAGTTTTTGAGGAGTATCGGAAAGACAATCCATTAGAATTGATTGAAACGCCACGTATTGGTAGAAAACTTCCGGATACTTTGTCAACGCAAGAAATTGATAATCTTATTGCCGCGATTGATTTGTCAAAAATGGAGGGTGAACGCAATCGAACTATTTTGGAAACGCTGTATTGTTGTGGTTTACGGGTTTCTGAGTTGGTTGGACTTAAGATTTCAGATCTTTTCTTTGAAGAAGGATTTATTAAAATTACGGGAAAAGGCAATAAACAAAGATTTGTACCCATTAGTATTCATACACAGAAGTACATCGAGATATACAAAAATTCTGTACGAAATCATCTGGTGATTCAAAAAGGACACGAAGACACTTTGTTTTTGAATCGGCGTGGTCGTCAGTTGACTAGAGCGATGATATTTACGATTATAAAAGAGTTGGCTGCTAAAATCGACTTAAATAAAAGCATTAGTCCGCATACTTTTCGACATTCTTACGCCACGCATTTACTGGAAAACGGTGCGGATTTAAGATCTATACAATTATTATTAGGCCATGAGTCGATTACGACCACTGAAATTTATGTGCATTTGGATCGTAAATTTTTAACACAAATCATGAATACGTACCATCCTAGAAAATAGAGATTATAATTTTAGTGATAGCTTACTTTACAGAATGAAAAAATTCATAAAAAAACACTTCGATTGAAGTGTTTTTTTATGAAGGTAGCGGTCTGTTATTTTGCAATATTCACGGCTCTGGTTTCTCTAATAACCGTAACTTTTACTTGTCCAGGATAGGTCATTTCAGTTTGAATTTTCTGCGAAATCTCAAAAGACAATTGCGCAGCGTTGTCATCAGAAACTTTTTCACTTTCTACGATTACCCGAAGTTCTCTTCCTGCTTGAATCGCGTAAGCATTTTTTACACCATTAAATCCAAAGGCCACTTCTTCCAGATCTTTTAATCGTTGTATATAAGAATCTAGAACTTGACGTCTCGCTCCAGGTCTCGCTCCCGAAATTGCATCACACACCTGAACAATTGGTGACAATAGCGATTTCATTTCAATTTCATCATGGTGCGCTCCAATGGCGTTGCACACTTCTTCTTTTTCGCCATATTTTTCAGCCCACTGCATTCCTAGAAGTGCATGCGGTAAATCACTTTCTGCGTCTGGCACTTTACCTATATCATGCAGTAAACCAGCTCTTTTGGCCAATTTTACGTTTAGTCCCAATTCAGCAGCCATGATTCCGCAAAGTTTAGAAACTTCTCGAGAGTGTTGCAATAAATTCTGACCATAAGAAGAACGGTATTTCATTCTTCCCACCACTTTTATCAATTCAGGATGTAACGCATGAATTCCTAAATCAATTACAGTTCGTTTTCCAACTTCAATGATTTCATCATCTATTTGCTTCGCTGTTTTAGCAACCACTTCTTCAATACGCGCTGGGTGAATACGACCATCGGTGACAAGTTTGTGCAATGACAATCTTGCAATTTCCCTTCTCACAGGATCAAAACAAGAAAGAATGATTGCTTCTGGCGTATCGTCTACGATGATTTCGACTCCGGTTGCAGCTTCTAAAGCTCTGATGTTTCTTCCTTCACGACCAATAATTCGTCCTTTTACATCATCTGATTCGATATTAAAAACTGATACACAGTTCTCGACAGCTTCTTCGGTTCCGACTCTTTGAATTGTATTGATGATGATCTTCTTCGCCTCTTGTTGCGCAGTCAATTTTGCTTCTTCAATCGTTTCTTGGATGTGCGCCATGGCTTTCGTTTTCGCCTCGCCTTTCAGACCTTCCATCAACTGCTCTCGTGCGTCTTCAGCAGACAGCCCTGAAATTACTTCAAGTTGGTTCAGCTGGCTCTTGTGCATGCGTTCTACTTCTTGCTGTTTTTTCTCTAAGATGTCAAGTTTGGATTGATACTCGCTCGTTTTTGCTTCATAATCATCGTTGACTTTTTTCGCTTTAGCCAATTCATTCGAAACAAGAGATTCTTTATCTCTCACTCTTTTTTCAACTTCTGCCATTTTCTTATCTCTAGACAGAATCACTTGTTCGTGCTCTGCTTTGAGTTCAATAAACTTCTCTTTGGCTTGAAGCATCTTGTCCTTCTTGATGTTTTCAGCCTCTAAGTTTGCGTCTTTAATAATTGAAGCAGCTTCTTTTTGAGCACTTTTAATCAGGTTTGAGATGCTTGATTTCTCTAAAATCTTCGAAATTCCGAAGCCTCCTGCGATTCCGACTATGCCGGAAATAAGTATTGTTACAATGTCCATTTTTGTTAAATTAATTATATAAAAAAAGCCTACATTAGGTGAAATGAATAAACTCGATAAGACAAGTTTTGAGCTAACTCACTGTTCAAGTTTCCTCGCAAAAGCGCGGCATGCTTTAGTAGTGATGATTTGCTCATTCTAATTTGTTAGTGTTGAGTTTACCAAAATGTAACTAATGTAGGCAGTATTTTTAGTCTATGTATAAGAACGTATTATTTACCTCCGGCCAATTCAGCTGCGCCTCGGGTGTCGAGATAACTATCCAATAAAATATTCATTTTTCTAATTCTTTCGATGGTTTCTTTTCCATCTATTGAATTGCTGATTTGTTTTTGCTCCAGTTGTGAGGCAAATTGCAAGGCACACATGGCCAAAACATCTTGCTTATCACGAACAGCATAATTTTCTTCAAATTGCTTAATCATCAAATCAATTTTTTTTGAGGCGCTTCGCAACCCTTCTTCTTGAGAAAGTTCTACCGTTAACGGATAGATTCTGTCTGCAATCGATAATTTGATTTTAAGCTTTTCGTCCATGTTATTTACTAATCAGATAGCTGTGCTATACAGTAATCAATTTCACGAATTAATGAATTTATTTTCAGCTTTGTCTCTCTTTTGTTTTCTTCACTGCCGAGTAATGAATTGGTGATTTTTAATAAGTCATACTGTTTTTTCAACGTATCAATCTCTTTGGATTGATTTTGTATGATGTTTGTAGATTGCTGAATTTCTTGTTTCAATATGGAAGAATTTTGCTCTAAATTGTCTATCTTTTTCAATAGTTTTTGGAGTCTACCTTCAAGAGAATCAATAATTTCTACAATTTCACTCATTCTAAATTTCGGTTCATTACTAATCCGAACAAAGTTAACATTCCAAATGAATTAAACCAATACTTTTGCTTAAATTTTACTTTTTCTAATCTAGGAACGATTAAACATTTGAAAAATAACAACTTATAAATTCTACAAAATTGTTATGTTTTTCTTTTGTTTTTTTTAATTTAGCGGAAAGCTTTATACGATGAAATTTATACACGCACTTTTGATTTTATGCACGCCAGTATTTTCCCAATCCAATTATCCTCTGGAATTTTTCGAACCTCCATTAAAAATACCCATGCAGCTAGCAGGTAATTTCGGAGAATTACGACCCAATCATTTTCACGCCGGTTTTGATTTTAAAACGCAACAGAAGGAAGGCTTACCCATTTTTGCGGCAGGTGATGGTTATGTTTCTCGGATAAAAATCTCACCATATGGTTACGGAAAGGCAATCTATATAACGCATCCAAATGGTTATACAACGGTGTACGGTCACCTGCAAAACGGTTACGGCGGTATACAAGATTATATTATGGATGCGCATTATAAGCAACAATCATTTGAGATTGAGATTTTTCCAACACCGGAAGAGCTTCCTGTCAAAAAAGGCGATACCATTGCAATTTCTGGTAACACTGGAGGATCAGAAGGACCACATTTACACTTTGAATTTCGCGACACGCAAACAGAAAAAGCAATCAATCCGTTTTATTTTGGTTTTGGGAAATCGCTGCCAGACACAAAAAATCCAATAGTTTCGAATGTTTTGGTATATCCGATAGACACTCTTAGTATCGCAAATCAGTCGAAGCGCCCAATCGTTTTAAATTTATCCTTGCAAAAGGACGGTACATATATCGCTGAGAAGGTTTTTGCCTCTGGTCGAATAGGCTTCGGCATTATTGCCTCTGATTTTGACAACGTGTCGTACAACACCAACGGCATTTTTAAAGTGCAAACTTTTTCCAATGGAGCGCCGATTTTTGGTTATCAGTTTGATTCACTTGCTTTTGATGAAGGTCGGTTTGTTAATGCTTTGATCGATTTTCCGCGTTATAAATTGACAAAACAAAGGGTACAAAAATTATTTATGAAAACTCCTTACGCTTTTAGCAATATTATAGCAAAAGAAAATAATGGTATCATTGACGTCATTCCGAACTTCTCTCAATTTTATAGGATTGAAATAGCTGATTTTAATGACAACAAAATAGCGATTACAATCCCTGTAGAATATGCACTAGAAAATGCTGTCGTGCCAAAAGAAAAATTGAAGACGCCGTATTTTTTATCAGCTTCAACAGACAACATCTATCAAAAAGAAGGCATGGAAGTTTTTTTTCCAGCTCATACGTTTTATGATGATTTCTACCTGAATTTTGATGTAGTAAATAACGAAATGATTGTTCACGATGACAATGTTGCTGTTCATAGTAATTTTAAAGTTTCGATTACAGACTCGAGTTTTGTCAAAAAAGAAAAAACGTTCATTGCATCAATAGATGGTCAAAGAAAGAAATACAACAGCACTAAATACAACAATAATACGTTTTCGACTTATACCAAAAATCTTGGGAAATTCATGTTAGTCATGGATACGATTGCACCAAAAATAGTGACTTCAAAGGCAATCGACTCGAAGGATTTTAAAGAAAAAAGATTGGTTTTTAAGATTACCGATGATCTGTCTGGAATAAAAACGTACAATGGATTTATTAATGAGAAGTGGGTACTTTTTGAATATGATGCTAAAACAAACAGGATTTTTTACACCGTAAATGACCAAGAAATGCTAGAAGGTAAAAATGACTTAAAGTTTATAGTTTCCGATAATGTTGGAAATTCTTCTATCTTTGAAACATCATTTTTTAGAAGTAAACAAAAATAAATTGTATCTATTGAAAACAAAAGCATTTCAGCTCTCCGTCCTTTTTTTCTTTGTTTCACTTATCAGTTTTGCACAAACAGCAAGGGTTAAAGGAGTTATTTTAGATGAAAATAACCAAGCTGTTGCGGAAGTAAATGTTGCTTCTCAAGAGAAAAATACCAAATCTAATGCAAATGGTTATTATGAATTGACCATTCCTGCAAACAAAAAAGTACAATTGGTATTCACACACGTTTCTTTGAAAAAGAATACCGTTACCCTCGAATTAAAACCAAATGAAGATTACGAATTCAACTTGGTCTTAAACGATCGCGCGGAAGGACTCGGTGAGGTCGTAGTTATTGCAAACAACAGAAAAAGAATTCAAGGTGTTGTCACCATCGAACCGCAAGTTATTCGTCGGATTCCTGGAGCTAATGCGGGTGTCGAAAATATTCTCAAATCATTACCAGGTGTAAATTCAAACAACGAGTTGAGTACACAATATTCTGTTCGCGGTGGTAATTATGATGAAAACCTAGTCTACGTTAACGAAATTGAAGTGTATCGGCCTTTTTTAATTCGATCAGGACAACAAGAAGGTTTGAGTTTTACGAATACTGATTTGGTACAAAATGTTGATTTTTCTGCAGGTGGATTTCAAGCTAAATTTGGTGACAAGTTGTCTTCAGTGCTCGATATCACTTACCGACGACCAACTAAATTTGGTGCTTCTTTAGATGCCAGTTATTTGGGAGGGGCTGTTTCTGTTGAGGCCGCATCTAAGAACCAAAAATGGTCTGCAATTACGGGTGCTCGCTATAGAGATAATAGTCTATTGGTTAATAGTCAGGAAACCCAAACTAATTTTCGCCCTACGTTTGCCGATATCCAAACCAACGTTACTTTTACCCCATCAACAAAATGGCAGTTTAGTTTTTTAGGCAATGTTTCACAGAACAAGTACAATTACCAGCCACTTACGCGACAAACTAATTTCGGAACGATTTCGGAACCAATTGCGCTGCAGGTGTTTTATCAAGGTCAGGAAAAGGATCGATACGACACTTATTTTGGCGCTTTGAAAACCACTTTTGAAGTCAATGATAATTTCACTTTAAAACTTATTGGATCTGTCTATCAGACGCTAGAACAAGAGTATTTCGACATTTTTGCCCAGTACGCACTTGGAGAAGTTGATGGTAATATCGGATCTGAGACTTTCGGTGATGTCACCTTTAGTCGTGCTATCGGAACCCAACTAAACCATGCTAGAAATGATTTGGATGCGTTTATAGTCAATACAGAAGTAAAGGGTTTTCATGAAGTGAAGAAACATCAGATTGAGTGGGGATTCAAATACACCCGTGAGGATATTCGCGATCGAGTAGTAGAGTGGGAAGTTATAGATTCTGCTGGCTTTTCGCTTAATCCTCCAATTTTGCCGCCAAGAGTAGAATTTCCAAACGCAGGAGATTCGGAAAATATTTACACCGGACCACTTGTGCCCTATCAGAGTGTTCGGGCAAAGAACTTTGTTACTATCGATAGATTTTCTGGCTATGCACAGTGGAGTTTAAAAGATAAACTAGGAAGCAGTGATGTGTGGTATAACGCCGGTGTTCGTGCGCATCAATGGCAGGTTTCAGGCGATGATCTTAACGGAGATAGTCAAATTGTATTTAGTCCACGAGCCCAGTTTGCCATCAAACCCGATTGGGAAAAAGACATGGTTTTTAGAGTTTCGGGAGGTTATTATTATCAACCGCCATTCTATCGCGAGTTGCGAGATCAATTTGGCGAGGTCAATCCTAATGTCAAAGCACAGCAGTCCGTACATGTAGTTTTGAGCAATGATTACAGTTTTAAGATGTGGAATCGACCGTTTAAAATGGTTGCAGAGGGTTACTACAAATCGCTTACCGATGTAAATCCGTACACCATTGAAAATGTTAGAATTAGATATGCTGCAAACAACAATGCTACAGCCTTTGCACAAGGTTTTGATTTTCGCCTCAATGGTGAATTCGTTCCTGGTACAGAGTCTTGGTTTAGCTTTGGTTATATGAAAACCGAGGAGAATACCAATAATAGAGGTGCTATTGCCCGGCCAACAGACCAACGTTTGAAGTTTGCTATTTTGTTTCAAGACTATATGCCTAATATCCCTAGTTTGAAATTGTATTTGAATTTGGTATATAATACAGGCGTGCCCGGAGGTTCGCCTTCTTACGCAGATCCTTACATTTACCAATCTCGGTTGAGAGATTATCGAAGAGTTGATGTTGGATTTAATTATGTTCTAACTGAAAAGAACGCAAAACGTCCCGAAGGGCATTGGTTGAAAAAGTTTAAAGATATCTCTGCTGGTTTTGAGATTTTTAATATGTTCAACAATCAAAATGCAATTACAAATACTTGGGTTAGAGATGTATATTCTAAGAATCAGTATGGAATACCAAATTACTTAACCACTCGGGTTTTCAATTTGAAACTATCCATCAGATTATAGATATTATTTGTACTTTTGACTATCAAATTCAATACAATGAAAGGTATTTTTAAATTAGTAGGATTTGGTTTTGTTTTACTTTTTTTAAGTTGTAAAAAAGAAGTAGAAAAACCGAAATTGAGATATGAGAATCCATCAAAAGTTGCTGCAACAATTAAAGCTGATACATCGACGGTGAAGGTTGTTGATTTGCCTATTCAAATGGAAGGCACTAATGTTTTGTTATTCCCGGTCGGGGATTTGAATTCGTCAGACGCCAACTACAATTCGTCTTCAAGGGGAAATCAATTGGGTTTTAAAGTGTCCAATTATAGCGAATACCAAATTACTGGGTTTATCAAAAACATTAAGTTTCAAGAAGTAGGAAAAGATTCCATTGTCGCTTTGACTAATAAAAGTGTTTTAATTCAATCCGTAACTTATTTGAAAAGTGTTGCTGACAAAACAAAGCAACAAATTCTTGTCTATATTCTTGAAGATATGGATACCAATAAAGACGTTAAATTGGATGACAATGACATCAAGTCTTTGTACTTAAGTGAAGTTTCAGGAAGTCGTTTTACCAAAATATCTTTAGATTTACAAGAGTTAATCGACTGGAAACTCATGGAATCGAATAATCGTTTGTACTACAGAACTATCGAAGACACCAATAAGAATGGAGAGTTTGACAAGAAAGACAAGCTACATTATTACTTTATCGATTTCAAAAACAAAGATTGGAAATCTCAAGAGTACAATCCGATTTAGTACTTTTCTAAATTAGGATTTCACTTTCAAGATCTGATTTTTCAATCTCAAAATTAAAATCCAAGCGCTACACCAATTCAATCACCAAGTTTTTATACCAGTTTTCCAATTTGGGATGAATGTAGATTCCGGTCTTGACATAAATAGCTGTCGAGTCAGCAATAAATCGACAAATTTCGACAAATCTAAGTACTTCCAAACAATGGTATTCGTATCTTGAGGCAACTTAATATTATTGTCGATACTATACATGTTCGTATTTAATTAATTTTCGAACGATTGCATATTAACTAGTTTATTGTAAGTTCCGTTCATTGCCATTAACTCTTCGTGATTGCCCTGCTCGACAATCATTCCTTTTTGCATCACGACAATGACGTCGGCTTTCTGAATCGTCGATAGACGGTGCGCAATGACAATGGAAGTACGATTTTGCATCATGTTTACTAACGCTACCTGCACCAACTTCTCACTTTCCGTATCTAAAGCAGATGTGGCTTCATCGAGAATCATAATCGGAGGATTTTTCAACACCGCACGCGCGATACTCAAACGTTGTTTTTGTCCGCCCGATAGTTTGTTGCCGCTATCGCCGATATTGGTGTAAATTCCGTTAGGTAAATCTTTGACAAACTCATAGGCATTCGCAATTTTAAGTGCGTCAATAATCTCATCATTAGTCGCATCTAATTTCCCTAAAGCAATATTAGATTTGATTGTATCGTTGAAAAGAATGCTATCCTGAGTCACCAACCCCATGAGCGCACGCAGTGATTGCAAATCTAAGTCTTTGATGTCAGTACCGTCGATGGTAATATTTCCCGAATTTACATCGTAAAAACGCGTTAGTAAATTAGCAATGGTACTTTTTCCGCTACCCGATTGTCCTACCAAGGCGACAGTTTGGCCTTTTGCAATGTTTAGTGAAAAATCTTTTAAGACCAATTCCTGCTCGTATTTGAATTTTACATTTTTTAGTGAAATGCTTGTTGTAAATGCTTCGGTTTGAATTGCATTTTCTTTGCTTGTTATCGGATTTTCGTGCTCTAGAATTTCAAGAACACGCTCCGCAGCGGCATTTCCACGCTTTACGCCATAAGATGCTTTTGATATTGCTTTTGCAGGCGTAAGTATGTTGTATGCTAATCCCATATAAGTTATAAATGCAGCGCCTTTTAAAGTTTTTTCAATCAAAACCATATGCCCGCCGTACCATAAGAGAATCGCAATCACCATGATTCCTAAAAACTCACTCATCGGCGACGCCATGTTTTGTCTGTTACCGATACTATTAGATAACTTAAAAAAGCGGTTGGTCGATTCTTGAAAAATTCTGTTGAAGTATCCTTCAGCATTGTAGCCCTTTACCACCTTTAATCCACCTAAAGTTTCTTCAATAGTGGAAAGGAAAACCCCTTGCTCTTGCTGTGCTCTCGTAGATTTTTTCTTTAACTGTTTACCAATCAAGGAGATGATATAACCTGATACAGGAATAAAAATAAAAACAAAAACCGTGAGCTTTACACTGATAGAAAACATAGCTATGATGGTAAAAATAATTGTCAATGGCTCTTTTACAATTAGTTCTAAAATAGAAAGCATTGAACTTTGCACTTCTCCAACATCACTTGCAATCCTTGAAATGGTATCTCCTTTTCTCTTTTCTGAAAAGAAGGCGATGGGCAATTCGATTGTTTTTTTATACATGGCATTTCGCATATCGCGCAGAATTCCATTTCTCAAAAAAGTAATGAAAAATAGCGCCAAATAGTCACAAATGTTCTTGAGCAAGAAAATTGAAATAATACCAGCCACCAATATGGAAAGTGTGGTTCCAATACCATGCTGCTCTGTGGTGATTGTCAAATAATAGTTTAAATAATCTCCCAAGTATTTTTTCAAACCATAAATGCCGTTGTAAACTGGTATAGTGTAATTTTTATTGGCTTGCCCGAACAGCACATCCATCATTGGCATCAAAGCAAGAAAGGAAAGTGTGCCAAAAAAAGCGTAAAGGACATTAAACAAAATGTTCAGATACGCATACTTTTTATACGGTAAAATAAATGGGATTATTTTTCTAAAATTTTGCATTAAATGATGTTTAAATCGGTCAGGATATTTTTGATTTTCTCATCTAAAACGGCTTCTACCGCTGGGGCATTTATTGTTGAATCTAATGCGGCATTGACACTCACATAAAATTTAATTTTTGGTTCTGTACCGCTGGGTCTTGCAGCAATCTTGGCGCCGTCCTCGGTATAGTAAATAAGAACATCAGATTTAGGAATGTGAAGCGGTTCCTCCTCACCGGTCAATAAATTTTTCGCTATCGATTTTTTGTAGTCTTCCAACATCACAACGCGTTGCCCGTTTATTTCCTTTGCCGGATTCTCGCGCATGTCTACCATCATTTGGTTGATTTCTTTCAAACCATCAATCCCTTTTTTTGTTAAGGAAACCAAATACTCTTTATAGAAACCATGGTCAACATATAAATTTAAGAGCTCTTGATAAACGGAGCTGCCATTTGCTTTCGCTTGTGCTGCAATTTCGCAAATAAGTAATGTCGCTGCCACCGCATCTTTGTCACGAACAGAGTCACCGACCATAAATCCGAAACTTTCTTCTCCACCTCCTATAAATTCTAATTCAGGGAAATCTTTGATAAACTTCGCAATCCATTTGAATCCCGTTAAGCCCACTTTACATTCCACTTCATAAGCATCAGCTAAGGTCAACATCATTGGGGTCGACACGATAGTGGATCCTATAAATTGTTTGCCAGTAATTTTGCCCTGCCTTTTCCATTGTTCTAACAAGAAAGCTGTCATCAAAACCATTGTTTGATTTCCGTTCAACAAGGTCATTTTTCCTTCTGTATTTCTCACTGCAACACCCAATCGATCGCAATCAGGATCTGTTCCGACAACAATATCCGCTTGTAGCTTTTCTGCCAATGCCATCGCCATGGTCAACGCTTCAGGCTCTTCTGGATTGGGAGATTTTACTGTAGGAAAATCTCCATTTGGCTCCGCTTGTTCGGGAACAATATTGACATTGGTGTAACCTGCTTTTGCTAAAGTTTGTGGTACTGCTTTGATGGAAGTTCCGTGTAATGAAGTGAAAACAATATTCAAATTGTCTTTTGCCGATTTTGGTGTATTGAAACTGGCATTCGCGACCGAGGAATTGAAAAATGCCTCATCAACAGCAGAATCTATATATTCGATTAAGTCAGGATTCGGTTCAAATTTGATTTGATCGTAACGTAGCGCTTCAATTCGCGTGATAATTTCACCGTCTTGAGGCGGCACCAGCTGACCGCCGTCTTCCCAATACACTTTATAACCATTGTATTCTGGTGGATTGTGAGAAGCTGTCAGTACGATTCCTGCTTGACAGCCCAAATGTTTCAATGCAAAACTCAACTCAGGTGTCGGGCGCATATCCGAAAACAAATAGACTTTAATGCCATTTGCAGAAAAAACATCTGCTACTACTTTCGCTAAAGTATCACTGTTGTGGCGACAATCGTAAGCGATTACAACCTTCAACTGTTTGCCAGGAAAAACTTCCTGCATATAATTGGAAAGGCCTTGTGTATTTTTACCAAGAGTATATTTATTGATGCGATTTGTTCCAACGCCCATAACGCCTCGCATTCCGCCGGTTCCAAATTCTAGATTTTTATAGAAACTCTCTTCCAATTCTTTGGTTGAAGTGGTCATCATTTCTTTTATTGCGTCTTGTGTTCCAGTATCAAAAGTAGGAGTGAGCCATTCGTTGACTGTCGCAAGGATGTTTTGTGGGATTTCCATATAATATTATTCTATTTTCTTTGTTCTATTTTTTAGGAGCTTTATCCTGCTGTGCGCTCTTATCTTTTTATTCTGAAAAAAGTTCAGAATAAAAAGGATAACCGCTGCCATCAGGGCTAGGGCACCAGTCTCAAATCACTTTTTGTATTCGATTTTTGTGTAATTTCAAACATAAAATCTTCAGGAAAACGACTTAAATTTCTGCGGACAGCTTCTTTAAGTCTTTTGTTTTCAATGTTATACAATAATGCTAAAGCAAGTTCAAGCATGACTATACAGCCACGAATCTCAAATATTTTATTTTGGATAACTTCTAGTTCCATCTATTTTTACAAGTTTGAGGTCACAATTTTTGACCTTAAAGAAATAAATTATTTCGAAAAATTAATTTCATTAGAAACCTTATAGCGTTCTTCATTATTCTTTGTTCTCAAAATAATTTCACCCAAGAAACCAGCCAGAAATAATTGTGTTCCGATAATCATTGTCGTTAATGCAATATAAAACAAAGGATTGCTGGCAACCAATATTGTCGGCAAACCGGCATATAATTTTATCAGTTTTAAGGTGATGATAAATCCCGTCGAGACAAACCCAATCATAAACATAATAACACCCAAGGCACCGAATAAGTGCATGGGCCTTTTTCCGAATCGAGATAGAAACCAAATCGTGATTAAGTCTAAAAACCCATTGATAAAACGTTCCATGCCAAATTTGGTTTCGCCATATTTTCTTGCCTGGTGTTGCACCACTTTTTCACCAATTTTTGAAAATCCAGCATTCTTCGCCAAAACTGGGATATAACGGTGCATTTCACCTGAAACTTCGATGTTTTTTACCACCACATTTTTATAAGCTTTAAGGCCACAGTTAAAATCATTCAACTGCACGCCAGACGTTTGCCTAGCTGCCCAATTGAACAGTTTAGAAGGTAAATTTTTTGTCACCACAGAATCATAGCGTTTTTTCTTCCAGCCAGATACCAAATCGAAGTTCTCTACTGTGATCATCTTAAACAGTTCTGGAATTTCTTCCGGATTGTCTTGTAAGTCTGCATCCATCGTAATAATAACATCGCCATTTGCTTTTGCAAAACCGGCATGCAATGCTTGCGATTTTCCAAAGTTTTTTAAAAAACGAATGCCTTTGATGTTTGAATTTTCTTGGGATAATTGTTCAATAATCGACCACGACTTGTCGGTACTTCCATCATCAATAAATAGGACTTCGTAGCTAAAATCATTTGATTTCATTACCCTAACAATCCAGTTATGAAGTTCTTGTAGGGATTCTTCTTCGTTGAGAAGCGGAATGACGATGGATAGATTCATTAAATTTAGATACTTTGCGTACGCTCTCGACGAATAATTAGTGCGGTAACCAACCCGATAACGCTATATATGATGATATTAAATAGAAAACCTTTGAGTTGTCCGTATACGCCAAATGAATCCGTCTTCTTCATTTCTTTTATAATTTCATTAATGTCTGCTGGTTTCGTCCCAAATTTTTCCATCAATCCGGCGGTCATTTTGATCACATTGTCAGTAATGATTTGTTTCGCCTCGGGGTCAATTATGTTGAATAATAAAATTGAAAATAAAGTTGAAAGGAATAATCCAACCAAAACTGCAATAAAAAAACTTGTAAATGTTTGCCGAAAAGTAAGAAATCCACCTTGACTTTTTTTCGCCTGAATGGCTGCAGTAACACCAAAAACAATTACGATTGCCATATTTGCCATCCCGTACCAAGAAGCTGTAAATAGTGATAAGTCAATCGTGTAAACTAAGGTTGTCGTTACAATCACAAATAATCCCAAGAATAATCCAATTTTGGCAGCACTTTTTCTTATTTCTTCCACTTTTTGTCAATTTCAATTAGGTTACAAATATAACAATTCCCATTTTACATACATTAAAATTCCATTGAGATATTCATTTAAAAAAAGTAAATAAACATTTGATTTTTAAAAAATAAGTGTAAATTTGCACACTCAAAAATAATCAAGTAAAAAGTTATAATGGGTTTATACCTTTTCAAAAGAGAAGCAGCGAAACCAGATTATAGCCATTTAAGAAAAATAAAATTTATCATGAAAAAAGGAATTCACCCAGAAAATTACAGATTAGTTGCATTTAAGGACATGTCGAATGAAGATGTTTTTATTACCAAATCAACTGCTGATACCAAAGAAACGATTACTCATGACGGTGTTGAATATCCTGTTGTAAAAATGGAGATCTCTAGAACCTCTCACCCTTTTTATACTGGTAAATCTAAACTTATTGATACTGCAGGTCGTATCGATAAATTCAAAACTAAATATGCTAAACACGCTAAATAATCAGTACGTGTTTGAAATTATAGAAAGCCTTTCCGTTTGGAGAGGCTTTTTGCTTTGTATATGATTTTTTTTACCGCAAAGAGCGCTAAGTTTTGCGCTACGAACACAATGAAATAGGGAAGGTTGTGTTTTTCTTTAAATTAACTATTTGTTTATTTACACGCAGCGCACCTTGCGTAAACCTTTGCGCACCTTGCGGTTAATTTGTTTATTGCGCTTCATTTCTGAAAAACATATTTTTTAAAACTTTGTCCCGAGGCTTTGTTGAACGGATTTTTTTCACAAACTTTGAAAAAGATTTTTATATTTCGATTACACGATTAAACAAATAACCGAATCAACACCATGAACTACATACTATTTGACGGAACCGTTCGAAATGCCTTATTACCTTTTACTTTTACTCGCCCAGTTGCTGACATCCGCATCGGAATTTTAACCATTCGCGAAAAGTGGGAGAAACATTTAGGGACTACCACGACCACTTTGACCGAAGAATACTTGTCGGAAAAATATCCTATGGTAGAAATGGAAGAAAATGTGATGATCAATGCCTCGTTTCTTCCCAACGATATACTGTCCGAAATGGTCAAAAACCTCGAGCCGAATCAAGCGATTTTTAAAGGAGAGGAAGTCATCGCTTTTTATACTCAGGACACGCAAGAGGAAGTCGATTTCGACCAATATGAAATCATAGAATACAGCAATGATTGCCTTTTTGTTGCCCATCTGTGGGATATTTTCTCCAAGAACGACGCAGCTTTGCGTGAAGATTTCGAATTGCTCACTGACGATCGAAAGTCGCAACCAATTCCGAAAAGCGTCAATGTAATTGCACCGGAAAATATCTTTATTGAAGAAGGGGCGAAGTTAGAATTTGTTACTTTAAATGCATCAACTGGACCGATATATATCGGGAAGAATTCCGAAATCATGGAAGGTTCTGTTATCCGTGGACCGTTTGCTTTGTGCGAAGAAGCACAAGTGAAACTCGCGACAAAGGTCTACGGCGCTACAACTGTTGGTCCACATTCGCGTATTGGCGGTGAAGTCAGTAATTGTGTCTTGTTTGGCTATTCGAACAAGGGGCACGATGGCTTTTTAGGAAATGCGGTATTGGGCGAGTGGTGCAATATCGGTGCAGATAGCAACAACTCTAATCTCAAGAATAATTACGAAGAAGTAAAATTGTGGAGTTACGAAACGGAGAATTTCGCCAAGACCGGATTGCAATTCTGTGGACTGATGATGGGCGATCACAGCAAATGTGGAATCAATACCATGTTTAATACCGGAACTGTGGTAGGCGTCAGTGCTAATATTTTTGGTGCTGGTTTTCCTAGAAATTTTGTGCCGAGTTTCTCTTGGGGCGGTGCTTCAGGATTTACTACTTATATCACTAAGAAAGCTTTCGATACGGCTAAAATCGCAATGTCACGGCGTCATGTGGAATTTGACGAAAAGGAAGCTAGAATCTTAGAGCACGTTTTCGAGCTAACAAAAAAATATAGAAACGAATAATTGACAATTAATAATTGATAATTGATAATGGCCACAATTGTACTGCAGTTGTGGTTTTTTTGTTGGAAGCTGTTCCTGCTGTTCGCTATATTTTTGTTCGCGAACGCCGCAAACAAAAGATGTCGCTGCCATCAGGGCTAGGGCGGTTGATGGGGTATGAAATTATAATCTATTGACAGCGAGTTCTTAAAAAACAAGAATGCTGTTTTTTCTAATCGATTTTTGTGTGTACTTTTGCAGTCCGTTTTTGAGGATCGATTTCTTTCAGCAAACGGGCCGCGTTAGGGATAGCAGTGGAAATCTTTTTTTGCCGGGGTTCGGCGAGAAAAATTGGGAACGGATAGCCCGACCTTGGGGGAACGCCCAAAATAATTAACTATGAGTAAGAAGAAAGTCGCTTTTTATACACTAGGTTGCAAACTGAATTTTTCGGAGACTTCGACAATTGCGCGGAATTTTCAGGACGAAGGTTTTGAGCGTGTCGATTTTGAAGAAGTGGCAGATATTTATGTTATCAACACTTGCTCGGTGACGGACAATGCCGACAAGCAGTTTAAGCAGGTGGTTAGAAAGGCAATGAAGCTAAATGATAAGGCTTTTGTCGCTGCGGTGGGTTGTTATGCGCAATTGAAACCCGAAGAATTGGCTGCCGTTGATGGCGTTGATTTGGTTTTGGGCGCTACAGAAAAGTTTAAGATTACGGATTATATCAACGACTTGTCGAAAAATGATTTTGGGGAAGTGCATTCGTGTGAAATTGCTGAAGCTGATTTTTATGTCGGCAGTTATTCGATTGGTGATATAACCCGCGCGTTTTTGAAAGTGCAAGATGGTTGTGATTACAAATGCACCTATTGTACGATTCCATTGGCACGTGGGATTTCTAGAAGTGATGCCTTGGAAAATGTATTGAAAAATGCGTACGAAATCTCACAGCAAAACATCAAAGAAATTGTGTTGACTGGCGTGAATATTGGCGATTACGGCAAAGGCGAGTTTGGCAACAAAAAGCACGAACACACTTTTTTAGAATTGGTGCAAGCACTTGATAAAGTAGAAGGCATTGAGCGGTTGCGTATTTCTTCTATCGAACCCAATTTGTTGAAGAACGAAACGATTGAATTTGTATCGAAAAGCAGAACCTTTGTGCCGCATTTTCACATTCCGTTACAATCCGGCAGCAACGACATTTTGAAATTGATGAAGCGCCGTTATATGCGTGAAGTTTACACAGAGCGCGTGGCAAAAATTAGAGAAGTCATGCCGAACGCTTGCATTGGCGTTGATGTGATTGTTGGATTTCCAGGCGAAAGCGACGAGCACTTTTTAGAAACCTATCATTTTTTGAATGAACTCGATATTTCGTATTTGCATGTTTTTACCTATTCGGAACGCGATAACACCGAAGCTGCTTTGATGATAGATGTTATTCCGGCTAATGTTCGGGCGAAACGCAGTAAGATGTTGCGTGGGTTGTCTGTAAAGAAACGACGTGCTTTTTATGAAAGTCAATTAGGAACCTCAAGAACAGTATTGTTTGAAAGTGAAAATAAAGAAGGATACATTCATGGCTTTACGGAGAATTACGTCAAAGTAAAAACACCTTGGAATCCGGAATTGGTGAATACTTTGCATGAGATACAATTGACGCATATCGACGACGATGGCTCTGTTAGAATGGCGTTTTCGAAGGTTGTGGTTTAAGATATGTGAGTGAAGAGTGAAGAGTCGAGAGTCAAGAAGTAAGAGCCAAGAGAATAGACATTCAACAATCTTGGTTCTTGGCTCTTTCTTCTTTTATCTAATACTTAGAATGAAAGCGAATTTTGGTTGTTCGAAAAACGCTTTCGCCGTATTGTTCGATAAATTCGTATGTGTGGCGTTTGGGTTGTTTGAAATCGATGATGCGTTCTGCTGATATTTCATAGTACATTTTTTCTCCTTCCATCATTAGTCGTTCTCCATTGTTTCGGTAGGCAGAGCGAACCAATTCAAATTCGCACATATTCCAAGTCGCTGCATTGGCAGCGAAATCGTCGGAACTAGTATGCAATCCTTCAGTAATTTCAGTTTTGCAGCCATAATGTTTATCAATGCTTTCGAAAAATAGAACGACTTTTTCTCGGTTGATTTCTGAAATCATAGGTTAAAGATAGGCATTTGCGTGAACTGTAAAAACACAAAAAAGGGCTCAACATTCGAGCCCTCCGGTATTTTTTTGTTTTTAGATTGTAATTCCCGTGGGTAATAGACCTCTGTAAATGGTATTATTTCAATCATTAAATCTAATGTGCGACAGTTATTTTTCGAGTAATTTCTTTTCCTTCAGTGGTTACTTTTACAAGATAAATTCCGTTTTTAAGTTCAGATAAATCTAATGTTGGAGTTGAGTTCGCTTCAATCAAAAGTCTTCCGTTAACATCGAAAATTGATATTGTGAAATTAGTTTCTTTTTTGCATGTAATATTTAAATTACTTGTAACTGGATTAGGAAATAACTGTATTAATTCCCTTATTTGAGTAATCGTAGTTAAATTACTCGTCGTTTCTAATTTATGGCAAGTAAAATAGTAAGCAAGGTCTGCAGGATTGTAAAGCGGACCAGTTCCGGAATAGATGAATTTCAGATAGCAAGTTTGCACATAACTAACAATATTGCTGTAAGGAGAGCTTGTTATCTGGTTTGTACCCTGATTATAATCTATCTCTGAAGGATAAAATTCAAATTGGTAACCCCTGACAAGTCGAAACCAGTTCCTATAGTTAACGCACTGTTTCTGAATTCTACGAAATAAATATCGAGATTAAATTGAGCAAAGCCATCATTGTTGTCATCAAACTCTGTATATACGCGACATCCCGGGGGCGGGGGCGGTGTACTGATTTGACTGAAACAAAAAAAGGAAATCAAAAGAAGAAAACTGCAAAAGTAGTTTTTCATATTTTCGTATGAAACGTTAAATCTTTATTCCTGGCGGTAATAGATCTCTATAAATAGTGTTTTTTCTAAAAAATAACGCAATTTTAGGAAGAATAGGAACGACTTTTAGTTTGCGTTCGTATGCAATATTCATGATGTTTTTTAATAGTTCGGTAATAAATTCTTCATCGGTAAAACCCTCTGGAGTATTTATTTTTGTCAAGAATATTTTTTTCTCTTGAAAAGAATATTCTACAGAAATCAAACCTTCTGCAACTGTTGTCTCAAATTGTCTTGCAAAAGCATTGTCTTTGATTTCTATTGTGATTGCTGCGTCCATAATCAAATTGTAGTATAAATAAAAATTAAATTCTTCTGTCAGTATTGCTGCTGTAAGCAAAGTGTAAAGTAATGCTTGCAGGTCGTCATTAATTCGCTAAGATTTCGATTTGAAAAGTAAATCTTTTGAAGAATGAGACCGCAAATTTAGGCAAATTAAATGAGAAATTGTCGCATTCTAATAGAATAAATAGGTTCAAAACGCTATATGGGAAGAATTTAACTAACTTAGTGCGTCGGCTTTATTTCGTTTTGTCTGGAAGCAAGTGTAAAGTGATTGTTATTCAAAAAGTTGAAGTTTAAAATAATTGTTTGCACAAAAATACGTTACATTATTATGACTAAGATTCCTGTTTATTTTATGCCTGGTTTGGCAGCAAGTTCTGCCATATTTGAGCGTATTCAATTGGATGAAGTTGTTTTTGAAGTACATTTACTTGAATGGGAAATTCCGCGTCAACGAGAGACTTTACATTCCTACGCCAAGCGAATGGCGAGCAAAATTGAAGAAGAAAATGTCGTGTTAGTTGGCGTTTCCTTTGGTGGCGTTTTGGTTCAAGAAATGGCGACTTTCCTGAAAGTTAGAAAATTAATCATTATTTCTAGTGTAAAGACCAATCTAGAAGTGCCACTGCGCATGAAGATTGCCAAATCGACCAAAGCCTATAAGCTAGTGCCCACTACTTTGTTGCAGAATATTGAAGTCTTGAGCAATTTTAATTTTGGTTCGGCAATTCAACAACGTCTAAAATTATACGAGAAATACTTATCTGTTCGCGATAAGAATTATTTGGAATGGGCTATAGAGCAAATGCTATTGTGGAATAGAACCAAGGCGGACAAGAAAGTAATTCATATACATGGCGACGCCGATGAAGTTTTTCCTATCAAGAATATTAAAGATTGCATTGTGGTAAAGGGTGGAACACATATTATGATTTTAAGCAAGTATCGTTGGCTTAATGACAATTTGCCAAAAATTATTCTTGACCAATATCCGGAAACATCAGAAGTTTTGTAAGTTTACCATAACTAAAAAAGTGAATCATGAATTGGAGTAAAAGAATAGGAATTATCACGATAGTGGTTTTCGTAAGCGGTGCGTTCGTTTATAGTGTATCAACGGAGAATAAAAATAAAGTAACCAAAGAAGGTACATCACAGTTTTTCCCTACTAGTATTGATTTTGCAGGGGAGGCAACTCCATTGCAAATAGCAGATGTTCGGGAAAGATTAGATCGAGAACTATTAATCAATGCTAATTTAGATGCTACGACTTTATTGATTATAAAAAGAGCTAATCGCGTTTTTCCAATTATAGAGCCGATCTTAGCGAAGTATGGAGTGCCAGATGACTTCAAATATTTGGCGGTTATTGAAAGTGGTTTGGTTAATGCGGTTTCTCCGGCGGGAGCTCGCGGGATATGGCAGTTTATGCCCGAAACTGCAAAAGAAAAAGGCATGGAAGTCAATGAAGTGGTAGACGAGCGGTATCATTTGGAGAAATCGACGGAAGCGGCGTGTAAGTATCTTTTGGAGGCGAAAGCAAAATTTGGGAGCTGGACATTAGCCGCGGCATCCTACAACGGCGGAATGGCCGGAGTTAATAAACAGATTGCCATGCAACAAGTGGAAACCTACTACGATTTATTACTCAATGACGAAACTTCGCGTTATGTTTTTAGGATATTGGCTTTGAAAGAAATCATGAAGAATCCAGTAAAATTTGGATTTAACGTAGAGATTAATGAGATGTACGTCAATCTTCCTTCTAAAGTGATTACTGTTGACAGTTCTATTCCAGATTTGGCCTCCTTTGCAAAATCACAAGGAATTAATTATAAGATTTTGAAAATTCACAATCCATGGCTGCGGGATAAAAAGTTGATTAACCAAGGAAAGAAACGATACGAAATACAAATTCCATTATCGGGATATTAAAAAAGAAAAGCGCTGAAAAAGCGCTTTTTTTATGTGGTCATTCCTATGGCCAATATGTCAAAATTGAGGTCGATTACATCTTCTTCATCTGCTCTTTCATCATCGTGATTTGGTCTTTGAGCATATTTTGTTTGTCGAGTTTCTTGGCTTCATTCAATAACGTCGTCGCTTCTAATTTTCTTCTTCTGGTGAGCGCCACGCCTGCGAGATTGAGTTTTGCAACGGCCAAATCCATATCCATATTCAATCCCAATTGAATCGCTTTTTTGAAATATTTCTCTGCTTGAATCAAATTGGTTTGAGAAAGCATGATTCCATGCAGATAATTGAAATAACCTTGTTGCTTTCTTACCAAAGCGGTCTCTGGATTCTTGATATAAGACAACCATTTTTGCGCGCCAGGGAAATCTTGCTTCCGCAATCGTAAGAATGCTAGTAGAATAAATTCATTTTTAAAATACAATATAATAGGAATTGCTGACAAAATAATGAGAAAAATTCCGTTGCCGATATAACCTTCCGTTATTTGCCAAATACCAGCAATGATAATCAAGCCGGCTATTATTAATTTGATAATTCTATGAAACATAATCTGTATTTTTATTAGGGCTCAAAGATAGTAAAAGGATTTGAAAATATTTTTATAAAACTACTTGCTAGAAATAAAAGACTTTGTATATTTGCACTCGGTTTTAGAAATACAAAACACCGAAACCATTCCACATATTAAATTAGATTTTAAAGATACAAAGCAATGAGCAAAAGAACGTTTCAACCATCGAAAAGAAAGAGAAGAAATAAGCACGGATTTATGGACAGAATGGCTTCTGCGAATGGTAGAAAAGTACTGGCGCGTCGTAGAGCTAAAGGAAGACACAAATTGACTGTTTCATCTGAACCAAGACACAAAAAATAATGATTCGTAGAAATCAAAATAAAGGCGTTGCTATTTTTAGTAACGCCTTTTTTTATAACTTGTCATTAAATTTTTTAGGAGCCGTTTCCCGCTTTCGCCTTTATCTTTGTTCGTGCCTCACAAAGGATATCGGCTCTATGGGGGCTATGACAACTGATTTTACAACAACATAACGTACAACTTACAACAGACAACTCACAACAACTAACTACAAATGCGCAAAGACAATTCCATTAAATCCGTTCTCATCATAGGTTCAGGTCCAATCGTAATCGGTCAAGCCTGCGAATTTGATTATGCTGGTTCTCAAGCAGCGCGCTCCATTCGCGAAGAAGGAATCGAAGTGATTCTTATCAATTCGAATCCTGCAACAATCATGACCGATCCTAGTATGGCGGATCATATCTATTTGTTGCCCCTTACCACAAAATCAATTATTAAAATTTTAAAGGAACATCCGCAAATTGACGCTGTTCTTCCGACTATGGGTGGGCAAACAGCACTCAATCTCTGTCTAGAAGCTGATGAAAAAGGAATCTGGAAAGACTTTGATGTAAAGATGATTGGCGTTGATGTCAATGCAATTAATATTACTGAAGATAGAGAACAGTTTAAGCAACTGCTTCAAAAAATTGGCGTGCCTACCGCGCCGGCTGAAATTGTAACTTCATTTCTTCGTGGCAAAGAAGTCGAGCAAGAATTTGGTTTTCCTCTGGTGATTCGTCCTTCCTTTACTTTGGGTGGCACTGGAGCAGCGGTGGTGTATAAAAAAGAAGATTTCAACGAACTATTAACCCGTGGTTTAGAAGCTTCGCCAATTCACGAAGTGCTTATTGACAAGGCATTGATGGGTTGGAAAGAATATGAGTTGGAGTTACTTCGTGACAAGAATGATAATGTAGTAATTATCTGTTCTATCGAAAATATGGATCCGATGGGAATTCACACCGGGGATTCTATTACTGTAGCACCAGCCATGACATTGTCCGATACAACTTTTCAGAAAATGCGTGATTATGCAATCTTGATGATGCGTTCCATAGGAAATTTTGCTGGAGGTTGTAATGTACAATTTGCCGTTTCGCCTGATGCAAAAGAAGATATCGTGGCCATCGAGATTAATCCAAGAGTTTCACGCTCTTCGGCATTGGCTTCGAAAGCGACGGGTTATCCAATTGCAAAGGTCGCGTCTAAATTGGCTTTAGGATATAATTTAGATGAATTACCAAACCAAATTACCAAATCGACTTCGGCACTTTTCGAACCTACATTGGATTATGTGATTGTGAAAATTCCGCGTTGGAACTTTGATAAATTTGAAGGCGCTGATCGTACGTTAGGTATTCAAATGAAATCGGTGGGCGAGGTGATGGGTATAGGACGATCATTTCAAGAAGCTTTACACAAAGCAACGCAATCGCTAGAAATTAAACGTAACGGATTAGGAGCAGACGGAAAGAGTTATAAAAACTATGAGCAGATTATTGACAAACTCACTCATGCCAGTTGGGATCGGGTTTTTGTAATATATGATGCCATTCAGATGGGAATTCCATTATCGAGAATACACGAAATTACCAAAATTGATATGTGGTTCTTGAAACAATACGAAGAATTATATCTTATCGAAAAAGAAATTTCAAAGTACAAGATTGATTCTTTACCAAAAGAACTATTGCTCGAAGCCAAACAAAAAGGTTACGGTGATAGACAAATTGCGCATATGTTGGGTTGTTTGGAAAGTCAAGTATATAAATTGCGTGAGGAGCAAAATGTCAAACGCGTATACAAATTAGTAGATACTTGTGCCGCTGAATTTACTGCGAAAACGCCGTATTACTATTCAACCTTTGAAGCAGATATAGAGACTGTTGGTGGAAAAAGATACGTTCAGAACGAAAGTATTGTCACCGACAAAAAGAAAGTCGTCGTTTTAGGCTCCGGTCCGAATCGCATTGGCCAAGGAATTGAATTTGATTATTCATGTGTTCATGGTGTTTTAGCAGCTAAAGAATGTGGTTACGAAACAATTATGATCAATTGTAATCCAGAAACAGTTTCTACCGATTTTGATACTGCCGATAAGTTATACTTTGAGCCTGTCTTCTGGGAGCACATTTATGACATCATTCAACATGAAAAGCCAGAAGGTGTTATTGTGCAATTGGGCGGTCAGACTGCTTTGAAATTGGCCGAAAAATTAGACCGTTATGGAATTAAAATTTTAGGTACTTCCTTTGATGCGCTTGATTTAGCGGAGGATCGTGGTCGGTTTTCAGAGCTGCTGACAGAATTAAAAATTCCATTTCCGAAGTTTGGTATTGCAGAAAATGCTGATCAAGCGAGTGCATTAGCCGATGTTTTAGATTTTCCACTATTGGTTCGTCCGTCTTATGTTTTAGGCGGACAAGGCATGAAAATCGTCATCAACAAACAAGAACTCGAAGAGCACGTTATCGATTTATTGAAAAATATTCCTGGTAACAAATTACTTCTAGATCATTATCTCGACGGAGCGATTGAAGCCGAAGCAGATGCGATTTGCGATGGTGAAAACGTTTATATCATCGGAATCATGGAACACATCGAACCTTGCGGAATTCATTCTGGTGATTCAAATGCGACTTTGCCTCCATTCAACTTAGGAGAATTCGTGATGCAGCAGATTAAAGATCACACGAAGAAAATTGCGTTAGCATTGCGAACAGTTGGTTTGATTAATATTCAATTCGCCATCAAAGACGATACGGTGTATATCATTGAAGCCAATCCTAGAGCCTCACGAACGGTTCCTTTTATTGCAAAAGCTTATGGTGAGCCTTATGTTAATTATGCAACAAAAGTCATGTTGGGCATTAATAAAGTAACCGATTTTACTTTTAATCCACAGCTAAGAGGATATGCAATTAAGCAGCCGGTGTTTTCATTTAGTAAATTCCAAAATGTGAATAAGGCGCTCGGTCCAGAAATGAAATCGACCGGTGAAAGTATTTTGTTTATTGATGATTTGAAAGATGATCAGTTTTATGAGTTGTATTCTAGAAGGAAAATGTATTTGAGTAAGTAGAGAAGCGAGAGGCAAGAGACAAGAGACGAGAGGCAATAAGCAAGTTGACGTTGGGAATTAAAGTAGATGAAAATGGCAAGCCTGTTAACAAATTTTTTTCTTTAGAACTGGAGTTGGAAAAAGTCAGTGCTTTGACGATGAGTTGGACATTGGTTCACCCAATCACGGAATCAAGTCCAATATACCATTACAACGCCCAAGATTTTAAAAATTTAGAAGGAGAAGTGCTCGTTTTTACTCGAATGTTTGATGATCTGTATAGCACCACTGTTGTTAAGCGAACGTCTTATGCTTTTTCTGAAATTATTTTTGGCGCAAAGTTTATGACCATGTTTTCTCGAAATGAAGACGATAGTAAAACATTGTTGCACATTCATAAATTTAATAATTATGAGCGCGTAAAATTGTAAAAAAAGCCCCGATTTCTTGAGACTTTTCAGTTTTTATTTTACTAGGTATTCCGCTTTTATTTTTACTTTGTTGGAGACTTTACTCTTTACGACAGATGGAATTCTAATGTCATAATCGTCCGTATTGACAATAAAATTTGTTATGATTTCGATACCAGCGTCTGTTTTTCTAACTTTTGCCGACGAAGTGACATCATTTGTTTTACCGTGAAGTTCTAGTTTTCCCTTAATCGTATAATCTTTGTAAGCAGCAGTTAAGGACGTAGCATCAAAATGTTCAATTTTGCCCTTGAAAGTTGATTTGGGATACGAATCACTATTAACGTAGTTCTCGTTAAAATGTTCTTCCATCAAGGCTAGTTTAAAACGAAAACCTTTCATCAATGCCAAACTAGCAATTTCGCCAGTTTTGGGGTTTAGGACACAAGTAACGCCGTCATTTTTTGCTTTAACTTCTTCAAAAGCAGGAACTGAAGCTTCGAAAGTTATTTTTCCTGTTTTGGTAATCATTTTGTCCTGTGCTAGTAGAACGAAAGTAACAGAAAGTGCTATTGTTAGGAATATTTTTTTCATAATCAATAATGGATTTGTTTATTCTGGACAACCTTGATCTTTCCACTTGATTATTAAATCAATGGTTTGTGGTGGCAATTTTGTTCCTCCCAGCGGCATAAACCCTGATTGTCCTGCCTCTCTAGATATGCGGTCGATAATGCTATTGTTTTGCGTATATTGCTTGACAGTTTCGTACGTTGTAAAAGATCCTATAGCGCCATTTTCGGTGGGACTTCCGTGACAATCCAAGCAACTATTTTCAATAATAGGTTTTATGTTTGCTGAATAGGTAACATTTTCTACTAGAGTAGTATCAATAAGATCTGAAGTGCTTTCATTGGTGCAACTTGTTAGCGTGAGAATTCCGCAAAGCAGTAAAAATTTATATGGAATCATTTTTATAGTTTTCCTCAAATTTAAATATTTGAGTTGATTAAAAGGGCAATTTTGTTAAATTTAAATTTAGATTTGCAGCAAAATTGTTACTTATGAAAAAGAAAGGATTGCTAATCTGTTTGCTTGTTGTTTGTCTGTTTGCATTGGCTGGTTACTTCTATATGTTTCAAGATCATCGTGATATTTCGGTTGAAGATGCTACATTTACATTGACCGTAAGTGAATTGAAAAGTCAATTTACGGATAATGCAGTTGTTGCCAATGCCAAATATATTGACCAAACCATTGCAGTTACAGGAACAATTACTAGTATAGATAAGCTCGGACATGCGATTGTTTTGGACCAAAAGTTATCTGCAGTTTTAAAGGATTCAATAATGGATGGTGTTTCTCCTCAAATGCTAGTCAAGGTTAAAGGTCGTTTTTTAGGTTATGACGATTTACTAGAGGAGTTAAAAATCGATGAGGCAATGATTATTCAGTAATAAAGCGTCAACAAATACTTAAATTTTTATCAATGAAAAAAATTGTACTTTTCTTTATTTTAATTCCCACCTTTATCATAGCTCAGGAAGATTTGTTGGCGGGAATGGACAGCGTTCCAAAAAATCAACCTGTAGAATCCGCCTTTAAGGCGTTGAAAATAGTTAACCTAGAATCTACGAAGTTGGCCGCTAAAGGGGATTTGTATCTGGTAATCGCACATCGATTTAGTTCTATAAAAGATGGGGCAGAAGGATTTTGGGGATTGGATAATGCGGTGACACAAATAAAATTTTTGTTTGGCGTTTCTGAGTGGCTTACAATCAGTGGTGCGAGAAGTGAACAGGCTTTTGATTTTTCGGCCAAATACCGATTTCAAGAACAAATGAAAGACGGTTTTCCTGTCACGATTGTTGGTTTCAACAGTTTGGGATTTAACAATCAAATGAAGGAAAGTATCTATCCTAAAATGGACTTTTCGGATAGAATTATTTATGTTTCTCAAGTTTTAGTGTCGCGCAAGATGTCAAAAAGATTGTCACTGCAATTGTCGCCAACTTACTTTCATGAGAATTTTGTGGTTGATGATTTACAAGATAATTCCCAATATGCTTTGGGACTTGGAGGTCGGTATAAGTTGACCAATCGTTTATCCGTAAATGTTGATTACGCTGCCCATTTCAATAGGACTTCAACATCAACTTTTAGAGATCCGTTATCGATTGGTGTTGATTTGGAAACTGGTGGGCATGTTTTTCAAATGCATTTTTCTAACTCACAAGGGATTCACGAAGCAGGATTTCTAGGAAATACAACAGGAGACTGGGAAACCGGAGATATATTTTTCGGGTTTAATTTGTTAAGGGTATTTTGATGAATGTGGAGTAAAAAACCTGTCGATTTTGATTTGTTTTTTGAATTCTATCTTTACTTTTTTGGATCTTCCAGGATATTTTTTTTCAATTGTAGGGATTTTGGTTGACTACTTTGGCAATCGGTTTCAAAGCTGATTGACAAATTATTTACGACCTAATTGTAGTATTTCATATTGCTTGACTAAAGTTGTTTTTTTCATTGCCCTCAAAAAAAACATCGACTTGAATATTTTTATCAAGTCGATGTTTTCTAAATAATGAAATAAGTTCTGATTTACTCTTTAATAAATTTTTGAGTGTAACCTTTTCCACTTTGGTTTTTTAACAATAAAAGGTACGTGCCACTTTGTAGTGATTGAATGTCGATTCTTGTTGAGGTTAGTTCTTTTTCCAAGATTAGTCTTCCTGACAAATCAAATACTTGAGCAGATACTAATTGCTCTGTAGTAGGTGCATTAATACTAAAATTAAGATAGTCTTTTGTTGGATTTGGATAAATACTAAATATGGAATTCGTATTGCCATTTACGGTAAGTGTTGCGCCTTCCGTTACTCTAAAAGCCTGGTTGATATTAGGATTTAGAAAAGTCTCTACAATACCTGAAGGCCATTTGATGACCAACTGAGTAATTGCAGTAGATTGACCAAGACCAAAATGAGCATTTAAAGAACTCATGTATCTAAATCCTTCGCCACTTCTGATATCTCTAATTTGTTTGCCGAAGTCACCATAAATTTCAACTCTGGCGCCGATTGCATTGCTATTACTTTGAGTTCCCTGTAAGATTACTTTAAACCAGTTGTTTCCGTTTGGAACCGCATAGCGAACAGTAGCCCCATTTAAAATATCAAGGAATCCGTCGTTGTTTATATCTCCAACGGCACCTACGCTGATTGCTGGATAGGCAGTTGGTGCAAAAGTACTATCTCCTTTGTTGAACATAATTTTTCCACCACCACCGAGTACATCTACAAAACCGTCGTTGTCAAAATCATAAGCGATGTTATCAATATTTGTTGATAAGTTTGTATCCCATCCTGATCCTGCGGTAATGTTTGTGTACGCTTCTTCTGTATTATTAGTCGTGTCTAAATTATTTCTGAAATACTTGTGATCGCTTCCACTTGAAGTAATAATAACGTCCATATCATCATCATTATCGAAGTCCGCAATAGCAGAAGACCAAGTTTGAATTGGCGTGACATTAATTTGCGCCACCGCGGAAATATCAGTATAATTTCCATTACCATCGTTTCTGTACATTTCGCATGGTGGACCTGAACATTTAGATATAAAAACGTCCATATCCCCATCGTTGTCAAAATCTGTAAATAACGTTGCGTAATTTCCACCTGAAGCACCAAGATTCATAGCTCCTGGCGTAACTCCAGTTTGGTAGAAAGTCAAATTATTCTCACCATCATTCAGGTAATAACAGTTTGGTGCTATATCATGACAAGAAAACACATCTAAATTTCCGTCATTGTTTAAGTCGATAAAATTTGTTCTTTGGCAGAAAATGTATTCTCCAGGAGTGTAACCTGTGTACTCAGTTCCTGTATTGTTGGAAGTCCAAATTGATAATCCATTTCCTGCTCCAAGTACTAAATCATTGTAACCGTCTCTGTTGTAATCACCGGCCGCCATACTCCAAGTAGGCATAAAACTTGTTCCCGGAACCGAAAAATTAGTGACAGAAAATGTGCCGCCAGGCTGCTGAAAATGTACCTTAAGGTTATTTGTACTTACGCCAACCAAGTCATCCAAGCCATCATTGTTCATATCGACTACGCAAGTGTTATAGTTGCTATTGATCGTTGGAATGTTTTGTAATACATAATCGATTGGAATAACGATTGGCGTTTCTGTGATTTCAAAATCAAAACCTTCAGCGCTATATTGGTCACTCCAAGCAATGTAATACGTCTGTCCAGCAGCGGCCACAAAAGTTTTTTTGGAAAGTAATGAGGTATTGCTGTTGGAAGGACATGTAATTATGCCTGAGTTATCATCGCTTACAAAGCAAGTTAAATTTGCACATGTTCCCGAATAAACATCAAATATTGTGTTCTTGCAAGTGTTTTGTGGTAAATCAGAGGATATAGTCACTTCAACGGTAGTAGCTGGCGTGTAGGAATACCATTTTGCCATGGTTCCGCTTGAGCATGCGGTATTGATTGTATTCTCGTCTATTGCGTTTACTGTTGTGACACCAGCAAAAACTTGAGTTGCATCATTACAAGGGTTTGCCACAAAGATATTCTCTGTCAATCGAAAAGTAAAGCCAATTGAAGTCCATCTATTATCAAAGGCGATAAAATAACTAGTATTTGCGATTACATCAAAAGTTGCCGTTGATGAGAGTCCGCCTCCGCCGTCATCATCACCTTCATAGCATATCAAGCCGGAACATGATCCAGTATAAACATGAAAACGAGTGTCAATCAATGGTGTGTTTTCCACAAGGTCTGTTGTTACAGTTACAGTGTGATTTTCCGTCGGGGTATATACATACCATTCGCCTCCTGGTGGACGATCTACTGGCACCTCGCCATACTGTGTATCGCACAATGGCAAAGGCACTTGTGAACCGTCTATCGATCCAATAACATAATAGCCCGGGCTAATAGCAATAGCATCTGCACAAGTATTTTGTGCGTTTAAGTATTGAAAGCCTAAAATAGCCAGTACAACTAGAGTAAATTTTTTCATGATTTTTGAGTTTTTTAATAAGTCACATTCAATCTTTTTATTCAATCTTTGTTTAAGGGGTATAGATTATTTATCATTGCTTTTTTTAATAAATGGTTTTACAAAAATCAAATTGATTTTGCATATAAGAAAAATATTTTTCCCATTTTACAAACAAAAAATTAGCATGCTAAATTCTCATCTACGCCTTCAAAAGTAATAATTATTATTCCTTAATACACTTTTGCGTTTATCATTTTCGTTTTCTTCTTTTAATAGTAATAAATAATTAAAAGATTGCTGCGGATATTTTGCTATTTGGTTATTGGTGTCGAACTCTACTGACAATCTTCTAGTGAATTAATCCACTGTCCCATCAGGGCAATGCCCTCATCGTGAAGCATTGTTCTTCCATGCAGCGGCATTCGAAATGTTTCGTTTGTAGTATTGATTCTATAGTACAACATAGAACGTTCTGTGCTTCCCGGTTTTACTATTGTATTAAGTTCAGACGGGAAATTTTGCATATCTTGAGTATCAACGCAAGCGCCCATATTGCTGTTTCCAACACCATTGGCTAGTCCAGTTTCACTGTATGCAAAGCGCATTGGCCGGTAGTCACAATGTCTGTCGTTGGTATGGCAATGAGCACAATTGATATCTATGTATGAACGAGCTCTTTGTGAAATTGTTTTTGAAAGGTCTCGATAATCTACTGTGGTATTTTCTGCAGAAGGTAAATTGAAATTAGAATTTAGATAACCGACTTGCATCCATCGAGTCAATTGATTTCTGGTGCTTGTTCCATAATTATAATTGTAATTTAGATTTTGGGGTTTGATGCCAATGGGTATAAAAGTGGTTTCAACTTGATTATTGACCAATTCTTGTTTTTTATGACAAACAATGCATTGCACTTCTGAAGGAATTCTGTAGTCGGTGCTTCTTGGTTGGTTGTTTTCATCAATCCACGATACAGGCGTAAAGCTTCCTTCTAAACTAAAAAATGCTTCGGTTTGCTCATCGTTCCATACATAATCGGCAAATATCCATCCTGAAGATTTTCGAATCATTAATCGTGTTTCAATTATTCGTGTTGTATTATTTGGCAACACGTTATCGTAGTAGAAGGTTTTAATTAAAACTGATCCAATTGGTAATTCAAGGACTTTGTTATCTCCATTGTATGTTGCTTTTGTACCTTTTGGCATCCATACAAATCTTTTTTTGTGGGCATAATCGGAGAATAATGAACTTGCAGGCTCATATGGAATTACTTTATAGCCTGGTTTTTGGTCTTTAAGTGGACCAACAAAAAATTTATAATCAGATAATTTTGGATATGGAGTTTGTGCGAGATCAAACCGCACTGGGCCTGCGTTAGTATTGCTCAATCTGTTTTCAGCATCGTTCAAATCGCTGTATGCTTCATCCTCACTTTTCGAACATGAAGCGCTTAAGATCATCATTGAAATTATTCCAACAAAAATATAATAGTACGTTTTCATTATTTTTTTTCTAAGTTTCAAAAATAGTAAAAGATTTAACATTAACGTTGCTTAATTGACCAATTTCTAATTGAATGTATTGTTTTTGTGATATTTAACAATTGTTAGCGCTATTGATTGTATTGTTGCGTTTCACATGTTAAGTCGCTTTGATGCTTCCATAAAGTTATTTCCATTTGTTTTTCAGTCAACAGTATAATAGAGCAAAAAAAAAAGACAACTGCTGCCAGTTGTCTTTTTATAAAATATAAAACTTGAAAGTTTTTTATTGTTTATTAAATTTTTGAGCATATACTTTGCCACTTGCGTCTATTAGCTTTATGATGTAATTTCCTTTGGTAAGAGATTCAACATTCACTGCATCATCTTTAACAATTGATTCTTGGATCATTTTACCTGTCAAGTCAAATATTTGCGCTGTTTTCATTACAACAGAATTATCAGCATTGATATTTAAGATATTTTTTGTTGGCACAGGGTACAAACTAAATGCCGCGTTAGTAAAGTTGCTTACAGCCAATGGTGAAGATCCTTCAACCACCAACAACGATTGATCAGATGATGGATTGTCAATCACGTCTATCGTTCCTGATGGCCATCTAATAATCACCTGTGCAATTTGAGTTTCAGCGCCAATACCAAAATGCGTATTGATTGTATTCATATTTTGAAAACCTGAGCCGCTGTGCACATCTCTAATTTGTTTTCCCCACGCCCCATATATTTCTATTCGTGCTCCAATTCCATTTCGGTTACTTACAAGTCCAAGCAAATTTACCTTTAACCAATGATTTGCATTACCATCATTTAAAAAAACATTGGTTCCGCTTTGAATATCTAAAAACCCATCGTTATTAAGATCGCCAACGGGACGGTCGTTAGCAAAAATTGGGTAAGTATTAGGATTCGGTGTAAAATTAAAATTTCCATCGCCAAACATAATTGTGCTTCCTGACCCTAAAACATCAAGAAAGCCATCGTTATCGAAGTCGAACGCAACGTATTCTCGTCCTGTATTGAATATGGTATCATACCCAGAACCAGTTGTTACACTTGTAAATGTTCCGTCGCCATTATTTCTTTTGACATTTGTTCCTCCGTCAGAAAGCGAATTCACGCCTACAACTACATCCATCCAGCCATCGTTATTAAAATCACCTACTGCTGAAGACCATGTTTGCTCCGGATCCGCCATGTTTGCAGCCTCCGCTATATCTGTGTAAGTCCCATCTCCGTTATTATTAAACAATTGATTGATATTTCCACCAACACCAGCGCCACCTTGACCACATTTCGAAAGATGCAAATCTACGTCTCCGTCATTATCAAAATCACTCCATAAAGAGGCATAATTTCCGCCACTTGCAAAATCGCCAATACCACCTTGACTATGGTTCATGTTTACACCATCATTCATATATGTTCTGTTGGGAGCGTTGTCATCACAAGCAAAAGCATCTAATAAGCCATCATTGTTTAAGTCGACGAAATTGGTTCGTTGTACCAAATAAGATTGTGTTTTTCTATCCGTTGTATACGCTGTTCCGTCGGCATTCGCTTTCAAAAATGTAATTCCACTGCCTGAACCATAAATTAAGTCATTGTAGCCATTATTATCGTAATCTCCCGCTGTGATACTCCATGAAGGCAAAATAAAAGTGTTTGATAATGGGTAAGTGGTAGTTGTAAATCCTCCTCCAGCTTGCTGAAAGGAAATTGCCATTTGCGTGGTGCTGATGGCAGAAACGATATCATCTCTAAAATCACCATTCATATCTGCCACGCAATTGTTGTAGGTTCCTGCTATTCCTGGAACGGGAGTTGAAGTAAATGAAATTCTATCTTCAACAGGCGGTGGTGCGATTAGCAGTGTGAAATCAAAAGTACTATTGCTATATCTATTGTCAAAAGCAATTGTATAAACCGTTCCGGCTGTGATGGCAAAAGTCAATTGAGAAGAATTAGAACCATTGTAGTCATCATTTGAGCCAACGCAAACCAAACTTTGACAAGTTCCCGTATAAACTATAAAACGAGTATCTCTATTATTATTTTGAGGCAATAAGGTTGAGATTGTAACTGTGTTGTCCTCAGTTGCTGAAAAAGTGTACCATTTTCCTTTCGTCGCTGGAGTCCCATTTGGATTAGTTAGTCCACACAACAAAGTAGGCGGTGTGCCATTTTCATTTGTAAACGATGGTGCAGTTGTAGTTGAACCAATCGCTATTGTTAATGCGCTTTCACAATTGGCTTGAGCCATTGCACCAGTGCAGCTCAGCAATGTTATGATTAAGGATAATGTTTTTTTCATAAAATTCTAGATTATAGTTTTGTTATATTGATAATGAACTTAGTCGCAATTTTGAGTTAATGATAAAATCCATTCTTCAAGCAATGCTACTCCTTCATCGTGAACAACTGTTCTGCCGAGCAATGGCATTCTTTCACTTTCTTCATTGGTGTTTATTCTATAATGAACTATGGATTTGTCAAAATTGCCGGGTGTTATGAGTTTTTGTAAAGTTGGACCAATTTCTTCTGCTGCAGGAACACAAATACCAATATTTGTTGGATTTCCGGTTTCACTAAATTCTAGTCGCAGTGCGCGATAATCGCAACGAGCGTTGTCTTGATGGCAATGTGCACAATTTATGTCGATGTAAGACCGAAGGCGCAAATCTAATGGTTTGGTTGTATCATGGTAATCAACCGTCGATGCTATGGTAGATGGGTAACTTTCCAAATAGCCCTGTTGAAGCAAATGCAATAATTGATTCTTATTTCCTTTTGGGTATAAATAATTACCATTTAAGTTCTGCGGTTTTACGCCAATCGGGATTGCCTGCTCATTTAATTTGTGACATGCGAAACATTCCGCATCTGAAGGAATTCTGTAGTCGGTAGTAACAATTTCGTTGTTCGGTTTTCTGAAAGTTATGGTTCGTGTACTTCCATTTGCAAAATCTACCCCTTCAACCAAAAAGGCATCCGTTTGTTCATCATTCCAGAGATACTCGTAGAACTTCCAGCCATCGGATTTAAGAATCATGATGCGTGTTTCGATAATTTTTGTAGTATTTCCCGGCTGAATAGTATTGTAATAAAAAGTTTTTATCAAAACAGTACCAACAGGAAAACTGAGCACTTTATTATCTGCAACATAAGTAGCTTTGGTGCCTTGAGGCATCCATACGAAACGCTTTTTTAACGAATAGTCTGTAAAGAGCGAGCTTGCCGGTGCATAAGGAATCACTTTATAACCTGGTTTTTGATCCTTTAATGGACCCACAAAAAAGTGATAGTCAGATAATCGAGGAAGTGGTACTTGCGTAAAATTAAATTTAACTGGACCCGATTGTGACGCGCTAAGGCGATTATATTCTTCAGTTTGTTCTAAATAGTTTTCATCTTCATTTTTAGAACACGAAAGTATTGCCACCATCAATGAAATGCAACAAGTGACGATTATTAAGATTTTTTTCATCGGATAAATAAATAATTTTCAAAGCTAATTAAATATGTGATATAATCAATAAAAGTATTCGGAATTAACAAATAAGTTCCTAGTAACTAAAGGACATAACCACCATGAATTTTGCGGCTAAAATTAGTGTGAGTGGGTAAGTTTAATTGTGTACTACTGATGTGCGACGATAAGGAAGGTTTGTAAAGTGCTTTTTCCATACATCGTTCGGCTAAATTAAAGATTCATTTTCGTCAGTTTCCGCTCTTTTTAATACGGATTCTGGTAAGGATTTTTTTGCTTTTGCGCCCATTTTTTTTAATTTTTCGACGCTAGTGATTAAGTTGCCTTTTCCATCAACCAATTTGTTCATCGCGGCATCATACTCGGTTTTGGTATCTTTAATTTTATTGCCAACTTTCAATAAATCTGCTACAAATCCCTCAAACTTATCGTACAAAGCGCCCGCTTGTCTTGCGATTTCATAGGCGTTTTCTTGCTGTTTCTGATTGGTCCACATACTGTCAATCGTTCGCAGCGTCGCAAGAAGTGTCGAGGGTGTGACAATGACGATATTTTTCTCAAATGCTTTGTTATAGAGCGTAGTTTCTTCGTTCAAGGCAATCGCAAATGCTGGTTCAATAGGTATAAAGAGCAAAACAAAATCAGGGCTTTCTATCTGATATAAATCGTGATAATTTTTTTCACCCAATTGCTCTACATGCCTTTTTATGGAGTTGATATGCTCTTTCAGATAACTGCTTTTTAAGTTTTCATCTTCTTCATTGCTGAATTTTTCATACGCTGTCAAAGATACTTTTGAATCAACTATCATTTTCTTTCCATCTGGTAGATTAATTACGACATCGGGATACACACGTTGGCCATCTTCGGATATATGGGCTTGTTGAATATAGTATTCGCGATCTCTTTCTAAACCTGATTTTTCTAAAACGCGTTCTAATACCAATTCGCCCCAGTTTCCTTGCATTTTGCTGTCACCTTTCAACGCTTTTGTCAAGTTGACTGTTTCTTTACTCATTTGTGCATTCATCTCTCGCAATCCCAAAATCTGTTGGCGTAAGGCAGCATGATAATCGATGCTTTCTTTATGCGTGTCTTCTACCTTTTTTTCAAAGTGTTGAATTTTATCTTGCAGCGGAGACAAGATGTTTTTCATGTTTTCTTTGTTTTGCTCAGTAAACTTATTTGTTTTTTCTTCTAAGATTTTGTTGGCTAAGTTTTCAAATTCTTTGGTAAATTTTTCTTGCAATTTTTCGACTTCTTGCTTTTGTTCGAGATTTCGCTCCCATAGGTTTTCAAAATCGACTTCTTTCCGAGATAACTGAAGCGCTAAACTGTCTTTTTCTGATCTGATTTTTTCTTTTTCTACCTGTGTTATTTTCAGCTGCTCCTGAATGGATTTAAATTGAGAATTGATGCCAATTAATTTTTCTTCTAGACCTATCTTCTCCGATTGAGATTTCGCTGTAAATAATAATTTTCCGAGGTAAAGTCCAATAGCTAAGGCAATACAAAAAGTAAGAATAGTCAGTAAAGTAGCGTTCATTTATCAGGGAATTTGGAAAGAGTAAATGTAATAAATAATTGTTGATGCTCATGAACGTCAATTTCAAATTGCTCACAAAGTTTATTTACTACTTGTTTTGGTTTATCAAAAGCGAATACAAATCTCTGGATTGATCATTCATTTTGAAAAATATTTTAATAATTTTGCGGGATCGTTTTTGAAAAGCGGCCGCAAAATAAATTGTGTAACACTAAAAATACTTGTCTCCATGAAAATCAAGTTTACTTTATTTCTATCCTTAATTACGATTGCATGTGCATTTGCACAGTCGGGTTCTGTAGGTCACCTCACTATTTTTTCAGATAGCGGAGATAAATTCTTCTTAATCTTAAATGGTGAGCAACAGAACGACGTTGCACAAACAAATCTTCGTGTCGAGGATCTAAATCAACCCTATTACAATGCTAAAATTATTTTTGAGGACAAAACAATTGGTGAGATTTCAAAAAATAATTTAATGATTACTGATGTTGATGGCGTTTATTCCGATGTAACATACAGAATTAAAAAAGACAAAAATATCAAGACCAAAGCAAAGCTTACTTATTTCTCTGCGATTCCTGTTGATCCTGGTTTTGTTCCCGCAAGCAACGTACATGTGGTGCATTACGGTCAGCCAAGACCTGTAATTGTACAGCAAGTTGGCAGTGTTTCTCAAACTACAACGACCACAACTCAAAGCAATGGTGTTAATGTTGGCATTGGTGTGAACGTTGACGGTGTTAACATGGGAATTTCCATTAATGATTCAACTGGCGGCAATGCTGTACATACAACCACCACAACAACTACTTCACATTCAAGTGGTAATGTCGTTCATGAGGAAGTAGTGGAAGCTCCGCGCGGTTGCGGCAGAAGAACTTGTATGACCCCTGGCGATTTCAATGCGGCGATGAATACAATAGAAAAACAAAGTTTTGAAGATACTAGATTAAAAACGGCAAAACAAGTCATAGCTGTTAATTGTCTCAATGTAGATCAAATTATACAAATTGCAAATACGTTTAGTTTTGAAGACAACAAACTAAATTTTGCCAAATACGCGTATGATTTTTGTACGGAACCACGCAATTATTTTAAGTTAAACGGAATTTTCTCGTTTAGCAGCAATGTCGATGATTTGTCGGATTACGTTCAAAGCCGTCAATAAAAGTACTTAAAAGTAAGGAAAGGACCGTCACCAAAGGCGGTCTTTTTATTTTGTATCCCAATGATTAAACACCAACATTTTATATTGCACAAACCATATGGATATTTAAGTCAATTTAAATATGAACTCAAGCGCAATAAGAAATTACTAGGAGCATTATTTGAATTTCCTAAAGGCGCAATGGCGATAGGCAGATTGGATGAAGATTCCGAAGGGTTGCTGCTAATAACAACTGACGGAAAAGTTAGTGATTATATTTGCAGTAGTAAAGTCGAAAAAGAGTACTACGCTCAAGTTGATGGTATCATTACCGACGATGCTATTTCGCAATTGTCAAAAGGTGTCGAAATAGGATTTGAAGGTTCGAAATATTTGACCAAGACATGCCGGGCTTTTAAAGTGATAGCTGTTCCGGACTTTGGTGTAAGAGCTAAAAAAATTCGCGATGAAAGACACGGGCCGACTTCATGGGTGTCGATAACAGTTAACGAGGGAAAATTTCGACAAGTACGAAAAATGACAGCAGCTGTCGGATTTCCTGCGCTTCGTTTGGTTCGAATTCGCATAGGAAGCGTATACTTGAATGATCTAAAATCCGGAGAAGTTACAGAAGTATCAGAATTTACAATTTAAAATAAATCAAATGCTTAACATTGTACTTGTAGAACCAGAAATACCAAATAACACAGGGAATATCGGTCGCCTTTGCGTCGGAACCGAAAGCCGTTTGCATCTTATTCATCCTTTTGGTTTCCAAATTACGGATAAGAATCTCAAACGTTCTGGCTTAGATTATTGGGTACATCTGGATTGGAAGGAATACCAAAATGTTGATGAATGGATTGCCGCTATTCCTGATATGTCGAGGGTTTTTCTTTTGAGTTCACATGCAACAAAATCCTATCTAGAAACTCAATTTCAAGATGGCGATTGGCTGGTTTTTGGGAAAGAAAGTGTCGGTTTGAGTGCTGAGGTACTTGCGAAATTTGAAAACCACTTGAAGATTCCAATCAGTCCTTTAGTTAGAAGTTATAATTTGGCCAATTCTTGTGCTTTTGTTATTGGAGAGGCAAAAAGGCAATTGTTGCTTACGTGATTATAAACTTCCCTTTATCAGTATCAAAAGAGATGTTTTGATCGTTAAATAATTGGTCAAATGCCCCTTTCGAGATTAAATTGCACGGACTATCTTGAATACACTGTCCCTCGGTCATTACAATCATTTCATCGCTCAATTGAATAGCCATGTCAATATCATGGGTGGAAAAAAGGATGCATTTTTCAGTTTCGCTGGTGAGCTTTTTCAATAGTTTGAAAAGAGCGACTTTATGTTGTAAGTCGAGGTGTGTTGTTGGTTCATCCAAGATAATTAAAGGCGTGTCTTGGACAAGCGCTCTGGCGATTAAAACAATTTGTAATTGACCGTCGCTAATCTCATAATGCTTTTTATCAATTAAGGATTGGGTGCGGGTCAATGCAATCGCATCATCAATTTTTGTCTTATCAATAGTTGATAATTTTCCAATCCAATTCGTGTAAGGTTGCCGTCCTAAAGCAATTAGCTCGTAAACGGTTAGATTGCTTGGCGGCAATTTTTCAGTCAAAACCAAACTCATTTCTTTAGCAATTGACAACACATCAAATGCAAGTAAATTTCTTTGATTTAAGAAAATTGTTCCGTTAAGAGGTTTCTGAATGCCTGTTAAAGTGCGTAACAAAGTAGATTTTCCTATTCCGTTGGCACCAACAATAGCGATTAACTTCCCTTTTTCTAACGATAGATTAATAGCTCCAGCTATACAATTTATTTTTCGCTGTGTTTCGTAGCCGATGCTCAGGTTTTCTGTTTGCAGTATGATTTTACTTTCCATTAGTTCATCATTTTACGTTTGCGAACTAGCAACCAAACCACAATTGGCGCTCCAATAATTGAGGTAATCGCGTTTACTGGAAGAGTAAAGTTGCTTCCTGGCATCTGCGAAATCAGATCACACAATAGCATCAAACCCGATCCGATTAAAAGGGTTGCCCAGAACAACACTCGATGATTACTGGTGTTGAAAATTAGTTTTGCTACATGAGGAACTGCCAATCCAATAAAGGCTATTGGTCCAGCAAAGGCAGTGATACTTCCCGCCAGAATACTCGTTGCCAAAATAATGATAAGTTTAGATTTTTCATAGTTGAGACCCAGACTTCGTGCATAGTTTTCGCCTAATAATAGAGCATTCAGCGGTTTGATACTAGCCAAACTGATCAACAAACCAATAAAAACTGCAATGGTTAAAATCAAAATAGCGTGCCACGATAAATTTCCTAGACTTCCCATCGACCAAAAAGTAAATTTTTGCAATTGTTCTGCGGAACTAAAATATGAAAGGACACCAATAAAGGCGTTGGTAAAGCTACCAAACATCAACCCGACAATCAGTATGGCCATTGTATCTCTCAAACGTTTTGAAACGAATAAAACGGCAAGTAGCACGATGATGCTACCAAGGCAAGAGGCTAAAATAACGCCGTAAGATAAAACGAAAATTTGACTCCAAAATGCAGGCATAAAATTAGAACCAAGTATAAGTAATGCCACCGCCAAACTAGAACCCGAACTCAATCCTAAAACGTATGGTCCGGCCAGCGGATTCCTGAAAAGTGTTTGCATCAAAAGTCCACTTATCGAAAGTCCCATTCCTACTAATATTGCAGTAATCGCTTTTGGCAAACGGTAATTAATAATGATGTAATCCCATGTTGACTTTGACGCATTTCCGCCGGTGAGTGTCTTTATGATTTCACTTTGTGGAATTGCAACTGATCCGAAGCTAATATCCAGATATAAAAGGACTGTTGCTACTATAAATAGCAAAACGAAAAGCATAGTATGATTTACGTTTTTTGTCATTTAATTTAACCGTTCGAAGAAGTATAATTTGTAATCTGGAAGCATTTCTGGGTGCATAATTTTTACAAGATCTTTCAAAACCAAATCGGGTCTGTTAGGCGCCAATTCATAATAAATAATACCGCCTGTTTTTCCTTTTTTTGTGCTGTAAGAGTATATGTTTTTTGTTTTATATGCTTTGAATTGAGTGTAATGTGGATTAGAAGCGCTTAGTTCTGCGAGTGAAGTAAACTGTCCCGGTCCGATCCAAAAATCTGCATTGTCCGCGGTCAATAGAACCGATTCGAATGAAAGTGACAAACTGCCCGTTCCTTTTGTCTCTTTCCACAGGTAATTTGCGTTTGCGTCTTGAAGAAAAATCGCTCCCCAACTTGCTCCTTGGGGCATATACCATTGATTTTCGTAAATAGCACCAGAAAAAACAGTCGGTCTATTTTTTGCTTTTTTCGCTAGGGAAAGTGCTGTTTTGTAATTTGTTTCAATCGATTCAAAAATAGCGTTTGCTTTTGCGTCAAGATTGTAAAGTGCTCCGAAAAATTTAATCCATTCGGCTTTCCCTAGTGGTGTTGATTCATTCCAGTCTCCATTGATAATCACTTTAAGACCATTTTTCTGCAATTGATCGAAAGTCGGATTGTTATTGTCGATGCCATGGCCAACAAGTGCGTCGGGAGCCAATTCGATGAGAAGCTCCGTATTTAAACTTTGATCTGAACCAACATCCTTGATCTTGTTGTTGTCAATTTGTTTCCGCACTTTTTCAGAAGAAATATAGTCGGTATGCGGAAATCCGATGAGTGTGTTTTCGACGTCCAGCATTTCAAGTGAGGGAATGTGTGTTGTTGAAGTAACAACAATTTTCTTCAGAGGAATGTTTATGATTGGAAATTCTCGAAGACTATCGGGAATAACGCCTGTTTTTTCTTTCAAAATATAAGTGTATTCTTCAGTGGCATTGGGCCAAGGATTTTTTATTGACAAGATCGAAAAGCCCTTATATTTGTATATTACAAGCCCTTTGGCATATTTAATTTGATTGATCTGAGTAGCATTCCTTTGGTTTGATTTGACTAAATCCTCCTTACAGCCAGCTGCAATTATTGCAAAAGAGAGTAAGATAAATTTCAGAAAAAGTTTTTTCATTACCATGTTTTTCAAAGTGAACAAAGGTAGCAGTAATCCATTTTATATTTCAAATTTTATTTTTAATTCCCCTTAATAAAGCTATCTTTGCTTCGGAATTAAGGTTGTGATTTGATTTTTTCATTTCACATTAAAAGGGAATTAGGTTTAAAACCTAAGCTGTTCCCGCAACTGTAAGCTAATAAGCTTGTTGTTAACTACAAAACCACTGTTCGCCCCGGCGGATGGGAAGGTAAACAACAAGACGCAAGCCAGGAGACCTGCCTTTTTCTGTAACGAATATCGAATCTTCGGGAAAAAGATTCTGAAATTATGACTGCGAAAAAGCTGTTTCTTTTTTTGATGCTGATGGTGTGCCGAGTTATTCTGGCGCAGCAAGATTCTATTGTCGATTTGCAAGAAGTAGTCATATCGGACTTTCAGTTGCAGCATTATTCAAAATCACTTGCCATACAACAGTTCAACGATTCAATTATCGAAAAAAACCAATCGTCATTGACCAATTTACTGCAATTCAATTCCGTAATTTATTTTAAGCAAAACGGATTGGGTATGGTTTCATCTCCTTCTTTTCGGGGAACTACGGCGCAACAAACGGCGGTGATTTGGAATGGTATCAACATTAACTCTCAGCTCAACGGACAGACAGATTTTAATACGATTACTACCCGAGATTATGAAAATGTGACGGTTCGCGCTGGTGGAGGAAGTGCTATTTATGGAAGCAGCGCTATTGGAGGAAGTGTTCACTTGAATAACGAATTGAATTTTAAACCCCATTTTAGTAATTCGATTTTAATGAATTACGGAAGCTTCAATACTTTAGATTTGAATTATAAATCCTCATTTTCATCAGAAAAGTACGCTGTTAATTTGAGTGTTTCTAGAAATAGTTCCGACAATGACTACGAGTATTTGGGTTTCAATGGAAGAAAGAACGAGAACGGACAGTTCAACAATACTAGTATGAATGTTAGTTTTGGATATCGATTATCCAAAGCAAATATGATTAAATTTTACAGTCAATTTTTTGAAAGTGAGCGCCACTTTTCTGGGACGATAGCCTCTACTTCTAGAAGTAAGTATCAGGATTTTAATTCCCGGAATTTAATCGACTGGATCTTTAGCAAAAACAACTTGAGGTCGTCACTTAAGTTTGCATTTTTGTCTGAAAAGTACAAGTATTTTGCGAATTCCTTCTTGGAAGATTTTGAAACTTCTACAGCTGAGACAATCATTGGAAAGTACAATTTTAGCTACCAATTTTCTCCCAAATTAAACCTAGAAACGGTATTTGATTACAATCAGACAAAAGGTATTGGATCTAGTATTGGTATGAATACGCGCGGAATTGCCAGCGGTTCCGTCTTGATGAAATATCAGATACTGAAGCAAATTTTATTTGAATCGAGTTTAAGACATGAAATAACTGCCGCTTATAAGAGTCCAGTGTTGTATGCTATGGGAATCAGTACTTCAATAACCAAAAATTATGCAATAAAATTAAATCATTCTCAAAATTTCAGAATTCCCACTTTCAATGATTTGTATTGGATGGTTGGTGGTAATCCAGAATTGGAGCCCGAACAATCTACGCAAACAGAATTGGGTCAAGAACTTAGTTTTAAGGGTTTTCGATTTGTTGGAACACTATATCACAATGCCATTCAGAATTTGATTCAATGGAAACCTGTAAATGGAACTTGGACTCCCGAAAATATTGGAAAAGTCAAAAGTTATGGTGCGGAATTTCTCTTAGAAGCGACAAAAAAAGTGAACCACCATGTGGTGCATTTTACTTCAACATACGCATACACTATTTCAACAAACGAAGCATTGGGTACGCAGTTGACCTTTGTTCCTTTTCATAAGTACAATGCAAACTTTTTGTATTCGTTTAAGCGACTCAGCTTAAGCTATCAATACTTATTTAATGGTGCGGTTTATACCTTAAATGACAACGAAACAAAACTTCAAGGCTACAAAGTTTCTAATGTGGGCGTGTTTTTTAATTATGGGAAAAATCACCTCAATTCATTAGGATTTCAGGCTTTAAACTGTTGGAACGAAAGCTACCAGAGCGTTCCCGGCAGACCTTTACCTGGTAGGAATTTTCAAATGAATCTAATCTTTAAATTTTAAAAAAATGAAAACAAACAAATGGTTGCTCTTGACATTCTTGATGCTAGCATTTTTGACCTCTTGTTCGAGTGAAGATGTAACGCCAAGTACCTACGTTCCACAAGGTAATTTTGATAGTGGTGTTTTAGTTTTAAACGAAGGCAATTTCATGACGCCCAATGCTGCAATTTCATTTATTTCTTTTGACCTAGCTAGAACACAGAACGATATTTTCTTAGGAGTGAATCCGGGAGTGGTCTTGGGTGACACCGCGCAGAGTATAGGTTTTAATGGTAATTTGGCGTATATAGTAGTGAATGCTTCTAACAAAATTGAAATTGTCAATCGCTATACCATGGTAAAAGTTGGCGAAATCACGGCTGGTCTCGACCTTCCAAGATATATCGCATTTGCAAATGGGAAAGGCTTTGTGACCACATGGGGAAGTGGCGAAGGAACTGGGAGAATTAAAGTAATTGACCTAGGATCAAATACTGTTACTTCGACGATTGTTGTAAATGATTATCCAAATAAAATCATTGAACATTTAGGGAAGCTATATGTTTCGCACAATAATTTAGGAGATAAAGGCAAGACAATTTCGATTATTAACGCATCAACAAACAGTGTGGAGTCTATAAATGTAGGCGATTTGCCTGACACCATGAAAATCGAGGGGAATAATTTATGGGTTGCGTGCAATGGAGTTTCGGATTACACCAATGCGGCAAACAATACCTCAGGAAGTATCGTGCAAATTAACTTGGTTTCAAACGCGATTATTCAAATGCTTCCTCTTACAGGTCCCGTCGGTCGAATTAATCATATGGATCTATTTGGAGACCATATTTTTTACAATCGCAATAGTGATATTTATAAGTTTCCTTTAACTGGAACAGCTTTGCCTACTGTACCTGCGTTTACCTCTGAAGCATTGAATGTTTACAGTCTTGCCGTCAAAAACAACAAAATTTTTGTTGGAGACACTAAGGACTACGTTGTTAATGGCGCTGTTTATATTTATTCCTCAGGAGAACAATTCGATCCAAATCCAGTTGGAACGCTCCTCAAAACTGTAGGCGTTGGTGTAGGACCAAATGGTTTCTATTTTAATCAATAAAAATTTAAAAAATGCCCCAAATAGTGTCCAAATTTTTGGGGCATATTCAAATTTGGAAACCTTTTTAATTTATTGGAATTACTTTTTGTCCTTTTCATCGACATACATTTCGCTTTTTAAACGGGCAATAGTTCTATTGTCTTTGAAAGATTCGAAACTTCTGATTCTTTTTTGTGGACTCGGTCGGCCTCCTGTAATGATTTGGTCGATCGCTTCGTTGAGTAGAGGTTCGTCAGCATTTCCAAGAATTCCTAAATTTCCAAAATCTTCTTTCAGTAAGGTGTTTGGTTGCAATCCGTTGGTGTAGTCACCAAAGCCAACTTTATTGACAATTTTCAAAACAATGGGTTGCATGGCATAGCGGTGATTTGTGTTTATCTCGGATTTTGAAAAGGAAGGAGAATCATATATTGTAATAGATCCTACATTTTTTCCGCTAGTAACATCTCCGATTTGCACAACGTTGATATATGGTTTTAGGCCATTAATTACCAATTCGCTTGCTGAAGCGGAACTTTTTGTTGTAAGGACATACACTTTATTCAAATTTAGACTTGCAAGGGTTTCATTGTTTCCGAGTTTATTGGTAAATAAATTCAACAAAGCACTCGGATTCGATGCAATAAAGTAATCTTCCAATTTATCATTCCATTGTTCTTTGGCAAAAACTTGATTGGTAAATTGTCCTGTAATTAAACTTGCCAATCGCGTTGCAGTGGCCACTGAACCACCCGAGTTATATCGAAGATCTAAAACCAAGTCCGATATGTTTTGCGACTTTAAATTGTTGAAAGCTGCGTTCAATTGCGATTCGTAATTGGGATAGAATCCATTATAGATTAGGTAACCAATTTTATGCGTTCCGGAATTAATCACCGTGGTTAAATAAACAGGATTCTCTGAAATTACCGATTTGGAAAGCGTGACAGATTGCCCATTTGGTGTGATATTTCCGGAATCATAGTTCGCAAAATTCATGGTGTAAGTGTTATTGCTCAATAATGCATTATAATTTTCAGGAGTCAGCGTTACCCCATTTATTGCGTAAAAGATTCCTCCGCGTTGTACGTTTTTAGCAGCCGCATCAGAATTTGGCAAGACATATCTAATGACCCCAAATAGTGAAGATTGCGAGTCATCTTTATAGTACAATCCAAATTCAGCACCATTGTTTTTTGTTGTTCCAGATAATATCCCTTCCAATTCATTATAGTCAGAAAAAATCACGCTGAATCGATCAATTGCTTCTCCTGGATTGGGGTACAGACTTCTTGGCTTGTTTAACAACTGTTGGAATAGGTCTTCAGGTCGAAAATATCCGTATAGAAAGTCATTTAGGTCAGATTGGTTCGCAAACTGATCGTCGGCCAAATTAGGAACGTCAGCTTGCCATAAATAATACAAGTTCAAACCTTTCCAAACAAAATTATTGATGGCAATATCGTTAGGTACTTTATTGTCATCTTGCACTTCACAACTTTGCAAAACCATTGTGATTGCAAGTAAATAGTAAATAGCATAGCGATAATTTTTCATAAATTGGTTTTGATTGCGTGAGTAAATTTAGTTCTTTTTTAAAATTATTTTCGCTTCTTTGTAACAAAAGTTTATGGGGTTCGTCTTGACTTCAACGCTTTCCAACGAATAGGATAAAATGAATCAAATTGAGTTCTTGCAAGTTATCGCTCCATTTAAAGACAAAGTCTTTCGGTTGGCCAAACGATTGCTTGTAAGCACAGAGGAAGCGGAAGATGCCACTCAGGAAGTTCTCGTGAAATTGTGGAATAAAAATGAAATCTTGGAATCCTATTCAAGTGTAGAAGCTTTTGCAATGACTATGACAAAGAACTTTTGTTTGGATCAGTTGAAGTCTAAAAGAGCAGGAAATTTACAAATTGTACATTCCAATTACACTGATAGACAGGCCAGTTTGCAGCAACAATTAGAAGATTTAGACACCTTGGCTTGGGTAGAAAAAATCATCAATGATCTGCCTGAACAGCAGCGTTTAATCATTCAAATGCGGGATATCGAGCAGTACGAGTTTGCTGATATTTCAAAGATTTTGGAAATGAATGAAACGGCCATTCGCGTAGCACTTTCGAGAGCCAGAAAAACGATAAGAGAGAATATAACCAAAACGCACCAATATGGAATCAGATAGAATAGCCTTATTAGTTTCTAAGTATTTCGAGGGAGAGACTTCAATTGCAGAAGAAAAAGAATTGAAGAATTATTTCGCATTGTCAGATGTTGTGCCATCTTTGAAGGAATATCAGCCGTTGTTTAATTGCATGACTTCAAATGCGACAGAAATATTTGAAAAAGAAATTCAACTTGAAGACAGAAAAGCAAAGCCACTCAAATGGTTTACAATTGCCGCTTCGGTGGTCGTTTTTGCCGGTGTCGGAATTTACACTTATACCACCATTACAAACACAGAACCAGCATCAGAATTAGGTACTTTTAATGATCCACAAGTTGCTTATGATGAGACGCAAAAAGCCTTGTCATTATTGTCAAATCAGGTAAATACAGGAATCGAATGTGTACGATATGTTGAAACGTACGAAGTTACAAGAGACAAAATATTTATTCTAGAATAGTAAATGAAATAATCAAATAATTTTAATAATTAATACTCACCCGCCGCTTAGCCGAATTGTTTGGGACGTAGCGGAAAAAATCAAAAAAAAATAAATAAAATGAAAAAATTTGCAATCACAGCAGTACTGGTTTTAATGTCAATCCCATTTTTTGCTCAAGGAGCATTTGATAAATTTGACGGTCAAGATGATGTTACTTCAATTATCGTCAATAAGAAGATGTTTGACTTAATGAGTAAGGTCAAAATGGATGCCTCGGATAAAGAAGCGCAACAATACCTTAACCTAATTAAAAAATTGGATAATTTGAAAGTGTTTACCACGAAAAGCACAAGAGTAGAAAACGAAATGAAAGCTACTGCTGATAAGCACATCAAATCAGCAGGATTAGAGGAGCTCATGCGCGTTACTGAAAATGGACGAAACATCAAGATCATGGTGAAGTCTGGGGCAAAAGATACGCAAGTAAAAGAATTGCTGATGTTTATCGAAGGTTCAAAAGGAGAAGACACGGTATTGATGTCCTTGACAGGCGATTTTGATTTGAATGAAATTTCAGCGCTGACTGATAAAATGAGATTTCCTGGCGGAGATGATTTGAGGAAAGCAACCAAAGGATCGAAAGGTCCAAAGTAATTAGAGATGAAATTTGTTTCTTTGTTAGCGCTTTTTGTGCTATCGTTAGGGCTAAACTGCTGTCAGTCTGAACCAAGTTTGCAACGCTATTTTGTTGATAAAACGGAAAGCAAAGATTTTATAGCCTTAGATCTTTCTCCTAGTATCTTAAATGTCAATAAATCAAAACTAACAACTTCCCAAAAAGAAGCATTAAGTTCTTTTCATAAGATGAATATTTTGGCATTTAAATTAACCGACAAGAACAAAGCACAATTTGAAATTGAGCGCACTAAGGTCAATGCAATTTTAAAAGATCAAAAGTACCAACAACTTATGAAATTTGGCTCTGGAAAAGAGGGCGCTTCAGTAAGTTTTATTGGTGATGATGAGCATATCGATGAGTTTATATTCTATGCCAATAAAAAAGAAAATGGTTTTGCAATCGTAAGGGTGTTGGGCAAGGACATGAATCCGACGATGATTTTCAGCATGATTGGGGTTTTAAAAGAAGCCAACCTCGACATTGAACAATTAAAACCTTTGCAAGATTTGATGATAAATTAAAAAAAATGCCTTCTGTAGATGAAGGCATTTTTTTTAATTTTTAAAGTATTTTAAAGGGACAAATAACATACCAAAACACTCACCATGGTCTTTGCCTGTGTGTTTGTGGTGCATTTTGTGTGCTCTACGAACTGCTTTAGCATATTTACTGTTTGCATTTCTAAACAACTTAAATCGCTGATGAATAAAGATATCATGAACCAAAAAGTAGGTCCAACCATAAGCGAAAATACCCAAACCAACGGCTAATCCTAGATTAAATATGTTATATCGCCAGAGTAAAAAAAACATTATACTGACCACAGCATAAAAAATAAAAAATGCGTCGTTTCTTTCAAACCAAGAATCGTGATCTTTTTTATGATGATCTGCGTGTAGGATCCATAGGAAGCCATGCATAATATATTTATGACTAAACCAAGCCATAAACTCCATAAAGCAAAAGGCGACTAAAAAAACAAATACATGCAACCACATGGTATTATCGTTTTAGATGAAATTTAATTTGTAGCTGAAATAACATTTCGCAAAAAGACCAAATTTTTCGTAATCTTTCACTCGTATTCTTGTGTTTTTTATTTCTTCAGAAGGTGTTTTGCTCAGTCTTGTTAATAATTTTCCGTAATAAACGTAGGCAGTGTAGACACCAAACTTTGCTTCAATAGGAAGTTTCATAATTCCTTCGTAACCCGCTTTAAAATCATCTTCGATTTCTTTAATGATTTTCATTTTTGACTCTTCATTTAAATGATTTAAGTCCGTTTCGGGAAAATAAGTTCGGTTTAATAATTCAAAGTCTGCTTTTAGGTCTCGTAAAAAATTAACTTTTTGGAAAGCAGATCCCAATCGCATAGCTGCATTTTTTAATAAATCATACTTTGTTTTGTCACCATTAACAAAAACCTGTAAGCACATGAGTCCAACGACATCAGCCGAGCCATATATATACTCATTGTATTCTTCCTGTGTATTGTAAGTACTTTTAGTTAAATCTAATTTCATGCTCTTCATAAAGGCAGCAATCAATTCGTTGGGAATATCATATTTGTTGACCGTATGTTGAAATGAATTTAGAACAGGATTTAAACTAATCTTATGCAGTAAAGCTGCTTCTAAGTCTTGTTCAAAACGTTCAAAAAGCTGCTCTTTATTATAGTCATGGAAACTATCAACAATTTCATCTGCAAAGCGAACAAAACCATATATATTATAAATATCCTGACGAATAGAAGGTGAAAGCATTCGCACGGCAGAAGAAAATGAGGTGCTGTAGGTTTTTGTAACATTTCTACTGCACTCAAAAGATATAGTATCAAAAATAGATTTCATATATAGGTTACTACAAATGTTTTTCAATTAATTCAGCAACTAATTTACCTGAAATTAAAGCGGGTGGAACGCCGGGTCCCGGCACCGTCAATTGTCCTGTAAAATATAAGTCTTTAACTTTTTTGCTCTTTAACTTTGGTCTCAAAAATGCAGTTTGCAGCAATGTATTTGCCATGCCGTAAGCATTTCCTTTATATGAATTATAGTCATTGATAAAGTCGTTTACGCAAAAAGATTCTCTAAAAATAACACTATTTTTTAATTCTTGTTGTGTTAAATTTTCCAAACGGGTCATTATTTTTTCAAAGTAACGATTTCTAATGTCTTCATTGTCCTCAATTCCTGGTGCTAAAGGTATTAAAAATATCGCAGCTTCCTTTCCTTCAGGTGCTGAATTACTGTCAGTTATAGATGGAAAACTTGCATAAAACAATGGATTCTCAGGCCATTTAGGATGGTCGTAAATGTCAGAAGCGTGCACGTCAAAATCGACATCAAAAAAGAGGGAATGATGTTCTACATTCTTCACTTTTTTATCAAAACCAACATAAAAAAGCAACGATGAAGGCGCAAAAGTTTTGGTGCTCCAATACTTTTCAGAGTAGGCGCGATCTTCAATATTTAGTAAAGATTCTGTATGATGGTAGTCGGCGCCGCTGAGGATGATGTCAGCTGTAACATTTTCACCATTGACCACCAAAGCTGTTGCTTTTTTGTTATTGACAATAATTTTTGATATGTTACTGCGTGTATGGATCCTTACGCCAAGTTCAATCGCTAATTTTTCCATGGCCAAAACCACGCTGTACATTCCGTTTTTTGGGTGCCAAGTCCCTAATCCAAAATCAGCATAATTCATAAAACTATAAAACGACGGAGTGTCTGAGGGTTTTGCCCCCAAAAATAGGACAGGAAATTCTAATATTTGAATTAGCTTTTGATTTTTGAAACGCTTGCGCACATCCTTACTTATATTACTGAAGAACTGCCCGACTTTCTTGGCAGTTTCGATTGTGACCAATTCCATAGGCGAAACACCAGGGTTATACACCAGATCCTTAATAGCAATATCATAATTGCTTTTTGCCTCTGCCATGAAGTCCGCTAGAATTGCGCCGCTTCCAGTTTCAATCGATTCAAACGTTTCAATTATTTCTTCTAAATTATCAGCAATGGTAACAAATTCATTGACACCAAAATAAACTTGGTAGGCTGGTGATAGTTTGTGCAATTGATAGTAATCGGAAGGCTTTTTGTTGAAGTCGGCGAAGAATCTCTCGAATACATCGGGCATCCAATACCATGTTGGGCCGATATCGAAAGTAAATCCGTCTCTTTTTAATTGTCTGGCTCGCCCGCCAATAGTTTCGTTTTTTTCGTAAACAGTCACTTGATGCCCCGCTTTGGCCAAATAGCACGAAGCAGCTAGGGCTGAAAAACCTGAGCCAATTATTTTAATGTCTTTTGAAATCATTTTATGTAAGTGAATGGTCTGTTATCAACTGAAAAAAGGACTAGAGTTCCTCTACTAAATCTGAAATGGATTTGAAAACTCTGGTAGCGTCATTGTATGAAGAAGGCTTTATTTCATCTATCATTCTGCCAATTAGCCAAAGTTCCGAGTCTTCTTTGAGCACTGTTTCTTGAATTTCCTTGATATAGTCGTTGACATGCTCCTTATCTGGTTGCACTGTCATATAGGCTACAAATACAATGGAATCGAAGTACTTGTTGAGGTCACTTAAGCTTTCAGTTGGCACGCTTTCCCCCAAATAGATTGTTTTGTAACCATGCGAAAGTACTTCATAATTTAGATACATCAATCCTAGTTCATGAATTTCGTTCATTGGTAAATACAACACAAACACTTTATCATTTCTGGAAGGCTCAAGTATCTGCACTTTCTCCGTATTGATCAATAATTTCTGCTTGATTAGGTAACTAATAAAATGCTCATGAGCAGGGGTAATCGTGTCAGACTGCCACAGCAATCCCATTTCCGTCATTAACGGTATAAAAACTTCGTAAAAAACCTCGCGAAAAGATTTTTCAGACAAAAGCGTGTTGTATGTAGAGAAGAACAAAGAATGATCAAAATTTATCATGGCCATTTTAAAAGCGCTAATGGCATGGCTTTTAGCACTTTTATCCGAGATGATCTCTCGAACGAGAGCTGGTATTTTCTCTGGCGGATATTTTGATATTTTTGATATTTTGTATCCGTGATTGTGCAGTAAAGTTATGTTTAATAGCTTTTGGAGACTGGCTAAGTCATAAAGCCGAATATTTGTATCTGTTCGCGTTGGCTCTAATACATTATATCTTTTTTCCCAGATACGAATGGTATGCGCCTTAATCCCTGACAGATTCTCCAGGTCTTTGATACTGAATACATTTTTTACGTTGTTCATTTTTTTTAAAAAAAGTTTAAACAAAAGTAAACAAAAAATGCGTTCATGGTTTTTTTTTAAGATTAATTTTGGAAAATAGATTTGTGGTGCAAAGGGTAAAAAATTTGACAATAGCGTCTAATGGCATTGGCTATTTGTAACGTGCCGCGCGCCAGGGGCAAACGGACGACATCAATCTTTATGATTTGTGTCTTTACAATGAATAATTGATTAGTTTTGATAAATTTTTAATCAAAAAAATATGAAAAAAATTATACTTGGAATTTTTGTGTTTGTGAGTTTCCTGTCAAATGCACAGGAACATAAAATAGAAGACAAAGCCCTTACAGGGATATTTGAGGCAAAAGGCAAAACAAAACCGCAATCTATTCAACAATATTTAACGGCTGCGCAGTATAGTGATGTATCTCCCTTGAGACTGGATAGATTAATTGATGTTTCTTATAATGAAAATTCAATACAGATTAAATTCGATGTTGTTTTTGATGCCAATGGAAATCAAACTCTTGGGATCAGATATGATTGGAACGATGATACCCAATCTTTTGTTCCCGGTGCTAAATATGAATTTGCTTACGATGAGAACGAAAATCAAACACTCTTTATAATCTCTTCTTGGGACACCGTCACTCAAACTTTTATACCAAATGATAAGCGGGAATATTCTTACGATGCGAATGGAAATCAAATTCTTGGTATAAGTTATATTTGGAACGCCAGTAACCAATCTCTTGTTCCAATAAATAAAGCTGAATCTACTTTCGATGCGATTGGAAATCGAATTCTTACAATAGGCTATTCTTGGAATACCGACATCCAATCTTTTGTTCCAAATTTCAAAGTTGAATCCACTTACGATGAGAACGCAAATCAAATTCTTGACCTATACTTTTCTTGGAACACAGACACCCAATCTTTTGTTCCAAGTGGTAAAAAGGAATCCACTTATGATGCAAACGGAAATCAAACGCTTTACATAAACTATTCTTGGAATACAGATAACCAATCTTTTATACCAATTGATAAAGCTGAATCCACTTGCGATGCGAGTGGAAATCAAACTTCTTACATATACTATTTTTGGAACACCGACACCCAATCCTTTGCTCCTTCCATTAAAGCTGAATCCACTTACGATGCGAATGGAAATCAAACTTCTTACATATACTATTTTTGGAATACCGATACCCAATCATTTGTTCCATCTGAAAAATTTGAATCCACTTACGATGCGAACGGAAATAATATTCTTCGTATAGACTATTTATGGAACACCACCACCCAATCTTTTGTTCCAAATTTAAAACAGGAATTCTCTTACGATGCGAACGGAAATCAAACTCTTTACATTAGCTATTATTGGAACACCGACACCCAATCTTTTATTCCGAACTACAAAGACGTAAGAACTTATAACAATGGTTTGCCAATAACTTTTTTGACTCAAAAAACAATATATAAATGGTACAGTGGGTTAGGTATTTTTAAGCCAAGTTTTAAAACCGAATACGCAACTACTTTGGATACTGACACGCAGTTGCATAGAAAAGGAGTTTTATATCAATACGATACTAACTTTAATGTTTGGAATGCATTTGTTGGGGATGAATATAATTCCTATGAGTATTATACCAAAACTACACTATCCACAGAAACGATAGATAATGAATTAATATCACTTTATCCAAACCCAACATCTAATTTACTTTATGTATCACATCCTGAGCTAAATTCACTCGATATTCAGATTACCGATTTAAGCGGGAGACAAATGTATTCAGGAGCAATTCAAAAAGAAGTGCCTTTGAATGTTTCATCATACGCTAAAGGGATTTACTTGGTAACTGTTGAAAACAAAGAAACCAATAAAAAGAAAACTTATAAAATAATTAAAAAATAGTTTTAGAAAAAGTACTTCTAAAACAGAAAAGTCGAACCATAACGTCTTTTTTTGAAATTACATCAAATGTGGAAAGCAGTAAATTAAATGGTTTGCAATAGGTTATATTGAAGAATTTAATAAATCAAATAAATATATTATGAAAAAAATTATACTTGGAATTTTCGTGTTTATGAGTTTCCTGTCAAACGCACAGGAACATAAAATGGAAGATAAAGCCCTTGCTGGGATATTTAAGGCAAAAGGCAAAACAAAACCGCAATCTATTCGACAAGATTTAACGGCTATGCAAAATAATGATGTATCTCCCTTACGATTGGATAGACTTATTAATGTTAGGTATAATGAAAATTCAATACGATCTAAAGATGATGTCGTTTTTGATGCTAACGGAAATCTAACTCTTTACATAAACTATAATTGGAACACCAACACCCAATCATTTGTTCCAAATTACAAAGAAGAATCCACTTACGATGCAAACGGAAATCAAACTCTTTTCATATTCTATTCTTGGAATACCGAAATCCAATCTTTTGATCCAATTGATAAATATGAATACACTTACGATGCGAGCGAGAATAAAATTCTTGATATAAGCTATTCTTGGAACATCGATACTCAATCTTTTTTTCCAATAGATAAATTTGAATACACTTACGATGCGAATGGAAGTAATACTTTTCAGATAAACTATAATTGGAACACCGACACCCAATCTTTTGTTCCAAATAGTAAATATGAATTCACTTACGATGCGAATGGAAGTAATACTTTTCAGATAAACTATAATTGGAACACCGACACCCAATCTTTTGTTCCAAATAGTAAATATGAATTCACTTACGATGCTAATGTGAACAGAACTCTTACCCTAGGCTATATTTGGAATACTGATAATCAATCGTTTGCTCCAAATTATAAAGATGAATCCACTTACGATGCCAACGGAAATCGAATTCTTTTCATAAGCTATTTTTTGTTTAACAACGGTTTTGTTCCAAATTACAAAGAAGAATCCACTTACGATGTGAACGGAAATCAAACTCTTTATATAGACTACCTATATACCATCAACCAAACTTCTGTTCCAAGGAGTAAATATGAATATACTTACGATGCGAATGGAAATCGAATTCTTTACATAGACTATTCTTGGAACTTCAATACCCAATCTTTTGTTCCAAATAAGAAATATGAATACACTTACGATGCGAACGGAAATCTAACTCTTTACATTGTCTATTCTTGGAACTCCGACACCCAATCTTTAGTTCCTGTCTCCAAAGAAGATAGAACATATAACAATGGTTTGCCTATAACTTTTGTGACTCAAAAAACAATTTATAAATGGTACAGTGGGTTAGGCATATTTAAACCAAGTTTCAAAACCGAATACGCAACTATTTTAGATAATGACACGCAGTTGCATAGAAAAGGAGTTTTATATCAATACGATACTAACTTTAATGTTTGGAATGCATTTGTTGGGGATGAATATAATTCCTATCTGTATTATACCAAAACTGCACTATCTACAGAAACAATAGACAATAATTTAATATCAATTTATCCAAATCCAACCTCTGATTTACTTTATGTATCACATCCTGAGCTAAACTCACTTGATATTCAGATTACCGATTTAAGCGGGAGACAAATGTATTCAGGAGCAATTCAAAAAGAACTGCCTTTGAATGTTTCATCATATGCTAAAGGGATTTACTTGGTAACTATTGAAAACAAAGAAACTGATAAAAAGAAAACTTATAAAATAATTAAGAAGTAGTTTTATAATATGTACTTTTAAAATAGAAAAGAGCAACTGATTATGGTTGCTCTTTTTTTGTTCAAATAGTCCACACAGGCAACTTGTAAAACATTTAAATAGGCTGTAAATTTAAATATGATTGGATTGACTACGTCCATCCCACAAAGCTCCGCTTTGATAATACGCAAAACAAAAAAACGCTCAAGCGAGCTTGGCGTTTTTTCTTTTTTGCGTATTCATTCGTGACCACGATGGGATTCGAACCCACACGCCCTTACGAGCACCACCCCCTCAAGATGGCAAGTCTACCAATTTCTCCACGTGGCCTAAAAAAAAATCATCCGCCTGTGGCGGACGAGTTGTTGTGACCTGGCTGGGGCTCGAACCCAGGACCCCATCATTAAAAGTGATGTGCTCTACCAACTGAGCTACCAAGTCGGAATTAGAAAAAAGCGGAAATATTGTGACCTGGCTGGGGCTCGAACCCAGGACCCCATCATTAAAAGTGATGTGCTCTACCAACTGAGCTACCAAGTCAAATTTCTTTTCTCTAACGCGGGTGCAAATATATGGTCTTATTATTTATTTTTCAAAGGTATTTTCCTTTAAATTTGGGTTTTTTTAGTATTTACTTTTAATCCCTTAGTTTATAAGGTTTTATTCCTATGTTGAAAATAGTTTTGGTGGGTTATATGGGCTCTGGAAAGTCAACAATTGGTGCTTTTTTGTCAGAAAAATTGCAACTTCCATTTATTGATTTGGATAGTCACATCGAAGAGCTTGAAGAATTAACCATTAATTCGATATTTGAAACGAAAGGAGAAATCTATTTTCGCAAGATTGAACATCAAGTTGTGGCGCGTTTGACGTCATCCTCGGATGCCTTTGTTTTAAGTTTAGGGGGCGGCACACCATGCTATGCGAACAATCACTTATTGCTGAGAGGTCAAGGCGTTATCTCGATTTATTTGAAAACGTCGAAAGAGGAATTGACTCGAAGATTAGAAAAAGAAACATTGTCGAGACCAATTCTCGCAGACAAAGAACCTGCCGAACTGCAAGAATTTATCGCGCAACACTTATTTGAAAGAAGCTACTATTATCAACATTCAATGTATACGGTGGTTACCGACGGAAAAACACCCGCTGAATTAGTTACTGAGATAGAATCACTTTTAACTTAAATAAGCGTAATCACCACCTTTATCAAATACAACCTGCACATGTTCTTGTAATGAAGTGCTAAGAGAAATACCCTTAAAGTCTGCTTTAACCGGATATTTTTTATGGTTCCGATCTACTAGAACTGCGGTTTTAAACTTTGCGAGTGGTACTTCTAAAAAATGTTTTACGCCGTAAACCAAAGTTGTTCCAGAATTTAATACATCATCAATCAAGACTAGTCCTTTATTTTCGTATAATTCAGCCGCAATAGAGGTTGTTATTTTAGAATTTGGTTTTTGCTTGTCGATAAATACTTCACACATGACAATGTTTAAAGGTGAAATTTCGCCCAATATTGCCGCTATTTTTTGCGCAAATACAAATCCATTGGAGGCAATTCCCGCGAGGACGACAGTGTCTTCATTAACAAAAGTCTCATAGATTTGATAAGCAATCCTTCTAATCTTGTGTTCGATTTCGTTGTGGGTAAGTATTCTATTTTCCATTGTATATATTTTTACTCATCGTCGTTTTCATTTTCGAAATCTACTAAATCTCTTCGGTCTTTTTTCGTTGGTCTTCCATCACCTGTTTTGCGATAATGCTCTTTCGATAATTTTAGCATTTCTAAATGTTGGTATACTTCGATAGGTGTTTCATCTTTGCGATAGATATCTACTAACTTGGCACTAACTCGGTTTTGAGGCACGTCTAAAACTGTAATCTTTTGTGTAATTTGGTCTTTTCTAAAAGTGATTTCATCGCTAGGGAAAACTTCTTTAGATGGTTTTGCAACTTGACCATTGACACTGATATGATTTTTTTTACAAGCTTCCGTGACCATGTTTCTGGTTTTGTAGTAACGCACGCACCACAGGTATTTATCCACTCTCATGTTTTTTTCAAAATCGAAGTTAAATTAATTACAAAAATAAATCAATATTGTATCTTGCGCACCTTAATCTTAGCTATAATGAACAAATTTAGGTTATATTTTATTCTTTTGTGTTCGGTCTTCATTTTATTTTCATGCAATAGAGCAGATGAATTAGTTCCAGTGCCAATTAGAGCTTTTGACGTTCAATACGAGGCTGATCTTGCCATTATCGAGGATTATCTCAATACTCATTATATTGAAATAGATGCAAATCAAGACGTAACAATCTCTAAAACACCCGGACCGACAAATCGTTTGATGATGTCGTACTTAGACAGTGCAACTTATCCAAAATTGTTGACTAAAGATGTTGTGGCAAATGACATTACCTACAAAATTTACTACTTTAAATTTGCGGAAGATTTTGCCGATGGAGTTGCTCCGTCTAAAGCAGATGAAGTTTTGGCTGCTTACAATGGCACTTATCTCAGTTACAAAACAGAAACAGTCGACAATGTTTCCGTCACCACACTAAACGCAACTCAGTTTGAATACACGCCATTTCCTACTTTATTTTTAAGATTAGATTTAGCAGTAAGAGGTTGGAGAGAAATTTTGCCATTGTTTAAAGCGGGCCAAAAAACAGAAGTAGAAGGTGAGCCTACTGCTTATACAGATTTTGGTGCTGGAGTTATTTTTATTCCCTCAGGATTGGCTTATTTTAATTTGGCACAGCAAGGAATTCCTTCCTATTCCCCTTTGGTGTTTAGTTTTAAATTGTATGATGTCAAATTTAGCGATCAAGATGGGGATGGCATTTTATCTAACGATGAAGACATTAATGGCGATGGAGATTTTACCAATGACGATACCGATGGTGATGGCATACAAAATTTATATGACATCGATGACGACGGAGATAGTTTCCTAACCAAAAATGAAATTAAGATTGATGGTGTTACGCCAAGCAGTTATAGTTTGATTTTAGATTGTAGCGGTGGAACCACGGGACTCAAAAAACACTTGGACCCAAGTTGCAACTAACGGCAACAAAACACGAAGTTGCATTCAGTAAAATTTCGACCGTATTCGATCGATTTTATTAGCCGTAAGAAAAAAGAAAATGTTGAAAAGGACTGTCTTTGTGCTATTTAAATATTTTGAATATTGCTGAAGATGTTTGAAATTAGAATAGGAATTCGTTTTTACCGCATTAAATTTTATTTAGAATATTGTATTAATATATTTGTTATCTCAATAAAAAACCTCGACACTAATGATGACCACAAATAAATTTTTTCTTCTGCTTTTATTGTGCACAACAATTTTCTTTTTTTCTTGTGAAGACGAACCTGTTGATCCAGAGTTTTTAGTAGAATTACCAAATGATTGTGATGCGCCTGCATTATTTACCGTAAGTTCTTTTATAAATGGGAATACTGTCAGAATTGATTGGGATAAGACGTCGGGATCTGAATGGGAAATTCAATATGGAAATGATGGTTTCACACCTGGTACTGGTACTACAGTTAATTTTACTGCAACCAGTAGTTTGATTAGTGGATTGGTTGAAAATACTGTGTACGATTTTTATATTCGAACTAAATGTTTGAATAGTCAATATAGCGCTTGGGTTGGACCGGTATCTCCAGGATCTATCTCATCAACATGTCAGTTACCAGAAGATGTAGTTGCGATTCGATCGACAGCAGATACTTCGCAAGCAACAGTAAGCTGGTCAGTTAATGGAGATGAAATTACATGGCAATTGGAGTACGGACCTCAAGGATTCGCTCTGGGTTCAGGAATTAGCTCCGCTGGTTTTTCTCCAACAAAAACCGTAACCGGATTGCTTGAAAATGTGAGTTATGATTTTTATGTGCGTTCAAATTGTAGCGCAACAGAAAATAGCGAATGGGTTGGTCCAATAAATATTGCAGCGATCGGCGCGCCCAATACTGATACTTTCTCAGCGTTAGTAAATGGTTTCGAGTTTGTTGAACTTAGTATTAATGTAAATGTGAATGCATCTCATAATGGCATGCCTTCAATTAATATTATTGCTAGTAATATTAATAACGATCAGATTGATATCAATATTGAAAACACTGCAGTGGTCGGTACGGCTTATTTTAATACCGATCCACTAATAGACATATTTAGTTTCCTCTATTTTGAACCTTCACCGAATCAATTTCAAACCGATACCAGTGGTTCAATTACAATTACTGAAAGAACTGCAACTAGAATAAAAGGAACGTTTTACTTTGATGCTATCGATCTCGACGCTCCTTTAGACACTAGAAATATTACTGAAGGAAGTTTTGATGTTGCAATACCATAAACAAGAATCACAATTCTTCCGAAGTTTTTGGCCTTTTTATAAACCTAAATTAGTCAGTTTAGGTTTTTTTATGGTACAGAAGTTGCCATATAGGGATGCCAACGAAATAAAATGTAGCACATCGATTTTATTGTTATTTATTCTTGGGTTCCGCTACATTTGCTAATCATTTTATCAATTTAATGTCATTTTGACCTGCCAAAATTTATGTCACACCATAATATATTTTCTTTTGACACATTGTCACTGCAAGAATTCGACACCGATGCAGAATTGATACCGCTTTTAACTCCAGAGGATGAGGAGGAAATGAATAAGGAAGAATTGCCAACCTCTTTACCTATTTTACCACTTCGCAATACAGTCTTATTTCCAGGTGTTGTTATTCCAATTTCTGCTGGAAGAGATAAATCAATACGCTTGATTAATGAAGCAAATGCGGGAAATAAAATTATTGGTGTTGTCGCTCAAAAGAATGAAAGCGATGAAGATCCCACTAAAAACGATATACATAAAATAGGAACCGTTGCAAGAATATTGCGCGTTCTAAAAATGCCCGATGGCAATATTACGGTCATCCTTCAAGGGAAAAAGCGTTTTGAGATAGATGCTGTAACTTCAGAAAAGCCTTATATAAATGCTATAGTAAAGGAAGTTGAAGAGAAGCGACCAAGCAAACACGATACGGAATTTTTAGCAATACTTGAATCGATTAAAGAACTTGCTATTCAAATAATAAAGGAAAGTCCAAATATTCCAACCGAAGCTACCTTTGCGATTAAAAATATTGAAAGCCAGTCGTTTTTGGTCAATTTTGTTTCGTCTAACATGAATTTATCGGTTAGCGAGAAGCAGAATTTGTTGGCGATGAATGCATTGAAAGAACGTGCGCTAGAGACACTTCGCTTTATGAATGTGGAGCTTCAAAAACTCGAATTAAAAAATGACATTCAGTCAAAAGTTAGATTTGATTTAGATCAGCAGCAACGAGAGTATTTCTTGCATCAGCAAATGAAAACGATTCAGGAAGAGCTGGGTGGCGTATCTCAAGAGGAGGAATTAGACGAAATGCGTCAAAAAGCAAAAACAAAGAAATGGGACGAGAAAACGCAAAAGCACTTTGAAAAAGAATTGTCAAAGATGCAACGGATGAATCCGCAGGCTCCAGATTTTGGGATTCAAAGAAATTACTTAGAGTTGTTTTTGGATTTGCCATGGAATCAATTTTCAAAAGATAATTTCGACTTGAAGCGAGCGCAGAAGATTCTTGATCGTGATCACTTTGGGTTGGAAGATGTAAAGAAAAGAATGATTGAACATTTAGCGGTTTTGAAATTAAGGAATGACATGAAATCTCCAATAATTTGTTTGACTGGTCCTCCGGGAGTGGGAAAAACTTCTATTGGAAAATCTGTTGCCGAGGCCTTGGGAAGGGAATATGTAAGAATTTCACTTGGTGGATTGCGAGATGAAGCTGAAATCAGAGGTCATCGTAAGACCTATATTGGCGCGATGCCCGGAAGAATTATCCAAAGTTTAAAAAAGGCAGGTACGTCCAATCCAGTATTCGTATTAGACGAAATAGATAAATTGTCCAGCAGCAATCAAGGTGATCCTTCCTCGGCGCTTTTGGAAGTGCTGGATCCTGAACAGAATAACTCCTTTTATGATAATTTCCTCGAAATGGGTTATGATTTATCGAAAGTGATGTTTATTGCTACATCTAATAATATGCAAGCGATTCAACCTGCATTGAAAGATAGAATGGAAATCATAAAGATGTCAGGCTACACCATAGAAGAAAAGGTCGAAATAGCTCGTCAGCACTTGTTTCCGAAACAACTTACAGAGCACGGATTAACCGCAAAGGACGTAACAATTGGAAAGAAACAGCTAGAGAAAATCGTGGAAGGATATACACGTGAATCTGGAGTTCGAGGTTTAGAAACTAAAATAGCGCAGGTTATTCGCAACATCGCAAAATCTGTTGCGATGGAAGAGCAGTACAACAAGAAACTGAGCGACGAGGACATAGTTAAAATTTTGGGCGTTCCAAGAATGGGACGTGATAAATCAGAAAATAATGAAGTAGCAGGTGTTGTAACTGGTTTGGCATGGACGGCAGTAGGAGGAGATATCCTTTTTATTGAATCATTGCTTTCACCAGGGAAAGGAACCATGACAATTACGGGTAATTTAGGTACTGTTATGAAGGAATCTGCAACGATTGCATTAGAGTATATCAAGGCGAATGCGTCATTGTTGGGATTAGAATCAGAAATGTTGTCAAAGTACAATATTCACTTACATGTTCCTGAAGGTGCGACGCCCAAAGATGGCCCTAGTGCAGGAATTGCTATGTTGACTTCTTTGGTTTCCCTGCTCACTCAAAAAAGGGTAAAGAAGAGTATTGCGATGACAGGCGAAATTACCTTACGCGGAAAAGTTTTGCCTGTTGGTGGAATAAAAGAAAAGATTTTAGCAGCCAAAAGAGCCAATATTAAAGAAATTATTATGTGCTCCGACAACAAACAAGATGTTGATGAAATCAAGGCAGAGTATATTGAAGGATTAACTTTTCATTATGTCAAGGAAATGAGTGAAGTGTTGAAGTATTCTTTGACTGACCAAAATGTAAAAAACGCAAAAAAATTATAATTTGAAAAACGGTTCCTATAATGGGCCGTTTTTTTTATTAAAAATAATATCTTCGCAGTTGCGTTATCATTTCAGAAATAGCGTTTGCAAACATGATTCGAACTTACTTTATTGTCGCCTTATTTCTGTATAGCGCTGCCATTTACTGTCAAGTAGGAGGTCAATCCGTGTATCAATTCTTAAATTTGGTGACCTCTCCACGTCAAGCCGCTTTGGGCGGAAAAACATTAACTATTTATGATCATGATGTCAATCAGGCTCACTATAATCCTGCGACTATCAATGAAGAAATGGACAATCGTTTGTCTCTAAATTATGGAAGTTATTTCGGAGAAGTAACTTATGGTACTGCCTCGTATGCGCATACTTTCGATCGGCATGCGCAGACTTTTCATTGGGGTGTCAATTATGTCAACTATGGTAGTTTCGATGGTTTTGATGAGAATGGAACTCCAACAGCTAGTTTTACCGGAAGCGACATTGCGCTGTCAATGGGTTATGCGTATAATGTCCCTAATACTAAGTTACATCTCGGTGCCAATGCCAAGTTGATAAATTCCGCGCTAGAAAGTTACAATTCTTTTGGTGGTGCGATCGATTTGGGAGCAATTTACACCAATGAAAAAAGCGGAATTAGTTATGCATTTGCCATTAGAAATGTAGGAACACAATTTACTACTTATGCTGGCACTCAAGAAAAACTGCCACTCGAGGTCATAGCAGGTTTTTCTCAGCAACTCGAGCATGTTCCAATTCGTTGGCATCTCACGTTAGAGAATTTACAACAATGGAATGTAACATTTTCAAATCCGGCACGAGCAGAAAATTCAATCGATGGTACGTCTACACCAGAAAAAACCTCTGTTTTTAATAACGCCTTGCGACATGTTATTTTTGGATTGGAGTTATTTCCACAGAAAGGATTTAATGTACGTCTGGGTTATAACTTTAGACGCGCCGAAGAACTGAAACTATTAGAACAACGCAATTTCTCCGGAATTTCTTTGGGATTGGGTTTGAAAATGGGTCGACTGAAATTTGATTATTCTTATTCGCGTTACACTTTGGCAGCTAACACAAGCTTGTTTGGGTTAACGATTGATTTTAATGAACAGTGATTTAAGATTAAAGTAACTTCGTGAATTAGCGCCTTTGTGGCATTTGCATATGAAAAAAATCACCATTGCCATCGACGGATATTCTTCTACGGGAAAAAGCACTTTAGCAAAACAATTGGCCAAGCATTTGGGCTACGTTTACGTCGATACCGGTGCAATGTATCGCGCAGTGACGCTATTTTCTATGCAAAACGGTTACATCAATGCTGACTCTTTTGATAAGGAGAGTTTGGTGCATGGACTTCCATTTATTAAATTGGAATTTCATTTTAATGCTGATTTAGGGTTTGCTGAAATGTATCTCAATGGGACCAATGTTGAAAATGAAATTCGCACCATCGAAGTGTCAAATTTCGTTAGTAAAATTGCTGAGATTTCTGAAGTTCGCGCCAAATTAGTTGAACAACAGCAGCAAATGGGCAAAAGCAAAGGCATTGTTATGGATGGACGCGATATTGGAACGGTCGTTTTTCCCGATGCGGAGTTGAAAATATTTATGACCTCTAGTCCATCAACGCGGGCGCAACGACGTTATGATGAATTACAAGCAAAAGGTCAGGATGTATCGTATGATGAGGTTTTGAAGAATGTTCAAGAGCGGGACTACATCGATACGCATCGCAATGACTCTCCACTTGTGATGGCGGAAGATGCCATCGAAATTGACAATTCGTTTCTCAACCGTGAAGAGCAATTTGAAGCTGTTTTGGACTTGGTAGACGAGCTCATGAAAACGATGTAGATTTTTGCTTTTCTTATTATTAATGTTAGATTTACAATCTATTTACATTAAAAAATCAAAAACAACATTATGGGTATTAAGTTCAAATTGACTGTCATGAGTTTTCTCCAATTCTTTGTTTGGGGAGCCTGGTTAATCACCGTTGCCAATTATTGGTTTGGCACTAAACAGTGGAGCGGAGCCGAATTTGGCGCTATTTTTTCTACTTTGGGATTGTCGTCGATTGTGATGCCAGCACTTACAGGAATTATTGCAGACAAGTGGATGAATGCCGAAAAACTTTATGGAATTCTACATATCTTGAGCGGTATTGCTTTACTCTATATTCCGCAAGTGGATAACCCCACTACTTTTTATTATGTCATTTTTGCCGCGATGATTTGCTACATGCCGACCATTTCTTTGTCAAATTCCGTTGCCTACACAATTTTAAAAAACAACAAATTTGATGTGGTGAAAGTATTTCCACCAATACGTGTTTGGGGAACGATTGGTTTTATTGTTGCCATGTGGATTACGAATTTATCAGGCAACAAAGCGTCGGCAAATATGTTTTATTTAAGCGCGATTGCAGCTTTTGTTTTGGGGATTTACTCTTTCACTTTACCGAAATGTCCACCACAGAAATTGATTTCAGATAATGCTTCATTTACAGAAAAATTGGGGTTGACAGCTTTCAAACTTTTTGGAACTTATAAAATGGCCTTGTTCTTTTTGTTTTCGATGTTTTTAGGCGCCGCTTTACAATTGACGAATATGTATGGTGATGTGTATTTATCTGAATTCGCCAATGTCCCTGAATATGCCGATTCGTTTGTGGTGAAATATTCTACTATTATCATGTCGATTTCGCAGATTTCTGAAACTTTATTTATTTTGGCGATTCCATTTTTCTTAAAGCGATTTGGTATCAAACAAGTCATGCTGATTTCGATGTTGGCTTGGGTATTGCGTTTTGCTTTGTTTGCCTACGGAAATCCTGTGGATGGTTTGTGGATGATTATTATGTCGTGTATTGTTTACGGAATGGCTTTCGATTTTTTCAATATTTCAGGTTCTTTATTTGTAGAAACGACGACGGATGCTTCCATTCGTTCTTCAGCACAGGGATTGTTTATGATGATGTCGAATGGTTTCGGTGCGTTCTTCGGAGGCTTGTTTAGCGGAATGCTTATCGATGCTTATTTTACACACGACGGACAACGCGATTGGCACAGCATCTGGTTGACTTTTGCCGGTTACTCGTTAGTGATTGCGATTGCTTTTGCTGTGCTTTTTAAACATAAGCATGATCCGAAAGCGGTCGAAAATGTAAGTCATTAGGAAAAAACACAAAACAGCCCGGTACATTGACGTATTGGGTTTTTTATTGGAATTCAATGTTGGTGGACTGTAAGACTATAAGATTTTAGGACTGTAATTAGGATCTTAAAATCTTGCAGTGTTTTGATCTTATAGTCGAAGTCCCTAGCCCCGATAGTAGTGGAAAGCCCGCAGCGCAGCGAGGACTTGCAGCGTATAGCGGGATTAGCTCCTAACCAAATATCTTATCTTGGTTCTTTACTCTTGCTTCTTTCATTTTTACTCAAATTTCCGTACCTAAAAGTTTGCATTTCAAAAAAATAGCATTAATTTTGCCCACCTTTTGGCGGAGAAGCATTTCCATTAGGCGTCAACTATTTAAAATCAACAACTTCTGTTTTTTTATCCGCGGTAAGAAATTCAAAGAGAGCAGAATACAAATTATTTATCAGCATGTCTGAATTATTAAAATCACAAACGGAGTTTTTAGAAAATTTCAACTGGCACAATTTCCAAGAAGGTATTGATGCTGTAGACGAGAAAAACCTACAAGAATTTGAAGAATTGGTATCGAAAACTTTTATCGATACAGATCAAGAAGAAGTTGTAGTAGGTGTTGTTGTTCGTATTACGGATCGTGACGTTATCGTTGACATCAACGCGAAATCGGAAGGTGTTATTTCTTTGAACGAATTCCGTTACAATCCAGCCTTGAAAGTTGGAGACAAAGTAGAAGTATTAATTGATGTTCGTGAGGACAAAACAGGTCAATTGGTATTATCTCACAGAAAAGCAAGAACAATTAAATCATGGGATCGTGTTATCTCTGCGAATGAAACAGGAGAAATCGTTAATGGTTTCGTGAAATGCAGAACTAAAGGTGGTATGATTGTAGACGTTTTCGGAATCGAAGCGTTTTTACCTGGTTCACAAATTGATGTGAAGCCAATCCGTGATTACGATGTATATGTAAACAAAATGATGGAATTCAAAGTTGTGAAAATCAACCACGAATTCAAAAACGTTGTAGTATCTCACAAAGCGCTTATTGAAGCGGATATTGAAGTACAGAAAAAAGAAATTATCGGTCAATTACAAAAAGGACAAGTATTAGAAGGTGTGGTGAAAAACATTACTTCTTATGGTGTGTTCATTGACTTAGGTGGTGTTGACGGATTAATTCACATTACCGATTTATCTTGGAGCAGAATCAATCACCCAAGTGAAGTATTGGAATTAGACCAAAAATTAAATGTGGTTATTCTTGATTTCGATGATGAGAAAACAAGAATCCAATTAGGATTGAAACAATTGAATGCGCACCCATGGGATGCTCTAGATGCTAAATTAGCAGTTGGAGACAAAGTGAAAGGTAAAGTAGTTGTAATTGCTGATTACGGTGCATTTATCGAAGTAGCTGAAGGTGTTGAAGGTTTGATTCACGTTTCTGAAATGTCATGGTCTACGCACCTGCGTTCAGCTCAAGATTTCGTAAAAGTGGGTGATGTTGTAGAAGCACAAATTCTTACTTTAGATCGCGATGACCGTAAAATGTCATTGGGTATCAAACAATTGTCACAAGATCCATGGACAGACATTACAGCGAAATATCCTGTAGGTTCTAAACATACTGGTATCGTTCGTAACTTTACTAACTTCGGAATTTTCGTAGAATTGGAAGAAGGAATCGACGGATTGATTTACATTTCTGACTTGTCATGGACTAAGAAAATTAAGCACCCATCTGAATTCGTAAACGTTGGTGAAAAATTAGACGTTGTTGTTTTAGAATTGGATGTTGATGGCCGTAAATTGTCATTAGGTCACAAACAAACGACTGCTAATCCTTGGGATCAGTATGAGGATTCTTTCGCAGTAGGAACGGTTCACACCGGAACTATCTCTGAAATCGTTGACAAAGGAGCTACTGTAGAATTTGGTGATGATATCGTTGCTTTCATTCCTACGCGTCACTTAGAAAAAGAAGACGGTAAGAAATTGAAAAAAGGCGATGAAGCTGAATTCAAAGTAATCGAGTTCAACAAAGAATTCAAAAGAGTCGTTGCTTCACACACAGCAATCTTCCGCGAAGAAGAAGAGAAAAACGTGAAAGCAGTAACTGAAAGTACAAGCAACGCTAACAATGCGCCAGCTGCAACTTTAGGAGACAATAATGACATTCTTGCTGGTTTGAAAGCGAAAATGGAAAAAAGCGAGAAAAAGAAATAATTTTTCTGCTGTAGATATGAAAGCCTCGAAGTGATTCGGGGCTTTTTTTATGGAGTTTTATTTACCGCAAGGAGCGCAATGTTAATCGCAAAGGACGCGATTAGTTTTTAAGAATATTTCCTTAGCGATCTTCGCGTAGACCTTTGCAAACTTCGCGGTAAAAAACCTAAATCCCCAAGTAATTACTCGGACTAATAGCCAATAATTCTTTTTTAATCGCTTTTGAAACGTCTAAAGTTTCAATGAAGTCATGAATCGCTTTTTTGTCGATGGTTGTATTGGTTCTGGTCAAACCTTTCAAAGCTTCATACGGATTCGGATAACCCTCACGGCGCAAAATCGTTTGAATCGCTTCAGCAACGACTGCCCAGTTTTTGTCTAGATCTTCGGCAATTTTGGATTCGTTTAACAACAGTTTGTCTAAACCTTTCAAAGTCGATTCGAACGCAATCAAAGTATGTCCAAAAGGAACACCAATATTTCTCAAAACCGTACTGTCTGTCAAATCGCGTTGTAATCGAGATAAAGGTAATTTCGCAGCCAAATGTTCAAAAATAGCATTAGCCATTCCCAAATTCCCTTCAGAATTTTCAAAGTCGATAGGATTGACTTTATGTGGCATCGCCGATGAACCAATCTCACCCGCTTTAATTTTTTGTTTGAAATAATCCATCGATACATACGTCCAAATATCGCGATCTAAGTCGATGATGATGGTGTTGATTCGCTTTAACGCATCGAAAAACGCCGCAAAATGATCGTAATGTTCTATTTGTGTGGTTGGAAAGGAATGATGTAAACCCAAAGTTTCTTCAACAAATTTATTTCCAAATTTGCGCCAATCCACTTCCGAATAAGCCACATGATGTGCATTGTAATTACCAGTTGCACCACCAAATTTTGCTGCAAATGGCACATTGAATAACAATCGCATTTGCTCTTCTAAGCGCTCGACAAAAACGGCAATTTCTTTTCCGAGTCGAGTAGGAGAGGCTGGCTGTCCGTGGGTTCTAGCCAATAGCGGAATGTCGCTCCATTCGCCACTTAAGTCTTTCAGTTTGCTCGCCAACGCGATGAGTGACTTCAAATAAACTTCCTGAAACGCGTCTTTAGTCGATAATGGTATAGCAGTGTTATTGATATCTTGTGAAGTCAATCCAAAATGGATAAACTCTTTATAGGCTGATAACCCCAACGCATCGAATTTGTCTTTGATAAAATACTCTACTGCTTTAACATCGTGGTTGGTGATTTTCTCTGTTTCTTTGATGACTTGAGCGTCTTCGCTTGTGAAGTTTAAGTATAAATTTCGAAGCGATTCAAAAACACCCACTTGAATTCCTTCGAGCTGTGGTAGTGGTAATTCGCAAAGTGCGATAAAATACTCCACTTCCACCAAAACGCGGTATTTGATTAACGCTTCTTCCGAAAAATACGAGGAAAGGGATTGCGTTTTGTTTCTATATCTCCCATCAATTGGGGAAACAGCATTGAGTTCATGTAAAGGATTCATGGTAGTAGTGTTGTTGTTTTTGAAAGCCCAAAGATAACGAGAAATATCTGGAATTGAATTTTAGATTTTTAATTTTTAAGGAGCTATTCCCGCTGTCCACTTTATCTTTTGCTAGCTAAAGAAGCCAGCAAAAGGATGCTGTTGCCATCGGGGCTAAGTCACCCCACCAAAGGAAGGGAAGTCCTCAAACCGACCTACATCCTACAACTTTCAACCTACAACCGTCAACTCATAGATAGGAGATGCGATTAGATTTTCGGGTACGATTCCAAAAGCCCGCACGGCGAGTCTAAAGCGAAGCGTGTCCATAGCGCAGCATTTCCATCAGGCGCAGCCGAGTCCAAAGCATAGCGTGTCCAAAGCGCAGCGTCTCCATCAGGCGCAGCCGAGTCCAAAGCATAGCGTGTCTATGGCGTAGCCGTATCCAAAAAAAAACTATTTTTGGCAAAATTATGTAAGCATGACCGATCTCGCATATCTAGAATACCTTGAAGGATTTTTAACTGAAAACCGTAAGTCTAAGTTTCTAAAAGTACTAGCTACTCGCACCAATCACTTTACTGTGGCGATTGAAGATGTTTTTCAACTGCACAATACCAGTGCGGTCATGAGAAGTTGTGAGGTTTTTGGGATTCAGCAATTGAATGTAGTGGAAGAAAAATTTGGCAAGAGCATCGACAAAGAAATTGCTATGGGTGCACAGAAATGGGTTGATGTAAATCGGTTTGAGAGTATTTCGGATTGTATTCACAATCTAAAATCGAAAGGTTACCGCATTATTGCCACGACGCCTCATGAAAATGATTGTTTGTTAGATGACTTTGACATTGCGCAACCGGCGGCTTTGTTTTTCGGAACGGAGCGCGATGGACTTTCAAAAGAAGTTTTAGATCAAGCAGATGGTTTTCTAAAAATCCCTATGGCTGGATTTACGGAGAGTTTGAATATTTCGGTTTCTGCAGCGATCATTATTCAGAATTTGATGAGCAGATTACATAAATCCGATATTCATTGGCAATTGAGTGACGATGAAATTTTGGAAAGGCGATTGGATTGGGCTCGGAAATCGATTAAGGATATTAAGAGAATTGAAGCGAGGTATTTTCAACCGAGGCTCTAAGGTGGGAAGGTTCTTAGGCACTAGAGTTGTTAGGTTATTAGATGTTTTAAATATTCGTAAACCCCAGCCCCGATTGAAGCGGTTATCCTTTTGTGCCTTGGATCTGCCCTTCGGCTGTACTTCGACTTCGCACAGCATAAACTACCTCAGGATGGCAAGCACAAAAGATAATAGTGAAAAGCGGGAAATAACTACAAAAAAAATCTAAACTTAGAACCTTAGCACCTCAGTACCTTAGAAAATTTGCACCTATTTCTTCTTCAACACCTTATAATCCTCATAACAACCACTAATCGCGTCCATGATTTGAAGGTCGTTGGCCGTTTTGATGAATGATTCGGAATAATTACAACGGTCTAAAATTTCGGCGATTTCTTTTTTATCAATTCCTAAAAGTACGGCAAGGGTTTCTCGATCGAATTTTGATTCTAGCAGATTCCGAACGGTTTCATCCTTTTTAATTTGCTTTAATCTTTTCAGTTCTTTCCCTTTTTTTCCAAAGAAGTTGTACAATTTATCTGCTGGATTAAACATGGAGCCTAAAATATTTCCAAATGCGTTGGGAGCATATTCACCTGCTTCATAGCCTTGCGGCAATCCTGATATGCTGTACCGATAGTTACTTGGGTTTGGAATTAATTTAGAATCGACTTCAAGGTAACCAGTTAAGTAATACGGTTGGATAATGATTTCCTCCAAAGCAATGGCTTTTTCGGTCATTTGAATTTTCGTCGTTTTGTTTTTGATCCAGTCGTTGGTTACTCTAATCTTGAGTGATTGGTAACCGATGTAGGAAAGAAGTAGAGTGTCGCTGACACTTACATTAATTTCAAAAAAACCTTTTTCGTCTGAAACTGAACCGATGACTTTGTTCAGATTGATGATATTGACGTTCGAGATTGGGAGATTGGAGTTATCGTTGAATATCGTTCCAGAAACCTGAATATTGTCTTCCTTGCTTTGGGAAAATGAAAAAGTAGTAACAAGTAAAAAGACAAAGACTACAAGATATCTCATATGGGTTTTAAAAGTTTTAAAAGTAGTAAAACGCCTTAAGATATTTTGTAGTCCTATTTATTATTATAAGAAAATTAACAAAAAGTACTAACTTTTTCGTGGTCTTCTTTCTCTTGGAGTTTCTGATGAACCTTCAGAGCGTCTTGGTGCTCTTTCTGAGAAACCGTCGTTTCTTGGTGCTTCAGATCTTCTCGGTGCACGATCGGATGAAAATCCGCCTTCACGTCTTGGTGCAGATGAACTTCTCGATTCGCTTCGTCCTCCAAATCCCCCTTCACGAGGTGCTCTATCGGAAAATCCGCCTTCTTTTCGAGGACCGAAACCGCTGCTACGTGGCGCTGAATTTCTATCGCTGCGGAAACCGCCGCCGCCAGAACTTCTTCCGCCGCCAAAGCTTCTTCGTTCACCGCCGAAACCGCCACCAGAACTTCTTCCGTTGTGATCGCGTCTTCCGCCACCGTCATTTTTCGAAATTTCTACGTTGATACGACGACCTTCTAAAGTTACGTTGTTTAATGTTTCCATGACTTTATCTGTGAATTCAGGATCTGTATTAAAGAATGAAAATCCTTCTTTCACATCGACTTTATAAACGTCATCGCGACCTAAATCGAGCGTTTCTTTAAGATAATCTTTTAGGGTCATCCAGTCGAAATTGTCGCGTGAACCAATATTGACGAAATAACGTACTGCACCACCATTATTGCTTTCTCTTGGTTCACGATCGTCTCTTTCGCGACGGTCGTTACCAGAAGATTGCGACGATAAATCGCGGGTCTTTTTGTAGTAATTGATGAATCGATTGAATTCGACAGACACCATTTTCTTGATCAACTCTTCTTTCGATAAGCCTTCTAAAACATTGTTGATGGCTGGCAGATAATTGTCGATTTCGTGATCAACTTCAGTATCTTTAATTTTATTGGCTAAGTGCAACAATTGAATTTCACAGATTTCAATTCCAGATGGAATTGTTTTCTCTTCAAATTTTTGTTTGATGATTCTTTCGATTGCTGAAATTTTTCGGATTTCGCTTTTGGTTACAATTACAATCGAAGTTCCTAGTTTGCCTGCACGACCTGTTCGTCCTGAACGGTGGTTGTAGGTTTCGATTTCGTCCGGCAATTGATAATTGACAACGTGTGTAATATTATCCACGTCTATTCCACGTGCTGCAACGTCTGTAGCTACCAACATTTGGATTTGTCTTCCACGGAACGATTTCATTACTGAATCTCGTTGCGCTTGTGACAAGTCACCGTGCAGCGCTGCGGCGGAGTATCCGTCTTCGATTAGTTTTTCAGCAACTTGTTGGGTGTCTCTTTTGGTTCTACAAAACACCACGGAGAAGATGTCTGGATTCGCATCTGCCAATCTTTTCAATGCTTCGTAACGATCTCTTGCATTCACTAAATAAAACTCATGAGAAACGGTTGCTGAACCAGAGTTCTTCGCACCCACCGTAATTTCCTGCGGGTTTTCCATGAATTTTTTTGCAATTCGTGCTACCTCTTGTGGCATAGTAGCCGAGAAGAGCCAGGTGCTTTTTTCTTCTGGTGTATCAGATAAAATCGAGACGATGTCTTCATAGAATCCCATGTTGAGCATTTCGTCTGCTTCGTCTAGTACGCAATAATCAATGCCTTTGATATTGACCAAACCTCTGTTGATCATATCTTGCATTCTACCTGGAGTGGCAACAATGATTTGAGCGCCTCTCTTGATTTCTCTTGCTTGTTCAGTAATGCTGGCACCACCATAGATAGCTACTACATTAATGCCTTTTTCGTATTTCGAATAGTTTTTAATCTCATTCGTAATTTGTAAGCAAAGCTCACGTGTTGGGGATAAAATTAACGCTTGCGTATTTCTGTTGTTAGCATCAATTTTTTGGATCATCGGGAAACCAAATGCAGCGGTTTTCCCTGTTCCTGTTTGGGCTAACGCTACTAAATCTGTGTCTTGTTCCAATAGCATTGGAATCGCTTTTTCTTGTACTTCGGTCGGATTCTCAAATCCTAGATCGATAATCGCACGTTGTAGCGACTCACTCAATCCTAATTGTTCAAATTTGTTCATTATTTATTTTTAAATTCGGTGCAAAAGTAAGGCGAATAAACGAGATAATCTAATTGAAAAATGAGTTTTAGCTTTTAATTAATTATTGAAAATCAACGACATAGGTAAAGTTGTCGGTTGTCAATTGTTAGTTGTCGGTTAAAGTATGTTGCAATTAGGAAGAATCATTAGTCAATTTGAACAAAAAAAGTAGCCAAATTCTTCTTTATGCTGTGATTGATTGCAGCAATTCGATGAGCTGTTTTGTCGCTAATCCTCGGTGGCTAATCTGTCCTTTTTGTTCGAGCGTCATTTCTGCAAAGGTTTCTGAAAAATCATCGGGTTGAAAAATAGGATCGTAACCAAAGCCATAAGTTCCAATTTTTTCTGATGTGATATGGCCTTTCACAACGCCGGTAAACAGTTGTTGCTTCCCATTTAAATTTAGGGCAATGACCGTTTTGAATTGCGCCTTTCTATTTGCTTGACCGCTCAAATTGGTTAAAATCTTGTCCATGTTGTCATTCGCATTTCTTTGCGCACCAGCATAGTGTGCGGAATCAACGCCTGGTTCGCCATGTAAAGCTTCTACTTCCAAACCAGTGTCATCTGCGAAGCAGTTGTAGCCGTATTTTTGGGTGACATAATTGGCTTTTTGAATAGCGTTTCCTTCTATGGTACCAGCGGTTTCCGGAATCTCTTCTGTGCAGCCAATACTTTCTAGGCTCAGGATTTCGATTGAATCCATCAGTAGTGATTGTACTTCTTTTATTTTATTGGCATTGTTGGTGGCGAATACGAGTTGTGTTTTCATTTTATCTAGAAGTTGTTGTGAAATGTACAAAAAAAAGGCGCTTTGTTGAAAGCACCTTTTAGAAATTATTCAGGTAAGATTACCTTACAACCAATTTTCTTGTCACACCTGAACTTGTTCTGATGAAATAGATTCCAGAGTGAAATGATTTAGTATCGATAGTGTTTGTGTTTTTTGCTTTCAAAACCAATTTACCCAAAGTATCAAATACTTCGACATCTTGTGTTTTGTTGAAAGTTACGACCTCTTTGTTTGAAGGATTTGGAAACACTTTAAATTCGTTTGTATTTGCTTCGAATTGGGAAACGCTTAAAGTAGTATTGCTTGTAATGGTTACCATGTCAAAACGAGATGTTCCACCTCCATATGTGCTAGTCGATCTAGATGCTACATAATCTCCTACAATCGGATCAAAAGCACTTACCACTCTAAAAGCAACATTCGGGTTGTTATCTAAAGCGGTTACAGATGATAAATCAGCAGTTCTTGCATTATACCAAGTATCTCCGGTGCCAGTTGCGGCAGGCGTGAAAGTAAAAGTTTGAGCATCAACCCAAATTGGACTTCCAGCGGTTCTGTCTGTAGTGTACTGTGCTACGTAAGTATTAGATGAAGTGTTACTGTGACGTTGTTCAAATTTAAAAATGATACCTGCTTGTCCTAAAGTACTTACATTAAATTGCACACCAGCCGTTTTGCTTCCTATTCCGGCAGCAGGATAACCAGTAGTGTTCCATCCGTAATTTGGAGGACTAGTAGTTTCTGTTTCAAGTGTTCCTGAGGTAGTATTTCCTGATGCAAAAGTTGCAGTTGTACCTCCAATTAGTTCTGCAGTTCCTACGCCAACAGAAACTAAAGGTGAAGATCCACCTCCTGACACTTCAGTTGCTGAAGGTCCATTAAAATTCCATTGTGCGATCGTAGCTTGTCCCCACGATGTTGTGGAAACCAATAATGCAATTGTAACAAGTTTAAATACATTGTAGTTTGTCTTCATATTTTATCTTTTTTATTTTGGGCTAAATTATCAATAATAATTGAATTTGGATTTGTTTGGGATATGTCGCGGTAATTTAGCGCACATTGTTTTTTTTATTTTCACACTTTTTCTAATTAAAACTAATTTTTTAATCACATAAAAGCAATTAAAATGTTAAATAGTTTAAAAAATTGAGATAAAACTAGAATTTTTATTTTATGTTAAATTATCGTTATCATCACTATTGGAATTTTACTTTGACAACAATTAAAGTTGAAAACAAAACTACACCATTTGCGAATTTTGTCCTTATAAATTTTTTAAAAAGCGCTCTGGCGTCTTTAATACAATCGTCTTGTTTTTATAAAAGCTGCCCTGATAATTGAAAGTACATTAGACCATTTTCTAGTTCGCAATGTGATAATAGTTGTATTTTTCTTAATTTACTTACAAAAAAATTACATTATCCCTATTGATTTCCAACAAAACAATTATTTATCAACACGAAAACGTTTTCGTATATAACATTCGATGTATGGGTTTATTTTTTTGTTAATAAAATTTTAAGTTTATATAGTCAAAACAATAAAAGGAATTGAAGCGCTTCCATCATATTACAATTAGAAGTTCTCATTTTTCTTGGATATAAATAATTCAAACTCAATTATTATGAAGAAAATTCTATTTTTATTTTGCTTATTATTCGTTGCTTTTTCGGCAGATGCACAAAATTATTCGAACTGGACAGGTGCAGGAAATTGGAGTAACGGAGGCAATTGGTCTAGCGGCACAGGCTATGGGCAATTGGAGTTTAAAGGGTCTGGTAATGCGACAAATTGCGTTAATGACGTAAGTGGCATGAGCCAATGGCGACTCTACTTTAGTGGAAGTGTTGCTTATAACTTAACTGGCTCTGGTTCGGTCAATTTATTTGATTTTGGCGGTCAAAACAGTTGGGTATTGAGTGATGCTTCGGCCAATCAAACTATTAACTTTCCGATTAACTTTAATGATGGAGGAGCAAGAACTTCTTGGATTACGGCAAGAAATACAGGAGCATTCGCTTTTAATGGAAATCTAGCAACAGGAGGTAACATCACAGGATTGCGTATTGCCAATACCAATGCAGCTAGTTCAATCTCAATAAGTACTTTATCAGGAAATAAGAATGTTATTATTGGGAGAGACAATGTTGATGCCAACCAAGAAAATACCCGCGTTACGCTTACCGGTAATAGTTCTGGGGGTTATTCAGGTGCTATATTTGTTCATGCAGGTACATTATTCGTCAACGGAAGTACAGCTGCTTCAAGCGCAGTTTCAGTTTCTGCGGGTAATGGAGCAACTCTTGCTGGTAGCGGAACAGTTGGCGGTTCGGTTGCTTTGTCCGGAGTAGTTTCTCCTGGTGGAACTGCGAGTACTACTGCTACACTTACTACAGGAGGATTAACTTTTAATGGTAGTTCTTCCTACCGTATTGAAATGAATAATGCAACCGGTGCGTCAGGAAATGCGAGTGGTTGGGATCGAATTACTTCTACTGGAGTATTGACTTGTTCTGCTGCACCGATTACTCTAAACTTAGTGTCTTTATCGGTGGCTAACTTCAATCCAGCCAACAATTACACTTGGCCAATCGCTTCTGGTAGCAGTGTTTCTGGATTTAATACTAGTAATTTTACAATAAATACGGCATCTTTTGCTGCTTTTACAGGAACTTTCGCTGTGACTTTGTCCGGTGGAAATACAATTAATTTAGTGTATACTGCGCCGACTTTAGCGCCGGGACAACCCAGTGCGATTTCAGGCGCAACTGCGCTATGTAATGGTGCCACACAAACTTACAGTGTTACCAATGACCCAAATGCAACGAGTTATGTTTGGACTTTACCGGGTGGTTGGTCAGGAACAAGTTCGACCAATAGTATTAATGTAACCGTTGCCAATCCAGGAGGAACTATTTCTGTAATTGCTAGAAACGCAAGTGGCGATAGTTTGCCAAGTTCTTTAGTAGTGGCAGTTGGGGTGAGTACATCCATTACTTCACAACCGTCGACTAGTGCGCAATCTGTTTGTTTGGGCACCACAGCAACACCATTATCGGTATTGGCAGCCGGTGCTTCTTTAACGTACCAATGGTATAGCAATGAAAGTGCAAGTAATGCAGGAGGTACATTAATTAGTGGTGCTTCTTCATCAAGTTATACACCAACATTTGTGGGAGGAACTACATTATACTATTATTGTATAGTGGGCGGTTTGTGTCCACCAACTTCTGTAACAAGCGATGTTTCTGGTCCGGTGACTATTGCTGGATTACCTTCTGATACTGCTACATACGGGATAACAACAGGAGGTAATGGCGGTCAAGGATTTGGTCCTTGGTCATTTTTGGTAAGTGGTGGAGGCGGTGGAACTTTCAACGGTGGATCCGATATCGGCCAAGCATGGGGAATCTGGTCGCAAGGAGGACTGACTTCAGCAGTTCGACCATTTGCTGGACCTTTGGCTATGGGAAGTACTGTCAGCTTTGCTTATGATAATGGAGGAATTGAAGTAAATGGAAACAAAGTTGGTGTCCGTTTGCGAAACTCAAGTAGCAATATTTTGACTGAATTCCGATTTATCGGCGGTGCTACACAGTATTCCATCTTTGATGGAACAGGTAGTGGTGTCAATGATACCGGTGTGAATTTTACGACCACAGGATTAAGCAATGTGACCTTTGCCTATACAGGACCAAATACGTATAGCATATCAATTACTCGTTCGGGAGTAACTACTGTTTTGAATGGAAGAACTTTCGCCACAGCGGTAGGAGGTCAAGTGCCGGCTCAAATAGAATTTTTTAATAGCAATGCAGGAGGAGGTTCAGAAAGAGATGTGTTTTTTAATAATTTGAGTATAGGTCGTCCGACTATCTTTTCTCAACCAAGTACGACAGTCCAAAATGTCTGTCAAAATAGTGCCGCAAGTTCATTGTCAGTAACCGCCTACGGAAGTAATCTAGGATATCAGTGGTACAGTAATCCTGGAGCAAATCTAATAGCAGGAGCAACCGCTTCAACATTCAGTCCGCCAACAACAGTTGTTGGAGCTACTACTTATTATTGTTTGGTAAGTTATACAGGAACTTGCGGAACAGCTACAAGTATCACTAGCGGAAGCTCGGGGACAGTGACGATTTTAGGAACTCCAACTGCTACAATTTCAGGAAATGCTGCAGTTTGTGTAAATGCCACTACCTCAATAACTTTTACTGGTTCTAATGGAACGCCACCTTATAATTTTGATTATAGAATAAATGGCGGTGCACTCCAAACGACTAGCAATACTTCGGGAAGTATGATTACTGTTGTAGTTCCGACAAGCACTCTTGGAATTTATAGTTATGAGTTGGTTAATGTTCGGTCTGGAGTCGGGTTAGCCACAACTTGTACTAACACCGCTTCTGGAACTGCGACAGTAACTATAAATTCACCAGCAACATTTTATGCCGATGTTGACAGCGATACTTACGGAAATCTTACTGCTCCAGTCACAAGTTGTGATGGCACAGGGTTACCTCCAATTGGCAGTGTTACTGATGCTACAGACTGTGACGATAATGATCCTTTTGCGCACCAACAATTTTCATTTTATGCAGATGCAGATGGAGATACTTTTGGTTTTGGTGCTTTGGTTCTCGTATGTGCCACTGATGCATTTTCTCCGCCGATAGGATATTCCTTAGACAATAGTGATTGTGATGATACCGATTCTAGAAAAACAATTACGTATCCGTTCTATGTTGATGCCGACGGAGACACCTATGGGGCTGGTCCTTTAGTGCAAGCTTGCGCTATTAGTGATGTATTACCGCCAACTGGATTTTCGTTGAGTAATACGGATTGTGATGACAGTAATGCCTTAAAATTCAATACCTTTTCTTTCTTTGTTGATGCAGATGAAGATACTTTCGGAAGCACAGCAACTGGAATGGCTTGTGCTGCCGATGCTTTGTCTCCACCTATAGGTTTTTCACTCAATGATACTGATTGCGACGATTCAAATGCACTTAAAACAATTCTTCATTTATATTATGTAGATGCTGACGGAGATACTTTTGGTAGTACAACTTCTGAATTGTTATGTACGGTAAATGCTACTTCACCACCAGCAGGTTTTTCAGTAAATAATACTGATTGTGACGATCTTGATGCACTGAAGTTTAATTTATTTTCTTTTTATGAAGATGTTGATGGCGATACTTATGGAGCCGGAACCCCACTTTTGGTTTGTGGAGAAAATAGTACGACGCCACCAAACGGCTACTCACTAGACGGAACCGATTGTGATGATGAAAATGATGAGATATACAGAAGTACATCATTATATAATGATTTAGATGGTGACGGTTACGACGATGGATTTGTGTCAGGACCTTTATGTTATGGTGCCTCACTTCCTACTGAAACGTCATTAACGACCTTAGGTTCGGATTGCGACGATACGGATGCTTTGGTTTACAGAAATGCCACTTTGTTTACTGATGCTGATAACGATACCTATACAGTAGGAAATGGAAGTAATGTTTGCTATGGTGCAGCGTTGCCACCCGGAACTTTATTAGCTTCTTCTAATACAGATGATTGTGATGATGCTGACCCATCGATTTATAGAAGTGCTACTTTATTTACAGATGCCGATGGGGATAATTATACAGTAGGAACTGGAAGTACTGTTTGCTATGGTACAGCACTGCCTCCTGGAACTTCATTAGCTTCTTCTTCTACAGAAGATTGTGATGATGCTGACCCATCAATTTACAGAAGTGCTACTTTATTTACAGACGCCGATGGCGACACTTACACAATAGGAACTGGAAGTAGTATATGCTATGGTGCTAATTTGCCGCTTGGAAAAGCATTAGTCCCTTCTCCGACAGAAGATTGCGATGATACCAATTCAGTAATTTTTACGGTGACCAATTTATTTACAGATATTGATGGTGACGGATATGATGATGGGGCCATCATTGGAATTTGTATCGGAGCTAATATTCCACTCGGAACGTCAGCGAGTACTTTAGGACCTGATTGCGATGATACGAATGTGCTAATTTACAGAAGCGCTACATTGTTTACAGATGCAGATAATGATACGTATACTTTTGGAGAAGGAAGCGTTGTTTGTTATGGAATTAACTTACCTGCAGGAACTCGATTGACAGCGTCTTCAACCGAAGATTGCGATGATGCAAATTCTGGGATTTATAGAAATGCAACCTTGTACAATGACCTTGATGGTGATGGCTTTGATAATGGATCAGCAGTTGTTTGCTACGGAGCCTCGATACCGGTTGGAAAATCTTTAGCGACTTCAGGAAGTGATTGCGACGATTTAAATCCAGCAGCTAATCAAACCAGCAATTTATATGCAGATACTGATAATGACGGATTTGGAGCCATTACAGGAACTGCAGTTTGTGTACCAGTAAGTTGTGCTTCTAATTCGATTGCAATCAACTTTAGAGTCGATATGACTGGTCAAACTATAACATCAGGAGGTGTTCATGTGGCAGGTAACTTCGCTTCGAACGGTTCAAGCACGATTACAAGCGATTGGTCTCCAAATGCCCCAAATAGCCAGTTACGGCCAATAGGAAATAGCATTTACGAATTGACAGTGTTGTTCCCTGCATCTTCAGCAGGTGCTAATTTAGAGTTCAAATTCCTTAGAGGTGATAATTGGTTTGATGGAACTCAACTTAGTGAACAAAATGTACCTGGTAATTGCAATTCTGGTGGAAATCGGGTGATTGCACTTCCTGGCAAGTTCATGTCATTTAATGCCGCTTATGATCAATGCCCAACTTCATTGCAAAGGTTCTTGTGCAGTGGCACTGATTGTGACGATAATGATACCAATAAAAATGCTACTTTTGACTTCTATGCTGATTCTGATGGAGATTCATTTGGCGCGGGAGCTTTAGTGCCTGTTTGTGCGGTAAATGCAACGACTTCTCCAACAGGTTATTCTCTAAATAGCACTGATTGTAATGATAGTAATGTGTCTATTTATCAGTTTGCGACTTTCTTTGTAGATACAGACGCAGATGGTTACAATAACGGTTCTGCTTCTGTTTGTTCAGGAGTTAACACTCCAGTAGGCTATACAACTGTAACGAGCGGAACGGATTGTGATGACAACAATATTGCTATTTATAGAAGTGCAATATTATATACTGACGCTGATGGCGATACTTACACCTTAGGAACAGGAAGTACCGTTTGTTATGGTGCTTCATTACCGACTGGAACTTCATTAACACAATCAGCAACTGAGGATTGTAATGATAATGATGCCAATCTTACTGATAGTTGTTCCACCGGAATAGTGGTCACTCTCAGTTTGTTTATCGAAGGTTACTATTTAGGTGGTGGCTTGATGAACTCAGTTCGAAACAACCAAGATGGAGTTTCACCGCCAGATGAGGTTGAAGTAATGACTGTAGAGTTGCATGAAGCTACTGCACCGTATGCTTTGGTTGAGTCAGTAACAGGTATGTTGAAAACTGATGGTACATTAACTTGTACTTTCACAACTGCGCCAGCAGGTTCTTACTACATCGCTGTAAAAGGAGTTAACATACTTCAAACATGGAGCGCAGTTCCACAAGCGGTTGGTGCTTCACCATTGAACTACGACTTCTCAAGTGCTGCTACGCAAGCTTACGGAAGCAATATGAGAGAGATGGCGCCAGGCGTTTTTGCTTTCTATAATGGAGATGGCAATCAAGATGAAGTTATCGATAACGTAGATACAGATCCAATCTTTATAGATATTGATGCTTCAAACTTTGGTGTTTTAGCTACAGATTTGAATGGAGATGGCGTAGTAGATAACAGTGATCTTGATAATGTATTTCTTAGTATCGATGCTTCAAGATTTTCAGATCACCCATGATTAGGGAGTAATTAAGAATGATTTAAGTAAAAAATGCCCCAAATAGTGTCTAACTTTTTGGGGCATTTTCATCTGAAAAGGCTTTTTTATTTTTATCCGATTCGCAGCCTTACAAAAACGTGTTTTATTTCTTTTTTATCGGAATCTCTTTCGTCAATTTCTAGTATGTCGGTTAGAGATTTTAGCATCGGTGTTAGTTTGTTAAAACCGTAATTACGAGGGTCAAATTCAGGTTTCTTTTTTACAATGAGATTGCCAACATCACCTAAGAATGCCCAGCCATCATCATCGCCGATGGCATCAATCGTAGCTTCAATGAGTTCAATCGTTTGTAGGTCGATTTTGTTAAGGGCTTTTTCTGTAGGTTTTTCTATTAATTTTTTATTGTCATTTGGCGTTGCAGGGGAGCTTGGCTTAGCGGCTTTTTTCGGTTTGGCTCCTTCTAAAACCTCAATATATATAAATCGATCGCAGGCAACAATAAACGGGCTTGGGGTTTTCTTTTCACCCAATCCGATGACTTTCATTCCCGATTCTCTTAAACGAATTGCTAGTCTTGTAAAATCGCTATCACTAGAAACGATGCAGAATCCATCTACTTTTCCGGAATAAAGCAAATCCATGGCGTCGATAATCATAGCAGAATCGGAAGAATTTTTTCCGACGGTATAACTGTATTGTTGAATAGGTGTTATGGCATGTTCAAGAAGCACGCTTTTCCACCCGCCGGCATTGGGTTTGGTCCAGTCTGCATAAATTCTTTTGGTAGTGGGGATTCCAAATTTGGCTATTTCTTCCATCATTCCTTTGACGTTGCTGTAGGGAACGTTATCGGCGTCGATGAGGACCGCTATTTTGAGTTCTTTCGTGTTTTGTGACATGTTTTTAAGTTGCTGAGATTCTGAGGCTCTGAGTTGCTGAGGTCTATTTTAAAAGGATGTAGCCTTAGTACCTTAGAACCTTTTTGCCTTGAATCCTAAAATTTCAATTCAAAGATACGGAGTTTATTCTTAACGGTTATTTTTAGCCCCGATTGCTTCGCCAGTTCGCTACGCTCGTGTGTCACGGCATCCTTATGTGCTGAACTCGTTTCAGCATCTTTTACATGAACTAAGTTTAAGTAATTGATGCTGAAACGAGTTCAGCATAAAAAGATATCGCGAATAGCGGGAAGTAGCTCCTAAAAATAATTGGAATTATAGCCGTAATATCAGTCGGAAATAATTAATTTTGCGCCATCTAAAAAACCGATTTTATATTGAATATTATGGTGAAAGATTTATTTGAAAGAATCCAAAATAATAAAGGTCCATTAGGGAAATGGGCATCACAGGCTGAAGGTTACTACGTTTTTCCAAAGTTGGAAGGTGAATTGGGACCAAGAATGCAATTTAAAGGTAAGGACATTTTAAACTGGAGTTTGAACGATTATTTGGGATTGGCGAATCATCCAGAAGTTAGAAAAGCCGATACAGAAGCTGCGATTCAATATGGCGCGGCCTATCCGATGGGCGCTCGAATGATGAGTGGCCATACCGATGCTCACGAACAATTGGAGAACGAATTGGCTGCATTCGTGATGAAAGAGTCTGCTTATTTGTTGAACTTTGGGTATCAGGGGATCATGTCGACTATTGATGCGTTGGTTACAAAAAATGATATTATTGTATACGATGTTGATGCGCATGCTTGTATCATTGACGGGGTACGTTTGCATATGGGAAAACGTTTTACATACCGTCACAACGATATTGAAAGCATGGAAAAAAACTTACAGCGTGCGACCAAAATGGCTACAGAAACTGGGGGTGGAATTCTATTCATTACCGAGGGCGTTTTTGGAATGCGAGGACAACAAGGTAAGTTGAAGGAAATTGTAGCGATGAAAAAGAAGTACAATTTCCGTCTGTTGGTAGACGATGCCCATGGTTTTGGAACACTAGGAAAAACGGGAGCAGGAGCAGGCGAGGAGCAAGGAGTTCAGGATCAAATAGATGTTTATTTTTCTACGTTTGCCAAATCGATGGCGAGTATAGGCGCTTTTATCGCTGCTGACAAGGATGTCATTGATTACTTGAAATACAATTTGCGTTCACAAATGTTTGCCAAAGCATTACCGATGATTCAAACCGTTGGTGCGTTGAAGCGATTAGAGTTGTTGCGCAATCACCCAGAACTGAAAGACAAATTGTGGGAAAATGTACATGCTTTACAAAATGGACTTCGCTCGAGAAACTTTAATATTGGCGATACCAACACTTGTGTGACACCCGTATATTTAGAAGGAAGTGTTCCAGAGGCAATGGTGATGGTCAATGATTTGAGAGAGAATTTTGGTATTTTCTTATCGATTGTAATTTATCCAGTGATTCCAAAAGGGATTATTCTATTGCGTATGATTCCAACCTCCTCGCATACTTTAGCAGATGTTGAAGAAACGCTTACTGCTTTTGAGATAATTCGTGAGAAATTAGTGAATGGTACTTATAAAGAAATTGCGGATCGAACTACCGTAGATGTGAGTTAATTACAATAAATAATTAATAGAGAAAACCGTTTCCCAATGAAGCGGTTTTTTTATAAATTTTTGCGAAAGGTTCGGCGACGTCGTGTTACTTTAGAATCGAAGTTTTTCCAAAGATTATGTATCGCATGGTTTTCCTCGAGTTCAGGAGTTCGTATACAACGGAGAATTCCTTTTTTGCTAAAAGTCTTATAATATTCATCAAAAATAATAGCTGTGACGCCTTTGCTTTGGTATTCTGGCAGAATCCCGATGAGGTAGAAGGCAACTTCTTTACTGTGATTTTTGGCCTTTAGCATGTGGTACCACCCAAGAGGGAATAGTTTTCCCTTGGCTTTTTGGAGTGCTTCTGAAAATGATGGCATAACAATACTGAATGCAACCATATTATCGTCCTTGTCCATTACAAATTTGATGTATTCCGGATTGATAAAGGGAATGTACTTCTTTTTAAAGTATTCCTTTTGAACGTTTGTAATGGCGACAAATGAGGTTAAATTGGCATAGCTTGCATTGAATAGATCGAACATCTTGTCTACATACGGAATAATGTCTTTCGTTTTTGTAAATCGCACGGCGGTCAATTGGTACCTTCTCTTTACTAATTCTTGTGCTTTAGTATACACTTCAGGCTTCACATTAGCAAAAGAGAAACTACTTTCGATGTATTCTTTTTCTTTTACATAGCCGAGTTGTTCAAGATGCTGCGCGTAATAAGGGTAATTGTACCAAGTTATCATCGACCCAATAAAATCAAATCCTTCGGTAAGGGCGCCAACTTTATCTAAATTTGAAAATCCAATCGGACCTTCTACGTATTCAAGTTGGTTGTTCCTTCCTATTTCATATACTTTTTCTAGCAGTGCTTTGGTAACTTCGATGTCGTCTATAACGTCCCACCAACCAAAACGAACTTTCTTTTTCTGTTGGTTATTTACCTCATTCCAATTGATAATGACCGCAATTCTCCCGACAATAACATTGTTTTTGTACGCCAGAAACAAATGAGCCTCTGCAGTTTCAAATGCGGGATTTTTTTTGGTGTCAAAACTGTCGATTTCATCTTGTATCAGCGGCGGAACCCAATAAGGATGATTCTGATATAATGAAAAAGGAAAAGTGACATACGCCTTTAGCAGTGCTGGTGTATCAACTTTATTTACAATAATCATTTTACTTGGTTTTATCTCAGTCGACTGCATCAATACGTTTTTTCTCTTTTTCTTTTTTCTTGTCTTTTATCTTATCGCTTTTCTTATCGAGTTTGCTTCGTTTGTCTTCTTTCGGAACTCGAAGCATGACCTCGCTATAATTGGCATCGAAACGCCACGAAGCGCCTACACCAGCAACAAATATATTTGGTGCGTTTTGAAAATTACTACTTACCGAAGCGTCTATTTGGAGGTTCTGTTTTAATAAATACGCAGCTCCAGTTCTGAAAAAATGATCTCTGTAATAGACGTTGTTGTACCCTTGGATTTCTACAAAACCAGAAACTCTAGAATTAAAACCCCGCGTCATTGTCAAAACATAATCAAGTGAGTATCTTTGAGAAGGAAATTTGTCAATGATAATATTAGTTAGAAAGGTATATCTTCCAAACTGATTTTGGGTAAGAATCATTCCCTTTAAAGTTAATCCATCTTCTTTTGGAATTTCAGGTCGTCTGAATTTATTTCGTGTTAAATTAAAATTTGCGCCGCCATAAAATGCGACTGCAGGGATAAATTGTCTCCAATTGAATTTATGGTTGGCTTTCCAACTGTATAGATTGGGCTTCTGCTCATAATCTCGATCAGGATCATAAATTAAATATTTTGCTCCGATAGTTGTTCTCTTTAATCCGGTATCGTGTCTATCAAAAAAGGGAGAGGTAATGCGTTCATTTTGATATTCGAAGTTAGCGATAAGTTCAAATTGTTCGAAAAAAACGCCATACCTTAAAGTCAAATCAGCTGTCCAGTTTAGGCCTTTATATGGGGATTCAGGATTTTCTTCGTATTTTTCTTTGCTGTAATTTACGCCCATTTCCGATTGAATTACCGTCTTCCCGACGGAAAAAGCTGCCATTGATTGACCGGGTCGATTCGAATTAATGACGTCAGTAAACTGTGCTAAGCTTGAAGTGATCGAAAAGGCAATTGCGAGTAACGTTAAAATGTTGGTTTTGACCATAAAATTTGGGTTTTGCCTGAAAAATCCAGTGGTTCAAATGTACTATAATTTATTATTTATTTAAGAATGCAATTTTATTTTTGAAGCTTTGATTTATTAAATTTGTCGAAATTTATCTAATTATGGAAATGGCCTCCTTTAATGGAATTCTAAAAACTATCTTTTATATCTTGGCATTCTATTATATCTTCAAATTTCTTGTGCGGTTATTTCTTCCAATTATGGTTAAAAAAGTGGTGGAAAAAGCAGGGGAAAATTTCCAAAAACAGTATCAGTCGAGTTATCAACATAAAACCAATCCATCGCAAGACGGGTTTGTAAATCAAAATCCGAAGACAGATAAGCCTCGTGAAACCAAGAAGGTCGGCGAGTATATCGATTATGAAGAAATAGATTAAATTGACTTTCCTTTTCGACTGTTCGTTTGCACTTTTTAACTATTTTTGGCTGATATAATGTAAACGAATTTGCGCGATAGCGCCCTTCTAAGATATGGATGCATTCAAAAAACTTTATCCCCACGCTTTAGCAGTTTTAGGTTTTGTAATTTTCTCTTGTATTTATTTTTATCCTGCTTTTCAAGGAAAAAAGATTTTTCAGTCTGATATTGTTCAGTATACGGGAATGGCGAAAGAACAAAATGATTTTCGCGATTCCTATCACACCGAACCCTATTGGACGAACTCCGCATTCGGAGGTATGCCTACTTATCAATTAGGTGCAAATTATCCCCACGAGTACATTAGCAAACTCGATCATTTACTGCGATTTTTGCCCCGGCCTGCCGATTATCTTTTTCTCTATTTTCTTGGGTTTTATATTTTGATGGTTGTAATCAAAGTAGATCCGTTAAAAGCTTTTTTTGGATCCCTTGCTTTTGGACTTTCAACTTATTTAATTATTATTCTTGGGGTGGGGCACAATGCTAAGGCGCATGCTATTGCTTATATGCCGCTGGTTCTTGCGGGTGTTTTACTTGTTTATAAAAAACGATTCGTACTTGGTGGTATTATCACAATGATAGGAGCCGCACTAGAAATAAATGCGAATCACTTTCAAATGACTTACTACTTGTTGTTATTACTTTTGGTTATTTCTTGCTTTTTTCTTTACCGTTTTATCAAAGAAAAAGCGTTTTTAACAATTGGAAAAGTATTTGGAGTGTTCGCTATTGCGGGTATATTTGCGGTGGGTTCCAATGCTACAAACTTATTAGCGACATCCGAATATGCAAAGTACAGTACGAGAGACAAAAGCGAATTGACTTATAATGCCGATGGAACTAAAAACACGACCAAAAACGCCATGTCAAATGACTATATTACTGAATACAGTTATGGTATCTTAGAAAGTTTAAATCTCATAGCACCAAGAATTTTTGGAGGATCAAACAGTGAAAATGTTGGAACTGACGGAGCAATGTATGAATTTATATTAAGTCAAAATGTTCCGGAAGAACAAGCGAAAGACTTTGTTTCTGCTATGCCAACATATTGGGGAGATCAGCCTATTGTCGCTGCTCCAGCATATATTGGAGCCGTAGTTTTCTTTTTGTCCGTCCTTGCTCTTTTTGTAGTAAGACGGAGAATCAAGTATGCTTTCTTGATTGCAGCATTGGTTTCTTTAATGCTTTCGTGGGGTAAGAATTTTCCATTGTTGACAGACTTTTGTATTGATTATGTTCCGATGTACAATAAATTTCGGGCGGTTTCTTCGATACAAGTTATACTCGAATTATGTGCTCCGGTATTAGCAGTTTTAGGGTTGCATTATTTTTTCAAAGCGGATCAAACTCGACAATGGAAGGTACTTTGGCAATCAAGTGCCATTGCTCTGGGAATTTTAGTATTGCTTTTCGTATTCAAAGGTTCTTTTGATTATTCGGGTGGGTCAGATGCTTATTTTAAAGAGAGTTACGGCCCCGAGTTTTTAGAGGCTTTGAAGTCAGACCGAAAGTCGATGTTCTTAGCTGATTTACTGCGATCTGGTTTTTTTATCTTGCTAGTTTCTAGCTTATTTTGGCTTCATATTAAGAACAGATTGGTTAAAAATACAACTGTTATTTTGGTGGGACTGCTGATGGTTTTAGATCTTTTCTTTATCGCAAAGAATTACGTGAGTAGCAATGAATTTGTAAGCGCTAGAGAAGTAGATGTACCATTCCAGTCGACAGAAGCTGATGAGATGATTATGAGCGACACTACACATTACAGAGTGTTTGAAGTGGATGGAAACATGTCGAGCGCCCGTGCTTCTTATTTCCACAAGTCGATTGGAGGGTATCATGCCGCTAAACCAAGACGCATGCAGCAATTATTTGATTACCAAATCGCAAAAAACAATATGGAGGTGCTGAATATGCTGAATGTGAAATATGTCATTCAAAGTGACAAAGAGGGGAAACAGATTCCGACGCGCAATCCGGAAGCTAATGGCAATGCATGGTTTGTACAAAATGTCAAATTCGTACAGAATCCTGATAACGAAATGAAGGCTTTGGCTGAAATTCCCACCAAGGAAGTTGCAGTGGTTAACACCAAGGAATATGGTGATTTTCAACTAAAGTCAAATTATACGAAAGACACTTTGGCTAACATACAACTAAAGGAATATAAGTCGAACGAGATAAAATATGTATCAAATAATTTGCATGATGGTTTAGCTATTTTTTCTGAAATGTACTATGAAAATGGCTGGAATGCTTATGTTGATGGCAGCAAAACCCCACATTTAAGAGCGAATTATGTATTGAGGGCATTGCAAATTCCGCCGGGCAAGCACACAATTGAATTTAGATTTGAACCTGAAGTTGTAAAAACAGGAAGTACAATAGCTTTGGCGAGTTCACTTGGAATTGTCTTTCTTGTGGTCGGAGGTTTGTATTACGAGAGAAGAAAATTATGGTTTAGTAAAGAAAAGTAATTTGTCAAAATCTGACAATCATTTACGAAGTGAACCAATGAAAAAAGTTTTAATCATCACATATTATTTTCCACCCGCTGGCGGTCCTGGAGTGCAACGATGGTTGAAATTTGTTAAGTATTTGCCCGAGTTTAATATACAGCCTATCGTATACGTGCCTGAGAATCCTTCATATCCTATTATTGATGAAGATTTAAAAGCGGAAATTTCCAATAAAGCCATTATAATTAAAAGAAGCATTTTTGAACCGTATAGTTTTGCCTCGCTCTTTTCAAAAAATAAAACAAAGAAAATCAGCTCTGGGATTATTCCTAGCGGAAAGAATCAATCATTTTTAGATCGAATGTTATTGTGGGTAAGAGGCAATTTTTTTATCCCAGATGCAAGGGTTTTTTGGGTGAAGCCGTCAGTCAAATTTTTGCGTAACTACATAGTAAAAAATGAAATCGACACAATTATTACTACTGGCCCGCCACATAGTTTGCATTTAATTGGTCTAAAATTGAAAGAACAATTGCCAATTCATTGGATTGCGGATTTTCGAGATCCGTGGACTAATATTGGTTATCACAGTGAATTGAAACTATCGACATCTTCTCAAAAGAAGCATCTGGCTATGGAGTCGCGGGTTCTGCAAACTGCGGATGACATATTGGTAACGAGCAATAGTACTAGGTTGGAGTTTCTCACAAAGACTGCAAAACCTATACATGTGATTACCAATGGCTACGATTTGGAGCAAGTACCGAAGCAGTCATTAGACGAATCTTTTAGCTTGTCTCATATCGGATCGCTACTTTCCGAGCGGAATCCAGTTATTCTTTGGCAATGTCTATCAGAGCTAGCTAAAGAAATTCCTGATTTTTCAGCGCATTTAGAAATTAAATTAATAGGAACTGTAAGCGACGACGTGGTAGAAACTATAAAAAGTTATGAACTTGGAAATTACCTGAAAATGTTAGGTTACGTATCTCATCAGGAGGCGTTAATTCAGCAACGGAAATCACAACTATTATTGTTGATAGAAATTAATTCAAAAAACACTATTAGCATTATCCCTGGAAAATTATTCGAATATATGGCGTCAGGAAGGCCTATTGTTGCGATTGGACCGCTAGGGTCTGATTTTTCAGAAATTATCAAGCAAACCAATACCGGACTTTTCTTTGACTATTCAGAGAAAGATGCACTGAAGAAGTCCATTTTGAGTTCCTATCATTGTTATCTAGAAAATAAATTGCTTGTCAATGCTGTTGGATTAGAATCGTATTCAAGACGATTTTTAACCAAACGATTGTCGGAAGTAATTCTCAAGAGCATTCAGTAAAATCTAAAGACGAAAAATTTATGGGAATTGTGATGCATCAATCAATCAAAAATACAATCATTACCTATTTTGGTTTTGGGATTGGTGCTATTAACGCTTTGTTTTTGTACACCAATTTTCTGGGCAAGACGCATTACGGAATGGTTGCGTTCTTGCTTTCTGCAGCCAATATTATGATGCCTTTAATGGCATTTGGTGTTCACAACACCCTAATACGGTACTATTCAAAATGCGCATCGGAGGAAGAAAAAGAGAAGTTTCTGAGCTTTATGCTATGGATGCCATTGCTGTTAATTTTGCCAATTTGTACTATTACTTTTTTCTGTTACGATCAGATTGCGTTTTTTATTTTAAAGGAAAATCCAACGGTGAAACCCTATCTTTGGTTAATACCGATTATTGGGATATGCATGGGCTATTTCGAAGTTTATTATGCATGGGTAAAAGTGCATATGCAATCTGTATTTGGAAACTTCATCAGTGAGGTGTTGGTTCGTGTTGTTGTTTTCTTGATGTTGTTTGGAGTGCATCTAAGTTTAATAAGTAAAGATGGTTTTATTTATGGACTTTTAGCCGCCTATTTCCTCCAATTTGCTGCGATGATGGCTTATGCTATGTATGTAAAAATGCCGGTTTTTTCTTTTTCTCTTCCACATAATTTTAAAGAAATATTTGGGTATTCATTTTTTGTCATCCTTTCCGGCAGTGTAGCGGTTTTACTTTTGGATTTTGATAAGGTAATGATACCCGCATATGAAAATATTGGTAGTAATGCGCTGTATTCTGTTGCTATATTTATCGCTACTGTGATTGCGGTTCCCAGTAGAGCGATGTTGCAAATAATATATCCAATCACTGCAAAGTTAATTTCGGAAAACAAAAAGGAAGAACTTCGAGATTTATATCAAAAAAGCGCTATAAATCTTCAGGTTTTTGGTGGTTTTGTTATGTTGGGCATCTTCCTAAATATAAAAGAACTGTATAAGTTGATACCAATTGAATACAGTGGTGGAATTCTCGTAGTTTTTCTAATTGGTTTGTCTAAGTTTTACGATGTGATTTTGGGTAATAACAATGCCATTATACTGAACACAAAATATTATCGCTGGGTACTTTTTTTTGGACTGCTACTGGTTTTCTTAATGATTGTCTTGAATATGGTATTTATTCCCATGTACGGCATAAATGGAGCTGCTTTAGCGACGCTTCTTTCGGTCATTGTCTACAATTCAATTAAACTTTGGTTTGTAGTTAACAAGATGGATTTATTTCCATTTACCAATAAAACGATTCATTCCTTTATCATTATAAGTGTGGTTTTTCTCTTGTTTTATTTTTGGGACTTTCACTTTTACGCTTTTTTTAATATTATTTTGAAGTCGATTTTAATAACTATCGTATATGTTTTCTTTACCTATAAATGGAAGATCTCGACAGAAGTAAATATTGTAATTAACACATTGATAGATAAGATTAATAGTCCATTTGCACGGAAGTCATAAAAAAATCCCGCAAGTACTGAAACTACTTGCGGGATTCAACCAAAACAAACCCAATTTTATTTTTTTAAACCCAATTTTTTGATAATAATACGTAGCGTTATCACTGTATTTATTTTCATAAAAATTAGAGCAATAACCATACCGTGTTTTATTTTTCTTTACGAAACCAATGGTGATAATCAATTTTTTTCGCGGTAATAGATAAGTTGCATTCCACTTAGAAGAGTAATGACAGTAGCTAAGCGAGTGATTTTTTTTTTTGATTCAAGGTTTTAGGAATTATTGTATCGAGTTCATTTCTGTACCTACTACTCCGATTTCAATTCGTATCCTAAAAAAATTGTGACGTTCCAAAATCAAAATTGATTGCCTTAATTTTCTATTGAAATCCGCTTAAAAATGGTTTAACTATACACTATATGTAGATTCTATCCAGAATAGTATTTGATTCAAACTGGTTTTCATTTGATGCATTTTTGTACTTTTGAAAAATTTTTGAAAGTGATGAAGCATCAGCTAACAATTTTTATCTTTTTTATTACTTTTTGCATTTCGGCTCAAACGATGCCGACAAAACTAAACGATCAAAGGCGTTTTCATTCAGATAGCAGATTGTTTTATACCTGGAATCAAGAGAGAGATGCTTATGATTTGAAGGATACAGAGTATGAAACTTCTGTAATCGATATTCGAGAGATTAATTCAAAGAACAGCGGCTACATAGTTATTGCGCTTACGGATGATGGAAAGACAAGATTATATCACGGATCTATAATCAATTATTCTGTCGATGAAGAAGGTATTTCTACATGGATATTGCGCTCTAAAAGTGCCCGTGGCAAATTATCGCTGGATCACAAAAAGAAGAGAATAACTTATTCTTACGAGAGCAATGAAACGCGTTACGTGAAAATTTTTGTCTTTAATTTATTCTTTGAAGGAGACGAGATAGATGTGTCGAACTAGTTTTGCAATTTAAACTTGAGGTACTTTCCGGTAATGGATTTTTTATTTTTAACAATTTCTTCCGGAGTTCCAATCGCAAGTAATTGCCCACCGTTTTCCCCACCCTCCGGTCCTAAATCAATGATATAGTCTGCGCATTTTATTAAATCGAGGTTATGTTCTATAACTATAATAGAGTGCCCATTTTCAATTAAAGCATCGAAAGAAGCCAATAATTTTTTGATGTCGTGAAAATGCAAACCGGTCGTAGGTTCATCAAATATAAAAAGTGCTTTTTCTTTTGTGCTTCCCTTGACAAGAAATGTTGCCAGTTTGATTCGCTGTGCTTCACCACCAGAGAGTGTTGACGAAGATTGTCCCAATTGAACGTATCCTAATCCAACATCTTGCAACGGTTGTAGCTTTTGTACAATTTTTGTTTGTTTTGCCTCTTTAAAGAAAGCTATCGCGTCGTCGATGGTCATCGTAAGGATATTATCAATGTTTTTTCCTTCGAAATGCACTTCGAGAATTTCTTTTTTGAAACGCTTGCCACTACAGGTTTCGCAAGGTAAATGCACATCTGCCATAAACACCATCTCGACATTAATCGACCCTTCGCCACTACAAGTTTCGCAACGGCCACCATCTACATTAAATGAGAAATGTTTAGGTAAATAACCCCGTATTTTTGATAATTTTTCTTTCGAAAACAAGTCTCTAATATCGTCGTATGCTTTAATATAAGTTACCGGATTAGATCGGGAACTTCTTCCGATTGGATTTTGATCGATATATTCTATATGACGAATTTTATGATAGTAGCCTTGTATATCGCTAAACTGACCGGCTTTTTCTCCAATTCCGTCCAATTTCTTCTGCATGGCAGGATATAGAATTTTCTTTACCAAAGTACTTTTGCCACTTCCCGAGACACCAGTGATTACTGTCAATACTTCTATGGGAAATTTTATATCAATATTCTGTAAATTATTTTCACGAGCTCCGATAATTTCGATGTAGTTTGCCCATTTCCTCCTCGTTTTTGGGACCTTTATTTCTAAATTACCATTTAAATAATTTGCGGTTAGCGAGTCTGATTTTAGAATTTCATCATAGGAACCTTGTGCCACTAATTGTCCTCCAAAGGTACCTGCTTCTGGACCAATATCAATGATCATGTCGGCAGCTTTCATGATATCTTCATCATGTTCGACTACGATAACCGTATTTCCTAGGTCACGTAAGGATAGCAAAACACTTATTAATCGTTCCGTATCTTTAGGATGTAATCCGATGCTTGGCTCATCCAAAATATACATCGAACCAACTAAACTACTTCCCAATGAAGTAGCGAGATTAATTCGTTGCGATTCACCCCCAGAAAGCGTTGCGGAATTGCGGTTTAGTGTCAGGTACTCTAACCCAACATCCACTAAAAAAGTGAGTCGATTGTTTATTTCAATTAATAGTCGTTTTGCAACTTTTTGATCAAATTCGCTAAGCTTCATTTCTTGAAAGTAAGTGACCAAATTCCTGATAGGTAAATCAACCAAATCCGAAATTGTTTTGCCTTCAATTTTAACGTATGAAGCTTCAATACGAAGGCGTTTTCCTTTACAAGAATGGCATTTTGTTTTCCCGCGATACCTCGACAACATGACTCTATTTTGAATCTTGTAGTTTTTCTCTTCGAGTTCTTTAAAGAAATCATTAAGCCCCTGAAAATATTCATTTCCTACGCAAATCAGTTCTTTTTGCTCATCAGAGAGTTGATAGAAGGGCTTGTGAATCGGGAAGTCAAATTTGTAAGCATTATTGACTAATTCATCTCTATACCAACTCATACTTTCGCCGCGCCAAGGAAAAATAGCATTTTCGTATACTGATAAGGCAGTGTTTGGAACCACTAATTCGGAATCAATCCCTATGATGTTTCCGTAGCCTTCACAAACAGGACAGGCTCCGTATGGATTGTTAAAACTGAACAAATGTACATTTGGCTCCAAAAATGAAATGCCATCTAATTCAAAATTGTTACTATACTCATACTTATTTTTTGCATCTAATTCTTGCAAGTAACAGATGCCTTTGCCTTCAAAGAAAGCAGTTTGAACCGCGTCTGATAGACGATTATAGAATTCTTCTTCTTCTTTTACAACAATTCGATCTACAACTAAGAAAATTTCATTTTGTTTTTTTGAGTTGGTACCAAGTAGTGTTGTTGGCAGTTCATCTAAGCGCACGATTTCACTACCAACAACAATTCTAGCAAATCCTTGTTGCAATAGGGCTTTTAGCTTATCTTCTAATTTTCTGCCTTCCTCCAAATGAATTGGAGCAAGAAGTAACCATTTGCTGTCTATTTCGATAGTTTTGACAGTATTGATAACGTCAGTAACGGTATTTTTTTTTACCTCAAGATTAGAAATAGGCGAATAGGTTTTTCCGATTCTCGCATATAATAATTTTAAATAATCATAGATTTCAGTTGAAGTTCCAACGGTCGATCTTGCATTCGTAGTATTTACTTTTTGTTCAATTGCTATGGCTGGAGCAATACCTTTTATGTATTCCACTTTTGGTTTATCTAATCTTCCTAGGAACTGTCGTGCATAAGATGATAGACTTTCTACATAACGACGTTGACCTTCAGCATATAAAGTATCAAAGGCCAAAGATGATTTTCCGGATCCGGATAAGCCGGTAATTACAACAAGTTTATTTCGCGGAATAGCAACGTCAAGATTTTTTAGATTATGGACTTGAGCTCCTTTGATGATGATGTTTTTCTTCGGTTCCAGAGTAGAAATATCTCCTGTAATCATTATTCTTTTGAATTTTGGACAAATGTAATTAATTCTATTTTGAGAAAGGGCAAAAGATGTTGAGCATGCCAAAAAAATGCAGAAATGATAATTTCCATACTTTAATTTTTTCCCATATTTATTTAATCAAAATGTATAAATTGTTGCTCGGTATTCGATTAATTGTATTTATACATGAAACATCTTATTTCAAACAAGTCATATACCTTTACATTGCCTCTACATATTTGATTTGTGATATTTATTGTTAATGATAAAGAATCCCTGCAATGTCAATTATACAAAGAGATTTAAACATTTTTTTGTCATTTTTTTTTGTATAGTTTTTATATAGTTGGTTTTAAGAGAAACATTGCTATATTATGCTAGTTTTACTCAAACATTTAAAATTATCAAATTATGAAAAAAATTACGCTTTTTATTTTCCTTTTGACTTTTTCATTAGGATATTCACAGGATCTTTTGTTAGGTTTTGAAGCTGCTGAAAGTGGTGGTATTAATGGAGGTCCTTTCGGTGATGGACCAGCTCCAACTGTAGAAGCTGGTACAGGAACTAACACCTCTCAAGTACTAAAAATCGTTGGAAACCCAGGTGGTCAGCCATGGCAAGGAATAAATTTGACTCTAACGTCACTTGTTAATCTTACAGCTACGCAAACTATGACAATGGATGTTTTCTCTGCTGAACCTGTTACATTTTTAGTAAAAGTTACAGGCGGAATAGGAGGTCCAGCACAAGTTGCTGCTTCAGCTTCACACCCAGGTGGAAGTACTTGGCAAACTATTTCATTCACTTTTGGCACTTCTCTTGACGGGCAACCAGCACCGGCTACTGGTACATACGGTGGTTTTGTAATTCATACCTATTGGGCTCCAGGTGCTGTAGGTTTCTTTAATCCAACTGTTCCTACTCCAGAGCGCACATTTTATGTGGACAACATTAGAGGTCCACTTGGAACACCTCCGGTAATTCCTGTTCCAGCAACTGCTGCTCCAACGCCACCAAATAGACCAGCTGCTGACGTTAAGTCAATTTTTAGTGATGTGTATGCACCAGTTGCTACGATTGGTTACTCAGGTGGTGATGATAATACATACAATACTTCTTGGTGCCCTGCATCAACTAGCTTAGTTCAGATAGAGGGCAATAACACAAACAAAGTAGTAGGTTTAGGATGTGAAGGGATTGCATTTTTGGCAGGAAGATTTGATGCAACCGGATTTACACGTTTTCATATAGATATTTGGACTGAGACACCTACGCAAGATAAAGTTTTTAGTTTTAAATTCTCGAACTGGAATAATACTGGCGGTGAAACTAACGCGTTTGAATATACAGCTACAAATGCTAATGAGTTAGCAAGTGGTTCTGAAGGTGAATGGATATCGATAGATATTCCTTTTGCTGCGTTAAATTGTATCAATACACCACCAGGAAATGCTTGTCCAAGTGTAGGTGATTTTACTCAATTTGTAATTACTTCTAATCTAGGAACTGTGTATTACGATAATCTTTACTTACACAAAGGTACTCTAGGGACTTCAAGTTTTGTTGCTTCATCTATAAAGATGTATCCAAATCCTGCTACAACAAACTTTACAATTGAAGCATTAGAAAATGTGGAAAATGTTTCAGTTTACAATGTATTGGGTCAAGAAGTAATTTCGACTACAGCTAACAGTAAAATTGTTACTGTTGATGTATCAAGTCTTCAAAGTGGAATATATGTTGTTAGAACATCAATCAACGGAAATGTTTCTGCAACGAGATTTGTAAAGGAGTAATTGCCTTAACTTATATAAAAAGGCTGTCTTTAAAGACAGTCTTTTTTTTTGAAAAAATTTCTGATAAGTTTCTGATATTGCTATCACTAGAAATTATATTTCGAACTTATTATACTTAATGACTACTTTTAGCAATGAAAAAACTCATTTATATAATGAAAAACTCTACTATTAGGTTTATTTTTTACATCACTACCTTCCTTAGGTTGACCGTCGTCTTTTCTCAAGACCTACCACCAATTGTAAAATACAACTCAGACACTTACGGCGCAGGAAATCAGAACTGGATGATTGCTCAGGATAAGAGTCAATTTGTGTATTTCGCCAATAATGAAGGGTTGCTTGAGTTTAATGGTTCTACATGGACGCTATACAATTCTCCTAACGAATCCATTATAAGATCTGTAAAAGTAATTGGTGGAAAAGTTTTTACAGGTTGCTACATGGAGTTTGGATATTGGACCAAACAAAGTGATGGACAACTGAAATATACTTCATTAAGCAATAAAATAAAATCAAAAATACTGGATGACGAGCAGTTTTGGAATATTTTGGATTATGATCAATGGGTTATTTTTCAATCTCTAAATAGGTTGTATATATACGACACGAAATCAGGTAATTTTTCGATAATTACACCAAAAAATGATATTTTAAAGTCATTTGGAGTAGCAAATTCCATTTATTTTCAAACTTTAAATTTTGGTCTGTTTGAAATAGAAAATGGTAAAAGTAAGTTGATTTCTGATAATCCTATTTTGCAAAACAATAAAATTGTTAATATTTTTTCGACAACAGAGGGTTTACTTATTCAAACGCAATCAAATGGATTTTTTCAATTGATATCGGGGATTTTAACGAAGTTCAATACCGAAGCAGATTTCATTTTAACACAAAGTAGTATCTATAGTAGTCAAAAACTATCCGATGGTAGTTTCGCTATAGGAACTATTTCAAATGGACTTTTTATATTGTCAAGTGAGGGAAAAATAAAGTACAATATAAATCAGGATAAAGGTTTGAGTAATAACACTGTATTGTCTTTGTATGAGGATAATGACAAGAATTTATGGATAGGATTGGATAATGGTATTAATTGTCTCAATCTTCAAACTCCTGTTAAGTGTTTTACCGATGATACGGGAATTATCGGGACCGTTTATGCCTCAATACTATTTCAAAACAAATTATATATTGGTTCCAATCAAGGACTTTTTTTTAAGGATTATGGAAGCAATGAAAATTTTAAATTTATCAGTGGAACCAAAGGTCAGGTTTGGTCTTTGTTTGCGTATAAAGGCACTTTGTTTTGTGGTCACGACTCGGGTACTTTCATTATTGAAGAGGGAAAAGCCCGCTGCATTTTTTCGCAATCAGGCACATGGAAATTTGGCACTTTACCAGATAATGGAAATAAATTGCTTCAAGGAAATTATTACGGTCTGTCCGTTATTGAAAAAGTTAATAATCAATGGGTTTTTAGGAATAAGATAAACGGGTTCAATTACTCCGCAAAGTATTTTGAATTGAGCAATCCGCGGGTTCTATATGTTAGTCATGAATATAAGGGCGTTTTTAAACTCAACATAGATTCTGCATTTCGAACATTTGAAAGTAAATATCTATATAAGTCGCCTACGAAAGGAAAAAATGCATGTTTAGCTAAATTCAATAATGTAATATATTACGCTTATAAAGCTGGAATATTTAAACTCAATTCGTCAACAAGATTGTTTGAAAAAGACCTAGTTCTCAGTAAGATATTCGAGAATGATGAATTTACTTCAGGCAGAATGATTGTTGATTCATCAAACAAAATTTGGCTTTTTTCTAAAAATTATATTTACTATTTCACTTTAAGTAAGTTAAATAATCAATTAAAACAAAATGCAATTCCAATTCCATCATCGCTCACTAATTCGCAACTTGGATATGAAAATATTTCACAAGTTGGGAATTCAATTTACTTAGTTGGCACGACAGACGGCTACTATACTATTAATTTAAATGATTTGAGTTTCAGAAGTTACGCAGTTTCTATTTCTAGCGTCAGTATTAATCGTTTAAATGAAAAAAGCAAGAATCATCCTATCAATGCATCGGGAGATTTCAAATCAACCGAAAATAATATAACCTTTAGCTTTACCGTACCTGAATATAACAAGTATATCACAACGGAGTATCAATATCTACTGAAGGGTTTTCAAGAAGAATGGAGTGAATGGAGTTCGAAGTCATCTGTAAGTTTCAAAAACTTGTCACCTGGTGAGTATACTTTTACGGTGAGAGCTAAATTGGCTAATTCTTCTGCTGAAAAAGTAGCAACATATAAGTTTAAAGTATCCAAACCATGGTATGCAACTAATTTGGCATTGTTAATTTATCTTATCGGGTTGTTGATTCTTTTCAATTTTATTCATAAGTTTTATAAAAATTATTATCAACAGCAGAAAGAAAAATTAATTGAAGAGAATAATCTTTTACTAGAAATTAAAGAGTTGGAAAACGAGCAGCAATTGATGAAATTGAGGAATGAACAACTTTCAGAAGTAGTTGACAGCAAGAATAGAGAACTTGCAGTATCAACAATGAGTTTGATAAATAAAAATCAACTATTGTCAGTAATAAAGGAAGATCTCAAGAAAACAACGACAGAAGACAATAGAAGTGTCAAGTCATTAATTTTGAGTATTACCAAAAATATCTCTGAGGAAGATAGTTGGAAAGTTTTCAAAGAGGCATTTGATAGTACTGATAAGGATTTTCTGAAGAAGGTTAAGTTGGCGCATAGCTCATTAACTCCAAACGATTTGCGTTTATGTGCTTATTTACGACTCAATTTGTCATCGAAAGAGATTGCGCCTTTGCTGAATATTTCGGTAAGAAGCGTCGAAATAAAGAGATATCGATTGCGAAAAAAAATGGATTTAGCGCACGAAAAAGGATTAGTTGATTACATTCTCTCTATTTAGTACTTTAATAAATATCTAATTTAACTATACAATACCTATACACGATTAACTATGAAACCTTCCTTTTTTTTGCATTAAACCTCTTTTAGCTATGCAAACACTTCAATTTTCGGATTGTTTTAGAAAAAGAAAACATGTATAGTTTCTTTCAGCAATTATTTATCAACGGAAAAGGGAAAATAGTAAATTTACTAAGCCTGCAATTGAATCTAATCTTTTTTCTCAACAGTAGGAAATGACACCATAGAAAGATGATGAAAGATATTAGTTCCGCTTTCTCTGTAATAGAATTTAAATAACTCAATAAACCAAAACAATTAATTAAAAGTATGAAAAAAATTATTTTACTTCTGTCCTTAGTCGTTTTCTCACCACATCTCTTTTCGCAAGCCAATCAAGTAGTGGTAAAGAATGATGGAGGCGGAATGAAACTGTCTGTGAACGGGAAAGATTTTATGGTTAATGGAATGAATTGGGATTATTTTCCAATCGGGACCAATTATAACTACAGTCTCTGGAAACAATCTGATGCTGTTATTAAGGAAGCTCTTGATGATGAAATGGGATTGCTCAAAAATATGGGTGTAAATACAATTCGAGTTTATACTGGGATGCCCAAAAAATGGATTGAATATGTTTATGTAAATCATGGAATCCACACCATGCTTAATCATGCTTTTGGTAGATACGGGTTATCTCTGGATGGCGTGTGGACACCAATCACTGAGTATTCTGATGCCAAGACTCGTGCGCTTTTATTGAAAGAGACAAGGGAGATGGCCCTTGAGTATAAAGACACAAAAGGTTTATTGTTATTTCTTCTAGGAAACGAAAATAATTACGGACTTTTTTGGGATGGAGCTGAGACAGAGGATATACCAGTTAAAGATAGAAAGTCAACAGTTAGAGCTCAGTCGATGTACAAGTTATTTAATGAGGCTGTTGTAGAAATGAAATCTGTAGATAAGTCTCATCCGATTGCAATTTGTAATGGAGATTTACTTTTTCTTGACATCATAGCAAAGGAATGTAAAGATGTTGACATTTTGGGTTCCAACGTATATAGAGGCGTTTCATTTGGTGATTTGTTTGAACGAGTAAAAAAGGAGTATGGAAAACCGGTTTTATTTACAGAGTTTGGGGCTGATGCATTTAACGTCTCTACAAATCAAGAGGATCAAAATGCACAAGCATTTTATTTGAAAGGAAATTGGAAGGAAATCTATGAGAATGCTGCGGGATTAGGGAAGGCTGGAAATTCATTAGGAGGGTTTACTTTCCAGTTTAGTGATGGATGGTGGAAATATGGCCAGACATCGGGTCTTGATGTTCACGATTCTAATGCGTCTTGGTCAAATGGAGGTTATCAAAAAGATTTTACCGAAGGCCAGAATAATATGAATGAGGAATGGTTTGGAATTTGTGCAAAAGGCCCAACGAATGAAAAAGGTTTGTATCAGTTGTATCCACGGGCAGCTTATTATGTTCTGAAGGATATACACAAATTAGACCCATTTGCAGGGGGGGTAAATAAGATAACTTTAGATGACAGTTTCAACAACGCAAACATAACAGACGCTATGTTGCGTGCCAGAGGCGATAAAGCTGCGTTAGCTAGTAATGATGGCGGAATTCTTAAAATTAGCAACTTAAGAGCAGAGTTTACCACTTTTACAACAGGGGGAAGTTTATTAACTACTCCAAAAGCAGATGATCCTGCCACAAATGTTTATCCTAATAGGACCGGTTTTGATCATATGGAATCTTATTTTGTTGGAGTAGAGGGTAATCCTGCTTCAAATATGAAAGCCAATGTAAATTTTAATATACTTGGACGAGTAGCAGAGAATCCAATTAACGAAATTTTTTATGAAAATCGAGGAAGAGCACAAACGCTTCTGACACCAGATGGGAATGTATTCACAACCGATGTGAATAGAGTTCAAATTTATAATGCTTCCTACAAGTGGACGGCAAAAGATTTTGAAGTGAGAGGTTTTTACAGAACAGGACATTATCATTGGGGTTATGAAGGTGATTTCTTCGCCTTGTACTCAGAAGCGAATTATGGTGCAAATTTAGATATCTATAATGGTGAAACTTCTGGTTTTGAAGTAGATGGTAGAGGAAGTCTAAATGGATTGAAAGCTGCTTTTGGTCCGCAATTGTGGTGGGGAGCTAACCCGGCATATCTTCTTAAATATAGCAAAAAAATTGGAAGATTTGATGCTACTTTAGTTTATCATGAGGACATCGCGAATGCGGGTGCTGCGCTTACCTCTATTTTTATTCCACAACCGAAAACGCGAAGAGGAACAATTCATTTAAGGACGAAAATAGGATCTTTGGGCATCGATTTAGGAGGTATATGGGGAGGACAACCATTAAATGGAAGGGAATTTCAAGTAATGGAGGACGACATAGTAAAAGTTGATAAAGTTAATTCTCAAGACAATTGGGGAGGAAAAGCAAAATTGACATTTTCAAAAGGAAGGTTTAATATGTATGCTCAGGGGGCGGTTCAAGGACTAGTAGCAAATGGTGGTGCAGATAACACTCAAACTTTCACGGGATGGAGATTGAAAGATACTGGAAGTGGTAATCAGATGAATTTTTTAAGCGGCTTTACGTACAACGTTACTTCTAAATTTCAAGTTGCACCAAACTTTTTGTGGCAAAAACCCCTTGTTGAAGCCATGCCGAATGGTGTCGATGCTCCTGGAAGATTGAGAAATATTTTGATAGATCCTTTTATTGTAAGAGCAAATCGAGAAACAGTTGGAGGTGAACTTTTATTAACTTTTGACCCCACTCCAGCCACATGGATGTATGAATGGAATAATGATATGGTTGAAGATGCGAAATTTGCGCTTAGCACAGGGTTCGTTTATAGAAATTTGCCTACTACGCAAGATGCTGCTATTGGATTTTTAGCGAACAGAACTCCTTTTGCATTCGCAACATCAGCACCAGCCCAAAATTTATGGGAGTCAAATACAAGAATTGTTTCAAAGCTAACGCCAGATTTGGGTGTGATAGCCAACCTATATTTTGGTAATGGTCAAGCGAATGGAGATTCTGAAAGAACCATCAAAAGAGGAGGTGGAGATATTCGAATGATTTACAAGAAAGTCAAAGTAGTTACATCTTTAAAAATAAATGATTGGGGACCATTCGATTACCATAGAGATTTCAATTTAACGTTCCCTGTTCAAAGTGCTTTAGATATTTCGACATCAGTTGGAAAGCCAAGCTGGTATATACTGCCAGAAACAAGAATAGGTATTATGGGAATGTGGCGTGCATTAGATCAATATAGTCCTAGATATTCTCCAAATCAAACTGCAACCGAATTTGACACGCAACCAATCTTAAGTCCAGCTGGATTTCCTAACGGTACCGAATGGGAAATTAGAACATACGTGCACATTAACATCGGAAAATAATTTAAATAATTTAAGAAATGAAGAACAAAAAATTTAATTTAGTAAAAAACGCATCGTTTTTAGTATTGATGATACTAATTAATTTTAGTTGCGAACGAGAGGTGTCAGAAGATGCTACTTTATCAACTTTTCCTACTACTGGTCTGATATTCACAGATATTCCGGTTGGAATGGGAAGTAATTTTTACTTTCCCTATGGCCCAGATGGTGATAATCCTACTGGTTCAGAATTTACTGCTTGGTCTGTTGACGAAAATGTAAGTTATGTAGGAAATGCGTCTATGCGTTTTGACGTTCCTAACGCCAATGACCCGGGAGGAAATTATGCCGGTGGAATTTTGAGAATTGACGGCCCAGGTCGTGATTTATCGGGATATGACGCTTTAACTTTTTGGGCAAAAGCTTCTCAGGGTACTGTAGTTGGAGAGTTTGGGTTTGGAGAAGATTTTTTTCCTAACAAATACATCACAACAATCAAGAATGTAAGTCTTGGAACAGCTTGGAGAAAGTATATTATTCCTATTCCAGATGCTTCAAAATTGGTTCAAGAAAGAGGAATGTTTAGGTATGCTGCGGGATCGCAAGCAACTAATAATTTAGGATATACATTTTGGATCGATGAACTGAAATTTGAAAAATTAGGAACCATTGGTCAACCAAGACCTTCGATTGCAAACGGAGTAAATAGAACAATCAATTCGTTTATTGGAATTACGATACCATTAGCAGATTTGAAGGAAACTTTTAATTTACCTAATGGTTTGGATCAGGTTGTATATCCTGCTCCAGCGTATTTTGTTTTCAAATCTTCAAATCCTAGTGTTGCAGCTGTTGATGAGAATGGTCAAATTACCGTTTTAGCCTCTGGTACAACTGTGATAACAGCAAATATAGGCGGTACTTTAAATCCTGTAACCAATGAATTTGTCGGGGGAATAAATGCGATAGATTCTATTACGATTAATTCGCAGGGTGTCTTTACATTAGCTCCTACTCCTACAAGAGATCCAAGTAGAGTTTTGTCTATTTTTAGCGACACTTATACTAATGTTCCCGTTGCTTACTACAATGGCTTTTGGACACCAGGCTCAACAACCGGTTCCGCTGACTTTTCTGTAAATGGTAATAATATTTTGAACTATACTACTTTTAATTATGTGGGTATTGCGACTTCTAATCCTACCTTAAATTGTAGTGCTATGACTAGGGTTCATTTTAATATGTATGTTCCAAGTGTACCGTCAAATTTCGACTTTTTAATTTCTATCGAAGATTGGGGAGCAAATCAAGTAGATAATGGCGGAGATGATACGCGTCAGCAAATATTTGTGCCTCGATCTCAAGTTCAACCAAATACTTGGATTACAGTAGATGCGCCTTTAACGTTAGCTAATAGAAATAACATTGGACTAATTATTATGGAGAATATCAATGGTTCATCTTTGACAAATTTTTACATGGATAACATTTATTTCTACAATTAAAAACAAATAAACTTTTAAACTTTTTACAATGAATAAAATAAAATCAAACATAATTCTCTTGATGATTAGTTTCACCTTAATAATAAGTTGCAATTCAGATGAAAATCAAACTGTGATAACAAAAACGCAGCTTGTGATGAGCGAAGAGTTTAATGTAGATGGTGCTCCCAACCCAGCCTTATGGAGTTACAATGTGGGAACAGGAAGTAACGGTTGGGGTAATAATGAATTGCAGTATTATACCGACAGACCAGAAAACATTAGAGTGGAAAATGGTATGTTAAAAATTACTGCAATCAAGGAGTCTTTTATGGGTTCTGCATATACTTCTGCAAGAATTTTATCTAAAGGAAAATATGAGAAAAAATATGGAAGAATGGAAGCTCGTATAAAATTGCCAATTGGAAAAGGTTTGTGGCCGGCATTTTGGATGTTAGGTGCAAGTTCAGACACCAAAATTTGGCCGCTTTGTGGGGAAATAGATATCATGGAATATCTAGGAGATAAGCCAACTTCGATTTTCGGAAGCGTTCATGGTCCGGGATATTCGGGAGGAAATGCTATTTCAAAAGATTACACGTTGACTAATGACAGGTTTGATAATGATTTCCATGTTTTTGGAATTGAGTGGGACGAGAATTACATTAATTATTATGTGGATGGTGTTTTGTACAACCAAATCACTCCTGCTGATGTTCCTGGTGATTGGGTTTTTAACGAACCTTTTTACTTCATTCTTAATATGGCAGTTGGTGGGAATTTTCCAGGTTCACCTAATAGTCAAACGAGATTTCCTCAAACTATGTTAGTAGACTATGTGAGAGTTTATCAATAAAAATATTGATGTTATAATTTAGAACTAAAAATTTAATAGACTCTTTTCAAATTAGAGTCTATTAATTTTTTTGATAGAATATAGACTAAAAGAATTTAAGATGTTATGAGCCAAAGCCAGACAATACCATTTAAGGACGAGACCAAAGCAGCAAATAAAGTTGTAGCGATGGAAATGCTTACTATCAATGGTGAAATGTTTTATAAAATTGTCAATAATGACGCGATGCGTCCGTTTTTTATGAGTATTGTTAGCGATTCGAACCATTGGCTTTTTATATCAAGTAATGGAGGTCTTACGGCTGGCAGGAAGAATGCGGAGTTTGCACTTTTTCCTTATTATACAGATGACAAAATTACTGAGTTTGCAGATATTACAGGAAGCAAGACAATTTTTCAAGTGCGTCATAATAATGAAACATTTCTTTGGGAGCCTTTTTCCGAACGATTTAATGATAAGTATTCTATTAGCCGAAATTTGTATAAAAACAACTACGGTAATACAATAATTTTTGAGGAAGTGCTTCATGACTTCAATCTCACGTTTAGGTATCAGTGGAGCACTAGTAATGCTTTCGGGTTTGTCAAAAGATCGGAAGTTATTAATAACTCAGAATTTGATTATGCTATTTCTTATGTAGATGGTATTCAGAATATTATGCCGCAAGGTGTTAGTAGCGATTTACAAACCAGTACAAGTAATTTAGTCGATGCTTATAAAAGAAATGAACTGCATACCGAAAGTGGTTTGGGAATTTTCGCATTAAGTGCCATTATTGTTGATAAAGCAGAACCTAGTGAAGCTTTAAAAGCCAATGTTGCATGGTCTTTAGGTATCGACAAACCTATTTATTTACTATCTTCATTGCAGCTTCCTGCGTTTAGAAATCAACAAAAGCTGCAACCTGAAACTGATGTGAAGGGGGAAAAAGGTGCCTATTTTGTGTCCGGCGAAATGTTGTTATCTAAGAATACATCCAAAAGTTGGAGTATTATTGCAAATGTCAACCAAAATCAATCACAAATTATTCAACTAACGGATGCTATATTGCATGATGGTACTCTTGAGAGCCAGCTGTTAGCAGATATTGAATTGGGCAAAAAAAACCTAATCGCACTGAATTCAACCGCTGATGGATTGCAATTTACCGCTGATACTCGCAGAGATACACGTCATTTTTCGAACGTATTGTTCAACATTATGCGAGGTGGCATTTTCGATAATAATTACCAAATCGAGAAAAAGGACTTTGTAACTTATATCGCACATGCTAATAAAGTGCTCTTCGAAAAGAATGCAACGTTTCTGAATAATTTACCGGATGTATTTGCGTATGCAGCGTTGAAGGAGTTGATTTCAAATCATGAAAATCCAGATTTAATTCGCCTTTGTACCGAATATCTTCCACTTAAATTTAGTAGAAGACATGGGGATCCAAGCCGTCCTTGGAATAAATTTTCAATCAATACGCGCAGTGAAGTTGATGGTTCTAAAATCCTAGATTACGAAGGAAACTGGAGAGATATTTTTCAGAATTGGGAATCGTTGGCTTACGCTTATCCAGAATTTATTGATGGTATGATTCACAAGTTCTTAAACGCGTCTACATTTGATGGTTATAACCCATACCGTGTAACAAAAAGCGGTTTTGATTGGGAAACCATCGAGCCAGACAACCCTTGGTCATATATAGGTTATTGGGGAGATCATCAGATTATTTATTTACTTAAATTCTTAGAATTTATAGAAAAATATCAACCAGGTAAATTACAATCTTACTTCGAAAAAGAGTGTTTTGTTTATGCCGCGGTGCCATACACCATAAAATCTTATCAAGAAATTTTAAAAAATCCGAAGGACACAATTGCGTTCAATCACGATTGGGATCAGAAAATAAGGAAGAGAAAAAGTGAAAATGGTGCAGACGGTGCCTTATTGCGTGAGAACAACGACGAAATTTATCATGTAAATCTGATCGAAAAAATTCTTGCGACCGTTTTGTCAAAAATGTCGAATTTTATACCGGAAGCGGGAATTTGGATGAATACCCAACGCCCCGAGTGGAATGATGCAAACAATGCGTTAGTGGGAAATGGAGTTTCAATGGTGACACTTTATTACCTCAATAGATTTTTGAAGTTTTTCCAGAAACTGCTCGATAGTTCCACTTTAGAAACAATAAAGATTTCAAATGAAATGGTAGAATTTTACCATGCCATTAGAGAAAATTTATTAGAATTCAAACCTTTATTAGACGCTCCAATAAACAACCAAGACAGAAAAAGAATTATGGACGTTTTAGGCCAAGCGGCGTCTGAGTATCGTTTTCAGGTTTATAATAGTGGATTTTGGGGGAAGAAAAGAACCCATTCGATGGATGGTTTGCGAAAATTCACTCAAGTTTGTTTAGACTTTATTGAACATTCCATCAAGGCAAATAAAAGAGAAGATAAGTTGTTTCATGCTTATAATTTAATGTCAGTTGAAGGTGATGGCGTTCAAATTTCTCATTTGCCTGAAATGTTAGAAGGTCAAGTAGCGGTCTTGAGTTCAGGGTTTTTAAATGGAAAAGAGGCACTGCAAATCCTCAACGCTTTGCGCAATAGTGCTTTATACAGACCAGATCAACAAAGCTATATTTTATATCCAAATAAGGAACTTCCAAAATTCTTAGAAAAGAATACAATTCCTAAAGAGAAAGTTGCTCAGTCAAAATTATTAGTGCGACTTATTTACGATCACAACTACCAATTAATTAACCGAGATATAAAGGGCGGGTATCATTTTAATGGCAATTTTCATAACGCTAATGATTTGAATGCTGCGCTAATTCAACTTGGTAAACAACAAGAATACAGGGAATTGGTTGCCGAAGAATCTGAGGCAATATTGCAGATATTTGAACACGTTTTCAATCATAAATCTTTTACAGGAAGATCGGGCACATTCTTCGCTTTTGAAGGTTTGGGCTCTATTTATTGGCATATGGTTTCGAAACTGCATCTGGTAAGTCAAGAAGTTTGCTTCAAGTCAATTAATGATCAAGATGGTCAAGAGGTAATTGCTGGTTTAGTTTCGCATTATCAAGAGATCGGTGTCGGCATTGGAATTCACAAATCACCGGACGTTTACGGTGCATTTCCAACTGATCCTTATTCGCACACGCCAATGCATCGCGGGGCACAACAACCAGGAATGACTGGTCAAGTAAAAGAAGATATATTGACACGAATTGGAGAATTGGGTGTGGTGATGAACGACGGAAGACTTGAATTTCGACCGACACTGCTTCATAAAAATGAGTTTTTGACAGAAGTAAAAGACGTCACTTTTGTAACGGTTGATGGCAGTGAAAAAAGAGTAAGATTAAACATTGGAAGTCTAGCATTTTCGGTTTGTCAAGTTCCAGTGGTATATAGCATAAGTTCTTCCAATAAAATTGAACTAGCATATAATGATGGAAGTGTAAAGATGTTTGATTCTCTCCTCTTAGACGCAATTGAAAGTCAAAAAATATTCGGGAGAAATGGTGAAATTTCATTAATCAAAATTCATTTGACTGAAGACAAGTTGAGATAATGAACAAAGTAATTTTCATCTTATTTTTTCTTTTAACATCATGTAGTAAAAACATAATGACGAATGTTTCTAGTAAAATGACGGCAGATAAAATATTGGGAAATCCAGACTATCAAGCGATTTGCTTTGGTGGATATAGAACGCAAACAAGAGACATTGAACCTACAGTTGAAGAGTTAAAGGAAGATTTAAAAATACTTGCCGCGATGAATATTAAGGTGATTAGAACTTATAATGTTCATCGTCTAGAAGCATCGCATTTGATGAAGGCTATCACTGCATTGAAAAAAGAGGATTCTCGTTTCGAAATGTATGTTATGCTCGGCGCCTGGATTGACTGTAAAAATGCATGGACAGGATCGGCGCCAGATCACAATGAAGAAAGCCAGAGAAACGCGGTAGAAATTGAGGAGGCAGTAAGATTAGCAAAGCAGTATCCTGAAATAATTAAAATAATTGCTGTTGGCAACGAGGCGATGGTGAAATGGGCAACCAATTACTATGTGCAACCTGCTGTAATTTTAAAATGGGTAAATTATTTACAAGGTTTGAAGCAAAGCGGAAAGTTACAAAAGGATTTGTGGATTACCAGCTCCGATAATTTCGCTTCATGGGGTGGTGGTGGCGCTGAATATCATGTTGAGGATTTGAGCAAATTGATCAAGGCAGTCGATTTTATTTCATTACACACGTACCCAATGCACGACACGCATTATAATCCCATTTTTTGGGGCACGAAGGCAAATGAAGAACAATTGACTGAAAAAGAAAAAATTGATGCCTCAATGCTGCGAGCAAGAGATTATGCAATGATGCAATATAGAGCAGTGGTGGGTTATATGAAATCAATAGGTGTAGACAAACCTGTTCATTTAGGAGAGACAGGATGGGCAACTTTAGATAATCATCTTTATGGTGATAATGGTTCGAGAGCCACTGACGAATATAAAGCTGGGCAATTCTATAAGTTGATGCGAGATTGGACTAATAAAGCAGGTATTTCTTGTTTTTATTTTGAAGCTTTTGATGAGAATTGGAAAGATAGTAAAAACCCGATGGGGTCCGAGAATCATTTTGGATTAATCAATTTGAAATCGGAAGTCAAGTTTGCACTCTGGGATTTGGTCGATAAAGGTATATTTCAAGGTCTAGCCAGAAATGGAAAGCCGATTACAAAAACCTATAATGGGGATGAAAAGTTATTATGGTTGGATGTAAAGACACCATCAAAATTGGTAACACAGTGATAATGGTACAGAGTAAAAGCAAAAAAAATTGTGTTCAGCTATTGATATGTATATTTATCATGGCACTTGCTTTAAATAGCTGTATGGCAACAAAACAACTCAAAATGGAGGTGTTTGAAACTGCTGCAAGTGGCCATTCAATGAAGAGATTAACCACATTTAAAACGGATAGTACGCCAGTTGTTATTTCATTAAATCCGGAAGAGAAATTTCAAACCATTACAGGTTTTGGCGGCTCATTTACCGAATCTTCGGCCTATTTACTCAATCGATTGAGTAAAGCCAATCGAAAGAAAATATTAGATGCCTATTTTAGTGAAAATGGCGCCAATTACTCACTTACTAGAACACATATTGCGTCTTGTGATTTTTCATTAAGCAATTATACTTACGCTAAAGTGGAAAATGATATGTTCTTAGACCAATTTACAATTGAGGACGATAAAGAAGATTTATTACCCATGATTGTTGAAGCAAAATCTATTTCAAAAGAAGGTTTCAAAATTATTGCGTCTCCATGGTCATGCCCACCTTGGATGAAAGACAATAAGAAATTTGTTGGCGGAAAATTACTACCCGAATTTAATGATGCATTTGCCTTATATTTTTCGAAATACTTAAATGCTTATAAAAGAGAAGGTGTTGATATATGGGGCGTTACGGTTATCAATGAGCCACATGGCAATGGAAATAACTGGGAAAGCACACTTTTTTCACCAGAGGAAATGACACTTTTTGTACAAAATCACCTGGGTCCAAAACTAGAAAAAGACGGATGGGGAAACACAAAAATTTTGGGCTACGATCAAAATAGAGCCGGTTTACCCGAGTGGGTCGACGCCATGTATAAAAATGAAAAAACATCAAAATACTTTTCAGGAACGGCAATTCATTGGTATGAAAGTACCTACGACTATTTTCCAGATGCATTGCAATATGCACATCAAAAAGCACCAAATAAGTACTTGATTGAAACGGAAGGCTGCGTAGATTCTGAAATTCCACATTGGAATGATGACGCTTGGTATTGGAAGCAAGAAGCAACCGATTGGGGCTGGGACTGGGCTAGTGAAAAGGACAAGCACTTGCATCCAAAATATGCTCCGGTTAATAGATATGCAAATGACATTATCGGTTGTTTGAATAATTGGGTTGACGGTTGGGTTGATTGGAACATGGTTTTAGACGAGCAGGGAGGTCCTAATTGGTTTAAAAATTGGTGTGTTGCTCCTGTGATTGTAGATATCAAAAAAGATGAGGTTTATTTTACACCCTTGTATTATGTGATGTCACATTTTAGCAAATTCATGAGGCCTGGCGCTGTAAAAATTGGTTGTACAATTAATCACAAGGACATAGTAGCCACTTCTGTAAAGAACCCTGATGGCTCTATTGTATTGGCAATTTTTAATCCAACAAACGAATTAAAGACAATTGAAATTAAAATAAATAATAACAAAAAAATCATTTCCATAAGTGCAAAAGCTTTGCAAACGGTCGTGATCAAATCCTAGTGATTAAATAAATAAAAGATATGTCAAATAGTATAGCTAACACCAGGGAAATAGTTCCTATGAGTCAAAAAATAGCCTTCGGACTAGGGATGCTGGCCAACCAAATGTTTCCCGCTGCTTTGGGGATTTTTATGGTTGTTCTAGTAGAAAATTTAGGGATGCCATCCTGGATGTGGGGCGTTTTATTTTTTGTGCCTAGGATTGTAGATGCATTTTTTGACCCAATCATGGGTTTTATTTCTGATAATACGAAATCGGTTTGGGGACGACGACGACAATATATTTTCATAGGGTCCTTAATTATGGGAATCGCATTTATTATTATGTGGCAATTATACCGAGAAGACAGTGTCATTTATAATTTCACCTTTTTTCTAACTTTCTCACTTATTTTTCACATTGGTCTTTCTATTTTTAGTGTTCCCTATGTGGCAATGGGTTACGAAATGAGTGATGACTTTCATGAACGAACAAGTATTATGGCCGTTTCTCAATGGATAGGTCAATGGGCTTGGGTAATCGCGCCATGGTTCTGGGTAATCATGTATGATCCTTCTTGGTTTCCGAATGCAGATACCGCTACCAGAACATTGGCAATTTGGGTAGGTGTGATATTTATGTTTTTAGCAATGGTACCAGCTATTTTTATTAAAAGTAAATCGACAAAATTTGATGATCATCTACAACCACTGACCATGAAAACTATTGGTGGAAGTTTTAAAGAAATTCTACTAAGTTTTAAAGAAGCATTTGCAAATAGACCTTTCAGAAAATTGTGTATTGCAACATTCTTTATTTTTAACGCTTTCAATACAGTTGCCGGTTTTACTTTTTTTATTGTTGTTTATTATTTATTTAATGGTAATACAACTGATGCTTGGATTTGGCCTACACTTTTTGGATGTTTGGGAGCTTTATCTACCACCTTTATTGTGATTCCAGTTGTTTCTTGGATGTCAAAAAAAATGGAGAAAAAGATGACTTTTTTAATCTGTCAAGGGATTTCAATTTTTGGTTATATCCTTCTTTGGTTTCTTTTTATACCTGGAAAACCATACATGTTCATTTTTGCTCTACCGTTCTTTGCATTTGGAATTGGAAGCTTATTTACTTTAATGATGTCTATGACTGCTGACGTTTGTGATATGGACGAATTAGAATCTGGCAAAAGGCGAGAGGGAGTTTTTGGAGCAATCTATTGGTGGATGGTTAAGTTTGGTTTTGCAATTGCAGGATTATTAACTGGCGTTATTATGTCAGCTGTTGCCTTTAAGGCCGGGGCTCCTACTCAACCTGAAGGAGCAGTTACTGGTTTGCGCTTATTCTTTTCTGGTGTTCCTATTTGCGGAACTTTAATAGCTATGTGGGTCATGCGAAATTATGACCTGACGGAGAAAAAGGCAAGGGAAATAAAGCAAGAGCTAAATGAAAGAAAATTACAATGACAAAAGTAATGAAGCACTTTAATGTTGTTATAGACTAGGCAAAAAGTAGAAATTTAGCGATTTTCTATTTTTCATCATTCGATGAATCATGGAAAGCAAATAAAGAGGTTGTCGAAGAAGCGGTATCGGGTATTTGGTACAAAAACGAAAAAATAAATTTAAACAAAAAAGTATCGTTCAGCGATATTGGTAATATAGTAAAGAAAATAGTCTTGCTACACTTGCCAAAAAGAAAAAAAACATGAAAAATAAATTACTGATTAAATCAATTTTTGCCTTTTTGCTGGTAACTCAATTAGGCCATGCTCAAATAGACGTAACATACAACAATTTAGTGTGGTCCGATGAGTTCAATACAGACGGACCGATTGATCAAACCAAGTGGTTTCACCAGACCCAAATCCCATCCGGCGGAAGCTGGTTTAACAATGAGTTGCAACATTATACCAATCGTTTGTCAAACTCTTTTGTAAGTAATGGGAATTTGAATATTGTTGCAAAAAGAGAAACTTTTGCTGATCAAAATGTTACAAAACAGTATACATCGGCAAGACTAAATTCAAGGTTTGCCTTTACTTACGGGCGCGTTGATATTCGAGCGAAAGCTCCAAATAACCAAGGGACTTGGCCTGCTTTATGGTTGTTGGGAAAAAATGTAAATGAAGATGGTGGTTTTTTTGATTCAAATTTTGGTACTACCAGTTGGCCTGCTTGTGGCGAACTCGATATTATGGAGCATGGAATTTTTGTGAATCAGCCTATAAATTATGTAGGTGCTGCAATTCATACGCCTTCTTCTTTTGGAAATACTCAGAATAAAGGTGGAATTCAATTGGCTGATATTTCTCAGAATTATTATGTGTACTCAATGAATTGGTCGCCAAATCAAATTTCTTTTTTAATTGATGATGTCGTTTACTATACCTACAATCCTGCAGTTAAAAACGCCAGTACATGGCCTTTTGATGCGGATCAATTTTTCTTATTAAACGTGGCTATGGGTGGTTTTGCAGGAACAATTCCAGCTAGTTTTACGCAAGCGTCAATGATTATCGATTATATTAGGGTATATCAAAATACAGCAGTCGATAACCAAGCGCCAACGAATTTTGCAGCAACATTGGGCAGCGTTACAGGCTCATCCGTAGAGTTATTGCTGAATGCTCAAGATAATTCGGGAACTATTGCTTATACCATTTCTTACAGCGGTGGAACATTCACAATTTACAATCCTTCAGGTAATCAAAAATCGATTGTGATACCAAATTTACCATCCAACACCAATTATACCTTTACAATTACAGCGACAGATATGAGCGGAAATTCTTTTGTCAACAATCCCATTGTGTTAAATGCAACAACGACAATAGACCCCGGATGTTCAGGCAATGATAGTGATGCTCAAGAAGGTACTTTTACAGAGGGTTATAACTATTCTTTCCAAACTATTGGAACGGATGTTAAGATTACTATTGAATTGTTAGATGAAAAATTAGGACTCGTGGCTTTCTTGCGCAAACAGTCGCCATTCTCAGAAACACAAATGACAAACGTATCAGGACAGATTTTTACACAGACAATCAGCGGACAAACGATTGGTTCAACCATAAACTATGCAGTAAAGTTTGCATTCGCTGGCGGCTTGGCAGTAACGAAATTTTTGTCATATGAAGTTGGATTCGATTGTTCACTTGGTGTCCAATCAAACACGGAGGCGATATCGTTCAGTTTTCAAAATCCAGTTAATGACAAGTTAATCATCACCTCTAATGTGAAAATCGAGAAGGTCGAGATATACAACTTACTTGGTAATTTAGTTTTAAATACTACCATTGATGATGAGAAAATAGATGTTTCAAATTTGTCAAAGGGGGTTTATTTACTTACCGTTTATTCTGGTACGCAGAGAAGCGTGAAAAAATTAATAGTTAACTAAAGACCTATTAATTAACGATTTAAGTACTTCTTACATCAAAGCAAAAGCATCAATTGATATGATGAAAAATGTAACGTTCTTATTTGTTTTTTTTTCATTGATGGGTTTTTCCCAGGAAAAAGAATTGGACAAAAAGGTTGAGGGACTGCTCAAAAAAATGACGTTTAATGAAAAGATAGGTCAGCTCAATCAGTACAGCGATTTTTGGGATCTTACGGGTCCAATTCCAACGGAAGGAAATGTTGCAGAGAAATTCAAAGATTTAAAAGCTGGTTTGGTTGGTGCGATGCTAAACGTTAAAGGCGCCAATAAAATATATAAATTACAGAAGATAGCTGTAGAAGAAACCCGCTTGGGAATTCCACTTTTGTTTGGCTTTGATGTAATTCATGGATTTAAAACTATTAGTCCTATTCCGCTAGCTGAAGCAGCAAGTTGGGATTTGAAGGCCATCCAAAGATCAGCAGAAATTGCAGCAGAAGAAGCCGCAGCATCTGGAATTAATTGGACATTTGCCCCAATGGTAGATGTAACAAGAGATGCGCGTTGGGGCAGGGTAATGGAAGGCGCCGGAGAAGATCCTTTTTTAGGAAGCAAGATTGCAGTCGCACGAGTCAAAGGTTTTCAAGGAAATTTATCTTCTAATAAAAATATCATCGCTTGCGCTAAACATTTCGCAGGTTACGGCTTTGCGGAATCTGGCAAGGAATACAACACTGTTGATGTGAGTTTTGAAACATTGCACAACATCATCTTTCCTCCATTCAAGGCGTCTGTAGATGCGGGTGTGTTTACGTTTATGAACTCTTTTAGTCAATTAAATGGTGTGCCCGCCACTGGAAATAAGTTCTTACAAAGAGATATTCTAAAAGGAGCATGGGATTTTAAAGGATTTGTAGTTTCTGACTGGGGCTCAATTAGTGAATTGGTGAGTCATGGTTATGCAACGGATAGTGTTCATGCGGCTGAAATCGCTATAAACGCTGGTTCAGATATGGATATGCAATCAAATGTATATGTAAAATATCTTATTGATTTAGTTAAAATTGGAAAGGTAAAAGAATCGATCATTGATGATGCCGTTAGAAGAATTTTGACCGTAAAATTTAAGTTGGGTTTATTTGAAAACCCATATAAGTATTGCGATGAAGCATATGAAAAGGCTACCGTCGGCAAACAAGAATTTCATGAGGAAGTTTTAGAAATGGCAAAGAAGTCTATTGTCCTTTTAAAAAATGAAGGATCCCTATTGCCTCTAAAAAAAGTGGGTCAGAACATTGCAGTCATCGGAGCTTTAGCGGATGATAAGAATAGTCCACTTGGAAATTGGAGATTAGGTGCTGATGATAATACGGCGATTTCTGTTTTAGAAGGACTACAGAAGTATAATGGGAATAAGCTGACTTATGCTAAAGGTGCCGATGTAGTAGCTGGAGAAACGCGTTTTTCTAAGGAGGTCAAAGTCAATACTAACGATAAATCTGGATTTGCTGAAGCTATAGAAATTGCAAAAATGGCAGATGTAGTTGTCATGGTTTTAGGAGAGAACGCTTACCAATCTGGAGAAGGAAGAAGTAGAACTGATATTGGTCTGCCAGGTGTGCAACAGGAATTGTTAGAATCGATTTACCAAGTAAACAAAAAAATAGTCTTGGTGCTTAATAACGGAAGACCTTTGGCAATCCCATGGGCGGCCACAAATATTCCTGCCATCGTTGAAGCCTGGCATTTGGGAACGCAGAGCGGTCATGCAATTGCACAAGTTTTATACGGGGATTACAATCCGAGTGGAAAGCTACCCATGACTTTTCCCAGAAGCGTGGGACAGTTGCCTATTTTTTATAATTACAAGAGTACAGGCCGACCTGTGTCTGAAAAGGACAAAGAGGTAGTATTTTGGTCTCATTACAGTGATGAAAAAAACACGCCTCAATATCCTTTCGGATTTGGGCTCAGCTATTCTAAATTTGATTACTCAGATTTAAGTCTAAGCAAAAGCGTTTTTTCTAAAAATGGAAAGATAGAAGTGTCAGTTACTTTAAAGAACAATAGTTCCATAGCCGGAAAAGAAGTTGTTCAATGGTATATTCGTGATGTAGTAGGAAGTTTTGCACGACCAGTTAAAGAGCTAAAAGGATTTGAAATGGTAGCGCTAAAACCCTATGAAACAAAAAAAGTCACTTTTACAATTGATGAAAGAACCATTGAATTCTACACCGCAAATTCAAAATGGGAATCCGAAATAGGGGAATTCAAAATTTTTGTTGGTGGTAATTCAGCATCTACCATCGAAGCTGATTTTCAATATACAAATGACTAAAAATCATAGATTTTAATAGCGTAAAATCAACGAATTAGAAAATTTATTGCACAAAAACTGTTAAATTTCATTCTGAGGTTTGTTTTCTAAATTTAAATTGTGCTACATTTGGCTTATTATTAATTCCTCTTTAACATTTGCCTATTACAAAAAAATTACTTTTTAGATATTTTATTTTTATTTATTAATTAACTAAAAAGTGATTTATGGCTAATGTACAAATCCCAGATGCATTGTTGGTAAAAAGTTATGTGGCAGGAGACGAATCCGCTTTGGCGACATTAATCAACAGACACCAATCAAAAATTTATGGTTTTATCTATTCTAAAATTTCTGACAGAGATTTAAGTGACGATATTTTCCAAGATACCTTCATTAAAGTCATCAAAACTTTAAAATCAAATTCCTATAACGAAGAAGGAAAATTCCTGCCGTGGGTGATGCGAATAGCTCACAATCTTATCATCGATCATTTTCGAAGAAATAAGAAAATGCCACTGTATCGAGAAACGGAAGAATTTTCTATTTTTTCCATCATGACAGATAACTCGCTGACTATAGAGAATCAATTGATTACAGAGCAAGTAGAAAAAGACCTCAAAAAATTAATTGAAGAATTGCCTGCTGATCAAAAGGAAGTCTTGGTGATGCGAATTTATCAAGACCTGAGTTTCAAAGAAATCTCAGAATTGACAGGTGTTAGCATCAATACTGCCCTAGGTAGAATGCGTTATGCGTTGATGAATTTGAGAAAAGTAATTGACAAACATAAAATTATTTTGACAAACTAGTAATAATTTTTCGTTCGTCGCGTTGTATTGTCAACAAACAAACAACAATATGGCGAAAATTTACTCTAGAAAATTATTTGTGACTCCACCGATGAAACCTAAAAAAGAAACTGTTTCTTTTTTGTTAAACTACTCTAAAGCGCTTAGCATTCTTAAAGTAGGAAAAATTAACATCGAAGTGATTGCCAACTAACAAAATATTCCGAAAATTATCGGGATATTTTTTTTTCAAATTCCTTCAAAATTGTTTTGCGACCTATGGTTTTAGTGATGAGGTCTTTTTCTAAACTAAAGCCTCGGGCAGGAGAATATTCTCTCCCATACCAGATAATTTGCAAATGCAATTCATTCCATAATTCTCGTGGAAAAATGCGTTTGGCGTCTTTTTCTGTTTGGGTAACATTTTTTCCATTAGTAAAGTTCCAACGGTACATCAATCGGTGAATATGCGTATCAACAGGAAAAGCAGGAACACCAAAAGCTTGACTCATAACAACACTGGCGGTCTTATGACCAACGGCTGGCAATTCTTCTAATGCCTCAAAACTTTGTGGCACTTCACCATCGTGCTTGTCAATCAAAATTTGTGACAAACCATGAATTCCTTTCGATTTCATTGGCGACAAACCACATGGTCTGATAATTTCTTTGATTTCCTCTACTGTTAATTTCACCATATCATAAGGATTGTCGGCCGCTTTAAATAGTATTGGTGTAATTTGGTTTACGCGAACATCAGTGCATTGCGCCGAAAGTAACACTGCAATTAGTAAAGTATATGGATCCTTATGATCTAAAGGTACGGGTATGGTGGGATATAATTCTTTTAACGTATTTATAACAAACGTCACACGCTCTTTTTGGTTCATTTTAGTATTTTTATAAGGGTAAAATTATAATAAAATTTAGGATGTGCCTAATCCAGCTGTACGTTTCAACGCCGCAATTTCTAATCTTACTTTTCTAAGCAATCGCTAAAGCTTCCTCTGGTCGCTAAGCCATTGCAAGAAAAATAGAGGATAGAAACCACGGGGTTTTCACTGCCATCTGGGGCAAAGATTACGGCTCAATCGGTATTGCATTAATAAAATCAAAAATATATAAAAATGACATCAATCAAGAAAGGTGATCAAGCACCGAATTTTTCCGCTTTAGATCAGGATGGAAACAAACATTCATTAGGGGATTATAAAGGCAAAAAGCTAATAATTTTCTTTTACCCTAAAGCCAATACGCCTGGCTGTACAGCAGAGGCATGTGATTTACGTGATAATTTCGCCCGATTTGAAGCAGGAAATTATGCCTTATTGGGCGTAAGTGCGGATAATGCCAAAGCGCAATCCAACTTTAAGAACAAATACGAATTTCCATTTCCACTGCTTGCTGATGAAGATAAATCTGTTATTCAGGCATTTGGCGTATGGGGCCCGAAGAAGTTTATGGGAAAAGAGTACGATGGTATTCACAGAACTACATTTGTTATCGATGAAAATAGCGTCATCGAAGAGGTAATCACCGAAGTGAAAACCAAGAGTCACGCTTCCCAGATTTTAAAGTAATAAAAAAAAAGCCAAGAAACATTATCAAAATGGCTCTTGGCTTTCTGCTTATTTTTTCAGACTATTTCGTTTCCTCTAAAATTTTGTTCGAATCGAATCCGAAAAGCTTGTGTTTTTTAATCATATCTGCAATTCCCTTTGGCAACATATTTTCCCAACCAGATTTCCCTTGGCTAATCATTTTGAGCACTTCTCGCGAAAATACTTGTAAATTATCTGGATTGAAATCATCAATATCAACGACTTTTCCATTAAACTTAAAGAATTTATAAAGTTCTTTCATACGCGGGTGCACTTTTAGATTCTCTGAGTTAATGACCTCTCCGTTTTCACCCAACATCGGGTATACAAAAACTTTCAAATCGCGGTAGAATAATTTTCCAAATGCCTCCAAAATGCCACCACTTAAATGTCGATAGTATTTTTCGTCAAAAATATCGATTAAGTTATTGACACCCATTGCCAATCCCATTCGGGCTTTCGTATAATTAGAGAAATACTCTACTACTTTGTAATACTCTTGGAAATTTGAAATCATTACGGTTTGTCCGAGGGAACAAAGTAATTCCGCTCTGTCCATAAAATCTCGTTCATCGATTTCGCCTTCTGACCGCAGATTTGACAATGTAATCTCAAAAACCACCAACGTATTTTCTTTTTCTACTTTACTCTCGGCGAGAAACATTTTCAGTGAGTTCTCATACATGTCCATGTTTACACTAGTTACTGGACGAAAACTTCCCCGCAATGCTAAGATGTTTTTCTTGTATAAAATTGCTGCAGGTAGGATGTTGTTTCCTTGCGGATCAAACATGACGGCATCTGTCATTCCGTTTTTAACCAATTGCAAACTCATTAAACGGTTGTCAACTTCTTCAAATCGTGGACCGGTGAAATTAACAGTATCTATCTCTAATTGATCTTTGTCTAAATGATCATATAAATAACGCAAAAGTTTTTTCGGATCATTGTATTTATAGAATGCGCCATAAATTAAATTGACTCCCAAAACTCCCAGTGTTTCTTGTTGTAATCGAGCATCCGTTTCCTTAAATCTTATGTGGATGCTGATGTCATTGTAGTCTTCTTCTGGATCAATTTGAAAACGAATTCCGACCCAACCATGACCTTTAAATTGCTTAGCAAAATCTATAGTTGCAACAGTATTTGCATAACTAAAAAACATCTTGTGTGGATGTTTTTCTCTGCTTAGGCGTTTTTCAATAAGGTTTACTTCATGGGTAAGCATTTTCTTTAATCGACTTTCAGTGACATAACGACCGTCTTCCTCAACGCCGTAAATAGCGTCACTAAAATCTTTGTCATATGCGCTCATAGCCTTTGCAATGGTGCCCGAGGAACCACCAGATCTAAAAAAATGCCGAACGGTTTCTTGTCCAGCACCTATTTCAGCAAAAGTTCCGTATATGTTTTCATTCAAGTTGATGCGCAAAGCCTTATCCTTTATAGACGGAACTTGTTCAATGACTTTGTCTCCTTTTAATTTAATTTTTTTGTCCATGATTTGAGGTAACGTAGTAAATTGGGTTTAAAGTTAACAAAATAGGACTTTACCAAATGATAATTAATAGTATTTTTGTAAAAAAAATAACAAATTGAAAATCTATTTTTTGGGCACCGGTACGTCACAAGGAATTCCAGTAATTGGAAGCCAACATTCTGTTTGTTTTAGTGCTGATCCAAGAGACAAAAGGCTCCGTGTTTCGATATGGATTCAATGGGACGACCTTTCTTATATTATTGATTGTGGTCCAGATTTTAGACAGCAAATGTTGGCGTCAAATTGTACGCGTATCGATGGAATCCTTTACACCCATGAACATGCTGATCATACCGCGGGATTGGACGATATTCGTCCCTTTAATTTTAAACAAGGAGCAGTAGCCATTTTCGGTCATCAACGTGTGATAGATAATCTTCGTCGTCGTTTTGATTATGTTTTTACAACGGAAAACCGTTATCCAGGTGCTCCAAGTGTAATTCCTGTGGAAGTTAAGGCTGATCAACCTTTTCCCCTGGCAAACAAAATAGTAATTCCGATTAATGTGATGCACGGAAATCTTCAGGTATTTGGATTTCGTATAGATGATTTTGCTTATCTCACCGACGTCAAGACAATTGATGAAAGTGAAATTAAAAAACTGATCGGCGTCAAAGTTTTGGTAGTAAATGCTTTACGAGAAGAGCCGCATCATTCGCATTTTAATTTAGAGGAAGCACTTGATTTTATTGCCAAAGTTCAACCTCAAAAAACATATCTAACGCATATTAGTCATCTTTTCGGTTTTCATAAAGATATTCAAGAAAAGTTGCCTCAGAATGTGTTTGTAGCTTATGATAATTTAGTAATCAATGTATAAAATCTAAAAATAAAATGAAAAAATCAATGTTCCTTTATCTTTTTATCTTATCTGTCTTAATGAATATTTTTACTTATATGTATTACAGTAAAAAGGGCAATCATAATGAAACGCAATTTAAATTGACCAACACAAGATTAAAGGATAGTTTAAATTCAATCGCTACAAAATACGCTGATGCCAATTATTTTGCACTAGAGAACAATCAAAATGCTCAAAACTATTTTGATTCTGCTGATTCCAAAAACTTCATTTCCTACGAAAAATTGATCCCATATGTAAAGGAAAAGTTGATTGATTTGAATGACAACCCGAAAGGAAATCCTTATACCGGTCAAGATCAAATTGGAGCGCAAAAGTTTATAATTAATAAAGCGAAAGTCTTGAACCACCGCTGGATTATTGCCGATTATAGCGATGGTGAATATTGGGGAGAAGTACTTTTAAAATACTTTGTCAACGAAGACGAAACTGTTTCTTTTGAAATAATCCAGTCCGTACTATATGAAAAGTAAATACGATTATTTGGCTTGCAACCAATTCCTGAAATCGGCGAAGTTTTGAGGTGATACACCATGTCCGATGGGATATTCTTTATAAACCGTTTCAATTCCTAAAGTCTCCAGAACGGGTTTGGCTTTTCGTGCCCAGTCAACGGGGATTACTTGGTCTGCAGTTCCGTGCGAAGCAAATATTTTCAATTGACTAAAGTTGTTGTTACTATAGTTTTCGGCAGCTATTTCTAGATTTAAATAGCCACTCATCGCAACCACGCGTTGTACTTTTTGGGGATAGGACAACGCTACGGCATAACTTAAAATACAGCCTTGACTAAATCCGATTAAAGTAATATCATTCTCATCGATAGGGTAATTTGCAAGCAATTCATCAATGAAATTTGCAATCAAATCCCTTGATTCTTTTGCCTGCTCATGGTCTGAGAATTTGTTTTCATCTGCATCGAAATTAATTGCATACCAAGCATAGCTACCATAGGTCAAATCGTATGGAGCACGAACTGAAATCACATAATATTCTTCTGGTAATTCCGAGGCAAACGAGAAAAGATCTTCTTCGTTGCTGCCGTAACCGTGAAGTAACAGTAGTAAAGGATTTTTATCTTTTTTTACTTTAGGTTCTCGTAACAAATAATGAAGAGATGTTTTCATACAGTTATATAAAATGAAACGCTTTTTGAAATAAATTTCCCAACAATGGTATCGGTTTCATATCACCTTTAATAGCAGTAAAGAAGCCGTAAGTCCATAGAATAGAGACGAAAATCCACATTGCTGCGGAAATCATCATGCTATCAAAATTGCTTACAATTAATCCTAGTGACAAAAAAGTAATTGACAATCCCAACGCTTGTCGAATGTGAAAAGAGGCAAATGAATTTTTACTCTCCGAATTCATTGAAATTGCTATCAAAACGCCAACAATCAGAATATAGCTAGTAATAGCAGCTGTTTTTCCTTCTTCAATAGTATTATTCATCCGATAAAACTAATTTTTCTTGGTTGTAAATTCCGTAAACTTTTCCATTCATCTTACATCCTAAAAAGGCTGAATTCTTCGATTTTGACAAAATATGCTCTTTCGAGAAAGTCCATTCTCCTTCTGGGTTGAAAAAGCTGAGGTTGGCAGAATTCCCCTCCTGTATTGTAGATGATTGAATACCAAAAATCGATTTACTAAGTGTAAGTTTTTCAATAATCGTTTGCAATGGTAAAACGGTGAGCAAGGCACCAAAAGCGCTTTCTAAACCAATTGTTCCATTCTTCGCCAAATCGAATTCCATTTTTTTATGCTCAATATCAATGGGATTATGATCTGTGGTAATCATGTCAATTGTTCCATCTAGAACGCCTTGTATTAGCGCTTTTCGATCGGAGTCTGTTCGCAGTGGAGGCGTGACTTTGAATCGGGTATCAAATCCGTGTAGTTTTTCATCAGTCAAAGTCAAGTGGTGAATCGCTACACTACAAGAAACTTGCATTCCTTTCGCTTTCGCTTCTTTAATTAACGCAACCGATTTTTCAGTTGAAATTGTAGGAATATGCAATTTTCCACCTGTATATTCTATAAGAGATAAATTGCGAGCAACTTGTAATTCTTCAGCTAGTGCTGGAATTCCCTTCAATCCTAATTGCGTTGAAACAATTCCTTCGTTGGCAACTCCATTTCCTTTTACGTCAGCGTCTTCAGAAAAAGCAATAACGACACCATCAAAATCTTGTGTATACTGCAAGGCAATTTTAAGCAAATTAGCGTTTACTGTACTTTTATTGTAATCGCCAAAAGCAATAGCTCCTGCGTTTTTCATATCGTACATTTCAGCCAAATCTTTTCCCATGCTATCTTTAGACAAAGCACCGATAGGGTAGAGCACCGTTGCATTATTATTTGCTCTCGATTGGACAAAATGCACTTGCGACTGATTGTCTATAACTGGCAGTGTATTCGGTTGTAAAGCTACAGCAGTAAATCCGCTTTTGGCAGCTACCAGTAATCCGTTTTTGATGGTTTCACAATCTTCAAAACCAGGCTCACCAAAGCAAACACTCGAATCAAACCAACCCTGAGATAGATGTAGGTTTTTAAGTTTTAGTTCATGACAACTATTCAAATTCTCTAAAGAAGAACCTATTTTTTTGATTATTCCATCCTCGATTAGCAAATCTACAATTTGATTGTGAAAGGGACTTTTCGAATCAATTATTTTAGCAGCTCTGACAATTAAATTCATTTTACAAATTTTTGAATGAGTACTTCAAGGACGAGAAATAACAAAGTGAGTGCGACAAACCATTTCCAAATTTCACTGTTTGTTCTTTCGAACTGCAAGGTATCAAAAACAGCTGAAATAGTTTCTTTTTGGGAATAATCATCAAGTAAGTTTTCGGAAAGGGCTGTCGATGCACTTTCTGTTCGGCTGTAATTGAAACTGATATTTTTCAGCAATTCGTCAACTTTAAAAACGCCATAATTACCCGCCATTTCCGGTTGGTCCGTGCATGTTAGTTTTACTTTGTTATTTAATATTTGTTGAACAGGAATAAAGTTTTCGTCTTTATTTTTTATCGATAGAATATCGTCTTTAGTCAATGATGTGGTTATGAAAATATTGTTATTTTCCCCAATTAACATAGATGAAATACTAGTTTTTTGAGCGCTTTGCGCCATGTTATAGAATGACGGAACAATCAAAGGCGAATTTTGAAAATTTGAGTTTTCTTTATTCAATGGCGCAGAAAAAACATAAACCGACGACAATTCATTTTGTAAAGATGTCAAAAAGGGGCTTTGGTCTTCATAGCTTAAAATGGCTGGATTAGCAGAATTTAGGTTAAAAGAACTGCTCGTTTTCGGATATTGAAAGTTAACCACTTGTTTTTCAAAAACAGATTTAAAAATCGCATTGTTAAATGCAATTTTCGTAATTAATTGTTCTCTTTTCTGCACATTTTGAAATTGAATCTTACCAAAATTGCCAAGAAAGGTATTGATGTTTGACACGCTATTCTCGGCTGATGGAATGAATATCACATTGCCGCCTTTACCAACAAAAGTCTTTAAAGTAGTTTGCAACGCTTGCGGAATATCAATCAATTCATTTAAAACGATTGCATCTTGGTTTTCGAGTTGATTGTAATCCAGATTGGCGATGGCATAATTGACAAAATTAAATTCATTGGCAGTGTAAATTCGACTTAAAAAACCACTTTTTTCAGGATTTCCGATGCTCAAGACATTGAGTTTTTCGGGTTTTGAAATACTAAAATACAAGTTATTGTCGTATGCTAAACTATTGTCTGTAATGCTTGCATAACCGTTGAAATCGTCTTTTGGAATCGTAAATTTTACAATTTTTTCTTTCGATTCGATCCTAAAAACAGTTTTTGCAATCAGTTTGTCCTTGTTGTACAATGCCATCGGAAATTCTTTTGCCTCATCGCCGTACGAAGTTAAACGAAGTCCGATTTCATAAAAGTTATCTAACGTTTGTTCAATAAAAACGCTGTCAACAGATATGTTACCTTTTTGTTCTGCCTTTGGTACGACAAAAATTGTATTCCATCTTTTGTCAATGCTTTTTAGTTGTTTAGAGTGAAGCCCGATTGCATCGGTGATGATGAGCACATCTTTATTCAAATTGGAAGGTTGTGCTTTGATTTTTGCCATGGCGCTCTCTAGTTGAAACGACAATGGACTATAATCTAAATTTTGCAGCTCTTTTTGAATCGATTTTATGTCTGTATTCCAAAATGTCTCGGAATTGGTCAGCAATGAAAAAGTTTGATTTTCAGGGACATGTTCCAAAAGATCTTCGACGGCTCTTTTTAACAGCGCGCCTTGTTGTCCCTTGGCTTGCATGCTGTAGGAATTGTCTAGGACGAAATAGAGTTCATTGTTGCTATTCTTAATGTCTTTAGCTGCAAAAAAAGGTTGTGCAAAGGCAAGAATGATGAAAGTTAACAGCAGCAGTCTTGTTGCCAAAAGCAACCATTTTTTTATTTTTGAACTCTTTCTGGTTTGGATGGAAATCTCTTTGAGAAAACGAACATTGGTAAAAAATTCTTTTTTAAATCGACGCAATTGAAACAAGTGAACCAATATCGGAATAAGCAGTAAAAATAGGAAGTATAGAATTTCCGGATGTTTGAATTGCATGCTTAATTTAGTTTGTCAAAAATAATAATCAATTATCAATTGTCAATTATCAATTATCAATTATTTTCTGTCTTTTCGTTTCTTGTCTCTGGTTTTTAGCATGTTTCTATTGACTGATCCAGAAGTTTTCTTTTTCGTTTTTGACGGCCCGCCTAAATTGACTTTTTTGTTCTTTTTTGCCTTTTCATGAAAGGCGCCTTCTCCTTCTAATTTTGGTTTTTTTAGCAAAAATTTAATCGGTTGTTTGTCCTTTTCAGGTCCAATCAATTTAGTTGAAACAGTTACTGCTTGCGGAAATGCTACATTTTCAATTTCTAAATTCATCAAAATCTCCGCACCTAATTTGAATTCTTCTTCTCTTGCTGTGTAAAAACTAATTGCGGTTCCAGTCGCATCTGCACGACCCGTTCGACCAATTCTGTGCATATACAATTCCGGGAATTCTGGCATTTCAAAATTGACTACGTGTGTAATGTCTGAAATATCTAAACCACGCGCCATAATATCGGTGGTAATGATGCCCCGAAGATTTCCTTCTTGAAAAGAAGCCATTGTTTGCAATCGATAATTTTGCGATTTGTTAGAGTGAATTACACCAAATTGCCCGTCAAAATCGGCTTCAATGCTCTCGTGAAGCATGTCTGAGATTTTCTTGTTATTCACAAAAATCAAAACGCGACTCATGCTTTCATTTTCGGCTAACAAATGCTTTAACAAATTTATTTTTGTATTGAAATTCTGCACCTGATAAGCCAACTGCGTAATATTTGTCAACGGTGTTCCCGAGGCTGCCAAACTCACTTCCTCTGGAAAATCAAAAAAGTCATTTAAAACCGCATCTACTTCATCGGTCATCGTCGCAGAAAAAAGGATGTTTTGCCGTTTTGGTTTCATCATCGCTAAGATGGAAGTCAACTGTGGTCGGAAGCCCAAATTCAACATTTCATCAAATTCATCGATTACGAGCTTGGAAGTTTCATCGAAGCGAATGACATTATCCAGCGCCAAGTCCATGGTTCTTCCCGGTGTGCCAACAAGAATGTCAGTTCCTTGATACACTGCCGTTTTTTGAGTATTTATATTAACGCCACCATAAATTCCGAGTGTCCGAACTGACATATATTGAGTTAGTTTTTCAACTTCTTCAACAACTTGAACCACTAATTCTCGCGTTGGAACCAATATGACGATTTTTGGCGTATGCGTTGTGGTAAACTTGTAAAGTTTAAGAAGAGGTAATAAATAAGCAAAGGTTTTACCAGTTCCTGTTTGAGCAATTCCCATCATGTCTCGTCCAGACATAATCACTGAAAATGATTTTTCCTGTATTGGTGTGGGTGTTGTGAATCCTAATTCATCTATGGCTTTTTGAACCGATTTTGGTAGATTGAATTGTTCGAAAGTACTCATGCAGTTTTAATTTGCTCAAAGGTAAGCTTTTTAAAGCATTGAGAACAGTTTCCATGAATTCTCTTCTAGAGTTGTTAGTTCGAGGGTATTGGATTCGTCTGCATAGATTGATAAACTGAAGCTGAAATTTCTTTGATGATAAGAGGAAGTTGTTTGTAGTCTTTCCCTTTGGTCATAATCGTAATGAGGTAGGGATTCTCATTGAGATAAATGATTGCAGATTCGCTCAATTGTTGTTCTACTGGGTCTCCAGATTCTCCAAATTTGTGTGCTATTTTTGTTGAACTAGGAATGCTTGAAGCAATTCCATTTTTAAAATTACATTTGCCTAATAATTCTGTCGCAAACTCGGAGTTTTTATTGTTGAGATACGAAGCATTGTAAAGGCCTCTCATAAAATAAGAAAATTCTATAGAGGTCATAGGATAATTTGAAGCTTGCAAATTCGGCTCAGCTAATCCAAAATCAGTAAAAACTTTCTTAAATATGTCGAAATCCATGTTAGCAAATAATAGAGAAGTTGCATTGTTGTCGGAATGAATAATCATATACTGTAAAAGCTCCTTAATAGTATATTGTTTTCCAAGTTGAATTGATTTTGTTAGATATCGAGGGTGCTTGTCGGCATAAAAATTTTGGTTAAACAACAATTCTTTATTCAATAATCCTGGGTTGGCTTCTTCCATTTTTAGAAATGTAATTAATTGAGGCACTTTCATTAGCGAACCAGGCATGAATTTTTCGTCGGTATTGATTCCTGTCCACCCATTACCATTAAATTCTTTTATGTAGACAGAAGCTGAATTGATGACACCAATTTTTTTATAATTGTCTATAATATGTGTTGCGTTTTGTTTGATTGAAGATAAATTGCCTGACTCATACTTTTCATCTACCACTAAAATGGGTTTGATGAAATTATAACCGGAAATTCGTTTGATTTTATAACCATAAACTGAACTATCACGAGTGTTTGATACTTCTTCGGTTTCTGCTTTGTTTTTTTTATTGATATAATAGTAGGTCAAGGCATTGGAAGCAATCATGGAAAAGGCAATAATTCCCCATGATTTTTTGTTCGCAAGTAATTTCATTGTAGATTAAGAATTTGATAATAATTTGAAAAGGCGATGCGAATTTAATTGATTTCTTATTGAATTCCATCTCGATATTAAACAATTAACATTTTGTTTACCCTACCGCAATTCTTCATTTTTTCCAAATTTCTGATAATTAGACTTGTATAAAAAGTGCTGGAACTAAAAACTTTCAAATACGCCTAATCCAAATAAGGCAAAATCATATTTTACAGGGTCGTTTTTGTCGAGTTTGCGAAGATTAGTGTCTAATTCTGACAGTGCTTTTCCGTCATTTTGTTTGCGTTCTAGCAATCCTAGTTTTCGGGCAACGTTGCCAGAATGCACGTCTAAAGGACATGATAGTTTTGATAGAGAAATACTTTGCCAGATACCTAATTCGACACCGGCATGGTCTTGCCGAACCATCCAACGCAAGTTCATGTTGATGTGGGTAATTAGTGTAGTGTACTATTTGATAATAATTAAGTTGCAAATTTTTATATATAATCTGTTTAACTTTCTGCGCATTTAGTATCGATTTTGCACAAGAAGTTAGCGATTTCGGAGATAAACACTATCTGGCACCACTCAAGTTGATAAGAAAACTTACGCTAAATGTAATCAATCAACCTCTAATTTCTTGTAGGTGCTTTGTGTGCGATTATTGATATTGATACTTATTGCTTTAATATTTCAAAAAAGGTATCACTTAATGAACTCTATAAAATCTACTTCAAGAGTAAATGGGCCTTCTTTTTTTTCATAAGTCATTATTCCCATTCTAACTATATTTTTTAAACTTTTCGATTTCATAATATTTCCTGTAGGTTCGCCTATCACAGTTTCTTGAAAATCTTTAAAATAAATAACCACCTCTTCCCAAGTGTTATCCTTCTTTGGAGAAAATTCACATTTGTAATTTGGCTGTGTCCAGTTTTGGTTATCTTCTAAAGTAAAAGCAAACTTTTGATTGGTTGATTTACACTTAATTTTAAATCCTTTATATTCAGATAAGTCAACACTTTTATATTTGGTTTTTATGGAAGAAAATCCTCCATAATTAGCTAAAGAAATATTTCCTGATAGTAAAACAGAATTATTTGTATATTCAACTTTAGATTTTGTAATACCGCCCATTATATTATCAGAAAGTAACATCCATTCTTGACTTTTTTTGTCCGAATTGCCAAAATCAATAATTGATGATTGCCCAAATGATTTTAGTGCCGAAATGACAAGTGCTAATAAAATTAATTTTTTCATTTTTGAGAAGTTAAAACTATTTTGTGTTGATGATGAATGTTCAATTCGACTTGTTTTCTATTGTATGTAAATCTAGAGTAAATAAAATAATTTGTTTTATAATAATTTCTTAACATTCCGATTGTTTTTTCTAAGATTGGAACCATAACAATTAGGTGTAAATTCAATATCGAACAAATTGCTTTTTTTGGGGTAGCAAGATTCTAAATTAAATCAAATAGCGGTTTGTTTAAGAACTCAAACTGTCTTTATTTACAGTTTTATGTGAAGTTAAAACCTATATTTAATCCCAACATTAAAAATAAATGGATTGTACTTTAGGTTATTTAATTGTTCATCATTAGCTTCATTTGCCATATCAAATTCACTAAAAGCTACATATTTTGCTTCCCAGTTTAAAGCCCATTTTTGAGAAAAGTTAAAATCAAGCCCAAAAATTCCTTGAAATCCAAAATTCCCTGATTCAGAATATGAGGTGTTGTTATCATCACCAAAGTCTATATCTATTTCTTGAATTAAAGATAATCCTACGCCCAAATATGGCTTAAATCTGCTGTTTGTGGAAACATTATATATTCCATTGAGGTAAATAAAATTAGAAGCGTAATCACCTGAACTTTTGACAGAATTATTTTCTATTGTGATATCATTGGTCTTATATTCCCATCCAACTTCGGCTGTAATATTTTCGGTAAAATTATAACCTAATGAAATTCCTGTAGTAAAACCAAATCCGTTATCTGCTTCAATATTAGAGGATTGATTATTTTTAACTAATTGTAAGGACATATCTTCAATGCCTATAAAACCTGCATAAGGTTTTAAATAGAATTTTTTATAGTCCTTATTGCTGTTAATTTCTTGAGCCAATACCTTAAAAACTGATAGTAAACAAACTAAAAGAATCGAATTGAATTTTAAATTTTTCATCATTATTATTTTTTTTAATGAAGCAAATTTAGTTGAGTGCAGTAGAAAAAATTAGTAACCTATGTTACAGTTTTTTATTTCTTAATCGACTCAATGCTGGTCTTGTAATTCTGATGTAGCTGGAAATTTGTTCTAAAGCAAGACGATTATGTAAATCAGGATATTCCTGCAGAAAGTCATAATATCTTTTTTCTGCATTGTCAAAATGTAGAGATTCTAAGCGTTCATCCATTTTTATAATAATAGCTTCAGACATCAGTCGACCAAATTTTTCGAAATGTGAAAAGTTACGATAACAGTTTTGGATGTGTGTATAATTAAAGCAAAGTAATTGAGTTGGTTCTACAGTTTTAAAAAAATATTTACTTGGCTCTTGTTGAATAAAAGCTTTGTAGTGTGTAGCAAAACCACCTTCTTTAAGAAACCTAGTATTTATTTCATTTCCTTTCTTATCGATATAGTAGCCTCTGATAAGGCCATTAACAATAAACCCAATTTCATTATGCGTTTTTTGATTATCAATGAAGACTTTGTTTTTGTCCAGCTTCTTTTCGGTTAGTCCTTTCACAAAAAAATCTAAAGCCTTTTCATTAATATCTTTATTGATGTGTCTAATTACTGAAATTATAAAATCGTATTTATCTTTCATGTTCATATTATATCCAATTACTTGTATATAACCGAAATAAACTTTCGCAATGCCAAACCCAATTTGGTATCTATACGAAGATTTAATTCACTTAATTCTTTTTCAAAAATAAAACTAATTCTTTAGTCATTATAATTTTTTTCACTCGGTATTAACTTATCTTTAGGTATTAATATATAACCAAAAGAGATTAAGAAAATTTATATAATATTCTGTAATTAAAACCCTTCAAAAATGCCCAAACCAAATAGTGCAAAATCATATTTCACCGGGTCTATAGGGTCTAGTTCTCTTAGTGATTTATCCAATTCTTCAAGTGCTTTTAAATCATTGTTTTTACGGTTCAGCAACCCTAATTTTCTGGATACATTTCCAGAGTGCACATCTAACGGACAAGAAAGTTTAGCAGGACAAATATCCCATATTCCTAAATCTACTCCTGCATTATCTTTACGACACAACCATCTAAGATTCATGTTAATTCTTTTTGCAACACTACCCTTCATTGGGTCAGCAACGTGCTTTCTTGTTCTATGTTGAGGTTCAATCTCGAAGAAAATTTTGTTGAGTGCATGTATAGCTGGTTGCAATGAATCTTCTGTTTGGTGCTTTATAAAAATTGATTCTAATCCGCCATGATTTATATAAATATGTTTTAATGCTCTTATAAAGTATTTAAAATCTTCACCATTAAAGGTTCGATGAACAAAGTTTTCCAAGCGCTCCAAATCGGTTTTGGTATGTGACATGACAAAGTCGTATGGTGTATTTCCTAGTAATTGCATCATCCTATGCGCATTTTGAATGATCATTTTTCGGTTGCCCCACGAAATAGTGGCGGTAAGAAAACCAGCGATTTCTATGTCTTCTTTTATGGTGTATAAATGTGGAATTTGTATCGGATCACTTTCGATAAATTGTGGCGTATTATATTGTATCACTTTTTCTTCTAGAAATTCGTGGAGTTCTTTTTGGGTCATGGTTTTACTATTTTTTTGGAGTAAAATCCTTCTGAAAAGCTATCACCACGCAATTGTGGATAATATCCGAGTTTTTTTTCGAAATATTCAATTTGCTTGCTATTGAGACAAGGAAGATTGCCGTCGCCAGTTACCCAAATGTAGCTATGTTCATCTGGTGAGTTGTATTGCAGATTCCCCTTTATTTTTTTTGAAAATGTAGTCCGGAGATTGGAATTTGATTTTGGAATGACAATTTGCGAGAGCGAGAATGATCTCGGATAAAAGTCTACTCGGTTGTGGTTTATTCCTATATTTATCGGAAAGAAGACATAAATACCGGCAACAATAAGACCAACATATAAGGAAATGTAAATGGGCTTTTTCTTTACCAAGACAAAAGAAAGTAGTGTTAATGCAAAGAATAGCATAAAAGACAAAAGAAAACGGTATTGTGGTGTCGTTAAAATTAAAAATACGATTTGAATAATCATTGTTACATAAATAATCCAAAATGCCGTTTTGTTTTTTGATCTACCGATTGCGAAAGGAACCAATAGGAAAAGCGACAGTAGCATCAAAGTGACCGACCGAATCACCCAAGATTCCGAGATCCATTGCAATAAAACAGCAACATTAGAAAGCGTTGGATATTGATTTTGAGGCACTACAAATCCATAGTTCTTTGACGGACTCCACCAAAATTCGTAAAGCGCTTGTGGAACAGCATTTTCTAATGTGAAGTATTGTGCAAATAGAGATGAAGGATAAAATGGATAGCCCGTTAGAATGCTGTTTTTGATTACTAATAGGACCAAAACTATTACGCCGACAAAAAGCGTAGGTACTGTTTTGTGTTCCTTTTTATTGGTATGAAAGATAAAATAAAGTAACGGCAACAGCAAAATTGGCAAAGCTGAGATTTTGATGTAAACAACAAAGAATGACAGTAAAGCAACAGTTGTAAATGAATCTGGAGTAGCCATTTCTTTGCTTTTTATAAGAAATGAGAAAAGCAAAAGCGAAATAACAATAACTGCCAAGTCAGGAGAGGGAGCACTTGAAAAAGGTAAAAGCAACACCAACAGCGTTGGGAAAAGTCCTATGGATAAATTGTGAAGGTTGCCTTTTTTGAAATAGGCATCAAGTTGCCCAACAGAAAATACAATTCCCAACAGCGAACAAAATCCATTAAGATCATTGCATTGGTGAGTTAGATAAGAAAAGGAGAAAGCACTCTGCAAAATATGCCAGCCCGAAGTTTGCCCAAAGAAAATATGCAGATTGGCTAAACCTGACACAAATCCGTATTCATTGAGCCATTTTATTGTTTGCAAATAATAGGTTTCATTATCAACGAAAAACGAACTTCCGGCAGACTGAAATAAAATAACTACGAAAGTTAGGAGAAATAAAACCTTCAAGTAAGTGTCTATTTCATTAATTCTTTGGCAGATGTGTCGGAAAGTAGCAAATAGTTCACTTTTGTATTTAACGACAATTAAAAGTTGAATAAGCACCAAGACCGTCTGAAACTCGTAATTGATTCTTCCAAAAATAGCCCAAAAACTAGCGAACAAAGTAACAGTAAACATTCCAAGTACTATGGTCAATGTTTGATTACGTAATTTTATCTGTACTAATTTCTTGAATGCGAATCCTAAGTTATAAAAAGTAACTAGAAGGTAACACCATATTAGAAAGATTAGAAGCATTAGATCTAAGAAGAAATTTTACCATCAACCATAGTCAATTTTCGGTCGGCCATATTTGCTAGCTCTTCATTGTGTGTGACGATGACAAAGGTTTGTCCAAAGTTATCACGAAGTTCAAAAAACAATTGATGCAAATTTTCGGCGGAAGTTGTATCTAGATTTCCTGACGGTTCATCTGCAAAAATAATCGCTGGCTTATTAATTAAGGCGCGAGCGACAGCAACTCTCTGCTGTTCTCCTCCAGAAAGTGCATTTGGTTTGTGGTGTATTCGGTCTGCCAATCCCAGGTATTCCAATAGCCTTTTTGCTTCTACTTCTGTATCTTTTTTGTTCTTATTGGCAATAAACGCGGGAATGCAAACATTTTCTATAGCACTAAATTCGGGGAGCAGTTGGTGAAATTGAAAAATAAAACCCAAATGCAAGTTTCTAAATTGAGACAATGCCTTGTCATTCATCTGCAAGACGTCTTCTCCATTGATTTGCAAAACTGTTTCCGTTGACGGTGTAGGGCGATCTAAAGTACCAAGTATCTGAAGAAGTGTTGTTTTTCCTGCACCCGAAGCACCGACTATTGATACAACTTCCCCTTTCTTAATTTCCAAATCAACGCCTTTCAAAACTTGCAGTTGGTCGTAAAATTTAGTAATGTTTTTAGCGAGAATCATTTCAATCGATTTTAGCAAAGAAACAAAGTTTTTTGTAATAATCATGGATTGAATAACACAAAAAAGGGAGTGCAAATAATTGACGGCATGATTAAGTTAATAATAAAAAGTTAAATAAATTTTTTTGTTTAATATTTGTTTACTTTTGTTGAACAAAATAACAATTTGCAAACAGCCAGCCATTCTTAAGCGTTATGTTAGACGAAACAATTTCACAAAGATCCAAAGAAAAAGCAATATTTGCCGGTGGTTGTTTTTGGTGTACAGAAGCTGTTTTCTTAGCTCTAGAAGGTGTAGAAAGTGTTGTTTCAGGATATATCGGCGGAAAAACTGTCAATCCAACTTACAAAGAGATTTGTACCGGAGAAACTGGCCATGCTGAGGCCGTTCAGATTGAATTCGATGCCAATGTAATCATTTTTAGTGATTTACTGCAGGTTTTTTTTGCGACGCATGACCCGACTACTTTAAATCGGCAAGGAAATGACATTGGAACGCAGTATCGGAGTGAAGTGTTTTTCGGAAGCGAACAACAGCAGAAATCTACTGAAGATTACATCGACTTGCTTACTGCGGCAAAAAAATATGAAAAACCAATCGTAACTAAAATTACCAAAGCAAGTCATTTTTATCCAGCAGAAGATTATCATCAGAACTACTACAACAGAAATATGACGGAGGGTTATTGCTATTTTTCGATTACGCCAAAAATGGAAAAGTTGCGCAGTTCGCATGCAGCCCTTCTCAAAAAGTCTAATTTATAAACGAACTACTATGAACACATTGACAGAAAAAGATATATACGAGATTATCGGTGACGAACATCAAATGACGTCGGCTGAAACACCACTCCGCCCAGATGCGTTTGTGAGAACTGACGAGCAGAAGAAATCGGTCATTGAAAAGCATTTTCAAATTATAATGGAAGAGCTTGGATTAGATATGACCGACGATAGCCTTCGTGGTACGCCGCATCGTGTTGCTAAAATGTTTGTTGAGGAGATTTTCAGTGGACTTAATCCAAAAAACAAACCAAAGTTGTCGGTATTTGACAACAGCTATCATTATGACAAAATGTTAGTTGAAGCGAATATTACATTCAACTCTACTTGCGAGCACCACTTTTTGCCCATTATTGGAAAAGCCCATATTGGTTACGTCTCTAGCGGGAAAGTAATCGGTCTTTCTAAATTAAACCGAATTGTAGATTATTATGCACGCCGACCGCAAGTACAAGAGCGCATGATTATGCAAATTTTTAATGAATTAAAAAATGCATTGGAAACAGAAAATGTGATTGTAGTAGTCGAAGCAACGCATTTGTGTGTATCTAGTCGTGGAATCAAAGATGAGTCTAGTTACACTTCGACCATTCAATATGGTGGTATTTTTAACGAAAAGGAAAATCGAAACGATTTCTTTAATATGATGAAAACTGAAAAATAGATAGACTACTTCTTTGTATAGTAATGAACGCCTCCAAAAAGGGGCGTTTTTTATTTTTAATCACCTTCGTTCGGCAGTAAAAAACCCAATTTCATACTTCGTAACATCTTTTTTTCAAATGCCCAAAAGAATTTGAATTGACCGAACAAGAAACCAATGGCAACCAGCAATACTTGGTAAATGGGAAAAATTAATAACAACCGAATAGGAGTAAACCAAAATCCTAAATCTTCTTTCGTAATTCCAAGTAATAAACAAAATGGTTTGGAAAGCCACGCCGAGGCTGATCCAGTAATCGCAAAGACTACGAGGATAATGGTAAGTTGAAAATTCGATTGAATTCCCCAGCGTTCTTTAAAACTCGACATAACTTAAGAATTGAATGCAAATATAATAGAGAAAATGGTCACAATCGCTGTTTGTATCGACTTTGGAAAAACAAAAAATAGTGATACAACAGATAATTTACTTCATAACCATAATGAATATGCATAAAATAATCTATTCTCATTTCGTAAAGAATTGGATCATAACGGTAAGGTTGTGCCACTCGATTATTCCATTCGGTTACAAATCGAATATTCCGATTTTCTAAGTACAAAAGTGAGTAATAATTTCTTGGTTTTTGTGTAGTTAGCCATGCTTCAAAACCAGGTTCGATGATGATAATTTCATACTGCAAAGAATCATTGGCAATTCTTATGGTGTCGTTTTTTTCGGCAACGCTACTTTTTGTTGATGAATCAATAATGATCAACGATTTTTTCTGTGAGCAACAGCAAATCAACAACAATCCAAAAAACGCCAAGACTATATTTTTCATTTCCGATTCTTTCTCTAAAGTTAACCAAAGGATTGCTTAAAAATGTTAACGAGATTATTTTTAACAAAAAAAAGTCAAGCATGAAGCCTGACTTTTTAGCAATTAATGAGGGTGTATTATTTTCTTTCCGATTTCATTATACTACTAATTTGTTCCGCCAATTCCGTTCCAATTCTATCCTGTGCTTCCAAAGTAGCAGCACCAATATGCGGCGTCAAAGAAATTTTTGGGTGCATTAAAATTTTAATTTCTGGTGTTGGCTCATTTTCAAAAACATCCAATCCCGCAAACAAAACTTTATTTGCATCAAGTGCTTCAATCAAAGCCACTTCATCAATCACACCACCACGCGAGCAGTTGATAATACCAACGTTGTCTTTCATCGCAGCAATTTCATCTCGTCCAATCACATAGCCATCTTGTGCAGGCACGTGAAGTGTAATAAAATCTGCATGCTTGATTAATTCTTCAATGGGTTCAGTTACAATATCCACGTTAATAAACTGGTTGTTGTAAAAGTCAACTCTAATTTCTGCATTATCGACATATTTATCTGCAGCAATCACTTTCATTCCAAGACCCAAAGCGATTTTTGCTGTGGCTTGACCGATACGTCCAAAACCAATAATTCCTAGGGTTTTTCCGCGCAATTCAATTCCGTTGGCATAGGCCTTTTTCAAACCATCAAAATTAGAATCGCCTTCCAACGGCATATTTCTGTTGGAGTCTTGCAAGAAACGAACGCCTGTAAATAAATGCGCAAATACCAACTCTGCTACACTTTCCGACGATGAAGCTGGCGTATTGATAACATGCACACCTTTCGAACGCGCATATTCTACATCAATATTGTCCATTCCAACACCGCCACGACCAATAATTTTCAGTCCAGGACAAGCGTCAATAATATCTTTTCTAATCTTGGTGGCACTTCTGACCAAAACGACACTCACGTTGTTCGCATTCACATAATTGGCAACCTGTTCTTGCGCCACTTTGGTTGTAATCACTTCAAATCCACCTTTTTCTAAAGCGATTCTTCCGCTTTCAGAAATTCCATCATTGGCTAATACTTTCATTATTGTTTAATCGTTTATTCGTTTATTTTTCAATCGTTTTTTCTAGAAGCTAATCCTGCTATTCGCTCTATCTTTTGCTCCATTGCTTTACGCAAAAGGATGCCGCTGCTATCAGGGCTAGGGCACTCCACTAATTATCACCCGAGGCGCGGCCGAACGGTATGGAGCGCAGCGGAATAAATCATCAATTATAAATTATCAATTATTAATTATCAATTAAAACTTCATTCCTGAAACTTTGCTTTCGAAATCCTGCATGACATCAACTAAGACTTGCACGCTTTCTATCGGCAGCGCATTATACATCGATGCTCTGTAACCACCTACAGAACGGTGTCCGGTAATTCCAGAAATTCCAGCTTCTTTCCACAACGTATCAAAAATAGGTGTGTGCGCTTCATTTTCTAACAAGAAAGTTGCGTTCATGGCAGAACGATCTTCTACAGCAACCGTTCCTTTGAAATACGGATTGCGATCTATCTCAGTATATAGCAATTCCGCTTTGGCATTGTTCTCAATTTCAATGGCGGCAATCCCACCTTTATCCTTCAACCATTGCAACGTCAATAGCGATGCGTAGATAGGAAAAACGGCTGGCGTATTGTACATACTTTCCGCTTTAATATGTTTTTGATAATCTAAAATCGCAGGAATAGCACGACCTGTTTTTCCAAGAATTTCTTCCTTTACAATGACCAAGGTGGTTCCCGCTGGACCCATATTCTTTTGCGCTCCGGCGTAAATCAAGTCGAATTGCGTAAAGTCGATGACTCTTGAAAAAATATCCGAACTCATATCGCACGCAACTGGGATATTGGTTTTTGGAAAACTTTTCATTTGCGTCCCAAAAATCGTATTGTTGCTCGTGCAGTGGAAATAATCTGCATCCGCTGGAATAACGAAATCTTTAGGGATGTGCGTATAATTATCACTTTTAGATGAAGCTACGACAACAGTTTCTCCAAACGCTTTGGCTTCAGTAATCGCATTACTTGCCCAAGTTCCGGTATCGAGATAGGCTGCTTTTCCATTCACTTTCATCAAGTTGTAAGGCGCCATCAAAAATTCTAAACTCGCACCACCGCTCAAGAACAACGCTTGATAGCCCTTGCCAGTAAGACCTAGTAAGTCCAAAGTCAATGCTCTTGCTTCTTCCATGATGGCGATAAATTCTTTCGATCGATGTGAAATTTCTAATATCGACAAACCAGAATTGTTGTAATCTAGAATCGCAGCTGCTGATTTTTCAAAAACTTCTTGCGGTAATATGCAGGGACCAGCACTGTAGTTATGCTTTTTCATTGTATCAGTTATCATCATAAAAAAATTAAGAGGCAAATTTCGGCAATAGGGATGTAATAACCGAGATTATTTATGATTTATTCGTAGGATGTTATTAACAAAAACGATGTAGTAGCAGTCAAATTTTTATCGATTTTGTAAAAAAGCCAACGTATCAATCCCGTCTGCATAATCCCACAACGCAGGTTTTTGCGTTGTCCCAAACGGAATGCTATTTTTGACCAAATTATCAGAAACAATACATTGAATACTATCTTGATCAGCCGACAAACGATTTTCAACTTCTTTCAAGTTGTCGTAGTATTCATAAAAAACACTCGAAATAGGCGAGGCATGGCTAGTGTCTTCTTTGATTGTCAGAAACCCATTATCTAACAATTTGAAATTACTCATCAAGAAAACCGCTTTATTGTAGTCATAATTATTTGCGTATTTTTCGTAATGAATCACGTCCTGATACTCGAAAATAGCTTCGAAAAATGCGCTAAAATCGTAACCTTTTGGCACAAATAGTTTCGAAACATTGCGACATCCCAAACCAAAATATCGAAAAATATCGTCGCCCAAAGCAATCAATTGTTCCTTGGTTTCTTTGCCGTTCAAAACCGCTACTGAATTTCTCGACTTGCGAATGATACTGGGTTTGTCTTTGAAGTAATATTCGAAATAGCGTGCCGTATTGTTGCTTCCGGTGGCAATGACCGCATCAAAATTTTCTAACTTTCCGTCGACAAATGTAATTTTATTTTTAAAATCGACTTCGATAGCAATCAAATAATTCGCTAAAAAAGGCAACAAATGCTGGTCATTCGATGAGGTTTTGACCAAGACATGGTGTCCAGAAATCAAAACAGAAAGAAAATCATGAAAACCCACTAATGGAATATTCCCCGCGAGAATTAACCCAACTGCTTTGTCTTCCTGAACGGAGTCGAAGGGCCAATCATATCTTGCTAGCCATCGATTTAAGTTTTCTTCAGTCAACGCTTCCGCCCACGATTGAATCGCAAAGCAAACCTGTTCTTTGGTGTACCAACCGTTGTGCGATTGAGACAATTCGATTAGAGCAACAAAATCATCGAAATACAAATCGTTATGTAAAACGCTTTCATTTTTTCTATTGGAACTTTCCGAAAATTGACCCAAAAAATTTCCCAACGCCGCGAAAGCTTTTATTTTATCAATTTGTAACATTTGTTTACTTGTATATGAATAGATTTGATTGTAATTTTGCGCAAAAATAAGCAATAGATTTAGGATTCAGGTTTTTTGATTTGGGATTTTGCATTCCGAGAAAAATATGAAATTGGAAATTTAAAATAGTACTTCAAAATGGCAATAATAATAACAGATGAATGTATCAATTGTGGTGCGTGTGAACCGGAATGTCCGAACACCGCAATCTATGAAGGAGCAGACGATTGGCGTTATAAAGATGGCACAAAATTGAAGGGAAAAGTGATTCTCCCAGACGGCACTGAAGTTGATTCGGATGCGGCCCAAACACCAATCTCAGATGATATCTACTATATTGTTCCAGGGAAATGTACAGAATGTAAGGGGTTTCACGAAGAGCCGCAATGCGCTGCCGTTTGTCCCGTTGATTGTTGTGTCCCAGATGATAATCATGTGGAAAGCGAAGAGACTTTACTAAATAGACAGGCTTTTCTTCACAATGAATAACAAGAATCTCGAAATTATTTCGAGATTTTTTTTTGACGAAATTGCAGTATTTTATTATTTTACTCAACTGATCGTTTATCTCTACTGTAATAATTATTATTTTTTTTACTAGTTTTGTTAAAATTGTATGATTTATGTTGAAAAATACGCTTCTTATTTTTCTCCTTTTACTTACAGTACCCACTTTTTCTCAAAAAGGAGAGAAGATAATTGTTATTAAAGACCAAGATACTAATCTTCCCATTGAAGACGTTACCGTAACTATTGTCAAGACACGGCAGAATTTATTGAGCAATAGAGAAGGTGTGGTCACTTTTGAACTCACAGCGGCTTCAAGTATTCAAATTCGTCACTCCTCATATCTTGGAGTTACTATTCGTTCTGCAATTTTAACGGACAATTCAACGGTCATTTTCCTAAAAAACAATGTGAATGACCTAGAAGAAATTCTCATCACCAAAAGACATCCACAAAAAATATTAGCGTCATTGATAGAAAATTCTAAAAAGCAACTCACGATTCCGGGTCGTCTCAAGGTCTATTCACGTGAGTTTTTTAAACTCAACGGCAATTACGCCTATTACAATGACGGTTTGATGAATTTCCAATTGATAGGTAAATCAAAAAAAATAAACGCTGTACTGCTCGTTGAACAAAATCGAACCAAAAGTCTTGTGCAGGAAGAAATTTCTTCAGATTTACTGGGCTATAATCTGAATGATATCATGGAAAATTACTATAATTTTAAATACTTAAATGCACTGTTGTCTCTGCAAGCTAGGAAGGAATATGATTTTGTAATTAAGGTATATTCCAAGAATAGAGACTTAAATATTATCACAGCAACACCGCTAGAAACAGCGAATGGAATGAAAGACGATTTCTCTATTATTTACGATCCGAAGAAAAAGATAATTATGGAAGTGAGCTCCTTTGTTTCTCCATTTATATTGTCTAAAATTCCCGAAAAATCTTCAAATGGCGCAAAGAACATAAATAAATCGTTCTACAAAACGATTTACAAGTGTAGTAATAATGATTATTTTTTGCTAAGCTCGAAAGAAGAAATTGGTTTTGAAAAAATTGATAAAAACAGCAAGAAAGATATCGAAGTACGGAATTACTTTTTAACCATTAATTTTAGTACTCAAAATTATGCGTTTAAAGATACAGAGGTCTACAAAGACAAAACGCTGCACAATAAAAAAGATGTCATTCTGACCGACTACTGGAATGATTCTGGACTTACCGCTACTGAAGAAGAGAAAAAAATTGTGAATGAAGTTAATGATCAACTCAACAATTAAGTAAAATTCTTAACCAATTCAGTATTTCAAAAAGATCGATTCAACAGCTTTTGCTACTTGGTTTTATTACCCTATATTTGCGCACTTTTTAATTTAAGCGAACAGAATGAAAGCAGGAATTGTAGGATTACCAAACGTAGGAAAATCAACGTTGTTTAATTGTTTATCAAACGCCAAAGCACAAAGCGCAAATTTCCCGTTTTGTACCATCGAGCCAAATATCGGTGTGGTCAACGTACCAGATCCTAGAATTGAAAAATTAGAAGCGTTGGTAAAACCAGAACGTGTTCAGATGGCAACCGTTGACATCGTTGACATCGCTGGATTGGTAAAAGGCGCAAGCAAAGGCGAAGGTTTAGGCAATCAATTTCTTGGAAATATTAGAGAATGTAATGCGATTATTCACGTTTTGCGTTGTTTTGACAATGACAATATTGTGCACGTTGACGGCAATGTAAATCCAATTCGTGATAAAGAAACAATCGATATTGAACTACAATTAAAAGATCTTGAAACAGTAGATAAGCGACTCGAAAAAGTAAAACGCGCAGCCAAAACAGGAAATAAAGAAGCGCAAGTCGAAGAAGCATTCTTAAATAGAATTCGCGAAGCGTTATTACAAGCCAAATCTGCACGAACCGTTGAACCAAAAAATTTCGAAGAAGAAGAATTAATGGAAAATTTTCAGTTGATCACTTCAAAACCAGTTTTGTACGTATGCAATGTCGATGAAGGTGCTGCTGTAACGGGAAACAAATACGTAGAGCAAGTGCGTGAATTGGTAAAAGACGAAAATGCAGAAGTAATCGTATTGGCTGTGGGGACTGAAGCCGATATCACAGAACTCGAAACTTACGAAGAGCGCAAGATGTTTTTAGAAGATTTAGGCTTGCACGAACCAGGCGCGTCCGTTTTGATTCGCGCGGCTTATAAATTACTAAAGCAACAAACTTATTTTACTGCTGGTGTTAAAGAAGTCCGCGCATGGACAATTAACATTGGAGCAACAGCGCCACAAGCTGCTGGAGTAATTCATACCGATTTCGAAAAGGGCTTTATTCGGGCAGAAGTTATTGCCTATGATGATTACGTAATTTTCGGTTCCGAATCGAAAGTAAAGGAAGCAGGAAAGCTGAGAGTTGAAGGTAAAGAATACATAGTTAAAGATGGCGATGTAATGCATTTTAGATTTAATGTGTAACATGTAATGCAATAAAAAATCAATAAGTCATTAAAAACCTGTAAATTAATTGCAGGTTTTTTTGTTTTTCTAAATTCCTTTCCCTTTCTTTAGCACGCCCAATAGTTTAAAAGTGTTTAATTCTTTAAAACTGAATCTATGAAACTACAACAACTGTTAATCACTGATGCTAATGCACATCGCATAGTTTCAAACGAGGAATCTTTTGTCACCGAGAATGCCGACTTACTTTTGGTCTTTGGACAACGAACGCTTTTAGATAAAGTAAAGCCATATGAACTATTAAAGGCAAGTTATCCAAATGCTCAAATTGTAATTTGCTCTTCATCAGGTCAAATTTCCAATCAATGTGTCATCCAAAAGGAAATTGTTGTAACAGCAATTGATTTTGAAAAAACAACGATTAAAACCTTCGAATTTGATATTCTTGCCAATACTAATATCAATGATTTGGGTAAAATGATTAAGGAGAATTTAAGTTCCTCTGACCTTAAAGCGATTTTAATTTTGTCCGAAGGAACCCATATCAACGGAACGGAATTGATCAATGAATTAATCAAACAAACAGACAAACAAATACCGATTTTTGGTGGTTTAGCGGGTGATGAATATGCATTTGAAAAAACGATTGTCGGTCTTAATCATGATGCCTCAGCAGGAAAAATTGTGGCTATCGGATTTTATGGCGATAGCATACGTTTCGGTTATGGATCCGAAGGTGGTTGGGGCGATTTCGGTCCAGAGCGCGAAGTAACGAAATCAGATAAAAATGTATTATACAAAATAGGAGATCGTTACGCCTTAGATTTATACAAAGAATATCTCGGCAAATATGCAGAGGAGTTGCCAGGTTCTTCCCTTTATTTTCCGCTTTCAATGAGGGAAAATGGAAATGGCTCGTCAGTAGTCCGAACTATTTTGTCGATTGATGAAGATAATAAATCAATGACTTTCGCCGGAAATATTCCCGAAGGTTCATCTGTCCGACTCATGAAAGGAAATACCGACAAGCTCATTGATGCTTCCGCAACAGCGGCATCTAGAATTGCACAGGAACCGTCTAAGTTGACTCAGTTGGCGCTTTTGGTTAGTTGTGTGGGTAGAAGAATTGTACTCGGAGATAGAGTAGAAGAAGAACTGGAAGTGGTCAAAGAAATCTTCGGTGATAAAACCATGTTATGCGGTTTCTATTCTTACGGTGAAATATCACCAACTATAGACAATGTGGCCTGCGAACTGCATAATCAAACGATGACAATCGCTACTCTTTATGAAGCATAAATGATGAATAAATCTCAACTCCATCGCAACCTCAAAAGACAACTCGATAAGTTTTTGACTGAGGAATTTATCGAGCAAAATCCGAATCTACTTTCTTTTATTCAAACCGTCAACCAAACGTATTTGAATTACGAAAAAGATGCCGAATTGTTCGACCAATCTGCGCGTCTAAATGATAAGGAATACGGAGAAGTGAATGCGAAGCTGAAAGCGGAACTTGAAAAAAGCGTTTTCTTTCAAAAGAAGTTGATCGAGGCAATAAAACAGCTTAATGCCGAAGGTCAAGAACTAGGTGATGAAGAAAATCTATTAGATTTACTGCATATTCTTCACAAAGAAATTGAAATTAAAGCCGAAATTCAAAGTCAATTATATGCGTCGATTGCTGAGGCAGAAGATGCAAATGAAGCTAAATCAGAATTTCTTTCTATTATGAGTCACGAAATCCGGACGCCGCTCAATGCGATTATCGGTCTGATTTACATCATGGAAAAAGAGAATTCACTACAAAGCTTTCATGAGAACATTGGGGTGCTCAAACATTCAGCGCAAAACTTATTTCTTTTAATCAACAATATTCTCGACTTCAGTAAAATCGAAGCGGGGAAAGTCGATATCGAAAAAATACCTTTCAATTTAGTCGAGCTCGTTAAACAAATCGCTCGTTCGCTTGAAGCAAGAGCTTCCGAAAATTTGAATGTAATCGAAGTCAAAATAGACCCAGATTTTATTCCAAATCTGATTAGCGATCCGTTGCGCATCACGCAAGTCATTACCAACTTAATTTCAAATGCAATTAAGTTTACGCAAAACGGAAAAATAAGCATCAGGTTGCATCAAATCTTAGTAAACGAAAAGATTTCCTCTTTCAAAATTGAAGTTATTGATACCGGAATCGGTATCGATAAAGACAAATTCCAATCGATTTTTCAAAAATTCTCACAAGCCGAAACCAAAACCTCGCGACAGTTCGGCGGTACAGGTTTAGGATTGGTTATCACCAAAAAACTTTTAACACTTTTGGGTTCTGACATTCAATTTGAAAGCGAATTGGGCGAAGGATCCAATTTCTTTTTTGTGTTACATCTTCCTATTGATACAAAAGGTTCGGCTGTCAACACCAATGACCTTCACGAGGATTATGAAGAAGAAAACCTGAAGGGAATGCGGATTTTATTGGTAGAAGACAACATGATCAACACCAAAATTGCGCAAAAAATTATGAGTCAATGGGATGTCGTGGTCGATTGTGCTGAAAATGGTCTCGTCGGCTTAGAGAAATTCCATGCCAATTCCTACGATGTCATTCTGATGGATCTTTCCATGCCAGTCATGGATGGCTACGATGCCACCATTGAAATTCGGAAAACCGATAAATTGATTCCCATTATTGCTTTAACTGCTTCGGCCTCGTTCGGTTATCTCGATCGCGCACTTCAAATCGGAATCAACGAATACATCATCAAACCTTTCAATCCGAAGGAACTCAATATGAAGTTGTGTAAGTATTATTTATATTGATCTATGAGCCTATTTCCAGCTGTACATTCCAAGATTTTTGCAAAAACACTTTTTTTGAAAGCCCCGAAAAGCGCTTCCGCTGGTCGCATTTTCAGGACAACAAAAAACAGCGTTTTTTACAAAAATGCTTTCCATTGCCATCTGGGGCAATCTGCAATATTTCTGCAACTTCCTCGTTACTAGGCCGCCGATTTTCGCCACTATTTACTACAAATACAAATGCAAATAAGATTAAAAGTACCCAAATTAGTCATCTGTTTATTGGTTTTTTTGATAACCAACTTCAGTTACGCACAGTCATATGCCACAGTTGATAGTATTATTACGAATTACCCAAAATCATTTGATTCGTCCCAAAAACTTGCAGAAAAAATCAACGCCGACTTTAAAACTGAAGAAGAAAAAGCCAGAGCAATCTTCACTTGGATAGCAACCAATATTCACTACGACCTCAAAGCATATTATTCACAATCTAATAATCCCAGAATTGCCTATTCGTTTTCGAGTGAAGAAGAACGAATCCAAAAGGAACAAAAATTTCGTTATGATAATGCCAAAAAATTACTGCGAACTAAAAAAGGCGTTTGCGAAGACTACGCTTCATTGTTTCATACACTTTGTGAATTTGTGGGTCTAAAATGCATGACCATAACTGGTACTTCAAAAACTGATTTAAATCATATTGGGAAATTACCCAAAGCAAGTGACCACGCCTGGAATGCAGTCAAAGTCGGAGAATCGTGGCGTCTCATCGATGTGACTTGGGCTTCCGGGATAGTCAATCTTGAAACTGGTAAAATGCTACAAAAATTTAACGATGCGTATTTTTTTACGCCACCCGCCATTTTCTTTCTAAACCATTTTCCCGACGACACCCGCTTTACTATGACCGACAAAACCGCTGAAGATTTTGCTGCATTGCCATTGTATTACGGAACATATCTAAAATCTGGATATGAAATCATTACGCCCGAGCAAGGTGTTTTTTCACTAAAAGATACGCCAAGCATTGTTTTTCAAATCGCCGATTTTCCCGAAAACAGTTCGGTTGCATATGTTTTTAGCAACGATAATAAAATCATTCCACTGAAATTACAACGTCAAGAAAACAACGCATTGTTTGAAATTCCACTGACGAAAAGAAACAGAGGTTATCTGACCATCTATGTCAATAACGAATCGGTGGTTGCCTATAAAATTATACCTTGATTATTTAGTAGAATTTAATTGGCAGTTAGAGGTTAATGGACAACTGGCAGCCAACGACCGACAACTGTTTTTCTGTCAATATCATCTTAATAACTTTACTCCGCACTACTTTCAATTTTTGCTGATATAGCTTACATTAGCACGTTTCCATAAAACTTACTATGTCCGAACAAAATCAATATACCGAAGACAATATTCGTTCGCTCGATTGGAAAGAACACATTCGCATGCGACCGGGAATGTATATCGGAAAATTAGGTGACGGTTCTTCGCCCGATGACGGTATTTATATACTACTCAAGGAAGTCATAGACAACTGTATCGACGAGTTTGTAATGGGTTCTGGAAAAACCATCGAAGTTACCATTAAAGACAAAACTGTTTCCGTACGAGATTATGGTCGTGGAATTCCACTCGGAAAAGTCATCGATGTGGTTTCTAAAATGAATACCGGAGGAAAATACGATTCTCTTGCTTTCAAAAAATCGGTAGGTTTAAATGGTGTCGGTACCAAAGCTGTCAACGCGCTATCTAATTATTTCCGCGTCGAATCGGTGCGTGATGACAAGCAAAAAGCCGCCGAATTCAACGGAGGAAATTTGACTTTAGAGGAAGATATCATCGAAACAACTAAGCGTAAAGGAACCAAAGTTACTTTTACGCCCGATGAATTGATTTTCAAAAATTACAAATTCAGAAATGAATATGTAATAAAAATGTTGAAGAATTATTGTTACCTGAATACAGGATTAACAATCATTTACAACGGCGAAAAATTCTATTCGGATAATGGTTTAAAAGATTTACTCGACGAAAATATAGCCATCGAAGACATGGTTTATCCCATCATCCATTTGCTTGGAGACGACATTGAAGTGGCGATTACACATAGTAAATCACAATATAGCGAAGAATACCATTCTTTCGTCAACGGACAAAATACCACGCAAGGTGGAACGCATTTGGTTGCTTTCCGTGAGGCCATCGTCAAAACAATTCGCGAGTTTTACAACAAAGGTTTCGAACCTTCCGACATCCGAAAGTCGATTGTTAGTGCAGTGAGTATAAAAGTCATGGAACCGGTTTTTGAGTCGCAAACCAAAACCAAGTTGGGTTCTACTGACATGGGTTCGGAGCCGGGAATGCCATCAGTGCGTACATTCGTCAATGATTTTATCAAAAATAAATTAGACAATTTTTTACATAAGAATCCTGAAACGGCCGACTTGCTGTTGCGCAAAATTTTGCAAGCTGAGCGCGAGCGTAAAGAACTGTCAGGTATCCGAAAATTAGCCAAAGACCGTGCAAAGAAATCGAGTTTGCACAACAAGAAACTTCGCGACTGTCGGGTGCATTTGCCTGATGTTAAAAATCCACGGTATTTAGAAAGTACACTTTTTATCACTGAGGGAGATTCGGCTTCCGGCTCAATTACGAAATCGCGAGATGTTAATACGCAAGCGGTTTTTAGTTTGCGTGGAAAACCTTTGAATTCATATGGCATGAGCAAAAAAATTGTCTACGAAAACGAGGAATTCAATCTATTGCAAGCGGCGTTAGACATCGAAGACGATATGGAAAATCTGCGTTACAACAACATCGTCATCGCTACCGATGCCGACGTCGACGGAATGCATATTCGCTTGTTGCTCATTACATTCTTCCTGCAATTTTTTCCGGAACTCATCAAAGAAGGCCATTTGTATATTTTGCAAACGCCATTGTTCCGCGTTCGAAATAAAAAAGAAACGATCTATTGTTATTCGGAGGAGGAAAGACGTGATGCGATTGAAAAATTAAAACCAAAACCAGAAATCACGCGATTTAAAGGATTGGGTGAAATTTCACCGGATGAGTTTAAAAATTTTATTGGAGAAACGATAAGACTCGATCCGATTATGATGGACAAAAATACCTCCGTAGAACAATTATTGTCGTTCTATATGGGGAAAAACACACCGGATCGTCAGGAATTTATCATAAATAATTTGAAGGTAGAATTGGATACGGTGGAAGCGAATTAAATTAATAAAAACGGAATGCTCTAGCCCTGATTGCAGCGATATCCTTTTGTGACGGTGTTTAATACGTCAGTTCGCTCCGCTCGGGTGGCACAAAAGATTTAGCGAAAAGTAGGATTAGCTCCTGAAATAAATTCAGAATAAATCCTAAAAAAGATACTGAAATAAATCCGAAAAAAGATACTGAAATAAATTCTAAAAAAGATACTGAAATAAATTCAGCATAAATGAAAGACGAAGACAACGAAGATATCAATGACAATTTAGAGGAAGATGATGCGCAGAACGATACCCAAGAGGAATTGGGTGATGCCGTAGGACCTGCTGTTGAGCATCATTTCTACGAGAACGACGAAGACGAAAACGATACGATTACCAAAGTGACTGGCATGTATAAAGACTGGTTTTTGGACTATGCTTCGTATGTGATTTTAGAGCGTGCCGTTCCTGCTATTGAAGATGGTTTCAAACCAGTGCAACGTCGGATCATGCATTCGCTCAAAGAACTAGATGACGGTCGATATAATAAAGTCGCGAATGTAGTTGGCCACACCATGCAATACCATCCACACGGAGATGCAAGTATTGGCGATGCGATGGTGCAAATTGGTCAAAAAGAACTGTTGATTGATTGTCAAGGAAACTGGGGAAACATACTCACAGGCGATGGCGCTGCAGCTTCCCGATATATTGAAGCGCGTTTGTCGAAATTCGCTTTAGAGGTTTTGTACTCGCCAAAGATTACCGATTGGGGCGTTTCTTATGATGGGCGTCGAGCCGAACCCAACAATCTTCCTGTAAAATTCCCATTGCTTTTAGCGCAAGGTGCTGAAGGAATTGCGGTGGGTTTGTCTACGAAAGTGTTGCCTCATAATTTCAATGAATTGATTGATGCGTCGATTAAGATTTTAAAAGGCAAACCATTTCAAATCTTCCCGGATTTTCAAACGGCGGGAATTGCTGATATATCCAATTATAATGATGGTATGCGCGGTGGACGTGTTCGGGTTCGTGCGAAGATTGGACAACTCGATAAAAATACGTTGGTCATTACGCAAATTCCGTTTTCGACCAATACCACAACATTGATCGATAGTATTTTGAAAGCCAATGAAAAAGGCAAAATCAAAATCAAAAAAATAGAAGACAATACCGCTGCGGAAGTAGAGATTCTCATTCATTTATATCCTGGCGTTTCTCCCGATAAAACCATCGATGCACTTTTTGCTTTCACCGCTTGCGAAACTTCAGTAGCGCCTTTGGGCTGTGTGATTCAAGACAACAAACCTTTGTTCGTTGGCGTGTCGCATATGTTGAAAATATCGACGGAACGCACGGTGCAATTGCTCAAAAGTGAACTTGAAATTCAGCTGAGTGAACTCGAAGAGCAATGGCATTTCTTGTCGTTAGAACGTATTTTCATTGAGAATAGAATTTACCGTTTGATTGAAGAAGAAACCACCAAAGAAGGCGTTATTTCTGCCATCGATCAAGGTTTGAAACCTTTTATCAAACCTCTAAAAAGAGCAATCACAGAAGAAGATATTTTGCGTTTGACGGAAATCAAAATCATGCGTATTTCGAAATTCGACAGCAACAAAGCGCAAGATAAGATTGATGCTTTAGAAGGTGATATCGAACAAGTCAAATACGATTTAGAACATTTGACAGATTTCGCGATTGCTTATTTCACCAAACTCAAAGAAAAATACGGAAAAGGACGCGAACGCCAAACCGAACTCCGCATTTTCGACGATATCGAAGCGACGAAAGTAGTGCTTCGAAATACAAAATTGTATGTCAATAGGGAAGAAGGTTTTATCGGAACTGGACTAAAAAAAGACGAGTACGTAACTGATTGCTCGGACATCGATGACGTGATTGTGTTCCTTCGCGACGGGAATATGATGATTTCGAAAGTGGATGATAAGAAGTTTGTCGGCAAAGATATTATTCATGTAGCTATTTTTGACAAAAGCGATAAACGAACCATTTACAATATGATTTACCGCGATGGGAAATCAGGTCCGGCGTATATCAAACGATTTAATGTTTCGGGTGTGACGCGCGACAAGTTGTATGATTTGACTAATGAAACTAAAGGGTCTCAAATATTGTATTTTACTTGCAATCCAAACGGAGAAGCGGAAGTAATTACGGTTTTGTTGCGTCAAGTGGGCAGCATCAAAAAACTGAAATGGGATTTAGATTTTGCTTCAATAGCGATTAAAGGTCGTGCTTCGAAAGGAAATCTAGTGACGAAATATCCAATCAAGAAAATTGAAATCAAGGAGAAAGGAATCTCCACTTTATTGCCAAGGAAAATCTGGTTCGATGATACGGTACAAAAACTCAATACCGATGCGCGAGGTGAGTTGCTGGGTGAATTCAGACCGAATGACAAAATACTTGTCATCTCACAAACGGGAAAACTCAAAGTAATCATTCCTGAAATCACAACGCATTTCGACGAAGACATGGTAGTGCTCGAAAAATGGATTCCCAACAAGCCGATTTCAGCCATTTATTATGATGGTGAAAAAGAACGCTACTATGTGAAGCGTTTCTTGGTTGAATCCGAAGGCAAAGAAGAAGTTTTTATTACGGAACATTCAAACTCACAGTTAGAAATTGTCGCCACCGATTACCGCCCAGTGGCAGAATTGGTTTTCGCCAAAGTCAAAGGCGTGCAAAAAGAAAATCAAGTCGTCGATTTAGAAGCGTTTATTGCTGTAAAGGGCTTTAAAGCATTGGGAAATCAACTTACCACAGATAAATTGAAACAAGTCAATTTACTCGAACCATTGCCTTACGAAGCACCAGAAGAAGTCGTTCCAGAAGAAGTAGAAGTGTCGGGAGAAACTGATATTGAAGTGGCCGATGAAGACATTCAGCTCGATGAAGATGGGCAGATTACTTTGTTCTAGGGTTCTAAACCGCAAAGTTCGTAGAGAATAAAAATCGCAAAGGGCGCAAAGATTGATTTCTTTGCGCCCTTTTTTGCTTGTTATAACCACCTCTTAATAATTTAAGATAAACCGCAGATTAGCAGATTTTAGCTTAGAAAAAAAAATTTGACAATCTGTGAATCTGCGGTAAAATTTCAATATTTCTTTATAATATCTTATCGTCTTCGCGTCTTTGCGAGCAAAAAAAACTACTCCTTCGTATTCTTCTTCGACATTTTCATATTCAATACTTCCACCAGCAAAGAGAAGGAAATCGCAAAGTACAAATAGCCTTTTGGCACAACATCAACGTGGTTTCCGAAGAAAGAAGCATGCGCCAAATGGGCACTTTCTGTTACCAACATAAATCCAATTAATATCAAAAATGACAATCCCAAAATCTGAATCGATGGATGTTTATTCACAAAATTCCCAACCGGAACGGCAAATTGCATCATTATCAAAACCGAAATTACGACCGCTGTAATCATAATATACAATGCACCGACCACACCATTAGTCATCCCGACCGCTGTTAGAATACTGTCAAATGAAAAGACCAAATCAATCAATATAATCTGAAAAATTACACTGCCAAAGGACTTGGAAGCTGAGTATTTGATCTCTTTTTCTTCTTCCCCTTTTTCATCCACTTTTTCGTGTATTTCCTTCGTGCTTTTATAAATCAAGAATAAGCCACCCAGCAGTAAAATCAAACTTTGTCCAGAAATATCAGCGCTTAGCCAGCTCAAATGAAAACTAATCCAAGGCTCTTTCATTGCAATCAAAACGGTAATTCCTAAAAGCAACGCAATTCGCATAAACATCGCCAAAAACATCCCGATTTTGGTGGCTTTTTTGCGTTGTTCCACCGGCAATTTCCCCGTGGCAATAGAAATAAAAATAATATTATCGATTCCGAGAACAATTTCTAAGAACGTCAAGGTAAATAAAGCAATCCAAGCATTCGGGTTTGATAAAATTTCAGTCATGATTCAAATTTTCGTTGTCGGTTATCAGTTATCGGTTTCAAATTATCAATTATCCATTGTCAATTATCAATTAACACAGCGGTTCCTTTTTGTTTAGAATCATTTCCAACGCCGCCGAACTCAAAAGTATACGAATTTTTCGAGGTTGTTAAAATTCTGATAGATATCGCTTTTTGTTCCGCCATATTTTTTGGATGCAATTTCCGTAAAATGTACTCACAATCGTTCACCCAACGAATTGACGCCGTGTCGGTTTTTCCCTTATAAGTTTCAATAACCAATGAATCGGTGCGAATTGAAGTCGTCGTATGTTTTACGCCATTAATTGTAATTTCCGATCGGTACGTTCCGGTTTTAAAATCTTTGCAATCCCTCGCCACGTCGTAGCAGGAAAGTAGTATTAAAAGCAGTGGGAATATAAATATTTTTTTCATAGTTTTTAGGAGCCGAGAACCTGCTGTCCACTTTATCTTTTGTTCTGAACGCCAGAACAAAAGGATGCTGTTACCATCAGGGCTAGGGCAATTCTTTAGATTTTGCAACTCTGCGGCTTTACGTGCCATTTATATTTTTCTCGCAAAAGCACAAATTAATGCTATTTATTTTTAAATCTTCTTCAATTTTTAAATTGCTGCAAATTTAGTTGTCTTTCAAATCAGTATCTATACTTGACTTTGCCGATTGTTTTCGAAATATCTCAACAAAATACCCGATTTGCAAAAAATCTCGACCGGTTTCATCATTAATCTTATAGTCAAATTGATGCAAATAACCAACCTGCAAAGTTGTTGCCCTAGTCGGTTTGTAATTGAGTGCTAGTAACATTCTATTTCTTTCAAAGTAAGGTTCATTGTTGGTAAAAAACAGTTCGTTACTAAAACTAATTTGAAAGGGCTTAAAACCATTAGTTTCCTTTCCAAAAGGATAAGACAGACCAAGTCGATAACGATAGCGATTTCTGTAGCCATTGCTGGTATATCTCAATTCTGCTCTGTAGCGCTGTTCAACACTAAACGCGCCAATTTTTTGTGAAAGGATAATTTGCGGCCAAATTCTAAATTCATTATTGTTCTTAGGAACCACGAAATTACCACCTTCTTTATACGTTTGGTAACTACCGGCACCCAAAGTTAGTTTTAAGTTCTTTAGAGCGCTGTAGTTGAATCCACCTTTGTACTCGTAGTAATGAAAGTCATCATAAAATTTCAATGAACGCAATTGCCCTTCTCCAAAAACGCTGACTTTCTCGTTTACGTTGTATTTTACATTGAGAATGTTCCAACTACCTACATCTTCGGATTGCCCAGCAACATTCGTTATTGAAGATAAAATAAGAAAAATGGGTAAGTAAAGAGTTCTCATGGTTCTGTCAGTTCTGCGCTATTCAATAACAATATCATACTGCTCTAAAAGTCCAATGATGCCTGAAACTGAAAATTGTGCTTTCTTCATCGGATTGAATTCTGGATTAATTTTATAATTAACCGCAGTTGAAAAGTCAGCACCTATCAAAATCGTTTCGTTGAAGATCGCATTTTCCAAATTACATTGGTCGAAAACAGCCGCTGTAAGTTGGCTACCGATAAAATTGACTTCCTTCATCGAGCAAGAAACAAATTTCGTTTTTGGCATTTTCTTATTGGCAAAAGATGCAAAATCTAGGATACAATCTTCAAAATTGACTTGAAACAAAAAGTCGGTGCAACTTTGAAATTGAATGCCCAACACTTTACATTTCTTAAAAAACACCGATTGCAAACTCGTTTGGGTAATTTGCAACATCGACAGATTACAATCTATAAATTCACAATCTAGAAAGGTGTTGTTGGATAAATCAGCATTTGAAAAATCACATTGCCTGAAAATGCAACCCTCAAATTCTTTATGCCGAATAGAACCGCCAATGGCAATTACTTTTTCAAAGGTTTTATTAATGTTCAGTAAATCTTCCATCAATCGTCGTTGCTATCAAACAAACAATCGACGATGGTTTTGATTCCCACAAACATCATGTAAACACCGCCCAAACAAATCGCTATTCCAATCGCCAGTACCAAATAATGCCAAGTATTTCCTTTGTTGATAAATGCATTGTAAATTGTGGTCGGACCCGAAAACAAAAGAGGCAAAGCCCAAGCCAGCTTGCCGATTCCTTTGTTCATTTCTTTTTTGTCGATTCCCATTTAGGTTTTTATCTTAAGGTGTTATAAAAATCAACTGCTTTACGAACACTACCGTATTTTTCCAATAAAATTGCAGCTTCTTCATAAGAAACGCCAATTTCTCCGATAATCATTTTTACACCACGATCAACAAGTTTGTCGTTGCTGAGTTGCATATCGACCATTTTGTTGCCTTTGACTTTTCCGAGCTGTATCATCGTGGCAGTAGAAATCATATTCAGCACTAACTTCTGGGCAGTTCCAGCTTTCATGCGAGAACTTCCGGTAACGAATTCTGGACCAACGACTACTTCAATCGGAAATTTTGCCGTTTGCGCTAATGGACTCCCGACGTTGCACGTAATACAGCCTGTTGCAATGCCATTTTCGTTACATTTTTCTAAACCAGCCATGACATAAGGTGTGGTTCCTGAGGCAGCGATTCCAATTACGACATCTTTATCGTTGATGTTGTGTTCTTGCAAATCTATCCAAGCTTGAGTCGTACTGTCTTCTGCATTTTCTACCGCGCGACGAATAGCTTTATCACCGCCGGCAATGATACCGTTGACCAAATCGAAAGGAACACCAAAAGTCGGTGGACATTCCGACGCATCTACAATTCCGAGTCGACCAGAAGTTCCAGCCCCAATATAAAACAATCGGCCGCCGAGTTTCATTTTGGCTGTAATTTCGTGCACCAATTTTTCGATTTGTGGCAACACTTTCGCAACCGCTATCGGCACAGTCTGGTCTTCTTGGTTTATGTTAGCAAGTAAGTCGGTCACCGACATTTTATCGAGTGCTTCGTATTTGGAAGATTGTTCAGTGGTTTTGATGAAGGACATTTGGTTGTAAGTTGTAAGTTGTTTCAAAAATAGTGAATTTGGCTCGCAAAGACGCGGTGACGCAAAGTTTTTTTGATTTTAAAATAGATGTTGAATTTATTTCTAGGCTGCGTGAGAATTGATATTAAGAGGAGGACTTCCAGTGGCAGTAAGGTATTTATTGAAAGTTCTTGAATAAGCAAGTTTTGAATTTTACCGAGGTTTGCGTGAGGGATAGAAGAAAGTACCGCGTACTGCGCATAGCCCGACCCGCCTTTTTAGGCGAGGTCACGCCCACATCTTAAATAAAATACGCCAACAAAATTCCCAATACAATCATCGAGATTTTGGCAATGTTGAATTTGTGTCCTTCGCTGCTTTCGAAAATAATCGTCGATGAAATATGGAATAATATCCCAATCACAATTGCCGTGATTTCTGTATAAAATGTGTTGACCACAGGTAACACATCAGCGAGAAAAGTGCCTAATGGTGTCATGATGGCAAAAGTCAACATAAATATGAAAATCGCCGTTTTGTTGAGTTGACTTTTGATAAAAAAGGTAGTAAGAATAACTGCAATGGGCAAATGGTGTATACTGATTCCCCAAGCCAAATGGTGGTGTCGGTTGATGGGCATTCCTTCTAAAAAAGCGTGAATACAAAGACTAATAAACAGCAACCACGGAATTTGAGACATGGATTCGTGACCGTGCACATGACCATGTTCGGCCCCTTTTGAAAAAAACTCGAGAATAATTTGAAATAGAATGCCGACCATTATAAAAATCCCAATCGAACTGGAGTGATTTTCATATACTTCTGGAAGCAAATGAACCACGGTAAGGGACAATAGAAACGAACCACTAAAGGCCAAAAGTAACTTTAGATTGTGCTTGCTTTTGGGTTGAAGAAACAAAGCCACTGCGTATCCCAATAGCACCGATAATAATGGCAAGAGATAATTCATTATTTGAAAATCATGATTAAACGTTCGCTGTCGGTTTTATGAAATTTCTTGAGTTTGTAATCGCCGAAAATATCCAAAAGGTAAATGCCTGCTTCGGTCATCAATTCTTGAAAATCAGGTAAAGTGAAAGCGCGGACTTTTTCCGTAAAATGAAAAGCTTGACCTTGATCTTCAAAGTCTATTTCTTTGTAAATATATCCGTCGATATAAAATCGCTTGATGTGAAAATCAATGCCGTCTACGGTTTTCGTTTCTTGTGCAACAAGGTTAGCGACGACTTGATTTACGTTCATAAAATCAATTACACCAAACCCATATTCTGTAAGACTTTCTTTGATGGCAATCAGTGTTTTTAAGTGGTCATCATCGTTTTCAAAATAACCGAAACTGGTGAATAAATTGAAAATGGCATCGTATTTTTCGGTGAAGGAATGTCGCATATCATGCACCTGAAAATGCAAAGTAGCATTGGCGTTTTTGTTGGCAATGGCGATGCTGTTTTCCGACAAATCGACACCAACAACATCAAAACCTAATTGGTTGAGATAGATGGCGTGCCGTCCTTTTCCGCAGGCCAAATCCAATACTTTCGCATGCTCTGGTAAATTCAAATACTGGGTGAGATTATCCATAAAGATTTGTGCTTCACGGTAATTTCGTTCTTTGTATAGAATGTGGTAATAGGGAGAATCAAACCAAGAGGCGAACCAATTTTCTGATGCAGGATTTTTGTAATTTGACATTTATTCTATTGCATTGAATTCTGAACGGGCAAATTTAATGTATTTTTGCACCGAATACTTGATTTTACAATGGAAAATAATTTTAAAATGATTGCCAAAACCTTTTTTGGTTTTGAAGAAATACTTGCTAAAGAACTGAGAATGCTGGGTGCGCAAGACGTTGAAGAAGGTGTTCGTATGGTAAGTTTCAAAGGAGATAAAGGTTTTATGTATAAGGCAAATCTGTCACTTCGGACGACATTAAAGATTTTGAAGCCAATTTACTATTTCCGAGCAAATAGTGATGTTGCGCTTTACAAAGGAATTTCAGGCATTAGGTGGTCAGAATATATGAATTCGAATCAGACGTTTGTGATTGACACAACGGTGCATTCGGATTATTTCAAGCATTCACAGTTTGTGGCGCAGAAATGCAAGGACGCGATTGTTGATCAGTTTAGAAATAAAACTGGTCAACGGCCAAGTGTTGATAAAGATTATCCGGATGTGCGGATCAACATTCACATTGATAAAGACCAAGTTTCGGTAGCGTTGGACACTTCAGGGGTGTCTTTGCACCAACGAGGTTACAAAACAGCAACTAATATTGCGCCAATTAATGAAGTTTTAGCTGCCGGTATGATTTTGCTTTCAGGTTGGGAAGGTCAAGGAGATTTTCTTGATCCGATGTGTGGTAGTGGAACTATTTTGGCGGAAGCAGCAATGATTGCCTGTAATATTCCAGCGAATATCAACCGAAAAGAATTTGCTTTTGAAAAGTGGAACGATTGGGACAATGATTTGTTCGATCAAATCATGGATTCGTTGTTGAGGAAAGTACGTGAGTTTCATTATACCATCAAAGGCTACGACAAAGCGCCAAGTGCTGTTGTGAAGGCGAAAGACAATATTAAAAACGCGAATTTAGAAGAATACATCACAATTCAAGAGAAGAATTTTTTTGATACGGAGAAAGAAAGTAAAGGTCCATTGCACATGGTTTTTAATCCACCGTATGGCGAGCGATTGGATATTGAAATGGAACGTTTTTACCGAGAAATCGGCGATACATTAAAGCAAAATTATCCAGGAACCAACGCATGGTTTATCACGGCTAATTTAGAAGCTTTGAAGTTTGTAGGTTTGAAACCATCGCGCAAAATCAAATTGTTTAACGGAAGTTTGGAAGCGCGATTGGTAAAATATGAGATGTATGAGGGAAGTAAACGAGCGAAGTTTAATGCATTTGATAATGAACAATTATAGAAAAAAACTAACAATTCATAGATATGACTAAATTACAATTACGGGCTTTTCTTTTCCAATTGCTTTGTTTTGGAATCCTATTTATTGGTTTTCGATTTCTTATTGGAAAATATACCAACTTATCGGGAATATGGATTCCGTTGACTGCATTTGTAGTGGGAACTTTGTTGTCGCCACAATTTCAAGCTGTGAAAACCAATGATGGAGAAAAGTTGTTTATGAAGTGGATTTTTATGAAAGGAGTTCGCGTTATCAAGTAAACTCCAAATTACTTTTCAGCTTTCTTAGTTTGCAATTGCGTCGATTTCTTTTTGTAAATAGGGAGAAAATAGGAAATGGTATAATTAAAACCTGCGCCAAAAGTTCCATCGTATGTTCTATTAAACCCAGGAATAAAAAGGTTGTCGAAGTTGTCAGGTCTTTTGTTTGCGAATAATTTGTTGATTCGTAAACTAAAACCAACATAAAAATTATTGACAACTTTAGCTTTTACACCAAGTAGTATTTCAACCCATTGCGCTGTTAAACCCGTAAACTCCTCTCCGGACTTTATGTTCTCGGGAAATCCAAAATAGGTATCGCGATTGTAAATTTTATACGAATTCAAAGTTTGACTAAAGGAACTAGCGCCATATCGTGCTCCGATATAAACCATATTTTCCATATCGAGCCAATTTTCGTACAAATTGTAATCGACACCAACTTTAAAGAAAGTTCCTTTGGTTGAAAAATTAAGTCGTTCGTCGTTGACTGTTTTGTTTTCATTTCCAAATTCACCAGCAATGTAGTATTTCTTGGTCAGGCGATAGTCGCCGACGATTTCGATTCCTTGGTAATCTTTTTCATATAAAGCGCGTGCAATTTTTGAAACATCAACACCAAATCGAACACCATAACGATAAGTTTTCGCTGGGATGCTATCCGTTTTTTTTTCTTGTGCATTCATTTCAGAAGTGATGCACATCAGAAACAAACTAAAAAGAAATGCGAAGGTGTGTTTCATTTTCACTAAATATATTGGATTGAAGTACGGTGATATTTTTCATCCATAAGCCATCTAAAAGATCGGAATCAGTTTGTGTAAATGGACTTGTTGGGTTGAATGTGAATATTGTTTTATACCCACAAGCTCTGGAAACAAAAACATTATTTCTTGAGTAATCGAATTGCAGAAAATCGGTGTTTATAAAAACAGGATTACTGTTGTCGTAATTCAAGATAAATTGATATTTGGATATATCTTTGGTAATATCAAGCGGAACTTTAATCCTGCTGACGCCATTGAAAAGGATCACCGTATTGATTCCTTCGCCAATAATACCCAAATTGGTTACATTTTTCGTCAATGTAGGATTGGTAATATCGTAAAAATCAATAATCAGTCGTGGTGTTGTTTCTGTTGTTTCCGCACAGATATCATCCTTTTCACAACCGCCAGATATGATTGCAACTAAAAAGACGAGTATACTTATTTTATTCATAATGTTCTTGATTCTTGTCTCTTTTTATTCTATTTCCTTCTCTCCAAAAGTACAACATTTTCGACATGATGCGTTTGCGGAAACATATCAACTGGTCGAACGCGGGTTACAGTATATTTCTCATCCATCAAAGCCAAATCACGGGCTTGGGTTGCGGAATTACAACTTACGTAAACGATTTTCTTCGGTGCAATTTTAAGGATTTGCTCTACAACATCTTTGTGCATCCCATCTCGTGGAGGATCGGTAATAATAACATCTGGTTGTCCGTGCTGTGCAATAAAAGTTTCATTAAAGACCACCTTTATATCGCCCACATAGAATTCGCAATTGGTAATTTCGTTTTGTTTCGCATTTTCTTTAGCATCTAAAATCGCTTCGGGAACACTTTCTACACCAATTACTTTTTTCGCTTTTTTGGAAACGAATTGGGCAATAGTTCCGGTTCCTGTATACAAATCGTAAACAATTTCATTTCCTGTTAACCCCGCAAAATCCCTCGTAATTTTATACAATTCGTACGCTTGGTCTGAATTGGTTTGGTAAAATGATTTGGCGTTGATACTAAAATGTAACCCTTCCATTTCTTCAAGGATATAATCTCGACCTTTGTATAAATGTACTTTTTGATCGTAAATCGTATCGTTGGGTTTACCATTGATAACATATTGCAATGAAGTAATTTGAGGAAACTTTAAAGAAAGATGGTCTAATAGCAATTCACGATTGATTTTATCTTCTTCAAAGAACTGCAGTAAAACCATAATTTCTCCAGTTGAGGCCGTCCGAATCATCAACGTTCGCAGCAAACCTTCGTTATGTCTTGGATTGAAAAAAGACAAGTTATTGTCATTCGCAAAATCGCGAATTTCATTTCTAATTGCGTTCGATGGATCTTCTTGCAAGTGACATTTCGTAATTTCTAGAATTTTGTCCCACATTTTAGGAATATGAAAACCGAGGGCATTTCTATTTCCTAAATCATCGGTAGATTCGATTTCTTTTTCCGTGAGCCATCGTGCATTCGAAAAACCAAATTCCATTTTGTTTCTGTAAAAGAACTGTTTTTCTGAACCTAAAATCGGCTCAAATTCAGGAAGTTCGATTTTGCCGATGCGTTGCAAATGATTTTTAACTTCATTTTGTTTGTAAAACAACTGTTGCGAATACTTCATGTTCTGCCATTTACAGCCACCGCAAACACCAAAATGTTCACAAATCGGTTCAATGCGGTGTTCAGAAAATTTATGAAAACGAATCGCTTTACCTTCATAATAGGCTTTTCTCTTTTTGAAAGTTTGCACATCCACAACATCGCCGGGAACGACATTCGGGATAAAAATTACTTTTCCATCGGGTGCTTTGGCGACAGAAACGCCTTTGGCGCCTGCGTCCAATACTTCAATATATTCAAATATGATTTTGTCAGTTGTTTTCTTTGCCATGGCGCAAAAGTAGGTAAAGTTTGTTAGTTCTGAAAATGATTGTTTAGCCGTATGTTCGAGATAGTTGTTCATTTAAAAACACAAAGATTTTCTCTGTTTTTTTGTAGGTTATTTCACAGCGTCCATTTCCATCTTTTGCTTATATTTACTCAAAATAAAGAATACATGTGTGCTACATTTAGTAAAAATGAATTTATGCAGGAAGCCATTCGCCTGTCGATAGAAAATGTAACAAGTGGTAAAGGCGGCCCGTTTGGTGCTGTCATTGTAAAGGACGGAAAAATCATTGCGCGAGGTGCCAATCAAGTGACTTCATCAAACGATCCAACTGCCCATGCTGAGGTTGTGGCGATACGAAATGCCTGCAAGGAATTGGGAAGTTTTCAATTGGATGGCTGTGAAATTTATACGAGTTGCGAACCTTGCCCGATGTGTCTCGGTGCCATTTATTGGGCACGTCCTGATCGAATGTATTTTGCAAATACCAAAAAAGATGCAGCGGATATTCAATTTGACGATCAATTTATCTATGAAGAGTTGGAAATTCCATATACCAATCGCAAATTAGAAACCATTCCGTTAATGCGAGAAGAAGCATTGGAAGCCTTTCGATTGTGGTCAGAAAGCATCAACAAAATAGAGTATTGATTTACTGAGTCTAGATAGTGGACATTGCTGATATTATTAGCTTTTGGATTTAGCTTAAGAAAATGATAGTGGTATCTCGAGTAGATAACTGTCCAAACTATCTTTAGTATTTCTTAATTAGTGTAAAGATGAATCTCAAGTCTAAACTAAAACGTTTTTGGAAACTACTTGGACCTGGTTTGATAACGGGCGCCAGTGACGATGATCCGTCGGGAATAGCCACGTATTCGCAAGCAGGAGCAGGCTTTGGTCTTTCGACCTTGTGGACGGCGTTGGTAGCTTTTCCTTTGATGGCAAGTATTCAGCAAATGTGTGCTCGCATCGGATTGGTTACGCAACAAGGATTGACAGGCACATTGAAAAAACATTACCCGAGACCTGTTTTATATTTGATGCTATTGTTTAGTTTTCCGGCTATTGTCATGAATATTGGGGCTGATATCGCTGGAATGGGCGCGGTTGCTAATTTGCTTTTTCCAAAAATTAAGGCGACTTACTTCAGTGTTTTTTTTACTCTTTTACTGTTGATTTTGATTATTTATCTCCCTTACCAAAGGATTGCCGCTATTTTAAAGTACTTGTGTATTGTGCTTTTAGTTTATTTGGTTGTTCCTTTTTTGTACCATCAAGACTGGTTGTTGATTCTAAAATCCGCTTTTGTGCCTACGATTCAGTTTGATAAGGAATTTATGGGAATTCTTGTTGGCATATTAGGAACGACGATTTCGCCCTATTTATTTTTTTGGCAAGCTTCAATGGAAGTAGAGGAAATGAAACACAAGAAGAACCACCTTTTGGTGAATAAAAAAGTAATTAGTGAAATGAAACAAGACGTCGATTTCGGGATGTCATTTTCAGGTTTGGTAATGTTTTTTATTATTTTGACAACAGGTACTGTTTTGTATCAGAGCGGTGTTCGTCAAATTGATACTGTAGAGCAAGCCGCTCAAGCGCTGAAACCTCTCGCAGGAAACTTTGCTTATTTGCTTTTTGCGATTGGCGTCATCGGAACAGGATTGTTAGCGATTCCGGTTTTAAGTGGGTCGCTTTCCTATATCATTACCGAAACTTTCGGATGGGAGCAAGGTTTAGATAAGAAATTCCACGAGGCCAAAGCGTTTTATATCGTCATCGCAATTTCATTGGTTTTGGGATTGTCTCTAAATTATATCGGAATATCGCCTATAAAGGCACTTATTTACACTGCTATTCTTTACGGAATTACGGCACCGGTGCTTATTGCTATTATTTTACACGTCTCCAATAATAAAGAGGTGATGGGAAATTTCACGAATTCAAAGATGTCGAATATACTAGGTCTTTTTGCTTTAATTATTATGACGTTGGCAGCAGTCGTTTTACTTTACTTGCAATTTACAACCTAATCTTCTTTTAAGATTTAAAGACTTTGCCGAAACATTGAGGAATATTCATTATTTTTGGCCAAAATTGGGTGATTTCTCTCCACAAGAAGGAATTTTTATACATTATTTTACAAAATATATAGAATGTCAGTATTAGAAAAAACGAGCTCAAAAGCAATTATTGATCTTGAAAATAAATATGGGGCACATAATTATCACCCATTACCAGTTGTTTTGAGTAGAGGAGAAGGCGTTTTTCTTTGGGATGTAGAGGGTAAGAAGTATTATGATTTTCTATCAGCTTATTCCGCGGTAAATCAAGGGCATTGCCATCCGAAAATTGTCAACGCAATGATGCAACAAGCACAAACATTAACGCTAACTTCACGAGCGTTTTACAATGATCAGTTAGGCCCGTACGAGGAATATTTGACAAAGTATTTTGGTTTTGACAAAGTTTTGCCCATGAATACCGGTGCAGAAGCCGTAGAAACCGCTTTGAAAATTTGTAGAAAATGGTCTTATGAAGTAAAGGGAATTGCAGAGCATCAAGCGCAGATAGTGGTTTGTGAGGGTAATTTTCACGGAAGAACTACGACCATCATTTCTTTTTCTAATGATGAAAATGCACGCAAGAATTTCGGACCATATACTGACGGATTTATTAAGATTCCATATGATTCGATTGAGGCTTTAGAAGAGACTTTGAAATCTAACCCCAATATAGCAGGGTTTTTAGTTGAGCCTATTCAAGGTGAAGCTGGTGTGTATACTCCAGCCGATGATTATATGATGAGAGCGAAGGAATTATGCAATCAGTATAACGTTTTGTTTATTGCAGATGAAATTCAAACTGGAATTGCTCGAACTGGCTCATTGTTGGCGGTTTGTGGTAATTGCACCTGTGAGAATCAATGCGAAAAACAAGCAACTTACGCTACGCCAGATATTTTAATATTAGGAAAAGCGCTATCCGGAGGTGCGTATCCAGTTTCGGCAGTTTTGGCCAACGATTCAATAATGGATGTGATAAAGCCTGGTCAACATGGATCTACTTTTGGAGGCAATCCCGTCGCTGCTGCTGTTGCTGTAGCTGCTTTAGAAGTAGTTGTTGATGAGAATTTGGCTCAAAATGCGAGAGTTTTGGGGAGATTATTTAGATCTAAATTGGCAGAGTATATCAAAATAAGTAGCATTGCCAATTTGGTTAGAGGACGAGGTCTTCTCAATGCGGTGGTGATTAACGACACTGAAGAAAGCGATACTGCATGGAACATTTGTATGGTGTTGCGAGATAATGGCTTGTTAGCAAAGCCCACACATGGCAACATTATTCGTTTTGCACCACCTTTAGTAATGAATGAAGAACAGTTGTTAGATTGTGTTTCGATTATTATTAAGACTTTGAAACAGTTTGAAAAATAAAACAAAAACCTCCAATTTGGAGGTTTTTGTTTATTCCATTTCTTGTCGTTGCTTTATTTTTTCAATTAGGTTTTCTTGAAAATCTTTGATTCCTTCTTCTCCCCAAACAGCATACATATATATGTTTGCAAGTAAATAAATAGAACTTAATACGATGCCAATGATGGCAAGTATCCGACCGGTATTTATATTAGCAATTCCCTCATACTGTTCTGGTTTTTCATAGTATAAGATAAGATCCTTTTTCGCTAAGATCAATGCTACAATTCCCAAAGATAATCCGATGATGCCCCAGCAACAACAGGTTAGAATTGATAAAATTCCTAAAACTAAAATCGCTGTTGAATTTGGTAATTTCTGCTTTTCCATAAATAAATTTTAAAGGTGAGTCATTTTGTAAATATAGGAAACAATCATTATGATGGCATTAATTATTGCAAGACCTGTCATTGGAAGATGATAATTTCTGTTTTTGTCGAAAAAGTGTAATCCTACAAAACCAAAAAATAGTAATGTGGTATAAATTGCTGGAAACTGATAAAAGGCGGCGATAAAATCTCCTTTCAAAATTAAAACGATTGCTCTTTGTGTGCCACAACCCAAACAATCTATTCCAAATAGTTGTTTGTTAAAACAAGGAATCATATAATTTTCTAGATTCAAAATGAGATTGTTTTGAACTGCAATTTTACAAAAAAAATGATTGCAAAATGAGAAGATTGTTACTTTAAACTTTGTTACTTTTGATCCGTTGTAAAATATAATTCTGATGAAGAAACTATTAATTCCGATGATGGTGATTGCCATTTGTGTGGCTTTTTACGAACAAAGTAAAAGTGATAAAAACATCTTTGTTGTTGTAATATCCGTTGCAATTTTTATGATTGGAATGATGAAATTAAGCGCCAAAACACCAAGTAAAAATCAAGAAAACGAAGATGAAAATGTTTAAGATCGGGGACGAGGTTTCAGTGTTGGACGATGCGATAAATGGTGTTGTTATTGGCGTCAAAGGCGATGAGGTTTTGATAGAAACAGAGGATGGTTTTACGATGACATATTTTGTCAATAAATTGATTAAAGATTTTAAAACCAGTAGTTTAAGTAAAAATATCGGAAGTTTTAATTTAGATAAAATTAAACAAGATAAAGAAATTCCAAAGCCAAGAAGTTTCGTTAAAGAAAAGAAAATTAAGGGTGAAATTACACCGCCAGAATTCGATTTACATATTGAAAAACTGGCAAAAAATTTTAGGGCAATGAGCAATTATGATATCTTAAATTTGCAAGCAGAAACTGCCAAAAGACATGTTGAATTTGCTATTAGAAATCGGATTCCAAAAATTGTTTTTATACACGGCGTCGGCGAAGGAATATTAAAAGCAGAATTGGATTTTCTTCTCGGACGATATGAATCAATTTCTTTTAGAGATGCCAATTATCAAAAATACGGACAAGGTGCAACCGAGGTTTTTATACGTCAGAACGCAAAGTAAATTTTAATTGCTAGTCAATAGATTTCCTAAAAGAATTGAATCGCCATAATAAAAAGTACTATTTCCTTTTTGAAAAGTAACGGCTTTCAACACAATTGTATGCAAGAAACCTGTTCCGTTGGTAGTAGTAGTTACTTCAATTTTTCCGCTTACATTTTCAACTCCAGGTTGCCCAATCCATGTTTCATTGATCGTTGGGTTATCCGGCGTTGCCGCTTCGCAAAAATAGTCATCATTGTTTGAAGTGTAGGTAAACGCAGTTGTAAATAATTGGTATACAAGTGTATTGGATGTTGCTGAAATCAGGCCAGTTTTTGGCTGACCGAGATTAGCAATTGATAGTAAATTAGGGTCAAAGTTCGTAATCGAAATTCCTTCAATACCGCCGACGTTTGAGTTGTAAAGTACATTGTTTGGGCACAATCGGAGACTATCTGGATTAAAATTAAAAGGAAGTGAGGTTGGTGTAGTACTCAATTCGCCAAAGGCAAAGGTCTCGTAGATTTGCGTGCCGCTAGGTTTAGCAAACACAATGTTCTTAAACACAATATTGTGGAGATATTTTGAAATACTTGTAGCTCCCGTACTTGGGTTTGTATTGTAAACAGCAATTGTACTTATTTCAACAGTGCCATCAATGGCAACCCATTCCTCTGTAGCAGTAGGAGAAATAGGACCTGGAGTTGAACAAATATTATCACGGTTGGGTGTTCCATTGTAGGCACGATAGGTTACGCTAACATTTCCACCGATTGGAATCACAAAAGGTGCGCCTGCGGGTCTAATTTCATTTGGAAAAGGATTTAATGAATTTGGAATTTTTAGATATATGGCTTCATTTCCATTTAATTTATAAATGATTTCGCCACAACTATTTGCCGGTGCTGCTGCAAAATCAATATTTTCTATGGTTAAATCACCGTCATCGCAGCCATTTAAAAGAAATATAAGAAAAACGAACCCAAGTAAATTTTTCATGATCAAACTATTTTTGCAAAAATAGAATATTAATTGACAATCGGCAATCAAATCAACACCTATTAAATGTGCAAAATTCTTACATTTGCCTAATGAAAAAGGTATATCTTGATAACGCCGCGACAACGCCAATGTATCCCGAAGTGATTCGGGAGATGATGACGGTTATGCAGGAAGATTTTGGTAATCCGTCTTCCTCGCACAGCTTTGGGCGTCAAGCTAAGAGTAAACTTGAGTTATCGCGGAAGTCAATTGCGAAATCACTCAATGTATCTTCCCAGGAAATTGTATTCACTTCAGGAGGGACAGAAGCGAACAATTGGATCTTACGCAATGCCGTCGAAGTGCTAAAGGTGGAAAGAATTATATCTAGCAAAATAGAACATCATGCCGTGCTTCATGTTCTAGACGTCATAAAGAGTGAATATGACATTTGCGTTGATTATGTTAGAATCATGTCCAACGGTGAAATAGATATCACGCATTTAGTGTCATTGCTCGCAGAAAACAAAAAGACCTTAGTCTCGTTGATGCATGTTAACAATGAGATCGGAACTGTTTTAGATCTCAATTCGATAGGAAGAATTTGTAAACAGCATGATGCTTTTTTTCATTCAGACACGGTGCAATCGATTGGTAAATTTTCATTTGATTTGCAACAAATTCCAATTGATTTCTTGGTGGCAAGTGCACATAAATTTCACGGTCCAAAAGGCATTGGATTTGCATTTATTAGAAAAGGGTTAAAAATGCAACCCTTTTTGTTTGGAGGTGAGCAAGAGAAGGGATTGCGTCCTGGGACGGAATCGATTCACAATATCGCTGGAATGGCACTAGCATTACAACTTTCAGATGACAATTTAAACGCCAACGAAGCGTATATTTCGGATTTGAGAACTTATTTGATTTCTCAACTGCAATTGTCTTTTCCTGATTTTAAAATTAATGGCAACCGAAATGGGTTTTACAATATCGTAAACGTGTTATTACCATTTTCTGAAAGCCAGAGCGCTATGATTTTATTTAATTTGGACATGAAAGGTATTGCTGTTTCGCGTGGAAGTGCCTGTCAATCCGGAAGTGCAAAATCTTCTCATGTTTTGGCGGAAATTTTATCAGAAACGGAGCAGAATAAACCTTCAATCAGAATTTCTTTAAGTCACCACAATACTAAAGACGATATTGATTATCTGGTGATGACTTTAAAAGAGCTTTAGTGCTACTTTTTTTTCTTCTTTTCTTGTTTTTTGAAATAACCTCTGAATAAAAAATTGTGTTTCAATGCCTCTAGGTTTTCGTTCAATCGGGAGCTGGCTTGGTTGATGTTGGTCATTGTAGAATCAATGTTTTTTACCAATTTCGGGTCGTTGGAGAGGTAATTAATAGCGCCTTTTCCGTCTTTCATATTGTTAACTGTTGCATTGAGATTTGTGATGACTTTATTTATCTCATTGCTAGAATGGTCGAGGTTATTTACTATTGATTTTATTTTAGCACCTACAGCGGTATCATTCAACACGCCAACCACATTGTCTTTGTTGTCAAGATTATCTATTAATCTGTTCAAATGTGCCATGGATTCAGCGGTGTTTTTGGACGTATTTTTGAGGTAAACCATCGTCTGTTTCAAATCTTTGGCCATGACCGTATCATTAATTAGTAGTCCCACCGTTCCTTTTCCGTTAATCATTTCTTTGGTTATTTTTAGCAAGTCTGCCGTGAGTAATGCCGCATTTTGATTTGTAACATTCAACGTATTGAGCATGTCATCGGTTCTAATTCGATCCGAGGATTTGATTACATCACCGGGAGAAACCGCAGCTTCATTGCCTTTTCCGGGAATGATGTTAATAATCACACTTCCCACCAGACCATCCGAACCAATCGTTGCGACTGCATCTTTTTTGATGTGCGACAAAATTGAATTTTCAATGACCATATCAACGGCAATAGTTGTGTCGTTGACCATTTCAATGGCGCGAACAGTGCCAACATTAATTCCTGAGTACCTAACATTATTTCCCAGCGACAATCCACCAACATTATTGAAAACAGCTTTCAAATGAGAAGTATTGCCAAACATTTGTTGCTTACTTCCGATAAAATAAATGGCCAATACAAAAAAAGTAAGTCCAATAATTACAAAAAGTCCCAGCTTTATTTTTTCTGTCGTTGTCTTTTCCATAGTATATTTATTTGAAAAATGCTTTGATTTTTGGGTCGGTTGAATTAGATAAGTCTGCAAAAGTGCCTTCAGCATAATTAATACTGTCTACGAGCAAAATCATCCGATTCGATATGACACGCGCACAATCAACATCATGAGTAATAATGATGGATGAAGTATTGTATTTTTTTTGAATAGACATCATTAAAAGTATGATTTCTTTCGAGGTAATGGGGTCTAAACCTGTGGTAGGTTCATCGTATAAAATAATTTTAGGTTGCAATATTAAGGTTCTCGCCAAAGCAATTCTACGTTTCATTCCGCCTGACAGTTCGCTTGGCATCAAATCGATGGTATGCACCAATCCGACATTTTTAAGCACCTCCAATACCATGGGCGTCGTGTCCTCTACAATTCCGAATTTTTTAGTATGACGACGAAGCGGAAATTCTAGATTTTCACGCACAGTCATCGAATCGTATAAGGCGCTACCTTGGAAAAGAAAACCAATTTCGGTGCGCAATTCATCTAATTCCTCTTGCTGTAATTTATTGATGTTTTTACCCATGACTTCGATGGTGCCGCCGTCGGGTTCTTCTAAACCAATCAGACATTTGATCATCACTGATTTTCCTGAGCCCGATTTTCCCATGATAACAAGATTTTCACCTTCGTACAATTCTAGATGGAATCCGTTCAAAACACAGTTCTTTCCATAGCTTTTGCGCAAGTCTTTGATGGAGATGATGGGTTTTGAGGAATTCATATTCTTATTCATAAAAAATATTAGTGACAAATACAGCTATGAAATCGATGATAAAAAGCAACATAGAAGTATAAACGACGGCTGAGTTAGCTGCAACACCAACACCAGCAGTTCCTTTTTTACAAGTATAACCTTTGTAACAGCCAACTAGGCCAATCGCGAATCCGAAAAAAAATGTTTTAAAAGTCGTTGGAATCAAATCTGCAAATTCCAGTTTGCCAAATACTTGGTTAAAGTACAACAGAAACGAAACGTTTCCCTTGATGTTTTCGACTAATGCAGATCCAAAAATCGCAACGGTATCACCAAAGAAAACCAAAATTGGTATCATCAAGGTTGTCGCAGCAATTCTAGTCACGACAAGGAATTTGAAAGGGTTGGTGCCAGAAACTTCCATGGCATCAATTTGCTCGGTCACGCGCATCGAACCAATTTCCGCTCCAATACCAGAGCCAATTCTTCCCGCACAAATGAGGGCTGTAATGATTGGGCCAATTTCCCGAATAATCGAAATACTGACCATTGAAGGCATCCAAGAGACAGCTCCAAATTTTAATAAAGTGGGTCTTGATTGCAATGTAAAAACCAGTCCGATTATAAAACCAGTTACAGCAACCAAAAGCAGAGAGCGGTAACCGATTTGATAGCATTGCCTTAGAAATTCTTTAAACTCAAATGGGCGTTTGATAATTTCTTTAAAAAAGCGAATGGTAAAATAGGAGAGTTCACCAACGTCGAATAAAAATATTTTAAATGCTTCAATAATTTTTAAAATACGATTCATTTTATTGACGAATTAGCAGGGCTTGGACAAAACCTTACTCAAATATACGATTTTGATTAAACTCTATCGCAACAATTGTCCAGTAATATCATTTTTATTTTGAACTTTATTCAATAGTAAATGATTGAAATAGTTACTTCTAATGCGACTTTAACTTCCATTTTGTTCTGTATTAATTTTCTTTATTGTTATTAACAAAAAAATCCGTTCTGTTTTCACAAAACGGACAAATCTTTAAATTTCTTAATTTTTGAATCTTACAAATGAATCACTTCACCGTAAGCATCGGCAACTGCCTCCATTACCGCTTCGCTCATTGTTGGGTGCGGATGAATTGCTTTTAAAATATCGTGTCCTGTTGTTTCCAATTTTCTAGCCACAACCGCTTCTGCAATCATATCAGTTACGCCCGCTCCAATCATGTGACATCCCAACCATTCGCCATATTTAGCATCAAAAATTACTTTGACAAAGCCGTCTTTGGTGCCAGCGGCAGAGGCTTTTCCAGAAGCTGAAAAAGGAAATTTACCAATTTTCAAATCGTATCCTTTTTCACGGGCTTGTTTTTCGGTCAATCCCACAGAGGCAATTTCTGGAGTAGCATAGGTGCAACCAGGAACATTTCCGTAGTCGATAGGGTGCACATGAATTCCCGCAATTTTTTCAACGCAATTAATTCCTTCCGCGGAGGCAACGTGCGCAAGTGCTTGACCTGGAGTCACATCGCCAATAGCATAGTAGCCGGGAATGTTGGTTTGGTTGTATGCATTGACTAAAATCTTGTCTTTGTCGACAGCGATACCGCATTCTTCTAAACCGATGTTTTCGATATTGGTTTTAATTCCAACGGCTGAAAGTAACATTTCTGCTTCTAATATTTCTTCACCTTTCGCTGTTTTAACTATAGCTTTTACACCAGCGCCTGACGTATCAATTTTTTCTACGGAAGAGGAAGTCATGATTTTAACGCCTGCCTTTTTCATCGAGCGTTCCATTTGTTTCGAGATATCTTCATCTTCAACAGGAACGATATTCGGCATAAATTCAACAATGGTAACATCTGTCCCCATTGCGTTATAAAAATGAGCGAACTCGACGCCAATTGCACCAGAGCCCACAATAATCATTGATTTTGGTTGCGAAGGAAGTGTCATTGCTTGACGATAACCAATTACTTTCTTGCCATCTTGTGGTAAATTTGGCAACTCTCTGGAACGTGCTCCTGTTGCGATAATGATGTGATCAGCACTGTATTCCGTTCCTTTTCCGTCAGCGGCAGTGACGTCTACTTTTTTGCCAGGTTTAATTTTACCGAATCCTTCAATAACATCGATCTTATTTTTCTTCATCAAGAATTGAACACCTTTGCTCATTCCGTCTGCAACACCGCGGCTTCTGGCTACAACAGCGTTAAAATCCTTGTCAAATGAAGAAATCGTCAATCCGTAATCAGAAGCGTGTTTTAGGTAGTCAAAAACTTGTGCCGATTTCAAAAGTGCTTTCGTCGGAATACAACCCCAATTCAAACATACACCACCCAAACTTTCTTTCTCAATTATGGCTACTTTAAAACCCAATTGCGAGGCACGAATAGCAGTAACATAACCGCCTGGACCGCTTCCTAAAACTATAATATCGTATTTCATTATGTGTTATTTTTAGTATCTTACTTTTTTACAAAATATGCAGCGAAATTAAGCAATATTTATCATATTCAGAATTATCAAATGTCAATTTTAAAAGACAACTTTTTCTATTAATTTGAGAAATCTGTTTCTAGCATAAATTGTGAGTCGTATAGTTTTTTGTAAATGCCATTTTCTTTTACAACCAGTTCTAAATGGGAACCTTGCTCAACGATCAATCCTTTGTCCATGACAACAATTTTGTCCGCATTGACAATAGTTGCCAAGCGATGTGCTATCACAATAGACGTTCTTCCTTTAGTGATGGTTTCTGTGGCTTTTTGAATTAACTCTTCTGAATGTGTATCAATAGAACTCGTCGCTTCATCTAAAATTAAAATACTCGGATCACTCATGTAAGCTCTCAAAAATGCAATCAACTGACGCTGCCCAGAGGACAACATTACGCCGCGTTCCTTTACGTTGTATTCATAATTTTCAGGTAAGCTCATGATAAATTCATGAACTCCAATTTTCTTTGCAGCACTAATTACTGCATCCTTGGTGATTTCGGGATTATTAAGCGTTATATTATTCAAAATAGTGTCTGCAAAAAGAAAGACATCTTGCAAAACCACCGCGATTTGTTTGCGAATAGAATTCAAACTATAGTCCTTTACTGAGTGCCCATCAATGCAAATTGTTCCGCTATCAATCTCGTAAAATCGATTCAATAGATTTATAATTGTAGATTTCCCAGCACCTGTTGCACCAACAATCGCAATTGTTTCCCCAGCTTTGACATCCAAATTGATTCCTTTGATGATTTCTTCTTCATCGATATAGCTAAAACGAACCTCTTTAAATTGAATGTTACCCGCGAATTTTGGAGCTTCAATAGTTCCAGTATCTTGTATTTGGTCTTGCGTATCAATAATATCGAAAACACGATTTGCCGCAATCATTCCCATTTGCATCTCATTGAATTTATCGGCAATTTGGCGCAGTGGATTGAACAACATTCCGATAAACATTGTATAGGAAAACAAATCTCCAAAAGTGGTAAATTGATCGCCATCCAAGATAGAAATACCGCCATACAGCACCACAAAACCTAAAGTCAATGAGGAAATAATGTCTGCAATTGGGAAAAAAATCGAGTTGTATAAAATGGTCTTAACCCAAGCTTTTCGGTGCTTGTCGTTGATTTCGCTAAATTTTTCTGCTTCGATATCTTCTCGATTAAAAAGCTGGACGATTTTCATCCCGGTAACGCGTTCTTGCACAAACGTATTCATATGTGCAACTTGATTTCGAACATCCTCAAACGCTACTTGCATTTTTCGTTGGAAAATTCTTGTAAAGAATACCAAGATTGGCATGGCCACAATTACAATCCAAGTCAATCGCCAATTCATGTAAAACATAAAAATCAAAACGACAGTCATTTTCATTAAGTCGCTGATAATCATGAACAAGCCTTGGCTGAAAATTTTAGCAATTTGTTCAATATCAGAAACAGATCGTGTCACCAATTGTCCAACAGGCGCATTATCGTAATATTTCATCTTAAAACTCAGCATGTGCTGAAAGAGTTTTACACGGATATCCTTTACGATATCTTGCCCCAACCAATTTGCCCACAATACAAAATAGAATTGCGAAAACACCTCGGCCAAAAGCACTATTCCCATCAAAACAATATAGAATAGCAAACCTGCAGCGTCGTGGGTTTTAATATATTCATCTACAGTTTGCTTTAATAGGTAAGGACGTAGCGCTGCAAAAATAGAGAGCGAAATAGCAAATGCCACTACACTATTAAACCGCCATTGGTAGGGTTTAGTGTACTTTAGAATTCGTTTAAAAACAAGTATGTCGAATGCTTTTGCTTTCATTCCAGCTTAATATTTTTTTAAAGGTCTCGTGCCGTTGCTTTACCCGAGTTATTTATTTTAGAAGCTAATCCTGCTGTCCGTTGTATCTTTTGTTCTGAACACCAGAACAAAAGGATGTCACTTCCATCAGGGCTAGGGTTTTACGTAATCGTACATTATTTCGGTTAAATACAACCCGTGTGCTGGCACCGAAAAACCTGCTTCACTTCGGTTTTTGCTATCCAATATCGATTGAAAATCGGCGAGTGTAATCTTATGCAAACCAACATTAATTAAAGTTCCAACAATAGCTCTTACCATATTCCGCAGAAAACGATCGGCGGAGATGGTAAAAATAAGCCTATTTTCGGTTTGTCGCCATTGTGCGAAAGTGATTTTACAGTTGAAGGTGTTGACGTCTGTATTTACTTTAGAAAAGCATTCAAAATCAATATGTGTTAGGAGTAATTTTGCCGCATCATTCATGGCATCGACATCTAGTTTTGCATTGTGTTGCCAACTCAAATCGGTTAAAAATGGATTTTTATATGTATGAATATGATATTCGTACGTTCTTTTTTTTGCATCAAAACGTGCGTGCGCTTCTGGCTGAACGGGGATGATGTCAATAACGGAAATGTCTTTTGGTAATAATGAATTCAGTTTATGAACTAGGCTCTTTTCATCAAACGTGCTTTCGATGTCGAAGTGCGCGTACATAATTTTCGCATGAACACCCGTGTCTGTTCTTCCGGCGCCCATAAGTTCAATCGGACAATTCAAGATCGTTGTCATCGCTCTGGTCAATGTTTCTTGAACGGTTACCGCATTCGGTTGTGATTGCCAACCGTGATAGTTTGTTCCGTTGTATGAAAATTGAATGAAATAACGCATGAATAGAGTTGTCGGTTGTGAGTTATCGGTAGATGGTTTGCGTGTGCAAATATACTTATTAATAGGATTGATTTTGAAATTGGCGATGGTAAGTAAATGTTAATTTGGGTGATGGTAAATCAACTTGTAAATACAAATTTTTGATTTGGAGTGAGAATGTTTATTTTTACCGAAACCCTAGCCCCGATGGAAGGGAAAATCCTTTTTTGTTTTTTACGAAAAAAGCCTCTCGATTGCGCTCGTGTTGACAAAAAACAAAAAAGATTGGAATGACAGCGGGAATAGCTCCTAAGTAGATTCAGACTAAATTCTAAAGAAACTGAAGTAAATTCAGCTTAAATGAAAAAAATACTTTTACTTTCCGACACCCACAGTCACATTGATGATGTGATTTTGAAATATGTGGATCAGGTCGATGAGGTTTGGCACGCGGGTGATATTGGAAATTTAGTCGTGACCGATACTTTGAATCAGCACAAACCACTGCGCGCTGTTTATGGGAATATTGACGACGACAAAGCAAGAATGGAATTTCCGTTGCACAACCGTTTTTTTTGCGAGGGTGTTGATGTTTGGATAACTCACATAGGCGGTTATCCTGGAAAATACAATCAAGAAATTAGAACAGAGATAACTAAGAACCCGCCGAAGCTTTTTATTTGTGGGCATTCTCATATTTTGAAAGTGATTTACGATAAGAAACTGCAGCTCTTGCATATGAATCCTGGCGCCGCAGGTAAAAGCGGTTTTCACCAAGTCCGAACGATGTTGCGATTTGTTATTGATGGTGAAAATATAAAGGATTTAGAGATTGTGGAGTTGGGGAAGAAGTGAGAAAAGACCGCTTCGCTTTAAGACCGTTTCACTGAAAGAAACAAGACTTTGGTCATCGTAATCCGGCCTTTATCTTGCATCGTAGCGATCTTGTCTCTTTCAGCGGAGCGGTCTTTTCCCCAATACATAAAAAAAACCCGCCTCGCTTCGCGGGCAGGTTTTTCTTCGCACTAAATAAACTAAGTTTATAGGTTTATCTCAATCGGTCAACAGATTTTACGAGATCTTCATCCTTTTGGATGGCTTTATTGGCCAACACTAAAAAAACGATAGCAATAATTGGTAGAAACATCCCAATACCCTTCTCAGAAACAGTAACTGCTTCTCCAGATAGATTTAGTGAGCGATATACAAATAAGCCTAATAAAATTAAATTTAATATCATGTTCAATCTGCCTAAAACAAATTGATGTTGTCTTTTTTTGTAAAATAAAATACTGAGTAATGACAATGATGTACTTAAGCCAAAAATTACGACGTACAATTGGTTGTTCATAAACATTTCAACCGTGCCATTACTTAACGTCCACAATGATAAAAGAAAAGGCAAAACACCAGTTACAAGGAACGCTAATGCTAAGTAGACGGTTTGTATTCTTTGAATCATTGTTTGATTTATTGTGTTACAAAAATATATTTTCTTTTTTACAAATACTATTGTATGAATGATTTTTATTCGTATTATTGCATCACTAATTCGTAAGTACTTCATTTTACGACCTGTTCACGTCATATTATTACACTACATTTTTTTTGAAAATTCCAAATCAATCTAAATTCAAATAACATTCATGTTTGAGATTTCTGTATTAAAAGAAATGAAGCTTACTGAGCTTCAAGACATTGCCAAATTGGCCAAAACAATAAAGTTTAACGGAGTCAAGAAAGAAGCTTTGATTGCCATGATTCTTGAAAATCAAGCGGCAAGTGAGGTCAATGAAAGAAAAAGCAGTCTTTCAGAAACTACTTCTGAAGAGAAATCAAAAAGGGTGAGGATTTCTGGCGATAAAAAGCCGGCAATTACCAAATCCGCGACACTTTTTTCTAATGAAGAACCCGAAGTAGTTGCAGCGCCGCCAATAAAAGAAGTAGAACCAACGGAATTCAAGCCTTTGCAGAAAAATCCGAAGGTAATCAAGTTTAAAAAAGCAGATTACGAAAAGAAAGTCGCCAATAAAATAGAGAAGGCTGCTACTAATGGGGAAGAAGCAGGAAATAAAATACCCGAAAAGGCGGAAGAGGTAAGTCAAGATTTGGTTTCAGAGAAGAAAGTCAATCCAAATCAGTTGCACAAACAGAAATCCAATCAAAATCCGAATCAGAACGGCAATCAAAATGGTAATGGAAACCAAAATGGTAATGGAAACCAAAATGGAAACCAGAATCCTAATTTCAAGAATAAAAAGAACAATTTTAGAGATGCCGATTTTGAATTTGATGGCATTATTGAAAGTGAAGGCGTTTTAGAAATGATGCCTGATGGATATGGTTTTTTACGGTCTTCAGATTATAATTATTTGGCTTCACCAGATGATATTTATTTATCTACTTCACAAATTCGTTTATTCGGATTGAAAACTGGCGATACAGTAAAAGGAGTTGTTCGGCCACCAAAAGAAGGTGAGAAGTTTTTTCCTTTGGTTCGTGTTCTCAAAATCAATGGTCATGATCCTCAAGTAGTTCGTGATCGTGTTTCTTTTGAACATTTAACACCAGTTTTCCCAACGGAAAAATTCCGATTGGCAGAGAAAGGAAGCTCCATTTCTACGCGTATTATTGATTTGTTTTCGCCTATTGGAAAGGGCCAACGTGGAATGATCGTCGCGCAGCCAAAAACAGGAAAGACGATGTTGTTGAAAGACATAGCGAACGCCATTGCTGCTAATCATCCTGAAGTATATTTATTGGTTTTATTGATAGACGAACGACCTGAAGAGGTTACTGATATGCAACGTTCTGTTCGAGGAGAAGTCATTGCTTCTACTTTTGACAGAGAGCCGCAAGAACACGTGAAAATTGCCAACATCGTTTTGGAAAAAGCAAAAAGGTTGGTGGAATGTGGTCATGATGTGGTGATTTTGCTAGATTCGATTACCCGTTTGGCAAGAGCTTACAACACTGTGCAGCCGGCCTCTGGTAAGGTTTTGAGTGGGGGAGTTGATGCCAATGCTTTGCAAAAGCCAAAACGATTCTTCGGAGCAGCTCGAAATGTGGAAAACGGTGGTTCTTTGAGTATTATTGCAACGGCATTGACCGAAACCGGTTCGAAAATGGATGAGGTGATTTTTGAGGAGTTTAAGGGAACTGGAAATATGGAGTTACAATTGGATCGTAAGATTTCTAACAAACGTATATTCCCAGCGATAGATTTAACTTCATCGAGCACGCGTCGAGATGACTTATTACTTGATGAGAAGACATTGCAACGCATGTGGATTATGCGAAAATACTTGTCGGATATGAATCCAGTAGAGGCGATGGACTTTATCAACGACCGTTTTAAGAAAACCAGAAACAATGAAGAGTTTTTGATTTCCATGAACGATTAATATAATAATCAATTAAAAAAGTCTCAGTGATGAGGCTTTTTTTTGTTCGATGAAACACTTAATTAATGATTATTTTTCTTGTGGTTGATCCTTTAGTGGAATATAATTTCAAAAGATAAAAACCTTTAGGTAAATCATCCACTGCAAAAGAATAACTTTTGTTTTCAATAGATCTGTGTTCTTGTAGTAGCTGTCCATTCGTATTAAGCAATTGAATACTATTAATTTCAATATCTGCTGATACATGCACTTGGTTATTTTGAACAGGGTTGGGGTAAACAGTTGCAGACCGCAACACATCAAAATTTGTATAGCTTAATCCAGGCCATTTATTTTCTGCTGGAATCCCGCCCCAAATTAAGGTGGCTAAATACGGGTTGTCAATAAAGGGATTTCGATTTCCTTGTGCAAAAAAATTATCGGTGTTTCCTAAATAGGTATTTCTTATTTCTTCAAGTTCTGACACCGGATCTTCCGCATTCCACTGTAAAAACAGATCAATCATATTGCTGTCAGTGGCATTTATATCTCCAACAGCGACATTTTTCGGTAAGCACTGATCTCCGTAATGCAAATACATATACATCATCATTCTTGCTATGTCTCCTTTCCATTCGTCGCCAGGATACCAAAAACTATCGTAATATCCTGCGTTGCCTGAACCTGCACCAAATTTAGAATTGCCTCTATCAGCATTTTTGGTCACATCTGAAGGTCGAAGATGATGAACGTCGGCGCCAGGACCTTGGGTTCCCAAGTCTGGATTTCCTAATGATCGTGGATAAGTGTGCTCTCTATTCCATTCGCAAAATCCCGTTCCGTCTGCAAATCGATCTCGTTTGCGGTGATCGACAAAATCGAAGGAATTTTCGGGGCACCTATTTTCACTGAAACCGTAAATCAAAAAAATTGTTTGATTGCTGCTATCAGATGGGTCACGGTCGATAATTTTGATTGCATTTTCAGCATCTTGATAGGTCAACAATCTTGTATGTGTTGTAATAATCTTTTCGCTTAAATTCAATCGAAGTGCCGTGCCAGTTTGAGTAAAATCAAAACCGTCATAGTAAGGCGATGCAGGACTTCCGTCTTGAGCCAGCGCAAAGCAGCAATAAAGAATATATGTTAAAGTAAAAATTTTTCTCATAATTGAGGTAAAGCGTAAAACTAATTTCTTTTTTTAAATTGAGTGAGAAATTAACGTTTGTTGTAATGCAAAAAAAGTTCTCCAGAACGAGCACACTTTTTTTGTGTTTGATAAAAAAATTATTTTACAATGAGTTTTTTCACTAGTGATGCATCTGCTGAAGAAATTCGAACGAAATAAAATCCAGATTGTAATTGATCAAGCGTGTAGCTATTATCATTCATCGAAGGCTTGGTTATTTCTCGGAGCACTTGACCATTGATACTCAGTAGTTGAATCTTGTCCAAAACGATAGTCGACGAAATAGTTACAAAATTATTATTGGCTGGGTTTGGAAAAATTTGAGTCGCAGCAAGAATTTCATAAGTAGAAACGCTGAGTGGGGCACCCCAAATACTGGTTACATAAGAATTGTTATCGATGAATGGATTTCTATTACGTTGGCGTGCGTTTGCTCCAATGGCATCATTTCTGGCAATTTCTTTTGCACTTACTGGGTCTAATGAATTCCAGGTTAGTAAAATATTTAAAAATGGTTGGGAAAACACCTCAGTAGAGGTGCCGTTAAACATCGGATAAGAGTAACCAGCAACTACATTTTCGTATCGGGTGGCAAAGTAGAACAAGCAACGTGCTACATCACCTTTGAATTCATCAATAGGTTCGAAGACAGTACCCGAATATCCGGCGGAATACCCGGAGTTGAGATTTGAACCTCGCTTAGAGCCATTAGTTCCTGTCCAATTGGCATTATTTACTTTGCTGAAAGGCAAATCGCCTCTTACTCCATTGACATGTTTGTCAGCAGGTAAAATGAAATGAGCATCTGAATACATGGGTGTTTGACCATTGAAAACGGCTTGTGGGATAAGGTGTTCTCGATTGTATCTTTCACATTCATTATTCCCTAGTGTACCATCGTCTTGTCCGATACCATAGGTAAATTCACATTCCTGTCCCGTCGGGTTTTCAGTATAAATGTCTAACAGGGTTCCATTATTTTCATAAAACAAATCGATATCTGAGGTCAAATAGGTGGTATAAAGTCCAGAATAACCTCGATCAACGCCTGTACTGATGATATTGTGCAATTGTGTTTTCAATGTAAAACCAGTTCCTGTTGCGGTATTGTAATATCCAGCAGGAATTTGTGCAAAACCATTTGCGATTAGACCTAATAAAAGCGCCGAAAGGATCTTTTTCATCTTAAAATTGAATTAAATTATTTTTCTTTCAAGTAACGCCATATAAAAGCCGTCGAATCCTGATTCTGAAGCCAATATTTTCGAATCTTTGACAAAAGTAAAGTTTTTACCAGTCTCACCACTTAGAAATTTTTTTACTTGCTCTTGATTTTCTGAGGGTAATACAGAGCAGGTCGCATAGACCAGTTTTCCTCCCGGTTTTACCATTTTTGAGTAGTTTTCGAGAACTTCGCTTTGCACTTTTTTGATATTTTCGATGAATTCGGGTTGCAATTTCCATTTTGCATCTGGATTTCTTTTCAAAACTCCTAAGCCACTACAAGGCGCGTCAATCAGCACGCGATCTGCTTTTTCGTGAAGTTTTTTAATCACTTTGGTAGAGTCAATAATTCGATATTCGATATTGAAAGCGCTATTTCTTTTAGCTCTTAGCTTTAATTGCTTTAGTTTACTTTCGTACAGATCCATCGCAATCAATTGCCCTTTATTTTCCATTATGGATGCGATGTGTAAGGTTTTTCCTCCCGCACCAGCACAGGCATCAACGACACGCATGCCGGGTTTCACCTCTAAAAAGTGAGCGACTAATTGTGAATTAGCATCTTGCACTTCAAAAAATCCCTCTTTAAAAGCATCGGTCAAAAACACATTAGCGCGTTCTTTCAATACTAAAGCATCAGGTTGGTCTTTAAGATATTCTGTTTCGATGTTCAAGTCCATCAGAATCGCGCGAAGTTTATCTTTGGTCGTTTTAAGTGTATTGACTCTGAGGATAACTTTTGCAGGTTGATTTTGAGCGGCAATTTCTTTTGTCCAAATTTTTTCTCCTAATTCCTTTACGCCAAGCTCATCCATCCAATCTGGAATAGACTCTTTAAAGGTTCTAATTTTTGAAAGTTCATCAAACCTACCTTTAATTTTTCGTTCCGGGACTCCTTCCAACTGCTTCCAATCAGGAATAGGATAACCCCGCAAAACGGCCCAAACCGAAAACATTCTCCACAGATTTTCTCTGTTATATGGTTCTTTGACGTCAGCTATTTCGGCATAAAGTCGCTTCCATCGAACAATTTCATAAATTGTTTCAGCTACAAATTTTCTATCAGAACTGCCCCAGCGCTTGTCTTTCTTTAACGCTCTCGCTACGACTTTATCAGCATATTCTCCTTCATTGAAAATAGCATTTAGAGAATCGATGGTAGTGTAAACTAAATTTCTGTGTAATCTCATTTTTTCTAATTGTGGCGCAAAGGTACCACTAAATGATGAATGAAAAATAGAATTATTTAATGTTGGTTGATATTGATAATGAAGATTTTATACATTTACCTTAAATAGATGCAATGATGAGCAATAGAATACACTATCACTTATGGAAAATAGGCTTTTTTTTGATTTTTTCCACAGCAACATTATGGAGTCAACCTTTTGCCATTGGGCACACTACCATCATTTTTATTGATGCCTCACGAGGAGACAGAAATATTGCTACAGAAATTTACTATCCCGCCGATGTTGCAGGCGATGATGTTCCCTTTACAGCAACTACAACAGTAGCGTTTCCATCCGTAACTTTTGGACATGGCTTCATCATAACTTGGGAGGCTTACCGGAATATTTGGGAAGCGCTAGTTCCGAATGGATATATTATTGCTTTTCCGAAAACTGAAGGTGGACTTTCTCCGTCGCATACTGATTTTGCTAAAGATTTGGCTTTTGTTTCCGATCAAATTTTCAATTTGGGCATGCTTCAAAGCACCATTTTTTTTAACAGAGTTAGTGTAATGAATGCGGTAATGGGTCACAGTATGGGAGGTGGTGCTGCTTTTTTGGCACCGCAATACAATACGAATATAAAGACAATTGTAACTTTAGCTGCGGCTGAAACGAATCCGTCGGCTATTGCTGCAGCGAACACTATTCTACTTCCTGCTTTAGTAATAGCTGGAGCAAATGACTGTGTTACTCCGCCAGCAGCGAATCAAGTTGCCATGTACAACTCGTTGCTTAGTGCCTGCAAAACATATGTCGAAATCTTAGGAGGAAGTCACTGTCAGATGGCTAATAGTAATTTTCTATGCAATTTTGGTGAAGCTACTTGTACACCATCGCCAACAATAACTCGAAATGAGCAACATCTTGTTTTAGAAGACTATTTGATTTTTTGGCTTGAAGCACAGCTGAAGGCAGATTGTACTTCAGGTTCAAACTTTAATTCCCTAATAAATTCAGATTCAAGAGTGACATTTCAAAAGAATTGCCTGCAATGTGAGGCGTTAGATACTCCGGTTTTGCAAAATAGAGCAGGAATAGCAATTTATCCTAATCCATTTTCTTCTCAACTAAATATTCTTAATTCAGATAAAAAGGCGTTTAACTTGAGAATCTATGACAGTGCCGCAAGAATATTGTTTACTATTAAACAGACTGTTGAACAAGATTATTTTGACACAACATTATTAACTTCTGGAATTTACTTCTATGAAATTATAATGGAAGATGGATCAACCCTAACTGGAAAAATCATCAAGAACTAAAGCCTATTTGATTCGATCTAAATGAATTTTTTCGGGGGCGTGAAGTACCAATGGGAATTGTTCAACTTTCACGGAACTACTATCCAATCCGAATCCTTTTTCTTCTGACAAACTGAATTTTTTCATAATGAAATAAGCATTCATCACGATTTTTTCAAAAAAGGTAACATCACTGTCATTCGATAAGAATTTTTCTGATAGCACAAATTTGAAATCACCGAGAATATTATTTTTGTTTAGTGATTCGTAACGGCTTGTGATGTCTACTTCACCATTTTTCACCATGTCTTTGATTACTTCTTTAAACATCAAATTGATTTTTGTCGGTTCTCTAAAACCGAGAAAGAAGTCAATCCGGTAGATGTCATCGGGCACAATCTCAGTTACTCGGAATTCTTTTCTATATGGTTCGCTCATCACGTTAACGTGAATAAACCAATACATATCCGCTCTTTTGGGTCTTTTCTGTAGAATGGAATACATAACCTTTTCTTCTATTTCATCCGATCTATTGGAATTGGTCATATAGACTAAATGCGTGGCGTATTTTGGTATTGATAAATCGACGCTGAGTTCCGCAAGTACTTTTTTGTAGTCGTTAATTTTTACAATTTTTGTGTATGTTTTACTGATCTTCTTTGCTAGGAACCAAGTGGTCATTATTCCAATTAATAATATTGCAATAAACAAAGTAACGTAACCGCCTTCCATAAATTTTGTTACGTTCGCTAAAAGAAAACTAATTTCTATTGAGGCATACATGGTAATAATTGGTACGATAAAATACCACTTTACTCTTTTCATTATTAAATAAAAATTTAATAATGTGGTGGTCATCATCATTCCCAAAATGATAGACAACCCATAAGCGTGTTCCATGTATTTAGATTCCTTAAAGTACAATATGATGCAAACGCAGCCGACAAACAGCAACCAATTTATAGAAGGAATATACAACTGACCTTTTACATCTGTTGGGTAATTAATACGCACTTTAGGCCAAAAATTCAAACGCATTGCCTCATTAATCAGCGTAAATGATCCACTAATTAAAGCTTGAGAAGCAATTATTGCCGCGAGTGTAGCAACAATAATTCCGATTGGTTGGAACCATGCTTCCATGATTAGGTAGAAGGGATTCGGATTATTTTGATTAAGTTCAGCGAGTAATTTGCCATTATGTTGAAGCAGATAGGCTCCTTGACCAAAGTAATTTAAGACTAAAGTTGATTTAACAAAAATCCAACTAATCCTAATGTTTTTTCTCCCACAATGACCCATGTCAGAATATAACGATTCAGCTCCCGTGGTACATAAAAATACGGCGCCTAAAATGAAGAATCCGTGCCCTGAAACATCCGATGTTAGTAATCGGTAGGCGTAATATGGATTAAGCGCTTTGAGTACATCAATATTTTGCGTGATTTGAATAATACCCAAAATTCCCAACATTGAAAACCAAACAAGCATTACTGGCGAGAAAAATTTCGTTACTATTTTTGCGCCAAATTGCTGAATTGTAAATAAGAAGAATAAAATTGCAATTACAATGGGAATTGTTGGAATATCTGGTTTAAATATCAATAATCCCTCGACAGCAGATGATACTGAAATTGGAGGTGTGATTATTCCTTCCGCTAATAAAAGACTTCCCCCAATAATTGCGGGGACAATGAGCCACTGAATTCTTGTTCGTTTCACAAGGGAATAAAGGGAAAAAATACCTCCTTCACCATGATTATCAGCACTAAGTGTTATGATGACATACTTTAATGTTGTTTGCAATGTTAAAGTCCAAAAAATACAGGATAATCCGCCTAAAATTAATTCTGGATTAATAACGTTCTCGCCAATTAAGGACTTCATTACATACAAGGGAGAAGTTCCAATGTCACCGTAAATAATTCCGAGTGTGATTAATAAACCTGCAGTTGAAAGCTTGCTGTGAAGTTGATTCGAGTGGCTATTTGAACTCATGAAGTGCTATTAAAAAAGAAAGCAAATATATTATTTTTTATAGCTTGAAATAAAAAAGGCACCGAAAATATTCGATGCCTTTGTATTTTAGTTTTATGTAAACTTTCTACAAAGTTCTTCGTGAAGTTGAAGCGTTATTTTGTCTTCCGGTATTTACACTTCTCGAATTGGATTCATTTCTGCTTTGGGTAGAATTACTGCGAGTATTTTCAATGCGGCTGTTGTTTTTCGAGGGCGAATTTTGATATGAATTTCCGCTTCGAGTTTCTGGAGTTCTATTTGTTTGGTACTCTATATTCGACGGTGAACTTCTACTTCCATTTGAAGCATTTTCTCTTACACCTTCATTTGCTCTGCTTGGCATGGCATTGCGGATTGGATTTGTGCTTGCAAACAACGACTCTTCTCTTCCGTTTGTTTTGTCTCGTTTTGGAATTTCATTGCGAATTGGATTTCTTGTTTCTGCAAATGAATTACTTCTATCACTATTTTTTATTGTAGTTGCATTTCTAGTAGAAGGTGTTTTTATAGAATTTGAACTGTATCTTGTTGTATTACGATCAGTATTTCTAAATTGACCTTTTTGATTGTTATTTCGAGTAGTATAAGCTAAATCATTACGGGTGGAAAGATTTTTTACATTTCTAGTTCGATCTAGTTCGTAGCGATTTTTTACACTATTATTTCTGTAAGCAAAACTTCGATTTGGCGCCACTCTTTCACAATAATTAGCTCTTCGCCCTTCATACAAAGCTACTGCTCTGTGACAAGATCTAGTGTTCACATAATTGTAATGATGATTAAAATTGATAAATAAGCTTATATTATTTCGGTATCTAAAAACTGGGCAGGGATTCCAAGCATAATAAAAAGTGGGATAATAATTCCAATACCAAACGGAACAGTATGGTCGGTAAGTAGGAATCCAAAAGGACGAGTAAATGATTGGAGTGGTAATATAAACGGGTTCGTAAATATAGTTTTGACCGTACATATACACATCACCAACAACCTGAACTCGTACTTGATTATTGCGATCTTTTTCAACTTCAATCGTAGCAACATCTTGAAAAGTATCTCTTCCCAAAACGGATTGAACAATAATTAAATGTGTATTTCCTTCCACAGATTCGATGACTCTTAAATAATCTACTTGATTATCATCATTTAAATCTAAATTAGAAATTTGAATTTTGGGATCATTCAATTGTCTTTCGAAATCTTCTAAGTCTTTGGCATCCCCAAAAATAGAAGCAATCGCTCTAAGGTCTAAATTATCACTAATTTCAGAGCTTGTTGCGTTAATTGTTGTCCGATCTTGACCTTTAGCAGAAAGGGCAAAAAAGAGCGAAAATAAAACGATGGTAATGGTTGAAGTTTTCATGTGGTCAGTAATTAGGTTCATAAATAGCAAGAAAAAAACTAATTTTTATTCTATTTTATTGGATTCCAATTACTGTGCCACATTGTTTTTTTGTTCTTAGCGGTCATTCATCGTCACTGAGGGAATCTTTAAGATCGCCTATTCTTTAACTGATTTAGCTCTCAACTGCTTCAGCAATTTTTTATTAAACCCTTCTTCGGCTTTTTTTAGTTTGAGTATTTTTGATGGTGGTAAAATAGGTTTTAAGCTTGCAACGAATTTTTTGCGATTTTGGAAAGCTTCTTCTTCCGAACTTTCAATTTCATTCAAAATGGCACTTGCTTCTTTCTCAGTCATTTTTTCGATATCGCCGCTGTCGTTTTTGTCCATATAAGAACGAATTCTATCTTTTCGGAAATTCTTTTGTTTCTCTTCATATGTGTTGAATAACGGCCAAAATTTTGATGCCTCATCCGACGTCAGTTTTAACTCGTCTGTTATATAGGCAATTTTTAATGCTTTAATTTGTTCTCGTTTTTCCTTAAGTCGCGGTTGTGCAATACAAATTGTTGCAGAAATGAAGGTAAAAAAGAAAAGTAGTTTTGCCGTTTTCATAGTGTTTTCATGGTTTTAATTGATGATGTAATCTTCCAAATTAGTGCTATTAAGTAACGTTTCTTCTAATTCATAAGAGTCGACGTTTAATTCAAGTTTGATTTGTTGTATTTTGTCGTGGTCAAGCAACTCGACAATGTCGTCTTCTGCTAAGCTGGATTGCTCAGCAAGATAGTTTTCTAATTGAACTGCATCGATTTTAGTTGTTGAAGTGCTAATCTGATTTACAATAGGAATAGACAACGCAATTACAAAAATTGCTGCTATTGCAACAACCCATTTTCTCCTAGTAAATAAGTCAATAACAGTCGTTTCTTTTTCAGTAAGTTTAGTCATTACTGCATTTTCAAAGTTTTCAAAATAACCGTCAGGGGCGTTAAATCCTGAGGTTATTTTGGGTTCATTATCTAGTTTGAATTCTTTCATGGTCGTTGGACTTAATCTTGTCAGGTTCGTTTAATTAGAAGTCATATAATTTTCAATTTTTTTCACAGCATGATGATAAGACGCTTTTAATGCGCCCACTGAAGTGCCTAGAATTTCAGACATATCCTCGTATTTTATTTCATCGAAATAGCGCATTTTAAAAACCAATTGTTGTTTCTGGGGTAAAAGGGCAATCGATTTTTGAAGTTTTATTTGAATTAAGTCTCCATCAAAATAATCATCCGCTTTCAAATTATCAACAATTTTAGATTGTAAAGCTTCACTTGTAATGCCATTTCTTTTTGCTTTTTTATTGATAAAAGTAATGGCTTCATTGGTTGCTATTCGATACATCCAAGAGAATAACTTACTTTCTCCTTTAAATTTTTTTAGGTTTTGGAAGACTTTTACAAAGGTGTTTTGTAATACATCATTTGCGTCGTCATGATTTAGAACAATGTTTCGAATTAAACTGTACAAAGGTCTTTGGTATTCCTGCAAAAGCTGCTTAAACGCAGTATTCTGGGTTTTGGGATCCAATAGTTTTTTTATGAAATCTTGCTCTTCCAAAGATTTTTTTTGGTGTTGGAGTACAACGAAGTCAAAAGGTTTAAAACAATATCAAAATTAAGGAACTTTATTTTATTCAACTGGAACTGAAACTGCCGGTACCGTTTTAATAGGTGTCGGTTGCGTAGTAGTTTTTGGTTCAGAAGAAGCTACAAGTGGAGATTTTATTGGAGTGTAAATTTCAGTGATCCATTGTGATGGATTTGCAACTTGAACCATGTTTTTTGTATACACTTCAATTCTAGACACATCAGTATTTTGCGTTAAATTGTTCTTCTTCAAATATTCGATTGTCTTCTTTACAGCTTCATTATGGTGTGAATAATCACCCGTAAGTGTTGTTTTTACTGATGAAAAAGGAAGTAATAGTCCCGAGCCCATATCACTTCCTGCTTGAATATGGATTTCTTCCTTTATTGGAATACAAACGGATAATTTTGTAACGCCATTTGCTGTATCATAAGTGTGATAGATAACAAATGGTTTCCCGTACATCACCAATTTGTTTTTTTTAAAAAAGTTTATCATGCGAGGTATGAGAATTCTCAAGTTGTATGGGACATTACTTATCTTACTTGTAATTGTTTGTTTTAAATAGAAAGTTCCTGGTTTTTTAATTGCACCATCGACTCTGATTTTGTAGGTTTTCATTTCATAATCGATAGTCTTTCCCAAATTAGCGAGACTTTTTTCATACATGTCGCCAAAGACCTGAGCAGCGCCGCCGCTGAAAATAGAGGTCACTTTAAATTTAAAACTCATGGAGCCTTTATTTGACCAAGTTACTTTAGTTCCACCTGTTGTATCTTTAAATTTCCATTTTACCGTTGCTTCAGTTCCGTTGTAATTCATTTTTTGTCTTATGAATTGGTTGGTAACTACTGCCGTTGTTTTTACATCGCCTTCGCTACTATTCCCCGACCAAGAATAAGAACCACCTATGCCCACAGTGTTCTTGGGGTAATTAAACATCATACTTGGATCCTCTTTCTTCCAAGAACCAAAAGTTTCCCAATTACGAAAGTCATTTACATAATTAAAAACGGTAGTTCTGGGCGATTTTATGACAACGGATTTTTCTACTTCGAAGCCGCCTTTCAGCGTTGCGACATATACGGTGGTTGCAAAAATTGCCAACAAAAAAAGGAGGAATATGTATTTTAGAATTTTCATTTGATCGAAGATGTTAGTGCCGTAAAGTTAAAGATTCTTTTTCAACCATGTAAAAATTTACAAACCAAACTTCGACTCACAAAAAATATCGTTGAGGCACTACAATCAGCTAATTCACATTTGGAAATTAATTTTCAAATTTCGATACGATAAAACAATTATAAAATATTAACAACGGCTGCTGTTCCATGATTTCATTATGATTCGCATCAAATCAATAGCGTCCTAAACGTTTAAAAAATGAGAGGGAATAATCCGTATCTCAAGTTATCTTTGAGTTGCACAACAAAAAACCCCCTCTCATGGCAAATATAACGTTGTTTTCTCAGATTATTTCA
>JBILXS010000012.1:0-86623 GCA_044378345.1 Flavobacterium sp.
TGTAATTTTATCTTGCGAAAGCATAAGCAAAAGTTTAGTATTTATTTGAAAATAAGCACTTTAAATATACTAACTTTTGCTTTTTTATCCAAATTATTTTTGAAAAATTACGTCGAACTCACGTTAACTTAATACTGGTGAAAAAAAAGCGACAAATTAGGGAGTGTCGCTTTTTTTATGCCTGCTAAGTAAAGTGAATTATTCCACGCCAATTGCGTTCCAACCTCTTGCTTTCAAAGGAATTTTTGTGTTCGCCCGAGTGATTAGATGAATGCCTTCAGTTTCTTCGACCATATGTCCAATGATTGTAAAATTGGGATTGCCTTTTATTTTGTCAAAATCACCCATATCAATGGTAAACAACAACTCATAATCTTCGCCGCCATTAATGGCAACTGTGGTACTATCTATGTCAAATTCTTCACAAGTCGATATAAACTGAGGGTCAATAGGTAATTTGTCTTCATACAAATTACAACCAACAACTGATTGCTTGCACAAATGAATAATCTCCGAAGACAATCCATCGGAAATATCAATCATTGACGTTGGTTTTATTTCCAGAGCATGTAACAAAGTCCGTACATCTTTTCGAGCTTCAGGCTTCAGTTGTCGTTCTATCAAATAAGTGTAAGCATCTAAATCAGGCTGCGAATTTGGGTTGACTTGAAATACTTGTTTCTCGCGTTCTAAAACTTGCAACCCCATATAAGCGGCGCCAAGGTCACCAGTAACCACAAGTAAATCTGTCTGTTTTGCTCCGTTTCGGTATACAATTTCACTTTCATCTGCTTCACCAATAGCTGTAATGCTAATGATTAGTCCTTTTTGTGAAGAAGTTGTATCGCCACCAATCACATCAACTTTATATTCTTGTGCCGCCAAGGTAATTCCTGCAAACAATTCTTCTAAAGCTTCCAAAGGGAATCGATTCGAAACCGCCACAGACACTGTGATTTGCGTAGCTTTAGCATTCATCGCGCAAATATCAGATACATTTACCACGACCGCTTTATATCCCAGATGTTTCAATGGCATATAGGCTAAATCGAAATGAATGCCTTCAATCAATAAATCGGTCGAAACCACAATCTTCTTGTCTTTAAAATCCAAAACGGCAGCATCGTCGCCAATTCCTTTTAGCGTTGAAGCTTGATTGATTTCAAAGTTTTTGGTGAGATGTGTTATCAATCCAAATTCTCCCAATTGGACAATGCTAGTTCGTTGCGGGGATTTATCTTCTATCATTTTTTAAAGTTGCTAAGTTACATAGTGCCTGAGCGGCAAAGGTACAAATACGGAAAGGTTTTTAAGTGTATAAGTTTTATAGTTTTTTATTATGGATTTGCCTCTAAATCTAATTTTTTACCGACCTTTAAATTAAAATAGAAAGTATGAAAACCTACGATATTATCACATTGACTGTCAATCCCGCTCTTGAACGAAGGCACACAACTCTTCAAAATAGAAGACGCCCAACGTTTGTTTCAATGGTTACAGCAAAAATAAAAACCCAACTGCTTTCACAATTGGGTTAGTCTATCATCAATTAGTCCATTATCTTTTGTCTTGAACTTAGTCGTTCAACTTCAAAACCGCCATAAATGCTTCCTGCGGAATTTCTACATTCCCCACTTGTCTCATTCTTTTCTTTCCTTTTTTCTGTTTTTCCAATAATTTACGTTTACGAGAAATATCTCCACCATAACATTTTGCGGTAACGTCTTTACGCAATGCTTTGATGGTTTCCCTTGAAATCACTTTCACTCCAATAGCCGCTTGAATTGGAATATCAAACTGCTGACGTGGAATTAACTCTTTCAATTTTTCACACATTTTTTTACCTATACTATAGGCATTATCTACGTGAATCAAGGAAGATAAAGCGTCGACAATTGTTCCGTTCAATAATATATCGACTTTCACCAAATTTGAAGTTCGCATTCCAATCGGAGAATAATCAAACGAAGCATATCCTTTAGAAACGGTTTTCAAACGATCGTAAAAATCAAAGACGATTTCCGCCAATGGCATATCGAAAGTCAATTCAACGCGCTCGGTGGTTAAATAAGTTTGGTTCGTAATTAAGCCTCGTTTTTCAATACACAAACTCATTACATTTCCCACAAAATCAGATTTTGTAATGATGGTCGCCTTTATGTAAGGTTCTTCAACGCGCTCTAATTTCGATGGTTCAGGTAAATCACTCGGATTGTTTACCACTTGCCCTTTTTCCGGATCTTTCTTAGTATACGCTAAATACGAAACGTTCGGAACCGTTGTAATCACGGTCATGTTGAATTCGCGCTCTAAACGTTCCTGAATAATTTCCATGTGCAACATTCCCAAGAAGCCACAACGGAAACCAAACCCCAATGCCGCTGAACTTTCAGGTAAAAACACCAACGACGCATCGTTCAATTGCAGTTTTTCCATCGAGTTGCGCAACTCTTCATAATCTTCTGTATCAACAGGATAAATTCCGGCGAAAACCATTGGTTTTACATCCTCAAATCCAGTAATCATATTGGTGGTTGGTGTTTTCGCATCGGTTAGCGTATCACCAACTTTGACTTCTTTTGCTTCTTTAATTCCAGAAATTAAATATCCAACATCGCCGGCAGAAATGACTTGCTTCGGAACTTGGTTTAATTTCAATGTGCCAATTTCATCTGCAAAATATTCATTGCCCGTCGCCATAAATTTGATTTTCTGTCCTTTTCGAATTTCACCGTTTTTCACTCGGAAAATAACTTCAATACCACGAAAAGGATTGTAAACACTATCAAAAATCAAAGCTTGCAATGGTTCGTCTGGATTACCTTTAGGTGGCGGAATACGGTCGATGATGGCCGCTAATATATTTTCAACGCCAAATCCGGTTTTTCCCGAGGCGTGAATAATTTCGTCTAACTTACAGCCCAACAAATCCACAATATCATCGCTCACTTCTTCGGGATTGGCACTAGGTAAATCGACTTTGTTTAAAACCGGAATAATTTCCAAGTCGTTTTCTAAAGCCAAATACAAATTCGAAATAGTTTGTGCTTGAATGCTTTGCGCCGCATCTACAATCAAAAGTGCACCTTCACAGGCCGCAATCGATCGCGAAACTTCATAAGAAAAGTCAACGTGTCCTGGGGTATCAATCAAATTCAAAATATATTCCTCGCCTTTGTACGTATATTCCATCTGAATCGCGTGACTCTTTATTGTAATCCCACGCTCGCGCTCCAAGTCCATATTGTCAAGCAATTGCGCCTTTTCTTCTCGAGCCGTAACAGTTTGCGTCGCGCCCAAAAGACGATCCGCCAACGTGCTTTTCCCGTGATCAATATGGGCAATTATGCAAAAATTTCGAATATGTTTCATTTTTTCTGTCATTCCTTTTTTCTTGTCTCTTAATTCTTGCCTCTTTCATTGGGGCGTTTCCCTTTGGGTCAGGCTTTTGCACTCGCTTTTTTTCTCCGTTGCACTGCGAAAAAAGAGCTCAGACAATTGCTCTATCCTTAACGCACATCTTAAACAGGCTGCAAATATAATCCAAACTTCGTCAGCCTCAAAGCACTAATCAAACAAAAGAACCGAATTACAACACAAACCGACGGGTATTGCTTCTTGTCTCTTGTTTCTTTTTCCTTCTTCCTTTTCCTTCAAATTACTTACTTTTGTCCCATGATTAAAATCGGCAATATCGAATTACCAGATTTCCCTTTGCTTCTCGCCCCTATGGAAGATGTGAGCGACCCACCATTTCGCCGCTTGTGCAAACTGCATGGCGCGGATTTGATGTTTAGTGAATTTATTTCATCTGAAGGATTGATTCGTGATGCGATTAAAAGCAGACAAAAGCTAGATATTTTCGATTACGAACGCCCTGTTGGCATTCAGATTTTTGGTGGCGACGAAGAGGCTATGGCAATGTCTTCTAAAATCGTATCGACGGTAAACCCTGATTTGATTGATATTAATTTTGGATGTCCGGTAAAAAAAGTAGTGTGCAAAGGCGCAGGTGCAGCGGTTTTGAAAGATATCGATTTGATGGTGCGATTGACCAAAGCCGTAATCCGAAGTACAGATTTGCCTGTTACAGTGAAAACGCGCTTGGGCTGGGACGAGAATTCGATTAACATTGACGAGGTGGCGGAACGATTGCAAGATATTGGTGTGCAAGCACTATCTATTCATGGCAGAACAAGAGCACAATTGTATAAAGGCGAAGCCGATTGGTCGCACATTGCAAGAGTAAAAAACAATCCACGACTTACCATTCCCATTTTCGGAAATGGCGATATCACTTCAGTAGAAAAAGCTTTAGAATATAAAAACAGATATGGCATTGACGGCATTATGATTGGTCGCGCTGCGATAGGTTATCCTTGGTTTTTTAAGGAAGTCAAACATTTTTTTGCCACCGGTGAGCATTTGCCAAAACCCACTCTTGAAGATCGAGTAGAAGCCGCAAAAAATCACTTGCAATGGGCAATGGATTGGAAAGGGCAACATTTAGGAATTGTAGAAACCCGCCGGCATTACACCAATTACTTTAAGGGATTGCCGAATTTTAAAGAATACCGAACACAAATGGTCACAAGCGATGATCCGAATGTTATTTTCGAAACTTTTGATGCCGTATTGGAGAAATTCAGCGGCATAGAAATACAGTAGTGGTACTATACGGGAGCCGCGTGAGGGATTGGAGCTAAGTGCCATGCACTGCGGAAAGCCCGGCCCGCAGGGACACGCCCAACAATTAAATATCTTCCAACAACTTTTTGGTGACACGACTTGAAGCAATCCAGGAGGCTAAAATGCCCAAAGAAATAATCGTTGCCAAAACAATTAAAACGTTTTGAAGGGAAAAAATCACTGGATACGCTAAAGTTGGCGTGATCATAATGATTTGAAACTGCTGTTGGATTAAGACAATGGCTATGCCGAGAATTAGGCCAAATACACCGCCAAACAGGCTGAGTAAAGTGCCTTGTAGAAAGAAAATTTTTCTCAAATCTTTGACCTCTGTCCCGAGATTATAAAGTGTTTTTAAGTTATTTTTTTTGTCGAGTATCATCATGATTAAGGCGCCAATTAAATTAAAAAGTGCAATAATAATCACCAACGTAAAGATGAGGTAAACAGCAATGTTTTCGGTATTGAGCATTTTGTATAGACTATCATTGAGTTGCGCTCTATTTTTGACAATGACTTTGTTTTTGAAAATGGTTTGTATTTGAGTGATGACCGCTGTTTCGTCAGTGTTTGGTTGTAGTTTTATTTCGATGGCTGAGATTTGATTGGGTTGAAATTCTAATAAAGATTGTGTCAAAATTAAATCAGCGAATACAAATTTGGAATCGAGATCTTCACTGATGGCATAGATTCCGACTGGCGCCAATTTGCATTTATTGAAGGCGCTTTCCGGATTTTCGATAAGTCCTTTTCCAGCTTTCGGCACAAACACTTCAAAAGGATGATTGAAGTCGAATAATCCGAGTGATAATTTTTGAGAAATTCCATAACCAATGACAACCTGATTGGTATTGGGCTCGAACCATTCACCTTGGTAGATGTTTTTCTGAACAGGATTTACTTTAGAGAAAAGCGAATCAACACCTTTAATATAAGTGACTTGTTCTTTACCGTCGAACAAAAATAAAACGCGCTCTTCTATGATTCTGCTGGCAGCAACGACCGCGTTAATTCTTGAAACTTCTAATAATTGTTCTGGAGTAGTTTGGAAAGATTTTCCTGTACTGTTGTAAATTTTTAGGTCTGGATCAAAGTCATTGCTGAAAGACAAGCTGAAATCTTTGAGACCACTAAACACAGAAAGAACGATAAATAAAGCCATGGCTCCGACTACGATTCCAACACATGCGATTCCATTAATAATGTTGATTGCGTTGTTTTTACTGGCGCTTCTGAGGTATCGTTTGGCTATGTAAAGAGGAAAATTCAAGTTACGATTTTCTTCGGCGTTCTAACAAATCACGATTTTCAATTGGATTTTCTTTAGAAGCTAGTGCATTGTCTATTTTTTCAATGTAGTCTAGAGAATCATCGATAAAGAAAGTAAGATTAGGGACTTTTCGCAATTGAAGTCGCACGCGCTGTGATAAATCGTGCTTGATCAAAACAGCATTCGTTTTTATTGCAGCAAGTGTTTCTTGTGCTTTTTCTTGTGGGAAAATACTCAGATGCACTGTTGCAACTGACAAGTCCGTTGTCACAGTTACTTTAGAAACCGAAATAATCAGATTAGAAATACCATTTTTTCGCACTTCACCTTGAAGAATATCTACCAAATCTTTTTGAATGACTCCGCCAATTTTTTTCTGTCTATTTGTTTCCATAGGGCAAAAGTACAACAAGCAATTGAAATTGCTTCGCCAGTTCGCAAATAAATTGCTCGGGTAACAAATGATAATTGATAATTTTCAGGAGCTAATTCCTGCTCTACGCATTCACTGAACTCCGCTGAAAAAATTAATCAGTGAAGTAATCTTTTGTGCCACCCGAGCAAAGCGAACGGACGAAGTAAACACCGGCACAAAAGGATGCTCGCTCCGATCAGGGCTATGGCTTTAGATTTTTTATAAACTTTGCGGTCTTTGCGAAAAACTTTGCGAACTTTGCGGTAAAATAAACTCGATGAGAAAAATAGAACACATAGGTATTGCTGTGAAAGATTTAGAAGTTTCAAATCTTGTTTTTGAAAAACTTTTCGGTGCGCCGCCATACAAGTTTGAGGAAGTAGCATCGGAAGGAGTGAAGACCTCTTTTTTTTTAAATGGACCGAATAAGATAGAGTTATTAGAAGCCACGACTGCGGATAGTCCGATAGCAAAATTTATTGAAAAAAAAGGAGAAGGAATTCACCACATTGCTTTCGATGTTGAGGATATTGTCGCTGAGGTAAAGAGGCTGAAAGAGGAAGGATTTGTGGTGTTGAATGAAACTCCTAAAAAAGGCGCTGACAATAAGCTGGTGGTTTTTCTCCATCCAAAAACAACAAATGGAGTCTTAATTGAGTTGTGTCAAGAAATTTCGTAAGCTTTAATATTATTTTTAGTTGGTTGAAAAACGAAAAAAGAGATTTCATTAACGAGTACATTTGTAGTACAATTGCAACCTAATAAACGGTTCTATAGCTCATTCGGTTAGAGCAACCGACTCATATATTTTGATTGACTTAAAATCTATTATTATAAATAGTTGATGCAAACCTATAAGAACTAATAATTATAAAAAAATAGAAGATATGGAAACTAATGAAATAAATAAAGATGGCTCATTGAACGTAAGTGTTTCGCTTGAATATGTAAAAGAAAGACTTAAAGGTCTCGATACAGAACAATTGCAATGCCCTGAGTGTCAATTGCAATCTCAAGATTTAAATTGGTTTGAATTTGGCACTTCTACTGCTTCGTGGGGACATTTAGCTGGTAGACAAGGTTTTTATGCAAAATGTCCTGTCTGTAATATACAGGTAGAGTATATTTTAACAAAAATGAGTTAAAATAAAAAACAATTGCAATATCATATTGGTACTAAACCATAAACTGTGTAAGTAGAAAAATAATGGGGTTTTAAAACCCCATTATTTTTTTGTTTAATTTTAAATTTTACACAGTCTTATGAAAAAAGAAGATTTATTATCAGATGATTTTTTGAAGCAATTCAAAACAGGCGAAGACCTTTACAGCTTTTTAGGTCAATTGCAAAAGCGAGGATTAGAGAAAATGCTCGAAGGTGAATTAGATGCTCATTTGGGTTACGAAAAGCATGAAAAAACCACAACTCCCAATGCTCGCAATGGTTTCTCAAACAAGAAAATCAAAACCTCTTTTGGCGAATCAGAGATTCAGGTTCCAAGAGATAGAGATGCGTCATTTAACCCAATAATTGTTCCTAAACGACAGAACATGCTTGATGGTTTAGAGAACGTCATTGTTTCACTTTACGCCAAAGGAATGAGAAATAGTGACATTGAAGAACAAATAAGAGAAGTTTATAATTTTGAAGTCTCTACATCCACTATATCTCGAATAACCGATAGTGTATCCAATGATATTGTAGCGTGGCAAAACAGACCTTTAGAACCCGTTTATTTAATTGTTTGGATGGACGGCATCGTCTTTAAGGTTCGTGAAAACTCAAAGGTGGTAAACAAAACCATTTACTTAGCCGTTGGACTCAATAGAGACGGTAAGAAGGAAGTTTTAGGAATGTGGTTAGGCAAGAATGAAAGTGCCAGTTTTTGGCTGGGTGTAATGACCGATTTAAAAGCCAGAGGTGTTGAAGACATCCTAATTACTGCTACTGACAACCTAAATGGATTTACTCAAACCATTAAAAATGTATTTCCTGAATCGCAAACACAAATCTGTGTGGTGCATCAAATTAGAAACTCTGCACGCTATGTTGTTTGGAAAGACAAGAAGGCTTTTTCAGCTGATATGAAGCTAATTTACAATGCTCCAACAAAACAAGCAGCCAAAGCTTCTCTTGAAGATTTTGCAGTAAAATGGAATGACAAATATCCGTATGCTGTAAAATCTTGGACTGAAAACTGGGAAGAACTTACCGTATTCTTTGACTTCCCAATTGAAATTAGAAAGATTATTTACACCACTAATTTAATTGAAAATCTAAATGGTAAAATTAGAAAATATACCAAAAATAAATTGTCATTCCCTACAGATGATGCTGTTTTAAAATCTGTATATTTGGCTCTGAGAGAAGCAACCAAAAAATGGTCAATGCCAATCCAAAATTGGGGATTAATCCTCAACCAGTTCTTAACTATATTTGAAAAAAGGGTTCAACTTTAATTAAAAAGTCAAACCCCATTATTTTTTAACTTACACACTTTGCGGGATAGTGTCATCATATTATTTTTTATTTCTCCTTTTTTTAGGTGGTGGTTGAATTTTAAAACTATCAACTTTTTCATTTTTATAAATATACGTTTTACCATTAATTACTACACCTTTTTCCATTGTTCCAAAATCTTCTGCACCATATAGAAAGGAATTTTTTGAAGGAGTTTCAGGGTTGATCTTTTTTCATCAATGAAAGTGTCTTGAACTTCATTATGTGCATTTTGACTTTCTGTATGATCCTTATCCTCATCAACTAGTTGGTCCGCATTGTTGAATAACTTGCTTTTTAGTTTTTTATTTTCATAATATAATTTTATGAATCAGAAGGCACATACAGCAATAATAGTTGTTGTGGAGATATTGTTCATTTTTCCTTGTAATGTATTTTAGAATTTAACTTTTTAAAGTATAAACTTATAAGTATTACAATCAGGTTTTTTTGTCGTTCAATTTGGTTTTGTATTTTGATTTTTTACATTATAAAGAACTTGTAAATTCTTAGTAATTTCTCAACGCTTTAAAATCAATACTAATTTGTACAGGGATATTATAATTAGTTAGATTAGAAGACAAATAAATTGTTCCTGAATAATTTCCTTTAACTGTTTGACCAAAATTATATATGTATGCAGGATTGTTTGGATTTGAAGAAGTTGTCCCTAAATCAGTTATTGTGATAGGAATTTTTCTAGAAAAAGTGCTATTAGAAGGTCCACTTATTGACTGAAACCAATAAAAACTAATACCCGATCCCTGTGAATAGGCACCTAAACTTGTACTTACAGAATCAAAATAAGAGCCATTAAATAGTACTTGAGCTTCATTAATACCTAATAGTAAATTTGGTAAAGTAATTTGACATTCCATATTTTGACCTGAAATATAATTGGATGTAGTTAAATCATTTAATTTAAGATATACTATTTTTTGTACTCCAGCACTAATAATCTCACATTGGTTATTTATATAATTAGTTCCTGTAAATACAGTGCCTTTTGGTATTCCATTAGTAGTATTTCCTTTTACTTTATGTACTTCACCATTAATAGTAATAGTAAATTCATAATCCATACTGTTGGTGAATAAATTACCATTGTTATTACCATTATTATTACTTGAGCTATTGCTATCACCACTACAACTGAATAAAAGAGAGGTAAATGCAATTATAAAAATGATATTTTTCATAAATTTTAGAGTTTAATAAATTTTAGAGTTTTTGATTTTGTTTCAGTTGAGATTGTAATAAAATATATTCCACTCTGTAATTCAGATACATTTATTGAAGTATTTTCAGCGTTAATTATTCCGCTATTTAATTTTTTACCAGAGTTTTCATAGATGATGTATTCACTTGGTACATCTTGAGTAGTGATGTTTACAAAATTATTAGTTGGATTTGGATATATATTATAAGAGGATTTAGATTGTGAATTGATATTTAATGGATCTGTTTTTAGACAACGTATTGAAAAACCAACATCTTTCCATCCAATATCTGGTGCTCCACTCCACAAATAGTTATCTTGGTAACTTAAACCTCTCCATATAGCATAAGTGTTGTCAATATTCCATTCATTAGAAGTCCACCAAAGAGCATATAAGTCTGCATTATATCCATATTGAACTAAAGTAGTTCCTAAAGGGAGCGCATTGAATCCACTTGAATTATTTAACAGTAAGTTGTTACCTATTGCACCTACATTATTTGTTGGATTTGCCCAAAAGTTACTCTGTGATGCCAGTGCTTTGGCAATTTTGTTGCCAGTTGTGGTTCCATCGTAATTGAATCCATTATCAATTAAATAATTTTCCAATATTGTCCATTCGCTATCAGAAGGAACATGCCAATCACATGGACAGATATTTCTACTGTCTGAAGCAGCATACCAGTTATAAAATTTTTCATTTGGATAAATTGAAGAGTTTGGATTACCATAATTCCACGCTCCTACTGTAAGGTTTCCCCATGTTCCTGTTGAATTATTATTATTTATTGGCAGTACATCACCATTGCAGTATTTGGTAGTTTTAAGATTTTCAGACATCCATTCTTGACTGCCTATTATTACAGAATTATAAAAATTTCCATCAATATCTGTAACTCCTTGACCAGCAGTTTGAGCATTAATTTTGATGAAAAAAAGTAATATTATTGCATTAATGATATTTTTCATAATTGCGTTAGAAATTTTTAATAATTAATGAAGCAGCGTTATTTGTAAACCATGCTTCTATATACTTAGAAGTGTCATTACAATTATAAAATTTATAAAACTTTATGTCTGCTGAATTGTTATTATCTACTCTAACTAAATCTCCATCACAATTCAAAATATTTTTAACTTGATTATATGTCATTCCATTAGTTAATGAAGAAAAACTCGTTGAAGAAATATTATTGCTACATATTGAAAAATCATAAATAGTTCTTGCTCGTAAAAGAAGTTGAGTATTGTCAATAATCCAACAATCAACGTAATATGAATTGTCATTACATGGATACCATTTGTAAAATTTAATAACAGAATTTGTTCCATATTGGTCATTTCTGTAATTATCTCCTTCAACTCCTCCAAATATTGCTTTAATATCATTGTATGATGCATTGTCAGATATACTATTAAATTTTGTAATAAAATCTTGTGATTGACATGTTGAATTAATTGAGTTATTACTATTACTTGAGTTATTGTTATCACTACCACAACTATGCAATAATGATGTAAAAATTAAAAGAAGGATTATTTTTTTCATGTTTAATAATTAGAATTTCAAGCATGTCTCTTACTTGATTATTGTATAAAACAACTACAGTAAGATTAGCTTTAAGTATTTTATATTGTAATTTATAACTAGTTAATTCTATAGGCAGAGAAACTCATATTTAATTGCATGGGAATATTATCATTACATTGACCACTTAAAAATGTTGAGGGTAAATAAACAGGTCCAGTAAAATTACCTTTAAACGTGTTGCCATAAGTAAAACTCTGACTAAAATTTGAAGGAGTACCCATATCAGTAATATTAATAGTAATTTTATTTCTATTACTGTTGGAGTGGTTACGAATTCCACTATTTTGGTGAAAACCCCATAATGTCCCATTGGGGATTGATGAATTCAAGCAAAAAGTATCGTATACTGGTGATTGAAACATAATAAAATCTGCTTGATTTTGACCAACTTGACAATTTGGTATATAAATCAACAAGTTGAGAGTTTGTCCACTCACAAAATTTGGTCTTGTGATGTCAGCAATTTTGAATGTAAGCTGAGTTGTATTTGAAATTAGAGCTTGACATGAATTTGGATTAAAAAGATAAGAATTTCCAGAAATACCTGTGCCAAATCCACTTGTATTTCCTTGAACTTTATGTTCTACACCATTAATATTAATTTTAAAGTAATAATTTACATTACCATTTGTTGTATTACCATTACCGTTACTACCGCTTGAATTATTATCATCACTACTACAACTGACGAGTAATAATGTAAACGTTAAAAGAAGAATTATTTTTTTCATACTGAAGTTGTTTAATAATTTACAATTTTACTTAACAGGTATGCATCCAGAATGCAGTCTTAAAATCTTTATTAACACATTTGTGTTTTATTCTTTTTCCAATGCAAATAAATAACCAAATAAAATACAATCCTTACGGTTTCTCGAAGTGCATTATATTTTTCAAATATAATAAAAATTGAAATGTGGTGACCTTTGAATTTGCATACGTCAGAGGATACATTTTAAACTAATGTAGGTATACAATTTAGAAAGTTGAGAGAGAAAAATGATCTTTCACAGCAGTAACTAGTTATCCAAAACTGATGAAAGTTGAAAGTGACACATTTTTGAGTCTTAAAAGAGTTAAATTTCAATACTTTATTACTCTTACAATCCTTTGTCAAGTCAATAACAGTAAGGAATATGCAATAAACATTTGGAATGAACCAAAATTAATAGTAATATTGCAACCTCATAAACGGTCCTATAGCTCATTCGGTTAGAGCAACTGACTCATAATCAGTAGGTGCTTGGTTCGATTCCAAGTGGGACCACTAAAAAGACTTTCAACCTGAAAGTCTTTTTTTATTGGATGCGGTAAAACTAAATTTCTATGTTTTTCGTTAAGATAACTTGCGAAGATTTAAAGGGTGTCAATCAAAGTTGTACCTTTGCCCTTTTTGGTAAAGAAAATTATAATTTGAAAAACATTTTGCCAAAAGGAATTTTTATTTACTTTTACGACCTATGAAAATAGTACCAACTAAAATGTTAAGTTTGATGCTTCTTGTTGGAGTTTCAACCTTCGCCGCTCCAACTGGGCCTCCGCCACCTGGCGTGCCACCTCCGGGACTTCCGGTAGACGGCGGCGTATTGGTACTGGCGATAGTGGCACTGTTATTAGGTTTATATAAAATATACAGATTACAACAAAAACAAAAAACTCCAATGTAAATTGGAGTTTTTTTTTGAGGGATTGTTATTTATTGCCTTAGTGCGTACAATCTCGAAACATATTTTCCGATAACGTCAAATTCAAGATTAACTTTAGTTCCAATTTCGAAATTTTTGAAATTTGTATGCTCGAAGGTGTAAGGAATAATGGCGACAGAAAATTCATTTATTTTTGAATCGACAACGGTCAGACTGACACCATTGACCGTGATTGAACCTTTTTCAATTGTGACATTGTTTAATTTTCCATCGTACTGAAAAGTAAATCTCCAACTGCCATTATTAGATTCAATTTTTATGCAGTTCCCAGGCTGATCAACATGGCCTTGAACAATGTGGCCATCCAAGCGATTTCCCAATTTCATTGCGCGTTCCAAATTTACAACATCGCCCATTTTCCACGATCCAATATTAGTTTTCTGAACAGTCTCGTCGATTGCGGTTACTGTGTAAGAATTTTTTTCAATTGCTACAACTGTAAGACAAATACCATTGTGAGAAACACTTTGATCTATTTTGAGTTCGTGCGTGATAGATGATCTAATTGTAATTTGAAGATTAGTGCCTGAATTTTCTATATTTTCTATTACACCAAGTGTTTCTATAATTCCTGTAAACATTCTTGTTTTAATTTACTAAATTTGCACTTCAAAATTAGCAATAAATAACTGTAGGAGAATGAAAAAAGCAGAAAATATAATCGTGGGAATTTCAATTGGAGATTTGAACGGTATTGGAAGCGAAGTCGTACTAAAAACATTTGAAGACCCAAGAATGTTGGAATTATGTACTCCTGTTATTTTTGCAAACGTCAAGATTTTGTCTTTTGTGAAGAAAACTTTTGAATCTACTTCGACGCTTCATGGAATTGATCATTTAAACCAAATACTTCCTGGGAAGATAAACGTTTTAAACGTCTGGAAAGAAAGTGTTGATTTGAAATTTGGTGTCAGTGACGATCTTGTTGGTAAATATGCAATTGATTCCTTTGTGGCCGCGACTAAAGCGTTAAAAGACGGACTGGTGGATGTTCTTGTAACTGCGCCAATCAACAAATTTAACATACAATCGGAAGACTTTAATTTCCCTGGGCATACGGATTATTTAAATAAAGAGTTGGAAGGAAATGCTTTAATGTTAATGGTTCAAGACAAATTGCGAGTTGGTCTTTTAACGGATCATGTTCCTATCAATGAAGTAGCTAAACATCTGACTCAAAACTTGATAATCCAAAAAATCGAAACAATTAAAAATGCACTTGTTCAGGATTTTGGAATCCGAAGACCGAAGATTGCAGTTTTGGGAATCAATCCACATAGTGGCGATAATGGAGTTATTGGAAAAGAAGAGATTGAGATTATGAAGCCAACAATCGAGAGTATGTACGAAAAAGGAACAATGGTTTTTGGGCCTTTTTCAGCAGATGGGTTTTTTGGAAGCGCACAACATGAGTCTTACGACGCAATCGTGGCGGCCTATCATGACCAAGGTTTAATTCCATTCAAGACGCTTTCTTTTGGAAAAGGAGTCAACTTTACAGCAGGTTTAAATAAGATTCGAACATCGCCAGACCACGGAACTGCATTCGATATTGCAGGAAAAGGGATTGCTGATCATAATTCATTTAAAGAAGCGGTTTATCTAGCGATAGACATCTATAATTCCAGAACTCAACATGAAGAGTTAACAAAAAACCCCATGAAGATAAAGGAAAAACAACTAGAGAAAAATATTAGGTAAAAAAAAACAATCAAGAGTTTTGTTTGTGCATTTATTTTATATCTTTGCGCTCCCGAATCAGGCGGACAAATTGTTGTTGAAATGAAACAGTTAGGTGAATATTTAATTCCGTTCATCGGGTTAAAATTAGGAAAACATCAGTTTGAATATCAAATAAATAACACGTTCTTTGAGGATTTTGATTTTGATGAATTTGAAAATTCAGCCGTAAAAGTCAATGTAGTTTTGGAAAAGAAAAGTACTTTTATGGAACTTACTTTAAAGCATAAAGGAACGGTAAATGTGCCTTGTGATTTGACGGGCGAGTTTTTCGATTTACCTGTGAAAGGTAAAATAAATGTTGTGGTACAGTTTGGAGAACAATTTAATAATGACAACGAAGAGCTGTTGATTTTGCCTCACGGAGAGCATCAATTAGATATCAAGCAGTACATTTATGAATTAATTGTTTTGTCAATTCCATTAAAAAAAACGCATCCCGGTATCAAAGACGGAACACTAAAAACACCCGCTCTTGACAAGCTGAAAGAACTGAGTTTAAATCATCAAAAACAAAAAATAGAACAAGAAGAAATTGACCCGAGATGGGACAAACTAAAGCAACTATTAACGGATAAATAATACAATAAAATGGCACATCCTAAGAGAAAAGTCTCCAAAACTAGAAGAGACAAAAGAAGAACACATTACAAAGCTACAGTAGCGCAGATAGCTACATGTCCTATTACTGGCGAGGCGCATTTATACCACAGAGCTTATTGGCACGAAGGAAAAATGTACTACAGAGGACAGGTTGTTATTGATAAAGCACCAGTTGCTCTTGCATAGTTTTTTACATTAAATGATATTTAAACTCTCACGTTTGTGGGAGTTTTTTGTTGTTTGTATTGATATGTAAATTAGTAGTTTCAAAAACAAATTTGTTTTGTATTTTTTTGTAATTTCCACCACTTTATTAAGCTGTTTAGCTACGTAAATTTATATTAGAAAGACATGAATAAAATTACAGCTGCAATTACTGCTGTGGGAGCTTATGTTCCTGACTACATTCTCAGCAACAAGATTCTGGAAACCATGGTCGAAACCAATGATGAATGGATCACTTCAAGAACAGGCATCAAAGAGCGACGGATATTAAAAGGAGAAAAGCTCGGCACCTCTTTTCTTTGCATAAAAGCAGCAGAAGATTTGATTAAGAAAAGTGGAGTAAACCCTGCGGAAATCGACTTGGTTCTCGTTGCAACTACCACTCCAGATATGCCAGTTGCCGCAACCTCAGTATATGTTGCCACACAAATAGGTGCCGTCAATGCTTTTGCCTATGATATCCAAGCAGCATGTTCTGGGTTTTTGTACGGAATGTCTTCTGCTTCGGCTTACATTGAATCAGGCAGGTACAAAAAAGTACTACTAATCGGCGCCGATAAAATGTCCTCCATAATTGATTATACCGACCGAGCCACTTGTATTATTTTTGGTGACGGCGCAGGTGCAGTTTTGTTTGAGCCAAACCATGAAGGTCTCGGTTTTCAAGACGAGTTCCTTAAAAGCGATGGTATTGGTAGAGAATACTTAAAAATTGACGCGGGCGGATCAATTCTTCCGGCATCTAAGGAAACGGTTGAAAACCGACAGCATTATGTTTTTCAAGATGGAAAAACAGTTTTCAAATATGCAGTTACAGGCATGGCGGATGTAAGTGCAAAAATAATGGAGAGAAACAATCTAACTAAGGACTCTGTAAATTGGTTGGTTGCGCATCAAGCTAATCGTAGAATTATTGATGCTACTGCCAGCAGAATGGAATTAGATGAAAGTAAAGTATTGATAAATATTGAAAAATACGGCAATACAACTTCTGCTACCTTGCCGTTGTTACTTAACGATTTCGAACATGTTTTTAAAAAAGGAGATAATATTATTTTTGCTGCTTTCGGTGGTGGATTCACTTGGGGATCTATTTATTTGAAATGGGCGTATAACAAACAATAACTAAAAACAAATAATTATGGATTTAAAGGAAATTCAAAACCTAATCAAATTTGTATCAAACTCAGGCGTCGCTGAAGTAAAATTAGAAACAGGCGACATCAAGATAACAATAAGAACTACTTTAGAAGGACATGCTCCAGAAATTACTTATTTGCAACAAGCACCGATTCATCAGGCTTTGCCACAAGCTGCGCCAGTAGCTGTTGCGCCAGTTCAGGAAGCTCCAGTAGCTGCAGCCGCACAGGATGAAAGTTCTAAATACATCACTATCAAATCTCCAATTATTGGAACGTTTTACAGAAAGCCAGCACCCGATAAACCAATGTTCACAGAGGTTGGAAATACAATTTCAAAAGGAGATGTGCTATGCGTAATTGAAGCTATGAAATTATTCAACGAAATTGAATCTGAGGTTTCAGGTAAAATTGTAAAAATTCTTGTTGACGATATGTCCCCAGTAGAATTTGATCAGCCTCTATTTTTGGTAGACCCATCTTAAGAAATTATAAATCATAAATTGTAAATTTTGAATAATGAGCCATCGTTGTTCGGAATAATTTGTAATTTAAAATTCACTTTTAAAATTTCTAATTATGTTTAAAAAAATATTAATAGCCAATAGAGGTGAAATTGCGCTACGTGTTATTCGTACTTGTAGAGAAATGGGTATTAAAACCGTCGCAGTGTATTCTACCGCAGACGCAGAAAGTTTACACGTTAAGTTTGCCGATGAAGCTGTGTGTATTGGACCTCCGCCTAGTAATTTATCTTATCTTAAGATGTCAAATATCATAGCTGCAGCAGAAATAACCAATGCAGATGCTATTCATCCGGGATATGGATTCTTGTCCGAAAACGCAAAGTTTTCAAAAATTTGTCAAGAACATGGTATAAAATTTATTGGTGCCTCACCAGAAATGATTGACCGAATGGGAGACAAAGCGTCTGCAAAAGCAACCATGAAAGCCGCCGGAGTTCCATGTGTTCCCGGGTCAGAAGGAATCTTAGAGTCATACGAACAAGCAGCAGCAATAGCAAAAGAGTTCGGTTATCCCGTAATGCTCAAAGCAACCGCCGGTGGTGGTGGAAAGGGAATGCGAGCCGTTTGGAAAGAAGAAGATTTACTGAAAGCATGGGAAAGCGCACGTCAAGAGTCCGCAGCAGCTTTCGGGAATGACGGAATGTATCTTGAAAAATTAATTGAAGAGCCTCGACATATAGAAATTCAAGTTGTTGGCGATTCCTATGGAAAAGCGTGTCATCTCTCTGAAAGAGATTGCTCTGTACAACGTCGCCATCAGAAATTGACCGAGGAGACACCTTCGCCCTTTATGACGGATGAATTAAGAAACAAAATGGGTGAAGCTGCGGTAAAAGCTGCGGAATATATTAAATATGAAGGAGCTGGTACAGTAGAATTTTTGGTTGATAAGCACAGAAATTTTTATTTCATGGAAATGAATACTCGTATTCAAGTAGAACATCCAATAACAGAACAAGTAATTGACTACGATTTAATTCGGGAACAAATTATGGTTGCAGCAGGAATTCCTATTTCAGGAAAGAACTATTTCCCGAATTTACATGCAATTGAATGTCGAATAAATGCAGAAGATCCATACAATGATTTTCGTCCCTCACCGGGTAAAATTACAACGCTTCACGCGCCTGGAGGTCATGGTGTTCGTCTCGACACACACGTTTATGCGGGCTATACAATTCCGCCAAATTATGATTCGATGATTGCTAAATTGATCACAACGGCGCAAACCCGTGAAGAAGCCATAAATAAAATGAAACGTGCGCTTGACGAATTCGTTATTGAGGGAATCAAAACCACAATTCCTTTTCATAGACAACTCATGGATGAACCAGATTATGTGGCCGGTAATTACACAACCGCATTTATGGAGACTTTTCAAATGAATGACCCAGAATAAGAATTAGTACTTTGATAAAATAAAAAAAGCCATCTCATTGAGATGGCTTTTCATTTTATTGGAATTTACTATTGTTTGATAAATCGTTTAACTACCGATTTTTCATTAGTTGTAACTTCTAGCAAATACGTTCCAGCGCTTATGTTCGCAACAGTAATTTCATTGTTGGTAATATTTCCTTTAGCAATTTCTTGCCCAACCATATTTAGTACTTTATAAGTTGCATTTTCAATAGGAGAAATATACAATATATCGCCATTTACAGGGTTTGGATATACACTAATTGATAAAGTCTCCGAAGATTCAATTTCTCTAGCTACAGAAGTAATATTTACAGTATAATCTTCAACTTCGCCATCAGCAAAAATTTCACATGATGTTGGAGAAGCATTATATTTCATAGAAACACGCATTCTTGTTGCTCCTAATAAAGCAGTGGTAGGTACTGTAAAGCTTCTAGCTATAGGTGTAGCCGTGGTACGGGTAACATTTACCACTTGTTCTCCGGCATCAAGGAAGTCACCATCTTTATTATAATCTATCCAAACTCTATAGGCTTCTCTGAATACTGTACCAGTCCATGTTGGTGTAATCGTAATTGAATTACTTCTCCCACGCACTAGATTAGTAGAAAGTGAAGTAAAGTTGCCATACCCGCCATTATTACCAGAGAGATTATTTATGGTTCCTAATTGTACTCTATTAATAAATTCATCTGCAGTATTATTCCCTCTAGAAGCACAGTAAGTAACAGTTGAAACAGCTAAAGTAGTGACTGAAACTGTATTGCTGTTAAGAGAAACATTTCCGGCAGCGTCTTTTGCTCTTACATTAAAAGTATAAGCTGTTGAAGCGGTTAAACCAGTTACTGCAAAAGTAGTTGCAGTAGTTGTAGAACCAATTAAAGCACCATTTCTTAAGACATCATATCCGGTTACCGCTACGTTATCTGAAGCACCTGTCCAAGACAAGTTTGTTGTAGTAGATGTAGTTCCAGAAGCTGATAATGTTGGCGCTGTTGGCGCTGTTGTATCTGGAGTTAATGTCGTAACAGTAACGTTATTGCTGTCAAGAGATACATTCCCGGCTGCATCTTTAGCTCTCACATTGAAAGTATAAGCTGTTGAAGCGGTTAAACCAGTTACTGCGAAAGTAGTTGCCGTAGTTGTAGAACCAATTAAAGCACCATTTCTTAATACATCGTATCCAGTTACCGCTACATTATCCGTAGCACCAGACCAAGATAAATTGGTTGTAGTTTGGGTAGTTCCTGAAGCGGATAAAGTCGGAGCATTAGGAGCAGTTGTGTCAGGAGCTGGAGTTAAAGTTGTAATACTTACACTATTGCTATCAGGTGAAACATTTCCAGCAGCATCTTTTGATTTTACAGTGAATGAATAAACTGTTGAAGCGGTTAAACCGGTTACTGAAAAAGTAGTTGCAGTAGTTGTAGAACCAATTAAAACGCCATTTCTAAATACATCGTACCCAGTTACCGCTACATTATCCGTAGCACCAGACCATGATAAGTTTGTAGTTGTTTCTGTTGTTCCAGAGGCGGATAAAGTTGGAGCTGTTGGCGCAACAGTATCTGGAGCAGCACCTGCAGAAATGGTAAAGTTAGTGTTAGAAACATCAAAGAAAATATGATTGGTTCCCCTTACCATAATTCTGTTTGTTGTTCCTGGAGTATTTGGAATTGTCACAGCTTGGGTTCCGTCATTTGGAGTAGCCGCTAATAAAGTTGACCATGTTGTACCAGCATTAGTGGATAAAAGAATATCGACATTAGTGCAATTTACACCATTTGCAGTTGTACCAGCAACTGCCCAAGTAATAGTTTGTGAACTTCCTCCAACGAAAGAAACTGCCGTATTAGGAGAATTGACAGTAAATGGTCCAGCGGTGCCATTAACAGTAACGATCATATCATCACTATTGTTTGCCGAACCTCCTGCTCTGTTGTCACGAACAGTAAATCTGAAGTTCATAGTTCTCGCTACTGATGGCAAAGCTTCAACAGTTATCTCTGTTCCGGTAGTAGTAGTTGCACCTGCTAATACTCTTGACAAATTAGGAAAGTATCTAATTGGTAAAGAGGTAGAATTATAAGAACGAAAGGTTGGACCTGTAGTTCTTGTAGCACTCGCAGCAGAACTTGCTCCAGTTGCTGTTGAAGCCGCATTGTCAAATTGTTCCCAGTTATAGGTTAATACATCACCATTAGCATCAGTTCCAGATCCAGTTAAAACAAAAGGGGTGCTTTTCGGGATTGTAAAATCAGTTCCTGCATTTGCAGTAGGCACTGCATTTCCAGTCGCTGTATTAATTTGACAAGTTTTAGTTTTAACATTATTAGTCACTTGTTGAATACTAAAAGCGTGAAAATAAGCATCAGAATTAGGTTGAACATCTTGACTTGTAATCCCTGCATAACCCATTATCGTTGATCCTGAACCTGGCTCCATATTAGCTCCAGTTCCCTCATTACTAAAAGAGAAAGTATGATTTGCGCCAAATTGATGTCCCATTTCGTGTGCAACATAATCAATGTCGAAAATGTCACCGGTCGGAATGGTAGCTGCAGTAAATGCACTTCCTTTAGAACCGTTTACACAAATACAACCAATACAACCAGCATTACCGTTGTTGCCAGCTCTAACAAATACGTGACCGACATCATAATTTGCTTCGCCTATAACCGAAGTTAAAGTGGTTTGAAGCTGACTGTTGTAATTTGTGGTGTAAGGATCTGTCGCAGCATCAGTATAAATAACCGCATCAGTATTGGCAATTAAAACCATTCTAATGGCAAAATCTTTTTCAAAAGCACCATTCACACGCGTCATTGTGTTGTTGAATGCCGCTAGTGCAAGAGCTTTGGTTCCACCGAAATAGGCAGTATATTCGCCAGTACATGAAAGTGCTAATCGGAAAGTTCGCAAGGTAGAATCATCGGCATTTGGACGAGCTGCGGAAGTTGTTAAAGCATCAATATTGTCCTCGATTACTTTGCATTCAAAATGATCAAAATTAGCTGATTTGTCAGCTTTTCTGTATACTGCGTAGGAGCTCAAATCAGTAGTATAAGGCTCAATAAATTCCGCAGATTGGTCAGCTCTAACTACCATGGTTTGTAAACCAAGTGGTGACAAACTAAAGTAGATAGTTGAAGTTGGATTGTCAATTCCTTGTCCAACGTATGACTTGATTTCTGTATAACGTGCCGCTAATTGAGGATCCATGTTAGAAGACTCTTGAATTCTAAACTGCTCCATTTGCCCGCTCACGTTTGGGAATTTTACAACGGTATTAGAAGTGCCGTTTGATGCAAAACGCTTAGGAGCATTTGATAGTTCCTGCTTCAATTGCGCTACATCCAATTCAAATAACTGTGGATTCTGTATCGTTTGTTTGTTTTCAAAAGTAACCGCATCAGATCTTTTTGCAGTTGCTTTCCATAAAGATTTTCCTGATTGGGCAAAGGAAAAACTTGTGATTGCAATCATTGCAATCGAAAGTAATTGGTTTTTCATAATTTAAATTCTAGTTTAGGTTTTAAAAGCCCTCAAATGTAAAATTATTTTTTAATTGATTGTTAATTAAAGAACTAAAATAATCCACTATTTAATGAAAATAAGGAACTTAATTGCAGGAATTCGGAAATATTTGGTTCGAAAAATATATTTTATTTAGATTAATTGTGAGGTTTTCTTACATTTAGATTTTGAATAAAGTAGATTCACAAATTGTAGCACTATGAACTTGAGTTATTGGGAGCTGAAGAACTGGTTTTCCCACATAGATTATACAGTCGTTGGAAGTGGTATTGTAGGTCTGCACGCAGCGTTGCAACTTAGAGAGCGCTTCCCAAAAAGTAAAATTTTAGTTCTCGAAAAAGGAACCCTCCCGCAAGGAGCCAGCACTAAAAATGCAGGTTTTGCATGTTTTGGCAGTGTTTCAGAAATTATCGATGATTTGAAGTTTCACTCCGAAGAGGAAGTTGTTCAACTCATTAAAAAACGTTGGGACGGTCTGCAATTACTGCGTCGAAATTTAGGCGACCAAGCAATAGATTTCAGACCTTATGGTGGTTATGAGTTGTTTTTAAAAGAAGATGATGACTCATATAGGGACTGTTTGTCGCGGATGTCATTTATTAATGAGATTCTGAAACCTCTTTTTAAAACCGATGTTTTTTGTAAGGAAATCGATCGATTTAATTTTAATGGAATTCACGAGTACCTTATTTTTAATCCGTTTGAAGCGCAAATAGACACAGGTAATATGATGCAAGCATTATTAAATAAGGCAATTGCGCACGATATCTTAATTTTGAATCAGCAAACTGTCACCGCTTTTCATGAGAAAAAAGATGAGGTTGAAGTTGCTTTGGGTGACTTTAGTTTTAGAACAAAAAAATTGCTTCTTGCTACCAACGGATTTGCAAATCAGCTCACAAAAGCAGAAGTTACCCCTGCACGAGCACAAGTATTAATTACAGCTCCAATCCCAAATCTTGACATTAAAGGCACTTTTCATATAGATAAAGGCTATTATTATTTTAGAAATTTTGAAAATAGAATTTTACTTGGTGGCGGAAGGAATCTAGATTTTGAAGGCGAAACTACTACCGAATTCGGACAGACAGAACTAATACAAAACCGATTGGAGCAACTGCTAAATGAAGTAATTTTACCTAATCAAGAAGTTAAAATTGAACATCGTTGGAGCGGTATCATGGGATTGGGCTCATCGAAAAACCCTATTGTTTCGCAATTGTCAAATCATGTATATTGCGGCGTAAGGCTAGGGGGAATGGGTGTTGCAATTGGAAGCGTTGTAGGAAAAGAACTAGCAGAATTAATATAAAAAATATGATTAAGAAGATTATTGGTTTATTGTTGAAATTATTTTTATGGTTCATAGGACTTTCTATCCTCTCCGTCATTGTTTTCAAATGGTTACCAGTTCCAATAACTCCGTTGATGATTACGCGTGCTATTGAACACAAATTGGACGGAAAGGAAATGGTATGTAGCCACGATTGGGAACCTCTAGAAAATATCTCAATCAACCTGCAAAAGGCCGTAATATCGAGTGAAGATGGAAACTTCTTGAAGCACCATGGATTTGATTTTGACGCCATCCAAAAAGCGATGAAAGACAATGAAAAAGGAAAAAAACTCAAAGGTGGCAGCACTATTTCGCAACAAACGGCTAAAAATGTGTTTCTGTGGCAAGGCAGAAGCTATTTGAGAAAAGGCTTAGAAGCTTACTTTACAGTCCTTATTGAACTAATTTGGGGAAAAGAGCGTATTATGGAAGTTTATCTCAATAGCATCGAAATGGGGGATGGGGTTTATGGAGCTCAAGCAGCGTCTCAGTATTGGTACAGGAAAAATGCTGACAATCTTTCAAAAAAGGAGGCGGCTGGAATTGCGGCGATTCTCCCTAATCCACGAAAATTTAAAGCGACAAACTCTTCCTCTTACATCAATAGGAAGAAAGGTCGGATAATAAAGTTGATGAATTACGTTGGTAAATTAGATTATTAAAAGAAGAAGCCGTCTCAGAACTCGAAAATCACAAAATTCGTGGCGAATTCTGTAATAAAAATAAGTTTATATTCGAATTATAAAGACTAAATCGACATTTTCCGAGAATATTCTATTAATAAAAAAACAAAAGAGGGAATCTCATAGTTTTGAGACTCCCTCTTGTTGGAAAGTAAAGAAATGTTTATTGCACAATAATTGGAAAAATAGCGGTAGCATCAGTAGTTCCCCCAGCATTGGTAATATCGCCCGAAGAAACACCTGTTGCAGATTTATTTGGTAAATGTCTCAAAGTAACGGAAAGACTACCAGTTGAAGCAGCTCCAGTTGTAAAGGTAAAGCTTAGGCCAATCGGGTTGCCTTCGCCATCTTCGTCATCATAGGTAAAAGTGCCTAAAAGACCTTCAAGTGCTCCAAAAAAGAACTGATGATCTAATTTTTCTTGTGCTGATTCTTCAATTTCTTCTGAAACAATTTCAACTGGAGTTTCGGTTTCATTGAGCAATTCAACTTTACCAGTGTAAGTAGTATTTGCTAAAAGCGGACCATCAACTGTTATTTCTGTCGCACCTGGCGCATCTGGCCCATCTAAATCTTTTGAAGTTAGCGTAATGATATTTGTTCCATTTGTTAAAGTTACTTTGACTGTAGTAATTAATTCTTCTTCATTTACAGGAGTTGATTTATTATCGTCATCACTGCAAGATGTAAAAATAGCTACAGTTGAGAATACTAAGGCAATAGTTTTTAATGTTTTCATGATTTTGTTTTTTAATAATTAATTTTTAATTGAATTTGAAAGTTCCTACCCATTTCATCAGCAAAAAAGCGTTGCCGGTTGAGGTAGTCTCTGTAAGTTGTGTTTAAAATATTTTGAACAGAAAATGCTAAAGTTGTATTGGTTTTTGAAAACGTCTTGAATTTGATTTCCGAATAAAAATGCCACAATTGATAACCTTTGGGCGGTGTACTAATGTCAACAACCACCGGAACAAAATCATTGTTAACGATGACATCAGTAGTAAAGTTATTGTTCGGAAATTGATTTTGGCGCAACACCAATTCACTTTTTAACTCTAACGCAAGTTGACTCCACTCTTTCTTCGAGAATCTAATTTTGTTATTAATATTCAACGGCGGGATGTCAATCAATGGTTCGCTATTCTTGACATCGTAACCATTTACATAAGCTAACGCGAAAAAATGTTGCCATTGTTCTGATAAATTCCAATGCGATTGAAAGTCGATTCCAGATATGATTGCTCTCGTTTGCTGGTATTCCCAAACAGGGAAAGTTCCTCGAATGGTTGTCTCAAAGTCAGTAGGTCTCAAGAACATATAGTTTCTAACTTTGCTGACATACGGATTGATTTCAAGTGAAAATGACCGCCATTTTTTTTGTACTGTAGTCGAGAATTTGACAGATTGTTCTTTTTTTAATGCCAAGTCGCCCAATTCAATTACGCCAGTTGAATGATGCAAACCATCGCTGAAAAATTCAGAGGGATTAGGATTTCTGGTTGCTAAGCTCATATTTGCATACCAATCCAACTGATTGTCAAATTCTTTGTGTATTCCTAAACTTGCAGAAACGTTATGAAAAACAAAATTCGGTTCAGTCAACCACTGTGTTCCATCATAATCACTTACAATAAAGTTTGAAAATTCTGGGTCATAACCTCTTTCGTTCCAACGAGATTTAAAATAGTACTTCGTCGCTTCTAGATTCGAAAAATCATATCGCAATCCCGCTTCGATAGCAAACTTGTTGAAGAATTGGTGCGCGACAATACCGTATACCCCGAGATCTAATTTATCGTAGTTTGGTATCAAAGGTCTAATTCCCGTTGCTGGATTTGCAAAGTTGGTTTGATAAGAAGCATTTGTGCCAGATTTGATGGTCCAATCATGACTGACTTTTTTAAAATCAATCAATATCGAATGCGTCTTTAGGTCTAAATCCAAAGCAGCAGTGTTCATATAGTTTCTCCGGCGTACGTCAAACTCTAAGCGCTTGTTAAACTGAAAAGCATATTGAATACTCAAAGATGCCATTTCATTCCAATAGTAATTGAAGTTTGCCTTGGCAATATGGTGTTGCACCTCTTGACGCGGACTGTTTATAGAATAAGTAAAATCATTCACGACAGCAGGAACCTGGTTGTTGATTGATTGATACAAATCGAACGAATTTCCTATGTGGGAAGCACTTAAAATCCCGATTTTAGCATTGAAAAAGCTATAAAAAGCTGCAAAGTCATATTTCGTTTGACTAAACTTCAGACCTCCAGTAAAATTAAGCTCACGGTTTCCTGTATTGGATAATACATAATCAGGTGCAGTCTTGTCTCCGATATATTTGAAAGTGCCTACAGCATTGTAGCTCCATCCGATTAGGTTTCCTTTATGAATACTAGAACTGACCGAACCTCCGCGTCCGTTTGAATCGAAATTACTTATGGTTTTGCCGAACAAAGTGTCTTTCTTAACAGATAGAGGTTCAATAATCACTAATCCTCCAACCGCATCACCACCATATTGAAGTCCTGAAGCGCCTTTAATCACAGTAATCTTTCCAGCCGAATTGACATCCAAGTTTGGCGCATGTTCCGTTCCCCATTCTTGGTCTTCAAGACGCACATTGTTGCTGATAATGGGCACTCGACTTCCGTAAAGGCCATTAATAATCGGCTTTACTATGGCGTTGCCCGTTTTCAAACTTGATACGCCTGCAATTTCTTTCAACGCATCACCAAGCGATTGGTTGCTGTACTTTTCAATGGTTTCTAATTTGAGTTTTTGTTCCAAAATAGAATTGTTGATTGTATTCTTTTGTTGCATTACAATCACTTCACTCAGTCGATTTGTACTTTCTCTAAGTTTAAAATCAAGTACAATTGACGCTGTTAGGGTAATTAGAGTATCAATTGATTGATAGCCAACATAGGAAACATGTACGTTCAACTTGCCAGCTGGTAAATTCTTGATGGCATAATTTCCTTTTTCATCAGAGGAGACTGTTTTCTTTCCGATATGAATATGACTGCCAATAACAGGTGTCATTGCTTGAGTGCTAACTTTTCCTGTAATTGAATGTTGCGATTGGACATCGAAACAAAAAATCAACCAGAAAAAAATCAACATTATTTTCTTTTGCATTTTGTTCAAAATATATAAACACGTGAATAATCCTCCTAAATAGTAGGATAATTGGTTTAAGAAATTTTAAACTGCAGGTGGTCCACGAAGTGCAATAATACTTCCTTCAAATTGAAGCGAAATGTTTTTGGTATAAAAAGAAAAATAAGGAGTAAAATTGTTTTTCTTGATTGTTTGAAAGCAATAAAATTCGGATGGAACGTAACCCGAAAAAGTAAATTCACAGACAAAACAATGATCAAAAGGATGGTGTTGGTGAGAAATTTCAGTTTGTCCGCTGTACTTATGATGACATTCCTTTTCGATCAAAAGCTGATGAAGATGACCAAATGAGTGTAATGACTGTCCAAGCATTGTAAATAACAATACAGACATTAAACTCAAATTTATAAAAATGTATTTTTTCTTCATCACCAGCAAATGTAGCTAAGAAAAAAAGGAAATCCGCTTGATTTAACAAAAATTAAATTTTGTCATTTCAAGCGGATTTGTTTTGTAATTAGAATGATTTATACTAATTGATTTGCAACTAAATATTCAGCGATTTGAATTGTATTCGTTGCGGCTCCTTTACGCAAATTGTCTGCTACAATCCACATGTTTAGTGTATTTGGTTGACTTTCATCGCGACGAATTCTTCCTACGAAAACGTCATCTTTTCCTTGGGCATACATTGGCATTGGATAGGTGTAAGTATCCGTATTATCTTGTACAACCACACCAGAAGTATGGTGTAAAATATTGCGGACTTCATTCAAATCAAAATCATTTGAGAACTCGATATTCACCGCTTCACTATGCCCGCCTACAAGAGGGACACGAACAGCTGTCGCAGTTACAGCAATTGTTTTATCTCCGATGATTTTCTGGGTTTCCCGAACCAATTTCATTTCTTCCTTGGTGTAGCCATTATCTTCAAAAACGTCACATTGTGGAATAGCATTTCGATGAATAGGATATTTATAAGCCATTTCGCCCTGAATACCAGCATATTCATTTTCTAGTTGCTGTACAGCTTTTACTCCAGTTCCTGTTATCGATTGATAGGTAGAAACAATCACGCGTTTGATATTATATTTCTTATGTAAAGGTGCCAAAACCAAAACCATTTGAATCGTTGAGCAATTTGGATTGGCGATGATTTTATCTTCTTTAGTTAATTGAGAAGCGTTGATTTCCGGCACCACCAATTTTTTTGTAGGATCCATTCTCCAAGCAGAGGAATTGTCGATTACAGTTGTGCCAGCTGCTGCAAATTTTGGTGCCCAATCTAATGAAGTTTGTCCGCCAGCCGAAAACAAAGCAATATCAGCTTTCATGTCTACAGCGGTTTGCATGCCGACCACTTTGTATTTTTTCCCGTTATATTCGATTTCTTTGCCAATCGATTTTTCAGAAGCAACCGGAATCAATTCTGTAACTGGAAAATTTCTTTCTGCTAAAACTTTAAGCATTACCTCTCCAACCATTCCGGTTGCGCCAACAACAGCAACTTTCATATCTTTATTATTTAAGTTTAGATTTTACAGCGCAAAAATAGATAGAAATTCATTTGAAATAATCTTTTCTAAAAAGAAAAACCATCCGCCTGACGAATGGTTTGGTTAGAATAAATAATGTAGCGGCCTTATTTTTTTAATATATCTCTAATTTGAGTAAGTAATTCTTCTTGTGTTGGACCTGCAGGTACTACGGGTGCTGCTTCTTCTCTCTTTTTTGCTTTTTCAGCGGCGCGCAAAACGATAAAAATAAAGAAGGAAATAATCACAAAGTTGATGATGGCTTGTACTAAATTTCCATAAGTAATTACAGCTGCGCCAGCTTCTTTGGCTTTGGCTAAGCTTTCGTAACTGTTTCCGTCAAGCGTGATGAATTTTTGTGTAAAATCAATACCGCCAGTAATCAATCCAACAATTGGCATAATCACATCGTCAACAGCTGAACCCACAATTTTTCCGAAAGCACCACCAATGACAACAGCAGTGGCTAAACTCAGCACATCGCCTTTCATTAAAGATGCTTTGAAATCGCTAAATAATCCCATAGCAAAAATAGTTTTAGTTACAATATAGTTTTGGTCCTTCGAAATTATGGATAAATTTTAATATTTCGATTCGATTTGCACAAAAGCACGTGCTATTCTCTGTAAAAAATACGTTTTACCCGCTGCGAAATGCTAGTAAGAATTTCATACGGAATGGTTTGTAATTTTTCAGCCATCTCAATAATTGTGGGACTTGTTCCAAAGATAATAACAGGATCACCTTCAAAACATGAAATATCGGTTACATCCACCATTAGCATGTCCATACAAATGCTTCCGATGATTGATGCTTTTTGATTGTGAATGATTACATAACCCATTCCATTTCCCCAGTGCCTTGAAATACCATCGGCATATCCAATCGGGATTGTAGCCACTTTCGTCGTTTTGGTTGCCATAAATCGTCTGCCATAACCAACACTTTCACCAGCATCAATGGTTCTGATTTGTGAGATGATCGATTTTAATGTACCGACATTTTCTAAATTAGGTTGTTCTTCAGGGTCGTTTGAAATACCGTATAATCCAATGCCAAGGCGAACCATATCGTATTGTGATTTGGGGAAATTGCTAATGCCAGAAGTGTTCAAAATATGACGAATCGGTTTTGTTTTGAGTTCAGTCATAATCAACGACGACATCTTTTCAAATAACGCAATTTGATATAGCGCAAATTCGTGATGTTCCAAGTGATCGCTGGTCGCCATATGCGATAATATACTTTTTACGACAACCGTTTGATTTTCTTTCAAAGTAGCTATGAGTTCTTGCAACTGCTCTTCTTCAAAGCCCAAGCGATGCATGCCCGTATCTAATTTGATATGAATCGGATATTTCTTTAACTTCTTTTGTTCGGCTATTTTTAGAAATGCTTTCAAGCCTTTTATACTATAAATCTCTGGTTCCAATTGATGTTGAATAATCGCTGAAAAACTCGTCGATTCCGGATTTAGGACCATAATCGGCAAATGAATTCCATCATTTTTTAGAGAAATTCCCTCGTCTGCAAAGGCAACTCCTAAATAATCTACTTTGTGGTGTTCTAGTAATTTTGCGATTTCAAACCCACCATTACCATAACCAAAAGCTTTCACCATGACCATTAATTTGGTTTTGGGCTTGAGTTTGGATTTATAGAAACTTAAGTTGTGACTTAGTGCATTGAGATTTATTTCAAGAACAGTTTCATGCGTTTTCTCTTCCAATAAACTGACTATTTTTTCAAAGTGGAAGGTTCTCGCGCCTTTGACCAGAATGGTTTCGTTTCCAAAATTTAATTGGTCAATTGCAGTAATAAAATTTTCAGTGTCAGGAAAACAAATACAATTCAAAAATTTATTTTTAAATCTTGAAATGGTTGCTCCAATACCGATAACGCGATTGATTTTATTGGAAATTGTCATTTGAGAAACAATCGAATACAATTCCTCATCCGACAATCCACTTTGGAAAATATCTGACAAAATCAGTGTTTTCTTTTTGTATTGCTTCTGGCTTTCTAAGAAATCTAATGCAATCTTCAAAGATTGAAAATCAGAACTATAACTATCGTCGATAATCGTTGTGTTGTTGATGCCATTTTTTACTTTCAAACGCATTTCAACGGGATACAATAGCTCCACCCTGCTTTCAATTACTTCGTGTTTATAACCGAAATAGAGCATTGTCATGATGCATTGAATCGCATTTTCAATGGCAGCATCATCTTGAAACGGAATTTTTATTTCGAAAACTGTCGTTGTATATCGAATTTTTAAAATGGTTTTGTCTAAGATGAATTTCTTCGAAATAAAAACATCGGCGTTTTCATCTTTAAAACTCCATGAAAAAGTTTTTAGATTTGTGTTAATAAAGGCGTCAATCGATTTGTTTTTGTTATAAATCAGAACTTTAACACGCGAGAAAAGCTTTAATTTTTCTTTCATTTTCTGACCAATATTGTCAAACCCTTCGTCGTGAGCTGATCCAATATTCGTCAGAATCCCAATAGTTGGCTTGAGAATTTGTTCTAGTTTTTCCATCTCATTGATGGTGGAAATTCCAGCTTCAAAAATCCCAAGATTGTGTTTTTCGTTAATAGCAATCACCGACAGCGGCACACCAACTTGCGAATTATAACTTTTGGGGCTTCTAATAATATTGAAATCTGGACTCAATAAGAAATTCAACCATTCTTTGACAATCGTTTTTCCGTTGCTTCCCGTAACGCCAATGATGGGGAACTCAAACAAACTTCGGTGATAGGCAGCAAACGCCTGAAGCGCATCGAGGGTGTTTTCGACGACAAGAAAATTAGCATGATCCGATAATGTATCTGGAACATGCGTTACGACAAAGTTTCGCACTCCTTTTTCAATCAAATCTGCGATATAAATATGGGCGTCATGATTGGGTCCAGCGATAGCAAAGAATAGTGTTTGCGCCCCGTTTTGCAGCGAACGACTGTCGATTGCAATGTTTTCAACTATAGTATTGGGGTGATTCCCAACCCATTGGGCATGAAGGATGGGGACGATATTTTTGATGGATAAAACCAAAGTTATTTTTGATTTTTTGAAGTTTTTTCGGAATCTATTTCAGGTGCTTTTCGCATTGCTGCATAATAAGCAGCACGGCTCAAAGGTTCATATTCTTCGTTTTCTCCAAGAAAGACTAAATTATCATTATTCGTTTTTCGAAAACTATAATTGGCTAGATTTCCTGTTCGTGTGCAAACTGCGTGTACTTTTGTCACGTATTCCGCTGTCGCCATTAATGCAGGCATCGGACCAAATGGATTTCCTTTAAAATCCATATCCAAACCAGCTACAATAACACGGATTCCAGAGTTGGCTAAGTCGTTGCAAATTTTTACAATTTCATCGTCAAAAAATTGTGCTTCATCAATTCCCACTACGTCGCAACCTTGCGCTAGAATAGCGATGTTGGCGGCGGCTGGAACTGGCGTTGATCGAATTTCATTGCTGTCATGAGAAACTACCATTTCGTCATGATAGCGCGTATCTATTGAAGGTTTGAAAATCTCTACTTTCTGTTTGGCAAATTTTGCACGCTTTAGTCGTCGGATTAATTCTTCGGTTTTTCCCGAAAACATAGATCCGCAGATTACCTCTATCCATCCAAATTGTTCTTTATGATTGACTGTGTTTTCGAGAAACATTTTGTACTTTTCTGGTGCTAAAAATGAATAGAATTTATTACTTTGTACGGTAAATAAACAGATATAAAAATTACTATATTTACGCCGTTGTCAAAAGTAGAAAAATTTTACTTAAGGTTACTTCTTCCTTTGATGAAATAAACCGTAAAGAAGATAATTATTAAAAACGAACTCACCCAAGGCAATTTTAAATGTTATGAAAAAAAAATTGGAAGCCGAATTAATTAGTATCGCTCATCGAATTTTAAAACTCAAAAACAAATCAGACTTAATTCAACTACATCAAGAGACTCAGAAGCTCTATGAAAAACTGTCTGTTTTGCGTTTTGTTGAAGAGAATTTTGCCGAGGCTAAACCTACCATTGGTCTTTCCGAAATACAAGAAAAAATTGAAATCGCTTTTGAGGCAGAACCAGAAGTTGACGCAATTGTTCCAGAAGAATTTATTGTAACCGACAAAGAAGAAACCATAGCGATAGTTGAAGAAGAAGTTGTTGAAGAAACAGCTGAGGTAGTTTCCGAAGAAGAAATTGAAGAGGAAACTGAAAAAAATACAGAAGTAACTTCTGAAGATGAAATTGAAGAAGAAGTTATCCAAGAAGAAATATCCTTCAAGCCCGCATTTGAATTATCGTTTGATGCGAATGACACGAAAGATGAGGAAGTATTAATAAAAGAGGAGCCAAAACCGGTATCATCGCAAATTACTTTTGATGATTTGTTGGGTCCTGACTATGTAGACCCCGTTTTTGTCAAGCCAGAAGAATTGGTCAATAATGAAAAAGCACAAGATCCGAACCAGGTTATTCCAATTGGAAGAAGTTACAACGACGATGCTCCAGTGATCTCGATGAAAAATGATTTTGGGTCTGACCCCATTTCACTAAACGACAGAATGGCCAAAGGAATTATTATCGGTCTCAACGATAGAATTGCTTTTATGAATCATTTGTTCGCCAATAGCAGTGAAGATTACAATCGCGTTTTATCGCAACTGATGACTTTTGATACTTTTCAGGAAGCAGAAGATTTTATCGAAAACATGGTCAAACCCGATTATAACAATTGGGAAGGGAAAGATGAATACGCATTGCGTTTCTTGGAAATAGTAGAGAAAAAGTTCTTGTAGAAAAATAGAAAAAGCAAACACGGATTCCACAAATTGACACGAAAAAAAGAGTGTAATTTAGTGGAATTCGTGTTTAATAAAGACACCACTTATGTCAAAACTATACATCGTTCCCACGCCAATAGGCAATCTAGAAGACATGACGATTCGAGCCATTCGAGTCTTGAAAGAAGTCGATCTAATATTGGCAGAAGATACTAGAACCAGTGGAAAACTGCTAAAACACTTTGACATAGGCACGCACATGCATAGCCATCATATGCATAACGAACACAAAACAGTTGAAAATCTTATTTCTAGATTGAAATCTGGTGAAACAATAGCCCTAATTTCTGACGCTGGTACGCCGGCAATTTCAGATCCTGGATTTTTACTCACGCGCGCTTGCGTCGAAAATAACATTGCCGTGGAATGTCTTCCTGGCGCTACCGCTTTTGTTCCAGCGCTCGTAAACAGTGGCTTACCCAACGACAAATTTGTTTTTGAGGGTTTTTTGCCAGAGAAAAAAGGAAAACAAACACGTTACCTAGCTTTAGCGCAAGAAGCAAGAACCATGATTTTCTACGTTTCTCCACATAAGTTGGTCAAGACTTTAGGTGAATTTGTCACCTATTTTGGAGAAGATCGTCAAGTTTGCGTTTCCCGTGAACTATCTAAACTTCATGAAGAAAATGTTCGTGGTACCACAAAAGAAGTATTAACTCATTTCGAAACCAAACCGCCGAAAGGAGAAATCGTCGTGGTCGTTGCTGGAAAGAATTCAGATCATAAAAGGCAAGAGTCAAAAGAGAAACAGTAGCGATTCTTTTTGGGCGTTCCCTCGCCGAAAATGGTAGGTCGGGCTTTTTGCTACTATCTTTTGTTCGTGCCCCACAAAAGGATAATCGCGCCAATCCCTAACGCGGAAGATACCATCTAACACATGGTTAGCAACATTAAACAGATATATTTTTTCTTATTTTTGTCAAACAAATAGCATCTCTTCGCAGATGCTAAGCCTATTTTGTTAACCATAAATTAGATTGTTTTGAAAAATTTTCTACTCTTTCTTTTTATAGCTTTTGGCCCACTTGCTTTTTCGCAAACAAAATCAAAACAAAAGTCTGGAGCCAAAGAAACTAAGTTCAACATTCAAATCCAAGGTATAGTGCTCGACAATTGTTCGAAGACATCCGACATCGCATTTGGTGAATTTCATGGGTCAGATTCCGAAGTACAAAAAATGAAACCCAATGCAAAGGGAGAATTTACGGCGAGTTATTGGCTTAAAGAACCAGGCTTGTTTTTCTTTCGGAAAGGTAGCGTTCCCCAATATTTCTTGGTCAGCCCAAAAGAGAAAATGTATAAAATAGGTTTGAGTTGCAATAAAAACGAACTCGAGCCATTACAGGTTTTTAGCTCGACTGAAAATAAGGCATATCAAGAATTTATGAGCCTTAGAAAAGGACTAACCGCAGATTTTGATAATTTCAGCGGCAAAAATTTAAATGACACTCTGATATTCAAGGAATTCAGTGGCAAGTTGAGCGATTATCAAAAGAAATGCGCGTCTTTAGCGAAGAAGCATATCAATTCCTATGTTGCCAATCGACTTGTTGCTTTCGACCGCGTGAGTGAGGTAGATTTATCATCCATTGAAAAACTGAGACAAAATTTTTTGAAAAGACAAGCTTTTGCAGACCATAAATTCTACAATACGATGCTTCCGTCACTACTACTAGAAAATTATCTCAATTTTATAATGGATAAAGATGACAATTCGTTTGCTGCATTTGAATGGTTGTTAAATGTCGCTTCGAAAAACACGACCGCTTCCCAGCGACTGCAAGACGTTTTGTATGAAACAATCAATAAAAGTAAACGAAAAGACATGATGCGCAGTTACATCTACTGGGCAAAGGCACATCCGGATAAGATGGTCAATGAAATCACAAAATTTAAGTTAGAGGGTCTTTCCAAAAGTATGGTCGACGCGCAATTCATAAACATTTCCCTGAAAGACACACTTGGTAATACACGCGAATTAAAGGATGCTATAACAACTTCAAAATATACGTTGGTAGCCATTTACAACCCAGATTGCTCTCACTGTATCGAAACACTTCCAAAGTTGGTTCCAATTTGGGAAAAATACCAATCGAAAGGATTAAAAATCTTTACTGTTGCAGCTAAAAATGACAATACAATGTGGATTAATTTCATTAAGAAATATACTGGCGCTGGCTGGATAAACGTCATGGAAGACCAAACAAACAGCAGCTTTGGTAAATACTCAATAACCTCTCTGCCTTCTTTTGTTCTAATTGACACACAGGGGAAAATAGTTTCTAGAATGGTTGCAACTGAAGTTGTAGCTGAGTTACAAAAATGGTTGGCACCGCTTTAAACCTCCAAATCAACAAACGAAAAAGACTTCCCGCTAAACAAACCTTTGTCGGATAGTTTCAAGTCCGGGATAACCAAAAGTGCCATAAACGAAAGGGTCATAAAAGGCGCCTTTAATTTACTTCCTAGCTCCTTCGCCATCGCATCAATTTCTTGATAGCGTTTTCCCGTGTCCCAGACATTAGTATCGCTCATAATTCCGGCAACAGGAAGGGCAAGTGATTTGGAATTATTTCCATCAACGGCGCAAATTCCACCTCGATTTTCAATGATGAGGTTGACTGCTTGGCAAATTTCTTCATCTGTTGTTCCGACTACCACAATATTGTGACAATCATGCGCCACAGAACTGGCTATAGCACCTTTTTTAAGACCAAAATTCTTAATAAATGCGATGGCTGGCTTCGCATCTTGATACCGATTGATCACCGCCATTTTTAAAACATCATTTGCTGTGTCAACTAAAATTTTCCCCTCTGAAAACAACGCTTGGCAGTGAATTTCGTTTGTAATTAATTGCCCTTCCAATGCTTCGATTACTCTGATTTTTGAGCTAGTTGCAGTAATTTCAAAGTCTGAAATTTTCTTTTTCGATGTATTAAAATTGTTGGGCGTTTCAAAGGGCACATGCGCAACAAAAGATTTACCATTTTCCGAAACTAATTCTCCATCGATATAAGTTTGAATTACATTAAAATCAACCAAATCTTCTACTACGATAAAATCTGCAGCGTCATTTGGCTGCAGTAAACCCACATTCATTTTGTAATGATGAACAGGATTAATACAAGCCACTTGCAACACTTTAAAAACATCCATTCCTTTTGCAACAGCGCGAGCACAAAGCGCATTAATGTGGTTTACAATCAAATCATCTGGATGTTTATCATCGGAACAAAACATCATGTTTTCAAAATGCTCTGGTAATAAATCAATCAATGCTTCGAAGTTCTTGGCGGCGCTTCCTTCACGAATTAGCACTTTCATTCCAAGAGACAATTTTTCTTCTGCTTCATCAAACGTAAAGCATTCGTGATCAGTTGAAATGCCTGTCGCGATATATTTTTTTATCGATTCTCCTCGTAGTCCCGGGGCATGACCATCAACTGGTTTTCCATAATGTTTTGCCCATTCAATTTTCTTTAAAACTTCTGGATTGTCGAAAAGAACCCCCGGATAATTCATCATTTCTGACAAATAGAAAATATCAGGATGCGCCATCAATTCCTTAATGTCTTCGGCATCTATAACGGCTCCCGCAGTCTCAAATGCAGTAGCAGGAACACACGAAGGAGCGCCAAAATGAAACTTCAACGGCACTTTCTTACTATTTTCAATCATATAATACACGCCTTCTTTTCCGAGTACATTCGCAATTTCATGCGGATCAGAAATAGTAGCAACAGTTCCGTGAAGTACGGCTAGTTTGGCAAATTCAGAAGGCACCAACATCGAGCTTTCAATATGAATATGTGCGTCTATGAAGCCCGGTAGGATAAACGTTTTTACGTTGTGTTCTTTTGCTGAAATGGAAGTAATTTTTCCGTTTTCGACTGTAATTTCACCAGAATAAATACGTCTGTTTTTGATATCTACTATTTGACCTTGGATTTGCATTTGTTTTTAATTTTAAACAAATAACGAAATTTTATTGAAACGAATTTCATGGCGCTGTGAAAGTTAGTTCTATTTGTTTTTTTTCTAAATTTGAAAAACAATTTATTGAGTATACACCAAACAAAATTTATCTTATGCGCTGGACAATCAAACCACAACCCGAACCCGAACAATTGAAACATCTGATGGATGTTTTGAATATTGACACAGTTACTGCGACACTGCTAATTCACCGAGGCATTACAAATTTCGAACAAGCCAAGGCATTTTTTCGACCCAATCTTGATGATTTACACAATCCTTATTTGATGAAAGATATGGATTTGGCCGTTGATCGTATCGAAAAGGCAATTCAAAATCAAGAAAATATCTTAGTCTTCGGAGATTATGATGTAGACGGAACTACAGCTGTATCGCTGGTTTCTTCCTATCTAAAAACTATTTATGCTAATATTGCTACTTATATACCAGATCGTTATGATGAAGGTTATGGCATCTCCTATAACGGAATTGACTTTGCCGATGATAATGGGTTTTCATTAATCATTGCTTTAGATTGCGGCATCAAATCAATCGATCATGTCAATTACGCGAAGGAAAAAAACATCGATTTTATTATTTGTGATCACCATCGTCCTGGCGATGTTTTGCCAAACGCAGTTGCAGTCTTAGACCCAAAACGAGAAGATTGTCATTATCCTTATGATGAACTTTGTGGGTGCGGCGTTGGTTTCAAATTAATTCAAGCGTTGGGCCAAAACAGAAATCAAACGATTGATGATTTGGTTTCTTATTTAGATTTAGTAGCAACAGCTATTGCAGCGGATATTGTTCCCATTACGGGAGAAAACCGGATCTTGGCTTATTTTGGCTTGCAAGTAATCAATAGCGAACCTCGTCCCGGAATTCAGGCTTTGATTAAACAAGTAAAGAAGAAAGAGCTCACCATAACGGATGTCGTTTTTATTGTTGCTCCGCGGATAAATGCCGCTGGTCGCATAAAACATGGAAATCATGCAGTGGAATTATTAACTGAATTCAATTTGGAGCAAGCCCAACAATTTGCTTCTGAAATCGAGCAATACAATTCAGATCGTAAAGATTTGGATAAATCCATTACCAAAATGGCATTGGATCAAATTGAAGATAACAATGAAAAAGATCGATTTACGACTGTTGTTTTTCAAGAAGATTGGCACAAAGGTGTCATTGGAATAGTAGCGTCCCGATTGATAGAAGTCTATTACAGACCCACCATTGTATTTACCAAAAGCGGTGACAAATATGCGGCGTCGGCGCGCTCTGTTGTTGGATTTGACGTCTATAATGCACTAGAAGCTTGTGCGGAACATTTGGAGCAGTTCGGAGGTCATATGTACGCGGCGGGGATGACTTTGAAACCTGAAAACTATCAAAAATTTAAAGACGCATTCGAGAAAGTAGTGCAAGAAACCATAGCACCAGAACTGTTGACGCCTGAAATTGAAGTGGATGCAGCCATTGATTTTGCTGAAATCACACCAAAACTAACGCGAATTCTAAAGCAGTTCGAACCCTACGGACCACAGAATCGAACGCCTGTATTCTGGAGCAAAAATGTCGTCGATACCGGTTATGGTAAAACAATAGGATCGGATAATACCCATTTGAAGCTAACACTGAAGCAAAAAAATTCGCCAAGTTTTTCAGCAGTTGGTTTTGGTTTAGCAGATAAGTTAAGTGTAATTCAACACAAAAAACCTTTTGAAGCGGTTTATTGTGTTGATGAAAACGAGTGGAATGGAATGGTTTCAGTACAATTGCGATTGAAAGATCTGAAATAATATCACTCGAATTTTTTCAATTCAAATGCAGTTCCATCGAAAACACCATAGGTAAAATACCCAATCCAGTCGCCTAAATTCACATATTCAGAATTTTCTCCCACCTTAATAATCATGGGCAAATGGCGATGGCCGAAAATGAGGTAATTGTAATGCTTTGTTTCTAATTTTCGTTTCGAATATTGCACCAGCCATTCGTTGTCTTCTCCAAGAAATTTTACATCAGCATCGCCTGAAATCAGCTTGTTTTTGACCGAAAGATAATGCGCTAGCGACACACCAATATCAGGATGTAACCATCGGAATATCCATTTTGAAAGTGGATGAACAAATACTTTTTTCATTCGTTTGTAGCCTTTGTCGCCGGGCCCTTTTCCGTCGCCGTGGCCAATTAAAAAAGTCTTGTTCCCAAAAGTGTATTCTTGATTGTCGTGATAAACAGGAATATTTAGCTCTTTTTCGAAGTAGTCCGTCATCCATAAATCATGGTTGCCAACGAAGAAATAAATAGGAATTCCACTGTCTCTAATTTCAGCGAGTTTTCCTAAAACTCTGATAAAGCCTTTTGGGACTACTTTTTTATATTCAAACCAAAAATCAAATAAATCTCCTAACAAAAAAATGGCTTCGGCGTCTTTTTTGACTTCATCAAGCCAAGCCACGAATTTTTGTTCGCGAGGGAAACTTAATTTTGCTGTTGGCGCACCAAAATGTTGGTCAGAAGCAAAGTAGATTTTTTTATTTGAAGTCATGAAGAAGTTAAGTTTATGAGTTGTCAGCAGCAAACCATTGCGCATAGGAAGTTTCAGTTTCCTGTAATTTCAAAGAGTGTAGTTCGATGTTTTTTGGCAATCGATTCTTAATTTTTTTCGCGAAATCGACAACCATGTTTTCGCTTGTGGGCTGGTAATCAACCAAAATAACGTGATGCCCGCGATTTATTAATTCGTTCGCCAATTCAATATGTGGTGTCGTTTGATTAAAAACCGTTGCGTGATCAAAATGATCGACTATTTCTTCTTTAACAATTTTCTTTAGATCTGAAAAATCGATTACCATTCCGAATTTAACATTACTTCGGTCTGAAATAGGCACTCCAATTACCGTTACAGATAATTTATAACTATGACCGTGCACGTTTTTGCACTTTCCATCATAACCGTACAGAGCGTGACCAGTTTCAAAACTAAATTCTTTGGTTATTCTAATCTTACTCATTTAATAAAATTTGAAGCAAAGGTAATTACTTTTGAAATAACACTTGCTAGATTTTGCAGCGACTGTAAAATAAAAAAGCCGCGTTAAGCGACTTTATATGGTTGGTTTTATACTAAAGATTTTCCTGAAATTCTTGGTTTTCATTTTTCTTTGCTGCTCTAACATTGACGACGTTATTATTTTCTTCAATTACAAATGCAACAAAATTGATATTCTCCGCATTACTAACGTTTGCAGGGATTGGCAACGTAAAATTAGTAGTAACCGTTTGGTTGAAATTTGTATTTAAAAGAGGATTCCCTAACAAATTTGTTAACGAAGCCCGAAGCACATGATTGTGTTCAAAGTTGGGAATTGGGTTTACCGCACCATAAAAGGTGGAATAATTGACTTGTCTGTAAATAAGCTTGTCCTCTAAGACATAAACAACCAATTTCAAATTTGAATAATTCTGAGCAAATTTAACTTTTACATTGAGATTAATGTTTCCATCAGCCACAGTTGAGTTCAATGCTAGACCTAGACCGCAATTATTACTTGTCAAATTTAGTGCTTGTTGCACATTATTGACTTCAGGGAAGGTCCAAGTTGTGATTCGGTTTAATCTAGATTGTGGCAATGCCAATGCAGAATTAGGAGAAATCAGGTTTTTTAGTGGTTGAATTCCCACAAAATTATAGGGGTCATTGCCGTGGTGTATAGCAACCGAAACAACTCGGTCAGATGCTTCCTTTGCTTTTTCAATTGCATACGAAACCCGTGCACAATTACCACACCAAGTTCCGGTATAATCCTCTATCAATACTTGTTTCTGGAATAGCCCAGAAATTGGCTCTGCATCTACGTTGTCATCGACTGTAATCGGACTATAAATAAGTGTATTTTCGCCACAGGAAAACAGTGAAAGAGTCAAAAAAACCGCGGTGATAAAGTAATAATTTTTCATATTAAAAAATTAAAATTTTAAAATACAAATAAAACAAATTTTATTTTATTTTGATGATAATAATTTATTTATTTGTAGCTAAATCAATACTATCATGAAGAAATTTTATCTGCTGTTGTTATTTGCTAATTTTAGTGTTTTCGCCCAAAAACAACTCCCAAATTTAAGTTTAGCTAGTATTGAAGGTAAATCAATTTCTCTTAAAGCAGATTTTACAGAAAAAGATAAATTGTATGTTTTTTCTTTTTGGGCAACTTGGTGCACGCCCTGCATCAGCGAATTGGACGAGCTGAACGATTTGCAAGAAGAATGGAAGAAAAGTCTCAATTTTGAAATAATAGCGGTATCTACTGATGATTCTAGAACCCAAAAAAGAGTTAAACCGCTAATAAATGGGAAAGGATGGGATTTTAATGTGTTGCTAGACACCAATCAGGATTTCAAAAGAGCTTTATCAATTGTAAATATTCCTTATACTATTGTCGTTAAAAACAGTGAAATTGTTCATATTCAAAATGGTTACGTTCCAGGAAATGAAAAGGTATTGTTAGAGAAAATGAAAACACTTTAAGCAATGAAAATCAGTCTATTTATTTTCATGGTGTTAGGTGTTCTTTGCGCGAATGCCCAAGATATTGTGAATCCTGAAAAAATAAATTTATACGGAGGTTTCGAATCCAATTCTCAATGGTACTTGAATGACAAAGGGCTTAAAGTTGAACACCCAGAAACGCCTTTGCGTGCCAACAGTTATTTATTTGTGAATCTCAAGTACAAAGAATGGAATGCAGGAGTTCAAGGAGAATCTTATGAAGATGATGCGCTGTTAAATTTTAATCCTCGATACGATAAAACCGATGTAGCTACTTATTTTTTACAATTTAAGAATGAAAAAATTGACCTAACAGCAGGTTATTTTTATGAGCAGTTTGGTAGTGGATTATTGTATAGAAGCTGGGAAGACAGAGCGCTAGGCATTAATAATTCGTTGCGTGGCGGCAGGGTGATTTTTAAACCGACGGAGTATTTTACTTTGAAGAGTATTTACGGAAGGCAAAGAACGGGGTTTAACATTTCAACTAGTGAAATTTATGGCACTGATATCGAAATTATTCTTTCAGAGATATTAAAAATGAAAACGTCCGAGTTATCATTAGGATTGACATATGTTGGGCGTGAAGAAATTGTCGAGTCCATTGCTAATCCAAATTTCAATAGCTTAACCAATGGATATGCTGCGAGAATCGACTTTTCACATAGTGGAATGTACTTTTCGACAGAATACAATTACAAATCAAACGACGCCATAGTAGAAGCGCCTGAACAAATAGAAAATGAATTTATCAAACCAGGAAGCGCATTGCTAATGAATGTTGGCTACTCAAAAAAAGGATTCGGCATTGATGGGACTTTAAGACGACTTGAAAATATGGGATTTTTCTCTGAAAGAGACGCTAAAGGAAATGCTTTTAACGACAGAATTATGAATTTTATTCCAAGTTTAACCAAACAACATCACTATAATTTAGCGAACATCTACGTTTATCAAGCCCAACCGAATGTACTATTAGGAGATGAAACCCTATTAAAAACAGGGGAAATAGGAGGTCAATTGGATGTCTTTTACAATTTTAAGAAAAAAACCTTTTTTGGGGGTAAATACGGAAGTAAGTTGGCCATAAATCTTTCTAATTGGAATGCCTTAGCAGGGACATTTTACCTACCAAAAAAAGACTATTCAACTGAATTTTTAAGTTTTGGAAAAAAGTACTTTTCGGATTACAATATTGAATTTACAAAAAAATGGAATGCAAAATTGCAGACGGTTTTTTCGTACATTAACCAGTATTATAACATAAAGCTTATCGAGGAAAGAGATGGCTTAGTAAATACAAATATTTTGGGGGCAGAGGCAACATATAGATTTAATGATGCAAAGTCAATTAGGGTCTTAGGAGAACACATGTGGGCTGATTCTGATAAAAAAAATTGGGCTGCTTCTACGGTCGAGTTTAACTTGAATTCCAAACTTTCTTTCTTTACTGCCGATATGTATAATTACGGAAACGATGATCCGGAAGCAAGAAATCACTATTATAATATAGGTGGTGCGTTTAGACAAAAATCAACGAGAATTGCCTTAAGCTATGGTAGACAAAGAGGTGGTTTGGTTTGTGTTGGTGGTGTTTGCCGTTTTGTTGATAAAAGTTCCGGCTTATCTTTGTCGTTGAACACAACGTTTTAATTTATATATTTGCATTCGATTGATTGGGGGATTAGCTCATTTGGCTAGAGCGCTTGCCTGGCAGGCAAGAGGTGGTCGGTTCGAATCCGATATTCTCCACTCTGATTATCAAGGCCTTACAGTAATGCGAGGCTTTTTTTATGGAATATAAGTGGCGGTTTTGAGTGGAGTTAAGTGCCACTTAATAGAAAAAAGGCTCTATTATCAGACTTTGGTTTTGCTACTAGTATTCTAGTAAGTTTCCAATATGATACAATAATTGTCTATTCAATTGTCTTAAAATCAAAGCGATAAATACTATTACATTTTATTAATACATTTGTTATCAAAAAAAAACATTCTATGAAAAAAATATTACTCCTAATCATTACGCTTTTTTTATCAGCTCAAAGCATTAATTCACAAACAGTTGTATTGGATGCAAATGGCGTTACCGTTAAATGGACTGGGACTACAGTTCCAAATCCACGCTTTGTTCAAGCAAGCCCAAGAGGGACTTTGGAATGGTTTGCTATTGTCGATAATACAAGTAAAAGCTTTATTACTCAATATGCAATATTTGGTCAATCGAATTATTTCACACCTCAAGGTAATTCAATCCCTATCCCTTTTAACAATATAGTAACAACCCTTGTTACTGATATGAGTTCTGATAATTTTAATGCTGTAAATGGTTATTATGGTATGTTTGGTTTAGATTTCAACCAACCCATTGGTTCTTGGGATGTGAGTAATGTGACCGCTATGAAAAATATGTTTCGCCAAACTCCCCTCTTTAACCAACCTATTGGGTCTTGGAATGTGAGTAATGTCACCGATATGGGTAGTATGTTTCAGAATTCTACTGCCTTTAACCAATCAATTGGGTCTTGGAATGTGAGTAATGTGAGTAATATGAATCAAATGTTTGACAGAGCTACTGCCTTTAACCAACCAATTGGGTCTTGGAATGTGAGTAATGTGACTGATATGTCATATATGTTTTTGAGAGCTTCCGCCTTCAACCAGCCTATTGGGTCTTGGAATGTAAGTAGTGTGACTGATATGTCTGCTATGTTTTACGAAAATACCGCCTTTAACCAACCAATTGCGTCTTGGAATGTGAGTAATGTTACTAATATGAGTAGTATGTTTGCTGGAGCTTCAGCCTTCAACCAACCGATTGGTTTTTGGAATGTGAGTAATGTTACTGATATGGTGGGTATGTTTGGCGGTTTTTCAGCCTTTAATCAAAATATTGGGTCTTGGAATGTGAGTAATGTGACTGATATGTCCTATATGTTTTCAGGTAATTCTACCTTCAATCAACCTATTGGGTCTTGGAATGTGAGTAATGTGGTTGATATGAGTTATATGTTTAAAGAAGCTACTGCATTTAACCAGCCTATTGGGTCTTGGAATGTGAGTAATGTGGGAGGGTTGCGTGAAATGTTTGCAGGTGCTTCAGCCTTTAACCAAAATATTGGGTCTTGGAATTTGAGTAATGTGACTCTAATGCTTTCTATGTTTTCTGGGGTTCAACTTTCTACTGCTAATTATGATGCTACCCTAATAGGATGGGCAACGATAGGGCCAAATGAAACTCCTTTGCAACAAAACGTGGAATTTGATGGAGGTAATTCTAATTATTGCAATGGCGAAGCAGCTCGCAATACTTTAATTAGCACCTATAGTTGGACCATCACAGATGCTGGTCTAAATTGTGAGTTAAGCACCGAAACATTTGACACAACTGTTTTGAAACTTTATCCTAATCCTGTTAAAAGCGTTTTAAATGTGAAAGTTGATAGCAATTTTATAAGTCAGCCTTATTCTATAGTTGATGGCTTAGGAAGAGTTGTTTTGAATGGCAATCTTAACGAAGTTGATACCGCCATCAATGTGGAGCAATTATCGAAAGGTATTTATTATTTGAAGTTATCAGATAGCAAAGCAAGTAAGTTTGTTAAGGAGTAAGAAATTGCCTTTGGAGCAAATTAAGCAAGTAAAATATGCTTACTTAAAATTTAAGGCTTGCCATTTTATCCTTTCATTTTAATAATAACTCTAAAAATGGCAAGACATATTTAAGTTGTAAACTATTGAATAATAAGGTCTAATATCGATTTAATGTAAAATATCCTGATGCAAATTCTGCATCAATAATTCGTTACTAACTATTGTATATAAAGAAAATTTGATACCAATAGAAAAATGCTTCAGGATTAGATTTTTTAAGTTTATTCAATTTATTATTTAATGGTTCATCAATAGACCAATCTTTAATTTGAACAGGACTTTCAAATTTCTGTATTATTGAAATATTATGTTTTATCAACGTGGCTAAATATGCTGCTTTTGACGCATGGGTAATTGCTTTTTCAATATGATAATTTTCCGAGAAAATGAAACTACCAATTCTTTGAACGCCATTTTGCAATTCATCAAAGTTCCCTTTTCCATCTATTCCCCTAGTTACTATACAAAGTGCTGTTTGATAAATATCTTGTAGTACATCTTCTTCATTCATGCCTTCGGAATTTCGGTATATTAATTCTGTTTTAGCAAAACGATAAAATGTGTTTCTGATAACACTTAATTCATTCACAACATCAAAAAGATTTCCAATGTCATATAGCTGTTTGATAATTTCCATACTCATACTATCCTCTTTCTTGAAGTAGGGTATTCCAGTCGTATTTGGAGCAAAAGCGGTTAATTTATCCCCTAAAATATCTTCTAAAACAGGAACATTAACAGTTAGTGGAGCGTCAATAATTGGAACAAATGTTGATTGAATAGGCAGCATAATTATTTTAGAATAATTTACTTCCTCGTATAATATGTCCAGTAACACATATTCTTCCTCTTTATTAGTTTTGTGCAATGGAGTATAGAAAAATTTATAATGTTCCTTTTTAATCTTCGATTTAGTATCCCTATGCTGCAACTCTTTTCTTAAAAACCCTTGTTCAAAAGCTAATAAATCTAGGTTATGTTCTAAATTTTCAATTTCTTGTGGCAATATGATATCAATGTCTATTGACAATCGTCTGGTTGAGTTGAAATGTAACATTAAAGCAGTACCTCCCTTAAATATAAAAGACACCTCCTGTTTAACTAATCCTTCAAGTATAAGTAAAGCACGAACAACTTTTTCTACTAGAATTTTGTCAGCATTTTTGTTTTCTTTTGAAACTTTACTGAGCCATTCATTTGTTATTTCTTTTTGATTTATCATATACTATAAATTGGCAGGGAATCGCTACTGCTGCCGTAAATTAGAAATTGTGTTTAGAAATTCAATGAAATTTTCTTTTTTCCTTCTTCTGTTTGCATAGCGTAGCATTTTACTTTGGTTTAGAGTATATTTAGTAAATGCAGTTTCAAAGATTATTCGTAATTCAGCGCCTTGCTGAGCAGAAAATGTTATTGTATCACAAAAAATATCAACTAACATTTTTTCAATTGAACCTGTTGTTATTCCGTTAACAGTAATAAGTGGAGCTTCGGAAATCAGAGGTTTTATGATAATGATTTGTTTATTATCAGGTGTGTATTTTTCAAGTATATCCGTAGTTGGTTCAAGAAACACAGAAAAATTCAAATCTTTTAAAAAATAGAATATTGAATTCATTGCTTCTTTTTCTATTTCAAGCATATAATAAAACTTGAACGGTTGGTGAATCATAAATTCATTAAGCGAAGACGTATTCCAAATACAAATATCGGTGTAGGGATATTCCTTTTTAACTTTTGAATAAATTGATTTCATCTTTGATGAAATTTCAGGGAGATAATTTCGTTCTTTTCCAAATTTGAATTTTCCTCTACCAACTCGCTGAAAGACTCCATTTTGAATCATAACATGTATTCTCCAATTGATAGTAGAAAGTTTTAACTCTTTCTCCATTTCATGGTAAAACAAAGCTATATCTTTAGTTCCAAAGAAATCTTTGTCTTTGAACTGCTTTTTTAATTTATCAAGATTTAATTTTTCTGCTGCGATACTATTTTATTTTTTACAAATATACAAAAAAACTATAATACGGCAGCAAATAGAAAAAAGTGCCAATAATTAGTAATTGGAATCTACGCTTTCTTAAGTGTACTCAATGAGTGGCAAAATGCTTAAAGATGTTCGCTTTTGCATTACTTAAAAAACAACAACCCCAGTAAAACCAGCCTTACTTAAAATGTAGGTGTTTCTGGCAGGCAAGAGGTGGTCGGTTCGAATCCGATATTCTCCACTCTGATTATCAAGGCCTTACAGTAATGTGAGGCTTTTTTTATGGCGTCTAAGTGGCGGTTTAGAGTGGAGTTAAGTGCCACTCAATAGAAAAAAGGTTCTATTATCAGGCTTTGGTTTTGTTACTAGTATTCTTGAAAGTTTTTCTTTCCATTACTGTAAAACGAAAATAAACGTTCCCGAAAACCGAAAAGTTAGCAATTGCGTTTTTAGCTGTTATAAGCGGTTACTCTTTTATTCTCCGCTAAATAAGAACTCATGAATGTCTATAACATTTCCTCTTCTCATCTGAACTAAATCACCAGTTTTTTTTATAAATATTCCTAATGAATTCTCATTATATACCAATTTCATTTCTGGAGAATAATCTACAGCTAAATACATATCACCTTCTAATTTGAAAAAAGGCACTTCCATTTTGCTTTTTACTTTTATACCTCTATTAACTATTACTCCATTAGTCAATTTTTCTTTCAGAATACTCTCGTTTTTCTCTTTAGAAGATACTTTTGCATATGCGACCATCATGTTCATCCATTCATCACTATCTACTAAATACCAACTTACTTTATTAAAATCAATCCCTTGTTCACCAATCCAACCGTAACTTGTAAAAGCAAATAATATCTGTTTTTTGCCATCAAGAGTAGGATTATCCGTAGGGGTGAATTCTTGTATTTTAAAAGAAATAACAGATGTACTTGACATATCTTTCAATTTTTTGCCATTAAAGTCTAATGTTTTTAGAGAAAAATTAGTGAGTTCAGAATGATTAGCTAAAATCCATTGTGTAGCTGTCAATTCTGCTCTTTCTTTCATGTCTTCTATAGCTGCTATTCCCGCACCAATAGCCACAATACCGCCAGCAATTGCCGCTGCTGCTGCACCGTTATTTTGTGCTTTTGATTGTTTAGGAACAAATAATAAAATGATAATTAGTATTAAAGTAATTTTTTTCATTGTTTTCATATTTGGATTTGTATTCATTTTAGGTCGGTTTTCGTTGCGAGCAAACCTCCTATAACGTTTCCTTGCTGGAACTCGTGGCGGCTTATAGATAGCTTTCTTTTCTGTAATATTAATAAACGCTTGGTTTATATTGTTCAGTTTTAGTAGCAATAACAAAGTATTTCAAACTACCACAAATTACTTTTTGATTTATACCGTATTACGTGTTTGTATAAATTATTTATTTACCCTACTATTCTTAATTAAGATTTATGGTTCTAAAGTTAATGTGTAATTGACTCCATTTGCTGTTAAAATTAATTTATCATTGTTTATTCTGAATGGATAAGTTATATTTTCTTTAAATACGAGAGGTTCAGTAGGTGTTGGAGTTCCTGATAATTGTGGTCCAATCAAAATAGTTCCATTAGGTTTGCTGTATGTATAAATAATTTGGTTACTATAAGGACCTTGATTAATAAAGCTACTTATTGTACCCCCGAATGGATTGTCTAAAAGACCAAAATAAACATAACATACAGTTGTTCCGCTTTCGTCTTTTAAAGCATAATCACTGGGATACAAAGTTTCTGGGGCACTTGTACTTGCTGAAGAATCGGAATCAGAATTCGAACAAGAAAATGTTCCTAATGCGATAATTGAAATTAAGATTAGTTTAATTTTTTTCATTTTTAAATTATTTTGTTTACTTACTCTTTTCGTTTTTCAGCTTTACCCGATTGCGGTTCGTTTTAAGAAGCTGCCCGCTAAAATTTAGATAGGGCATGTAAAATTAAACCTATCTGCTTGGACCAGTATACATTTTTTTCATTGAACGTGCCAATGATCTTATCGCCAACTTTTCTGGGGTTTCTCCAAATTTTGGGGTAACTTTTTTTGTTAAACTCGAAATAAAAGTATAAAATAAAATCTCGTAAAAAAAGAAAAAAATTTAAAAATAGGCCCTCAACTGAATATTTCCATTATGTATCGTTTGGCTTGTTTCACTCTTCCGCCCCTGATAGTTGATGTTAACGTCGAGGTACTGCGTTAAGTTTTTCTGTAGCAATAACCTCCATGTCATATTTCTTCCGGGTTGCAGTCCTTCTAACATTTGAAAAGCAACAACAGAATTAGCATCGCCAACAAAATCATTTCCATAAAGCGAAAATTCTCCATTCATCGTTAATTTTCTTTCACTGGCATAAGTAAATGAAGTTCCAATACGTGTTTGTTCTAAACGTTCCATTAGTCCAATTGTATTTTGTTTATTAAAAACTTCATAGAAAACATCCCAACTTGCATTTCGAGAAAAAACATAAGAGATTTTTGGGGCAATTTGATATGAGAATATATTGAAATTGCGTGCCTCAAAATTCTCAACGAAAGTGTCAGAATTCACAGTTTTTGCGGACAATGCGAATAGCCAATATTTCTGCAGTAAATAGTCATACTGTATTTGATGTGAGCTGTTGTTACTAGATTGAGAACCAGTCAAAAGTAAATTTCTTGCGCGATTCTTCACGTAAGTGTACGTTACAGAATGTTTTTGTTTGCCGCGATTATAAAACAAGCTATTTCTGAAACTGGTATTTAATCCCAATAAATTTTCTTGCGAAGTTGAAAATGGATTTAAATCAAAATTGTCGCCGTCTCGTTGTATTTTTCTGTCGATTATAAAAGAAGATTGATTGTAAAAATAGGACAATATCTTCTTTAATCCTTTTTCGTTTTGCCATTGGTTAGGATTGAGTGTTACTGATTCAGAAAATTTATTTTGATGCGTTCTCAAAAAGATTTGATTGGGCAAGAATATTCGAATATACTTCGCCTGGTCAGGGAAAGGTGCGATTTCAAATTCTTGCAATTCTTGTACGCCGTTGCCATTGTAGTCAATCCATGCGTAAACACCTTGTCCAGCTTCTACTTCCAAGTAAGTGAACTCTTGTTGTGGTATTGTTCCAGATGCGGTTTCATAAGCAGTAGTGCTTTGAATTAATTGATTAAAAAATCGATCGTTGTATAGAATTCTTGAGTTTAAAGAAGGTTCGTCTTTTCTTTGATTGTCTTCAAATTGCAAATTTCTATAATTTACAAAAACAGACAAGTCGGATTTATCTGTTTGAATTAATTTTGACTTCACAAAATAAGATTGAGAAACGTTTACGCGCTTTAGAATGCTATTTTGCAAGCTGTCATTAATTCTGTGGAGATAACCAAGTTCTACAAATACTTTTGTGCTATCGCCTCTTCCGAGAACGCCTCCGTATTCGAAAAATCTTTGGCTAAGTGGACTCAAAAGTTTTGTAAGCTTTATTTTTTCTTGGTTGTCCTCAAGGCGCAGTGAAGATCCTACCCAATTTTTTTTGAAGTTAAATTTTACCTGTGAACTATTTCGTACAAACTCCGACGTAGATGTTATGCCATCACTTTTTAGAAAACTACCCTTGTTTTGAATATTCCACCGATCTAATTGAAACGAGGCATTCAAGCTATGTCTATTCCCATTGAAATTTTTACTAAAATTTAAATTTTCAAATTGATAGGTTGCTAGTCCCTTTTGCGGCAACGTAAATTCAATACCTGAAGTGATAAAGCTTTGGTTTCCTGTTGTTGAATTTAAATTCCAATCACGATCAAATTCAATCGTATACAAACGTTCAATAGTTCGAAATTCATTTTGAACAAATTGATAGTTGCTAAATGCATCAATTTGCCACTTTTTTGAAAAAAGGCGTTGCCGAGCATTAATTTTACCTGCGACGCCCTGGTTGTCATTATCATTTACAGAAGAAAAGAGATTTAGGTCGTTATTGCTAACTGCGCCTTCAAAGTCGATACTTGTTTTTGCACTAGGATTGTATTTTCCAAAAATGGTAGCTATTTGCACTTTGGTAGGTGCAACTAAACGTATAATCGGATCAAAATTTCCTTGTTGAATGCCGTCGATTGGCGCCACGTATTCGTAGATTTTTCCGATTGCTGCGCTATTGGCAACGATATAATCGCCTTGGTTGTTTCCAACCAAACTAAACCGCACATTATATAAAATATCTGATGGATTCGTAGAATATTCAAATATTTCGACTTGGTTGATGATTGTCTTTTTATACAAGATTTTATTCTCAGAAAATTCATCTAAGTAGGAGGAAGGAGCGGTCATAAGAGTGTTGTCATCGCCAGCATTGACCAAAATTTGCGCTTGTTCTTCGGATAAGTTCTGCTGCAACGGTTGGTTTTTGATGTCGTTTTCAGAATAGATGTTGGTTCCAATACTAAAGGCATCTCTTTCATGAGAGGCGCCGAAATACGTTACAAATCGGCTGTAATTTCGGTCTGAAAATTGGTATTCAATATTGATTCTCATCTCGGACGTAATCGGAAAAAGTGAGGTAAAAATAATTTCTCCCGCGTTATAATCAATGATGTAATCATTGTTTTCTCCACGTTCTAATAATATCCCGTTTACGTAAACTCTTTCTGAACCTGAAATGACCAATATAAATAGTTCACCATTTGCACCTCTTAATTTATAGGGTCCTTGATTTCCTTCTTGCCCAACGAAGGTGCTTCGTGCATATTGTCCTCGCACCAAAGCGGCAGAAGCAAAAACATTAGTCGCATTTCCTTTTTTCCCAAAATTAAAATTGGTAGCTAATCCTTGTACTTTTTTATTGAAATTCAGAAATCGCGACTTCCGATTTTCAAGAAAGAGATCTCCTGCGCGAATGCTCCACTTGTCACTAAATAACTCAATAAAAATTTGGTCAAATTCGTCTAACTTTTGAGAATATCCGCTGCTTTGCAAAGGAATATTACTGTCTTGAATGGAGGCCCTTAAACTTACCTTATCAGATATCTTTCCTGTAATTTGAAGATCTAAGTTTGAATTTACTACAGCATTTTGATTGTTTCCAATGGTGATTCCACGCGTAATGCTTCCGGAGGTATTTAAACCGTCAAAAGGGACAAACCTCCTGCTCGGGTCTTTTGATATCTTATATAAGTCATAAAGTCCGTTTTCGCTTTTTACGACGCGGCTTGAATCATAGATGCTGTATTCTTTGGTCAAAAAAGCAGGAAATTTTAAAAAACGAACAGTTAATGTATCTGAGCTGAAATCGAAATTCTCTTTAAAAACCAAAGTTCCTTTTTGAAAATTCATTAAATAAAATGTCGAGTCAATTACTTTATTATTTGCATCGACCACTTTAAAAAAACTTGCATTGACACTAGTAGAATCAATACTAATCGTGTCGCGAGTTGCGATTATTTTCTTTGATTTATAAGGTGTTTCTACATTTTGAGCACTGAGCCCAAAGCTGACAAAAACAAGTACAATAAAAAACTCCTTAATCATAAGCGAGATAACGTTCAGTCTTCAAAAGTAGTGTGTTTTGCTGATATTATTCAATGGCAAGCAATCTTGTCGCATCACGACTATATGCTGTAACTTCTTGTAGATAATAAAAAAACCGCCAAATTGCTTTGGCGGTTCCTATTTCTTGGAGCGATTCGGTTTTCGAACTTATCTTTTGATAATTCTTGTTGATCCCGATTGACCCTTTTTGTTTGTATATGACATGATGTACACGCCAGCATTTAAATTTGAAACGTCCACACTGTGCATTCCAATTTCCGCTCTTCGACTCAATACTGACTTCCCAGTTACGTCGTACAACACAAATTCAATATCTTTATCCAACATCATTTCTAAATTGCTAGAAATTACGTTAGTATTTAATTGAATTCCCGCTTGCGCTAAACCACTAAAGTCAGAAACACCTAGTGGTGAAACATAACGATAAGTGAAAGAAACTGAATTTCCAATTTCAGCACCTAGGTCGTTCAACTGAAAAAACTTAAAGGAGTAAGCAACAGCTTGAGAGAGATCAATGCCAGAATTCAAATTTAGGAAATGGTCAAAATTGCCATTTTCACTATTTCCCTCAATAATGGCTGGAAAGCTAGGCGGGTATGAATTACCTGCAATAATTTCAGGTAAGCATACATCTCCCAAACATAATTGAACGTTTGTTCCATCTGCATTTGTAATGCTTTCTACCTTTACCTTTACATTTATAGGATTGGGCGAGTCATTGTATATCTTAAAGCCTAAATACGATCCAGGGTCTACTACTACATCATAAACAAAGACATCACCGTTGTTTATAGGTGTGCCATTTAATTTTTTCAATGACATTTGCGCTGAAGCGGCTAGAGATAAAAGACCTATGAAAGCAATGAATATCTTTCTCATTTTGTTTTAGTTTAAGATAATTTTTTCTGTTGTAGTTGCGTTTTCGCTAGAAATTTTCGCAAGATAAACGCCTTTTTGTAATCCTGATAAATCAATATTTTTGTCTTTTGTAACATTGTTAGCAACAAAAACAACTTTCCCTGTAACGTCAACAATATTAACGTTTACAGAAGTCTCTGTGTTGATGGTAATGATTCCAGTAGAAGGATTTGGGTATAATTTTAAACTATTTAACTCAAAAGCACTAACTGAAAGTTGCGCTGTAGTCATCGCATTAGGTTTTGCTAAAGTAGTTGTGAAATTATCGCCATCAACGAACACAACTGAAACATTTGAACTGTCAAAAACTTCCAAACCATGTTGTGTTGGTCCTAAACCCCAACCATCGCCATACGAGTCTAACAAATTAATAGAATAACAATCATTTGCAAGTAGCGTAACATTTTGCGTTTTCGTAGTATTAGCATCAGCACCACCACCATTAGCACTACCTACGTAAGGACCGCCACTGGCTACAGTTGCACCCGCACTATTTTTGATATTCCAAGTCATTTCTGTTGGGTAATTATCAGTGTAAATCTTCACTACAACATCAGTTGTCGCCTGACCAGCTAAATCAACATCCATAGCGGCAGAGGCAAGAGTAGGATTTGAAACCGGATTTGAATTTGCAGTAACCACTTCTACAGAATAATCTGCTGTTTCATCAAAGGAATAGCTATCAAACGTTACATTTCTTGTGGTAAATCTCGGCATTGAACCAGCGTAATTTTTAGTTGCTACCACAGTACCGTTTTCTAACAAGTTTACCGTAGCCGCAGTAATGGTGTTTTCACCATAATTTCTCATTTTTGTTACCGCACTTCCGCTGGAAGTACAGAACGAATTAGCATTTTCTAAAGCACCAACATTGTTTTGAGTACCGATTAAAGGAACACAATTAGTATTAAGATCCGTTCTGATTGCACTTGCGGTGCGGCCAGGCATTAAGGTCACTAAACCGTTAGGGCAAATTCTGAAAAGGGTTGGAAAATAAGCAATTTGGTATAAATCGCCAATAGCACTTCCCTCACTTCCGTCTATGATCGGGTAATTTGTTCCTGCAACCCAATTTCCTTGCGTGTTGGTACCCGTTCCATTCAAGTCAGCACTTGTAGTTGTTGCATCACCTTCGATGAATAGTACAACAACTTCATCTGACCCATCAGGACCGTATGCGATTGTCAAGTCTTCTAATGCTTTTGCGTTATGAAAATTCCAACATGGTCCACACCAGGTGGCAGAAATGTCCATAACAACCGTTTTGCCGGCGGCCAAATATGTTGAAAGTGTATGCGATACACCATTAATGTCTGTTACAGTAAAATCAGGAGCAACGCTTCCGTTTGCAATTTGCGCGTTACCTTGAAAGGAAAGTAAAACGAGGGCAAAAAATAAAGTAATTTTTTTCATAAAAGTGGGTTTTTAATAGGTTGAATAGTAGTTAATTAAATAGCTAGCAAGTTTACGAATTATTGTTGATAAAAAAAACAAAAATTCTTTTTTGTGAAATGTTGAATCAAAGAGTTTTACTTTGATATCTGTTTTTTTACTCTTTTGTCACAATCTGCATGGTTTCGCGGCTGATTTGTTTCAACACAACAACTTTATTTTCCTCGACGATATTAGCCGCTTGGTCACTAAAATGACGAATGGTATACAACGAAACATTTTCATTGTATGAAACTTTAAATTTCTTCGACAAGATGTTTTTGAGACTTTGAAAATTACCAAACTTATCTTCAATACAAACAGAAAAGCTGATAGCTGAATTTTGAATCAAATTTACTTTTATCTTGTATTCATGTAGCAAAGCAAAAATTTCGCTAATATTTTCTTCCATTATAAATGAAAAATCTACAGATGAAAGCGACATCAATAATTGGTTTTTCTTTACAATGTAACAAGGTAAATACGGTTCTAAATCTTCGCCTTTTGAAACTTTAGTTCCTGCCAACAAAGGTTCAAAAAAAGACTTAACGTATAGTGGAATCTCCTTTTTTTGCAATGGCTGAAGTGTTTTTGGATGAATAACGCTCGCACCATAAAAAGCAAGCTCAATTGCTTCACGGCAGGAAATTTGGTTCAACAAAATAGCATTGTCAAAATAGCGCGGATCGGCATTCATGACACCCGGGACGTCTTTCCAAATCGTTACACTTTGGGCATTGAGGCAATAAGCAAAAATTGCCGCCGTATAGTCAGAACCTTCTCTACCTAAAGTCGTCGTAAATCCATTGTCGTCTGAACCTAAGAAGCCTTGCGTTATATGCAGCACTTTTTTCTTTGCAATTTTCGAAATATTCTTTTGTGTCTGCTCCCAATCAACTTCTGCGTCGCGATACGTTGCATCGGTCTTGATATAATTTCGAACGTCAATCCAAGTTGTTTTAAGATCTCGGTAATTCATGTAATGGGAAAGAATCGTCGTCGATAGTAGCTCTCCATAACTTACAATTTGATCATATACAAAATTATAATTTGGCGATTTATTATGACTAAGGAAATGCTCTAATTCTACAAACAAATCAGAAACGGCATTAAAGACCGAATTTTTATCGTCTTCAAACAAATCTAATAAAATCTGATTGTGATACTTTTTTACATCTTGAATAGAGGATTGCAACGACGCTGTTTTGTCAAAGTAATCTTTCACCACGACTTCTAAAGCATTAGTTGTTTTTCCCATCGCAGAAACAACGAGCAAAACGTCGTCGAAACCCACTTTCTGCAAAACGTCGTATACATTTTTTATTCCCGAGGCGTCTTTAACCGACGCGCCACCAAATTTAAATATTCTCATAAATGTTTTATTATTGAGACAGAAACAAGAGGCAAGAAAGTCTTTATAGTCTTGGTTCTTTACCGTTGGTTCTATTCTCCAAAGTTGTTAATTACCTGCTCATCCAACTGCGCCACGCGCCAATCGGCTAAAACTTTTGCACCCGACTTAACATAAAAGTCAATCGCTGGCGTATTCCAATCTAAGACTGCCCACTCAATTCTTCGAACTTGGTCTATTTTTCCTTGTTCAATTACTGCAGCATACAGTTGATATCCCAACCCGAATCCACGCATTTTTTCTTTAACAATCAGGTCTTCTAGGTGAATGGTTTTCCCTTTCCATGTTGAATAACGATAATAATACAGCGCCATACCAACAATCTCGTTATCTAATTCCGCTACAAAAACAAAGAATAAAGGATTGTCTTGAAAGCCATCGCGCTCCAGATCGGCAACCGTTACAACCACAGCATCGGGTTCTTTTTCAAAAGCAGCGAGTTCTTGAATCAAACTCAAAACGGCTGGCATGTCTTCTTTTTGGCCTTTTCTAATGTTCATTTTTAGGAGCTTGAACCCGCAATTAGTTCCAATCTTTTGCTTTGTAAAGGAAAAAGCAAAAGGATTTCCACTGCTATCGGGGCTAGGGTTTTCGATTTCAAAAACAAATATACAAATCCAAAGTATAAAACTCGAATGATGAAATTCCAAATTCCATTAATCTGCAGTAAAACTTGGGATTTGGAATTTGAATAATGAAATTTCGAACTATATTTGCACTACTAACTACAACGATTTCGTAATGGAAGAACGCAACAAAACACTCGGCGAATTTATCATTGAAAATCAAAATGCTTTTCAATATTCCTCAGGGGAATTATCTCGAATTATCAACTCCATTCGACTCGCTGCAAAAGTGGTTAACTATAAGGTTAACAAAGCGGGTTTGGTTGATATTGTTGGGGCGGCTGGAGAACAAAATATTCAAGGCGAGGATCAGCAAAAACTTGATGTATATGCCAACGAGATTTTTATTCAGACGCTAATTAATCGTGAAATTGTTTGCGGCATCGCTTCAGAAGAGAACGATGATTTTATTACAGTTTCCGGTTCGGATAAAAGTCATAACAACAAATATGTTGTCCTCATGGATCCACTCGATGGTTCTTCAAATATTGACGTAAATGTTTCTGTTGGGACTATTTTTTCTGTTTATCGACGCATTACGCCAGTTGGAACGCCAGTAACATTAGAAGATTTTTTGCAACCAGGCATCAATCAAGTGGCCGCAGGTTACGTGATTTACGGGACCTCGACGATGTTGGTGTACACAACCGGACACGGCGTTAACGGTTTTACGCTGAATCCAGCAATTGGAACTTTTTATTTGTCCCATCCCAACATGAAGTTTTCTGAAGATGGATCGATTTATTCTATCAATGAAGGAAATTATGTGCATTTCCCACAAGGCGTGAAAGACTACATTAAATATTGTCAATTGGAAGAAGGTGACCGCCCTTACACCTCAAGATATATCGGAAGTTTGGTTTCTGATATTCATAGAAACATGATAAAAGGTGGAATTTATATTTATCCTACCAGTTCAAAAGCACCCAAAGGAAAATTGCGATTGTTATATGAATGCAACCCGATGGCTTTTATTACGGAGCAAGCGGGAGGAAAAGCTTCAGATGGTTTTGGAAGAATTATGGAAATAGAACCTACAGAATTGCACCAACGTGTCCCATTTTTCTGCGGGAGTTTCAATATGGTGCAAAAAGCAGAGGAATTTATGCACTTGGCCAAATTGAGTAAATATTAGAAAAATCCAATAAAAAATTCCAAATTCCGTAGGTTAAAACTTTTGGATTTTGGAATTTTATTTTTTGGAATGTCTTATTTATTCATATGTTGCATTTCGTATATAAAAGTATCTAAGTCAACATTGGTGCCAATCAAAGCCATTGCTTTATCCACAATATAATTGTTATTGGCAGGTGTAAAACCTAAAGCAATACCAAATTTTCGCAATAACTTTATTTGAGCCTCTCCCAAATGATGGTCAACATATACCATACGTGCCAAATCATACAAACGTTCTAATCTTTGGGTATATAAGTAAGGAGGATTAATTGGGTATTTCAACGGATTCTCAAGAATCTCTTCATATTCTGCTGAAGTAATTTCAAGATGTAAAGCAAGTTTGTCTAGGAATTTTTTTTCTTCGGGAGAAAATTCTCCATCGTGAAAAGCGACACGCACAATAGATGAAAAATGACCTTTATTACGGTTCTTAAATTCGCTATCAAATAAATCGGAAAATGACATATGTTAGGGTTTTGATTCTGTTGCAAAGATATATTTATTTCGTTTTTGTCTGAAACTAATTTGTCATGAATTTATTAAATTTTTTGTATTATAGTTTTGTGATTTTATTGGATTTGCTTTTTAAAATTAATTGTAAGTTTACATTCCCAAATCGATAATATAGCGGTCATGTCAGATTTTTGGATTTATGTAGAAATTGGTTTAAAGCACGTATTGAACATCAAAGCGTATGACCACGTTTTGTTTTTGATGGCTTTGACTGCTGCTCATTCTTTTCAAGAATGGAAACGGTTGTTGTTGCTGATAACCCTTTTTACAATCGGGCACACCTTAGCGTTAGTCCTCTCGGTGTTTAATTTGATTAGCATCAACGAAAATTTGGTAGAATTTTTAATTCCGATTACTATTTTAATTGCTGCGCTCTTTAACTTCATTGCTTTAAAAAAAACGGCAGCTAAAGGCGCATTAAAGTCTGTTGCAATGACCACATTGTTTTTTGGCTTGATCCATGGAATGGGGTTTTCTAATTATTTTAAGACAATATTACCCGGAAATGCGATAGAAAAAGTGTTGCCTTTATTCGAATTTTCAATCGGAATTGAAGCTGCACAAATGACAGTTGTCTTAACAATTTTAATGTTGTCGTATATTGCACAATCTGTGTTTAAGGCTACAAAAAGAGATTTTACAATTGTGACTTCAGCGATTATAATTGGAGTTGTATTGCCCATGATTATCGAAAACGAAATATGGAATAAACCACTATGGAATTAAAAAAACTAAATAAATACGACAAAGCTTATCTGCGAATTGCAAAAGAATGGAGTCAATTGTCGTACTGCAAGCGAAAACAAGTTGGCGCAATCATTGTGCGAGACCGCATGATTATTTCAGATGGATACAACGGAACGCCAACGGGATTTGAGAATTGCTGCGAAGATGAAGCAGGATTAACAAATTGGTACGTACTACACGCAGAAGCAAATGCAATCTTAAAAGTTGCTCGTTCTACACAAACTTGTGATGGAGCTACATTATACATCACTCTTTCACCTTGTCAAGAATGCAGTAAATTGATCCATCAATCTGGAATTAAGCGCGTTGTATATCAAAATGGATATCGCGATACTAGTGGCATTGATTTTTTGGTGCAAGCAGGTGTAATAGTCGAACAAATTGTAGATTTAGAGTAAGTGAAAAAAAGCAAAATATACCTGCCGATTGTTGTCTCTTTCGCTCTTGCGATTGGCGTAGTGCTTGGCAGTATTTTGAATTATCCCATACATCGTCCATTTTCATCTAAGAATAATTCAAAAAACAAACTCAACAGATTGCTTGAATTTATCGATGGCAAATACGTTGATAAAATAAATGCCGATTCTATCGTAGATCTTACTGTTACAAACATTTTAGCACAACTTGATCCACATTCCGTTTACCTGCCAGCAAGTGTGCAATCTGATGAAATGGAAAGTATGAAAGGTGATTTCGTTGGCATTGGAATTAATTTTTATATGTATAAAGATTCAGTCGCTGTCATAAAACCAATTGAAAAAGGACCTTCCGAAAAAGCCGGAATCAAGTCAGGCGATCGTATTTTGTTTGCCGACAACATGAAACTTTTTGGAAGGAAATTGCCATCAGACAGTTTGTTTTCTAAACTTAAAGGTGAGCCGGGTTCAGAAGTGGAACTTATTGTTTTTAGAAAAAGCGAAAACAAAAAGTTTAAAGTGAAATTGCAGCGAGACGTAGTTCCTATAAAAAGCGTAGATGCGGCTTTTATGCTGAACCCTACAACGGGATATATTAAAATTAATCGCTTTGCAGCATCCACTTATGACGAATTTCAGGAAGGTTTGACTAAGCTGAGAAATTCAGGCATGAGTACCTTTGTGATTGATTTACGCGATAATGGTGGCGGTTTTGTGGATACAGCAGTAAAAATTGCAGATGAATTACTCGTCAATAAAAAGTTGATTGTTTTCACCAAAAACAAACGAAATGAAACTCAAAAATCAATTGCCACAGACGTCGGTGATTTTGAAGAAGGGAAAGTTTATATACTAATTAATGAAAACAGCGCTTCTGCAAGCGAAATTTTGGCGGGTGCTATTCAAGATAATGATCGCGGTATTATAGTAGGTCGCCGTTCATTCGGAAAAGGCTTAGTACAGCAAGAAATGAATTTTGATGATGGATCTGCAGTGCGATTAACCATTGCAAGATATTACACGCCAACGGGGAGATCAATTCAAAAACCCTATGTAAAGGGAAATGAAGAAGCTTATGCAAACGATTTTTATAGACGTTTTCAAAGTGGGGAGTTGTACGAAAAAGACAGTATCAAAGTAGCAGATTCTTTGCAATTCAAAACACCAAAAGGCAAAATAGTTTACGGCGGCGGCGGTATTGTTCCTGACATATTTGTGCCTTTAGAGGGTAAACAAGGCGAAGGAAGCATTGCATATATAATGGAACAATCTGGATTTGTTGGACAATTTATTTTTGAGCAACTTGATAAGTATCGTCCGAGCTTTAAAGGTTTGAGTTTTGAAAAGTTTCAAGCGAAGATGAACACAAGTGATTTGTTTTACATTAATTTTCAAAATTATCTAACCGATAATGGCATCGAAATTAATTTAATTAAGAACAAACCATTGGTAAAACGCTACTTAACAGCGGAATTTGCAAGACAACTTTTTACTGAACAAAAATACTATGAGATTGTTTTGAAAGAAGATCCGTTGATTAAGGCGATTTTAAGTTCAAAACCTAGATCCTAATCTTTTTTGATGCTGTCGTGACTTTGAGCGTCAACTCCGTTATTCCAGATTGTTAGAATGTCTGTTGCAACTGCAGCACCGCTTCCTGCAGCAATTGATAATTGACTGCGCCAACCTGCTAGAGTTCCTGCCACATAAATTCCATCGTCCACTTTGTGGTCATTATTGATTAAGAAAATGCGTTGTTTTTCAGCGACAGCCTTGGGGTGTGGTTTCACAAACTGCATCAAACCTTCAATAGCAAAAGTGTTTGAATAGCCAATTGCAACTACAATCGACTTGGTTTGGTATTTGTTTTTATTGGTTGTGACTGTCAAATGAGGAGCGGTTCCGTCGATACGAATTACTTTTTCACCATCAATTTGCTGTACATGTGGATATAATTGCGCCAAATTTTCTAAAGAAGATTTTAGTAATTCAGATCCTAAAGTGCCTGGCGAAATTCCATAGGAATTGTTAAATAAAGCTTCTTGTAAAGAGGAGGATTTTTGATGGGTAATAATTCCGATTTTCTTATCTGCTGCAAAATGTTTCTTGTGGGCAGATCCCAAAACTAAAGCGCAAGAAACACCAGAGACGCCGCCGCCAAAAATCAAAACGTCAAACATTTATTGTTGATCTTTGGTTTTTTCGATAATCATTTTCGACATTCTAAAAATCAGCAGTATACAAACGGCACAAAAAGACGCGGCAATTCCGATCAGAGCAACCATGCTGTTCCCTTCAAATAAGTGATTAAAATCTAGTAGTGTAATGTTAAAAATAATTAACGCTAAAGCAATAACAACTAAAGAAAGAGTAAAAATTTTCATGTATTTTGTTTTAGGTGGGTGAAATTAATACAAAATGAATTAAACGAATAGACCTTTAACATTAGACGCAAATAATTTAACAGCGATGGCTAACAGTACGACTCCAAAGGTTTTTCTTACGACTCCAAGTCCAGTTTTACCTAACATTTTTTCAATTCTTGAAGACGATTTTAGAACGCCATAAACCACAAAAATATTCAGTATGATCGCTATTACAATGTTTTCAACGTAAAACTGCGATCGCAACGAAAGTAGCGTAGTCATCGTTCCAGCTCCAGCAATAAGCGGGAAGGCAAGTGGAACGATTGAGGCAGAACTGGCCTCTGCATCACGATAAATTCGAATGCCGAGTATCATTTCTAAAGCAATAAAAAACAATACAAAGGAACCAGCTACCGCAAAGGAATTTACATCGATTCCAATTAGTTTTAAAAATTCTTCACCTATAAATAAGAAGACAATCATAATTATTGCAGCAACCAGTGACGCTTTTTCTGATTCGATGTGACCATGTTTGTTACGCAAGTCGACGATAATTGGAATAGAACCCACAATATCTATTACGGCAAAAAGCACCATGGCAATGGTTGCTATTTCTCTAAAGTCGAAGTTCATATCGTAAAGAATTAGTAGGCAAAAGTACCGAATTTGTCGTCTTTTGACGCTAAATTGAAGTTAATTTCGGCGCTGGTGTCTTTTTCGTTTTTTCGAAAATCAATTTAAATCAAAATTGCGCTTATCTTTGTCGTATGTTTCAACTCGGCAAAACCATCGTTTCAGAAGATATTTTAGAGAAAGAATTTGTATGTAATCTTTCCGCATGCAAAGGTGCTTGTTGCGTTGATGGAGATGCCGGAGCGCCTTTGTCTGAAGCTGAGACTAAAATTTTAGAAGATATCTACACTAAAGTAAAACCTTTTTTGCGGCCTGAAGGAATTGCTGCCATAGAAGCGCAAGGCGCTTGGAGAAAAGGAACTGATGGCGATTTAGAAACGCCTTTGGTAGACGAAAAAGATTGTGCCTACGTCATTTACGATGGCAAAACTGCGCTTTGTGGTATTGAACAAGCGTACAATCAAGGCGCAGTCGATTGGAAGAAACCTGTTTCTTGTCATTTGTATCCTATTCGAGTGAAAGATTTTACGGAATTTGCCGCCGTCAATTACGATCGATGGGAAATTTGTGATGATGCCTGTTCACTCGGAAAGGAACTCGAAGTTCCAGTATACAAATTTGTAAAAGAAGCCCTCATCCGACGTTTTGGGGAAGATTGGTACGCTGAGTTGGAGAAGGTCGCGGCGGAGTTAAAAACAAAGTAGAAAATCTGTGTATTTACTAAGTCAAATGTATTAGCAAATTTGGTAAAAATCGTATCTTATAGAGTACTCTTAAACGCTTGTAAATAGGCGTTTTTTTATTTTCTTGCAATTCTAATTAATTGATTTGTAGGTTTTTAAAAAAAATCAAAATACTGCTTACAAAAAACATTTTGTTAAAAACTAAAGCCGATTGTGAATAAGTTTGGCTTTCATTTTCGGTTACAAAAGGTAATCTTTGTCTCAGTCAAAAAGCAATCTCTTTTTGACACAAATTCACTCAATTTACATAAAAAAGATGTCATCGATAGAACCAATTCTACAAGAAAACAAAAACCGCTTTGTTATTTTTCCAATCAAACACCACGATATTTGGGAATGGTATAAGAAAATGGAAGCCAGTTTTTGGACTGCTGAAGAAATAGATTTACACCAAGATTTATCAGATTGGGAAAACAAACTCAGTGCTGATGAAAAGTATTTTGTAAAACATATTCTCGCCTTTTTTGCCGCTTCAGACGGTATCGTCAATGAGAATTTAGCAGAAAATTTCGTCAACGAAGTGCAATATGCAGAAGCTAAATTTTTCTATGGTTTTCAAATCATGATGGAGAACATCCACAGCGAAACCTACTCGTTATTGATTGATACCTATGTTAAAGATGAGGTCGAGAAAAACCAATTATTTACAGCACTTGAATTTTTTCCAGCCATCAAAAAGAAAGCAGACTGGGCTCTGAAATGGATTGAGTCAGATTCTTTTGCAGAAAGACTCATTGCTTTTGCTGCCGTTGAAGGCATTTTCTTTTCGGGTGCGTTTTGTGCTATTTTTTGGTTGAAAAAACGCGGATTGATGCCAGGACTCACTTTCTCTAACGAGTTGATTTCGCGTGATGAAGGTGTACATTGTGATTTTGCCGTGCATTTGCATAACCATCACCTGATTAACAAAGTGCCTAAGGAAAGAATCAAGGAAATTATTGTAGACGCACTCAACATCGAAAGAGAATTTATTACTGAGTCGCTTCCTGTAAGTTTAATCGGAATGAATGCGGTGTTGATGACACAATATTTAGAATTTGTAGCCGATCGTTTATTAGTAGAATTGGGTTGTTCCAGAGAATACAATTCGTCGAATCCGTTTGATTTTATGGACATGATTTCATTGCAAGGGAAAACTAATTTCTTTGAGAAACGGGTGGCAGAATACCAAAAAGCTGGAGTAATGAGTACAGACTCGGAAGCTCAAAAAATATCTTTCGACGCCGATTTTTAGAATGCCACGAAGTCGCTAAGCCACGAAGGTTTAATGAATATAGATTAAAGATTCTCGCAAAGTCGCAAAGTTTTAAAAGTTTATTTGGTTTTTTCATAGCGCCTTTGCGTCTTTGCGATCCAAAAATATAAGATTACCAATTTATCTCTAAGCCATTTCTTATACTACACGCCAAATACCAGCGGATTTCCTAGCCCCGATGGCAGTGATATCCTTTTGTGCCGTTGTTCGGCACGAAAGATAAAACGAACAGCGGGATTAGCTTCCAAACACACACAAATAACCAGAAGTAGAAAAGGGATTTTCTAGTTCGCAAAACAAACAAACCTATGTATGTAGTTAAGAGAGATGGCCACAAAGAGCCAGTAATGTTTGACAAGATTACCGACAGAATTAAGAAATTATGCTACGGACTCAACGATTTAGTTGATGCCGTGAAAGTGGCGATGCGTGTTATTGAGGGATTATATGACGGCGTAACGACTTCTGAATTAGACAATCTAGCAGCAGAAACCGCCGCTTCAATGACCATTGCGCACCCAGATTACGCGCAGTTGGCAGCGAGAATAGCGATTTCAAATTTGCATAAAAATACCACCAAATCGTTTTCGGAGACCATGAATGAAATGTATCATTATGTAAATCCGAGAACCAATCAGAAAGCGCCTTTGCTTTCCGAAGAAGTGCATGATGTTATTCAAAAGAATGCAGAGTTTTTGGATTCTCATATTATTTACAACCGCGATTTTAATTACGATTACTTTGGATTTAAAACACTAGAGCGTTCGTATTTGCTCAAAATCAATGGTAAAATCGTAGAGCGTCCGCAGCATATGTTGATGCGTGTTTCAGTAGGAATTCACCTGAATGATCTAGAATCGGTAATTGAAACATACGACTTGATGTCGAAGAAATTCTTCACACACGCGACGCCAACATTGTTCAATGCCGGAACACCAAAACCACAGATGTCTTCATGTTTCTTGTTGTCGATGCGTGATGATAGTATTGATGGAATTTACGATACGTTGAAAAACACAGCGAAAATTTCACAATCAGCCGGAGGAATTGGTTTGTCTATTCACAATGTAAGAGCGACAGGTTCTTATATTAGAGGGACAAACGGAACATCCAACGGAATTGTACCTATGTTGCGTGTATTTAATGACACGGCAAGATATGTAGATCAAGGCGGCGGTAAAAGAAAAGGAAGTTTTGCGATTTATTTAGAAACTTGGCATGCTGATATTTTTGAATTCTTAGACTTGAAAAAGAATACTGGAAAGGAAGAAATGCGTGCGAGAGATTTGTTCTTCGCTATGTGGACGTCGGATTTATTTATGAAACGCGTACAAGAAGACAGCACTTGGACCTTGATGTGTCCAAATGAATGTCCAGGTTTGCACGATGTTTATGGTGATGAGTTTGAGGCTTTATATATTTCCTACGAAGAAAGAGGTAAAGGAAGAAAAACCATCAAAGCGCGTGAGTTGTGGGAGAAAATCCTAGAATCTCAAATTGAGACTGGAACGCCATACATGTTATATAAAGATGCAGCTAACCGCAAATCAAATCAGAAAAATCTAGGTACGATTCGTTCGTCGAATTTGTGCACGGAGATTATGGAATATACTTCGGAAGATGAAATTGCAGTTTGTAATCTAGCGTCGATTTCGTTGCCGATGTTTGTGGAAAATGGTGCTTTCAACCACGATTTATTATACAGTGTAACCAAACGTGTGACACGCAATCTAAACAAAGTCATTGATAGAAATTACTATCCAGTAAAAGAAGCAGAAAACTCCAATATGCGTCACCGTCCCGTTGGATTGGGCGTACAAGGTTTGGCAGATGCTTTCATTTTGTTGAGAATGCCTTTTACGAGCGACGAAGCGAAAAAATTAAACCAAGAAATTTTCGAGACTTTGTATTTTGCCGCCGTAACCGCTTCAATGGAAATGGCAGTAGAAGAAGGACCGTACTCATCTTTCAAAGGCTCTCCAATATCAAACGGAGAATTCCAGCACAACCTATGGGGAATGAAAGACGAGGAATTATCAGGACGATGGGATTGGGCAGCTTTGAGAAAAGAAGTGATGAAAAACGGCGTTAGAAATTCATTGTTAGTGGCACCAATGCCAACGGCTTCTACGTCACAAATTTTAGGAAACAACGAAGCCTTTGAACCGTATACGTCTAACATTTATACGCGTCGTGTATTGTCTGGAGAGTTTATTGTAGTCAACAAGCATTTACTAGAAGATCTAGTAAAAAGAGGTTTATGGAACGAAGATCTCAAACAAGAAATCATGCGCCATAACGGATCTGTGCAAAACATCGACGCGGTTCCAGAAGATTTGAAAGAATTGTATAAAACAGTATGGGAATTGTCTATGAAAGATATTATCGATATGTCTCGTCACAGAGGGTATTTTATCGATCAGTCGCAATCGCTCAACTTGTTTATGCAAGATGCGAATTATGCGAAATTGACGTCGATGCATTTCTATGCTTGGCAATCTGGACTAAAAACGGGAATGTATTACTTAAGAACAAAATCAGCCGTAGACGCAATCAAGTTTACGCTGAATAATGATAAAAAAGCAGAACCAACCCAAGAAGTGGCAGCAGCAGTAGAAGTGGCTGAGCCAAATGAAACTGGTGAAATGTCTGCGGAAGATTTTAAAGCTATGATCGAACTGGCGCGAAACGCTGGTCCCGATGATTGCGAAATGTGTGGATCGTAATTCTTGAGACGGTTACTATCCCAACAAAAAGCAGCTATCTTTGGGTAGCTGTTTTGTTTTTTAGGAGCTATTCCTGCTGTACGCTATATCTTTTTCGCGCTAAAGGAGCGCAAAAAAGGATGCCGCTTCCATCAGGGCTAATAATAGACTATAAGACTGTAAGATTTTAAGATTGTTCCTGTCGTCTTATAATCGTACAGTCTTAATAATCTAAATAATACAAGAATCTAAAATCTAACAATCACAATGAACTGGGAACAACTTTTATCACTCAAACGCCAAGGCGACACCAGCAAACGCTTACGAAAAGAACAAGATGATACGCGTTTAGGCTTTGAAGTAGATTATGATCGAATCATTTTTTCTGCGGCTTTTCGGAGTTTGCAAGACAAAACGCAAGTCATTCCGTTATCAAAAACAGATTTTGTTCATACGAGACTCACGCATAGTTTAGAAGTTTCGGTAGTGGGAAGATCGATTGGTAGATTGGTTGGAAAACAAATCATCGAAAAATATCCGTATTTGAAAGAAGTACATGGTTTTCACATGAATGATTTTGGTGCGATAGTCGCAGCAGCCTCATTAGCACACGACATTGGTAATCCACCTTTCGGTCATTCGGGGGAAAAAGCAATAGGAGAGTATTTTTCTATTGGCAATGGTAAGCAATACAAAGAGCATTTAACGGACAAACAGTGGCAAGATTTAATCGATTTTGAAGGCAATGCCAATGGATTTTCAGTTTTAACTGGAAGTCGACCTGGAATAGAAGGTGGACTGAGAATATCATACGCAACACTTGGTGCATTTATGAAATACCCCAAGGAAAGTTTACCAAAAAAACCTACGAAAAACATCGCCGACAAGAAATACGGGTTTTTTCAATCAGACAAAGAGTTCTTTCAAGAAGTTGCAGAAGAATTAGGATTGATTTCTAATAAAACCGGACAAGACATCGGATTTGAAAGACATCCTCTAGCGTATTTGGTAGAAGCCGCAGATGATATCTGTTATACGATTATTGACTTTGAAGACGGAATTAATTTGGGATTGGTTTCCGAAGATTATGCATTGGAATATTTGATCAAATTAGTAAAAGACACTATTGATACGGCGAAATACAAAACATTAACAACCCGCGAAGATAGAATAAGTTATTTGCGGGCTCTTGCCATAGGAAATCTAATCAGTGATGCCGTTCGCGTATTTGTTGAAAACGAAGAAGCTATTTTAAGCGGAAATTTTCCATTTGCATTGACAGATAAAAGCAAGTACAAAGCACAAATGGATGACATTATTAAATTGAGTGTAAAAAGAATTTATCAAAGTAGAGAAGTCATCGACAAGGAAATAAAGGGCTATCAGATTATCAATACGCTATTAGATAAGTTTATCAACGCTTATAACAACCAATATGAGGAAAAAGCCACGAGTTATGACAAACTACTTTTACAGATTTTACCCGAAAAACACCATCAAGATAAGGAGCACTTGTATGACAGACTTTTGCACATTTGTCATTTCATTTCTTTACTAACCGACGGCAATGCTTTGCTGTATTATCAAAATATTGTTGGTTTTAAACACTAGATTGTTAATGTTTTAATTCATTGTTTGAAAAATCAAAAAAAATAATTTAAGTTTGTTTCTCTAAAAATAAAAACTATGAAAAAAATTACACTATTAACTGCTTTACTTGTCTCTTTCGCAGGTTTTTCCCAGGATAACAAGAGAGCAATTCAAAATTATTTAGAAACCAACCGAACGCAGTACGGACTTACAAGTCAGGACATTTCAGATTTAAGTATTCAAAACGAATATTTTGGTAAAGGCACCAAGATTACAAGCTGCTATGTGGCGCAAAGACACCAAGGAATAGATGTTTTTAACGGACAGTCTACCATTGCAATCAAAAACGGAAATGTAATCAAAGTTGGGAGTAACTTTCAGGCCAATATGGCTCAAAGAGTAAATACATCAACTCCTTCATTGTCTGTGATGGATGCGTTAAACAAGGCTTATACTGCATTAGGATATGCTACCGCAAACTTTTCTATCATAGAATCTACAGATGGAAAAAAATTCACAATTTCTGATGGTACTCATGAAGACCCTATTTTAGGAAGATTAGCCTATCTTCCAACATCGGATTCAAAATTGAAATTGGCTTGGGGTTATCAATTTTACGCTCCAGATGGAAAGCACTATTGGGATATCAAAATTGATGCAGTAAGTGGCGTTGTTTTAGACAAAAAAGACTTAACAATTAATTGTACGTTCGGGGGAAGTCATGCGTCTCATGCTCACAAAGAAAGTAAAGTTGATGCAAAATCGAAATTTAATTTTCAAGAGGCTTTGTTTGCTGCACCGAAATTGTCATCTTCTATCATGGAAGCGCCAGGAACTTACAGAGTTATACCATTTAATTTTGAAAGTCCAAACCATAGTGCGTTTCAATTAGTAACACCATTTGACAACACAACTGCGTCTCCAAGAGGTTGGCATAATGCTAATTCTTTAACAGGAACTACTGCCGGTTTGATATTTCAATACACTAGAGGAAATAACGTATGGGCACAAGAAGATGCAAATGGTGACAACGGAACAGGAATTCGTCCCGACGGAGGATCTTCGTTGCTTTTTGATTTTCCTTATGTTAATGGAGTTTCTCAGACGCAGCAACCAACCGCCTATACACCGGCGTCCACCACAAACTTGTTTTACATGACCAACATCATGCACGACATCTGGTATAACTATGGTTTTGATGAAGCAAATGGTAACTTTCAACAAAATAATTATGGAAGAGGTGGGGTAGCATCTGGTACAGGAGACGTAGTGCAGGCAGATTCTCAAGATGGTTATTCTCAAACAACACCAACCTTAAATAATGCCAATTTTACTCCTACTAATGATGGGGCACGACCAAGAATTCAAATGTTTATGTGGACTTTTGGTGCACCACCAACTGATTATATTCAAATCAATTCTCCTGCTTCAATTGCCGGACCAATGTCGGCGACAACAAATGTTTTTGAAGGAACAGACAGAATTCCTGTTCCAGCCGCTCCAAATGGCATAACTAGTGATTTGGTTTTATATCAAAATGATCCATTAGTCCCAGGTAACAATCCAAATTCTGCATGTAATCCTGCTACAAACGCTTTCGATATTTCTGGAAAAATTGCTTTAATCAGAAGAGGAGGATGTTTTTTCAGCAATAAAGTTAAAAATGCTCAGGACGCTGGTGCAACGGCTGTAATTGTGACAGATTCAATTCCAAACAACGATGTTCAGTTGTCTATGAGTTCTACAGGTTTACTTGGAATAACAATTCCAGCTATTTTTATTTCTAAAGAAAAAGGAGATATTTTAATTGGGGAATTGGCAAACGGTCCAGTTAACGTGAAAATTGAAGTTCCAAACAACCTTTACTTGTATGCAGACGGTAGTTTTGATAATGTTATAGTTGGACATGAATACGGTCACGGGATTTCTAACCGACTAGTAGGCGGTGGATTAGCAGGGGCTATGAATAACTATGAGCAAATGGGAGAAGGTTGGTCAGATTTCTTTGGTTTGATAAATCAAATTAAGTCGACCGATACAGGTGATGAGCGGAAGGAAATTGGTACTTATGCAGTCAATCAGCCAACAACTGGTTTTGGCTTCAGGGATTTTGGTTATTCAACAAATATGGATGTAGATCCAAGAACCTTTGCGGATTCTAATATTGCGATACCAGCAGATCCAGCGGACACTGCCTACCGATATAAAATTGGTGAATTCTGGACTTCTTGCTTATGGGATTTGACATGGAAGTATATTGAAAAATATGGTTTTGATCCAGACCTTTATAACGGTACAGGAGGAAACAATAAAGTAATGCAACTAGTAATTGATGCTTTAAAATTGGAAACGGCAGGACAAACAAACATTGTTGCTGGGCGAAATAATTTATTTGCTGCTGACCAAGCTACTACTGGTGGTGCAGACTACTGTATGATTATGCAAGTATTTGCAAGGAGAGGTGTTGGTCTCAATGCGTCTTCAGGTAGTTCAGATGATTGTAATGATCAGGTTGAAGACTTTACATTATTTCCAGCTGGTCCAAATTGTGTATTAGGAGTAAATGACTTTACACGCGACGATTTGGTTAGAATTTACCCTAATCCAACCAACAATGTAATGAATGTTCGAGTAAATAATTTTGCTGGAAAATTGGAAGTGCAAATTGTTGATCTTAACGGTCGAATAGTTCTTACTCAAGTTGATGACAACTTTAATATAGAGAAAGCAGTCAGCATTAGTAATCTTCAGTCAGGAATTTACATAGTAAAAGTAAGTGGAGATAATGTAAATTACTCGCAAAAGCTGATCAAGAACTAATATGATTTTGTGACAGAAAAAGAAGAAAATCCAAATCGAAAGATTTGGATTTTTTTATAATGTTTTTAAAGTTGCAACGATAGAGGCAACGTCAATGCCACATGCTTTTTGAAGTTCAGCAATAGTTCCGTGTTCTATAAATTCATCAGGAATACCTAACGTCCTGATGTTTTGTTTATAATTATTTTCTGATGCAAATTCAATTACTGCACTTCCGAAGCCACCTTTAATAGTGCCGTCTTCAATAGTAATAACCATTTGAAAGGTTGAAAATATGGTGTGTAATAGTTGGGTGTCAAGTGGCTTTATAAATCCAAAATTATAATGTGCGATGCTGTCAAATTCGTCAATGGCTTTGATGACATTATTCCCAATTGTACCAGTTGATAATACGGCTATTTCCTTTCCGTTCTTGAGGCAAATTCCTTTACCTATAATGATTTCTTTAAATGGTTTTTCCCAATCAATGTTTACTCCGCGTCCCCTTGGATAGCGAATAGCAATGGGATGGTTTAGTCCTAGTTGAACAGTAAACAAAATATTTCGCAACTCCACCTCATTAAGTGGTGCGTAAACTATCATATTTGGGATACATCTTAAATATGCTATGTCAAAAGCGCCATGATGTGTAGGGCCATCTTCACCTACTAATCCTGCTCGGTCTAAACAAAAAATAACGGGTAGATTTTGTAGTGCAACATCATGAATAATCTGGTCGTAGGCACGTTGTAAAAAGGTCGAATAGATATTGCAATATACAATCATTCTTTGTGTTGCCATTCCGGCAGATAACGTCACCGCGTGTTGTTCTGCAATGCCAACATCTAGCGCGCGAGTGGGGAATTCGTCCATCATATATTTTAAGGAACTTCCTGTAGGCATGGCCGGTGTAATTCCGATTATTTTTTCGTTTTTACGCGCCAATTCTACCAAAGTGAGTCCAAATACATCTTGGTATTTTGGCGGTAAATGTGCTTCGGATTTGGGATGAATGTTGCCAGTAAGGGCATCAAATTTTCCTGGCGCATGATACACCACTTGATTGTCTTCAGCTTGCTGCAATCCTTTTCCTTTGGTGGTGATAATATGCAAAAATTTTGGGCCTTTTATTTTCTTCAAACGCCGCAATTCTTTTACTAATGCAAAAACATCATGACCGTCAATGGGTCCAGAATAATCAAAGTTGAGGGACTTGATCATATTGTTTTCCTTCGGATTTTTCCCTTTTTTGACTGCGGTGAAATAGTTCTTTAGGGCTCCGACACTTGGATCAATTCCGATGGCATTATCATTTAGGATCACCAATAGATTGGCATCAGTTACTCCAGCGTGGTTCAAACCTTCAAATGCCATTCCTGAAGCAATTGACGCATCTCCGATAACCGCAACATGTTGCTTTTCAAAATCGCCTTTTAAATTAGATGCGATGGCCATTCCAAGTGCTGCCGATATTGATGTCGACGAATGTCCAACACCAAAAGTATCATAAATACTTTCACTTCGTTTCGGAAAGCCAGATATGCCACCGAGCTGTCGGTTGGTATCGAATTTCTCCCTTCTGCCGGTGAGGATTTTGTGTCCATAGGCTTGATGCCCAACATCCCAAACTAGTATGTCTTCGGGAGTGTTGAAAACGTAATGCAAAGCGATGGTAAGTTCAACAACGCCCAGACTTGCGCCCAAATGGCCTTCTTTGTCTGCGACGACATTGATGATAAAATTTCTTAATTCTGTTGCTAATTGTGGCAATTGTGATTCCGTCAATCGACGTAAATCACTCGGATTTTGAATTTTGGATAGTATATTTTTTGCCATAGCCCAAAGGTAACAAATTGAATTCCTATTTTTGCTGCATGGAAAACATTTTCACCGATGAATACTTCATGAAAAAAGCGCTACAGGAAGCGGAAGTTGCTATTGAAAAAGGCGAAATTCCAGTCGGAGCAGTCATTGTCATTGACAATCGAGTTATTGCTTCTTCTCATAATCTGACAGAGATGTTGTGTGATGTAACCGCTCATGCAGAAATGCAATCGATTACTGCAGCGGCCAACTTCTTGGGCGGAAAGTATTTGAAAGGGTGCACACTTTACGTGACTTTAGAGCCCTGTCAAATGTGCGCCGGGGCGTTATATTGGAGTCAGATTTCGAAAATAGTCTACGGTGCTTCTGATGAAAATCGCGGTTTTATGACTATGGGAACGCAATTGCATCCAAAAACAGAGGTAGTTGCTGGAGTGTTGGCCGAGGAATCACGGGAATTGATGTTGCGTTTTTTTTCGGAGAGAAGAAAGTAGTGTTGCCACAAAGACGCCAAGTCACAAATTTTGGAAGTGAATTGGAACTCGGATAACGCGCATTGTACAGATCTTCACGATTTATTTTACCGTAATGCCCTAGCCCGGATTGCAGCGGATAGCCCGCAGCGTAGCGAGGACTTGGAGCGTAAAGCCGGAATAGCTCCTAAAAGAGAAGCTGAAATGAACTCAACTTAAATAAAAAAAACCGCCACTCGAGTTGCAACCGAACTGGCCGGTGGCAATCTATCGAAAGGCGGTTTTTGTTTTGAATTCATTCTATGATTTCTTTTCCAGAATTGTCATAGAAATGATATTCTAAGTACGTGTAAGCGTCACGTGGTATGATTTTCACCCATTTCTTATGCTCGAAAAACCATTTCGAACGTAATGATGGAAAACCTTTACTGAGGTAGGCAGCCACAAAAGGATGTACATTGAGCACGACTTTTTTGTGGGTTTTTAGTATTCTTTCTAAATCGGAAGAAATTTTGTCAATGATTAAGATTGGCGCTTCTATTTCGCCCTTTTCATTGTTTGGATCTTCTTCTCTAGTTTTGATATTGACTTCTGGTCTTACGCGTTGTCTGGTAATCTGGACTAGCCCAAATTTACTCGGTGGTAAGATCTTGTGTTTGGCTTTATCATCATTCATTTCTTCTCTAAGGAAGTCGAACAGCACTTTTCTGTTTTCGGGATCTTGCATATCGATAAAATCGACTACGATAATTCCGCCCATATCTCTCAAACGCAATTGTCTGGCGATTTCAGCGGCGGCAATCATATTCACCTCCATAGCGGTGTCTTCTTGATTTGATGCTTTATTCGAACGGTTTCCGCTGTTGACGTCGATGACGTGTAAGGCTTCAGTATGTTCGATGATTAGGTAAGCACCTTTGCTCATAGACACGGTTTTTCCGAAGGAAGTTTTGATTTGTCTCTCTATGTTATATTTCTCGAAAATGGGTGTGTCGTTGGATTGATAAAACTTTACAATTGATTGTTTGGATGGTGCAATTTCTTCCACGTAATCCTTGGTTTCTTGAAACAACTCTTCGTCATCTATATAAATACCACTAAAGGTATCATTAAATAAGTCTCTCAATATCGAAGAAGCTCTGTTGAGTTCTCCTAACACTTTCGACGGATGATGAGCAGTTGGTAATTTTTTACACATTGCATTCCATCTGCTGAGCAGGTTTTGCAAGTCTTTTTCTATTTCGGCTGTTTTTTTGCCTTCGGCTACTGTACGAACAATAACACCGAATCCTTTTGGTTTGATGGCTTGTACGAGTTTTTTGAGTCTGTCTTTTTCGCTTTTTTCTTCTATTTTTTGAGAAACAGAAACGCGATCTGAGAACGGGACAAGAACGATAAAACGTCCGGCAAGAGAAAGCTCAGAGCTAATTCTTGGGCCTTTGGTGGATATCGGTTCTTTGACAACTTGTACTAATAAAGATTGATTGGACCCAAGCACTTCGGCAATGGTTCCGTCTTTATCAATCTCTTTTTCAAACTGAAAGTTTTTTAGGGAGAAATCTTTTATTTTACCTGCGCTTACAAGTTTTATGAATTTCAATTGGGACGCAAGATTTGGACCTAAATCGTGATAATGTAAGAAGGCGTCTTTCTCATGGCCTACGTTTACAAATGCAGCGTTAAGTCCAGCAACAGGTTTTCTTATTTTAGCGATAAAAATATCGCCTACTTGAAAGTTGCTTGCTTCTTGTTCCTTGTGCAATTCAATTAGTTTTCCATCTTTTAATAAGGCAAAATCTACGGCTTCAGAACTAGATCGGATGATTAATTCTTTATTCACTCTGTAAATTTTTATCCATACGGATAGGTCTAAGATGAAAGGTGAAAGGGACAAGGAAAAACCCTGAACCCTGAACCTTTAAACCTTGAACCCAAGGTAAGGATGGATTAAACAATATTTTAACAGGTATTGGTACCCGGTGAAAATTGGATTGTGAGATTTTAGGAATTCAAGATTTTAAGACAAAAAGTTTTCATGTCTTATCATGTTAAAGGCCTATGCTCTTACAGTCTAATCTTCCATTTCAATGAACGTTTAAAAAGAAAAAAGTAGTATTAAACTACTTTTTCTTCTTGTGTCGGTTAGCTCTCGCTCTTTTCTTACGTTTGTGAGTCGCTACCTTATGTCTTTTTCTTTTTTTACCACTTGGCATAGTTGGTGATTTTGTGATTAATAAATATTTTTATTTTGCTTCGTTATTTGTTTTTACTCCTTCAACAAAAACTTTAGCAGGTTTGAATGCTGGAATATTGTGCGCGGGAATCTTTATTGTAGTATTTTTGGAAATATTTCTTCCTGTTTTTTCAGCTCTAGTTTTGATTATAAAACTACCAAAACCTCGTAAATAAACGTTGTCGCCAGTTTCCAATGAAGTTTTTACTTCTTCCATAAAAGACTCTACTGTCGCCTGAACATCTCCTTTTTCAAGACCTAACTTTTCTGAAATTTTTGCTACGATATCTGCTTTCGTCATTTTCTTTCTTAATTTAAGATTTGTGATTTTTTTTGAGGTTGCAAATATATGAATTTAAAAAACAATTAATCAACCTAATTCACTAAAATTTAATTACATAAACTTTTACTTTTGTGAACCTAAACTTTACAATGGATTTTGCTAACTCATTAACCCAATGGTATCTAAATAACAAACGCGATTTGCCTTGGCGAAACACAAAGGATCCGTATTTAATTTGGTTATCTGAAATTATGCTCCAACAAACCAGAGTTGCGCAAGGAATGCCGTATTACCATGCATTTACGAAGGCCTTTCCAACTGTGTTTGACTTGGCAAATGCCTCTGAGCAGGAAGTTTTGAAATTGTGGCAAGGTTTAGGTTATTATTCTAGAGCCCGCAACCTACACAAAACAGCACAGCATATCGCACAGAACTTACATGGAGTTTTCCCGTCTAACTTCAAAGATTTGTTAAATTTAAAAGGTGTTGGAGCGTATACTGCCGCCGCTATTGCAAGTTTTTCTTATGAAGAGGCAGTTCCAGTTGTAGATGGGAATGTGTTTCGGGTCTTAGCACGATATTTTGATATACAAACGGATATCCAAAGTAACATTGCACAAAAGGAATTTTTTGAGTTGGCTTACGAATTAATGACTAAAGAAAAACCCGCTTTATTTAACCAAGCAATTATGGAATTTGGAGCGCTTCAATGCGTTCCCAAAAACCCGGATTGTATCATTTGTCCATTAAACGAAGGTTGTTTGGCGCGCTATAAAAAGGAAGTTCATTTGTTGCCTGTAAAAGTAAAAAAGCTTACAATTAGAAATCGATATTTTAATTATCTCGTTTTCTTGGATGGTGATGGAAATACAATAATTAACAAACGATCACAAAAAGGAATTTGGCAGAATTTATATGAGTTTCCTTTGATTGAATCTCCCTCCATTATGGAAATGAAAGATTTCGAATCGCAAATTAGGAATCAAAAATTTGTTGACAATTCCATTGCGTCATTGGAAGAGGTCCATTCAAAAAGCCAATTGCACAAGCTTACACACCAACATTTGCACATTAAATTTTGGAGGGTTACCGTTCATGGAAGCATTACAAACGGGATAAACTACACAAATCTGATGACTTATCCATTTCCAATCGTACTTCATAATTTTATAGAAAAGGATTGGTTTTAGTTTTTAAAATTTTACTACATTTGGATAAAATACAATAACACAGAAAATGAGCGGAACTTTAAATAAAGTCATGTTAATAGGTCATTTGGGAGAAGATGTAAAAATGCATTATTTTGATGGTGGAAACTGCATCGGAAGGTTTCCTTTGGCAACTAATGAAACTTATATCAACAAATCGACCAATGAAAAAATCACTTCCACAGAATGGCATAATTTAGTTGTTCGCAATAAAGCCGCTGAAATTTGCGAAAAGTATTTGTCAAAAGGAGATAAGATTTTTGTAGAAGGAAGAATCAAATCTCGACAATGGCAAACAGAAGAAGGCGTAACAAAATATACCACAGAAATTCAAGTTACTGAATTTACTTTTCTAACCGTCAAGAAAGAAATTGAATCAAATAAAGGAGGAATGTCGGATGCTAAAAATCCCAATTACGATTCGCATGACAGTCCAATGTCAGAGAACGATTTGCCGTTCTAAATTTGTTTAACTAACGTATTTTAATTTGGACCCAGAGCCCAGTTTTAATTTTCTTTCAACCATCGATGCTGATGTAATCTTGGGATTTTTTGGCATTTTTATTTTGCTTTTCTGTTCTGCTATTATTTCTGCTGCAGAGGTAGCTTATTTTTCTTTGACGCCGAAAGACTTGGATCAATGCGCTCAAGAGAATCCGGAAAAAACTAAAATTATCACAGCGCTGTTGCACAAGCCCAAGAAGTTATTGGCGACGCTTTTGGTAGCTAATAACTTTATCAATATTGGTGTTGTAATTTTGTTTTCGATCATAGGAAAAAACCTCTTTGAATCTATATCGTCTCCACTTTTGAAATTTACCATTGAGGTAATTTTAGTCACTTTCTTGATATTACTTTTTGGAGAAGTCCTGCCGAAAGTATATGCAAATAGGAATAATGTAAAATTTGCCAAATTTGTTGCTTTTCCGCTTTCAATTCTCGATACGCTGCTTTCTCCAATCAGTATCCCAATGAGGTCCCTTACTATTTTCTTACATGAAAAATTAGGAAAACAAAGAGGCAACTTTTCGGTTGACCAATTATCGCAGGCTTTAGAACTGACTTCCTCCGCCGAAACAACGCATGAAGAACAAAAAATTTTAGAGGGAATCGTTTCTTTCGGTAATACCGATACCAAGCAGGTGATGAGCCCAAGAATTGACATATTTGCACTAGAGATTTCCGAAACATATTCAGAGATATTACCAAAAATTTCAGAAAAAGGTTATTCTAGAATTCCGGTATATCGCGACAATATTGATCACGTTGAAGGCGTTTTGTTTGTCAAGGACTTATTGCCGCATATCAGCAAGAAAGAATTGGATTGGATTGCCTTAATAAGAGAACCATTTTTTGTGCCTGAAAACAAAAAGCTAGACAATTTGCTCAAAGATTTTCAAAGTATGAAAAGCCATTTGGCAATCGTTGTAGATGAATATGGCGGAACTTCAGGACTGGTTTCGCTCGAAGATGTTATTGAGGAAATTGTTGGAGATATTAGTGATGAATTTGATGATGAAGATCTCAATTATTCGCAAATAGATGATAAGAATTTTTTATTCGAAGGAAAGATCAATTTAAAAGATTTCTACAGAGTGGTCGAAGTTGATGAAGTTGCTTTTGAAGAAAAGAAGGGCGAAGCAGAAACTTTAGCGGGATTTATCTTAGAAATTATTGGAAATTTCCCTCGGAAAGGTCAAAAGATTGTTTTTAGCAACTGTAAGTTTGGAATTGAGACATTAGACAAAAAGAGAATTAAGCAAATAAAAGTAACCATTGAATAAATTAAAAATGACGCATAAAATGAAAATTGCCGGCTTTTTTTTGATCGTGCTTTTTACTTTAATTGGTTGCAGAGGTGATGCCTTGCCAAAACCTACGAGTCAACTGAGACTCGACTACAAGACTGCAAAGTATGCGCATTTTGAAAATAGTTGTCCATTTACATTTGACATCAATGATGGTGCAATCATTAAAGAAAAATCAGAATGTAATTTCACGATTGACTACCCTAAAATGAAAGCAACAATTTACTTAAGTTATAAACCTATTAACAACAACGTCAATATTCTTCTGAAAGACGCACAAAAATTGACATACGAACACGTTATCAAAGCAGATGACATATTAGAACAGCCATTTATCAATTCGGATTCTAAAGTTTACGGCATGTTTTATCACGTCAATGGCAATGCAGCTACGAATGCACAGTTTTATGTAACCGATAGCATCAACCACTTTATGGACTGTTCAGTTTATTTTTACACAAAACCAAATTTCGATTCAATCATGCCAGCAGCAAGTTATGTAAAAAATGACATGCAAAGACTGATGGAGAGTTTGCGCTGGAAGTAATTTTAGATAAAAGAAGGAAGTGTTAAGAACCAAAAAAAGAGCCAAGAAGTAAGATGTAATGTCTTGACTCTGGCTCTTTTTTCATATAATAATCTTTTTATTTTGAGGCGACCATATTAGAAACTTTATAAGTTGTTCCGTCTGCTGTGGCCTCGACAATTTCCGTTATCGATTCTGGAGTTTGCAACGAATTGTCAAAAGATACTGTAGCTTCTTTTTTATCGAAATCAACAACAACATTTTGAACGCCTTGTGCATTAGCAAGCTCTTTTTCAATTGTCTTCGCACAACCAATGGCGCAAGTCATACCATCTATACTAAAGGTCGCCTTTTCTAATTTCTCAGGATTAATAGTAGCTCTTGTTGAAAAAATCTTTTGTTCACTCGGACTGCTCGCAGTTTGTTTACAATTCGTAAGTAGGACAGCTAGGGCAAAAGTTAAAAGTAGAGTTTTATTCATAGTATTCGATTTGTAATTTTATTTGGAAAACTAACGAACAAAAATATATAAAAAATTACTGTACAATTCATAAAATTATTACAAATTTGACACGCCTTAATCTTTGCTATGAAAGCACATCAATTAAAATGGATTTACTTATTTGTGCTTGCCTTAATTTGGGGGAGTTCATTTATCTTGATCAAAAGAGGATTGGTTGGATTGAGTCCGCTGCAGGTTGGCTCTTTAAGAATAATCTTTGCAGCATTATTCTTACTGGTAATTGGATTCCGAAATTTGCCAAAAATCCCAAACCACCAATGGAAATTTCTAGCATTGACAGCGCTATTTGGAACATTCATACCCGCATTCTTATTTGCCATTGCTCAGACTCAGATTGATAGCTCAGTGAGTTCGGTTTTGAATGCCTTGACGCCTCTAAACACATTAGTAATTGGAGCAATGCTATTTGGACTGCAATTTAGGAGAATTCAAATAATAGGTGTCATTATTGGTTTTCTGGGCACTTCGCTTTTGATACTTAATGGCGCAATGCATCATCCCAATCAAAATTATTATTATGCAATTTTACTGCTCATTGCGACCCTTAGTTATGCAACAAATGTCAATTTGATAAAGAAATATCTTTCGGATTTATCTCCTTTAAGTATCAGCGTCGGCAATTTTACAGTGATGCTTCTTCCAGCAACAATAATTCTTCTTTCATCAGGATTTATTGATGTGATTCACGATGTAAAAGTTCAAAATTCCATTTTATACATTATGATTTTGGGAATCATTGGAACTGGAATCGCAAATATTATTTTTTTTAGATTGATTCAGACTGCGACTCCAATAGTTGCCACATCAGTGACTTATTTGATTCCAGTGGTTGCCTTTTTTTGGGGATTACTAGATCATGAGTTTTTAACTGTTGTTCAACTAATTGGCGCTAGCATCGTGTTGATTGGAGTCTATCTTACGAGTAAGAAATAAAAAATTGACTATGATTTTTATATCTGATGTCGATTTCGATTAGTCAAAATCAATATCATATACGCCTTCATTAAATTTTACATCAGTTGTTGTTAGCAAGATTTCCATTCCAAAATCTATTGATGTTACGTACGGGATCTTAATACCATTAACAAGTCGGTAATCACTGTAATTGCTGGTCTGTGAAATCAACTGTCCGCTAATATTCATCGACTTCTTTTCTGCCACTTTCAACCCGGATTTTACGTCATAATAGTATTTTGAATTACCAACTTTAATGACATAAGCATCGGCGTCATTGTATGGTTCAATTCCTTCCAAAATAATTGCCGAGTTATTAATCAAATCAAGCTCTTCAAAAGGAACAGCACTTGATTTAGCTTCCGCAAATTCAGCACTGCTAAGATTTTTTCTTTGCCCTTGTTCAACCAGATATCCGCCTTTTTCGTTTACAACTTGTTTCATCATCGACATCCCCATTACTTTAATCTCTCTCAATTGCTTGTAGTTTGAAGTTGTTTTTAAGGTTAATTCGATTGGTGCACCTTGAATTGTTCCTGACGAAATTGTAAAAATGGATTTCACATTTCGCAGCGCTTTTTCTCCACCTATTGCGGAGATGTAATTATCAAGTATTGATTTAGCGGTTACACCATTCGGAATGGCGATTTTATAGTTTGGTTTTTCGGTTGGAGTTCCATATTTATCGAAGTAAAACATGGGGATTTTTAATTTTTCTAATGAGGGTAAAACTTCTGATCCTTTTCCCACAATTAAAATTCTTTCTTGTTCAGGCAATATATATTTGTTGACAACCCGAATCACATCATCGGCAGTAACAGCATTAATTTTCTCAATATACTTTTCGTAGAAATCTTCCGGCAGTCCTTGTGTTTTGATATCTAGCGCATAACCTGCAATGGTCTCTGGTTTTTCAATCTCCATAACAAATTGGCCAATGTAACTCGCTTTTACATTTTGTAATTCTTTGATTGCTATTTTTTCAGTTCGAATGCGCTTAATTTCTTTTAATATTTCTACAACCGCACTGTCGGTAACAGAATTACGGACTTGAGTGTAAGCTATAAAACGAGAAATATACCTACTGTCGCCAATTTGAGATCCTGCATTATAGGTCCAAGCATTTTTCTCTCGTAAGTTCGACATGAGATAACTGTTGTAATTTCCACCTAAAATTTGATTGGCCAAAATCGCGGCAAAATAGTCTGGATCTTTCATTTTTAAAGTACACAGATTCATCACTGCAATTTCAGATTGCACCGCATTGGGCATGTCTACGAAATTGATTTGGGTATATTGCACGTCTTTCAAATGGGAATAACTCAAATTAGGAGCAGTTGCTTTTTGCCATGACTCAAACAAGGTTTCTACCATTGTTTTTATACTGGCGAATTCAACATCTCCTACAACAATCAGATAAGCATTTTCAGGAACAAAATAGGTGTTGTAATTAAGGATAACGTCATCTAGCGAAATATTGTTAACTGACGATTCGGTAATATATTCTCCAAATGGATGACCTTTTCCGTAAGTCAGCACATTTTCGACACGCCGCGCTGCAGAAGAAACGCTTTTTTCTGTAGCCTTCAAGCTTTCGATTAGCTTTGTTTTTTCTTTGTCTAATTCTTCATTTTTGAATTCAGTATGCAAAGCACCTTCTGCCATTAATTCTAGAATTCGTTTTGCATATTTCGACAAACCACTAGCGTATGCTCCGCTGCTGCTGAAGCTAACCGCTGCGCCAAGGAAATCTACTTCTTCGTTGAAGGCAGTTTTTGATATCTTTGACGAACCACTTCCGATAAGTGAACTAGTTAAGTCTGACACTCCTTTTTTGTTACCCTCAAGATATGGTGCATTATCAATCGTTAGACTGTATGAAACTCGAGGCAGCTTGTGGTTTTCGACCACCATAACCTTCAATCCATTTTTCAGTTGAAAAGTTTGTGGTTTGTTAATATTTATTTTTGGGGCTGGACCGGGTTTTGGTTGTGTATCGTTTTGGCCTTGTATTTTGCAAACTAGAAATAGACTTGCGAGAAGGAAAATTATATTTTTCATGTCCTTGATGTTAGTTTTGATTTTTGTCTTTTGCCGGAATGTAATCTAACAGCAATCTTTGGTTTGGATTTAAATACGTTTTCGCTGCAGTTCTAATATCTTCTCTGGTTATGGAACGATACGTTTCAATGTTGGTATTAATTAAGTTTACATCGTTGTAAAGCAAATAATAGGTTGCGAGATTTTCAGCAATTCCCTCAATTGTGGCATTGTTGTCTACAAAATCATTCTCAATTCTGTTTTGTAATTTTTGAAAATCTCTTTCAGCAATCAATTCTGTTTGAAGTTTAAGAATTTCTTCGTCAATTTCTTTCAAGATGGAATTTGTTGTGTTTGCACCTAGTGGTAAACCATATATAATATACATTCCATAATCTTCTTGTTGCATTGCAAAAGCACCAATACTGAGCGCCATTTTTTTGTCATCAACAATTTTCTTGTACAAAATGGAACTTTTCCCGTCACTCAATAAAGTGGAGATTAATTCCAAGATTCTTGCATCTTTTGATTTCATCGAAGGAACTCGATAAGCGGCCACAATCGCTGGAATTTGAATGTTAGCATCCTCAAAAGTTGCAGATATTGTTTTTGTAATTGGCTCTTCTGTGATCGAAATTTGGTCTCCGGCTAACGATTTCACTATTGGACTAAAATACTTGTTAATCCAAGTTTTTGCTTGTGAAACATCGAAATTTCCTGCAACCACTAATACAGCATTACTTGGGCCGTAGTATTTCGAATTAAAGGCTTTGAAGTCTTCTAAAGTAGCAGCATCTATATGTTCCATAGAACCATCAACATCCCAACGATAAGGATGTTTAATAAACAGATTTTCTTTCACAACTTTTATTACGTTGCCATAAGGCTGGTTGTCTACTTTAAGTCGCTTTTCCTCTTTAACGACCTCTTTTTGAGTGTCAACGCCAATCTGATTAATTATTGGATGTAACATGCGTTCGGCTTCCATCCAAATGGCTAATTCAAGGTTGTTGGAAGGAAAAACTTCATAATAGTAAGTCCGATCTTCGGAAGTATTGGCATTATTAATACCGCCGTTTCCAGAAACGATTTTCATCCATTCGCCGCGACCGATATTCTTCGTTCCTTCAAATAGTAAGTGCTCAAAAAAGTGAGCAAATCCAGTTTTTTTTGGGTCTTCATTCTTACTTCCCACATGATACATTACCGATGTAATGATAACAGGTGCTGATTTTTCTTGATGTAATATAACGTGAAGGCCATTGTCTAAGGTGAATTCTTCAAATGATACTTTCTGTGCCGATCCAATATTGACAAGGGTGAAAGCGCATAAAAGGAGTAGTTTTTTTTTCATAAAATGGAATTAAAATGCGGTAAAAAATGTATGATATCAAAAATACTTTTTTAATTAAAATAGCATAATGATTTGGCATCAATAGCGTCCTAAACGTTTAAAAAATGAGAGGGAATAATCCGTATCTCAAGTTATCTTTGAGTTGCACAACAAAAAACCCCCTCTCATGGCAAATATAACGTTGTTTTCTCAGATTATTTCAAA
>JBILXS010000022.1:0-15625 GCA_044378345.1 Flavobacterium sp.
TCTATGACGTGAGTGCTTATCCAAACCCATATGCAGAAACATTCAAATTGAATGTAAACACATCAAGCGAGGATCAAGTAAGCGTACAAGTGTATGACATGTTAGGCCGCCAGGTTGAAGCACGTCAGGCATCTGTTGCGAACATCACTAACTTAGAAATCGGTTCACAATATCCTTCTGGAGTATACAACATTGTTGTAACGCAAGGAAGCAACGTGAAAACGGTAAGAGTTGTTAAGAGATAATTTCAATTAACAATTAATAATTAACAATTGATAATTAGACCGCTTCGGAAACGAGGCGGTTTTTTTGGTTATAAGTTGCTGGTTTAAGTCCGTTATTCTCATTTTCCTTTACCAAGGCGAAAATTATCACTCTATTTACAATATCTCTTTTAGTTGAATCAAAAATCACAGTTTTGGCTTCTTTTTAAAGGGATTTTACTTGAACAGAAGTTAAATAATGTAAGTTTTGTTTTTTAGTTAGTTATAAAATAGTCTATTGTACTACTTTCACACCAGCAAAAATTAAAAAGTTATGAAAAATCTATTACTTTTATCATGTTCATTAGGTTTCTTTCTAGGAAATGCACAAAACATTTTTTTTACCGACAATTTATTGAAAGGCGCGCTAATCAATGATCCCTTAGTAGGCTACAGCACAAGTTTTATTGACCTTAATGGAAACATTCTTGAAAGTGTAGATACGAATAACGATGGTGAGATTAGTATTTCAGAAGCTCAAAATATTGAACACATTGACTTTTATTATTTGCCTTTTACAAATGTGGAAGGACTTCAATTCTTTACTAATGTAAAATCAATATATTCTCTTAATAGTATTCTAACCAGTTTTAGTTTGCCTGAACTTGTAAATTTAGAGAAACTCACTTTAGAAGCTGCTTCTGGTCAGCAAACACTCACTAGTTTTGATGTATCAGGCAATTTGAATCTAAAAATATTAGAGTTAAACACTGCTAGTGCAAGCACAATAGATTTATCAAATAATATCACTTTAAGAGAATTGCGAATTTCCAGTGGTTCAACAATAACGAATCTCAATCTTGATAATTTAGGTAACCTGAGAAAATTCAGTTATTATGGAAATCTATCGACGTTAGATTTATCTGATTGCATCAAACTTATCGAAATTTCTATTGGATTCTCTACAGCGCAAGACATTCAACTTTCGGCTATCGATTTATCAAACCAGCCGCTACTTGCAAACTTATATATTAGTAATACTCAAATTACAAGTTTAGATTTAAGTAATAATGTAAATCTTGATTACGTTTACGTGCCAGGAAATCTACTTCAATCCATAAATTTTGGAGGAATTTCCTATGTTAGAACTTTATATTGTGAAAATAATCAATTGACTTCATTGAACTTGAATAATTTTCAGAATCTAGACCTGCTCTCATGTGCAAGCAACAATTTGACAGAACTAAGAATCAGGAATTTCGCTTTTGAAGATTATATTGATTTTTCAGGAAACCCAAATCTAGCCTACATTTGCTGTGATGCAGAACAAGAAGTTTATATCCAGAATCAAGCGCTAAGTTATGGTAATTTTGATGCTGTTGTAGATTCTTCATGCGAAAGCAATGGGATTTTAGGAGTAGGATTAACGAATACTGTTGACAACACCATCACAATTTTCCCAAATCCTACTAAAAATTACTTAACTGTCAGCACTACAGCAGCTATTGAAAATGTAGAAATTTACGATTATAACGGCAGATTAATCAGAACATTTAAAAATGTATCCGAGAAAATAGATGTTACAAACATGCAAGCAGGTATGTATTTCATAAAGGCAAATTCTGATGAAGGATTTGTTACAGGAAAATTCATTAAAGAGTAAAATTTAATCTGCATAAAGAATGAAGTCGAATTAATGACCGGTGCAGTTACCTTACTTAATATTATAAAACAAAAAAACCATCAAGTGAGCTTGTGGTTTTTCTTTTTCTAAAACATTGTGGGGAGAGCAGGATTCGAACCTGCGAAGTTCACACAGCAGATTTACAGTCTGCCCTCGTTGGCCGCTTGAGTATCTCCCCCAAGAGGTGCAAATATAGAAACTGTTTTGGTGTAAGCAAATTTAATTTAATACAAAATCTAAACAATTTCGCTATAGATTGGCGTTAAATAAAATAAAAAAAATCCTCCAGCTGGAAGATTTTTAAATATTGTTATGTAATTAAATTTACAACAGTGATGCGATTTTCGCTTTCAACTCCGCGCCTCGCAAATCTTTGGCAATTACCTTTCCTGAAGCATCTATAATAATGGTAGATGGAATAAGTTTGATAGCATATTGAACAGCAATTGGATCTTCAAAATCCTTCAAATTAGAGATGTTGGTCCATGTCAGTTTATCATTAGCAATCGCTTTTTTCCATTCTTCCGCCTTTTTATCTAAAGAAATACTTACGATATTCAGACCCTTCGGATGAAACTCTTTGTACAGCGCCACCATATTTGGGTTTTCTTGACGACATGGTTTGCACCAAGACGCCCAAAAATCGATAATCGTTACTTTACCTTTGCTTTCTTTTAAAGAGACTACTTTTCCGTCCGGATTTGGAGCTGAGAAATCTGGAGCAATAGTTCCGATTTCAATTGGAGCAACAGTCGCCACTGGTTTTGAAAGCGCGTCCAAGTTTTTCTTAATTTTCTTTCCGTGCTTTGTGTCTTTTACCGATTTATCTAACCCATTGTAATATTTGGTGATTTTTGCAATATCAGGAGTCATCTGATTAAACATTCCCTCAATAATTAAAGCGGATATAAATGCTTTCGGATGCGTGTTTACGTAATTCTCAGATTGTGTAGCAAACTCTTCTTGGAACTTACTATATTCTTTTCGCAATTTATTCATAGCAACCGTATCCTGCTTTTGCTGCGCTTCTTGCATGATTGCGGTATTGTCTTTTTGGAATTTCATCATTTTTTTCTGAATCGCAGCTCCTTTGTCCTTGTAGCTATTTAGCTCCTCGTTGTTGTATGTCCCTGTGACTTTAGTGATATTGATGCTGTCCTTGTTGATGATCATTTCAATATCACCATTTTCCAAAATAAATGGGATTTTTCCTTGAACTGTTTCTATACTTATCAAATGCATATCTGGTTCTTTTGCATTTCCCTTGAACGTAAATTTCCCTTTTTCAACCTTTACTGTGTCAATAGGTTTTAATTGTCCAGTTTCATCTTGCACTTCCAAAATCACTGATTTTCCGTCAGCAATTCCCTTAATTGTTCCTGTTACAACAAATTCATTTTCTCCGGCTTTGTTGCATGAAATCAATACACTAAGCGCAATTATTAATACAAGAAGTTTTTTCATTATTATATTTAATTTTAAAATTAAGTTTGCAAAAATATCAAAAAAAATAGATTGCGACTGTTTTATGTACTTAATTTTTTGTTATTGTTTGAGGTCTTTTATTTTTGTGTGGATGGACAAATAAATTGCGATAGTGCGACACCTGCATTTCTGATTCCGTTTATTCCTTTTTCTACATTAATCAAATTGTGATAGCCTCTCGATTTGAGTATTGAAGCCATGATGACAGACCGATATCCGCCAGCGCAATGCAGGTAAAAGGTTTCATTTTTAGGAACCGCTGCAAAATTAGAACTGATAGTATCCAATGGGATATTGATTGCATTTTCAACATGCTCTGCTTGATATTCAGTTGTTTTACGTGCATCAACCACGATGCTTTTTGCAGATAATTCAGCAGCAAATTGTTCAGGCTTTATTGAAGCAACCATATCGGTTTCGAAGCCGGCATTTTCCCAAGAATCAATTCCTCCATTTAAATACCCTAAAACATTGTCGAAACCAACTCGAGAAAGCCGCGTAATTGTTTCTTCTTCTTTTCCCGCTGGAGCCACTAAAAGGATTTGTTGTTTTACATCTGCCAAAAGCGCTCCAACCCAAGGTGCGAAATTCCCTTGTATTCCGATAAAAATTGACTTTGGGATGTGTTTTTTGACATAATCGTCTTCATGACGAACGTCTAAGATCACGGCATCTGTGCTATTCGCTATAAGTTCAAATTCTGTTGGACTTAAACTTTTATTCGATTTTTCAATAATAGAATCCAAACTTTCGTAGCCTTGGATGTTTAACATAACATTTTGCGGAAAATAGGCGGGAGGGAGTCCCAATCCATCTAGTAATTCCTTGGTAAATTCTTCTCGAGTCATGTCTGCCCGCAACGCATAATTGGTCTTCTTCTGATTGCCTAAAGTATCTGTTGTTTCTTTGCTCATGTTTTTGCCACAAGCACTACCTGCGCCATGACTTGGATAAACAATTAAATCGTCTGCTAAAGGCATGATTTTGTTCCGTAAAGAATCAAATAAATAAGAAGCTAATTTTTCTTGCGTCAAATCTCCAACGAGTGTTTGTGCTAAATCTGGTCGACCGACATCACCAATAAATAAGGTGTCACCCGTAATAATACCATGTTGCTTCTTGTTTTCATCAATCAGAAGATAGCAAGTGCTTTCTATTGTGTGACCAGGTGTATGAATAACTTTGATAGTATAGTTTCCCAAAGTAAAATCTTGGTTGTCTGCCGCAATTACCGCATCAAACTGTGGTTTGGCTGTTGGCCCATAAACAATTTTACCTCCTGATTTTTTTGCTAAATCCAAATGACCAGAGACAAAATCTGCATGAAAATGGGTTTCAAAAATGTACTTTATCTTGGCGTTATCTTTAGAAGCGCGGTCCAAATATGGTTGAACTTCCCGCAACGGGTCGATTATCGCTGCTTCTCCATTATTTTCAATGTAGTAGGCAGCTTGAGCAATACAGCCCGTATATATTTGCTCTATTTTCATCATTTTCGACGTTTTAATTTTTAAAATTACACAAAAAAAAGAGTGTTCAATTACTGAAACACTCTTACCTTTTTATACCAATAAAAAACTATGCTTTTTTATCTGCAGCAGCTTTCTTCGATGCACAACATCCACCTGCTTTTTTTTCCGAGGCACATGATTTTTTTTCGGCAGTTGAGCATGATTTTTCAGTCTTAGCTTTTTTCTCTTGTTTTGGTTCTTCTTGTGCTGTAAGTGTCATTGAAAATACTACCGCAACTAAAGTAAAAACCGATATCAATTTTTTCATTTTATTTCGTTTTTTAATTATTAATGAGTCAAATATATATATTTTTTTAAATACAACATTTAGTTTAACACTAATTTGTTTGTTCTAGAACCACGTTGATTATTTGTTCTTTTGAAAGTACTCCTGATTGCCTCCATACTTGCTTGCCATTTTTGAACAGAATCAATGTCGGAACTCCCCGCACTTGCCATTGTGTAACTATATTTTGATTTTTATCAACGTCTATTTTTACAATCTTTATTTGATCACCAAGTTGATCTTTTACTTGTTTCAGAATTGGCATAAGTGCTTGACAGGGACCACACCAAGCGGCAAAGAAGTCAACCAAAATGGGTTTTTCCGATTGTATTAGCGTATTAAATTCAGTCGTCATCTCTTAGATATTTTACCAAAGGCGCAGCTTACGTATGATTTTGTTTTTTTGAACAGCGAGTTGTGACCAACTTCTGGATAGCCCATTTCATTCAATTTTTCAATCACCTTTTTGCGATCAGGATTGCCTTCAATGGTAATAACTCCATGGTCAATATCAATAGCAACACTATTGACCGCTTGAATTTTTTGTAAAGCTGATAGTATCGTGTTACTGCACCCACCACATTTTATATTTTCAACGACATATTGCTGTTCCATTACGGCTGTTCTTTTTTGCAAGTTGAAATTCCAAAGGGTACATACAATGGACAAATACTAACCAAGCTTGTAAATACAAAAACGACTGCCAAAATCAACAGCGCGACTCCAATTGTACCACTAATTATGCTGGTGTAATACAAAACAGCAATGGCGATAGCTACAGTGATACGTATTTTTTTATCTGTGTAACCCATATTTTTTTTCATAATCTAAGTTATTATTGGTTTAATAATCGACTGACTTTTTCCCAGGTACCGCCATTGGTAACATTCGAAATGCCATTTCTTTCCAGTATTGCCTTTGCTTGACTACTTCGCATACCACTTCTACAAAAGACAACGATGTTTTTTTTGTCTTTGAATTTTGATAATTGATTTTGAATTTGATCGACGGGAATATTTACCGCGCCTTTGCAGCTGCCGGAGTTAAATTCTTCTTTCGAACGAACATCGACTAAAAAAGGATTCTCTGAAAGGATTTCCGAGAGTGAATTCCCATCGGTTTTCGTAAATAAGTTTTTAAAGATTTCAAACATAATTTTATTTATAAAAGTGAGGTTGGACAAACATAATTGGTTTTTGGTAGCATGGTTTTCTTAATTCCTGAAAACCCATCAGATACGTCAACAAAATTGTCGTATCCTCTTTGCTTGAGTAAAGAACCTGCGATAATACTTCGATAACCGCCAGCGCAATGCAATACGAATTTTTTATCTTTTGGAAATTCTGCCAAATGGATGTTTATCTCATTTAGTGGAATGTTGACTGCATCTACCAAATGCTCAGAATCAAATTCTGATTTTTTTCGAACATCGATAATTGTCATTTTTTCTTTAGCCAAAAGATATTCTAATTCAAGGGAAGAAATTCGATTGATGATATCTATTTCCTTTCCAGTTTTCAACCAAGAATCGAAACCGCCGGCAAGGTAACCGATGGTGTGATCATAGCCCACTCTTGATAATCTGATCATGGTTTCCTCTTCTTTACCTGGTTCAGTAATAAGTATTATTTCTTGTTTAATATCTGTAATCATTTCCCCAACCCACATGGCAAAATTACCATCTAGTCCGATGTTGATGCTATTGGGAATAAACCCTTTTGCGAAATTTGATGAAGGACGAGTGTCTAATATAAGTACACTTGTTTCATTCGCAACAGTTTCAAATTCAATTGGTGTTAATGGTTTTTTTCCTCTTGCAATTACGGTGTCTAAACTCTCATAACCGTTGATATTCATCAACACATTCTTCGGAAAATATCCTGGTGGATTAGTCAGTCCTGTAAGCAATTCCTTGACGAACTCATCTTCGCTCAATGTTGGATTTAAAGCATAATTGGTTCTTTTTTGATTTCCTAACGTGTCTGTCGTTTCTTTACTCATATTTTTCCCGCAAGCACTACCAGCGCCATGATTTGGATACACAATTAAATCATCGGACAAAGGCATAATCTTATCACGCAAGGAATGAAACAGCAAGTGTGCTAATTTGTCCTGAGTTAAATCGGCGACTACATGTTGTGCTAAATCAGGTCTTCCAACGTCACCAATAAACAGTGTGTCACCAGTGATGATGCCGTGTTCTTGACCTTTTTCATCTATTAAGAGATACGTGGTACTTTCCATCGTGTGGCCAGGGGTATGCAGCACCTTAATCTTATATTTTCCAACTTGAAATACTTGATTATCTTCGGCAACAATAGCTTTAAAATTTGGCTTTGCAGTTGGACCATAGACAATCATTGCATTTGATTTTTGAGCTAAATCTAAGTGACCTGAAACAAAGTCAGCATGAAAATGCGTTTCAAAAACGTACTTTATTTTAGCGTTATCTTTTGTTGCTCGGTCGAGATAGGGCTGCACTTCTCTCAACGGGTCAAAAATCGCTGCTTCACCATTACTTTCAATGTAGTAAGCGGCATGCGCAATACAACTGGTATAAATTTGCTCAACTTTCATGGTATAGATTTTAAATTATACCGCAAAGTTACGTTGGGAATACTCGTAGAACTATGACTTTTGTCACACAAACAATTATTTTAGAAAGAGTTCTTTAGAAATGATGTAGATTCCCATCACAAGTACAAACCAACCAAAAGCAGGTTTCAATTTACTGCCATCGATTTTTTTGGATAATTGCGTTCCAATCAACATACCAACAATTGCAATTGCTGTTATGGTTAGAAGTAATTGGTAATTGATTGAAATTCCATTAATTAAATCTCCCGTAAAACCAATAATTGAATTAATGCAGATAATTAATAAAGATGTTCCTACTGCTTGTTTCATTGGTAAATTGGCAGAAAAGAGGAGGGCAGGAATAATTAAGAAACCTCCGCCAGCACCTAGAAATCCAGTCACAAATCCGACTAAAAAACCAATAATAGCCAATCGTGGAATGTTAAGTGTCGATTTAATTTGATCTCCTTTTGATTTACGAATCATCGATATGGAGGCAGCGATCATCAATATCGCAAAAACAATCATTATGAGAAGGTTTTTGGTCACTTCTAGTTGATGAATTGAAAAAAGGATTTCAGTTATGTTAGGTAAGACCAGTTTGCGCACGAAAAGGAGAGAAAAGACAGATGGTATTGCGAAGAATAATGCCGACTTTACTTGAAGATTTCCCAATTTAAAGTGGCGATAAGATCCTACCAAGGCGGTAATTCCCACAATAAACAAAGAATAACTCGTCGCATTTTCTGGATCAATTTGAAATAAGTAAACTAAGATGGGTACAGTCAGAATGCTGCCGCCACCGCCTATTAAACCTAGAGTTAGGCCAATTAAGATAGATGCAAAATAGCCGAAGTATTCCATGAATTATCTTTTATTTGAGTACTTCAATTTGATTTCTGTGTAATTTCAAAAGTCCCCGTTGTTCCATTTTTTTTAACAATCTAGAAATCACTTCTCTAGAGGTATTGAGATCAGAAGCAATTTCCTGATGCGAAAGTTTTATTTCGTTACAGCCACATGCTTCTTGGTGACGCTTTAAGTAAAATTCCAAACGTTCATCCATGGCTCGAAAAGCAATGTTGTCAACAACTTCTAGTACTTCTTCAAAACGACTTCTGTAGGTTTCAATCACAAATTCATACCAACTTCGATGCTGCATCATCCACTTGTCCATTAGAGGTAAAGGAATGAGCATCAATTCAGCATCGTCGATTACTTTCGCCATGATTTGACTTTTTTCATTCCTTGTAGCGCAAATCATTGATAGTGCGCATGCTTGACCAGGTTGCAAATAATACATCAAGAACTCACCGCCATCATCGTCTTCTCGATAAATCTTGATTTGCCCGCTTAATACTAAGACCGTGTTTTTGAAATATTGCCCCGTTCGCATAATGACTTCTCCTGATTTAATGGATTGATAGGTCGCATTAGATTCAATTTCGTCGATTAATTCTTTCGAAAAACTCGGGAATAAACTCTTGACGGTGGGATTCATTTTGTTGTGGAATAGCATTAGATTGATTGCAAAGCTACATAAAGTGACATAACAACTTAGTGAATCGAGAGAAAATTCTTTTAACTAAAAATTAGTATTCGTTCTCTTCGTCAACTTTACCAAAAGAACTACTTTTATCTGCTATGGAAAATCAAGTAAGAAAAGGATTTGTCTTCAAGAATTATCAAGCGCCAAATCTGTCGCCGTTTGACAAACTGTTTCCTATATTTAAAGAATTGATTACCCATACTTCGGGTGATTTTGAGGAGGCAATCGACTGGTTGCGGCAATTGGATAAAGAATATCAACTTACAGATGAAAATTACACAATTGATGACTTTATTGAAGATTTAAAGAAAAAAGGCTACATCCGGGATGAACTAAAAGAAGATGGAAGTTCCGGAATTGGCATCACCGCAAAGACTGAGCGTGCCATTCGTCAACAAGCACTAGATCAGATTTTTGGAAATTTGAAAAAGGCGGGATCAGGCAACCACAAAACGAAACAGGCGGGCAATGGGGATGAACATACGGGGGAATTTCGCGAGTTTAATTTCGGTGATGGACTAGAACGAATTTCCTTGACAGAAAGTCTCCGCAATGCGCAAATCAATAATGGGGTGGATTCTTTTAAATTGACTGAAAATGACTTGGTAGTTGAAGAAACCCAATTCAAAGCACAAATGAGTACCGTCTTGATGATTGACATTAGCCACAGTATGATTTTGTATGGAGAAGACAGAATTACGCCAGCCAAAAAAGTCGCAATGGCTCTAGCTGAATTAATTACGACACGTTACCCAAAAGATACTTTAGATATTTTGGTCTTTGGAAACGATGCATGGACCATTGCTATTCGAGATTTACCTTACCTGAAAGTAGGTCCATATCACACCAATACCGTTGCAGGATTACAATTGGCTATGGATATTTTGAGAAGAAAACGAAATACCAACAAACAAATTTTTATGATTACTGATGGTAAGCCAAGCTGTGTCCGCGAGCGAGATGGATCATATTATATGAATAGCAACGGGTTGGACGAATATATAGTGGATAAATGTTACAATCAAGCACAACAAGCGAGGAAATTGCATATTCCGATTACGACTTTTATGATTGCTCAAGATCCTTATTTGCAAAGATTTGTAAATCATTTTACTGAGGCAAATCAAGGAAAGGCGTTTTACACTGGATTGAAAGGATTGGGTGAAATGATTTTTGAAGATTATGAGTCGAATAGAAAGAAGCGCGTTAAGTAAAGATAAAGACGAGAAATTAGAAACAAGACAAAAAACAAAATGAATAAGGAATCAATTAAAACGTTGGGAGAATTAAAGCGTTCAGGATATGTAAGCAAAAGTATCAAAGACGAATTGCGAAACAACCTTCGTGATAAAATAAAGCAAGGAAAACCCGTATTCGAGGGCGTTCATGGTTTTGAGAATACGGTAATTCCCGAATTGGAGCGTGCCATCTTATCACGTCATAACATCAATTTACTGGGATTAAGAGGTCAAGCGAAAACAAGATTAGCGAGAAAAATGATTGCATTGCTCGACGAGTACGTTCCATTTGTCGCTGGTTCTGAAATCAATGACGACCCATTACAACCCATTTCTCGTTTTGCTAAAGATTTGATTGCAGAAAAAGGAGACGAAACTCCGATAGCGTGGCTCCATCGCAGTCATCGCTTTTCCGAAAAATTAGCGACGCCAGATGTTACCGTTGCGGACTTGATAGGCGATGTAGATCCAATTAAAGCTGCCAATTTGAAACTCTCATACGCCGATGATCGTGTGATTCACTTTGGCATGATTCCGAGAGCGAACCGATGTATTTTTGTGATCAATGAACTCCCAGACTTGCAGGCAAGAATTCAAGTAGCGCTTTTTAATATTTTGCAAGAAGGTGATATTCAAATTCGTGGGTTTAAACTCCGAATGCCACTAGACATGCAGTTTGTATTTACAGCAAACCCGGAAGATTACACCAATCGCGGTAGTATCGTTACGCCATTAAAAGACAGAATCGGTTCGCAGATATTAACGCATTATCCTGAAACAATTGCCATCGCGAGAACGATTACAGAGCAAGAAACAAAGTTAAACGAAGAGCAAGATAAATTGGTTTATGTTCCCTCATTAGCTAAAGATCTTCTGGAGCAAATTAGTTTTGAAGCTAGAGAAAGTGAGTATATCGATAATAAAAGCGGAGTTAGTGCGCGTATGAGCATAACCGCATTTGAAAACCTTGTAAGCACTGCAGAACGGCGGGCGCTGCAAAATGGTGCAGATCACACGACAGTGCGTTTGTCGGATTTTATGGGAATCATCCCAGCGATTACCGGAAAAGTCGAATTGGTTTATGAAGGTGAACAAGAAGGTGCCGCTCAAGTTGCACAACATCTCTTAGGCGATGCAATTCACACCTTTTTTCCAGCGTATTTCCCGAAAGTTGAAAAGCTAGAAAAGTCGAACGAAAAAACGCCTTATTCGGATATTATTGAGTGGTTTTTTTCAGAAATTGGCTTCGAGTTGTTAGACGATTGTAATGACGAACTATATAAAGAAACGCTTGATGCGATTGTGCCTTTAGAGATTTTAATTAAGAACTACCAACCACAAGTAAATAAGAAAGACGTCTATTTTATGAAAGAGTTTCTTTTGTGGGGATTGGTCGAATACGATAAATTGAGCAAAGATAGAGTAGAGGAAGGGTACCAATTTAAAGACAAGTTCGGCAGTTATTTGAGTAAATTGTAAAAGAAAGGGTTTGTGTACAAACCCTTTTTTAATTATTCTATGTTACTCACTTTTCGGTAAGGGAACGCTGTAAATATGTGGCGCTTAGCAAATCTTGCGGGTGATTCCGCATTCACCATTTTTATATACGTGGCTTTGGGAACGCTGATATATTCGTATACGCTTCCATTAGAGAAGGTAACGATCAAACGAATATTTTCATATTTATAATCTGTAACTGTTGCGTTTGCAATGGTATCTTTATACTCAGGAAGTCCCTGCTCAATTGTTTCCGCATTGATACTTACTAAGAAATGATACGCTTCAATAATTTCTTTACTGTTTTCTTCTGCTTGTTTTAAACCAGCTTCATCTCCTGAGAATTTATCAGGATGGCTTTCTTTCATCGCATTGCGATAAATAGTTTTTAATTCTTTTAAAGTAACTGTTTTTTCTACATTCAACAGCTTTCTGTATTCCACAATTTTTTTCATATGCTAACTCCTATTGTTTTTTATTGGGCTATCTGTAATTCGCACGACAAAAATAGGTGATGAAGACCGATTTTAGGTAATGCTTCTTTCATAAATCACAGTAACGTATTGATTTTTAATTATAAAGATTGAAATTACAAAGTTGCAGATTTCAATTTTTTTGCAAAAGTACATCTTTTAGTAAGAGTTTTAATATTTATTTTCCGTTTCTTGCTTGAATGGTAACACTTTATCAACTGCAATCACAAAGTCCCATTCTTTATTGAGTATATTTGTCGAATAAATTAAAAATTGATTTATGAAAAGATTGCTATTCGTATTCTTGACACTTTTTAGCGTTAGCTCTCAAGCTCAATTGGTCATAAATGAATTTGATTCTGATACGCCCAGCACCAATGACAAGCAATTTATAGAGATAAAATCTGCGATTCCAAATTTTTCATTAAATGGCTATGTTTTGGTATTATTTAATGGCACTGGTAGTCAAGCGAATTTAAGTTATTACGCTTTAGATCTAGACGATATAACGACTGATTTGAATGGCTTAGCTCTAATAGGAAATAGTTTGGTGTCTCCAGTTCCCGTTGAAATAATTACAGACAGTACTTTGCAAGTCGGTCCGGATGGCGTCGCTATTTATTTAGGAAATGCCAGTGATTTTCCAACAGGAACGCCTGCGACAATTACTAACTTGATTGATGCTTTGGTTTATGATACTGCCGATCCTGATGCTACTTCTTTAATGACTGCTTTGGGTGTAACGACTCAAATAGATGAGAATGCCAATAATTTGCAAACGACAGAATCTATTCAGAGAAAAGACGACGGAACTTACGAAGTAAAAGCACCAACACCAGGAGCGACAAATGACGGCACTGGATTTATCTACAATGGTTTGACCATCAGTACAGATGCGACTGAATATTCCGAAGGTCAGACAGTCAACATAACTTTCACCACGCAAACCAATGTAACAACGCCTTTGAATTTCAGTTATTCTTTGTCAAATGGGGGTTTTAATACAGCTGATTATACAGGCAGTCAAAATGTTACAATTGCAGCTGGAGCTAATTCTGCAACGACAGTTATCACTTTAATAGATGATGTCATTGACGAGGGTGACGAGAATATGCGTATCAATGTTGGCGCAATTCCCGCTCAATATATAAGGATGAATGACAATGTAATCGTTAGAATTATCGATAACGATTTTGTTGTTTCGCCTTGGGGAACGCCATTAAATCCAACTTATGGTCTAGTAACAAGTACGGCACCGGCTGGGTATTACAATTCATTAGAAGGGAAATCTGGTGCTACTTTAAAGCAAGCGGTTCAAGATATCATAGCCAATCCAGATACGGTGAGGGCACACAATTATGGAGACGTAGAAACGATAATAAAAAAAGCTGACCAAAATCCATCAAACAGCAACCAAGTTTGGTTAATGTATACAGAAGTTCCGCGGTCTAAATTAGATATTCAGGAAACAGGAATAAATACCGGAAAATGGAACCGAGAACATATTTATCCGCAATCTCGTGGGGGTTATGCAAATGGCACTGAAAGTATTCCGGACGGTATTAATATTTGGTTGCCAACAGACGCCAATGATATTTTAGCTGGTCACGCTGATGCGCATCATATCCGAGCAGAGGATGGGCCAGAAAATAGTTCACGCGGCAACAAAGATTACGGCGAGTATCTGGGACCAACTGGGAATCAAGGAAGTTGGCGCGGTGACGTAGCACGTGCTGTTTTTTATATGGCGGTTCGTTATAATGCGTTGAGTGTGGTCAATGGTAATCCGGCGAATAGTACTGTTGGTCAATTAGGCGATTTGGCATTGTTGCTACAATGGAACCAGACCGATCCGAAAGATGATTTCGAAATGAATCGCAATAATTATATTTACACTTGGCAAGTCAATAGAAATCCGTTTATTGACTATCCTTCTTTAGCAGATTATATCTGGGGAGCTAATGCAGACCAGCCGTGGTTTTCTAGTTTGTCAACGGATCAGTTTACAGAAGGTCAAATAATTATGTATCCAAATCCAGCGAATAATTTTTTGGTCTTTTCGGGAATTCAAAATGAAAGTAAAGTAACGATTTGTAATTTGACAGGAGCCCAATTGATCGATGTTACTGTGGATAATGAAACTAGATTACCTATTTCTTTGTCCACTGGAATTTACTTGGTGAAAATTTCTTCTCAGTCAAAAACAACGGTGAAGAAATTAATCGTGAAGTAGGATTTAAATAATGAGAATTTCTCGATTTCAAGCTACTATCGCGGGTAAATATCATTTTAACGGTATCAAGTTATTTTTTTTTATTTTTGCGACTTTATGATCTTGAGCTTTAATCTGCTTAAATGGTAAACCCTTGACTTTATGAAGAATATTTTTTCGCTAATTGCTTTGACCTTCCTTTTTTTGAATACCACTTTTGCGCAAAATGACCTTTGTGATAATGCTGTTACTCTTATTCCTGGCACTGCTTGTTCTTTTACAACAGGTAGTTTTAACGGAGCGACTATCAGTTCGCCTGCTCCGAGTTGCGCCGCTAGTGCTTCTCAAGATGTATGGTTCAAATTTGTGGCAACAAATCCGACGAATAGAATTTTTTTAGAAGGTGTTTTTGGTCTAAACCATGGATTTGAAGTACTTGAAGGAATTTGCGCCGGAAATAGTTTAATCTGCGTGAACACTAATGGTTCTGATTTTAGCGAATTGAACTTAAGTAACGCCTATGTAGTTGGTCAAACGTATTTTATTCGGGTATTTAAGGCAACTACGGGTTTATCGACAGCCTCCTTTAGAATTTGCATAGAAACTTATCCAACACCTGTCAATGATTTGTGTTCAAATGCCACAGTGATAACACCTGGAGCAACTTGTAACGTTACATCAAGTGTGTTTAGTGGATCAAGTATTTCGGCACCTGCACCAACTTGTGCTGCTTCGGCTTCTCAAGATGTTTGGTTTCAGTTTGTAGCTACGAATCCAACCAATAGAATTTTCTTAGAAGGTGTTTTTGGACTAAATCTTGGATTTGAAGTTTTTGAAGGCAGCTGCACAGGCACAAGCATTGTCTGCGCTAACACTAATGGATCAGACTTTAGCGAGTTGTTTTTGGGCA
>JBILXS010000015.1:0-68763 GCA_044378345.1 Flavobacterium sp.
ATAATTTCACGGTTGGTCAAACTTATTTTATAAGAGCTTTTAAATCAACAGCAGGTCTTACTTTAGGCACTTTTAGAATTTGCGTAGAAACTTATCCAACACCTGTCAATGATTTGTGTTCAAATGCCACGGTGATAACACCTGGAGCAACTTGTAATGCTACATCGAGTCTTTTCAGCGGATCGAGCACAACTTCGCCAGCACCAACTTGCGCTGCTTCGGCTTCTCAAGATGTTTGGTTTCAGTTTGTAGCTACGAATCCAACCAATAGAATTTTCTTAGAAGGTGTTTTTGGACTAAATCTTGGATTTGAAGTTTTTGAAGGCAACTGCACAGGCACAAGCATTGTCTGCGCTAACACTAATGGATCAGACTTTAGCGAGTTGTTTTTGGGCAATAATTTCACGGTTGGTCAAACTTATTTTATAAGAGCTTTTAAATCAACAGCAGGTCTTACTTTAGGCACTTTTAGAATTTGCGTAGAAACTTATCCAACACCTGTCAATGATTTGTGTTCAAATGCAACAGTGATAACACCTGGCGCAACTTGTAACTTTACATCGAGTGTTTTTACTGGGTCAAGTATTTCAACTGCTGCACCAACTTGCGCTGCAACCGCTTCTCAAGATGTTTGGTTTGAGTTTGTTGCTACGAATCCGACTAACAGAATTTTTTTAGAAGGTGTTTTTGGATTAAATCTTGGATTTGAAGTTTTTGAAGGCAGCTGCACAGGCACAAGTATTGTATGTGCGAACACTAATGGATCAGATTTTAGCGAGTTGTTTTTGGGCAATAATTTCACGGTTGGTCAAACCTATTATATTAGAGCTTTCAAATCAACAGCAGGTCTTACTTTAGGAACCTTTAGAATTTGCGTAGAAACTTATCCAACAGTTGGTAATGATTTGTGTTCAAATGCTCAGACAATTTTTCCGACTACTACCTGTGTTGCTATTCCAGGAACTTTCGCTGGTTCGAGTATTTCAACTTCGGCACCTTTGTGTGCTTCTGCTGCCTCACAGGATGTTTGGTATCAATTTGTGGCAACTGTTAGTTCAATGACGATTTCTTTGCCGGGAGTTTCGAATTTAAATCACGGATTTGAAGTATTCAACGGATGTGTTGGCACTTCTATAGCTTGTATCAATACCAACGGAACTGACCTTAGTGAGAGCACAACATTAACCAATTTACTAATTGGCAATACCTATTTTGTAAGAGTTTTCAAAGCAACGCCGACAATTTCACTAGCCAACTTTACTATTTGCATTTTTGGTACTGTACAATCTACTTGTGTACCTCAGGTTGCAATTACGGCAAGTCCAGCAACAGTTTGCCAAGGAACGAATATGAATTTCAATGCAACACCAACTTTTGGAGGTAGTAATCCAGCTTATCAATGGAAAATTAATTCAACTAATGTCGGTTTAAATAGCGCTTCTTTTAGCACAACAGGTTTAAGTAATGGTGATCAAGTAAGTTGTGTGCTTACTAGTAACGCTGCTTGCGCAACTACAGCAACAGCATCAAGCAATGTTATTTCTGTTTCTGTCAACGCCATTCCAACAGTATCGATAATTTTAAACTCAGGAGTTTTGGAAGCGACAGCAGGCTTTTTTTCCTATCAATGGACTTTTAATGGCGTAATTATTCAGAACGAATTAACCAATACTATTGTTCCAACACAATCAGGATTGTATGGGGTTATTGTCAATGATAGTTTCAATTGTAGTAATTCCTCTTCTTTTGATTTTACATTGCTAGTTAATGAATCATTTGATATTTCGAAAGTTGGTGTTTACCCGAATCCAGTAAAAAATGTTTTGAATTTTTCCTCTAACGCTAAAGTTAATATGATTTCAGTCTTTGATATGACTGGTCGCATGTTGTATAGTCAAAATGTGCAAAATAATGCAGCCGATTTATCATTGCTTCAAACAGGAAATTATTTGGTATCAGTTACGACCGCTAATGGTAATGATGTAGTAAAAATAATAAAGGAATAAGATTTTAGTCTTTGTTTTCTACCGTCGATTGTAAAAATTTTTTCCAAGAAATTGATGCATTGATGATAAGGAATTCGTTTCACTGTCAAGCGATATTTTTTGCTAAATTTTTTTATTGTTGATAGGACAGTAAGTTTTCAACCTTAATTTCAAGCGAAACGAATTGCTAGCGGTCAAATCCTATCTTTGATTTTTTTTGTTTTGTAGATTTTGATTTTATTTAGGACTACCCATGAGCAATATACAGGATTGTCTTTTGCATCAGTACATCAAATTTTCCGCAAAAATCTTTTACTTTCTTTGCCAAAACATCTTAAATGATGCGTTATTTTTATGAAAATTTTGTGCTTTTTTTCTTAGTATTATTTTATTTTTGTTTAAATTTTTTACACATACTTTAAACAAAATTTAAGTAATGAAAGATAAAGTTCTTGATGAAATCGCAATCGACAGAATCATCGAAATGGCTTGGGAAGATCGCACACCTTTTGACGCAATTAAGTTTCAATTCGGCTTATTGGAATCGGAGGTGAAGGCACTAATGAAAAAAGAACTAAAATTTAGCAGTTACAAATTGTGGCGAAAGCGAGTTGAAAGTTGTAAGACTAAACATGCGGCAAAGCGCGTAGATGGAATCGATAGATTCAAATGTAAATTACAACGCGCCATATCCAATAACAAAATTTCGAAGCGATAAATGGTGCTAATAATCAAATTAACAATCAACTAGAATGACAGATAAAAAACCAGACAATATTGTCTTTACTGACGAAAGTGGTTATAATGCGAACTTATTGTCATACGGAACTTCAGTCGGCGCACCTGCCATTAAAATGGATGATGTTGTTTCGTGGAAAAGCAGGGGAATCAGTAACGTGAATAAAGAGTTTGAAAATAAATTTAACGAACTCAAGATTCAGTATCAAAAATTGATGCAAGAGTACGAATGGAATGAGTTGGTTTATAGTGCTAGATTTTCGTTTGAACCTGTCATCGGAGAGATTTATCACTTATACAGAGGTGAAGACGGAATCAATTTTTTGTCATTAATTTCTCCAAAAGAATGGAATAAAGAACACATACAAACATTTAAGCTCAATAGTGAAAAAAAGTGGATTGTATTTGACGGAACAGACAGTTTTTATTCCTAACGAGTAACTTCAATTATTTTCAATTATCAAAAGTATTTTATAGATGCAAGAGCACAAAACGTTCGATGATATCATGGCGATGGAAAAGCAACCTAGGGTAAATTTCGCAAACAGTTTAGGTGGCTTTAAAAGTGTCTGTCTCATTGGAACCAAAGATAAGGATGAACAAAGCAATTTAGCCATAATTGATTCTTTGGTTCATATCGGAAGCAATCCCCCACTTTTCTCTATTATTTTCCGCCCAGGAGTAGTGCCTCGTCACACGCTTGAGAATATTTTAGAAACGCGTTTTTATACAGTCAATCATATCAGCGATGCTATTTACCGAAAAGCACATCAAACTTCCGCCAGATACGATAGAGCGAGATCTGAATTTAATGTGGTGGGTTTAACAGAAGCATACAAAAATGAGTTTTTCGCTCCATTTGTTGAAGAAAGTCGTGTACAGTTTGCAATGGAATTTAAAGAGAAAATAGATTTAAAAATAAACAATACGGTCTTAATCATTGGTGAAGTGAAGGATGTTTATTTTCCGACTGATTGTCTTGAGAATGATGGCTTTCTTGATTTGGAAAAAGCAGAAAGTCTGACTTGTTCGGGATTGGATAGTTATCACAAAACCATACAACTTGATCGATTGAGTTACGCTAAACCGGATAAAGAACTGACTTCCATCAAAAAAAATTGAACAAAAAAGAAATCAATATAGTTTGGTTAAAGCGTGATTTGCGTTTTATAGATCACGAACCGCTCTATGCTGCGCAGCAAGAGAATATTCCATTATTGCTTTTGTATTTTTTTGAACCTTCTGTCATGAATTATGACGATTCAGATGTGCGCCATTGGCGATTTATCTATCAGTCTTTGGTTGACATGCAAAGCAAATTGAACAAATTGTCTGCACAAATTTATTATTTCCAAAGCGAGGCCATGCCCGTATTTGAAGCACTAGCAAAAATATACCAAATTCGTACTGTTTTTTCTCATCAAGAAATTGGAAACAAAATTACTTATGAGCGTGATATTGCAATGCACTGCTTTTTTCAAGAAAATGATATTCCATGGAAAGAATTTCAAATGCATGGTGTCATTAGAAAGCTAAAATCCCGCAGCGATTGGGATAAAAAATGGGAGAATGTAATGCGTGCTGATCCCAAAATGGTTGAGGTAAGTACCATAAATTTTGAAACTTTACCAATTCCATTATACGAAGCGCTGAGAGGTAATGATTTAGATTCGGTAATTACTACTATTGACAAAAATTTCCAACAAGGTGGCGAAAACCTCGCATGGCGTTATCTAGATAGCTTTGTGAAAGAGCGGTATGTAAATTATAGCAAGCATATTTCAAAACCAAGTTTGAGCAGAAAAGGATGTAGTAGGCTTTCACCTTATTTGACGTACGGAAATGTCAGTATGCGGATGATTTATCAATACACCAATCAGCATTACGAAAACTCGAAAAACAAGCGTGCCATTTTAAATTTTGTTTCTCGTTTGCATTGGCATTGCCATTTTATTCAAAAGTTTGAGGATGAATGTCGAATGGAATTTGAAAATGTAAATCGAGCATTCGATTCCCTGGTAAAACCTAAAAACGAAATCTATATCAAAGCTTGGCAAGAAGGAAAAACGGGTATTCCAATTATTGATGCTTGCATGCGTTGTGTTGTCGTCACGGGTTATCTCAATTTCAGAATGCGCGCTATGGTGGTTTCTTTCTTTACTTTCAATTTATGGCAAGATTGGCGAGAGTTACATTTCTTAGCCAGGCAATTTTTAGATTATGAACCGGGAATTCATTATCCACAATTACAGATGCAATCAGGTACAACAGGAATCAATACGATCAGAATTTACAGTCCAATCAAAAATTCTGAAGAACATGATGCAGAAGGCATTTTCATCAAGCAATGGGTTCCTGAATTGGCAGAAGTTCCAGTCGATTTAATTCACGAGCCATGGAAACTAAACCCGATCGAACAACAATTTTACCATTGTGAGATTGGTAAAGACTATCCAGAACCAATTGTAAATATTGAAGAAACTCGAAAATACGCCAGTGATATTGTGTGGAGTTTTAGAAATAAAGATGCAGTTAAAATAGAAGGCAATAGAATTTTAAAAAAGCACGTAAGCAGTCCCAACAAGCGAAAAAAAGCAGGAAGCAAAACATAAATATGACAACATTTCTACAAGCAGATTGGGAAAACATCATCATGGTCAATTACGAAATTGATCCAGAAATACTGTTGCCCTTTTTGCCCAAAGGCGTTGAAATCGATTTATGTGAAGGAAAAGCCTATATGAGTTTAGTTGGTTTTATGTTTAAAAATACCAAAATTTTTAAAGTCCCTATCCCGTATTTCGGAAATTTTGAAGAAATAAATCTTCGTTTTTATGTAAAACGAATAGAAGGAACAACAATCAAACGTGGCGTTGTCTTTATCAATGAAACGATTCCCTATCGCATTGTGGCTTGGATTGCAAATAAATTGTATAAAGAGCACTATACCGTAGTACCAACCAAACATTTCATCCATCAAATTGGAGAAAAACAGCAGGTAAAATTTGATTGGCTAATCGATAAAAAATGGAATCATATTTTGGTAGAGACCGAAGTGGCCTCAAAAGAAATAACTGCCAATTCATTGGAGGAATTTATCTACGAACATTATTACGGTTATACCAAAGTGAATGAATGCGCCACCGAAGAATATCACTTGCAACATCCAAGTTGGAAAGTTTGTAAAATGTTGAACTACAATATTAATTGTGATTTCTCTGCTATGTATGGTCCCGCTTTTTCTGTGTTAAATACAACAAAACCAACAGCTGTTTTTTTAGCGAAAGGTTCTTCTGTGTCAGTAGATTGGAAAAGAAACAAATTACATATGACCAATGAAAGGAGTTAAAAAACAACATTTGCCCTCTAAAGTTTGTATTAGCTGTGATCGACCTTTTGTCTGGCGAAAAAAATGGGCGAAAGTTTGGGAAGAGGTAAAATATTGTAGTGATAAATGCAGATTGAATAAGTAATAAATGAAAACAAAAATCCTAAGATTAATACTCGGTGATCAGCTTAATAGCAATCATTCTTGGTTTGATAAAGTTGATAATGCCGTTACCTATGTGATGATGGAAATTCGAACGGAAACGGATTATGCCACGCATCACATTCAAAAAGTAGTGGGTTTTTTTGGTGCAATGCGAGAATTCTCCGGTGCATTAAAAGATAAAAACCACAACGTCATTTACATTCAACTCAATGACAAAGACAATTTGCAGTCGTTTGGTGAGAATGTAAAGTATCTAATTACGAAACATAGGTTCACTCATTTTGAATATCAAATGCCTGATGAATATCGAGTTGATCAACAGTTGAAATATCTTTGTCAATCTATTCCAATCACAAGTAATGCGTTTGATTCGGAACATTTCTTTACAACTCGGGATGAATTGGGAAGTTTCTTTAAAGGTAAAAAGACCTTTATATTAGAGAGTTTTTACCGCGCTCTTCGAAAAAAACATGATGTTTTAATGGACGGCGAAAAACCGCTTACCGGACAGTGGAATTATGATGCTGAGAATAGGAAGAAACTGCCGAAAGATCACAAGTCCGTCGCGCCGATGGTTTTTAACAATGAGGTCTCAGAGATTTTTCAAGAAATTAGGAAAACTGATATTAAAACGATTGGTGTTATTGATGAACATGATTTTGTTTGGCCTATTAATCGCGCACAATCATTGCAGCTCCTCGATTTTTTTGTTACAGAATGCTTGCCTCTTTTTGGTTCCTATCAGGATGCGATGACGCCAAATGAATGGTCGTTGTATCATGCTCGAATATCATTTTCGATGAATGTTAAAATGATTTCCCCACAAGAGGTGATTGAGAAGGCAATTCGAGAATGGCAGAAAAGACCGAATGAAATAGAATACAATCAATTGGAAGGATTCGTAAGACAAATTATAGGTTGGCGCGAATATATGCGAGGAATTTATTGGTTGAAAATGCCGGAATATGCTACGATGAATTTTTTCGATAACCAGGAAAAATTACCGGATTGGTTTTGGACAGGGAAAACAAAGATGAATTGTCTCAAGGACGCCATCAATCAATCCTTAAATTATGCATACGCACACCACATTCAGCGGTTGATGGTTACTGGAAATTTTGCCTTACTCGCCGGAATTCACCCTGATGCGGTTGATCAATGGTATTTGGGTATTTACATCGATGCAATTGAATGGGTAGAAATCACCAACACACGCGGCATGAGTCAGTTTGCCGATGGAGGGATTGTCGGAACAAAACCGTATGTCAGTTCTGCTTCATACATCGATAAAATGAGCCATTACTGTGGCAGTTGCTATTACAAAAAAGCGGTAAAAACGGGAGACAAGGCTTGTCCATTTAATAGCTTGTATTGGAATTTCTACGATAGAAATGAAAACAAATTGGGAAAGAATCCGAGAATTGGAATGATGTATAATGTGTGGCGAAAAATGCAACCCGAAGCAAAAACAGCGTTGTTGGAACAAGCGAATTATTATTTAAAAAATATCAATGATTTATGAAAAGAGCGATTATTTGGTTCAAAACTGATTTACGATTAGAAGATAATGAAACGTTAATCAAAGCAATAGCGCAAAGCGATCAGGTTATTCCCGTCTATTGTTTTGATGATGCCCAGTTTGAAACCACTTCGTTTGGATTTAAAAAAACAGGAAGTTATAGAGCGCAATTTTTATTGGAATCACTACAAGATCTTGAAAGAAACCTCCGTGCATTGGGCTCAGGGTTAATTGTGGTTAAAGGCAAACCGGAAGTAGAAATTCCGCGAATAGCTTTAAAATACAACGCATCAAAAGTTTTTGCAAAACGCGAAGTGGCTTATGAAGAGAAACAGGTAGAGCAATTGGTACAACAAGAGCTTTTTAAATTGCGATGTGAATTTGAAACTTTCAGTACCAGCACGTTATATCATGCGCAAGATTTGCCTTTTTCGATAAAAGATATTCCAGATGTCTTTACGAATTTTAGAAAGAAAACAGAGAAAGATGCGATGATAAGAAGTATTCAAAGCAAGCCGCTAGCCATCAAGTCTCCAACTATTCCGGAAGCTATTTATCCAACATTAGAAGCATTAGATTTAGAGTTTGTAGCCATCGATTCCCGCACTGCTATACAATTTAAAGGCGGCGAAAGCGAGGCAAATCAGCGTCTTAATCATTATTTTTTTGAAACAAAAAGTATTTCCCAATATAAAGAAACTAGAAACGGACTCATAGGAGCAGATTATTCTTCTAAGTTTTCCGCTTGGTTGGCTTTGGGATGTATTTCACCGCGATTTATTTACCATGAATTGAAAAAATACGAATCTGATTTTGGCGCCAACGATTCAACTTATTGGCTTGTTTTTGAGCTTTTATGGAGAGATTTTTTTAGGTTTATGTTTAAGAAACACCAATCTAAAATGTTTCAAACCTCTGGAATTAATAGTGGAAAAAAGATTTCGAAAGCGGTTAGTGAAAAACTACTACAACAGTGGATTACAGGAAATACAGAGGTAGATTTTATTGATGCCAACATGAATGAATTGCGGCTTACTGGCTTTATGAGTAATCGGGGTCGACAAAATGTCGCGAGTTATTTGTGCCACGATCTAAAGCTAGATTGGCGCATTGGTGCGGCTTATTTTGAGCAGCAATTGATTGACTACGATGAATGTAGTAATTGGGGTAATTGGGCGTATATTGCTGGAGTTGGCAATGACCCGAGACCAGATCGCTATTTTAATATAGAAAAGCAAGCGACTGTTTATGATAAGAACAAAAGCTATAGAAAGTTGTGGTTAACCAATTGACTCGATTTTAAACATTAATTTCCCGAATAAAAACAGTTTTACATTGGCTCTTTTTTGCAGAAACTCTAGTTATATTTGCCCGACAAATCGAAATTATGGAAAGAATATTCAACGACACAAAAGTAGCTTTTGCACTTAAAAGTGATACCGAATTAGATAGAGCTTATTTTTTATTTAAAATGATTGCCAACGAGCCTTTGGTTCGCATTGGGACTGCTGTTACAAATTTTGCTTTGAAAGCTCATCTTCCTGTTGATGGATTGATTCGTGCTACCGTTTTCGATCATTTTTGTGGTGGCGTGAATGAAATCGATTGTTTGACTGTTGTTGATAAATTGTACACGAAGGGTGTGTCTTCTGTTTTGGATTACTCTGTTGAAGGTAAAGAGGAAGAAGCACAATTTGATGCTGCGTTGGAAATGACCTTAAAAACGGTCGAATTTGCCAAAGAACGTCAAGCGATTCCTTTCGCGGTTTTCAAGCCGACTGGTTTGGGGCGTTTGGATTTGTACGAAAAAGTAGGAGCGAAGGCAGCACTTTCACCAGCAGAAGAAATAGAATGGAAAAAAGTGAAAGATCGCTTCGAATTGATTTGTAAAACCGCTCATGAAAAGGATGTTGCTTTATTGATTGATGCTGAAGAAAGTTGGATGCAAGATGCGGCCGATGATTTGGTAGAAGAAATGATGCGGAAATACAACAAAGAGAAAGTAGTTGTTTTTAATACATTGCAGTTATATCGATGGGATCGCATGGAATATTTGAAGAAATTGCATGAAAGAGCAAAATCGGACGGTTTCTATATCGGAATGAAGTTAGTCCGCGGTGCCTACATGGAAAAAGAAAATTCACGCGCTGAAGAATCAGGTTATCCAACACCAATTTGTGCCTCAAAACAAGCGACGGACGACAACTACAATACTGCAGTTGATTATATGATGAAGCATATTGACAGCATGGCTATTTTTGCAGGAACGCACAATGAAGAGAGCTCCTACAAACTCATGGAGATGCAACAATCAAACGGAATTGCTAAAGACGACAAGCGCATTTGGTATGGGCAATTGTATGGGATGAGTGACAATATTAGCTATAACTTGGCCAATCACGGGTATAATGTAGCGAAGTATTTACCTTTTGGACCGGTGCGTGATGTGATGCCTTACTTGATTCGACGCGCAGAGGAAAATACTTCAGTTGCCGGACAAACTAGTCGAGAACTAAATTTACTTAAGACAGAACGCGACCGTAGAAAAGGTAAATAAGATTGTAAAAATATTTTTAGCCACGAATTCAAGGATTAAAATAATAATTCGTGGCTAAGTTTTATATATTTTGCTTCCTTATTTTTTCGGATACAAAAGGCGAAAGGCATTGAATAACGCCGGATGTGATGATGTTGCATGATTTTCTTCAGGCATATAATCAAAATAAATTTTCACGCTTTTGCTTTTGGTTAGCTGTAGTTTATCGGCCAAAATATTCGCATCAATTTCCATCACATGCGGATTTTTTGTAGGTGCTAATCCTTCTTTTCCAACGCCAATATAGACCTCCGTTTTTTGCGAGAAATTTTCATTTAAGATTTCAGGATTTTGCTTTAAAATAGAGCCGTCATTCCACCATAAACTTGGACTTATGATAATGTACTTATCGAATAAAGTTGGTTTTGTGAATAGAATTTCAGTTGCTAGCAATCCGCCTAGAGATTGACCAATGATGGTTTTTGAGTTGTTGGCTTTGTATTTTTCTTGTATGAAAGGCTGTAGTTCCTTTGCTAAAAAATCAATAAATCTTGAAGAACCACCTGTAGTCGGAGCTTTCTTTTTATCCTCTTCAATAGATGTTGGGAAAGTGAAATCTCTACGACGGTCTATATTCGCAATGCCAACAACAATCGACTGTGGAATTCTATTTATCCATGAAAAAGTGTTGTATTGCACCAATCCAACGGTATGAATAAAATCTTCGTCTGCTCCACCATCCAACAAATAAATCACAGGATATTTGATGGTGTCGTTTTGTTTGTAGCCTTCTGGTAAATAAATATTGAGGATTCTTTTTTCTGAAAGTATGGTCGATTGCAATTCTTCGATTACGCCCAATTCGAAAGGTTTTGGGGTAGATTTTTCGGTAGTTTTTTTGTTTTGGGATGTGGCTATGGTAGCACCAAAAATAAATAAAGCTAAATATAATTTACTTGCGAAAACGGAACGCTGATGACGCTGATTAAACGGATTGACACGAATCAAAAATTTATAAAAATCTGTATAAATCTGCCAAACCCCCGATATCCGTGTGCTATATATTTGGATTTCAATTGATTTCATAGAGTTTACATTATGAATTGCTAAACTGCAAATTACTTAAATTTTTATAAAGGCCATTTTCTAGTTCCAGTAGTTCTTGGTGTGTACCTTGTTCAGTGATTTTTCCATCATCGAGCACTAGAATCTGATCTGCGGTTCTAATGGTGGATAAACGGTGCGCAATGATGATGCTGGTTCTTCCTTCCATTAAAATTTCTAAAGCTTCTTGCACTAATTTTTCGCTTTCGCTGTCTAAAGATGATGTTGCTTCATCAAGAATTAAGATTCTTGGGTTTTTAAGCAAAGCTCGTGCGATGGCAATTCGTTGCCGTTGACCTCCAGATAATTTGATGCCTCGTTCCCCCACAACTGTTTCCATTTTTTCTGGAAATCCGTTAATGAAATTGAGTGCGTTTGCCTGCTTCGCCGCTAATTCTATTTCTTCCTCGGTTGCATTTGGTTTACCGTAAGCGATGTTCTCCTTAATCGTGCCACCAAATAAAATGACATCTTGCGGCACAATACTCATGTTGCCTCGTAAAGTTTCTAAGTCGAAATCATAAATATTCTTGCCATCAATTTCGATTGATCCACTTTCAATATCGTAAAATCGCAATAGGAGTGAGGCAATTGTTGATTTTCCGACACCACTCGGACCAACGATAGCGATTTTCTGACCAAATTTTACACTAAAATTGACTCCTTTCAAAACATTGATTTCTTTTCTTGAAGGGTAACTAAAATGTACATTTTTGAAATCCACTTCACCATTTATTTTTTGATGATTTTGAGAGGAGTGACTATTAATTTTTTCGGGAGTTTCTTCTAATAGTTCGAAAACACGTTCGGTTGCACCAATTGCTTTTTGAATTTGTGCATACAATTCTGCGATACCTCCAAATGAAGCGCCGACAAAAGTGGAGTATAATACAAAGGAAATCAACTGACCTACGCTCATTTCCCCCGCAATGCTCAATTGAACACCATACCATACTACAGCTACAATCGATCCGAACAAACAAAAGATGATAAAGGAAGCAAAATAGCCTCTGTATTTTCCTCCTTTGATGGCCAGTGCAACAATGTTACGTATTTTGCCATCATATCTGGCGATTTCATACCATTCATTTGCAAATGCTTTTACCATTGTTATTCCTTGCAGGGTTTCCTCGACGATAACTTGGCTTTCCGCTACTTGATCTTGTACTTTCTTCGAGTATTTTCTAATAAACCTACCAAAAATAACTGCCGCTACTGCAACTAAAGGCACAACGGAAAGCATGAGCAAGGTTAGTTTGAAGCTCTCGTTTGCCAAAAGGATAACACCTCCAATGATCAAAATAAATTGTCTTAAAAATTCTGCAATGGTTGATGTTAGTGTGTCTTGAATCTGGGTAATATCAGAGCTGATGCGACTGTTTAATTCTCCTACTCTTTTATTAGAAAAAAAAGACATCGGCAATTTTATCAAGTTACTGTATAGTGCCAAACGCAAGTTAGCCAAAGTATTCTCAGTAAAATTAACAAACAAAGAAAGTCTAAAGAAGGAAAAAAAAGACTGTAGAAAAAGAATTGCAAGAAGTCCAATTGCGATATTGTTAGCTAAAACATAGTCCTTATTTTTTACGCAGTCAATCAGCATTCCCATTAGTTTTGGAAATGCCAAGGCCGTTCCACCTGTAAGTAGTAAAAATACCAGTCCTACATAAAACTTCCATTTGTGAATGCCGGAATACTTAAAAATAAGTGTTGCTTTTTGGAGTGAACTAGCGGTAATTTTTGATTTTGGCAAATCATTCTCTTTGAAACGAGGCATAGTTAGTATTTGCTGTCAAATATAAGATTTTATGACTTCGTAACGTAGTTCGAGCCTTTTTTTAATTGGCTTGTCATTTAGTTAGCAAATTATGAATAGCGTTTATGTAGGATAAAATTATTACTTCAGTTTACGGATGGTTTGAAAAAATACTACTCTGCACATTTACAAAAAAACTATCTGTATCGGAATTATCTGCGCTGCCATCGCCATTTAGATCAGTACTTATAAATCCAAAATTTGAATTTTCAATATCAAAGAATAAGGTATCTGAATCAGAATTGTCGATTATTTCATCTTGATTTACATCTCCATTGTAGAAAGCATAAACACCTGGCGCTACTAAAGTCATATTAGATCCGAATGCTTTTGCTGCCGCTGTTGTAAAATCAAACGAAGTCGATGCACTTGAAAATGAAACGGGTAAATTACTCCACGTTTGAACCGCGCTCCTGTGCAAAATAGCAATAAAGTAATTTCCAGTATAACTCGAACTGAAAATGCAATTTGCAGTTCCGTCAGTTTTTAAAACCGCTGTGGTTGAAGCTATAGTATTATAAGTAGTTGCATTCCTCAATTCAACCGTGATGTCATCAACGTCCGTAGTACTTGATCCTATTCCTTGATTTGCTTTTACCGGTTTCATAAGATTTGTTGCAGTATCGAAATAACTTTCGATAAACAATTTAAGATCGAGTGTAGTTGCTGCAGGAATGAAATTAATCGAATAGTCTTCTACTTGTCCATATTGAAAAGTTTCGCAGGCCGTAGGGATTCCGTCGTATTTTAGCGAAACACGCATTCTCGTTGTTCCAATTGTAGCAGTTATTGGAATGGTAAATGTGCCGCTAATTGGCGTTAAAGTTGTCGCCGCTCTTGTAAAAACTGTTTCCCCACTATCAAGAAAATCGCCATCTCTGTTAAAGTCTATAAACACTGCATATCCTTCAGCATAAACTGTACCTGTCCAAGTTGGTGTAATAGAAATAGTCTGTGTAGTTCCGACGGCCAAAGTTGTGGATATGTTGGTAAAATCTGTATAACCTGAACCACCAGTCGAAGTATTGTTAATTGTTCCCAATGTCACGTTTCCAATTAATTCATCAGCAACACTACTTCCTAGTGAAGTACAATACGTAAATTCTGTCGTTGTTATTGAAACTACATTACTTGAAATAGAAATATTTCCAGCCTCATCTTTCGCTCTTACTGAAAATGAATATTGAGTAAGGGGTACTAACCCTGTCATGTTAAATGTTGTAGCTCCGGTAGTTCCGATTAGTGATGCACCACGATAGACATCGTAGGCCGTAACTCCATTAAGATCTGTAGCTCCAGACCAAGTGAGAACCGTTGATGTGGATGTGGTCAGTGATGCACTTAATGTTGGTGGCGTCGGTGGAGTAACGTCAGGTGACAATGTTGTAACACTTACAACGTTGCTGTTTGAAGAGGCGTTTCCAGCGGCATCTTTTGCTCTTACATAAAAAGTATAAAGCGTGGCGGCAGTTAATCCGGTAACCAAATAAGTTGTTGCGGCTGTATTGACCAAAAACACGCCGTTGCGGTATACGTCATAACTCACAACTGCAACATTATCTGTAGCACCTGTCCAAGAGAGAAAAGTGGAAGTAATCGCAGTTAAACTATTACTTAACACTGGTGCAGAAGGAGGCGTTGTGTCAGAAGAAAGTGTTGTAACACTAACAGAATTACTATCAATAGAAAAATTTCCATCTGCATCTCTTGCTTTTACTGTAAAAGAAAAATTGGTTCCTGCACTTAAGCCTGAAGCGGTAAAAGAAGTAGTAGTTGAGGTACCAATAAGTACACCATTTCTAAATATGGAATAACTCGTGACTGCAATGTTATCTGTTGCACCAGACCAACTCAGTAGTGTTGAATTTGTTGTGGTGTTTGAAGCAACAAGGGTTGGCGCTGTTGGCGCAGTAGTGTCTGCAGTTCCCGCTGTAATGGTGAAATTAGTATTGGACACATCATAAAAAATATGATTAGAACCCGCAATCATAATACGATTGGTAGTTCCCGCTAAATTTGGAATTGTTACTGCTTGTGTACCATCATTAGGAGTTCCTGCCAATAAAGTTATCGGAAAAGTGAGTCCGCCATTTGTGGATAAAAGGATATCAACATTTGCGCAATTAATACCATTTACAGTAGTTCCAGCTGCATCCCACGTAATTGTTTGTGATACATTTCCAACATATGAAACCGCGGTATTTGGACTAGTCACTAAAAAAGGTCCCACATTAGCAACAGTTAGCACCATATCGTCTCTTTTGGTTTGCCCACCATTTGGAGTTCTATTGTCGCGTATTGTTAAAGCAAAGTTCATAGTTCGAGCAACAGTTGGCACTACTTCCCAAGTTGGATTCAAAACATTTGCAACAACACTTGCCAAAGGTGGCATGAATCTATTTGGGGAGCTTGATGGTGCAATAGATCTAAAATTAGGACCTGTAGTTGCAGTTTGCGTCGGTGGTTGGGTACTTGTTTGATTGTTTGTTTGCTCCCAGCAATAAGTTAAAGCATCTCCGTTAGCATCAGAACCAGTTCCCTTTAAGATGAAAGCGGTTCCTTTTGGAATCGTATAGTCAATTCCTGCATTTGCTATTGGTGCAAAATTTCCATTATTAGTCGCAACAGCACATGTTCCGCCATTTCCGGCAATAAAAGCAATCATTTCATTAATACTAACAGTATGAAAATAAGCGTCCGAATTACTTTGAACATTTGGCGTACAAATTCCGGCATAACCCATTATTGTTGAGGCGCTTCCGGGTTCTACTGCTGTAGTTGAATTTCGGTTACAATTATTATTTTGTGTATGATTTCCTCCCCATTGATGACCCATTTCGTGTGCTACATAATCAATATCAAAAGGATCTCCAACAGGCGAACCTTGACCCGTAATTCCTCTTGCTTTACCACTTCCGCAAGGCGAGTTCAATTGTGCTACGCCGCCGCCGCCAGTACTAACAGTATGACCGATATCGTAATTAGCAGATCCTATCGTGGCGTCAATTACAGTTTGACTTTGATTCAATAGAGCATTCGCAGTATTTGAATTATCAAAACTATCCGAATCAACGAAAATAATCAAGTCATTATTTGCGACTAAATTCATTCTAAATGACATATCGTTTTCAAAAACACCATTCACGCGAGCCATCGTAATTACCATCGCTGATAAAACAGCTGCTTTCTTCTGAGCCAAAGTTCCAGATCCTAATCCCGCTGCAGTAATATGAAAAGCAGCATACTCAACAGTACAAGCCATTGCTAGTCGATATGTTCTAAAAAGACCATCACTTGCTCTGTTTTGAATTGCGCTTTCAATCGATCTAAGCTCTTCAGAGGACTCGTCGATAACACCACAATGAAAAGATTTAGTTGCACTAATATCTTGTCTTGTATAAACAATATAATTGCTCAAATCTTTGGTATACGTATCAATATAAAAAGTTCCGTGATCGCCCGATAATGATATGACATGTAAACCAAAAACAGTAATGCTAAATCGTATTGTTTCAGCAGGATTTTTAATACCTTTTCCTATGTATGTTTTTAAACTTGGAAATTTATCTGCTAGTTCTTTCTCCATAATGGGAGCTTCATAAATGTTATAATCTTCCAATGTTCCATTTGGATTTGGAAAAGGAATAATAATATTGGAAGAGGATGCTCCAGAATCTATAGGTGCTCGCAATAAACGCGATTTCAGTAAATCTAAATTTAAAGAATACAATTCATACTTAGAAGGAGTCGAATTACGATCCATTTTAATTGATGATTTTGTTGCTTCTTCAGAAACCTTATTCCATAAAGCATCTTGTCCAAAACTGTTAAAAGAAATAAAAACGAAGAATAGAACTAATTGATTTTTCATGACGTAAATTTAATTTGGAGAAAGTAAAACTAAGGTAATTATCTATTATTCAAAACAGTTAGCGGATTTTTTTGTATGAATAAATGATATTCTACTTTACAATTAAAAACTCTAAACGGCTGTATTGTGCATGTTATTCTTCAGTGCAGTTTTCTTAAAAATCGATTTTCGGCTCAGTTTCTAGCATACCTTTTCCCGAAATTCTCTCGGATACTATTCCTTTTGATATAATTTATTGAGCGGTTGCTTTTGCTCTCTGGTCAGAAAGTGCTAGTTTGAAATCATCACTTCCTCGATTTTCCGAATGGGCTTTTGCAAGAATGATAATTCCCTTGATATCAAAAAAGAGTTTTTTTGAGACGATTTATTTTTTCGTTTTAATGATATTTTGAAGTACCGCTTTATCCGTATAATTGACTACTTCCAAAATAATATTGACGCTCTTGCTAGTTTTACCCTCAATGATATAGCGTTTTCCACTTCCCACTTGCACATTACTTCTGTCAAAATCGACATCGCCATAGGTCAGTGAATTTTTGATATCTGTCGAATCAATCCATCCTTCAGAAAGAATAATAGTGGCATTTTCAGAATATTCAAATGGTTTGTTTCTTAAATCATTGAGCACGCGTGCATTTGGAAAATAATTGCAGCGCGTGTCTTTTCCCATAAACATTGCTGCAACAAAGAACAATCCAAATGTAAATCCGATTAAATAGTAAGCAAAACGATACCGTAATCTCATAGATTTTTTTTGCAAATGTAAAAGAAAGTTACCTTAAAACACAATTAAATTGATATCGCTATCTGGCAAGTCAAACCAATCTCCAATGGCTTTGTTGGTCAGTATACCATGGTATAAATAAACGCCGTTTTTCAGGCCTTTGTTGCATCTTATCGCACTCTCGATTCCACCGTCTTCCGCAATTTGAAGGAGATATGGCGTAATAATATTGCTGATTGACAACGATGCCGTTTTCGAGTATCGAGATGGAATATTAGGCACACAATAATGTACAACATCGTGTTTAATAAAAGTTGGTTTCTCGTGTGTTGTAATTTCGGAAGTTTCAAAACATCCGCCAGTGTCAATACTTACATCGACAATTACCGCGCCCTTCTTCATAAATTCAACCATGCTTTCCGTTACAACAACCGGACAACGATCTTTACCGCGCATTGCTCCAATCGCTACATCACAGCGGCGAAGCGCTTTTAATAATGATTTGGGTTGAATGGTGGAAGTAAAAATCCGTTGGCTTAAATTATTTTGTAAACGGCGTAGTTTGGTGATAGAGTTATCAAAAACTTTGACATTGGCTCCAAGTCCTAATGCAGTTTTTGCGGCAAATTCACCAACAGTTCCTGCACCTAAAATGACGACTTCCGTCGGAGGAACGCCTGTAATATTTCCAAAAAGGAGTCCTTTACCAAATTGATTGTTAATCATTAATTCTGCGGCTACGAGAATCGATGCTGTTCCCGCAATTTCGCTTAATGACTTTACGGCAGGATAGGAACCATCTTCGTCTTTAATATATTCAAAAGCCAAAGCGGTGACTTTCTTCTTTGATAAAGCTTCAAAGTACTCTTTCTTTCTGGTTTTTAACTGAATGGCCGAAATGACAATCGTTTGTGGATTTACCAATTCAATTTCAGGCATAGTGAGCGGCTCCACTTTCAAAATTATAGGGCAGCTTAGCACTTTCGCAGTGTCGTTTGAGATTTCGGCTCCGGCATCGCTATACTCTTTGTCGGTGTAACTTGAACTCAATCCCGCTCCTGACTCTAACATCACGCGATGACCATGTAAAGTTAATGAGTTTACCGCGTCAGGAGTTAAACATATCCTGCGTTCCTGATAACTTGTTTCCTTTGGAATTCCAATAAAGAGTTCACTTTTATGTCTTGCAATTTCCAGTTTCTCCTCTTGAGGAAGCAATTGCTGTTTGGTAAATGGAGTCAATCCCATAATGATACACTACTATTTTCGGTCTAAGTTATGAAAAACTGATTAAGCAGCCAACTTTTCTAAATTAGTTAGATTGAATTCTTGTACTTTTCACACAAACTCAAGCTCTCGTTCATTGGCACCTACTGTACTAATCCTAATGATGCTGTGTTCGTTTGGAATTAAGGTTGGAATTTTGTCAGCCCATTCTATAAAGCACCAATGGCCAGAATAAAGATATTCCTCAATACCCATATCGTAAGCTTCTGCTTCACTTTTTAGTCGATAAACATCAAAATGATAAACCGAATCTTCGTCGTCTATTTGGTACTCATTTACGAGAGAAAAGGTAGGGCTGCTTGTCGCATCTGAAACGCCTAGAGATTTTGCTAAAGCTTTGATCAACGTCGTTTTACCTGCCCCCATTTCACCATAAAAAAGAATTACTTTTTTAGGATTTTGTGCCAGAATAATTTTAGATACGGCACTAATTTCATCTAAAGAAAATACAATTTTCAAAGTTGCTATTTTGGATTAAAAACCATAAACGGTACGATCATTTCTTCTAACGAAATACCACCATGCTGATAAGTGTTTCTATAATAACTTACATAGTGATTGAAGTTATTAACATACGCGAGAAAGTAATCATTTTTAGCAAAGATATAGGAACTACTCATATTTATGGACGGTAGTCCAATTTTTTTCGGATCTTTAACTGCGAATACGTCGCGATCTTCATACGTTAAGCTTCGACCTGTTTTATATCTTAAATTTAAACTTGTGTTTTTGTCCCCAATTACTTTCGAAGGGTTCTTGACATTAATAGTGCCGTGATCTGTAGTAATAATTAATTTGAATCCCATTTTTTGTGCTTGTTGAATTATTTCTAGTAACGGAGAATTCTTAAACCAACTTAGAGTCAATGACCGATACGCTTTGTCATCTGAAGCTAATTCCTTTACCACATCCATTTCAGTTTTGGCATGTGATAACATATCTACAAAATTATACACGACCGTAACCAAGTTGTTGTCTTTTAATGCTTTAAAGTTTTCCGCTAGCTTTTTACCATTTGTTAGATTGGTAATTTTGAAGTACTCTTGCTTGATGTTTAAGCCCAGTCGCTTCAGATGAGCTTCTAAAAATTCCGCTTCGTACAAGTTTTTTCCGCCATCTTCAACATCATTTTTCCAGTATTGAGGAAATTGCTTTTCCATTTCTAAAGGCGTTAACCCAGAGAAAATAGCATTTCGCGCATACTGAGTTGCAGTGGGTAAAATGGCATAATACGGAACTTCTTTTTCAAGTTTATAGTGGTTTGCAACAACATTTTCCATCACTTTCCACTGATCATAGCGCAGATTATCAATAACAACAAATAGAATTGGTTTGTCTTTTTTTGTTAATTCCGGTACGACCAATTCACGAAAAAGTTGATGAGACTGCAGTGGCTTATCTACCGTAGATTTGTTAGCGCCTTGGCGATCAGACAGAGCAAACCACGATTCATAATTTCTCTCGATGAATTTACCAAACTGAGCATTTGCCTCGACTTTTTGCGACTCTAGTATTTCGATCATACTTTGATCTTGAATACTTTCTAATTCCAACTCCCAGAAAATTAATTTCTTGTAGCAATCCACCCATTCTTCATGGGTGTTTACCATGGCCATATCCATCGCAATTTTTCTAAATTCTTTTTGGTAATCTAGGGTAGTTTTTTGGGAGATTAAACGAGAATGATCAAGGTTTTTTTTGATACTTAGGAGTATCTGATTTGGGTTGACGGGTTTAATCAAGTAATCCGCAATCTTTGATCCAATTGCTTCTTCCATAATGTATTCTTCCTCACTTTTGGTAATCATGATTACGGGAGTAGAAGTTTTTTTCTCCTTAATTTCAGCAAGAGTTTCGAGACCACTCATACCTGGCATATTTTCATCTAGAAAAACAATGTCAAAATTACCGTCATTAAACATATCGACAGCGTCTCTTCCGTTGTTGCAGGTGCTTACTAAGTAGTCTTTTTTTTCTAGGAATAAGATGTGTGGCTTTAATAAATCAATTTCGTCGTCGACCCAAAGTATTTTGATTTTTTCCATTTGTAAATTTTAGTTTTAATGTCACGCAATTTAGTATTTAACAAACGATGTGATATTAATTTTATTATAAAAAAGCATCAAGGTATATTTTTTTCTTTCTGTAATTATTTATTCCATTTACAGAAAGGATTATATTTGTTTTCGTTTTGAAAATCGAACGTAAAATATGAATGCAATAACGCAATATTTCGGCGAGGAGAAAAGAGAAAGTATATACTTTATCTGTATTGGTTTTATTTCTTTCTCAATTTCATTGTTTTACTTGCTTTTTAGAAAAGAGCCTCATTTAAATGGTATTGCATACGCTATCGTTTCCATCGGATTGATACAATTGGTTGTTGGAATTACGGTTTATTTAAAATCTGATTTGGATACCGTTCGAGTGATGCACTACGTTGAAAAAGAGACAAAAAGCATAGAGGACTACGAAATTCCACGAATGTTAGTGGTCATAAAGCATTTAGTAATTTACCGCTGGGTTGAAATTGCTCTCATAATTATTGGTTTCCTATTGGTTTTTATTTTTGAACCTAAATCTTTGGGAAACGGATTGGGAATAGGGCTTGTCATACAAACGACAATAATGTTCGTTTTGGATTACAACGCAGAAAAAAGAGGAAAAGCATATCTAGATTATTTGAAATCACTGCTTTAATCAAATAAAATTTGTATCGTTGTCAATTAATTTATATCACATTCATGAAAACAAAAATTACGATTCTACTTGCATTTGTATGCAGTCTAATTCAAGCTCAAGCCACTTATAATTCAAGTCAATACGCTGCAATTGGAGATAATTTTTACATCACATCGGCTGAAGATTTAGCACTTGATTATGAGACCACTGGAGCGAACTTCTCATGGGATTTTACATCGCTGACGGGAACATCCCAAAATCAATTGCAGTTCAGAAATCCATCTTCAACAGGCTTTTTGTGGCCTTTTATTTTCAACCCCAACAATACGAATTTGGCTGCAACCAACAACAATCCTCAAACATTAAATATTCCGGGACAAGTAGTTGAAGTAACTGATGCGAATGATTTTTATAAGAAATCTACCAATGATTTGAGGCAAACGGGAAGTGCTTCGAAGATAAATTACAACGGTACGCAAATTCCGCTGACAAACCAATATACAGATTCTGATATTATTTATCGATTTCCAATACAATTTGGAAATACAGATTCAGATAACTCTTCTTACGATATTGAAATTCCTACACTCTTTTATCAAGAAAATGCTCTGCAGCGCACCAATGAAGTTGATGGATGGGGCAGTTTAGTTACACCTTATGGAAATTATTCCAATGTGTTGAGAATGAAAACAACCTTAGTTTCGAATGACTCAATTGCCCTTTTTGGCGTTGGCTTACCACGCACAATAAGAACAACAAGGGAACTGAAATGGTTCGATACCACCCAAAAAATTCCGGTTCTTAAGGTCGCTCAAAGTAATCTTACTGGGTCTTGGGTAACAACTGCTGTTGAATATTTGGACATGCAGCGCGATTTTCAAACTACGGCACTTTTTACTTATGCACCTCTAAATCCTGGTGCAGGAGAGGAAGTGTTTTTTCAAAATTTGAGTACAAATGCCACTACTTTTATTTGGAATTTTGATGATCCAGCGAGTGGGATCGAGAATACTAGCTCGGATGAATTTCCAACTCATATTTTTGCTTCTGATGGAGTTTATAATGTTCAGCTAATAGCAAGTAATGGAACTTTTTCCGCCACTTACGAGTTGACCATTATCGTGGGTAATTTGAGCACTTCTCCTTTTGAAATGCCAACAAGCAGCGCGATCTATCCCAATCCATTTTCTTCTAAATTTGTAGTGAAAAACCCGCTTCAAAATGCCAACTATTTGATGACTGCGATAGATGGTAAAGTAATTTATACTGGAAAAAATATTGAAGAACATGATTTTAGTGATTTGCCAAACGGAATTTACATTCTTACTGTAGCAAACGATACTCAAGTAACTCAAATAAAGATTATTAAGAAATAATGTAAATTTGAAATTACCATCTTTTTGTGATGTTTTTATAATTTTCATTTGCAAAAAATTTGCATCACGATCTTTTGGATACCATCCTTTCTTAAAAACAACTTTAAAATTAAAATGCAAAATTCGTTGTAACAATACAGTAAGTTATATACTGCTGCTACTTCCTTTAAAAACTATTTGAAATGAAACAAGCAATTATCAAAGTCATACTAATTTTGACTTTATCTTTTTCAATTTTTACGGCCACAGGACAACAATCGCCAATCGTCTCTAAGTACGATTATTATGATGCTTTTGCTCCAGATTTCTATACTAAGAATGGGACAGATACGCGTTCGGCTAGCGGTCAACCTGGACCAAAATATTGGCAAAATAGAGCGGATTACCAATTGACTGCACAATTAAATGAAGCAACAAATGAAATTACAGGATCGGAGATTTTAAGTTATACAAACAATAGCCCCGATGCCTTAGCTTTTCTCTGGTTGCATCTCGATCAAAATGCATTTAAGGCAGACTCGAGAGGAAACGCACTTATTGGATTGACTGGAAGTAGAGGAGGAGCAAATGGTGAAACACTAGACGGAGGGTTCGTAATAAAATCCGTTTCATTAATGTCTACAGTGAACGGTAAAACCTCAGAAAAAGAGCTACAGTACTCAATCGTTGACACGCGAATGCAAATTCAATTAGCACAAGAATTAAAGCCAAATGGAGCTGCCGTCAAAATCAAGATAAATTTCTCTTACATTTCCCCAAAATACGGATCCGATAGGACAGGAGTTCTCGACACCAAGAACGGGAAAATATTTACGATTGCGCAGTGGTATCCTAGAATGTGTGTCTATGATGATGTTCGCGGATGGAATACTAATCCATACATAGGGGCGGAGTTTTATCTAGAATATGGGGATTTTGATATTGCGATTACTGCTCCTTCAAATCACATTGTTGTTTGTTCAGGGGAACTAACAAACCCAGCTGAAGTATACACTGCAGAGCAACAAAAGCGTTGGACTCAAGCTAAGCAAAGTGATCAAACTGTAATGATCCGAACTTCAGAAGAGGTAACCAATGCCGCTTCAAGACCAACGGGAAAATCTACATTGACATGGAAATTCAAAATGAAAAATTCTAGAGATGTTTCTTGGGCATCATCTTCTTCCTTTATCATTGACGCAGCAAGAATCAATCTTCCAAGCGGAAAAAAATCAATGGCTATTTCTGCTTATCCAGTAGAAAGTACTGGTGAAAATGCTTGGAGTAGATCGACAGAATATACCAAAGCGTCCATTGAGAATTATTCGAAAAGATGGTTTGAATATCCGTATCCAGCAGCAATAAATGTAGCGGGTAATGAAGGTGGAATGGAATATCCCGGAATCGTATTTTGTCACTGGACAAGTCAAGGCGCTGATTTATGGGGCGTTACGGATCATGAATTTGGACATAGCTGGTTTCCTATGATTGTAGGATCTAACGAAAGATTATTTGCGTGGATGGACGAAGGTTTTAATACATTTATTAATTCTTTGAGTTCCCAAGATTTCAATAAAGGGGAATATAAAGCTCAAAAAGAAAATATGCATCAAAGTGGCGTATTTTTAACTGATCCGAAGTTGGAAACTGTCATGAGCGCTCCCGATAATATGAAAGAAGAAAGTATAGGATTATTGGCTTATTACAAGCCTGGCGCTGGTTTAACTATGTTGCGAGAGCAAGTATTAGGAGAAAAGCGTTTTGATTATGCGTTCCGTACCTATATTAATCGCTGGGCTTTCAAACATCCAACACCAGATGATTTTTTTAGAACTATGGAGAACGCCGGTGGAGAAGATTTAAATTGGTTTTGGAGAGGTTGGTTTTTGAATAATTGGAGATTAGACCAAGGGATTTCCAAAGTGAAGTACATCAAAAATGATCCTACCAAAGGTGTAATTGTAACGATTGACAATCTGGAGAAAATGGCAATGCCTGTCGTATTGGAGTTTAAGACTAAAAGTGGTAAATCATCTAGAACTGCTCTTCCTGTTGAAGTTTGGATGAGAAACACATCTTGGACATTTAAGCCGGGTATTTTTGAGGAAATAGAAAGCATAACAATTGATCCTGACAATGCTTTGCCAGATTATAATTCAGCAAATAATATATGGACTTCAGGCAAAAGCGAATTAGAAGAAGACGTGATTTTAGATTCATATCTCGGGACTTTTTCAAGCAAGCAAATTCCAATAAAAATTACTTTTACAGAAGAAAATAATGCCTTGGTCGGAACTGCGACTGGTCAACCATCAATTATCTTCGAACCAATTGGTAAAGATCGTTTTGCAGTTGCTGCGTATGGAATTGAAATTCAATTTAATGAATCAAAAACAGAAATGACTTTGAATCAAGGAGGTGAAATTTTGTTTACTAGAGATAAGTAAACAATAACCTAAAATAAATTTGGGATTTGTAAAATTTTCCAAATTTTAATGTCGTACGGGTAAATAATAATCTGACTTTCTAAATGTATAAATAAAAGCATTTTACAGGGATAAACCTGAGTAGATAAGCTCTTTATATTTTCTTATCATTAGAAGCACACCGGCAATCTGTTTTACTCTATGTTAAAATGTATTGGGTAATTATACGAGCAACGTACAGGCTTACCTTCTTTAATAGCAGGTTCCCAAGTCTTTTGGAATAAATTTAATACGCGAACCGCTTCTCCTTTCATCGATTCAATTTGATCGGCTTCATTAATTTTTTCTTCAGCAGTTGCTATTTTTATAACATTGGAACTAATCAAATCTTTAGCGTTGATACTAAAAGCTTTAATTTCTGACATTGTTCCGTCCAATTCTACAATGAAGCTGGTAAAAATGATGATTTTTTTATTCTTGATTGCTGGAGGAAATTTAAAATTCTCACTGATAAACATTGATAGGTTGTAATTCCCGTCTTTCACTTGTGGTTTGACGCTGACATCGGGCGAACGATAGATCTTTTCTGCTGCCGAAGGTGAACCGGACGCTGTTGAAGTTACTTGTGCAGTTGCTGAAATTGAAATACCAATTAGTAGCAATAATAAATGTCTCATTTTTTGTTTTGTAAGGGCTTCAAAAATAAAGAATTAATAGTTAGGTTTTATTTTTTTTTGTCAAAAAAAGGATTGATGTATCTATAAAATTAAATTACACGAATTCACAAACTTTAAAAATAAAATTCGTGAATTCGTGGTCAACAGTTTTAAACTTTAATTATTGAGTTACTGCGCTAATCCTGCTTGATTTCTAAATACTAATTTTCCGTCAAAGGCATCAATGAGTACAATGCTGTCCGTGGTAATTTTTCCCGCAAGAATTTCTTTCGACAGTTCATTGAGCACTTCCCGTTGGATGACTCTTTTTACGGGTCGTGCACCATAATTCGGATCGTATCCTTTTTGCGAAAGATACGCTATCGCCTCTGGTGTGGCATCTAATGTGATCCCTTGTTGAACTAACATTTTGGTTACACTCCTGATTTGAAGCCCAACAATTTGAGTAATATTTGCGGTTGTCAATGGAGTAAACATCACGATTTCGTCAATTCGATTGATAAATTCTGGACGAACTGTTTGTTTCAGTAAGCTTAATACTTCTAACTTCGCGGCTTCCGTAGCTGCTTCAATACCACCTTTTAGATTTTCAAACTTTTCTTGAATAATTTGACTTCCCATATTGGAGGTCATGATGATTATGGTGTTTTTGAAATCGGCTAAGCGTCCTTTGTTATCCGTCAATCTGCCTTCATCTAGCACTTGTAACAAAATATTAAAAGTATCGGGATGTGCTTTTTCAATTTCGTCTAACAATATAACAGAGTACGGTTTTCTGCGAACCGCTTCTGTTAATTGTCCTCCTTCGTCATACCCGACATATCCCGGAGGCGCGCCCACCAGTCGGCTTACGCTATGTCGTTCTTGATATTCACTCATATCGATGCGCGTCATTGCATTTTCATCATCGAATAAATACTCAGCCAAAGCTTTAGCCAATTCCGTTTTTCCCACACCTGTAGTTCCTAGGAATAAAAAGGTACCGACGGGTTTCTTTAAATCTTGCAATCCAGCACGACTTCTTCGAACGGCATCGCTGACTGCTTCGATGGCTTCTTCTTGACCGACCACTCGTTTGTGTAATTCGGCTTCCAGTTTCAGCAGTTTTTCTCGCTCTCCTTGTAGCATTTTCATGACCGGTATTCCGGTCCATTTTGCAACTATTTCAGCTATATCTTCTCTAGTAACCTCTTCTTTGATGAGTGAACTACCAGATTGGTTTTCGCTTAGTTGCTTTTGCAAAACATCGAGTCGTTCTTGTGCTTCTTTTATTTTTCCATATCTGATTTCTGCCACTTTTCCGTAGTCGCCATCGCGTTCTGCTCGTTCCGCTTCGAACTTAAAATCTTCAATTTCTGTTTTTACGATTTGGATGTTATCAACAACATCTTTTTCGGATTTCCATTTTGCAAAAATCTCGTTTCTACTTTCTTTCAAATTAGCCAAATCCATTCCTAGACCTTTGAGTTTGCTTTCGTCTTTTTCTCTTTTGATTGCTTCGATTTCAATTTCTAGCTGCATTATTTTTCGATCAAATACATCCAGTTCTTCTGGTTTTGAATTGATTTCCATTCTTAATTTTGAGGCAGCCTCGTCCATCAAGTCGATAGCTTTATCCGGAAGAAAACGATTTGAAATATAACGTTGTGACAATTCAACTGCTGCAATAATCGCTTCATCTTTAATCTGAACTTTATGGTGTGTTTCGTATTTTTCTTTGATACCACGAAGAATAGAAATGGCACTTTCCGTATCTGGTTCCTCCACCATTATTTTCTGAAAACGACGCTCCAAAGCCTTGTCTTTTTCGAAGTATTTTTGATATTCATCAAGTGTCGTTGCGCCAATCGCACGTAATTCTCCTCTTGCCAAGGCTGGTTTTAGAATATTGGCAGCATCCATAGCTCCTTCGCCACCACCAGCACCAACTAAGGTGTGAATCTCATCAATAAAAAGAACAATATCACCTTCGGCGGCTGTTACTTCTTTGACTACTGATTTGAGTCTTTCTTCAAATTCACCTTTATATTTGGCTCCAGCAATCAAGGCGCCCATGTCGAGCGAGAATATGATTTTGTCTTTAAGATTTTCGGGCACATCACCATCAACGATCCGGTGGGCAAGACCTTCGGCAATCGCAGTTTTACCCACTCCAGGTTCGCCGACCAACATCGGATTGTTTTTTGTTCTGCGTGTTAAAATTTGTAACACTCTCCGAATTTCTTCATCTCTTCCAATAACGGGATCAAGTTTACCGCTCTTTGCCAATTCGTTTAAGTTTTTCGCGTATTTGTTTAGCGCATTGTAAGTTTCTTCGGCAGATGCTGAAGTCACTCGTTCGCCTTTTCGCAATTCGTTGATGGCAGTTTGCAGTCCTTTTTCGGTAACGCCTTGGTCCTTCAGAATTTGTGCTACTTTGCTTTTAGAGGTGAAAATTGCCAGAATTAGATGTTCAATCGAGACGAACTCGTCATTCATTTTCTTAGCAATAATTTCAGCTTCATTTAAAGTTGTATTTGCAGTCCGAGACAACATGATTTCGCCACCCGAAACTTTTGGAAAGCTTTGTAATGTGCTGTCGAGGACTTGTGTAAATAAAGACACGTTGACGTTGAGTTTCTTCAAAAGAAAAGGTGCTACATTCTCATCGACTTCAAATATCGCCTTGAAAATATGTTCATTCTCGATTTGCTGATGACCCAAGCTTTGAGTCAACTGCTGTGCTTGTTGAATCGCTTCTTGCGATTTGATGGTGAATTTATTAATGTTCATTGTAATTTGGGTTTATCAGTTAGTATTTTTATGGTTAACTTTGGAACGCAATCGTCAATTGTTATTCCACTACTTGAATCACGACAAAGTGTCTGTAATCAAGGGTTTGTGTGCGACAATTTGACTTAAAACACGACAAAATGAGTATTTTTTCTTCACTATTAGGGAGTTCAGAAAACGAAAAAGAGACCACTTCTAAAATCAAATGGGTTCCTTTGGTCGATTTAGGACAGTTGAATGAAATATTCCTGTCTTCCTCTGAAAAACCAGTCCTGATTTTTAAGCATAGCACGCGTTGCAGTGTCAGCAGAATGGCTTTAAAACAATTTGAAAACGAATTTGATTTAGACCCAAAAGTAACGCCTTACTTTTTAGATTTATTGGAGTACAGAGCAATATCTAATGCTATTGCGGAGCGATTTAAGGTGCAACATCAATCACCACAATTGTTGCTCATAAAGAATGGCGTGTCGGTTTACGATGTTTCGCATAGCGCGATTGACGCCGCAGCATTGGCTATCCAAATCTAGTATCGCGTTAGGGATTGGAGCAATTGTTTGAGCTCTTTTTGTGTAACAGCGTGGAGCAAAAAAGCGAGTGTGGAAAGCCCGGTCCGCTCCGCCGGAAACGCCCATCAACAATCTAAAGTTGAAAGTTATTTTCTGACAAAAGGAGGCAATAACTTGCTAGTTACTTCACCAAATCCTATGCGCACTGAGCTGTTTTCGCAAAAACCTTTCATAATTACGGTGTCATTGTCATTGATAAATTTCCGTTCACTCCCGTCTTTCAAAGTGATTGGATTTTTGCCATTCCAAGTTAACTCTAACATCGAGCCGAAGCTATCGGGTGTTGGACCTGAAATTGTCCCCGAACCCATCATGTCGCCAGAGTTTACCCTACAACCATTAGAAGTGTGATGTGCCAATTGCTGACTCATCGACCAATACATGTACTTGAAATTGGAGTTGGAAACTGTTGTTGGTTCTGAATTTTCTGCTTCAATTTGCACTTCTAAATTGATATCAAAAGCATATTTGCCGTTTTGTTGCAAATAGGGTAGTGGTGTCGGATCTTGAACTGGTCCTTTCGTTCTGAATGGTTCAAGTGCATCCATGGTTACAATCCACGGTGATATGGAGGTCGCGAAGTTTTTGGCTAAGAATGGACCTAGAGGAACGTATTCCCATTTCTGTATGTCACGTGCACTCCAATCGTTGAGTAAAACCATACCAAAAATATAGTCTTCTGCTTCATGTAGAGGAATGTTTTCGCCCATTATATTCGCATCGGTTGTAATAAATCCCATTTCTAGTTCAAAGTCGATTGATCGTGAAGGACCAAAAACAGGTGTGGTTTCACCATTTGGAAGCGTTTGGCCCATAGGTCGATGCACCGGAATTCCGGATGGAACAATGGTCGAGCTTCTTCCATGATAGCCTACAGGAATATGAAGCCAATTGGGCAACAAAGCATTGTTGGGATCACGAAACATACTGCCCACGTTGGTTGCATGCTCTTTACTTGAATAAAAGTCTGTATAATCGCCTATTAAAACAGGTAGTTGCATTTCTACTTCAGCAACGTTAAAAACAACAATGGCCTTGTGTTCTTTATGGTCTCGTAACTGAGGATTGTTAGCATCGAATAGGTCCGCAATCCGATTGCGCACCAAGCGCCATGTTTTCTTTCCGTCAGAGATGAAGTCGTTTAGCGTATCTTGCATAAACATATCATCAGTGAGCTCAATGCCCTCAAAGTAATTAAGTTGTTGTAATGCACCAAGATCGATTGCATAATCGCCTATTCGTGTTCCAATAGTAATAACATCGTCTTTGGTAATGAAAACGCCAAATGGGATATTTTGAATAGGGAAATCAGAATCTTGTGGTACTTCCAACCATGATTTTCTTTTTGGATTATTGGCAGAGATAGGCATGTGTATTGTTGATTTATTGTTGAAAATTCAGTGATCAAATATATCATTATATGTCAATTTAACAAACCGTTTTTGTAATTTTGACCAGTTTTTAACGAAATAAAATAAAATGCGACACGACACAACAATTTTCGATCTAATTAATGAAGAGCAAGACCGTCAAATTCACGGAATAGAGCTTATTGCTTCAGAGAATTTTGTTAGCGACCAAGTAATGGAAGCAGCAGGATCTTGCTTGACAAACAAATATGCAGAAGGATATCCAGGTAAGCGATATTACGGTGGGTGTGAAGTGGTAGATGTTGTTGAGCAAATAGCCATTGATCGTGCAAAAGAATTATTTGGTGCCGCCTATGCAAACGTGCAGCCTCATTCTGGTTCGCAAGCTAATACAGCAGTTTACCATGCATGTCTGAAACCAGGCGACAAAATTTTAGGATTTGATTTATCGCATGGTGGGCATTTAACCCACGGTTCTCCAGTGAACTTTTCTGGTCGTTTGTACAATCCTGTTTTTTATGGCGTTGAAAAAGAAACAGGTGAATTTAACTACGATAAAATTCAAGAAATTGCTACTCGAGAGCAACCAAAAATGATTATCGCTGGCGCTTCTGCTTATTGCCGTGATATGGATTTTGCTAGATTCAGACAAATCGCTGACAGTGTTGGTGCATTGTTGTTAGCAGATATTTCTCATCCTGCAGGTTTGATTGCTAAAGGTTTGATGAATGATCCAGTTCCGCATTGTCATATTATTACAACTACTACACACAAAACATTGCGTGGACCGCGAGGTGGCATGATCTTGATGGGTAAAGATTTTGAGAACCCATGGGGATTAACGACTCCAAAAGGAGAAATTAGAATGATGTCTTCCTTGTTAGATTTGGCTGTTTTTCCGGGTAACCAAGGTGGGCCATTGATGCATATTATTGCTGCAAAGGCAGTAGCTTTTGGAGAATGTTTGTCAGACGAATTCTTTCACTATACTTTACAAGTTCAGAAAAACGCGAAAGCGATGGCAGCTGCCTTTGTGAAACGAGGTTATGATTTAATTTCAGGTGGAACGGACAATCACATGATGTTGATTGATCTAAGAAATAAAGGAATTACCGGAAAGGACGCGGAAAATGCATTAGTTAAAGCAGAAATAACCGTAAACAAAAACATGGTTCCCTTTGACGATAAGTCTCCGTTTGTTACTTCAGGTATTCGCGTAGGTACGCCCGCAATTACAACGCGTGGCTTAGTTGAAGAAGATATGGAGCGTATTGTTGAGTTAATTGATCGCGTTTTGATAAACCACACCAATGAAGAAATTATCGAGCAAGTTGCGGATGAAGTCAACGAAATGATGGGTGAACGCGCTATGTTTGTTTTTTAGAAAAAAGGTTAAAGGTTGTAGGTTGTAGTTTTCTACTATTTACGCAAGGCAAGTAACCTAGAACATACAACTTACAAATAAATACCATGTCAACTTTCAGATTGCAATTGCCAACCGACCCAAGATGGGTGAATATTGTGGAAAAAAACATCGAGGAGATTCTTTCGGATCACGCTTGGTGTGAGCAAAAAGCGGCTACCAATGCCATTACCATTATTACTATCAATTCTGAATATCCTGATTTGGTGACCGATATGTTGGAAGTAGCGAAAGAAGAAATGGAACATTTTCAGATGGTGCATGACATCATCAAAAAACGTGGTTTGAAACTCGCTCGTGAAAGGAAAGATGAATACGTTGGAGAACTAGCCCAGTACATGAAGAAAAGCAATACAGGAAGTCGGGTTTCTGGATTTGTAGAACGCATGCTGTTTTCGGCGATGATTGAAGCAAGAAGTTGCGAGCGATTTAAAGTACTCTCACAAAATATTCAAGATGAAGAATTATCTAAATTTTATCGAGAATTGATGGAAAGTGAAGCGGCGCATTATACTACTTTTATCACATACGCTAGAAAGTATGGACAGGGAATAGATGTTGAAAAACGTTGGCGAGAATGGCTTGACTTCGAGGCCTCTATTATTGCAAACTACGGTAAGAAGGAATCTATTCACGGCTAGAGTAACGCAATGATACGAATTTATGAGGCGACAACAAAAGATATAAAAACTATTCAAAATATAGCTTTTGAAACTTGGCCGAAAGTCTACCAGAGTATCATCACACCCAAGCAAGTCGAGTACATGCTCGATTTATTTTATTCTGAAAATAAATTATTGGAAAATGTGACGATTGACAATCATAAATTTTTAGTCATCGAAGAAGACAATCAGCCAAAGGGTTTTGCGGCTATTGAACACGATTATCGCAAGGAGAAAACAACACGTTTGCATAAATTATACCTACTCCCAGAATCACATGGGAAAGGACTTGGAAAACTATTATTGGCAACTGTTGTTGAAAAATCGATTCAAAATTCAAGTGAAGTCATTTCTTTGAATGTCAACAGATTCAACCCAGCGATTGTCTTTTATGAAAATGCTGGTTTTGTAATAGTTGGTGAAGAAAAACTTCCAATAGGTCAAGATTTCTACATGGATGACTACAAAATGGAGTTGAATATAAAGTAGTTATTTTACTACTATGTGTCCCCAATTTTCACCAGAAATAATTCGATTAAGATGTGTATGACTGATTCCAAATTGCTTGGCAATAAGATATTTTCGAGTATTTCCTTTAGGGTTCAAGAGCATTTTTTTTATACGAATTACAGTAGTAACGCTCAATTTTCGTCCGTCGGATTTGATGTTGTGCTCTAAGAGGTCTTTCTTGGCGCGAATTACATTTGGACTTTTCTTGTAGTGGATGATTCTATCCTGGTAATTCACCCATCGAAGATTTCTGTAGTCATCATTATCGCGACTAAAATCTAGATGAATCACATGTACTTGATCTTCATTGGTTTTGGGAACGAAATACTCTGCAACTAATTTGTATACAAATTTCATCCTGTTTTTAATTTCATCACCTTCTTTAACACGATATTTAAAAGAAACGTAACCGTCTGAACGGGCGCCTTTTACAATATCTCCGTCCTCAATACGATCGATAAAACTTGCTATTCTTCCTTTATTAGAAATGGCATAACGCTTTTTTAGCAGAGTGTCAAAGTTGATTTCTTTAAACTCTTCATTCGGGAATTTTCGAATCATAATAATTTACAAACAAGTAATAAAAATGATATGATAACTTATTTCAAAAATTGACTCAACTGAGGTATTTATTGAAGTAGAAATAAGATAATATTGCAATAATATTACTCCCCAAATATAGAAATTTTTCCGAAAATAGATTTTGTATTAAGAAAATGTTAGGTTTAAATTAACTGTCTTCTTTTTCATCGCAGATTTCGCATTATTACTATGGAAGATGGTGCTATTATTTGATTTTCAAGTCGTGCTTATAAAGTAATCCCTTTACTTCGGCTAGTGAAAATATCGCTTTCTTCACCTTCGTTTTTTCAGGATCTATAGCGTAATTGTAGCTGGTTCTAAAATTTGCTTTGTTTGCAATTGCTTTATTGAATTCGCTGCGATACAAGTCACAATTTTCAAAAATAACTGCGGTTAAATCTGCATTCATAAAATCAACGGCAATTAAGCTGCAATCGGTAAATGCAGTGGCTTTTATTTTTAAGGTGTAAAACTTGGAAAAATCTAAAATGCATTCGATAAACGAAATTTCAAAAATTAGCTTATCACACATTGAAAAGTTGACTTCTTTAATTTGACATTGTTCAAAACGAACAGTTCTCAATGCGACATGATTGATTTTAGTACCATCAAAATTGCATGCTTTGAAATGACAGTCGATAAAAGTGACTCCAATAAAATTACAAGCTGTGAAATCACAATTCGTAAACACGCAGAGTTCGAACTCTTTCAAGTTGAGTTCATCAGTTGCGAATGCAATGTGATTAAAGTCGCTATCTAGAAAGTAATTGGTCATTCGGATAAAGTATCAGTTTTTAGACCATTGAAAGAAAAAAGCTCCCAATTGTTTAGGAGTTTTTTTATTATTGTGACCTCGACTGAATAAAAGTCAGAGAAGGTTTTCAACCTATTTAGAGGCTTCTTAGCGTTTTTTACGGTGCAGAATAATTTATTTTGTGTTTTGTGGTCAAATGCGGTCAAATGTGGACAAAAATCGACACAAAAATAGCCATATTTTTTGGCTTAAAAAACACCAAATCATACTTTAAAAAATTAAAAATTTCACCCAACGGGTTCTAAATTATTTAATTTCAATTAATTAAATCTAAAAAAAAACAACAAACTGCAAGATGGTTGCAGTTAAATAAATTATGTTTGAATAATTAAAAATACACTTCTGAAACTAAAATCAATTATTATATGAAAAATGTAGTTATTTTGTCCCTCTTCTTTATTTCCGTTATGGAGGTAATTGCACAATCAAAAAAGTACTGTGTAGAAAATTACAATGGTAAATACGAAATTACTTTATCAGATGATGGAACACATAATGCTATGTTTAATTTATATGATAATGATGGTAACCTTGTAAAGGCGACTCAAGGGGAATGGACAATAAGAGACGAAGGGGTTTATGGGGCTGCCTACAGACTAACATACGATTTTACTGGTAAAAATTCAAACTTACCATCTATGAAATTTACCTGTCAATATAATGGTTCAGGTCAATTACAGGCAATTATTGATAGTCAAGATCGAACATGGAATATGTGTAGGTAAATAGATAAAAATTGGGAATAATCCGAAAAGCCAATTTAATACTGAAGTAGGAGTTGAATTATATTTATAAACTATGAAAAAAATTATTTTATTAATTGTATTAATTTTCACATTCACAATTAATGCTCAAGTTCAAAGATCAATAGAGGGTAAATCGATCATTAGAGAAAATATTAAACTAAATAATGATTTTAATTTTTTTAGGGATTGGAGTAAAACTGCAACTTTTAAATCTGGAATAGGAGAGACTGTTGAACTTTTCCCAATAGTATTTAGTACTCCTGATAAAAAAATTGAACTTTATGGATTGCAGTTAGATGCTGAGGTTAAACCACAAGAGGGTAGTATAGCAATTCGTAATTCATCGGGAATGTTTACATTAAATAAAAACTTTATTAAACGTTCAATTTTCATTGATAAAGTAGACGTGTCGAGAATGATTACTTACATACAAAGAGATATTTTGCCTAATCTTAAAAGCACTTATAAAAAGAAATCAAAAGAATATGTTTTTAAAACGAAAGAACTTTTCTTTTCCTTCTTGATTTATGAAAAAACTGCAAGAATAACAATTCATATCATGGATTATGGGCCTCTTGGTGACGGAATGGCTGCTGGAGAACAAATTGAATTTTGGACCGAATCTAAAGTTGATGAGATTCCCGAATTGTTAGAAACTATAAAATCTTTTTATGCTTCAATGAAGTAGTATTATTTAATCATATTAACTGATATTTGGAATATTATAGAAAAATAATTCAAGATTTAAATCCATAAATTAACTATAAAAAATAATCATGAAAAAAATAATCATGAAAAAAATAATCGTATCAGTAGTAATCCTACTCTCTTTGATAAATCTTTCATTTACAGAAGGTAAAAATGGTAATTCTGCTGATGAAAATTGGTATCTATGTTCTAGTTGTTGTAAAACCAAAAAAGCTACCTCTGCTCCTTGGGAAAATGAATGTAAAAGCTCTTCTTACGGCACACATAACTATCAATTTTGTGGTAAAGCTGGCAACTATAATTACACCTGTAGACAATGTGATGCGGAAGTATATCTGACTTCTAGTACTTCTCCTAGCGCATCAAAATGCTGTGATACAGGTGGAACACATAATTGGTATCACAAATAATATATTATTAAATATTGGGAATGATCCGAAAAGGCAATTCAATAAAGAAGGGAGCTAAATTTAAATTTATTGGTCTCAAAAATAGTTAAAACTATGCACTTTAGTGCATTTTGCTTTCAGCTTCTAAAAATGTTATATTTGTTTGATGGATTTTCAAAGAACAAATGGTCATTCGGTATCTCGTCTCACGGCTCATATAGTTTGGGTTACAAAGTATCGTTATGCAGTTTTGGAAGGTGACATAAAAGTGAGATGTAGGACAATATTAATACAGATTTGCGAGGCAGAAGATATCCAGATTTTAAAAGGAGTAGTTTCAAAAGACCATGTTCATATGCATATCGAGTATCGCCCATCTCAAGATATTAGTTCAATAGTAAAGTTGATGAAGGGACGTTCGTCAAGGAAACTTCAGATGGAATTTCCTGAATTGAAAAAAAGGTATTGGGGTCGTCATTTTTGGGCTATTGGTTTTGGATGTTGGAGTACAGGAAATATCACAGATGAAATGGTAAATGAATATTTGGAACATCATAGGAATCCAAATGATAATAATAATGGGAACTTCATCATTGGAGAGTAATACAGCCATGCAGACTTTTAGTCTGCCAACCAAACCTATGGACTTCAAGTCCATAGTGGTTTAGTTTAAATTCGCGCATTCGTGGCGCAAAAAATAATCGCATCTTGAATTTTTGTAAATTCGTAAACAATCGTCCTGTCTTCGAATCGCAAAATTACACTTTGTCATGGATTTTCAAGATTTTCTGCACTGCATTCCACAACTCGAGCGTGAAATACTTCCCGCGGATGCGGCGCATGATCTCATGACGCCTCCAGAACGCAAAGATCTGATGAAAGCCATCGATTTTGAAACCCAGAAACCACGGAAAGCAGCTGTTATGATGTTGTTGTACCCGAAGCAATCGGAAACGCATTTAGTACTCATTCAACGCAATTCTTATCCTGGCGTGCATTCCGCTCAAATTGCTTTTCCTGGAGGTAAAGTCGAATTGGATGATGAAAGTCATCAGCACACTGCTTTACGGGAAACGCACGAAGAAGTCGGAATTGCTCCGCATCAGGTTCAAGTTGTTCGTGCTTTTACAGAAGTGTATATTCCGCCCAGTAATTTTATGGTGTATCCTTTTATGGGCTATAGTTTGGATGAACTTCGTTTTAATCCAGATCCCGAAGAAGTTGCCGGAATTATTGAGTTTCCGTTGCGCCGATTCCTAGATGATCAAATCGCAACGATAAAGAAAATGGATACCGCTTATTCTCAATCGATTAATGTTCCTGCGTTCAAAATTTACGATCATTTTGTTTGGGGAGCCACGGCTATGATGCTCAGCGAGTTGAAAGAAACGCTTAAAAAGGTGTTGTAGATAGTGCTGAATTTGTAAATTAGTCCGCTGATTTTTAAACAAACAATTATGGGATTATTCCAAAGAAACCCATTTGGACATATACTTTTTATTAAAAAATGGTTGATTCGTATTTTCGGTTCATTGACCCACAAACGCTATCGTGGTTTTAATGATTTGCAAATAGATGGCTCTGAAATCATTAAGGGGCTGCCTGATAAAAATGTCCTTTTTATTTCCAATCATCAAACGTATTTTGCGGATGTAGTGGCGATGTTTCATGTGTTTAATGCGAGTTTGAGTGGGAGAGAAGACAACATCAAAAACATTGGGTATCTCTGGCAACCTAAACTCAATATCTATTATGTCGCCGCAAGTGAAACGATGAAAGCCGGATTGTTACCTCGAATTTTAGCCTATGTCGGTGCCATATCTGTAGAGAGAACCTGGCGTGCTGGAGGAAAAGATGTTACAGAGAAACGTGAAGTCAATCCGAATGATACAGAAAACATCCGAATCGCTCTCGAAGATGGCTGGGTGATTACCTTCCCACAAGGAACCACACGGTCGTTTAAACCTGTTAGAAAAGGAACCGCGCACATCATCAAACAACACCGTCCGATTGTCGTTCCGATTGTTATTGATGGCTTCCGTCGTTCGTTTGATAAGAAGGGATTGCGTGTTAAAAAGAAAGGTATTTTGCAGTCATTCACCATCAAAGAACCACTCGCGATTGACTACGACAACGATACGATTGAGCAAATTGTAGAAAAAGTAGAATACGCCATCGAGCAACATCAATCGTTCTTAAAAGTAATTCCAGCAGAAGAAATTGAAGCTCAAGAGGAATTAAACACGTTGAGAAAGTTCTAAAAAGAACCAAGAGTAAAGTGTCAAGACTTTTTCTCTTGCTTCTCGGCTCTTGTTTCTATTATCAATTATCAATTATCTATTTTACAACTCAATCTTCTTCAATTCCTTATAATTAACAAAGAGTTTCTTCAACAATATGCCATACAGCAGTCGGTAGAACAAGCAAAACAAACCTATTATTCCAATGATAAATAGGGTAGATACGCCAATACAAATAAACATAAACAACGTCTTGTTGCCATCGTGCACTTGTTTTTCCATCATCGAAATCATTTCTGGACTATGAGAAAACATCATCACAATCGATATGATGATGGTTACCGCTACAATAATTAAGTTGTACCAAATATAATATTGCACTGTTTTACGTGTCTTAACAATACTTGTCATCAAGGTGTTGGTAGAGTCTAAAGTAGATATCGAGCGATAGTTTTTATAAAACACATAGATAAAACCAACAATCACCGCGTAGTTGATCGCATTAATAATCAACATAAATTGCGCAATTCCATACGCTTCTAATTTCGCTTGGTACTTTTCGTCGTTTATGCCGAAGGCAATTACATTCCAGAATACAAATTCAACAATACTTATGATCAAAATCCACTTTACAATCGAAGATGATTTTTGGTGCAACATCCTATAAATCTGCTTTTCCGAAACTTGCTCAAAAGAATTTCCGTCCTTTTTCCAAGCTTTTTTTAAGATATCTAATTCCTCCATAATCCTTAAGGATTTAATATTTTTTTCAATTTAGTCTTAATTCGATTCATTTTCACTCTGGCATTGACTTGACTAATTCCCAATGTTTCCGATATTTCTTTGTAATCTTTATCCTCTAAGTACATGAATACCAGCGCTTTTTCAATATCATTCAATTGATGTACAGCCTGATACAATAACTTGATTTGCTCTTCTTCCTCATAGTTGTATTCTTCTTGTTTGATGAATACGTTTGAAGTATCAAAATTGGAGGTTTGAATAGATCGTGTACTCTTGCGATACAAAGTAATTGCTGTATTCAAGGCCACGCGATACGCCCAAGTAGAAAATTTGCTATCACCGCGAAACTTCGGAAATGCTTTCCATAACTGAATCGTAATTTCTTGAAATAAGTCTTTATGAGCATCCTCCCCAGAAGTATACAACCGACAAATTTTGTGGATGATATTCTGATTCTGCTTTAATTGTGTAACAAAAGATTGCTCTAAATCTTGACTCATGAATGGGTTAGTTAGTCAACTTCCAATTTTGTTACAATATATTTTTTTTTAGGGAGAAGCACAAGTACTATCAACTAAATGAGGCGTCGTCCCGCTGTCCGTTCTATCTTTTTATGCTGAAACGAGTTCAGCATAAAAAGGATGCCACTGCCATCGGGGCTATCAAAGAACTTTCAGTTTTCAGTAGAGCCGTCGCAATTCGTTTTAACCAATACGTTTTCCCAAATCCAAAATTTCGTATCTTAGCGGTGCTCAACCTACAACCAACAACCAACAACCAACAACCAACAACCAAAATGAATATCCCGCAATCTAAACTTCCCAGAATCGTAATCATCGGTGGTGGATTCGCTGGAATTGCTTTAGCTAAAAAATTAAAAAATCAGAAAGTACAAGTGGTGCTCATCGACAAACACAATTACCACACTTTTCAACCTTTGTTATATCAAGTTGCTACTGGTGGACTAGAAGCAGGTTCCATAGCGTATCCTATTCGCAAAATCATTCAAGAATACAAGGATTTCTATTTTCGATTGGCACGAGTTAACGAAATCGACACGCAAAGTCAAATGATTAAAGCCGATATAGGCGATCTGCATTACGATTATCTCGTACTTGCCAACGGTTCTAAAACCAATTTTTTTGGCAACAAAGAAATCGAACGCAACAGCATGTCAATGAAAACCATTCCGCAATCGCTCAATATTCGCAGTTTGATTCTGGAGAATTTCGAGCAAGCGCTGTTAATCAATGATTCAGCGGAACGCAATGCACTGATGAATTTTTGTCTGGTAGGAGCAGGGCCGACAGGTGTTGAACTGGCCGGAGCGCTCGCTGAAATGAAAAATGCGATTCTTCAAAAAGACTATCCAGACTTGGATATTAAAAATATGCAGATCAATCTCATTCAAAGTGGAGACAGAATCCTCAATACCATGAGCGAAAAATCATCTGGAGAGGCGGAGGAATTTCTCGTTCGTTTGGGAGTCACAGTTCACAAAAATATCCGTGTTTTGAGTTATGACGGACGAACGATTACGACCAATACTACTACAACTTTTGATAGCGCTACCGTCATCTGGACCGCTGGCGTTCAAGCGGCAACGATTCCAGGTTTAAGGGCGGAATCCTTAGTAGAAAAAGTAGAACGAATTCGTGTAGATTCCTATAATCAAGTCATCGGCTACGATACCATTTTTGCCATCGGCGACATTGCTTCAATGGAAACTGCTTTGTATCCGCAAGGTCATCCAATGATGGCGCAACCCGCCATGCAGCAAGGCGAATTATTGGGAGAAAATATCATCAAGAAAATTAACAAGCAACCGATGATTCCGTTCGAATACAACAATAAAGGCTCTATGGCAACCATCGGCAGAAACAAAGCGGTAGTCGATTTGCCAAAATATCATTTTAGCGGCGTTTTCGCTTGGTTTGTTTGGATGTTCGTGCATTTGTTTTCACTCATTGGTTTCAAAAACAAAGCTGTTGTATTCTTGAATTGGGTATACAATTACATCAAGTTTGACCGCGAAGGCCGCTTGATTATTCGTCCATTCAAAAAGAAAAGTTTTACGACGTTTACGAGTGATGAAGTGTGAATACAGAAAGGTGTAGGGGGCAATTTAAAAGGTTTAAAATGTATTACGTAAATCGATTTGTGTGAAAAACTTATTTTTCTGTATTAACCCAAAACCCTTCACCTTAAACCTTTCACCCGAAACCCTGTACCCAAAACAACAACTCATAACTCACAACCGTCATAATAATTCACCATCAAATTCACAAACTTGCTATAACTCTCTAAGCCGTCTTTTTGCTGGTTGAATTTCAAGAAATTATCGTAAAAAATCTTGAATCCACTTTCGATAAAGGTCTCATATTCCTTCCAGAAATCTTCCGATTCTTGATAGTTTGCTAAAATTCCAGGATGAACTGTGTTCACGAGTTGCTCGCATACTTTTTCATTTCGATATTTCCAATTTCGCAAACAATAACGCAAGGCAAAGCTGTAGCCAGAATACTGAAAATACAAATTATCATTTTTTATAGAAGCTAGAAAACCAATAAAATTACATTCACTTTCACTAGCATAACCCAACTGATGCGCCATTTCGTGGCAAGTAGTCGTAGGAAAATTATACATTGGCCCCATATCATTGACCTGTGCTTCATTCGTAAATGGATTCAAATAACCACCAAATCCCATATAAGTCAAGGGTAAACTAAACAATGATTTTTTGATACTCAAATGCTCGTATTCAAAAATAGGGTAGGTCAGCGCAAGATTCTTATAGCCTTTCATATTCATCGCAAAAACTTCCTTTTGCGAATAAGGAAAAGCTACTTTGACCGAGTCGTTTGCGGTCAGTTGATGGTGAATGGCATTCGTCTTAACAATCAGCTTCTTTGTAAAAGCGTATAGTTCAGCATCCGTGTATTCACGCTGAATATTCAGTTTTTCAAAAAGTGGCTGACGGCAGTAGTTTAATCCCCAGCACAATTGGAAAAAAAAATAAAAAACGGCAATAAAACTTAAAATTTGTAATCCGTTATTTCGCCATTGTAGTCGCCAGGTTTTTCGTTTTTTACAAAACCATTTTAAACCCAAAAAAATAACAATTCCGTAAATACAGTCTCCTATCGAAAACGGAATCTTTCCTAATCTAATGCGCCAAAAATCCGCCATTTTTGGGTATAATCCATTGCTGTAATATTGCTCGACAAATTCAGGAAAATAGGAAATAACTTGCAGTGCAATGATTTCAATCAGCAGTAAAATGGGTAATAGGTACTTGCGTTGCACAGCATTTATTTTGATGTAAATATACAAATCAAACCTATCGAATTAGCAGTTAAACTTTGTAACTTTGCCGGCCTGATAATTGGACTTGCTATAATGAGCAGTTCGAAACTCAGAACCTTAACAACTCAGAACCATAACAAAATGAGCCAAGAAATCAGAAACCTAGAACCAAAAGCATTGTGGAATAAATTTGCCGACTTAAATGCAGTTCCACGCCCATCCAAAAAAGAAGACCGCGTCATTCAATTCATGAAAGATTTCGGAAATAGCCTTGGATTAGAAACTTTTGAAGATGAAATTCGAAATGTAATTATTCGAAAACCAGCAACGCCTGGTATGGAAAACCGCAAAACAGTCGTGCTTCAAGGTCATTTGGACATGGTGCATCAAAAAAACGCCGACACCATTTTTGATTTTGACAAACAAGGCATTGATATGTACGTTGATGGTGATTGGGTTCGTGCTCGTGGCACAACTTTAGGGGCTGACAACGGATTAGGTGTTGCCATGGCAATGGCGATTTTGGAAAGTACTGACATTCCACATCCAGCCATAGAAGCGCTTTTTACTATTGATGAAGAAACAGGAATGACTGGCGCATTAAACTTAAAAGGAGGAATTCTACAAGGAGAAATCCTTTTGAATATGGATACAGAAGAAGATGACGAAATTGATATTGGTTGCGCAGGTGGAATTGATGTAACCGCCACTAGAAGCTATCACGAAGAAGAAACCCCAGAAGGGTCTGTTGGTTACACAATTACCGTTAAAGGTTTGAATGGCGGACATTCTGGAATGGATATTCATAAAGGTTTGGGTAATGCCAACAAAATTATGAACCGACTTTTGTTTGACGGATTTGAAAATTTCGGTTTGCAAATCGCAGAAATTAATGGTGGAAGTTTGCGTAATGCGATTCCACGTGAAAGTATTGCCAAAGTGATCGTCGCGGCGATGTATGATGAAGCTTATGTTTTTGATATGCAAGAAATTATTAGCGATATCAAGACGGAATTCAAAACGATGGAGCCCAACTTAACCATCGAGATTGTAAAGTCGGATTTACCAACCAAAGTAATGGAATTGGGCGTTCAAGAAGGTTTGCTTCGCGCTATTTATGCTGCTCACAACGGCGTTTACAGAATGAGCGCAGACATGGAAGACTTGGTAGAAACCTCGAACAACATCGCGAGAGTGATTGTAAAAGAAGGGGAAATCACCATTCAAAACCTAACACGATCTTCAGTAGAAACTTCCAAAATGGATCTGGCCAATGCCTTGCGTTCGGCGTACGAATTGTTTGGTTGTGAAGTGGAGTTTTCAGGAAGTTACCCCGGCTGGACACCCAACGTTAAGTCAGAAATCTTAGATGTTTTGGTTTCTATTTATGAAAAACAAAATGGCGAAAAACCAAAAGTGGTGGCTTGTCACGCGGGATTAGAATGTGGAATTCTCGGAACGAATTACCCTGGAATGGATATGATTTCCTTTGGTCCAACCATTCACGGAGCGCATTCGCCAGATGAAAGAGCTTCTATTAAATCTTCTCAGAAATTTTGGAATTTTGTTTTGGAGATATTGGCTAATATTCCGATGAAGAATTAGTAAGGAAGGTTAAAAATAATTCACCGCAGATTCGCAGATTTTATAATTAATTAATCTGCGAATCTGCGGTATTTTTATGAACAGAAGTACTATTTTATTTTAATCAACATGCCGCGTGCCGTAGTTTTTGATAAATCGACATTGCTTTTAATCGTAAACTTCATCGTATCTTTATTGAATTCACGCTTATCTATTTCTATTGGGTTGTCATCTGAGGAATAGCGCAGCACAGCTCGAAATTTTTCGTATTTGATTTTCCCTTTATACATCACCGCATCGGGCATTAATTTCTTAAAAATCGAATCTACAAAAACCATTTTGAAAGTTTGTTGTTCGTATTTTTTCTCGAATACAATGCGATAAGTTCCGTTTAGTTTTGGTGTTTCTTGTTGGAATAATCCAATCATAAAAACAAAGAGGAATGTAAGTAAGAGTTTCATAATGAATTAGTTATTTTTTCTTCTTCATCGGGAAGCTATCTGTGCTTGCTTTACCTTGTTGCATTCCTGAAATTACGGCAACTAAGCTGTCTGAAGTGATTTGATTATAAACTATTTTTTTTGGATAATCGTGTTTTGGGTTTTCAAAAACCAACTGCTTTGGCGTTTGCTTTGTCAACAAAAATATTACAGGTTGGTCGTTGTTTTGCCCTTTTACAATCGGAATATATAATACCTGTTCGTCTTTGATTTCCATTGCAATACTTTCGCTATGAAGCGTATCTTTACCTTTAATCATATAGGAATAACCTTGAAAAACACTGTCGTTTACTTTTTCCCAACGTTCCTGTAAATCGCCAAAGTCTGATTTGTTTTCCCAAGTTCCCACTAGCCAATCTATGGTTTTGAGCTTGTTTTGTTTGGATTCTTTTTTACAAGACAATAATGTTGTTGCAATAATAAAGAGTACTATTATTTTTTTCATTGAAATAGGATTGTTTGATTATAAGACATTACAATATTAGGAAAAAAATGCCATAGCCCAGATGGAAGGGAAAATCCTTTTTGAACCCTTTCAGAGTTTTGAACTCTGAAAGGGTTTGAAAAGATTGGAATGACAGCTGGAAATAGCTCCGAAAAAACGACCAACAATCGACGACCAATTATCAACTATTTTTTCTAAATTTGCACACCAAAAAAGATAGCATAACATGTTAGACAGATTACAATATGTAAAACAGCGCTTCGACGAAATTTCAGACTTGATTATTCAGCCTGATGTGATTGCCGATCAGAAGCGTTATGTGTTACTCAATCAAGAATACAAAGGGCTGAAAGGATTAATGGAAAAGCGCAATGAGTACGTTTTGCTTGTTGCTAATATCAACGAAGCTAACGAAATTATTGCTGATGGTTCTGATGCTGAAATGGTAGAAATGGCCAAAATGCAGCTCGATGAAGCCAAAGGTCGTTTGCCAGAATTAGAAGAAGAGATTAAATTTATGCTCATTCCGAAAGATCCAGAAGACGCGAAGAATGTCATGGTTGAAATCCGCGCTGGAACTGGTGGAGACGAAGCTTCAATTTTTGCAGGTGATTTGTTCCGTATGTACACTAAATACTGCGAAAATAGAGGTTGGAGAACTTCTGTGGTAGATATGAACGAAGGAACTTCAGGTGGATTTAAAGAGGTGATTTTTGAAGTTACTGGTGAAGATGTTTACGGAACTTTAAAATTTGAAGCGGGCGTTCACCGTGTACAACGTGTTCCTCAAACTGAAACGCAAGGTCGAGTGCATACTTCTGCAGCAACTGTAATGGTTCTTCCAGAAGCAGAAGAATTTGATGTGCAAATTGATATGAATGACGTTCGCGTCGATTTTTTCTGTTCATCTGGTCCAGGAGGTCAGTCGGTAAATACTACAAAATCTGCCGTTCGTTTAACGCATATTCCAACCGGATTGGTGGCGCAATGTCAGGATCAAAAATCGCAGCATAAAAACAAAGACAAAGCATTGACGGTTTTACGTTCACGTCTATACGAACAAGAATTAGCGAAAAAAGAAGCTGAAGATGCGGTAAAACGTACGTCGCAAGTGAGTTCAGGCGATCGTTCGGCGAAGATTCGTACCTACAATTACGCGCAAGGTCGTGTAACGGATCACAGAATTGGATTAGATGTTTTTGATATGGATGGGGTAATGAACGGGAAAATTCAAAAATTTGTTGATGAACTCCAATTGGTTAACAATATGGAGAAATTGAAGGAAAGCGAAGTTTTTTAAAGATAAAAGATAAAAGATTGCTACGCTGCAAGAAGCAAGATGCCATACGTTATTCAGTGTGGCATTTTTTTTAGAAGCTATTTCCCGCTGTTCGCTAAATCTTTTGCGTCGAACGACGCCACAAAAGGATATCGCTGCCATCGGGGCTAGGGCAATTGGATGATAAGACAGTAAGATTTTAGGATTGTAAGACTGTAGGATCATTAGAAATAAATATCTTACAATCTTAAAGTCTTACAATCTTAAAGTCTTAAAATCTAATATTCTAAAAATCTATTATATCTTCGCGCCTCCGCGTCTTTGCGAGACAAAAACCTTTCCTTAACTTTGAGCCTTCGTGCCTTTGTGGCAAACTGACAACACACAACAGACAACCCATCAATGACAACACAAGAACTCACCCAGCAAATCCACCTCAAAAAATCCTTTCTCTGCATAGGTCTCGATGTCGATTTGACTAAAATTCCACCACATCTTCTGCATCTCGAAGATCCTATTTTTGAATTCAACAAAGCCATTATCGACGCTACGCATGATTTGTGTGTTTCCTATAAACCAAACACGGCTTTTTATGAAGCGTATGGCCTCAAAGGTTGGCAATCGCTAGAAAGAACAATCAATTATATCAACGAGAAATACCCGGAAATCTTCACCATTGCTGATGCCAAACGTGGCGATATCGGAAATACTTCAAGCATGTACGCCAAGGCTTTTTTAGAAGATCTCAATTTCGATTCGGTAACCGTTGCGCCTTATATGGGCAAAGATTCCGTTGAACCCTTTCTGGCTTTTGAAAACAAACACACGATATTATTGGCATTAACTTCCAACGAAGGTGCGTTCGATTTTCAAACGCAAAATGTAGTGGGAAAACCACTATATCAGCAAGTCCTTGAAACATCAAAAACATGGAAAAATGCGCAAAACTTAATGTATGTCGTCGGAGCTACCAAAGCAGAATACTTCGCTGAAATCCGAAAAATTGTACCAGACAACTTCTTATTGGTTCCTGGAGTTGGCGCACAAGGCGGCAATTTACAAGACGTTTGCAAGTATGGAATGAATAATTCTATTGGACTGTTAATCAATTCTTCACGTGCTATTATCTACGCTTCTAGTGCAGAAAATTTCGCTAATTATGCGAGAACAGAAGCGCTTAAAATACAACAAGAAATGGAACTGATTTTAAGGTTTGCTAATTCTTGATAATTTTAAAGGTTTTGAATCCATTATTCATTTCTACATTTAAGAAGTAAATTCCATTTTTGAAGTTAGAAACATCAATAGAGTTCTGTATTTCATTTAAAGAAAATGAACTCACTTCTTGACCTAAGATTGAGTATATTTTTCCTTTCGTTCCCAAAAGATGGTTTGGCATCTTAATGGTAATTATGTTTTCAACTGGATTTGGATACACAATGATATCGCTCAAATTTGTTTGATCCTCAATTGACAATGCGTTTTCTTGATATACTCTTACGTAGTCTACTTCCATAGTGCTTTGTAGAAAACTACCGGTAATATTTGAATCAATCGCTACATTTAGCAAAAGGTACTGCGGGGCGTCGAAAGGCCAGGTATTTGCATTTTTAACAGCTGGATTATAGATGTAATGTACTGCGTTATCAACACTAAAGACCATTCTTTCTGAAGTCCATTCTAAGGTGTAAATATGAAATTGACTTGACGCAGTGCTGATTGTTTGTCCACCATAATTTACAGTACTACCAAAGCTAGAAGGTGTGTGCATGGCACTTTGAACATAGTTTTGATTGTTTCCCCAATGTTCCATAATGTCTATTTCCCCGCACGCTGGCCATGGGGCTGTTCCATTTGTGGTAGACCAAAAAGCGCCTGGCTCAATTATATTTTTACCAAGCATCCAGAATGCGGGCCAAGTTCCAGCACCTGTTGGTAATTTTATTCGCGCTTCAACTCGACCATATTTAAAAGCAAATTTCGAGTTTAATCGTGCAGAGGTAAATTGCTTTGTTTGACCCTGATCGGTAAAATTTTCCCTTTTCGCCACGATATTGAGTGAGCCATTACTCTGAAATGAATTTGTTTGACGGTTTGTATAGTGTTGTAATTCGCCATTATACCAATTTCCTCCGACAGGCAACTGTGTTTGTTGAAACCAATTGTTTGCGTTTATGGCACCGCTTCCACTAAATTCGTCTGACCAAACTAAGTTATTAAAAATGGGGCCTTCTGTGTAATTGTATATAAAATCATCTAAATATGCGACTACTTGATTGTTATTATTTTCTCCATTGATCTGAAGTACTACTCTGTTAAAATCAGATCTGTAAATGGGATTTGGTGAACCACCATTTAGATTGATATACGAATCAGTTGCAAAATTGAAAGTTATCACTTGCCACTGATTTAAAACAACTGCTTTAATAATCTCGCACTGGGTGGACCATGGCTCAGCTAAAGAACCATTTTGAAGTTTTAATGATATTTGATTGGGTTGACCTCCAGTGATTCCTGAAGAAGGAACATATATTTTCAGTGAAAACGCACTATTTGCTATCAAATCAAAATTAGATCCGGTATCAAAACGAATATTTGCATATTGTCCGCCAATGTCGGAATATTTTAGGACTTTTGTTGAATTGTTTGCACTAGTTTGAAACGGGTTGGTAAAGTTGTTGTCTATTCCACAGTCATCACCAACCCATGTTGTAATATTACCAGTTCCTTGAAAGTTATCGTTTAGCGTTTGAACTTGTGAATGTATAAAAGTTGAAAGCAAGAAGGATATAAATAGAAAAGAATGACGCATCTGCTATGAGTTGAAAGTTAGTTTGCAAAAGTGATACAAATTAGCTACTATTCAGAGTATATTGACCTATATTAAAACTATACACAAATAAGTAGAATAACCATGTAATTCAATATTTTTACCAATAATTAGAATAAGTAGGAGTGAAGAAAATTTTAGCGGATCAACTAGGTACATTTCATGCTTTCGAATTTTCCCCAAAGAGAATTGTTTCCCTTGTGCCTTCTCAGACAGAATTGCTCTACGAACTGGGTTTGGAGGAACAGATAGTTGGAATTACTAAATTCTGCGTACATCCTTTCCATTTCAAATCGACCAAAAAGATTGTTGGTGGCACAAAGCAAGTCAATTCTGATAAGATTACTGCCTTGCAGCCTGACATTATCATTTGTAACAAAGAGGAAAATACACTAGAAATGGTGGAAGAACTCAGGGAAATTTGTCCGGTTTGGGTCACAGATATTCGAACTATTGATGACAATTTTCAAATGATTTTTGATTTTGGTCAACTTTTTAATTGCAGAACGGAAGCGCAAAAATGGAACGACAAAATAAAATTTGCATTGGCTGAATTTGAATCATTCATCAAAGAAAAGCCACTTCAAAAAGCAGCCTATTTTATTTGGAAGAATCCATACATGGTGGTAGGTGCTGACAATTACATTAATGAAATATTGAAACTCAATCACTTTCAGAACATCTATGAAAACCTGGGAAGATACCCCGAAGTTGAAATCAAGAAAATCAGACTCGAAGGCGATCCTGATATCGTGTTCCTTTCTTCAGAACCTTATCCTTTCAAAGAAGAAGATGCCTTTGAAATCGGTCGATTTACGCATCATGCTAAGGCTGTATTTGTTGATGGGGAAATGTTCTCTTGGTACGGTAGTCGATTGTTGAAGACGCTTGCTTATTTCAAAGCTTTGCATGATAAGTTATAATTTTAAAATTCCACCCGAGGCGCAGCCGAACCGAGCGAAGCTAAATCCCAATTCCTAAATCCTAATTCCTAAATCCCAATTCCTAAATCCCAAATCTTTCTCTACATTTACAAAAAAATAAAATTGATCAACTATACCATATATTCAAACAAATCCAGTGACCAATGGGTAACTTTTGTGCATGGCGCTGGCGGAAGTTCTTCTATTTGGTTTAAGCAAATTCGGGATTTTCAGAAGCATTTCAATGTGTTGTTGTTAGATCTTCGCGGTCATGGTAGTTCACAACCTACAATCAAAGAAGCTTTTCAAAAGAAATATACATTTTCGGCATTGGCCGATGATATCTTAGAAGTTTTAAATCATCTCAAAATTGAACGTTCACACTTTGTGGGTATTTCGCTCGGTACTATTCTGATACGACAGTTGGCGGAAATGTATCCAAAGCGAGTGCAAAGCATGATTCTTGGAGGCGCAATTTTAAAAATGAATTTTCGGTCGCAGATCTTAATGCGAATTGGGAATCTTTTTAAGTATGTTTTACCGTATTTGGTGCTCTATCGTTTTTTTGCCTTTGTGATTATGCCAAAGAAAAACCACAAGCAATCGCGTATACTTTTTATCAATGAAGCCAAAAAATTGTATCAAAAAGAGTTTATTAAGTGGTTCAAACTTACTGCTGAAATCAATCCAGTATTGCGATTATTCCGGCAAATAGAGCTCAATATTCCTACGCTTTACGTGATGGGGAATGAAGATTATATGTTTCTACCGTCGGTGCGTAAAGTCGTAGAAAAGCACTCGAGATCGTCGCAGTTGTTTGTAATTGAACAATGTGGACATGTTGTAAATGTTGAACAACCTTCAATTTTTAATCAGAACGTCATTGCATTTCTTCAAAATCTTGAATAAAAAAGCCACGTGTATGAAGACGTGGCTCTAACAAAACTAACTCTAAACCAAAATAATAAAAACCTTTTATCCTAATACAAATGTCAGAAAACTATGGTGCTGTAGTGGTTAAGAGTATGTTATTTGTTTGTTGAAGTTGTGTTAAGATTTACAAAAATGGATAAATGTTAAATCGCTGATTTGTTTGTTCGATTTGACAATTAAACGATCAAACGAATCCACGATTAAACAGAAAGACAATTACTTTTTATCCTGCAATTCAAAAACCTTCTTTAAAGTCTCACTGGTTCGAGCGTTTAAGTTGGTTCGAATGTTTTTTTCTTCAATGGAAATCATTTTAAAAACGCCATCCATCGACTTGTTCGTCACGTAATCTGTGATATCAGGATTGATCTTGGTAACCATGGGAATTGCGTTGTACTTATTAATAATGCCAGCCCAAATTTTATCTGCGCCTACTTTTCCAATCGACTTTTGAATTACTGGACTAAATTTGGCATACAATGCGGATGAAGTTGAACTTTTGAGATAATCTGTCGCTGAGGATTCATTTCCCATCAAAATCGACTTAGCGTCTGTAAACGACATACCGGTAATCGCATCTGCAAAAATAGGAGTTGCTTCTTTTACAGCATCCTCCGCCGCACGATTCAGCGATTTGATGCCATCATTAGCCAAATTACTCATTCCCATTTTTCGCAAAGTTCTATCTACTTTTTGCAACTCATCCGGCAAGATAATTTTAACCAATTCGTTTTTGTAAAATCCGTCAACAGCAGTCAGTTTCGTCACTTGCTTTTTGACTCCATTTTGTAACGCTTCTTTTAGACCGCTAGAAATATCAACAGTCCCCGTTGATGTTGTAGCTTTTGTGACTTCTTTCTTCACTTTGGTTATTACATCTTGCCATTGTGCAAAACCAATAGCAGGTAGGAATAAGAAAATAAACAGTAATTTTTTCATAGGAATAAATTTTCACCCGACTTAGCAAATTATATGTTGGTAAAGGTATTAAGAAAAAATCACTGTGCGATTGTTGAAGACCACAGTTTTGCGTTCCGCATGCAACTTTATTGCTCGTGCCAAAACAATTCGCTCCAGATCGCGGCCTTTAATGATAAAATCTTCAATCGAGTGACTGTGTAAAACACGTGTGATATCTTGTTCGATAATTGGACCTTCATCCAATTCTTCGGTCACATAATGAATAGTGCTGATAATTTTAACCCCTCATGTCAATGCGGAATGATAAGGATTAGCACTTTGAAAAGTAGCTTGAAAATAGTGATGAAAATTCTTCCATCAGGTCCAGGTAATTTCGTTGTCTCAAGGTTTCAGATCTAAAATTAATTTGCACAAGATGATCGGTCTATTATGTTTTTTATGTTTTATCGCAATTAATAGGCAATTTTTTGAAAATTCTGTAAATTGCACGCTTCTTAATGACATAAACCTAAAAATGGAACAAGTTCTACCGTATATACCAAAACATAAAGTCCGAATTGTAACTGCCGCTTCTCTTTTTGATGGTCATGATGCTGCCATCAATATTATGCGCCGAATTATCCAATCAACTGGTGTTGAAGTGATTCACTTGGGTCACGACCGCAGTGTCGAAGAGGTTGTCAATACCGCTATTCAAGAAGATGCGAACGCTATTGCCATGACTTCTTATCAAGGTGGACACAACGAGTATTTCAAATACATGTTCGACCTATTGCATCAAAAAGGAGCAGGGCATATCAAAATTTTTGGTGGTGGCGGTGGAGTTATTCTTCCCAGTGAAATTGCGGAATTACATGCCTACGGAATCACCAAGATTTATTCTCCAGATGACGGAAGATCGATGGGACTGCAAGGGATGATTAATGATTTAGTGCAGCAATCTGATTATGCGATTGGAGACAAATTAAATGGTGAATTACAGCATATCGAAGAAAAAAATCCAACTGCTATAGCGCGTTTAATATCTGCTGCAGAGAATTTTCCGGAAATTGCAAAAGCTACATTTGACGTCATTCATAAAAAAAATGAAACATCCAAAATTCCAGTTTTAGGAATTACAGGAACTGGTGGGGCTGGAAAGTCGTCTTTGGTTGATGAACTAGTGCGACGTTTCTTGATAGATTTCCCAGATAAAACGATAGGTTTGATTTCTGTCGATCCCTCCAAACGTAAAACTGGTGGTGCATTATTGGGAGATCGAATTAGAATGAATGCTATAAATAATCCTAGAGTTTATATGCGTTCGTTGGCAACAAGACAGTCTAATTTAGCTTTGTCAAAATATGTGGCTGATGCCATACAAGTTTTGAAAGCAGCCAAATACGATATCATTATTCTCGAGACGTCTGGAATCGGACAATCAGATACTGAAATCATGGATCATTCAGATGTTTCTCTTTATGTAATGACACCTGAATTTGGAGCGGCAACCCAATTAGAAAAAATCGACATGCTTGATTTTGCAGATTTGGTGGCTTTAAACAAATTCGACAAACGTGGTGCTTTAGATGCTTTGCGTGACGTTAAGAAGCAGTACCAACGCAATCATAATTTGTGGGATGAAAATCCAGAAAGTATGCCAGTTTTTGGAACTATTGCTTCGCAGTTCAACGATCCTGGAATGAATACGCTATACAAAGCGATTATGGATAAGGTTGTAGAGAAAACCCAATCTGATTTGAAATCAACTTTTCAAATTACGCGTGAAATGAGCGAAAAGATTTTTGTCATTCCACCTCACAGAACTCGTTATTTGTCTGAAATTGCCGAAAACAACAGAAAATATGATGAGATTGCTTTAAGTCAAGAGCAAGTCGCGCAGAAATTATACGGTATTTTCAAAACGATTGAAAGTGTCGGTAGTGTAATTCCAACTTTAACCAAAGCGGGAATAGACGAATCAATAATCAATGCTTCTAAAGGCGATGCGTCTTTTTTAAGTTTATTGCTTAAGGAATTCGACCGTGTCAAAATGGACTTAGATCCATACAATTGGGAAATCATTTTGACTTGGGATGAGAAAGTCAATAAGTACAAGAATCCAATTTATTCGTTTAAAGTTCGCGATAAAGAAATAAAGATTGCAACGCATACAGAGTCTCTTTCTCATTCTCAAATTCCAAAAGTAGCACTGCCAAAGTATCAAGCTTGGGGCGATATTTTACGTTGGTGTTTGCAGGAAAATGTGCCTGGAGAATTTCCTTTTACAGCGGGCTTGTACCCATTCAAAAGAGAGGGAGAGGATCCGTCACGAATGTTTGCAGGAGAAGGCGGACCAGAACGAACCAACAAACGCTTTCATTATGTTAGTGCAGGTTTGCCAGCGAAACGTTTGTCAACCGCTTTTGATAGTGTGACGTTATACGGAAATGACCCGCATATTCGTCCTGATATTTATGGCAAAATTGGAAATGCAGGCGTTTCTATTTGTTGTTTAGACGATGCCAAAAAATTGTATTCGGGTTTCGATTTGGTGCATGCCATGACTTCAGTCAGTATGACGATTAATGGACCAGCACCGATGTTGTTAGGTTTCTTTATGAATGCTGCTATCGATCAGCAATGCGAATTGTATATCAAAGCAAACAATTTAGAAACGGAAGTTGAAGAAAAGATCAACGAAATCTATAAATCGAAAGGCACTACTCGACCAAAATACCAAGGTGATTTACCAGAAGGCAACAACGGACTAGGCTTGATGCTTTTGGGAATTACAGGTGATCAAGTACTTCCGATAGCGATTTATAATGAAATTAAAACCAAAACGTTAGCACAAGTTCGAGGAACTGTTCAAGCTGATATTTTAAAAGAAGATCAAGCACAAAATACCTGTATATTCTCGACAGAATTTGCCTTGCGATTAATGGGTGATGTTCAAGAATATTTCATCAAAAACAACGTAAGAAACTTTTATTCGGTTTCTATTTCGGGGTATCACATTGCAGAGGCGGGAGCCAATCCGATTACACAGTTAGCCTTTACGCTTTCTAACGGATTTACTTATGTGGAGTATTATTTGAGTCGTGGCATGAATATCAATGACTTTGGTCCGAATTTATCTTTCTTTTTCTCCAACGGAATTGACCCAGAGTATGCAGTAATTGGTCGTGTGGCGCGCAAAATATGGGCGAAAGCACTCAAGAATAAATATGGTGCAAATGAACGAGCGCAAATGTTGAAATACCATATCCAAACTTCTGGACGTTCTTTGCACGCGCAGGAAATTGATTTTAATGATATTCGTACCACGTTGCAAGCATTGTATGCGATTTATGACAATTGTAATTCTTTGCATACGAATGCTTACGATGAAGCCATAACTACTCCGACTGAGGAATCGGTTCGTCGTGCAATGGCAATTCAACTGATCATCAATAAGGAATTGGGATTGGCGAAAAACGAGAATCCTATTCAAGGTTCATTTATTATTGAAGAATTAACCGATTTGGTTGAAGATGCGGTTCTTCAAGAGTTCGACAGAATAACAGAAAGAGGAGGTGTTTTGGGCGCTATGGAAACTATGTACCAACGCTCTAAAATTCAAGAAGAAAGTTTGTATTACGAGACTTTGAAGCATACAGGCGAATTTCCTATCATTGGTGTGAACACATTTCTGAGTTCCAAAGGTTCACCGACTGTTATACCTGCAGAAGTCATTCGTGCTACTGAGGAGGAGAAGCAATATCAGATTGATATGTTAGAAAATCTTCATCAGTACGGCGCGGAGCAAGTAAATGAACATTTGAATGCTTTGCAAGACGCGGCTATCAAAAACGAAAATTTGTTCGAACGTTTGATGGAAGCCACAAAAGTTTGTTCTTTGGGTCAAATTACAAGTGCTTTGTTTGAAGTAGGAGGTCAGTATAGACGCAATATGTAGTTTGAAGATCAAAAAGAAAATAATCCAAGAATACACGAATTTACATCACTTTAATTCGTGTATTCTTGGATTATAAACGTCCCGCAGATACGGGAGGTGTAAGGCTTCGTGACTGCTTTCTATTTAAGTAAAAAGTTCAATACGAAACGGTAATTCCACTAAATCCTTGCATCTTGCGTAACTGCTTTTACCTGCTGGCTTTGTTTTTAATTATAGCACTTTCTTATTCTTTTATTACTGTCTTGGTTAATACTCTTTTTTTCTCTTTACGAAATACAATAAAATAAATCCCTTTTTCCAAATTTATTAAGCTAAATGGGTTGTTTTCAGGTTTATTGACATTTGCAACTACTTGCCCTGGCGAATAATAAATAATAATTTCATCTGACGCAATATTTTTATTCCAATAAATTATTGACGATGTTGGGTTGGGAAAAATTAATGTTTCAGAGTTTTCAGAATTATAATCAATAGAAGATAAGGTACCTGTTCGGGGTAATATCTACCCAATAGAAGTGAAGCAATTGTTGATTTTCCGACACCACTTGGACCAACAATCGCTATTTTTTGTTCGAAGTTTGCGGTGAAGTTGACGTCTTTCAAGACTTTAGCCCTGCATAGTTTCTTCTACAATCACTTGCTCTTGTACTTTTTTGGAGCATTTAGTTAGCAAATTTTGAATAGCATTAATGTGGGACAGTAAAATTTTCACTTAGAATTACGGATGGTTTGAAAAAATACTATTCTCCACATTTACAAAAAAACTATCTGCATCTGAATTATCTACGCTGCCATCGCCATTTAGGTCCGTAGTTATAAATCCAAAATTTGAATTTTCAATATCAAAGAATAAGGTATCTGAATCAGAATTGTCTATGATCTCATCTTGATTTATATCTCCATTGTAGAAAGCATAAACACCTGGCGCTACGATAGCCATATTAGATCCAAATGCTTTTGCTGCCGCTGTTGAAAAATCAAACGAAGTCGATGCACTTGAAAATGAGACGGGTAAATTACTCCATGTTTGAACCGCGCTCCTATGAATAATAGCAATAAAGTAATTTCCAGTATAACTCGAATTGAAAAGGCAATTTGCAGTTCCGTCAGTTTTTACAACCGCTGAGGTTGAAGCGATAGTATTATAAGTAGTTGCATCCTTCAATTCAACCGTGATGTCATCAACATCCGTAGTACTTGATCCGATGCCTTGATTTGCTTTTACCGGTTTCATAAGATTTGTTACAGTATCGTAATAACCTTCGATAAACAATTTAAGATTGAGCGTAGTTGCTGCAGGAATGAAATTAATCGAATAGTCTTCTACTTGTCCATATTGAAAAGTTTCGCAGGCCGTAGGGATTCCGTCGTATTTTAGCGAAACACGCATTCTCGTTGTTCCAATTGTAGCAGTTATTGGAATGGTAAATGTGCCGCTAATTGGCGTTAAAGTTGTCGCCGCTCTTGTAAAAACTGTTTCCCCACTATCAAGAAAATCGCCATCTCTGTTATAGTCTATAAACACTGCATATCCTTCAGCATAAACTGTACCTGTCCAAGTTGGTGTAATAGAAATAGTCTGTGTAGTTCCGACGGCCAAAGTTGTGGATATGTTGGTAAAATCTGTATATCCAGAACCCCCAGTCGAAGTATTGTTTATTGTTCCCAAAGTTACATTTCCAATTAATTCATTGACTACGCTATTCCCTTGAGAAGGACAATATGTTCCTTGTAAGGTTGTTACCGAAACCGTATTACTGGCTACAGAAATATTATTTGCCGCATCTTTCGATTTTACAGAAAACGTGTAAGTTGAGAAAGCACTTAAACCAACAACCGGATAGGTCGTTGAACAGGTGGAACCTATAAGCACAGCACCTTGATATACATCATAACCTGTAATACCGTAATTATCAGTAGCTCCAGACCAAGAAAGTGTTGTGGTATTCACTGTAGTTCCTGAAGCAGTTAAGGTTGGAGCCGCAGGCGCAGTTAAATCGGGTGCGAGCGTATTTACTACCAATGCGTTACTAGCCACCGAAGCATTGCCTGCAGCATCTTTTGCTTTTACTGTAAATGTATAAGTTGTAGCGGGTGATAATCCGGTTACATTGAGGTTGTTTGCTGTAGTATTGGTTAATAAAACGGTGTCTTTAAATACATCATAACTGGTAATTCCGATGTTGTCGGTTGCTGTCGTCCATGTTAATGAAGTTGAATTGGCTGTGGTTCCCGATGCTGAAACGACTGGCGCCGCTGGTGGGGTACCTGTTCGGGTAATATCTACCTCAATACCATGAAAGATATCATCAATATTATCTGTATTTACCAACATAAAATCAGAACCTAAATCGCCATTTTGGGTAATAATTGGATTCTCTATTGTTACGTTAGTTGTTTTCCATTGATTATCACCAATACCTGTTATATTTATGGCAGTTTGTAAGCCTGCTGAATTATAATATTTTAATGCCCAAGTCGAATTTATATTTTTATCTAGCCATGTAATTTTAAATGTTAAATTAGCTGGATCTGAAAGGGTAAATACATCGGAATGAAATTTAAAATACATTGTGTTTTTTCCACTACTGTTTTCAAAAGAACGTGCAAAACGGTCGTACTTTGATGAGCTTGCATTAATAACTCCTCTCACTCTGAAAAGACCAATTGAGGTAGCTTCAGGGTTTATTTGAGTAATCCATCTTTCGTAATTCCCCTCTTCAATATTCCATCCAGCATCGTTATACCCTATTTGCTGATCACGTTGCCAAACTTGACCTTTAGTGGCTGCAAATAAATCATCCATTTGTGCACCTCTGGTTGAATTAGCATTACATATTGCAGCATAACGAGCGTGATTTGATTGATTGGCTTGACCATAAATATTTTCTGGAAATTTAACAGTATTTTGAGAATTTAACCCTTCATGAAAAATGGTATACGCAGCATCTGCTGTACTAGGATATATTTGTTTGGAATATTTATTAAACAACTTAAAAACGTCATGCAGTTCGGGTCTTGATTGTGCTTCTTGCAAAGCACTTTGTGTAACGAGCCAAACGGAAAGACCTGTATTGAGCCCGCTTAATGCACCCCAATAAAACCCTAATGGAACATTAATTTGGTACAATGGTTTAGTCCATGTTTGATCCATTTCTGCTGCAGAAAACAAATGTAATCCTTGTGGATTAACAAGATAAGGTGTCCAAGTGGTTTTGAAATCTAATTCATCTGAAAGATGATGCCCTCTAGCATATGCTCCGCCTTTGGTACCAAATCCATAAGTAACATTATTGGTTACCCATTGCCATTCTATGGGTTCGTCAACAGGATCAATATTATTAAAAAGAAGTCCAATTTGGGTGTTACTGTTCCCTGTATTAAACGTTAGTCTAAATTTTTCAAATACTTCTAAACGGAAGGAACGCCATTGATTATCGGAAATAGTATAAGCAGAATTTAGTGGGACTCCCTTATAGGCAACTTCATCACCTGTGCATCCAGTTTTTACCTGAACATAGGCAATTTTACTGAATAAATTTGAAGGAAGTGTTCGTAAGAAAGTGCCGAAACTTTCTATCATATTGAAATAATATGTTTTATAATTGATGTCCAAATAATACGGATATTGTGTCCAATTTGGATGTTGTGTACCATTAGTAATAACACTTGGCACACCATTAGCGTAAATCCAAACTGGAGCATCAGGACCAACTCCTACGCTTATGTTAACCATCTGATTGTTATTGAAAGCTTCTTGTAATATAGTTTGAATCTCAGACCAATCGTATTGATTTGTGTTATTTGGTTGTACATCTTCCCAGTTTACATCAGCACTTTTACCTCGCAAATAGTTGTAATCAGTATTTACTGAAATGTCGTATGCATTTGATCTGTCCCAAACACCATAGGAATTAACTGGTAAAATTGTAGTTTGAGCATTTACAGAAAGCGCACAGAATAAAGCTGTAATAATATTTAGTAAATAGTTTTTAATCTCTTTTTTCATTTACATTTAATTTCAGTCAACCTATTTTAGGACGAGTGCTCTTAAGCTTGAAGGTAACTTACTGCTAAGTCTATTTTTTGTTGCAGTTGATTGAGTAATATTTTGTATTTACTAATTTCAATCAAATCTTCGTCTTTTTCTGAAAAGTCTAATAATTCGTCGAGATATTCTCCCGCATCGCGCAATTTGAAGTTGGCTTCAATGAAATCTTTTTTAGCCATCAGATCAATAATTTCTTGCACTTGGTTTTTTAGATTGTTGAATTTGTTACTATTCATTGTTATTTGGATTTTCAGTATTGAATTTCTTTACAATGGCTTTCAATTTTTCTTTGCGAAGAATTTCTGCTTGCTTGATTTTGTCCTGCGCCTTGTGCAATTTGTCGTTGTGCTTTTTGATATTGCGCTCGTTGTTTCTTCCCATAAAACTCATATTTCCTTGCACAAAAGTAAGTCATTTTACATTTAAATAATAAAATCACTTTTTTGGTTTGGTTTTTGAATCATCGGTTTTAAACCTTAAAATATTAAAATCATGAAATCGAATATTCACGAGTACAAAGGCATGAGTAAAAAAATTATTATACTGATCTTCATAGTGATAGCATCAAGTTTTGTAGGTTGTTCTTATCAAGAAAGTGCTCTTGGTCCACAAGGTCCACAAGGTTTTACCGGATATAGTGCAGAAAGTGAAGTTTTTGAGTTAAGAAATGTAAATTTTGAGTTAGATATCAATAATGAGTACTCAATTTACCGACAATTGAATCCGCAAATTCTACTTTCAGACAATATCTTAATATATAGAATGTCGGGTACCATAAACTCTCAAACGCCGATTTGGCAATTAATACCAAGAACGTTATACTTGCCTCAGGGAGAATTAGATTATGATTTTGATTATAGCAGCGTAGATTTTACCATTTATGCAGGCGGCAATTATAATATTGCAGCCACACCAAGCTATCTTTTCAATCAAACATTTAGAATTGTAGTAATTCCAGGCTATTTATCAAATAAAGGAAGTAACAATACCATTGACTTAGAAAATTACAATGAAGTTATCAAAGCATATCACATCAATCAAAGCAAACTAAAGGTGCTACAATAAGAATTTAAAAAAGTATAAACCGTCCGTAAAAAGGCGGTTTTTTTTATATTTCAGTACCAGAATCACTGCGCAAAGAATACATAATTCCAATAAAAAGTGCCAATGCTATAAATCCTAAAGACGCCCATTCTGGAATTTCAATAAAATCATGGAGGAGCATTTTTAGTCCAACGAAACTCAAAATGGCAATCAAGCTATATTCTAAATGAGCAAATTTTTTGAGCATATGTGCCAAAAAGAAATACATCGAACGCAATCCTAAAATAGCAAAGATATTTGAACTAAAAACCAAAAACGGATCGGTGGTAATCGCTAAAATTGCGGGAACACTATCGACAGCAAACAAAACATCCATAACTTCAATTACAACTAAAGCTACAAATAGCGGGGTAGCATAGAGTTTGGCGTCTTTTCTAATAAAGAAATGGGCTTTTTCTCCATGGGTCGTAATAGGAATAATTTTCCCTAAAACCTTGTAAACAAAAGATTCCTTGGGTTCAAATTCATCTTCGTCTTTTGTAAACAGCATTTTTATCGCTGTAAACAACAAGAATGCACCAAACAAATAAGTGGTCCAACTAAATTGGTTGATCAACAAAACACCAAAAAAGATCATCAATCCTCTAAAAATAATTGCTCCGATGATTCCCCAAAAAAGAATACGATGCTGGTATTTCTGAGCAATTTTGAAGGAACTAAAAATAATGGCAATGACAAATATGTTGTCGATACTCAATGATAATTCGATCAAGTAACCCGTGATGTATTTTATGGTGGCTGTTAGTGGTTGGTATGCGTTTGGATTTGAAATATATTCATTTGCATACAGCCAATAGATTACTCCAGAAAAACAAAAAGAAAGCGTCACCCATACGGCGGTCCATTTACTCGCTTCTTTGGCGTTGATGATATGGGGTGTTTTATTGAAAACGCCCAAATCTAATGCAAGAAAAATAAAAATCATAAATAAAAAAGCAATCCAGACAATCATATACTTTGTGGTTTTTGGTGATGCAAATATAAATCATAGGATTTCAAGAACAACTTTTCGATTGAAGTTTGTCGTTTATCTATAAAAATATTCAGTATAACTAATTTTCATGATTTACCCTCAAAAAAATAGGGTTAATTTATTTTTAGTAGCATATTTTTATATATTTGCACCAAATTAATAGGGTACAACTCAATAAATTATATTTTTATGGCAACATTACGTTTTCAAGCTTTAAAAGAAGCGTCTAACAGAATTCCAGTTAAATTCGAAGAAACCGACAAAAAATCAACTTTGTTCGGATCTAATGTGTTTAATGAAAAAGCAATGAAGCAGTATTTGACTTCTGATGCTTTTAAAGGTGTTCGCGATGCAGTGCAGCATGGAACAAAAATCGACAGAAAATTAGCAGATTATATTGCAATGGGTATGAAAGAATGGGCCTTATCAAAAGGTGTAACTCATTATACGCATTGGTTTCAACCATTGACAGGTGCAACAGCAGAAAAGCATGATGCATTTTTCGAAACTTCTTATGATGGTAGCGATCCTGTCGAAAAATTTGGAGGTGGACAATTGGTACAACAAGAGCCAGACGCGTCGAGTTTTCCGAATGGTGGAATTAGAAATACTTTCGAAGCGAGAGGTTACACTGCTTGGGATCCAACATCACCAGCTTTCATTTTCGGAACTACTTTATGCATCCCGACTGTTTTTATCTCGTACACAGGAGAAGCTTTAGATAACAAAATTCCTTTATTGCGTGCTTTGTCAGCAATGGATGATGCAGCAACAGATGTATGTAAATATTTTGATAAAAATGTAAAAAAAGTTACCGCTACTTTAGGTTGGGAACAAGAGTACTTTTTAGTCGACAAGTCATTAGCGAACTCTCGTCCAGACTTAATGATGACCGGAAGAACACTATTAGGACATACTTCTGCGAAAGGACAACAATTAGACGATCACTATTTTGGTTCAATTCCTACCCGTGCGTTAACTTACATGCGAGATTTGGAACAAGAATGTATGTTGTTGGGAATTCCAGTAAAAACGCGTCATAATGAAGTAGCGCCGAATCAATTTGAATTGGCACCAATATTCGAAGAAACCAATCTAGCGGTTGATCACAACTGCTTGTTGATGGATGTTATGCAAAAAGTAGCAGAACGCCACGATTTCACGGTATTGTTTCACGAAAAACCTTTCAAAGGTGTTAATGGTTCTGGAAAACACAATAACTGGTCTTTAGCGACAGACACTGGAGTGAACTTATTGAGTCCGAGTAAAACGCCGATGAGTAACCTGCAATTCTTGACTTTCTTTATAAATACAATAAAGGCGGTTAATGATTATGAAGCGTTGTTAAGAGGATCAATCGCAACAGCAAGTAACGATCACCGTTTGGGTGCTAATGAAGCGCCGCCAGCAATTATTTCGGTATTTATCGGTGAACAATTAACAAAAGTGTTGGCGGAATTGGAAGGCGTTACTACAGGTAAATTATCACCAGAAGAAAAAACCGACTTAAAATTGAACGTTGTTGGTAAAATTCCAGATGTATTGTTAGACAATACAGATCGTAACAGAACATCTCCGTTCGCTTTTACTGGAAATAAATTTGAATTTAGAGCCGTTGGTTCATCAGCAAACTGTTCAAATGCAATGACAACTTTAAATACGATTGTTGCTAAACAATTAAAAGATTTTAAAGTGGAAGTAGATACTTTAATTGACACCAAAGGACTAAAAAAAGATGAAGCTATTTTTAATGTTCTAAGAGAATATATTAAAGTATCTAAAAATATCCTTTTTGAAGGTGACGGTTACAGCGAGGCTTGGGAGAAAGAGGCGGCAAAAAGAGGTTTGAGTAATTTCAAAACAACGCCACAAGCATTGAAAGCAAGAGCATCAAAGCAAGCGTTAGCCTTATTTTCTGAAATGGGAATCATGAATCACGTTGAAGTAGAAGCGCGTTACGAAATCGAATTGGAAGAATACACCAAAAAGATTCAAATAGAAGGAAGAGTTTTAGGAGATATTGCGAAAAATCACGTGATTCCAACAGCGATTCGCTACCAAAACACATTGATAGAGAACGTAAAGGGATTGAAAGAAATCTTCGGAAAAGACTTCGAAAAAATTGCGAAAGAGCAAATTGTATTGATCAAAGAAATTTCTGCTCATATAGAAGGCATCAATACAAAAGTTGAGGAAATGACCGAAGCTCGAAAAAAAGCAAATGCCTTAACAGACGCTCATAAAATGGCAGATTCTTATTGTGAAAAGGTGAAACCTTACTTTGAAATTATCCGTGAACACTGCGATAAATTGGAATTGTTAGTGGATGACGAAATCTGGACGTTGACCAAATACAGAGAATTGTTGTTTACCAAATAATTCCTGACACGTATTGAAGAAAGCCTGTTTCATTGTGAAGCAGGCTTTTTTGTTTTAGGTTTAACGTCAGGAGCTATTCCCGCTATCCGTTGCAATCTTTTTATGCTGAACTTGTTTCAGCATCTTAGATACTGAAACAAGTTCAGCATAAAAAGGATTTTCACTACTATCGGGGCTAGGGCATCTCGTTCCAAAGAACTCCAACCTACAACCAATTATCTATAACTTTTTTACGTAACTTTCGTTATCCAAATAAACACCAAATGAAACTTGTCTTTCTTACTTTTTTTTGCATTGTTTCGAATGCTTTCGTTGTTGCTCAGGAGCAATTTTCAGTTTATTTCGATAGCAATAAATTCGAGTTGACTCCAAAAGAAACTAAGAGTCTCAATCAATGGCTGGTGTTAAATCCGGAGATAAAAATTCTTGGGATTCATGGTTTTACGGATGAAGATGGAACAAGCGGTTTTAATGATACGTTAGCGAAAACCAGAATTAATTTCATTTTTAATCTAATAAAGGACAAAATCAAAATCCGAGAAGATTTCAAAACCAGAAGCTTTGGTGAGTTGCATCAGCTGTCTAAAATAAAATCGGAGAACAGAAAAGTAACTTTGTTTTACATCGAAGCGAAAGATTTAGCAAGAGAAAATGAAATACTAGGCATCAAAGAAGTTCCGCCAGTTGCAGAATTAAAAGAAATCATACGATATCCCGAAAAACTAGTTTTCGATAATCCCGATGGAACGAAGTCAGAGTATAAGTTGGATGTCAATTTCATGAGCAAAATCGCAGAAACTCGAGTAGGGGACAAGCTTAAAATTGACAATCTAAATTTTAAAATCAATACGTTTATTGTCGTTCCCGAATCGAAAGGAAAAATGTATGAATTGCTAGTTGTCCTTCAAAAAAATCCAAAACTCAAAATAGAAATTCAAGGTCATTTGTGTTGCATGCCAGTTGATCGTTTGGATTTGTCAACACAACGCGCGAAAGCCATTAATAATTTTTTGATTGCGAATGGCATCAATGAGAATCGCCTAACATTTAGAGGATTCGGAAGTACAAATCCCGTTTTTCCTTTGCCTGAAAAAGACGAATCGCAGCGAGCAGCCAATCGTCGCGTTGAAATTGAAATAGTTTCAAATTAGAACGAAGCGCAATGAAAAGAAATTTGTTATTTATTTTAGTATTTACTTTTATTAGTAGTCAAGCGCAAGATAAATTGACGGTCTTTTTTGATTTTGATCAGTCTACATTGAATGCAATTGCAAATACTCAATTGCAAAATTGGGTAAATGAAAATCCGAATATTGAAGTTTTAAAAATCTACGGTTTTTGCGATTGGAAAGGAAGCAATAGCTATAATGATTCGCTTTCTTTGCGGCGCATTGCGACTGTTTTAGAATTTTTAAAGTCGAAACAAATTAAAGTTAAAGACAACTATGAAATCCATGGTTTTGGTGAAGATTTTGAACAATCAGCAGTCCAATTTGAAAACCGAAAGGTGCTAATTGTTTATGATAAAGTAAAAACAGAAAAAATAAATGAAAGTCAATTTTTTGATGAAAACACGCCGCTTGTTGATCAGTTTAAAAAAGCAATTGTTGGTGATGTTATTCGTTTAAAAAATATTAATTTCTTTAATATGACTCCGCGAATTTTACCCAAATCAAAAAATGTTTTATACGATCTTCTTTGTGTGATGCAGGAAAATCCGAAACTTAAAATTGAAATTCAAGGCCACATATGTTGTCAAAAGGTTTATGATATCAATGATTTATCTGTGTTGCGCGCACGTGCGATTTATAACTATCTGGTTGGACAGAAGATTAATAGAAAGAGACTGTCTTATAAAGGTTTCGGAACTAGCAAACCTTTGCACATTATTCCAGAAAAATCAAGTTTTGAAGAAGAGGAAAACCGACGCGTTGAAATATTAATTCTCGAGAATTAATCCGTCGATTATAAAGTCATATAAACGCACCATCTAACAATCTAAAATTCGAATAATCCAACAATCTCCTTATATTTGCCGTTCAACAACACTACTGTAGAATGAGTTCAAATACTTCCAAAAGATACGCTGGTCGAGGCGTTTCTGCATCAAAAGAAGATGTGCATCAAGCCATTAAAAATATTGATAAAGGTTTATTTCCAAAAGCCTTTTGTAAAATTGTGCCAGACTATTTGACCAATGATGAAGATTTTTGTTTGATTATGCACGCTGATGGTGCTGGTACAAAATCTTCTTTGGCTTATATGTATTGGAGAGAAACAGGAGATTTGTCTGTTTGGAAAGGCATCGCCCAAGATGCGTTAATAATGAATATTGACGATTTGCTGTGTGTTGGTGCAACGGACAACATCTTACTTTCATCTACCATTGGAAGAAACAAAAATAGAATTCCAGCTGAGGTTATTGCTGCAATTATTAGTGGCACGGAAGAGTTGATTGCGGAACTCAAATCATATGGCGTTACGATTCATTCTACTGGTGGTGAGACTGCTGATGTGGGCGATTTGGTGCGGACTATAATCGTTGATTCAACGGTAACTGCAAGGATGAAACGGGCAGAGGTGATTGATAATGCAAACATTTGCGCTGGAGATGTTATTGTTGGTTTGGCATCTTTTGGAATGGCGACTTACGAAAAAAACTACAACGGAGGCATGGGCAGTAACGGATTGACATCGGCACGTCATGATGTCTTTAGTCACTATTTGGCTACGAAATATCCAGAAAGTTATGATGATTTAGTGCCGAAAGAACTCGTTTATTCAGGGACAAAGAATTTGCTTGATCGTGTTGAAAACGTCATTTTAGATGCAGGTAAATTGGTGCTTTCGCCGACAAGAACTTATGCGCCTATCATCAAGAGTATATTGAAACAATTTTCTTCGAATGAAATTCATGGTATGGTGCATTGCAGCGGTGGAGCGCAAACAAAGATTTTGCATTTTGTTGAAAATCTTCACATTATAAAGGATAATTTATTTCCTGTGCCGCCTTTATTTCAATTGATTCAAGAGCAATCAAAAACGGATTGGAAAGAAATGTATCAAGTATTTAATTGTGGACATCGAATGGAATTGTATGTAGATCCTATGATAGCACAAGAAATTATTTCAATTTCTCAGTCTTTTGGTGTCGACGCGAAAATTATAGGTAGCGTAGAGAATGCGGAAGCAAAAAAACTCACTATCCGTTCTGAATATGGGGTTTTTGAATATTAACCAAGGATTTTAAATTTACAAACTTCTATAGAATAACCCAATGAAGATATTACCTAAATTCGGAATTGATCAGTTGATTTTTGGTATGAAACAAACCGATGTAAAAAACCGCTTCGGCGAGCCTGACAAGCAGTTTGAAGATGAAGATAAAAATGTTATATGGACTTACAACCAACACCAGATTCGGCTAACTTTTTATGAAGATGAGTCGCTGCGACTGGGTTATATTATATGTTCCAGTCCAGCATCACATATTTCCGAAGTTTCAATTATTGGAAGAAAAGTTGAAGAAATCAAAAAAGAATTAGAAAAGCATCAAATTAAAACGTGGGCAAAAGAAGATTTTGATATTACTGAAAATCATTTCAACGAAGAAAATTGGTTGATTTTAGCAAGTGAATTCGGAAGGATTGTTAAAATAGAAATGGGAGCAATCATCAACAATAACGACGAATTTGATTGGAAGTTTAAATAAAAAAAGGGCTATCAAAATAGACTGCACCCAAAAGTTTAGACAAATTTATAATTAATTTTGATAATAATGAGCTCGATATTGTATTGGGCTCATTCCTTTTAAATTCAGTTTTATTCTTTCATTATTGTAATATTTTATGTA
>JBILXS010000004.1:0-215190 GCA_044378345.1 Flavobacterium sp.
GTACTGCAATTTGTGGGAGAGTATGTCGTCGCCTTTTTAAGAGAAACCCGTTGTGAAAACAACGGGTTTTTTGTTTTATTCAAAGTTCAACATTCGTTATTCAACATTCAATATTTTAAAAGGTTGATTAAGGAATATCGAACGTTGAAGTTTTACTACAGTCTACAGTAGAATAATTTTTCCCTCGCAAAGTCGCTAAGACGCAAAGGAATAAAAGCACTAAGTGGTATGAATAGATTTAATTACTACTTTTATACAAGCTTAAAAAAGCATTGTCATGAAAAAATACTACTTCACCATAACCTCACTATTAGTTTTATTAATTGGGATCACTTCTTGCTCCAACGAAGAAACCAAAACACAAAACCATATAGCTGCTCGACCAGAAGGGCCATTGCAAAATGGTGAAGTAAGAATCGGTACGCAAATTTGGATGACTAAGAACTTAAATGTAAGTCGTTACAGAAATGGTGACCCAATCCCGAAAGTGACCAATTCATCGCAATGGGCAAATTTGACTACTGGCGCTTGGTGCTATTACAATAACGACCCTGCGAAAGTCCCAATTTATGGCAAATTATATAATTGGTATGCGGTAAACGATCCTCGTGGATTAGCGCCTGCCGGATGGCATATACCTAGCGATGCGGAGTGGACCACGTTAGTCTCATTTTTAGGTTTTCCAGATGTTGCTGGCGGTAAAATGAAAACTACAGGTACTGTACAAGCGGGTAATGGATTATGGAGAAATCCAAATGCTTCGGCTACAAATAGTAGCGGTTTTTCAGCGGTTCCAGGTGGGTATGAGGCTGATAATGGTAGCGGTTCATTTTTGATGGATAGATATGGATATTGGTGGAGTACAACTGAATTTGGCAATCTGCGAGCGGTAGCCCGAATTTTGAATTATACTAATGGTGGTGTTACTACATTAGAATATTTTAAGGACAATGGTTTTTCTGTTCGTTGTATCAAGAATTAGTAATTTATGCCCGCGTGAGGGATAGTAGTAGAAATCCTTTTTTGTCTTTGAAAATCCCTTCAACAGCGCTCAGGGTGACAAACAAAAAAGATTGTAGCGTATAGCCCGACGGCTCGCCAAATATTCATGAATAGGCAGAAAGTTCCTCGAGCCGGCACGCCAAAATGATTCTAATTCGGAAACACAAATTAGTCGACTGTGGTTAACAAATCTTGCACCGTCGTCTTGTGGTAAACCGATTTCGCTTTTTCAAAAATGCTTTTCGCCCAAATTTTTCCTTCGGGTGTTTTGACCATTTCTTTGTATAAAGTTTGTAATGAGCCTGTGCGACTTGTTGCGATCATAAACTGTTCTATCGCTTCATAGGCGGGTTTGTATTGTTGGCGAATGGCGATGATAAACCACTGCCGTTTGATAACGAAGTTGCCACTTTGGGTGAAGTTGAATTCCGCATCAATCGCAGTGATTTCTTTCTCAGTAATGTCTTTCGGCAAGTAGTCGATGAAGTGCTGTTTCTCATTTGTTGATTTGATTTTGGTACTTAAACCTTTAACGCCTGTTTGTCTCCAAGTTTTTTGAATTTGATCGATGGCATTAAAATCCTCGGAAACTACTTTTGTGATATTTGATGGAATGTTTGGCTTGTAAATCCAATCTTCTGCATTGATTTTTGCAGCTAATGTTTTGTCGCCTTTGATGAGTTTTTCATTAAAATATTTCAAAAAGTCTTCCGTCGTGATTGATTGGAATGCGTGACTATTGAAATAGTCGGAAATAAATACATCAAATTTTTCCCGACCAACAGTATTCTCTACAGTTTGTAGGAATGCGTAACCTTTTTCATAGGGTATGTCAGAAAGGCAATCGTCTGCATTTTTCCCATCAACATTTACTTTTAATTGGGTGGCTGGATTGTTGGGTCCGTAGTCGGCAATATTGTCATAAAGCAATTTTCTACTTAATACATCTTGCATTTTAGCTTCTTTCACCCCAAAAATTGCTTCGCCAATTCTATGTTCTACGTAGGTAGTAAAACCTTCGTTGAGCCAAACGTCATTCCAAGTGGCATTAGTAACCAGGTTGCCGCTCCAACTATGACCTAATTCATGTGCTAGTATACTTGTCAGTGACCGGTCGCCTGCAATTATGCCTGGAGTAAGAAAGGTTAGATTCGGATTTTCCATTCCACCGTAAGGAAAGCTCGGTGGCAGTACCAAGACATCGTATCTTCCCCAGCGGTAAGCACCGAATAATTTTTCAGCCGCGTAAACCATTTTTCCGAGTTCACTAAATTCGAAAGCCGCTTTTTCTAAAACGGATTGTTCTGCATAAACGCCGGTGCGTTTGTCGATTGATTTGAAACCCAAATCGCCCACCGCAATTGCCATTAGGTATGAAGGAATTGCTTTGTCTTGTTTGAAGTAATAAATTCCAGTGTTGTTTTTACGCTGTGGATTCGTAGCACTCATGACCGCCATTAGATCTTTACGAACGGTGACTTTGGCGTTGTAAGTATATCGGATTCCGGGTGAATCTTGACAGGGAATCCATGTGCGCGACCAAATCGTTTCCCCTTGTGCGAATAGAAATGGTTTCTTCTTGTCGGCGGTTTGCTCGGGTTTCAGCCATTGCAATGCGACCGCATCTTTCGTGGTGCTATAATAAATATTGACTTTCGTAGTTTTTGGTTCTATTTGGATGTGGAGTGGTTTGCCGTGGAATTCTACTTCAGTTCCAAGACTGAATTTCGTTTCTTTTTCATCATCGCCGAGGGTTATTTTGGTAATATTTAGGGTGTTTTCATCAAATATAATTTCGTTTCCTTTGGAGGTATTGTCGATGGTCCATGATGCTTTTCCGGAGATGGTCTGCGTTTCGAAATCAACGTTAATATCTAAATCTAAATGCTTCGCAACAGCGTCATTGGGTTTGGAGAAAGAATGTTCATCTTTGACAAATTGTTGTTGTCGGATTTCTTCTTTTTTCTGACAAGCAAATACTATTGTAAATAGTATTAGGAAATATAATTTTTTCATTTTCGATGTTTTATGCCTTTCAAAATTAGGTAAAATTATTAGTGGAGCGGCTTTATTTATAGCTAGATTTCTTTGCGTCTTTGGGACTTTACGTGAAAAATCGCTCGCAAAGTTGCAGAGACTCAAAGATTGGACATTTAGACAATGGTGTTTGCATAAAAAAATTCCCGCTTGAAATATCACAACGGGAATTTGTATCTTAATAATATTGACCTCGACTGCGCTCGGGAAGACACAATTATGCCAACATAGTCACAGGATTTTCCAAATACTGTCGAAGTGTTTGAAGAAATTGTGCTCCAGTTGCACCATCAATAGTGCGGTGATCGCAAGCTAAAGTTACTTTCATGGTATTTCCTACCACGATTTGTCCGTTTCTAACAACAGGTTTTTCTTCGATAGCACCAACTGATAAAATAGCAGAGTTCGGTTGATTAATTATGGAAGTAAATTCTGAAATACCAAACATACCCAGATTAGAAACTGTAAAAGTACTACCTTCCATTTCTGCCGGTTGTAATTTTTTCGATTTGGCTCTTCCAGCTACATCTTTCACACTATTTCCGATTTGAGATAAACTCATTTGATCAGTATATCGCAAAACAGGAACCACTAATCCATCTTCTACCGCAACGGCAACGCCAATATTCACGTGGTAGTTGATAAGGATGGAGTCTTCTCTCCATTGTGAATTTACTTTTGGATGTTTTTTCAATGCCATTGCACAAGCTTTGATCACCATGTCATTGAAAGAAACTTTTGTATCTGGAATCGTGTTAATTGTTACCCTTGATTTCATCGCTTCATCCATCGCCACTTCAATAGTCAAGTAGAAATGAGGAGCAGTAAAAATCGATTCAGATAAACGTTTCGCAATGATTTTACGCATTTGCGAATTTTTGATTTCTTCCGTTAAAGTTTCTCCAGCAGGAACGAAAGGTTGAACTGTCGTTTGTTGACGGTTTTCTGTTGAAGGTTGCCCCTCGACTGCGCTTGGGGTAACAGCTTGAGAAGCTGGCGTGAAGTTTTCGATATCGCTTTTAACAATACGTCCGTTTTCTCCAGAACCTTTCACGTGAGCTATATTGATTCCTTTTTCCTCCGCTATTTTCTTTGCCAAAGGCGATATGAAAATTCTTTTTCCGTCAGACACCACTTGAACTGTATTGTCTGGAATTGTTTCAGTATGTTTTTGTCCATCGACTGCGCTCGGGGTGACAACTGCAGCAGCGCCGTCTTTTCTGTAATTTTCTGCTATGCCTGTGATGTCAGTTCCTGCAGGTCCAATAATGGCAAGTACACTATCGACAGGGGCGGTTTCGCCTTCGTTAATACCAATGAACAATAAAGTTCCAGCATTAAAGGATTCGAATTCCATTGTAGCTTTATCGGTTTCGATCTCGGCTAAAATATCACCTTCTGAAACTTTATCTCCAATTTTTTTCAACCAAGAAGCCACTGTTCCATCGGTCATGGTATCGCTCAATCGAGGCATGGTTACAACGACTACTCCTTTTGGTAAAGTGGTTGTTGGTTGTAAGATGTCAGTACTTGGAGCAGCTTCAACTTTCGTGTCTTCTGCTACTGGAACATCAGTTGTAGCAGCTTGCTTTGATGCATTTAATAAAGGAGCGATGTCTTCTCCAGCAGTTCCGATAATGGCTAAAAGTGCATCGACAGGTGCAGTTTCACCTTCGTTAATACCAATATGTAAAAGTGTCCCGGAATTGAAAGATTCGAATTCCATCGTTGCTTTGTCTGTTTCAATTTCTGCTAGGATGTCACCTTCGCTAATTTTATCGCCCACTTTCTTAAGCCATTTTGCTACAACACCTTCGGTCATAGTATCACTCAAGCGCGGCATCGTGATAATTTTTGCCATATCGATTATAGTTTATGGGGGATGAATGGGTAATTTTTCTCTTCGTAAACAACGTCATAGAGTTGTTGTACTTCTGGGAATGGTGATTCTTCTGCGAAAGTAGCGCATTCTTCTACTAAGTCTTTTACTCTTTCGTCGATGGCTTCAATTTCAGTATCGGTAGCATATTTGTGCTCTTTGATTATATCCAAGACTTGAGTAATTGGGTCTATTTTTTTATATTCTTCTACCTCGTCTTTGGTTCGATATAATTGTGCATCAGACATTGAGTGACCTCTATAACGGTAGGTTTTCATTTCTAAGAAAGTTGGCCCGTCGCCGCGTCTTGCTCGATCAATTGCTTCGTGCATGGCTTCAGCAACTTTCACAGGATTCATTCCGTCTACTGGTCCACATGGCATTTCGTATCCCAAACCTAATTTCCATATATCAGTGTGGTTTGCAGTTCTTTCTACAGAGGTACCCATCGCGTATCCATTGTTTTCGACAATAAATACTACTGGGAGTTTCCACAGCATTGCCATATTGAATGCTTCATGAAGTGATCCTTGACGCGCCGCTCCATCACCAAAATAAGTTAATGTTACACCGCCAGTATTAAAATATTTGTCTGCAAATGCGATTCCCGCACCAACAGGTATTTGCGCTCCCACGATACCGTGACCTCCATAAAAGCCTTTTTCTTTGGAGAAAATATGCATCGATCCTCCCATTCCTTTGGAAGTTCCTGTTACTTTTCCTAATAGTTCTGCCATTACTGCTTTTGGATCGACGCCCATCCCAATAGGTTGAACGTGATTTCGATAAGCAGTAATCATTTTGTCTTTTGATAAATCCATCGCGTGCAAAGCGCCTGCGAGGACTGCTTCTTGGCCATTATATAAATGAAGAAATCCTCGTACTTTTTGTTGAATATAAAGCGCAGCTAGTTTGTCTTCAAACTTTCTCCAAAGTAGCATGTCTTCATACCACTTCAAATAAACTTCTTTTGTAACTTCTTTCATCTGTTTTTTTTAACTTGCTTGTTGAATTACTTAATAATAATCTAGTAATGTTTGAAAATTTCCGAACAGCCACTGGCTGTTTCCTCTTAATATCAAATCTCACACAGATTTGCGAAACGCAAAAGTAAAACATTACTTCTTAGAACTAAAATTAAAAAGACTAATTTTTGTGAATCTACAAGAAGTTTTTATCGAAACTAAAAGGCAATAAATTTTTAAGAGAATCTGATTTGTGAACGGCTCCGATTTCTCCCATGAAATAGATTTCAATAGGTTCTTTCTGCTTGAATTCATATTCAGCAATTGATTGTCGGCAGGCACCGCATGGCGGAATTGGAGCTACAGTTTGATTGTTGTCTGACGCTGCAGTTATCGCCATTTTTATAATTTTTGCTTCAGGATAAATAGCCCCAGCTTGGAAAATTGCGACGCGTTCTGCACACAAGCCAGAAGGATAGGCAGCGTTTTCTTGGTTAGAACCAATTACTATTTTTCCGTTGTCTAAAAGTAATGCAGCGCCTACCCTGAATTTTGAATAGGGCGCATATGCCTTTTTTCTTGCACAGATGGCTTCTTCCATTAGCGCTCTAATTGGTAATGGTAGTTCTTCCATATTTTCAAAAACAGAAAGTTGTGTAGATATCGTAATGCTTTTCATAGTTTATAGGGAAAAAAAATCCAAATCTCATGAAGTTGAAATTTGGATTTTCTTGATTGTTTATAGTGATTTCTAAAATTCATCATACTTGTCGCCAAATGCAAAACTCAAGGAGAATCGCAATGTGTTTTCAAGAGGGTTTTTGACTTGAGAAGCTGAAAAAAGGTAAGATACATCAACTTTTACGATGTTATATTTAAACCCAGCGCCAATCGTGTAAAATCTTCGGGCTCCTTTTTCGGGATTTTCATAGAAATAACCGAGTCGAAAAGCAAACGAATCTTGATACAAATATTCTGCACCTATAGAGTAATTTACTTCGTCCAATTCCTCACTCAATCCGCCTGGAGCGTCATTGAAAGATTTAAATATACCTTCTGTCCAACCGATTTTATTGTAGTCAAGAGTGGCATTTCGAATTGCATCGTTTTCTTCATCAGCGTCAATGATTGTATCCCCATTAGAATCAACTGCTTTTGGCTCAATTGGGGTTGGAACCAATAATTTATTTACTTCTACTGCTACACTTACTTTATTGTAATCATCTAAGATAAAATCAAAACCAGCTCCCAATTTCATATTTGCAGGTAAGAAGTTTGATCCTTCTTCACCAACTGATTTGTCATAATTAATTTTTGGTCCTAAATTTTGGAAATTGAAACCCCAGCGCAGTTTTCCATTGAAACCATTAAAAGCCATTTCTTCAGATTGGTGAAAACCAGAAACATCAAACGCGAATGAATTTGCTGCTGATGCGTTTGCACCTGCCGTAGGAATTCTCAGATTGGAACGTATAAATCTACCTCCAACAGACATCGAAAAGTAATCACTCAACTTTAACGCATACGACAAATCAAGAGCATACTCTGCTGGCTTAACAACCACTGCTTGATCGTCCAGATTTTCTCGCAATTCGATTTCGCCCAGACTGAAATAACGAATGCTTCCCGCGAAGGCACTTCTTTCATTAAATCTATTGAAATAAGTTATTTGAGATAAGGAGATGTCATTAACTAATTCTACCAAATAAGGCGTATATCCTACGGAGAACCCTTGCTGATCAGAAGAGAAAGCATACTTAGCTGGATTCCATTGTTGTGAATATGCATCTGGCGCGGTTGCTACACCGTTATCCGCCATACCGGCAGAACGGGCATCACCAGCTACTAACAGAAATGGAACTCCTGTAGTGATAACTCTTTGCTGTGCAGTGACAAAAGCAAGCGATGTAAAAAAAGCAACTATTAGAAATTTATTTTTCATTTTCGATTTTTAAAAAAGTGTACAAATATAGTCTTTTATTAAAGTATTACAAGTTTCTCATATTTTTCAGTGGTTGAGTTGCTAAGAACCGATTTTACAGTTAATTTGTAGATGTAAACTCCTTTTCCTATTCTATCTCCAAAATCGTCTTTGCCGTCCCATGTTATTTCTCTACAGATTGTTTCAGCACTTGTTATTGTCTGGTTCTTTGTCCAAACTAGTTTTCCTGTTATTGTCATTACTTGAACCTGAACTTCCAATGGCTCCAATGGTTTATTGTGTGTAAACCAAAACTGGGTATAATTTACAAACGGATTTGGATAGTTCAAGACATTACTAATCGTCATAGACGCATCACTAACTACCAAAAATTGAATGTCAGCAGTTACTAGATTATTATAAACATCCCATGCTTTTAAGGTGATTGTATGCAGTCCGGTAGCCAAATTACGGAATGGGAATTTAAGTTTACCCGATTTGTAATTGTCTAATTCCGTTTCATAATAGTCATTAAGTTTGATCGGATTGCTTTCATCACCATCAAGTATCGCCACAATATCATGACCGATGCCGCTCGCTGTATTGATACCATTTTCGTCTTCCAAGAATGCAAGGAATAGCGGGGACTCATTGGTTAAACCTCCTGAAACAAAATTTTGATCATTCATGTATAGTTTAACTTTCGGAGGCTGATTGTCAGCAGCTGCATTTTCGTTGACACCTCCAATTTTAATTTTGGTGTTTACACCTGTTTTATCTAGAAGCGTTTGTCCTCTTTTTGAGAAAAAACTTATTCTGCCATTCCCGAGTGCAATTGATATATCTCTCGGTACTACAAAACCAAATTCAAATTGACCATTTGTTATTGTTGCGTTACCTCTAAAAATTGTTTCTCCAAGAACATCAAAGTTAATTGGCGGACTATTGTTATCATTATTCAATGTTGATCTAACTATTTTCTTGTCAAATATTTGGATGGAAAGCTCACCATTATAACTTGGTAATGGATTGTTATTTTCATCTGTAACATCTCCAGTCAGTTTTACATAGGATAGCGATTTAAGATTTTCGATTTCACCGCTTATGGAAACGTCGTTTACTTTCGTGAGATTAATTTTTGGTTGCGGTATTGCTAACTTAAGCGCAGGATCGCCAAGATAAAAGATCACGTCAGCTCTCGGTGTAAATAAATTTTTAGCCCGTCGCAGTGCTTCAGCAATAGAGACATATTCGTTAGAACCGTATGAATACAATTGCTGCGCAAGTATAAAATTGAAGTTCTCTCCTGTAGATTGAAAAATCTCACGCACTGTCGTAATCATCGAGATTGCTCCGCCTTTGGGGTTCCAATAAGTATATTCACCCGCTGTTGGACGAAATGGATTGTCAAACCTTGAAAATTCACAAGTGATGGTTATAAAGAGTGGGTATTTGTACTGATTAATTAGATTTTGTCCGTCGGCTTTTTCCCAGATACGTTCTTGTGCCAATCCGTCCTCGCCTCCATGACCGAGGTAGTTAAAAACCAATGCGCCTTTTTCAAAATAATCGAACATATCTTTTCTTGCCTTCGGATATCGGCTTCCGCCGGCACTCGTTTCTTGCACATAGGAGTCGAGCAGAATTTTTTCGTAGTTTAAAAAAGGTTTTTGCGCCACAATGGTTTCAGCCAAAGTGTTGATATTTGTTTGTAAAGTACTATCGCTGCCTTTATCAGCATCATCTGCAACTACAACTATATTATTGCGCCAATTACCGTAGGATTTAATGTCGTGGTAGTCAATTACTTTATTCACTAATTCGTCAGCCTGCTCGGGGGTATTAGCAATCATTCGTCCGACAGCGATATCGATAAGTCCTATTCTCTGAGGGTAACTAGAATCCAAGTCACCTTCGTTATCATCCATCAAGACAAAATAATCGTCAGAAGCGAATGAGCCTGGATCTACCGTCAGGCTGTTCAAAGCGTGATAAATCGGGACTATGTTAGCATTGATTGAAATTCTATTTTTGAAATCGAAGGAAGCATCACCAAAAAGGTTTACGTATTTCACTTTCTTTTCAGGTACGGAGGCATTGAAATAGACGTATTTGATAAAATTTCTTATAGCGCCGATATCTTGTTTACCCGATGAAAATTCCTGATAAATATTCTCGAGTAGGACAACTTTGACGTTGTATTGCGAGTAATTTCTATGAAAATTTGCTAATTTATCTGCTTGCGTTTTCAAAAACGCCGGCGTAATAATGAGATAGTCAACATCTTGAAATTGACCTTGAGCGTTTAAGAAAATAGTGCCTTTTAAATTCTGATTGACAACTCTTGGTCTGCCTTCTGATAAGGGTTGAAAATAATTTTGCTCGTCAACAGCAATATATTTTTCAATTGTTCCGAAATTAGCTTTGAATGAAAAAGAACTTTGGTTGTCATTTGTAATCTTACCGACATTAAAAATATCGGTAACATTCCAAATTTGTTTAATGGAATTTGCGTTACTTATCCTAAACTCCGCAATTTCTGTGCTGTTTGCAGCAAGATCGTATTGAAAGGCGAATTGCTTTCCATAACCAATCAAATTTCGGATAGATTTTAAGAAGATATAGTCCAAATATCCCTTAGAGTCAGGGACACCGTTGTTATTGTATTTCAATGATATTTTGACATCTGTTGTTGCAGGTATAGTCGTGCTTAGAACAGATGAGTCTGCTTTAACCGAAGATCCAATTTGAGAAAACGCAATGTTACTAAGGAATTGATCATTTACTTTCACTTCCATCGAAGTGCTTGTAATGGATACACTTGCAGCATAAATAAAAAGGTCTATTGGACTAGTTGTAACAATGTTCGGTATTGAGAATTGAAAATTTTGCTGATCGGAATAGTCGAATTGCTCTCCAAACCAACGGCGGCCTAATCTAACAATATTGACATTGTCCACTTCGTGATATTGGTAATCATTAAATGTTGTAACTACTGCAGTAGCTGCGGCACTAGGTTGCTGTATTTCTGCGATTCTTTTTCCATCATTTCCTTGAACATTAACGTAGTAGTACGATTTCGAATCATATAGGTTGTTGGTAGTTTGACTTTCTTTATTCCATTGATCGACACCTTCGCCATAAAAAAGAACATAATCTGCGTCGTTAAAAACACCGTCGTTTTCTCCAATGACTTGAATTGCATTTTCATTCAAATCTGCTGGATAATAGGAGCTGTTTTTAAGTGGAACCATTCGTCCACCATTGCCATAAATTTTTATTTTCCTTGGGTCCAAATTATTTACATCCACACCTAAAGAACTAAGAAACCCTCTTGATATCTTGTAAACACCCGATTTTACAATGTAAAAACGAAACCAGTCTCCGGTGGCTAAAACTGAATTCGAAAGTTCAGTAAACTCAGTATTTGCAGTAGCTAAACGATTGGCGCTCACATTTAGTGAATAAGAAAATGACTTAATCTTTTTGTAAGACGAGCCTTCCTTAATAACAGGTGAAAGAAGAATTGATGCAAATAAATCTTCTTGTGATTTCAGGTTTTTTACGGTGGCATTTGGCGAATTTGGAAGTTTAGAAACGGCCAAATCACCTAATTCACTTTGATCAATATTCTCATACACAATATTGGAAATTTGAAGTGAATTTTCATTGATTTCTGTCTCAAGTGGAATTTGAAAAATGAAGTATAGTCTTCCGGAACTTCCATCATATTGGAAGTTTGTCGGATTAAATTGAGGGATGTTGACTTTCCGATCTCCCATGCTATTTGGAGACTTACTCGTCCAATTTATCGACATGTCGCCTTTAAGTTGAGCAGTGCAAATGGAACAAATCCATAACAAAGATAACGTTGCAATTTTTTTCATTGTTGTAAGGAACGCAGTTCTATTGAAATTATTACTAAAGGCGTAAAATTAATTTTTTTAAGACATGCTACCATACTAATTAAAATAAATTTACGTTTTGTTGAAGTTATCAGATATTTTAAATAAAAAATTAATGAAAAAGTGTTGTGATATAAAGGTTAATTCTTATATTGCGCACCAAATTTATTACCTACTATTAGTATGAAAGTAAACAAAATCATGACATTCAATCTCTTACTATCCGCGTTGTTAGTACTAGGAATTACTGCAAGTTGTAGTAAAAAGTCAAGCTCAAAAAATTCATCGACCGCGACAGGCTGGAAGATAAATGACAAAAAAGGAGGTTTCCAATACGCTTCCAACTTTAAGAAACAAGCAACCGGACCAGGTTTGGTTATGGTAGAAGGTGGAACTTTTACTATGGGAAAAGTTCAAGATGATGTGATGCATGATTGGAATAATACACCAAATCAACAGCATGTGCAGTCATTTTACATGGATGAAACTGAAGTAACAAATCTAATGTACATGGAGTACCTGGATTGGTTGAAAAGAGTTTTTCCACCAGATCAAGAAAACTACAAAAACATATATGAAGGAGCGTCTCCTGATACTTTGGTATGGAGAAATAGATTAGGTTATAATGAAACAATGACCAACAACTATTTAAGACATCCAGCATATGCTAACTACCCTGTGGTTGGAGTAAATTGGATTCAAGCAGTTGAGTTCAGTAAATGGCGTACAGACAGAGTAAACGAAAATACATTAGAAAACGAAGGGTTTTTGAAAAAGGATGCTAAAGTTGTAGATGCAAAAGCTGAAGCTACTTTTAGTACCGAAACGTATCTTAATCAACCAACGAAAGCGTTTGGAGGAAATGAAAAAATCGTTTTGAAAGGAAGAAAGGATTCCAAATCGAAACCTGTTAAGACGAAAGGCACTAAAGATGAACCTGCAACTGAATCTGCTGCCAAGAATGTTTATGCGCAACGTTCATCTGGGTTAATTTTGCCTGAGTACAGATTGCCAACGGAAGCAGAGTGGGAGTATGCAGCGGCTGCTGATGTTGGTCAAAGAGAGTACAATATCTATAAAGGTCAGAAGAAATATCCATGGTCGGGAACTTACACGCGATCTGGCAAAAGAAAAGTTAGAGGAGATCAATTGGCTAACTTTAAGCAAGGAAAAGGGGATTACGGTGGAATCGCAGGTTGGTCAGATGATGGTGCGGATATTACCAACATTGTAAAATCTTATCCGCCAAATGATTTCGGCTTGTACGATATGGCTGGTAACGTTGCAGAGTGGGTTGCGGACGTATATCGACCAATCGTAGACGATGAAGCAAGTGATTTCAACTACTTTAGAGGAAATGTATACACCAAGAATAAAATTGGAGAAGATGGAAAAGCTGAATTAGTGACTCCAGAAACACAAGTTTTTGATACTTTATCTAATGGAAGAATCACCGCAAGAAATTTCCCTGGTCAATTGGCGCAGGTGCCTGTTGATGAAAAAGAAACATACTTGCGACAAAATTTTGATAAGAGCGACCACAAGAACTACAGAGATGGGGATAAGCAGTCAACTCGTTATTTTGACTTTGGATCATCTGAGGAAGAAGATGCCAAAAACAAAGACAAGCACAAAATGTATGATTCGCCAGTTCATAATGTTACCACAGATAGTCTAGGTAATATGGTGCGCAAATTTGATAAATCTAGTAAGAGAACTACATTGATAAATGACAATGTACGCGTTTATAAAGGTGGATCTTGGAGAGATAGAGCGTATTGGTTAGATCCAGCTCAAAGAAGGTATTTTCCACAAGATATGGCGACGGATTACATTGGATTTCGATGTGCCATGTCTAGAGTTGGACCTAAAGCAGACAAAAAGAAACGTCCTAAAAATTAATTTTTAATTTAATTTTACAACAAAAGCCCTTTTTAGGGCTTTTCCTTTTTTATTTTTATTATGGATATCAAAGACATTCATCAAGTATTTCTTCAATGCCATTCTGTTTCAATCGACACACGAAAAATCACACCTGGATGTTTGTTTGTTGCCATAAAGGGAGAACGTTTTGATGCGAATACTTTTGCAGAAGAAGCACTGTCATTAGGGGCTAGTTACGTCCTGATTGATGATAAAAATTATTTTGTTGATGAAAGAACGATTATAGTGCACAACACTTTAGAAGTTTTGCAGGATTTGGCCAGATTTCATCGCCAATTTCTTAAGTTACCAATAATTGCAATTACGGGTAGCAACGGAAAAACTACTACGAAAGAATTGATTCAAGTCGTACTTTCAAAAAAATACAAAACCAAAGCTACAATTGGAAACTTAAACAATCATATTGGGGTGCCACTGACCATATTGGGTTTTAATTCCGATACAGAAATTGGAATAGTAGAAATGGGCGCAAATCACCAAAAGGAAATTGAATTTCTTTGTAATATCGCACTTCCAGACTTTGGTTACATTACCAATTTTGGAAAAGCGCACCTTGAAGGATTTGGTGGTGTTGAAGGCGTGATTGCAGGGAAAAGCGAAATGTACAATTTTCTCATTGGTCATAGCAAAAAGGCCTTCGTAAATCTAGATGATACAATTCAAGTGGAGAAAACAGCATCTATGGATAGAATTACGTTTGGAGTATTGAAAAAAGAGGCTGCAACTTGTATCGACAAAATTACTGCTGATCCATTAGTAACAGTCTGTGTCGGTGATACGGTCATTAAGTCGCGATTAATTGGACTGTATAATGCAACCAATATCAGTGTGGCTGTTGCTATAGGCCAGTATTTTCATGTAGCAGATGAATCTATTAAAGAAGCAATAGAAAATTACATTCCCGAAAATAATCGATCACAATTGGTTAGTATAAATTCAAATGAAATTATATTAGATGCCTATAATGCCAACCCTAGCAGTATGAATGTTGCGATTGCCAACTTTTTACAAATTGACAAAACAGAGAAGGTCGTTATTTTAGGAGACATGTTTGAGCTGGGTTATCAAAGTATTGAAGAGCATAAGGCAATCGTTGATTTGCTGTCGAAAGAAGAAAAAATTGCGTGTTATTTTATTGGGAGTGATTTCTTTCAAAATAGAATAGACCAAAATCATTTTCATTTTTATGAAACGTTTGAATCATTTTCTCTCGCTCTACCGCAGCTTGCTTTTAAGGATAAATTAATCTTGATCAAAGGCTCAAGAGGAATGGCTCTAGAACGAACTTTGCAATTCATATAAAATAAAAAAATCCACTAAAATTAGTGGATTTTTTTGTGGGCGATGAGGGATTCGAACCCCCGACCCTCTGGGTGTAAACCAGATGCTCTGAACCAACTGAGCTAATCGCCCTTATTGCGTGTGCAAATATAAGTTAGTTTTTCTTATATGCAAACAAAATTCAATTTTATTATAAAATTTCTGCCACAACAAAAGTGCTGCCGCCGACAAAAATAAAATCATCTCGTAGGGCGACTTTCTTAGATGCTTCATAAGCTGCTGAAACTGAAGCGTAAACTTTTCCATTAAGATTAAAGGTGCGTGCTTTTTCATGTAATAATGCGACACTTAATCCACGTGGAATATTCGGTGTGCAAAAATAATAAATGGCGTTTTTTGGAAATAATGGGAGAATTTCCTCTAGCTTTTTGTCGTTTACGAGACCTAGCACAATATGGAGTTGGTTGAATTCTTGATTTAAAACCTGTGGAATTACTATTTTTAGACCATCTAAATTGTGCGCGGTATCGCAAATAACAATTGGATTTTCCTGCAGTTTTTGCCATCGACCTTGTAGTCCAGTATTTTGAACAACATTCAAAAAACCCCGCTGAATATTGTCCTCGGTAATTTGAAACAAATTCAATGATTGCAATACGCTTATCGTTTTTAGCGCGGTCTTTTTGTTGAAAGATTGGTAATTCCCCAACAGCGGTGATGCGTAATCATGTGTAATTTCGTCTGAAGCAAAAAACACTAGAGCATCGTTGTCCGCAGCTTTCTTTTCAAAAACCGCTCGTGTTTCTGCCGTATATTGGCCTATTACCACCGGGATTTTTTTCTTAATAATTCCTGCTTTTTCTGTCGCAATGGATTCTAAAGTAGTGCCAAGAAATTGCATGTGATCGTATCCGATATTTGTGATCACAGAAACTAGTGGCGTTATAATATTCGTAGAATCTAAGCGACCGCCCATTCCGACCTCTATAATTGCAATATCGATTTGGATTTGTTTAAAATACTCGAAAGCGAGCCCCACTGTCATTTCAAAAAAGCTTAAATTGTGTGAAGTAAAAAATGCCTGATGTTGCGCTATAAATGAAGTGACAAATTCTTTAGAAATCTCAACGCCATTAACTTTAATCCGTTCACGAAAATCTTTCAAGTGTGGCGATGTATACAATCCAACTTTATAACCCGATTCTTGCAATATGGAAGCCAGTAGGTGCGAAGTAGAGCCTTTACCATTTGTTCCAGCAACGTGAATGCATTTTAAATCTTTTTCTGGATTTCCGAGATATTTGGCAAGCAAAATGGTGTTCGTTAAATCTTTACGATAAGCTGATGCGCCCTGCGTTTGGTACATTGGGAGTTGTTCAAACATCCATTTAACAGTTTCCTCGTAGTTCATTACTTTTTAATAAAAAATTCAAATTGTAAAATATTTTCTTTCTTTTTTAGTTTAATATTGCGTAGTCTATGTTGTCGATACAAATTTGAAATTATTTTGTCAAAAAAGTCAATAAAACCTTCATAAATATGATTACTACTTTTCTTCAAATTCAAGCCGATACTTTATCGCAAGTTAACCCTGCACAATTGGCGAAAAACTTGCCCGTAAACACTGAAATATCCGTTCTGGAATTTATTTTCAAAGGAGGATTTTTCTTAGTGCCAATCGTAATTCTTTTTATTTATACTATCTACCTAGTATTTGAAAGATTTCTTTTTATCAATAAAGCTTCCAAAATCGACAATCATTTGATAAAAGACATTCGCGTCAACCTTAACGCTGGCAATCTAGAAATGGCTTGTTCATCAGCTGAGAGAAGTGGTAATGCTCAAGGTAATGTTTTAAAGGAAGGAATTCTTACCATTGGTCGTCCGATTACTGAAATCGAATCTAATATGGAGCGCGCTGCTAACATAGAAATTGGGGAAATGGAAAAGAAATTGGGGCAGCTTGGTCTTATTGCTGGTATCGCTCCAACACTAGGATTTATCGGAACGATTTCCGGTGTAATCAAAATTTTTTACAGTATTTCAGTTACGGAAGATATCAGTATTGGTAATATTTCAGGCGGATTGTACGAAAAAATGATCAGCTCTGGAGCAGGTCTAATTGTTGGTATTCTCGCTTATAGTGCCTATCACTTATTCAATGGAAAAATTGATAGTTTTTCTTTGTCCATTCAAAAGCAAGTTCTCGAGTTTGTAAATATCATTCAAAGACCAAATCATGGCGATAAAACGAAATAAGCGATTTCATGCTGAAGTAGCAACTTCATCATTGAGTGACATCATGTTTTTCTTGCTCTTGTTTTTTTTAATAATATCTACACTTGCAAACCCAAACGTGATTCGAATGACTTTACCCAAGTCAAAAACAAACGAGAAAACCAACAAACAACTAATTACATTATCGGTTACAGAAGATAAGCGATTTTTTGTTGATAAAGAAGAAGTGGGATTCGAAAAACTAGAAGAAACGTTGCTTTCAAAAATGGACGCCTCGAAAGATTTAACGGTGGTCATCCGAATTCCTTTTAATCTTCAAGTGCAAGACCTGGTTGATGTTCTTCAAATAGGCGTTAGAAACAAACTCAAATTTGTAATTGCTACAAGTCCGAAGTAGATCATAAAATAACAAAAAAAGTTAGCCGCGAATTCACCAATAAGATCTGTGAATTCGCGGCTATTTTTATTATCATCACTACGCTCAATTCAAACTGAAAACGTAAACAATCATCCCGACTTGCTTCTCTTGTGCATTAGAATCTGCCTCCCATTTTGTTCTCATCGCAGCATTTTTCGCTTCGTCTAACAGACATTTAGCTGCATTTGTCGTGCCTCTTACGCCTGGTATGGCGGCGATAACATTTCCTGATTTATCGACTGAAATCTGAACTGCCACTTTTCCTTCTTCATTACAAGTGTAATTGGGTACAGGCTTGCTCAAAGCTTTTCTGTTTCCTAAGAAATATCCCGATCCGTTTCCAGCTCCTGATCCGCTTCCACTGCCTGAACCACTGCCGCTTCCCGATCCGCTGCCATTTCCTGAACCTGAACCTGAACCTGTGCCTGAACCGCTACCGCTATATCCACTAGAAGAAAGTTTTCCGTCTGGTCTGCCTTTATTCCCGCCCGTTTTGTCATTGCCATCCCCACCTTTATTAGAATTCAATAAATTAGCGAGAGCATCATTAGTGGTTTTCGAGACTTTAGGTTTTTCGATTACTGGTTTGGCTTCAGGTTTAACAATAGTTGGAGTTGTTTTCTTAGGTTTCTCGTTTTTTGGCAAGGCTACAACATCGTCGGAAGCATCATCTTCGGTAATCACATTGTCCTCTGGAGAAGATACTGCCGTTACTTGCTTGGCTGTTTCTTCTTTTACGTTTAAGGCTTCACTTTTAAAATTCGCTCCCATACCGTAATCGCTGTCGCCAAAGTTCATTTCGATGCCGCCACCGCCACCACCGCCTATGAGTTCCTTCAAGTTTGAAGGAGGCCAAAATCTGACAAGAAATAGAATTAGAAGTAGCAATACCACAACTACCGTTGTCAATAGTATTGATTTTTGTTGGTCTTTATTCAGAGTAATGTCCATAATTTTAGAATTTAGAGATCAACATTTCTTTTTTCAAACGAATAAATGTAGTAAAAATTGTTTTGAAAACAGCACTCCAATTTACACTAATTGTTTCAAAGCAATTTCAAACGCTGTCGCACTAATGTTAGTTTTTGACGAATTTAGGTCGTGCGCTTTTTGAATTGCATCCTTTATAATATTCGACGTATCGGCAAATATCGACTCGTCTGTCATCTGAACTTTCTTCTCCATAAAATAAGCAAATACTCTTGCCATACCACAGTTTGAAATAAAGTCTGGAATCAAACTAATTTTTTGATCAACGTCCTCCATAATTGGCCCAAAGAATATTTCTTTATCCGCAAAAGGCACGTTTGCACCACACGAAATCACTTCTAATCCAGAACCAATCATGCTGTCTATTTGACTTTGCGTTACCAATCTTGACGCGGCGCAAGGTGTAAATATTTCGGCGCCCATGGACCAAATTTTGGAATTGATTTCTTCAAATGGAATCATATTAAAAGCGACCAATTTATTCCCGTCTTTGTTCAAGAATAAAGTACGTATTTGTTCGAAAGTAAATCCGTTTTCATTAATCACGCCTCCATCTCGGTCAATTATTCCAATCACTTTGGCACCCATTTCTGCTAAATAAAAAGCAGCTGCTGACCCAACATTGCCGAATCCTTGCACAATCGCTTTTTTCCCTTTTACATTACCGCCATAAATTGCGTAATAATGACGAACCGCTTCTGCAACGCCATAACCCGTAATCATATCCGCAACAGTATATTTTCTGGAAACGTCTGGCGAAAAATTGGGGTTCTCAATCACTTTCACCACGCCTTGACGCAATTGCCCGATTCGGTTGATTTTATCTGCTTCGGTTGGTTTGAAATGTCCATTAAAAACTCCTTCTTGAGGATGCCAAACACCGCATTCTTCCGTCATAGGAATCACTTCATGAATTTCATCTACATTCAAATCGCCTCCAGTTCCGTAGTAACTTTTCAGTAAGGGCGAAACTGCCTTGTACCATCGTTGTAAAACGCCTTTCTTCCGCGGATCGTTCGGATCGAAATTGATACCTGATTTGGCACCACCTATCGCCGGGCCAGAAACAGAAAATTTGACTTCCATGGTTTTTGCCAAGGACAAAACTTCATTCATGTCTAAGCCTTTTCGCATCCTTGTCCCTCCGCCTGCAGCACCGCCGCGCAGCGAGTTGATCACGGTCCAGCCTTCAGCTTCGGTCTCGGGATCTTTCCAATTAAAAATAATTTCAGGCGTTTTATCTTCGAATTTTTTGAGTAATTCTTTCATGTTTTAGTCGCAATTTTTCGCAATGCAAATGTAATTTTTTAAAGTAGAAAATAAAGCATAGTTTAATTATAAATTGAACCTGAACTGTGGTCGTGTTCTGCACCAGTAACGCTACTCAAAACGTTTATTTCGTTCCGTAGTTTGAGAACGCCAAGCAACCCAAAAATTAATGCTTCTTTATATTCCAAGACTTTTGGTTCTGGAATGGTGATGGTTACTTTGGGCGCGTAAAATTGTAATCTCTCAATTAAGAAATCATTATAAGCGCCGCCGCCGGTAATCAAAAGTTTGCCTTTTTTTACTGGTAATGCGTTCGCAATTTGGAAAGCTACGTGTTCAACAAAAGTGTGCATTTTGTCTTCTGTCGTAATTGCATAAGATTCCATCAAAGGTAAAACGACTTCTTTCACATATTCAAAGCCCAATGATTTTGGATAGGGTTTTGAGTAAAAATCTAAATTATTTAAAGCATCGAATAGAGCGGAATTTAGGTTTCCTGATTGCGCTTTTTTTCCACGATCGTCAAAATCTAATCCCAATTGATTGGCGTAACAATTCAAAACGGTATTTACTGGCGAAATGTCGAAGGCGATTCGCTTTTCATCTTGTTCGAACGAGATATTCGAAAAGCCTCCCAAGTTCAAACAATAGTCAAATTCAGAAAACAACAATCGATCACCAATAGGCACGAGTGGTGCACCTTGACCGCCCAATTGTACATCTTGTACGCGAAAATTGCACACTACTTTTTGTTGGCAAATTGTTGCAATTTCAGGAAGGTTTCCAATTTGCAAGGTGAAACCATTTTGTGGTTGATGTAAAATAGTATGCCCATGAGAACAAACCGCGTCGATATTTTTGAGTTGGTGTTTTTTGATAAAATTTTGAATGATGCTTCCTAATAATTGGGTGTAGTCTTGATTGAGTAAAGTCAATTGATCTTTGCTAGAAGTAACCCCGTTTTTCAAGCGGTGAATCCAATCTTCAGGATAGGCGATGGTTACAGCGACACCAATTTCGAAAGTCCATTTGTCAGTATCAAAATGAAAATGTAAAAACGCCAAATCGACACCATCTAACGAGGTGCCCGACATCACGCCAATAACGGTATAGGAATTTTTCTGCATGGGATAAAAATACGAAAACCAACAAATCTTGAGTGGTAATTCTTTGCATTTGTAATTGAATGTTGTAAATCACAGCTGTTCAAACAACTAAACAATACTTATCATGAGAACAACTACTTTCACGCTACAAAGATTGATTTTACTTTTTTTGTTCTTTTCGTCGACAACAGGATTCGCACAACATTTCACAGTTACATTAGACAATTTTATGTCAATTACCAACACCTTCGAAGTTGATGTTATACTTACCATCAATACTCCTGCGGAAGGAGTTCGGTTGTGCGCGGTAACCGCAGGGATCAATTACAATCCTGCGATCTTAAATGGTGGTACACCGACAAATTCTAGTCCTTCGCCTGGTTCAACAAACACAATTGTTTCATTTACTAATTTTGGCTCGACAACTTTTGTACGTACCGCTTCAACCACCACTAGTGGACCTTATGTCACTTTGGGATACACACAAGGATCACCTTTTCCCGTGTTTCGACTGTTGAACAGTTCACTTGCAACATTTTCTGCTGAAGCATCAGAACAAATTGCAACCGCTTTTCCAAACCCGTTTTCGAGTACTTTCAAACTCAACTTAACAACGATTTCAAACGAAATGGTTCAAGTTAGTGTTTATGATATGTTGGGGAAATTAATAGAAGATTTTAAGGTTGAAAGCAACGGTATTAATTCCTTTTCTTTTGGCGAAAAATACGCAACTGGATTTTATAATGTAAAAGTTTCTCAAGACGATAAAACGCAAGTACTGCGGATGATCAAACAGTAATTAATTTTCAAAATAGATAGAAAAGCACCTGCAATTGTAGGTGTTTTTTTGTTTTTGTAATTGGGGTGAAATTGACAGAGGATAGACGTTTAATTGAACAATTCCAAAAAATACGAAAACGTTTGAAATTTTAACTTTTTAATGATACATTTGAAAACCAAAATTAAAAACGTCCCACTTTAGCATAAAACACATGGATTTTAATCTTACCGAAGAACATTTGATGATTCAACAAGCTGCTCGAGATTTTGCTCAAGCAGAGTTGTTGCCTGGAGTAATAGAAAGAGACGAACACTCTAAATTCCCGACTGAACAAGTCAAAATGATGGCTGATTTGGGTTTTATGGGCATGATGGTCGATCCTAAGTATGGCGGTTCTGGTTTGGATAGTATATCTTATGTGTTGGCGATGACCGAAATTGCGAAAGTAGATGCCTCTGCTGCGGTAATTATGTCCGTTAATAATTCTTTGGTTTGCGCCGGTATTGAAAAATATTGCAGTGAAGAACAGAAAATGAAATATTTAGTTCCGTTGGCGAAAGGTGAGGTCATTGGTGCTTTTTGTTTGTCGGAACCTGAAGCGGGATCGGATGCCACTTCACAGAAAACCACTGCGATTGACAAAGGCGATTATTACCTATTGAACGGAACCAAAAACTGGATCACTAACGGCTCCACAGCATCGACCTATTTGGTTATTGCTCAAACTGATGTCGAGAAAAAACACAAAGGAATCAATGCCTTTATCGTTGAAAAAGGTTGGCCAGGTTTTGAAATCGGATTGAAAGAAAAGAAAATGGGAATCCGTGGTTCTGATACGCATTCGTTAATGTTTACCGATGTGAAAGTCCCCAAAGAAAATAGAATTGGTGCGGATGGTTTTGGATTCAATTTTGCAATGAATGTGCTTAATGGCGGGAGAATCGGAATTGCCTCTCAAGCGCTAGGGATAGCAACCGGTGCCTACGAATTGGCACTTCAATATTCCCATGAGCGCAAAGCTTTCGGGAAAGAAATATTCAATCATCAAGTCATTGCGTTTAAGTTGGCCGACATGTATGTCAAAATTACCGCTGCTCGATTGCTTATTATGAAAGCAGCTTGCGAAAAAGACGAAGGCAAAGACATTTCTCATTCAGGTGCGATGGCCAAATTATATGCTTCTGAAATCGCTTTAGAAGTGGCGAACGAGGCAGTTCAAATACACGGTGGGAATGGTTACGTTGCCGAATACCACGTAGAACGCATGATGCGCGATTCTAAAATCACACAGATTTACGAAGGGACTTCTGAAATTCAGCGAATCGTTATTTCACGAGGATTGGTGTCGTAAATATTAATTTGTAGTTTTTAAACCATTAAGTAATTAAGGAAATTAAGCAGTTTTTGACTTAATGAAACTTAATTCCTTAATGGTTTTTGAATTTGAAAAAAGCTATATTTCCTCAAAGAATTATTATGTCAGAAGAATTAAAATATTGGTGTGTTTGAGATCACAAACTATTTTGGCCATTAAGCATGTCGCAGGTCAAGCAACTGTTTATAGGTATTCAGTTTTGGCGAAAGTATTTGAGTAAAGCGATTTGAGAATTGTTCCTCTTTTTGATTTGCTTTTTTTATCTTTACGGCAGTAAAAACAGTTCATGAAAAACATTATAATCACAGGAACCTCTCGAGGAATTGGCTTCGAATTGGCATTACAATTTGCAAATGCAGGTCACCAAGTTCTAGCTATTTCTAGAAAAACACCACAAGAATTAATAGAACATCCAAACATTACCTGTCTCTCAGTTGATTTAGCTCAAGAAACTGAAATGTTTAAAATCGATAATTTTCTTTCCGCTACTTGGAAAAAAGTGGATGCAGTTATTCATAACGCGGGTGCTCTGCTTCTAAAACCATTTGAAAACACATCGCTTCAAGATTTTGAAAATATTTATAAGGTGAATGTTTTTGGAGTAGCCAATTTAACACAAATAGCATTGCCTTATCTTCAAAAAGGCAGTCATGTCGTGACGATAAGTTCGATGGGCGGCATTCAAGGAAGCATGAAATTTGCAGGTCTCGCAGCTTACAGCTCAAGTAAAGGAGCGGTAATCACGTTATCGGAATTGTTAGCAGAAGAGTACAAGGAAAGAGGAATTGCTTTCAATGTGTTGGCGTTAGGTTCTGTTCAAACCGAGATGTTAGCCGAAGCTTTTCCAGGTTATCAAGCTCCAATTACGGCGGCGCAAATGGCGGATTATATTTATAATTTTACGCTAAGTGGACACCGATTTTACAATGGAAAAGTGTTGCAAGTTTCTTCCACAACGCCTTAATTTAGTTAATGGTTAATGAATCTTAACCGAAAACTTCAGACTTCTTCAATGAACGAAACCTTATCTAAATATATTCCTGAGCATGCGGTCAAACCCGTTTTCGAACTGATTGTATCGAATGAAGTACATCTCAAAATTGTCAACGAACGCGTTACCCGTCATGGTGATTATAGAAAAGCGATTAATGGTAAGCATGAAATTACCGTCAATGCCAATTTGAACAAATACAAGTTTCTAATTACTTTGATTCATGAAATTTCACACTTAGTCGCTTTCGAAAAATTCGGTCGTTTTATCAAACCGCACGGAGAGGAATGGAAGTATACATTTCAAAGATTAATGATTCCTTTTATAAGGCCGGAAATTTTCCCGAGTCAATTGTTACCTTTATTAGCTCGTCATTTCAAAAATCCCACAGCCAGTAGTGATGTTGATGCTACTTTATCACTTGCCCTAAAACAGTTCGACCAACAGAATGATAAAAATTATATCTTTGAGCTCCCTTATGGAAGCCATTTCAGAATTCACAATGGGAAGATTTTTACTAAAGGCGCATTGAGAACCAAACGCTATGAATGCGTCGAAGTAAGCTCTGGAAGACTTTACTTGTTTAATCCAAATGCTGAAGTTGAATTATTAAAATAAAAAATAAATATAAAAAAATCAGTTACTCAGTAACTTAAATAGAAATGAATAAGAATTATTACGCAATTTTAATGGCTGGTGGAGTAGGATCACGATTTTGGCCTGTGAGTACTACGGAATTTCCAAAACAATTTCATGACATGTTGGGCGCTGGACAGACTTTAATTCAGAAAACTTTTAGCCGATTGTCGCAATTGATTCCAGTCGAGAATATTTTAATATTAACCAACGAAAAATACAACCACATTGTTTTAGAGCAATTGCCGATGGTAAAACCAGAACAAGTGCTTTTGGAACCTGCCATGCGAAATACGGCGCCTTGTATTTTGTATGCATCACTAAAGATTAAAAAACAAAATCCTGATGCTGTCATGGTGGTTGCACCGAGTGACCACTGGATTGAAGATGAGGATTTGTTCGTGCAAAATTTGCAGCAATGTTTTGACTTTTGTGCAGCAGAAAATGCCTTAATGACTTTAGGGATTCAACCGACATTTCCTAATACTGGTTTTGGTTATATTGAGTTTGATAAAACAGATTCCAATGCAATAAAAAAAGTCAATCAATTTAGAGAAAAACCAGATTACGAAACTGCAAAATCTTTTATTGCAAGCGGTAATTTTTTATGGAATGGGGGTATTTTTATATGGAGCGTAAAAGCAATTTCAGAATCCTTTGAGAAGTTTCAACCTCAAATGAATACATTGTTCCTAGGAGGCTGGGACGTTTATAACACATCAAAAGAGAAAGATTTTATAAGTGCAAATTACGCTTTAGCGGAAAATGTTTCTATAGATTATGCGGTCATGGAAAAAGCGCAAAACGTCTATGTATTGCCGGCCACTTTCGATTGGAATGATTTAGGTACTTGGGGTTCATTGCACGAAAAATTAGATAAAGACGACAACGATAATTCCGTTGTAAACGCAACTGTTTTATTGAATAATTCCTCCAATAATATTATTAGTACCGCTAAAGATAAATTGGTGATTATCGATGGTTTAGAGGATTTTATTGTTGTCGACAAGGATAATGTCTTACTCATATATCCGAAAAGTAAGGAACAGGAAATTAAAGGAATTGTCAGTCAATTGAAAAAGTAATGTAAAGCTGGAAGAGATTCTCGCTTTTTTCTAATCTGATGAAAACAAGAATTTGTCTTTGTGATTTGTTATTGCTAACCCCTGAGATAAGCTTCTCGAACTTTCTTAAACAAATTTGAAGAATAAACAAAATCAACTACCGCTTCATTGTCAGTTCTGAAAATTTCTTCTTTCGTCCCTTGCCAAGCTTTCAAACCGTTCTTTAAGAAGACAATATTTTCGCCAATTTCCATGACGGAATTCATATCATGCGAATTGATCACGGTAGTAATATTATATTCCTCTGTAATTTCTTTAATTAAATTGTCGATTAATATCGCCGTATTCGGATCTAGTCCAGAATTGGGTTCATCACAAAATAAGTATTTAGGATTGTTTACAATTGCTCGAGCAATGGCAACACGTTTTTGCATTCCACCAGAAATTTCAGACGGCAATTTTTTATGGGCATCGATGAGGTTGACCCGTTTTAATACAAAATCTACGCGATCTTGAATTTCCGAAAACGAATTTTTAGTAAACATCTTTAATGGAAACCCTACGTTTTCCTCTACAGTCATAGAATCGAAAAGAGCGCTTCCCTGAAAAACCATTCCGATTTCAGTTCGTAATTCTCTTTTTTCATCAGGTGATAAATCCGAGTAGATTCTGCCATCAAACGAAATCGTTCCCACTTCCGGTGAATGAATTCCCAGCAGACTTTTGAGTAAAACGGTTTTTCCCGATCCACTTTGACCAATAATCAAGTTCGTTTTTCCAGTTTCAAATACGGTCGAAACACCTTTCAAAATCTTACTATCACCGAATGATTTTTCAACATTTTTTACTTCTATCATTGGGTCAAAAGCATTTGAGTTAGTATATAATTCATCGCAATGATCATGACTGAAGTCCAAACAAATGAAACGGTACTCGCTTTTCCAACTTCCAATGCGCCACCTTTCATATAATAACCATGAAATGAAGGAATAGTCGCTAATAATAAAGCAAATACAAAAGTTTTGATAAAAGCATAAGCAATGTGAAACGGGATAAAATCTTGCTGCAATCCACCAATAAACTCATCACTAGAACCAAATCCACCATAAACAGCTGCCACCCAACCACCGAAAATACCCAAAAACATGCTGATTCCTATCACAAAAGGATACAACTGAAGTGCAATCAATTTTGGAAAAACCAAATAATTTAAAGAGTTAACACCCATCACTTCTAAAGCATCAATTTGTTCTGTAACCCTCATCGTTCCTATGCTAGAAGTAATAAACGACCCCATTTTTCCCGCCATAATAATCGAGATAAACGTGGGAGCAAACTCCAAAATTACAGATTGTCTTGTAGCAAAACCGATTAGATATTTCGGGATCAATGGATTGGTCAAATTTAAAGCGGTTTGCATCGCAACAACGCCGCCGACAAAAAATGAAATAAAAGCAACAATTCCGAGTGAGCCGATGATTAAGTCATCCACTTCCTTCAGAATGAGATTTCGCATCACAGACCATTTGGTAGGTTTGTTGAAAATTTCTTTCCACATCAAAAAGTATTTCCCGATTTGCGATAAGTAACGAAGGAGCATCATGGTCTTGAAATATGCGCTAAAATAAGAAAAGTTATTGGTTGTCAGTTGTCGGTTGTTGGTTTTTTTGATGACATTTTGGGCGTGAACGCAAGGGTCGGGCTATGCGTTACTATCTTTTGTGTCAAGCAAGTAAAGCGAACCAACGGAGTGAACGCCAACACAAAAGGATAACCACTGCTATCCCTCACGCCACCGGTCAACGGAAGATCTTGCTTTTCATTTTAGCCCAGCGGTAGTTGCGAATGAAATTTGCCTGCTCCGCAGTAACTAACAACGGTTTATTTGCCAATTTAGCTTTCCAAAACCCTTGAATATAATCCAGAAACAGCAAGGGCTTTTTCTTCATTATAGCCAATTTTGCAGAGGCAATAGTTGTAATCCAAAATCCATAACCCAAGCTGTAGAAAGCTTCGCCCTGCTTGAATCGCGAAGCTTTATTGTAATTGGCGCCAGTTGGTTTGAGATGTTTTACTTTCAGTGATTCATCGGTAACTACTTTCCAACCATAGAATTTTGCCAATAGTTCATCTACGGTGTCCCAACCCATAGCTGGTTTGAGTCCGCCAATTTGTTTGAAACATTCCTTTCTATACCCTTTGAACGCACCTCTGATATGGTCTTTGTCAGTCAAATTTTCTAGAATCCAGTCATTATTTTTTTCAACGTAGGCAAATCCACCTGCCATTCCTATTGCTTTATCAGATTTAAAATGGGAAATTATCGTTTCAAAATAATTGGCAGGTAAAATTAAGTCGGCATCCAGTTTTACAATCAAATCGTAATCATCATCGACAGTTTCAAATCCTTTTTGAAAAGCTTGAATTACTTTACTTCCCGGCAGATGAATGGCATTAGATTCCACGTTTATCAGCCGTATCGATGTGTTTTTTGCAGCAAAATTATTAATAATTGAAGCGGTTTCATCCGTTGAGTGGTCATTCACTACTACAATTTTATCTGGAGCTTGGGTTTGATTAAGCAGCGAACTAATGGTCTGAGCGATAAACTTCGCCTCATTATGTGCAGGAATAATGACATAATATTTCATCAAATACGTTCGCTTTGTTACGAAAGTAAAAGTATAAATTTAGAAATCAAAAAAAGGAATCCAAATTGAAAATCCCTTCTTTTTCTCAAACTATTCACACTATTTAATTTGAATTCGATACTATAAACTTTTTTCCCGATAAATCCTCGATGTTTTAATAAATCGCAAGAGCAACTTCTTGTGCTGGATTATCAATATGACCGCCGGAAAAAGATCAGTTTCTTATAAAAAAAACAGACAAATGTTACTGTATTTTTTCAGCATAAACAATATAATATCGATTAGTGAAAAACCGCAAGATTGGACGGAAACCAATTTGCTTTACAGGATTTGTCCATTTTTGACAGTCGATAATTTTCCATCCTGTTTTTTCCAAAAGCCAATCCAATTGCCAATCTTCAAATTCGTGATAATGACGATCCCAGGGATCTGTTTTACTGCGATATGCTGGCGAGAACCACAAACGCATCGGGATCGAGATGAATAATTTTTCCGATTTAATTGCTTCTAATATGGTGTAGGGATTAAGTAAATGCTCAAATATTTCAAATGCGGTTACCACAGTTGTCTCTTGCGTCCCGAAAATACTTTGGTCTTTATCTAAATCTTCGCCACTAGTGTTTTTTACGTCGAAACCTTCATCTTTCATGATTTTTGAAAGTGGATTATCAACGCCTAAATCTAATATAGTTTCCGATTTATCAATATGTTTTTTGACAAATTCAAGTGTCAATTTAAATCGCTTACTGGGATAGGTGTTTTCGTACATGTATTGCGTTTAGTAGAAATGCAAATATAGAAAGTTTGTTACTTTAATTGTATTTTGTAGTAAATCTATAAAAAAAGAGGTTCTATAATTAAGTCTCTTTTTGATTTCTTATAGTAGAATTCATAAAATTGTACTCAAATAAAAGCTATATAATTTCGGTATATTAGAAAAACAAATCAAGATAATTTACTGGAATTAATGTTTATAAACAAATGCATTGACATTCATCCCAGCACCAACAGAAGCAAAAAGAACGATGTCGCCTTTCTCAATAGACTGATTCTCGATTTTATTTGTGATCAGTAAGTCGAACAAAGTAGGGATGGTCGCGACACTACTATTACCAAGTAAAGTAATGCTCATGGGCATTATTTTGTCCGGCATGTCTTGATCATAAAGTTTGTAGAAACGATGCACGATGGCTTCGTCCATTTTTTCATTTGCTTGATGAATAAGAATTTTCTTAATGGAAGTAATTGGCACCCCGCTTTTGTCGAGGCAGCTTTTCATCGCTTGCGGCACTTTACTCAAAGCAAATTCATAAATTTTACGTCCATGCATTTTGATGTATCGCACGTCTGGATTGAGTTCCTTATTAAACGAATTTCCGAAGTACAAATAATTAGCTTCATCATAAGCATAGGTGGCACTTTCATACGACAATAAACCGTCATTTTCGGAACAAGCTTCGACTACAGTTGCACCAGCGCCATCAGAATATATCATACTGTCTCGATCGTGAATGTCTACTACCCTTGATAAAGTTTCTGAACCAATGACCAGACATTTTTTTGCCATGCCTGACTTGATATAGGCGTTTGCTTGTAACATGCCTTCAATCCATCCCGGACATCCAAAAAGGATATCGTAAGCAACACATTTTGGATTTTGAATCCGCAATTTATGCTTTACTCTTGTTGCTAAACTTGGAACCGAATCCATTTGAATGGCATTGAGTTTGACATCTCCAAAATTGTGTGCAAAAATTATGTAATCCAAAGTTTCTGGATCTATCCCGGAATTTTTGATTGCTTTCTCAGCAGCAAAAAAGGCCAAATCTGAAGAGTTTAAGTTTGCAGTGGCATATCGGCGCTCTTCAATTCCTGTAATGTTTTTGAATTTATCAATAACTACTTCATTCGAATATTCAAATGAAGTCCCGTCTTCATTAAGAAATTGATTTGTGTTGAAGTCAGTATTCTTAACTCTGATCTCAGGAATGTAACTTCCAGAACCTATTATTTTTATGTTCATTGTAGGAATGATTTCATTACGAAATTATTAATAAAAAGATTGAAATGTTAGAAAAAAGTTTATTAATTGTAATTAATTGCGAAATAGTCTTGTAATGCTTGTAATCCTTGTGGATGTCGCATTTAATTGCTTTTTTCTTGCGCAATTTTTATTTGGAGTACCGATGCGATATTCAGCGCATTTGTTTTTATTTTCTCTGCATTGTTTCCAGAAAAAAGGTCATCTACAGAACAGTTAAAGTGATGTAACCATATTTTGAAAAGTTCCGGAGATAAATATTCTTTTTTATTTATATCTAAGTGAATCTTCGTCAAATTACTAGTATATCCGCCAGTGCCCAAAATAGCTTGGGACCAAAAAGTCACTAAAATAGGTAAATGCTCTTCGATTTTTATTTTTACTACATCTGTAAATATATAATTAATGGCATCGTCAATTAGTAATCGTTTATAGAATTCATTTACGAGTAAGTATAAATCTTCTTGGTTTCGAATGTCGTTCATAACTTTATTATATTAAAAACCCTTTCAGAAAAGACATCCAAAAGGGTTAACTTTAATTCGAAATTTTTAATCTACTTTTCCATATAAGCTTCGATGGGTGCGCAACTACAGACTAGATTGCGGTCTCCATAGGCATCATCCGCTCTTCTTACACTTGGCCAAAACTTATTATCAGCAATATAATCTAGAGGGAAGGCGGCTTGCTCTCTAGTGTATGGATAATTCCAAGTTTCCGCAGTCAACATAGCTAAAGTGTGCGGCGAATTTTTCAATACATTGTTCGCATCTTCTATGTTGGCTGCTTCAATTTCTTTTCGAATTGAAATCATGGCATCACAAAAGCGATCTAATTCCTCTAAATTTTCACTTTCGGTCGGTTCAATCATCAAAGTTCCAGCTACGGGAAATGAAACTGTTGGCGCATGAAATCCATAGTCCATCAAACGTTTTGCAATATCAGTCACTTCAATTCCTTTTTGTTTAAACGGTCGGCATTCTAAAATCATCTCATGAGCGGCTCTTCCCATTTCACCGGTGTAGAGCGTTTCGTAATGACCGTTAAGTTTTTCTTTGATGTAATTGGCGTTCAAGATCGCATATTTGGTAGCATCAGTCAATCCTTCAGCACCCAACATGCAGATATAGCCATACGAAATCAAACAGACTAAAGCCGAGCCCCAAGGAGCGGCCGAGATAGCTGTAATCGCATGTTCTCCACCAGTTGGAATTATAGGATTTGTCGGCAAAAAAGGAACCAATTGCTTCGCTACACAAATAGGTCCAACTCCTGGTCCACCGCCACCATGTGGAATGGCAAAAGTCTTGTGTAAATTCAAGTGACAAACATCTGCTCCAATTGTAGCTGGATTAGTCAATCCTACTTGGGCATTCATGTTGGCGCCATCCATGTATACTTGACCACCGTTGTCGTGAATAAGTTTGGTTACTTCTATAATTGATGCTTCATATACACCGTGAGTGGAAGGATAAGTTACCATTAAGCAAGATAAATTATCTTTATGCAAAAGTGCTTTTTCTCTTAAGTCGTCAACGTCAATGTTACCGTTTTCTAAAGTTTTGGTTACCACAACTTGCATTCCTGCCATGGCCGCAGATGCTGGATTAGTACCATGTGCGGAAGAAGGAATTAACGCAATATTTCGATGATGATCGCCTCTCGAATGATGATAAGCACGAATAACCATTAAGCCTGCATATTCTCCTTGAGCACCTGAATTAGGCTGTAAAGTGGTTCCGGCAAATCCCGTGATAATATTTAATTGTTGTTCTAATTTTGATAACATTTCTTGGTATCCTTGCACTTGATCAAGTGGTGCAAACGGATGAATATTGTTCCATTGTGGATTGCTCAAAGGCAACATTTCAGCTGCAGCATTCAATTTCATCGTACAAGATCCCAATGAGATCATCGAGTGATTCAACGCTAAATCTTTGCGCTCTAACTTTTTGATGTAACGCATTAAGGCGCTTTCTGAATGATAGCAGTTGAAAACTTCATGTTGTAAAAATGTAGAAGTTCGCAATAAGGAATTTGGAATTTGCTCATTCACTTTCACTGCAGTAAATGAATTAAAAGTTTTATTGTTGGCTTCTGCAAAGACAGAGACAATAGAGTTCAAATCAGCAATGCTAGTTGTTTCATTCAATGATATCGAAACGGTTTGATCATCAATGTAATTAAAATTGATCTGATTTTCCTCTGCAATACTTCTTACTTTTTTTGCATCAACTTTCACCGCAATGGTGTCAAAATACGATGTGTTTATTTGATAAATCCCCAACTTCTCTAATTCATTCGCCAAAATGCAAGTCGACGTATGCACTTTGTCTGCAATATATTGCAAGCCTTTCGGACCGTGATATACAGCGTACATTCCCGCCATCACCGCCAATAAAACTTGCGCGGTACAAATATTAGAAGTAGCCTTATCTCTTTTGATGTGTTGTTCTCTTGTTTGCAGTGCCATTCTCAAAGCGCGGTTCCCGTTCGTGTCAACAGTAACTCCGATAATGCGACCTGGCATACTTCTTTTGTATTCCTCTTTTGTGGCAAAATAGGCAGCGTGTGGACCGCCGTAACCTAACGGTATACCAAATCGTTGCGTGGTTCCAACGACAACATCTGCTCCCATATCTCCTGGTGGCGTCAGTTTTACCAAACTTAAAATATCGGCGGCAACTGCTACTTTTATTTCATTGACTTTTGCTTTTGCAATAAAGCCAGCGTAATCGTAAACCTGTCCATATTTTCCAGGATATTGCAATATGGCACCAAAATAGTCAGAAGAAAATTCAAATGTTTCGTGATTTCCAACCACTAATTCAATTCCGATTGGAGTAGATCTAGTTTGTAAAACAGATAAAGTTTGCGGTAAAATTTCCTCAGAAACAAAAAATTTATTGATATTATTCTTTTTCTGATCTCTGGTACGCACATCAAACAACAAAGCCATTGCTTCTGCAGCTGAGGTACCTTCATCCAACAACGAAGCATTGGCGATTTCCATCCCCGAAAGTTCAATGACCATCGTCTGAAAATTCAAAATGGCCTCCAATCGACCCTGCGCTATCTCAGCTTGGTAAGGTGTGTAAGCCGTGTACCAACCTGGGTTTTCAAATATGTTTCGTTGAATTACCGCAGGCACAATCGCAGGATGATAACCCAGCCCGATATAAGATTGAAATACTTTGTTTTTATTTCCCAATTGGTGAATATGATTGGCAAACTCATATTCGGTCATTGCATTCTCTAAATTTAACGGTGCTTTCAGTCGAATATCGTCCGGTAAGGTCTCGTAAATAAGTTGTTCCATCGATGCGACACCGATGGTTTTAAACATTTTAGGCAAATCATTTTCTCTGGGTCCGATGTGTCGTAAAGCGAATGCATCTGTTTTCATATGGTAATTAGGAAGGTGTTTTTTGATGAGCAAATTTATGGATTAATCTCAAAGAAAATGGCGATTTAACACTTCATTTCAATCAAATTTTCAACTAAAACACGTTCTTATTAACACTTTGACTAATTTTGTTTGATGAGCGTTTTTAAACATTTTTTCAATTTTTACCTTTCCGCTAGCATTCATATTGGTTTTGCTGTTTTGGCATTAACAATTGTAACAGAACTTTCGCTGAAAACCCCTCCACAAAGTAATCTCCATGAAGTTGTTTTTTTTGGAACCGTTTTTGGCTATAATCTATTGCGATACTTTGACACCTTCAATAATAATCTTTTATGGTTTGCGCAAAATCGAACAATTACATTTGTAAGTATTTTGTCATGTGCACTAGCGGCATTTCATTTTCTGTATTTGTCAGTTCTGATGCAGCTTTCGTTTATCGCCATTGCCACAGTAATAATTTTATATCCTGCTCTAAGAAGATTCGGATTGATAAAAATGTTTTTGGTGAGTTTTTCTATAACTACAATAACAGTTTACATTCCAACAGTAAACGCTCAAGTATTTGGTGCTGATTGTTTTTTTACGTTCCTCCAGCGATTCTTAATCGTCATAAGTTTACTTATACCGTTTGAAATTTCTGATAGCAAAACAGATCACCCGTCTTTACAAACTTTACCGCAGGAATTTGGAATTTGTCCCACGAAAATCTTTGGAATGTTATTGCTCATACCGTTTGTGTTACTCGAGTTTTTCAAAACCAATACGAGTTACTCCGTGTTTATAGTTTCAATAACAACGGTGCTCTTTATCCATTTTTCTTCGGTCAACAATAGTAAATATTATACATCCTTTTGGGTAGAAAGTGTGCCGATTTTTTGGTGGTTGCTGCTCTATATTATCTGAAGCTTCTTGGGCGTGACCACAGGGGTCGGGTTTTTCGCACTCGCTTTTTTTGTTTTGTCATTTTTTTTAAATATCTGACAATCAAAAGACTTTTCTTCTCGTAACATCAAATGCTCAGGAGACAAAACAAAAAAGAGCTCAAACAATGCTGCAACCCCTCACGCAGCCTTACTTTGAAATTCGAATATTCTTTAAGTTTGAATACTAATCAACCCAATCAGTAGTAAATGGGCAGAGCAATTTCGTAATCTTACAATCCTAAAGTCTCACAATCTTACAGTCTAAAAATCCAACAATCCAACCTTCTAAACCAATCCCGCGCGTTTCAACAAAGCTTCCGGTTTCGGTTCCTGACCGCGGAAACGTTTATACAAAATCATTGGAGCTTCAGTGCCGCCTTTCGAAAGGACGTTATCTTTAAATTTCGTGGCGACTTCTGTGTTAAAAATGCCTTTTTCTTTGAAGTAGTCAAATGCATCGGCATCCAAAACTTCCGCCCATTTGTAGCTGTAATAGCCCGAAGAATAGCCGCCTTGAAAAATATGCGAGAAAGCAGTACTCATCGCATTTTCCTTCACATCTGGATACAATTGCGTCGCAGCGAACTGCTCGGTTTCAAATGATTTCAAATCGGAGATGCCGCTTGGATCTTGTCCGTGCCAACCCATATCTAACAACCCAAAACTCAATTGGCGCATCGTGGCCATGCCTTCTTGAAAGCTAGCACTCTCTTTGATTTTCGCTACTAATTCCATCGGAATCATCTCGCCAGTTTCGTAATGCGTCGCAAACATGGCTAAGGCTTCTGCTTCGTAACACCAGTTTTCCATGATTTGACTCGGCAATTCAACGAAATCCCAATACACGGAAGTTCCCGACAAACTCGGATAGGTTGTATTCGCCAACATACCGTGCAATCCGTGTCCGAATTCGTGAAATAAAGTCGTTACCTCATTGAAAGTCAATAGAGAAGGTTTGGTTTCTGTCGGTTTTGTAAAATTGCAAACATTCGAAATATGCGGACGTTCATTGCTTCCATCCTTTATATATTGCGATTTAAAAGAAGTCATCCAAGCGCCGTTTCGTTTGCCTTTACGCGGAAAAAAATCGGCGTAGAAAATAGAAACTAAATTTCCGTTTTCATCATTTACTTTGTAAGTCGTTACTTCTTTGTGGTATTTGTCTATGTCGAAAATCTCCGTAAAAGTCAATCCATAAAGTTTCTTTGCAATAGTAAAGGCGCCCGCCAACACTTTTTCTAACTGAAAATAAGGTTTCAATTTCTCGTCATCCAAATTGAATAACTGTTGCTTTAGTTTTTCGGAGTAATAAGCGCCATCCCATTTTTCGAGTTGTTCGATGCCATCAAGTGCTGCCGCAAATTCCGTCAACTGTTTGAATTCTCTCTCAGCCGCTGGTTTGGCTTTGGCTAATAAATCTTGCAAAAATGAAGTCACTTTTTCAGGCGTTTGTGCCATACGTTCTTCTAAAACAAAATGTGCATGCGTCGCATAACCCAATAAGTTGGCTCTGTCGAAACGCAGTTTTGCAATTTTCAAGACAATAGGTTGGTTGTCGTATTCGTTGTTTTGAAAGCACTTCGCCCCAAAAGCAATTGCCAATTTTTTGCGCAGTTCACGATTGTCGGCATACGTCAAAAATGGAATGTAACTCGGATGATCTAAGGTAAATATCCAGCCTTCCTGACCTTGACTTTTAGCCAATGCTCTTGCCGCTTCTATAGTCCCTTCAGGCAATCCGGACAAGTCTTTTTCGTCGGTCAAATGCAGTTGAAAAGCTTGCGTTTCTGCCAATACATTTTCACCAAATTGCAAACTTAATTTCGACAATTCTTTGTCGATTTCGCGCAATTGTAATTTCTTGTCTTCAGATAAGTTTGCGCCATTTCGAGAAAAGCTTTTGTATTTTTTGTCTAAGATTGTGGTTTGCTCTGGACTTAAATTCAGTTTTTCTTTTTGTTCGTAAACCGTTTTTACTTTGGCAAATAAATCAGCGTTGAGTCGAATGTCGTTGCTGAATTCGGATAGCAAAGGTGACACGTCTTGTGCAATTTTCTGTAATTCGTCATTTGTTTCTGCCGAATTCAAATTGAAAAAAATACTCGAAATCCGATCGAGGATGTCACCACTAAAAGCCATTGCTTCAATCGTATTTTCAAAAGTGGGTGCATCTGGATTATTGACAATTGCGTCGATTTCGGCTTTGGCCAAAGCAATTCCTTCCTCAAAAGCGGGAAAAAATTCTTCGTTTTTAATTTGCGAAAAGGGTGCGGTGTCGTATTTGGTTTGGAATTTTTGTGTTAGAATCATGGTTCTCGAAGGCGCAGATGCGCATATTTTTTGATGTTAGTGAATTGGTTTTTTAACCGCAAAGTTCGCACTGGTTGTCGCAAAGATCGCAAGTTTTGTTGTTTGGTTTCCCCTACTTTGGAGGAGTGCTCGAAGAGCGGGGTGGCTTAGCCCCGATTGCTTCGCCAGTTCGCTTCGCTCGTGTGCAACGGAAATCCTTTTGTAGCGCAACGCAGAACAAAAGATCGCAGTGTATAGCGGGATTAGCTCCTAAAATTCAAACCATTAAGGGATTAAGGTTCATGAAGTGTTTTAAACTTAATATTCTTAATATCTTAATTGTTGAAACTTATTTTTTTAAATTTTCAGAAGATTGATTGACGCTGTCTTTCAAACTTTCTTTATATGCAATGATTTTGGTTTGGACATTTTTGTCATGGCTTCCGATAATCTGAGCTGCTAAAATTCCGGCGTTTTTGCCGCCATTCAACGCCACTGTTGCTACAGGAACACCGCCTGGCATTTGCAGAATAGACAGCACACTGTCCCAACCGTCTATAGAATTACTCGATTTTACAGGCACGCCAATTACTGGCAAAGGCGACATCGAAGCGACCATTCCTGGTAAATGCGCTGCGCCTCCAGCTCCAGCAATAACCACTGCTATTCCTTTGTGGTGGGCATTTTTGCTAAAATCGAATAGTTTTTCGGGTGTGCGATGCGCTGATACAATATCGACTTCAGTCTCGATCTCGAAACTTTTGAGAATATCGATAGCTTCTTGCATGATGGGCATATCGGAGATACTTCCCATGACGATGGCTACTTTCATATTAATTGATAATTAACAATTTTTTCCGCTACGCTCCAAACTGTTCGGCTGCGTCTCGGGTGATGATTAATAATTGACTTATTTGGTGATGACTCGTATGGTATTCTTGACGCGTTCTGCGATTTTTCTCGCTTCCTTCATATCTTCATTAACGATGGTCACATGGCCCATTTTGCGGAACGGGCGGGTTTGTTTTTTCCCGTAAATGTGTGGAGTGACGCCGTCTATTTTTAAAATCTGCTCAATATTTTCGTAAACTACATTTCCAGAAAATCCCGCTTCACCAACCAAATTCACCATAATTCCAGCGGCTTTACTTTTTGTATTTCCGAGAGGTAAATCTAGGATGGCGCGCAAATGATTTTCGAATTGCGATGTATAACTCCCTTCGATCGAATAATGACCGGAATTGTGTGGGCGAGGCGCGACTTCATTGACTAGAATTTCATTGTCATGTGTTAGAAACATTTCGACTGCCAATAGACCAATAGGCTCAAATACTTCAGCGACTTGTAACGCAATTTTAGTAGCTTTTTGAGCAATTTTTTCATCGATGCGTGCCGGACAAATTACATATTCTACTTGATTGGCTTCGGGATGAAATTCCATTTCAACTACAGGATAAGTTTTGATTTCTCCTGACACATTGCGAACGACAATCACCGCGAGTTCATTTTTGAAAGGGATGATTTCTTCAACGATACATTCCGTATCAGGTAGTTCGTCTAAATCTGCTGCTTTGCGTACGATCTTAACGCCATAACCGTCATAGCCAAACTCTGTACATTTCCAAACAAAAGGGAATTGGAGATTGGCGATTTCAGATTTTACCCTCTTCCCATTTTCAAATATTTTGAAATCAGCCGTTGGGATGTGATGTCTTTCATATAAGGTTTTTTGAACTCCTTTATTTTGAATTTTGCGCAGTGTTTTCGGAGAAGGATAAACGCGAATTCCTTCAGATTCTAGTTTTTCTAGCGCATCCACGTTGACCAATTCAATTTCAAAAGTGAGCGTATCAACCAGCTTTCCGAATTGATACACAGTTTCAAAATCCATCAAATCACCTTGCACAAAAGTGTTACAGGCAATTTTACTTGGGGCATCTGCACTTGGATCTAGGACGAAAGTTTGAATGTCCCATTTTCGTGTTTCCGAAAGCAGCATTTTGCCCAATTGGCCGCCGCCTAAAATTCCTAATTTAAAATCGGAAGAAAAGAAATTCATTTTTTTGTAGTTGTGTGGCACAAAGATATAGAAGATTAGTTCTCTAATTCCTGCTTTTTTACAAAAAAGGTCTGTTTACGTACAATTTACTACTGAATACTTTACTAAATTTGCACCTCATAAGAACAGAAAAATGATACAACTCCACGATAAACATTTTGTCCCTTTTATTTCAGCAGAAGAAATAGAATTCGCTATTGTTAACATGGCCAAACAAATGGACGATGACTTTTTCGATGATGTGCCGGTTTTTGTGGGTGTTTTGAATGGTTCTTTTATGGTTTTATCCGATTTGATGAAACAGTATCGCGGTATGTGCGAAGTAAGTTTCGTAAAGATGACTTCTTACGAAGGAACGCAATCTACTAATGCCGTTAAACAACTCATTGGACTCAATCAAAATCTCGAAGGTAGAACTGTAGTGATTGTCGAAGATATTGTCGATACGGGTAATACTGTCGAAGAATTGAAAGCCATTTTCAAAGAACAAAAAGTAAAACACCTCAAAATTGCGACTTTATTTTTAAAGCCAGATGTTTACAAAAAGGATATTAAATTAGATTATGTCGGGATCCGTATTCCAAACAAATTTATCGTCGGCTTTGGTCTAGACTACGACGGATTAGGAAGAAACTTGAAAGACATTTACCAACTAGCAGAATAGAAAAGTTGCAGGTTGTAGGTTGTATGTTATATTGTTTAACCTACAACGTAGAACCTACAACATATAACCTTTAAATTACAACTTTTCACAATGATCAACATCGTTCTTTTCGGAAAACCAGGTGCAGGAAAAGGCACACAAGCTGAATTTTTAAAAGGAAAATACAATTTAATCCATTTATCTACTGGAGACATTTTCCGTTATAATATCAAAAACGAAACGGAATTGGGTAGGTTAGCCAAAACCTATATGGACAAAGGTGATTTAGTCCCTGATGAAGTGACGATTCAGATGCTTCAAAGTGAAGTAGATGCCAATCCACAATCTAGCGGATTTTTGTTCGACGGATTTCCAAGAACTATAGCGCAAGCCGAAGCCTTAGATGCTTTTTTAGAATCGAAAAATCAAAGTATCACAGCAACGATTGCACTGGAAGCTGACGACGAAATTTTAGTGCAGCGCCTTTTAGAACGCGGAAAAACGTCAGGCAGACCAGACGATCAAGACGAAGAAAAAATACGCAATCGTTACGACGAGTACAATCAAAAGACCGCGCCTTTGATGAACTATTATCAAGCGCAAGGCAAGTTTCACGCAGTAAACGGCATTGGTTCCATCGAAGAAATTACCGAGCGTTTGAGTACTGTGATTGATGTATTATAAGATTGCAAGATTGTCCTATTTACAAAGGAAAAATTTTCAAAATTATTCGCTTGAACGATTATCGAATAAACGATTCAATAAACAAACGATTTAAAAATAAACCTTGGAAATTCTCATTATTCTCTTTTTAATCCTCCTTAACGGCGTGTTCTCGATGTCAGAAATCGCTTTGATTTCAGCGCGAAAAAACCGTTTGGAAACCGCTGCGAAAAAAGGAAATGACAGTGCAAAAACCGCTTTAGATTTAGCCAATTCTCCCAACAAATTTCTTTCAACGGTACAAATCGGAATTACGTTAATCGGAATTTTAACTGGTATTTTTAGCGGCGACAAAATTACCTCCGATGTGCGAATGTTTGTTGAAAATTTTGAAGTGACAAAACCGTATGCAGATTCAATTGCAGTTGGAATCGTAGTGCTTGTTTTGACATTTTTTTCTCTGGTGCTTGGCGAATTATTGCCCAAACGAATTGGACTGAATTATCCCGAAGCCATTGCTAAAGCGGTTGCGGTTCCGATGAAAATAATTTCGATTCTCACGGCACCTTTCATTTGGCTCCTCACCATTTCAACGGAGTTTTTACTCAAGATATTGCGGATCAAGCCTTCAGCAGATGGAAAGGTAACCGAAGAAGAAATCAAAGCCATTATTAAAGAAGGAACCGAAGGCGGTGAAGTGCAAGAAATTGAGCAGGATATCGTAGAGCGCGTGTTTCATATTGGTGATAGAAAGGTTAGTTCATTAATGACGCATCGTAAATCAGTCGTTTTTCTTCCATTGCATGCCGATAAAAGTCAGGTTCGAGATTTAATGCTAAAAGAATTGCATTCTATTTATCCTATTTTCGATAAAAATTATGATGACATTGTTGGTGTTGTCAATTTGAAAAATATATTTGCTCATTTTGAAAATGTCGACTTCAATTTGAAGTCAATTATGACTGATGCGCCCTTTATCATGGAGCAAACTACCGCCTACAAAGCGTTAGAGAATTTCAAGAAAAGTGGCATTCATTATGCCTTTGTTTCAGATGAATACGGCGTTTTTCAGGGTGTGATTACATTGAATGATATTTTGGAAGCTTTAGTCGGCGATGCGGCTGACTTTTATAAAGAAGACTTTCAATTGGTGGCACGCGAAGACGGCACTTGGTTGGTCGATGGACATTATTCGTTGCACGACTTTTTGACGTATTTTGATTTAGATGAATTGACGAACGATTATGAAGTGAACACCGTCAGCGGTTTGATCATGACCGAATTGTCTCGCATTCCAAAACAAGGTGAAAAATTAATTTGGCAAAAATTCGAATTGGAAGTCATCGATATGGATGGTGTTAAGATAGATAAAGTGATGGTGAAATCAATTGAATAGTAATTAGTGATTAGTGATTGGTAATTAGTTTGTACTGTTACCAATCACTTGTTACTAATCACTATTTACTGAATACTAAATATTATGACAGAGGGTAACTTCGTAGATTACGTAAAAATATATGTTTCTTCCGGTAAAGGAGGAAAAGGATCAACGCACTTACACCGGGAGAAATTTATTGAAAAAGGCGGTCCAGATGGTGGCGATGGCGGACGCGGCGGTCATGTGTATTTAGTAGGTAATAAAAGTCTTTGGACACTATTTCACCTCAAGTTTGCTCGACATGTAAAAGCGGGTCACGGTGGTGATGGTGGTGGAGACAGAAGCACGGGAGCTGATGGCGAAGATAAATTTATCGAAGTGCCTTTAGGAACCGTTGTTCGCGATAAAGAAACCAATGAAATTCTTTTTGAGATTACAGAAGATGGCGAAAAACGAATTGTTGCAAAAGGCGGAAAAGGCGGATTAGGGAACTGGCATTTCAGAAGTTCCACCAATCAAACTCCGCGATATTCTCAACCAGGTTTGCCGGCAGAAGAAGTTGATATGATTCTTGAACTGAAAGTGCTTGCTGATGTTGGTTTGGTCGGTTTTCCAAATGCGGGAAAATCGACGTTGTTGTCGGTGTTGACTTCTGCGAAACCTAAAATTGCTGATTACCCGTTTACAACTTTGAAACCCAATTTGGGTATTGTTGCGTATCGTGACTACCAATCGTTTGTGATTGCCGATATTCCCGGAATTATTGAGGGCGCGGCGGAAGGGAAAGGGCTGGGACATTATTTTTTACGACATATTGAGCGAAATTCTACATTGTTATTCTTGGTTCCTGTGGATACGCCAGACATTAAAGCGGAATACGATATTTTGGTGAATGAACTTACGAAATACAATCCAGAAATGCTAGACAAAGAACGCATGTTGGTGATTTCAAAATGTGATATGTTAGATTATGAATTGAAAGCGGAGTTGAAAGTTCAGTTGGATAAAGATTTCAAGAATATTCCTTATTTGTTTATTTCATCGGTCGCACAACAAGGTTTGACGGAGTTGAAGGATAAGTTGTGGAGTATGCTGAATGAATAAATGATTAATTAAACAATAGTTTATAATTAATTGGAGCATCTCAAGTTGGGATGCTTCTTTATTTACATATACTACAGTATCACGGAATTTGCGATAGGGATGGTAGCGGCATCCTTTTGTTCTGGCGTTCAGAACAAAAGATATAGTGGACAGCCCGGCCATTCGCCCAGAAATTAATTAACAATTAACAATTAACAATTAATAATGAATAATTAATAATTAGGGTATCTCGGTTTCGGGTGCATTATTCATTATTAACTATTAATTATTATTTGAGCAACATCGTTTTAGTTTTCATAAACTTCCTTTCAACATTTTAGCAAAATGCCTTATATTCGCACACGCGTTTTGAGATTTCGTTGATGGCTTGTAACAAATACGGATGCAGTCATACTACTAGCTCACTTTAATTAACTAATTCAATTTATTACCAATGAAAAAAATGATTTTATCCCTAATCGTCGGGATCATGCTTTTGCCAATGAGCGTAAAGGCCGACGAAGGAATGTGGTTTTTGATGTTTATCGAACGTTTGAATCACCGCGACATGCAAAAAATGGGCTTGCAATTGACAGCTCAAGAGATTTACAGCATTAACAACCACAGTTTGAAAGATGCGATTGTACAGTTTAATGGCGGTTGCACAGCTGAATTGATTTCGAAAGATGGTTTGGTGTTGACGAATCACCACTGTGGTTATGATGCCATTGCGGAATTGTCTTCTGCCGAGAAAAACTATTTGAAAGATGGTTATTGGGCGCCAAATAGAAAAGCGGAGATGAAACCGTCAAGCTTGTTTGTTCGTTTCTTCGTGAGAATGGATGATGTTTCGAAAAGAATTTTAGCGAAACTAAACGATAAAATGACGGAAGCAGAGCGCGAAAAAGCAGTCAATCAGGAAATTGCATTGATTGAAAAAGAAAACAACGAAGGTGGAAAATATACCGTTAATGTGCGTTCGTTTTTTCAAGGAAATGAATATTACTATTTCGTTTACCAAGATTATAATGATGTTCGTTTGGTAGGAACACCACCGGAAAGTTTAGGAAAATTCGGTGGCGATACGGACAACTGGGAATGGCCACGTCACACTGCAGATTTCTCGATGTTTAGAGTGTATGCAGACAAAGACGGAAATCCAGCAGACTATTCTGAAAACAATGTGCCATTGGCGCCAAAACATTATTTGCCTGTTAATTTGGGTGGTGTAAAAGAGAATGATTTCGCCATGATTTTAGGTTATCCTGGAAGAACCAATCGTTGGATGCCAGCAGGAGGAATCGAGCAAAACGTAAAGTTTTCATATCCTGCTTGGGTAGAAGGTGCTAAAACAGGAATGGATAATATGAAGAAGTATATGGATCAAAGTGCAGCTTTGCGTTTGGTGTATGCTTCGAAATATGCAGGAACGGCTAACTATTGGAAAAACCGTCAAGGAATGATTGACGCGTTGACCAAGTTTGGAACTGCAAAATCTAAAGCTACTCAGGAAGCTAAATTTGATAAATGGGCAAACAAGTCAGAGAATAAAGCGAAATACGGTTCGGTGATTACGAATATCAATAAGTATTATAGCTTGACCAATGAAAAAGCACGTCACGATAATTACTTACAACAATTATTCAGAACGACTGCTTTTGGAACGATAGGAAGAACCATCGGAAAACAGTTAGATACTTACGCAAAAGCAGATGCTGCTAAACGTAAAGATATGGCGGAAGGAATCATTGCCGGCGCTGAAGAAATGTTTAAAGAGTGCTATATCCCAGCGGAAAAAGATTTGTTGGCGGCACAATTGAAATTGTACGCAACGAAAGCGACAGGTTATGCAATAGCGCCAATGGTGGAGAAAATTGGTAAAGAAAATAACAATGATTTTACGAAGTTCGCAAGTGCTGCAATCGACATGAGTATTTTAACTTCGGTAGATAAAATTAAAGCGTTCTTAGATTATCCGATGCAATCGGTTTTAGACAATGACCCTATTTATACTTTGTCTAATGATATGGTTACCCACATCAATTCGAAATCAGATGCGATTGCAAAAGCGCAAAATGATTATGGTGCTGGATTCCGTTTGTTGGTGGAAGGATTGAGAGAATCGAAGATTGGTACAATCAAATATCCAGATGCAAATTCAACTTTGAGATTGACTTACGGAAAAGTACGTTCGTTACCTGCCGATAAGCGTAATGATGCGAAAATCAACAATTACACAACCATGGACGGGATGGTTAAAAAATACAAAAAAGGCGACGAAGAATTTGATATGCCGACTCGTGTGATTGAAATGAATAGCAAGAAAGACTACGGAAGATTTGCGGACAAAGACGGATCAATGCACGTAAATTTCTTGACTGACAATGACATTACAGGCGGAAACTCTGGTTCACCTGTATTAAACGGAAAAGGAGAATTGATCGGATTGGCTTTTGATGGTAACATCGAAGCGATGGCTGGTGACGTAATATTCGACGATAAATTACAAAGAACAATCAATGTGGATATTCGTTATGTGTTATGGGTAATTGAGAATTTCTCAGGAGCGAAACATATTGTTGATGAAATGACTTTGGTGAAGTAATTCTATACAGTCTTAAAATAGAAATCCGTCTCGTGTTTATGAGACGGATTTTTTTATGTTTGGAAATCAAAAAAATTATGAATAAGTACGGATCGCCAATTTTGCTTGTTAATTTTTAACCGCAGATTCGCAAATTTGGAGATAAGATTAATCTGCGAATCTGTGGTTTAATTTTTCTAGTGTATGGGTTTCTTCAATCACTTCAAAATAGAAATCCGTCTTGTGTTTATGAGACGGATTTTTTTGTCTATAATTTAATAAAAACTGTACGGTTAAGTGCGGATTATCGATTGTGTTGCTTAATTTTTAACCACAGATTCACAGATTAAAAAATAGTATTAATCTGCGAATTTGCGGTTTAATTTTTCTAGTGAATAACTTTCTTAGTTACTTCAATGCCATTGTCTAATTTGATTTTGGCAAGATACACACCTTGTGCGAAGTTAAATCTGGACTTAAATTCAAGCGCCAACTCCATAGGTTGGTATTTTTGAATGAGTTTACCAGATATATCAAAGACTTCAATGGCGACGATATTTTTACTACTTTTTACTTGTAGTTCATTTGAAAAAATAAATGCAGTTACATTATGATTCGCATCAAATTCATTAGCGCTTAATGAAGCATCAGTATAACGTAGCACAAATCGATCATTAAACGTACCGACTTCCGATGCAAAAGTGTATGGGCTTACCCTTAGGTTGTGAACAATATCAAGCACTCGATCTTCAATATAAATGTTTTGCCCACTAAACGAATCGTCAACGCGATCAATTGCAAAAGTGTTGTTTCCGCTGATGTTCACACGATATCCCAAGGGCACTTCATCAGTCTCTTGAAAAGGCAACGGGCGACCTTGGATCACAAGTTTTTTGTCTTCAAGATTGGAGTAAAGTGTCGCACTAGTTTGGTCTGTGAGACGTACACCGTCAAACGCACTATCCCAGCCTGCTGTGGCGCCTTCCACGTATCCAATCAATATTTGATTAAATGCACCTGACTCGTCAGAGAGGTTCAACCAAAGACGTTGGCGCTCAATTGGATCATTGCTATTATTTTCTTGTGGCACATGGGGCGGAAAAGCCATTCTATAAAATTGGCTGTTGCTTCCAGCAACCCTCATGCTGTTATTGAAAATGACGCTATTGCCGGACGGCGCTGTTCCGGTACTTTTGGTAAAGAATCCTTGTCCAGCAGCTATAAAACCTCCAGGTACTGGACCACCCGTTCCGGCGGCAGAACCAACAGCACCAACTCTGTTCCAAGCTGCGTAATCACTATTGTTATAATTCAATAAAAAAGTTCCGTAAAAAGGACTCAAATAGGTCGATGAAATGCTGGAGTTGTGTGTCCAAAAGTAAATGGTTCCATCAATAATGGGCGTATTGGTAGGGTGACTCAAAAAGGACAAAGCACTGACCGCGGACGGATAAGGATTACCTAATAGGTTCCAATCGTCGGTAAATTGAGTAGGCCCAGGGGCAACTATAGTTCCGTGATAAATAGGAGCGGAAATCACCCCATTATTTGGCGTTCCTATAAAGTTTGCGGTATAAGGTATTTTAGTATCAGGAGTAAAGGAATAGGTTTGTGGACCTCGAACAATATATCCTTTTGTTGGATTCATTACTGTTGCAGCAGATTCAGAGAACCAATTACCCGCTCCGTTCGCTATTGTTGGCGTCCAACTGAAATACTTGTCGGAGAGCGTGAGTGGCGACAACATACCAAGAGTAAAATTGGATGCCAAAGTTACAGGACTTCCCCAATAGGTATAATCAAAACGATAGATTGGCGGGGTGATGCGCTCCATCGTTATGATTCCGGTATTTGTTGCCGTATCATCGATTTGCACCAAACTCGAACTATTATTGAATTTAATGGTTCCGGGCGCAGTAACGGTTAAGCTGTTATCGAGAATCAGCGCGTCTGGACCATTGAAGACCACATCTCCGCCAGTCACGGTGCAACTGCAACCAGATAAATTTCCTGATGAAGTGTAATTGCCGGTGAATGTTAAACTCGAGTTTCCGGTTGGAACTGATGGACTCCAACTTGTTCCATCCCAAGTAGATCCTGCGAAAGTAATGGTGCCGGTACTGGTTCTTGTGCAACCAGTTCCAACCGTTGTTAATGTTGCAGTATAGACTCTGGCAATCGAGGATTTTGCATAAATGGTAGTTTGGTTTAAATGCACAAGCGGATTATAGACTATCGTTGCAGCAGCGTCAGTATATAATTCTGTAATTGGTGACCAGGTAATTGGATTTTCGAAACCGAAAGTGATAATAGGTCTATTAGCATTGGTCGTTCCCGTTAATGCAGCAAAAGTACCTCCTCCCGTTCTTGAAATCGTACTGATTACGGCTGGCGTTATAGCTTGAACAGTACTCGCAAGGCCCGAGGTTCCTGTGTGACGTATTTCAACAACAATATTTGAAGTTCCATCCCAGGCAAAAGGTGTACTAAAAGTATGCGTGTTTACTCCTAGAGTTGGAACTAAGTTGGCTGCACTAAAAACGTTGGTAAACACCGGTGTTAAATATGTTGTAGTTAAAACAGTTGCGGTCGTGTTTGCCATTCTTAAATCGTAAGTGATCATAGGAGCGGGCTGCGCTGTGGTAACATTAAAAGCAATTGAAGTAAAATTTCCTCCTGCAATTCCCGCAGCATGTAATTCCGCTTTTGTAATGAGGTACTGGATCTTTACTTCTGTGGTTGTTCCTTGTCGATACGGTGTGTTTGCAGCTGCAGATAGTGTGGCAACAAAAGTACCCACAGTTCCTGTTCCTGTGTTCGGAGAAGCGGTGAATGCCTGAATCGTATTCGGGCAAAGTGCTACTGAATTTGGAGATACCGTAATCGCGGCTGGCAGTGGATTAACAGAAACAACAACTTCTTTGATTTTTACGCAAGAAGAAGGAGACGTTCCGGTCACGATATAGGTTGTTGTTACAATTGGATTGGCCGTAACAGTTGCGCCAGTAGTTGCGCTTAAACCCGTTGCTGGACTCCAAGTATAAACGTAAGTTAAGTCCAAACTTGTTGCGGTCAATGTGGTGCTGCTTCCCGAGCAAATCGCCGTATTAGGCGTTAAGGTGATGTCAGTTGGTCTTGTTCCCGCAAATTCATCCGCACCAATATCAGGTGTCGTTGCATTTCGCGCAGCGGCATCATAATCATCGAGAACTGAAAGAGGTGTTCCACCCGATTCGATGTCGGTACATGCCGCTAAAATATGCAAATCAGCAATTGCCGTATTGGCAAACGGTACTGCAATTCCGGAGAAACTATTGGCGTCGCCACCTGAAGTGGTTTTCCATGTTGCGAATGTTCTGTCCGTGGCGTTGGTCAAACCAATAGTGAGCGGATTGGAGCAATTGAGGACGTTATAATTGGTAGTAATTCCATTAAAGTTTGCGCTAGAATTGGCGAAAGCGTAGTTTTTTCCTGGACTTACTCTTTCCATTACAAGAATATTGTTTTTAATATCTGCGGTTGCTCCAGCCAAGGCATTGAATTGGAACGCAGCTGAAACTTGTGTTCCTGCGTGAGTTCCGCCAATGTAAATGCTATTGTAGTAGTAGTTTCGTGTGCCTGTTCCGGTCAACGATACGTCAAACACACCAATGGCGCGCACCCCATTGTTATTGGTGATTGAAATCATGTTATTGGCAAACGTCCAGTTACCTCCATTTGGTAGAAATCCGATTGTTGCGTTTGTAGATCCTGTTGTCGTGTTCGTTAAGGTATGAATTCTGTTTTTTACAATGGTACCTCCAGCAACATTACTGGCTGTTACAACTGCGGCAACGGTTACATTTATCGCAGTTGCTGCAGTAGCATTGATGTTATTTACTGTATTACCACTGATGGTAGATGCCGCACCGGACGATCCGTAGTATAATGCCACAATCGGTGTATTTACTCCTGTACCAACATTTGTCGTTGGAGCGTTAATATTGGATATAGTATTAGTGCTGATGGAAGCGTTTGCAGTTCCTTGTACCTCAATACCACGAACTGAGAATCCTGTTCCTGTATTCGTGTTATTCATGCCGCTAACGGTGTTACCGGTAATTGTATTTGAAGTAGCACCAAGCGGACTCACATAAATTCCTCTAAATGAACCATCGTTTGCAGACGATAAAGTTGAAATTGAATTATTGGTTATACTAATGGTTGCTCCACCAGTTACAGATATTGCGCTAACTATCGAACCTGCAACTGTCGAAGTAGAGGAAATACCTGAAATGGTATTGGTATCTATGACTAGGGTAGTTCCGTTTGAAGAACTGATTGCAGTTGCTGTATTGCCAGTATTTGACAATGTTCCGATATTGTTATTTGACATGCTTTTAGTAGGAGAAGCCGAAGTGTTTGTAATACCTGATACAGCGCCAGCAGTTGAAGATAATCCTGTAATCGTATTCGTATTTGTATTGTTAGTAAGCGTTGTAGCCGGTTGCCCATTACTTATACCGACAACCGCACCACCAGCTCCCGAAGATGTTAAAGTGGTAATGATGTTAGAGTTGACACTTAATGCTGCCGCACTACCAGTAGCGCCAATATTCAATCCAGTGATTGCGGCAGTAGAAGTAATATTGGAAATCGTATTACTAGAAACAGAAGATAAAGCTCCTCCTAATGCATTTGCATTTAATACCGTTACGGCCGAGGAACCAAGCGACCAATTACTAAAAGTATTCCCAGTAATTGTTTTAGTTGGAGAAGGGCTAGTCCCGTCATTACTATGCCATCCAGTAACCGCAGTGGTTCCGGAAACAGTAATGTTTGATAAATTATTATTTGTGTTGATTATCGACGCTCCCGCAACGGATAGGGCAGTATCGGAGTATAGTGTTAACGAACCTGTCGCTCCCCCTTTTACAAAAGTACCGACGATACTATTGGAATTCATGTTTTTAGTTCCTGTCGCTCCCAACAAAACACTATTGGTAAACATAGTAATACCGCCAGTTGTATTGATATTTAAATTAGTAAAGGTGTTTGAACTAATGTTTTGAGAAAGTGTCGCAGCAGTATTTATAATAAGATTATGACTCGGAGAAGCAGTAGCAGCAACGGTATGAACAATACCTCTAAAATCATTTGATACAATAGATAATGTTGCTGTACCTGCACCACCAGTATTGGTAATTCCTCTAAATAAACCAGAAGTAGCAGCAGTATATGTTACTAAATCGGTACCCGCTATTCCTAAACTATTATTTGAAATATTAATTGTACCAGTTACAGCACCTGTATTGCTAATTCCTGTAAAAGTATAGCCCCATGTGCCAGCCGAAGCAAATCGCACTCCACGAATACTGTTGTAAGTTATGTTGGTCGTTGCATTTGCGCCTGATGTAACAATTCCATTAAAGACATTCGCAGCGTTTGCATTAAACGTGATATTTTGAATGAAATTGGCAACCCCAGAAGCGCCAATGGTAAGAGGTGTTCCCGTTGCAGAAGAGTTGATTCCTCTAAAAGTGCTAAAACCAGTAGAAACTCCCAAAGTCCCTAAGTTGATACTATTTGCAGCTACTGAATTTCCAATAGTGTTGTTGGTTATTGTATATACGGCCGCTCCAGCAACAGTTATTCCATTAAAATCGAAAGCGGCAGCAGCCACTCCCGTTGTCGTAATGGATTGTATGGTATTATTTTGAATAGCTACTGCGCCAGTACCTGTCATATTTATTCCGTTTACGGTTCCACCAGCTCCAGCAGTAGCATCAAAAGTTATTGGAGCCCCTGCAAGTCCAATTCTATTTCCAATTGTATTTCCAATATTTAGATTTCCACTACCTGTTACAACAATTGCATTGAATAGCGGTATTGCAGAAAACACAGCTGTTGAAGTGCTGTATGATATACCTGCTATTCTATTGTTTTGTATACTTGAAGCCACCGTAGCTCCCACCGACAACATAATTGGATTAAAAACTGAACCTGTTATTCCAACAAAATTGTATGTTCCTGTTCCGGCTGATGAACTATAACCAATAATGTTTCCAGTCACATTGAAGTTATTTCCTGAAGCATTTCCTATTCGAATACAGGAATGTGTGCTTCCAGTAGTTTGCGTCCTCGTAGCAGTTTGATAGAAACGATTGTTAGTAATGGAAACATTTGAAGTGCCAAGGTTAGTCAAATCTATTCCAGAAGAAGTTCCGCTTGCACTAAAAAAGTCGTAAATATTATTATTGATAATAGTGATATTGTCATTCGGAGTTCCTGGTGTTCCTGTAAAGCATATTGCCTTCGAAGGTAAATTTCCGCCAGCTGGACCGATGTTGCAGTTTGAAATAGTATTATTGTCATTTCCAGTTATCGCTGATAAGGCCCCAAACCAAATATTTCCGCCGGCAGTTGTAACAGCGCTGGTACTAGATCCTAAAATAGTACAATTGGTAATGGTATTGTTGGTCGCGTCGTTTTGAAATAGAACTGTACAAGTATTAATTGCTGCTGAAACGGTAGTGTTTGAAATCGTTAAGCTGTTTCCATTGGTATTGAGTCCATCAACAGTAACATTATCTGCTCCGTTGAAATAGACTACAGGGTATACTGCTGGTGCACCAAATCCAGCGGTTCCTGTCCCTGTAATCGTTCTTGGCCCACAACCTGCTGGTTGAATTAGTACGCTTGTCGCGCCAATGTTATTATTCAGTACTGCAGAGGCTACGCCTTCATTAATATCATTCAAAACAGAAATGGTAATGACGCCCGTATGCGTTCCTAAATTGATGGCATCAAAACAAGCTTTTAAGGTAGCGTAATTTGCTTGTAATATTGCGCCGGTAGCGGTCAAGACAACATTTCCCGGAATCAATTCACCAACTGGGCTAATGCTCGCTCCTGGCGCATAACCTTGAAAAGTGATTTGTGCTAATTGCGTTGCGGTAAGTCCGGTGTTGCTGTTTCCAACAAAAACTTTAGCTCCCGTGCAACTGTTGGTCCATCCAGTAATGGTTAGTGTTCTTCCCGAAGTCCAACCCACACCATTACTTGCTGCAAAAGTCAAAATATGATTTCCGGTTCCTAATTCGATAGTTGAATTATCGGTTAATTGCAAAGTTCCAACCGTGTCGCTAAATCCAGCTGCAGCGCCAGTACTTAATCTTCCTCCATTTAAAATCACGTTACTGGTGTTTGCTATTGGGTTGGCAACGCCATATTGCAACGTTCCAGCATTGATGGTTGTATTTCCTGTGTAGGAGTTCGCAGCTGAAAGCATTGCCAAACCAGGACCAATTTTTTGAATGCCTCCCGTTCCTGAAATAGTATTGGTAAAATTTACAGTTCCACCTGCACTCACCACATCAAAATTAACAGCATTGTTGTTGAGGTTGATGGCTCCAGAATAGGTGTGCGTATTAGTAGTGTTTAGCGATCCAATTGTAGTATTGCTAGAGTTGGCTGGAACTGTAATAGCGTTCGCAACTGTCGTAGCTGTCGTGGGATTGCTGATGTATAATTTGTTGACATTTGCAGTTGCATTTCCAACTTGAATTCCTCCTTGAATCACTCCTAAAGCTTCCACCCAAAGTTCACCACGTTCAACAAAATAACCGCCTGATAAAGAAGATGGATTATTATAATTGACTTCTACAATCGAGTTTTCTTTGATATAAAAGCCAACGGATCCGTTTCCTTCCGGATAACCATTTAGCGTTACTTTCCTTGAGTTTGGTCCGTACACTTCAAAATTTCTGTTGCCGCTATTGAAGATCGTTCGATTAAAAGTTAGTCCACCGTTAATTGGGTTCAATTCAATTCTCGTTGCATTTCTCCCATGAAAAGGAAGGTTAAAAACCTGAGTTAAATTGGGTGAATAATTTTCAATTTTACCATAAAAGTTTAGTCCGTTTTGAATCCCTAATACAGTATCAGAATCAAATTGAGTAACAGAAGGATTGTAGGTTGAAAAATAAATAAGATTATTAATGTCTTTCCATGTACCGTAATCCAGATACATGGTAGTTTGAAATGGACTGTTTTTAAATTGGATGTTTAAATCTGTAGCAGAATTCCAAGTACCTGGACAAGCATCTCCAAACCAATTGTTACAAAAACTGAAATTACCAAGTGGATTATCTCCATCCCAATTGTTTTGCGCGTTCAATTGAAATGAACTAAAAACGAGAAGAAGAAAAAAAATTAGTTTATAATTTATATATTTTATCATAACAAGATTTGTCTTGATTTTACTATCGAAAGAAATAGAATAACCAACTTTACACACTTACAAAAGTATTAATTTATTTTTTAAAATCCGCAAGTTTTATTTCTATGTTACGATGTGTACAATAATTTATAGGATTCTAAAATTCAGATGTTTACTTATAAAAAAACCTCATATTTCTATGAGGTTTTTATAATTTTCTATTAAATATTTAATTTTTTTTCTTTCAGCCAAAAGTATCAGCGGTTTTTATTTTGAATCAACTTTTTCGTAGCTACAAATCCATTTTCCAATTTGATTTTTACGAAATAAACTCCTTCAGCATAATAAAAATTAGAGGTATAATTTCGGTTCTTTTCGGTGAGGATAACATTGCTAATTGATTTTCCAGAAATATCATATATGTCTATGGCACTAATATTATGAGATGCATCAATGGCTAGATTTTCTTCGTTCACGAAAGCGGTGACATTTGATTCATCATTATCTGCGGAAAATCTTGCAACACTATTGCTGTCGATATATCTTAGCACAAATCGTCTATTGAATGTTCCTATTCCAGATCTGAAATTATAAGGGCTTTCTTTGAGATTATGAAGCACATGTAATTCTTTATCTTCCACATAAATTTCTTGATTCTGAAATAATCCGTCAAAATGGTCAATGCGGAGTGAAAATCCTTCCTGCATTGTTGATGTATATCCGAGTGGCACGACATCGTACTCAGAAAAGGGTGTTGGTCTTCCTTGTATGACAAGTTCTTTATCGCGCAAAACTGAATAAAAACTGGTGCCAGGGCCATCTCCAAATTTCATCCCGTCGAAGGATCTATCCCATCCATTTGTTGCACCATCAACATAGCCAACAAGGATCTGGTTAAAACTTCCGCTATTACTTATTAAGTTGAGCCACACCCGATGTTTTTCAACAGCCGCCGCCTCTGCTCTAACTGGATTTTCAGAATCATTTGTAGGTCTAAAAAACTGTGAGTTATTTCCGCTTACACGCATCGAATTTCTGAACACAACGGGATTACCACTAGTTGCAGTTCCGGTACTTCTTGTAAAAAATCCTTGACCAGAACCTATAAAGCCATTCGGTGCAACACCACCCGACAAAGCCGAAGAGCCGCGAGAACCAACCGCTCCCAAACTATTCCAAGAGGCGTAGTCACTTTCGGTATAATTGACTACAAAATCACCATAAAAAGGATCTACATAATCGGCGTTCGGCGCTGAGTTGTGGGTCCAAAAGTAGATGGTTCCATCAATAATTGGGATATTGGCAGGATCCCTCAAAAATGCTTGCGCATCAACTGCAGATGGATAAGGATTACCCAACAAATTATACTTGTCGTTGTTTGTCGTTGGTCCTAAAGTACCATGATAAATCGGACAAGAGATAGTTCCATTATTCGGTGTTCCTATAAAATTTGCCGTGTAAGGAACAAATACCGTTGGTGTGAAGGAAAAAGTTTGCGGTGCCCGAACGATATAGCCTTTGATTGGATTCATGATTGTTGCAGCAGATTCAGAAAGCCAGTTACCAAAACCATTGGCCACTGACGGAATCCAACTGAAATATTTGTCAGCTAATGTTAGTGGCGAAAGATTTCCTAATGTAAAATTGGAAGAAAAAGTTACTGGGCATCCCCAGTAGGTATAATCAAACCGGTACATTGGTTGTGTGATTCTTTGCACGTTAATGACACCGGTATTTAATACATTATTTACTTGTACCAAACTAGCAGAATTTAGAAGATTAAATTGACCTCCGGCAACAACATTTACTGCGTCAGTTACCGTAATGGTATTAGATGAATTGACTTGCAATACACCACCATTCAGAATGGAAAGGTTAAATGCAAAAGCGTTGTAGGATGTTCCAGAAATAATAGGATCAATAGCTGTATTGCCAATAACAACGCAATCAAGTGCAGTAGGAATACCCACAGGATTCCAGTTGCTGGCGGTATTCCAGTCACTAGTAGCACCATTCCAACTTTTAGAAGCACTAATGGTTCCCGTTCCTGTTCTAGCAGAGGCAGTTGCCGTGCATGTTGCATCACTCAATGCCGTGACCGTATATGTTGCAGGTACAGTAGGAGTGACATTAAAAACGTATGGATTTGTCGTGTTTCCAGTCACAGTTACCGGTGTAATTCCATTCGTGTAAGTAAACGTCCATGGTGATGTTCCGGTGAAGGTAATGCTCATTGGAACGTTTCCGCTACAAGTTGATCCAGAACCAGAAATTACAGAAGTTGGACCATTAATTACAAAATTAGCTAAAGAACGTACGCTTGAATTATTGGGACATGCGGCATAAAAAGGATAAGTTCCTGAGGTATTCGTGTTTGTAAGTCCAGAACCTGAGACACCAACCGGATTAAATGGGGTTCCTGTCCCGATTGGTAATCCGCCACTCGCAGCAGTATACCATTCTACAGTTCCACCAACAACACCTGAAATCGTGCCAGGGCCAGTAACATCCCATTGGAAAGTATTGGTTAATGTGATGCTAGAACCAGAATATAAAGTCGAAATTAACGTGTAAGTAACACCAGCTGTCAAGGTGGTACTCATCATGGGTTCAAAAGTCGTTGGCCCACTATCATCATCTCCAACAACCCAAGTTCCACTTCCGCATACGCCAGGGTTAAAAGGGTTGATAACGATATATCCCATCGAATCATAAGCAGTAGTTGGAGCCATGGTAAATACATAAAATCCAGTTACGCTTACTTGAAAATCTAAGGATGTATAATTTGATGTTAAACCATCTGCATCAAATTGGCAAATGGGTGAGTTATTAATAAAAATAATTGGACGAACTGCTCTCGGATCGCCGCCTGCATCCCATGCACCATTGATGGTGTTACCTAAATTAGTCAAATTAGTGCATGAACCAGTTGCTGTTAAGGATGAACTACCACCAGGGCAAAGTGATGCGTTAGTCGTTATTGGAGGAGGAGCATTGGTGATAAAAGATATTGGACCAACCCACAGACCTTTATTTGCACCGCAATTAGATCTTACCCAAACATAATATTGGGCACCTGAAGCCAAACCAGTTACGTTCGCTGTTGTAATTCCTGCCGCTGTATTCCCTGTTGGTAATGTCGCGGGCACAGGGGCTGTTGCTGATGAAGAAACAATATAGTTATATCCACTGGTGGGAGCTGGGAGTGCAGCACTCCAATTTAAAGTGGCAGTGGTCAATCCAATTCCAGATACTGACAAGTTACTTGGATTTCCACTACAAGGTAAAGCTACTACATTAAAAATATAATCTTCTGTTTCCCCCGTTGTAATTGAGCCGCAAGCAAGAGGATTCGTATCGGTAAAATGCGCACGAATTCTCATCCTATGGTTTCCGACACTTGCATTAGCGGGGACAATAAAACTTCCCGTATTGGCAGGAAAATAGTTGCCAGATCCGTATACTTTTTCACCGATGTCATCAAAATCATAGTCGTTATTCCAGTCAACCCAAATGTTAAACCCGAATGTCCCGCCAACATAAGCGGAAGAAAAATTTACCGTTCCATAGGGTTGTTGGCTCGCTGATTGAGCAAGAAAGTTGCCGTAACCTGTGGCTGAAAAACCGGAGCCGTTATTTGTTATGTTTGTAATACCTCCGGTAGTTGAAAAATTATTAATGTAATATAACGTTGATGATGACGTTGATGCACAATAGCCTGTTTGAAAGGTGCCTGAAGGTGACCAAGCGCTATAAGTTCCTCCACAATTGCTTCGTACAAAAATGTAATAGGTCGTGTTTGCTAATAAACCAGTAATGTTAACTGTCAAAGCGCCAGTTGCTATTCCTGATGCTACCGGTGTTGTATTACTAGTCGATACTACATATTCGTAACCGCTGGTAGGCAAAACTACGGGAGCCCCCCAGTTAATTGTAGCTGTCGTTAGCGTTATATTGGTTGTGTCTGAGAGAAATGGAGGTTGGCAAGACGAAACTGTACTGGCACAAATACCAAAAGTTCCGTTATTGTCATTTCCAAATTCCCAAAATCGAATATAGACGGTGCTTCCAGGGGTTAATCCGGTTCTGTTAATATAAGACATAGCACCATTTGTACTATCATCATCATCGCATTCAATTAAGGTTAAAGCACCGCAAGTCCCAGAATAAAGCGCCATTCCAGAGTCAGTCATGGTTCCTGCTTGTGAATCTAAAATTAGTATTCCGTTTGCAGGAACTACTGCACTAAACCAAACGTCTCCACCAGAATATAAGCCACATCCAGGCGCAGGCGTGCCTACAGTCGAACTTGTAGTTGCAAGTGCATTGGAGTAGGCGGACGTGATGCAATTAATATTAACGGTTAACGGTGTAGCAGTGCTACAATCATCATTAAATCCAGGAAGGGTAGTGCCTGTTCCGATTAATGGTCCAACGGAATTGTATACTGGTCCACCCAGACATGAAGTCGAATTATAGGCATAGATAAAATAATAATATTGTGTATTTGATACCAACCCGGTGCCTAAAATTGAAGTGCTAGCCCCACTTTGAATAAAGGAAAATGCAGCACCTAAAGAGGTAACGTTTCCGGCGCTATAAGTAGTTCCATTTACAGGTTGCGTTGGTGGTGTGTTGGTTAGTGAACGAACAACCAAATAACCACTAGCAGTTCCTGCGAAAGTTGCTGGTACTGAAGTTGTGGTCAGCGTGCCAAGAACAAAGTTGTTTGCTTGTGCTGGGGCAATACAACTAGGAAGTAAAGTAGTTACACTTCCTGTTACATAGGAGCTTGAACATCCATTCCCAGCTAATATTCTGTAGTAATAGGTCGTGGTTGAGTTTAATCCTGTAACGTTTAAGGTTGTGGTGGGAGCGTTGATTGTAAAGGGTGATCCAGTAATGTTTGTTGTATAACCAGCATCTGAAGTTACTTGTATCGTGTAGGCAATTGCAGCTGCAGTACCTCCGGTTGGCGCAGTCCAATTCAAATTGAATCCGTTCGAGGTAACACTCGAAGTTGCCACCGCATTGGGTATCGCCGGACAGGTTACTCCCGTTCCTGTTAATGGCCCTGAACCATTATATGCTGGACCAAAAGAGCAGCTTGTATTGTTATAGGCATAGATGTAATAATAGTATCTTGTATTTCCTGTTAAACCAGAAGAAGTTATAGTAGTTGCGGCACTACTCTGTATAAAAGTAAGTCCTGCTCCTAGTGTAGCTATATTACCAGCATTGTATATCGTTCCGTCTGTTGGTTGTGTTGGAGGAGTATTGCTTGTTGATTGAATGACCAAATAGCCATTGGCACTGCCCGAAAATGTTGCAGGAAATGTTGTAGGTGTAATAATTCCGGGTAAAAAAGCAGTGGCGGCACTTGGCGCAACACAAGCTCCAGGCGTACTTGAGACCAACGAAATATTATCGATTGCTGCTGGTGGTTGTGTTCCTAACGTATTGTTATTAAACCATTCAAAAACAAGTCTAAAAGTTGTCCCTGCATAAGTTGCCGGAATCGTCACTGTTGCAGCGTTTGTCCAAGTGGGCTGACCGGAATAATTGGTTAATCCAACTTGAACTCTGACTCCTGCCGAACCAGTAATTCCTGTTCCGTTTACTGGGATAAATGTAGTTGGAACTAGCCAAATACGCATACGATCCAAGGTTGTATCTCCTCTTCCTATCCAACTAAAATTAAGATTTATTGTCGATTCGTTAACAGGAACGGTTACATCACGATAAAAATGCGAACCATTGGTTTGGGTAATACTATAATTATGTGGTGGGGGAGTTCCAACGGTGTTATTGGTAATGTAAGCGCAATTGGTACCTGAAAAACCTGAGGTAGCTCCGACGCCACAAAACCATTGGCTTCTTGTGGTTTGGGCCGGTGAATTGGTGCTCCAACCATTTGCAGCAAATGTAGCACCATTTTCAAATCCTCCATCTCCCGCAGGATTAATGAGCGTAGTTTGTGCAGTGGTATTGCCAATAAAAAAAAGTAGTAAAATTAAATTATAAATAAAATTCCTGCTGTAATTATGAAATCTAATATTGCATATAACAAAAGTTGTATACTTCATTTTGGGATAAAATGTTAAAATTAAAGTTGAGGCTATAAATTTAATACATTATATTATAAAATCTAATATTGTTCATAAATAATACAAAATAAGGAGGTTATGTTTCCTGTTTTGAGCAAAAATCTGATTAATCACTATAAGTTTTTCATTTAATAATAGAGATTTACAAATTCGTCCGTTTAAATATTGTAGTTCCGTTTGAGCCGTTTTTCTTCATTGTGCCACAAAGCTGTTTAATCCAATTATTAGACTTTAAAAATGATTTTTTCAATATCTTTTTATGTCTTTTTCTCAAATCGTTGAATTCCATTAATAACACAAAATGGATTGAAGTAGTTAAAAAAACGATTTAAGATTCAAAATTAAAATAATAAACCCCCAAAAATAAATCTTTATTCTTGGGGGTCATTAAGGAGCATGAACCGCTATTTTTTTTGAATTAACTTCCTGGTGGCAAACTTGCCATTTTGAAATTTAATTTTAGCAATATAAACGCCTTCTTCACCATTGAAAGTAGTTTCAAAATTCGTTTTCGGAAGTTCTAAAATCTCAGTCAAAATTAGTTTTCCAGAAATATCATAGACTTCGATTTGAGCCATTCGCTCTGAAGATTGTAATTGCAAAGTACTATTAAACAAATTTGCAATTAAATCTTGAGTATTCTCAAATTCAGAAGAAATCAAAAATGCATCTGTAGTGTAGCGTAATACAAAACGATCGTCAAAAGTTCCGATACCTGAGGTGAATACATATGGACTTTGTTTCAAATCATGAATAATACTCAACAATCTATCTTCTACATAAATATTTTGATTCTCGAACAAACCATCAAAATGATCTATTCGGATCGAGAAAGTGTCGTTTACCGTCGACTTGTATCCCAACGGAACTAAATCCATATCCGTAAATGGCAAAGCTCTTCCCTGAATTACTAGGTTTCGATCCGTTATTTTCGAGTGAAAAGTAATCGAGTTGTTGTCAGTGAGTCGAACACCATCAAAATCTCGGTCAAATTCATTTGTAGCATCGGTAGCGTATCCAACCAGAATTTGATTAAACGAACCTCCATTGCTTACTAAATTTAGCCATATTCTGTGTTTTTCAGTTGTGTTTGCACCTGAACGACTATTGTTGGCATCAACAATCGAGTTTCTAAAAAACTGGTCATTATTGAAATTAACACGCATAGAATTCTTAAACACCACTGGGTCGCCACTCGTTGCAGTTCCTGTACTTTTTGTAAAAAATCCTTGACCAGAAGCTATAAATCCACTAGGAACAGCACCGCCAGAACCAGCCGCGGCTGTAGTTCCTGTTCCGCCCATTCTGTTCCATGAAGCATAATCATTCGCTGCATAATTTATCAAGAAATCTCCATAAAATGGATCGATATTATTTGCACTCGGCGGTGAATTGTGCGTCCAAAAGTAGATGGTTCCGTCAATTACAGGAATATTAGCTGGATCGCTTAGGAATAATTCAGCATCTACCGCTGAAGCATATGGATTTCCGAGTAAATTATACTTATCGTTGTTATTTGCCAAGGGTAAACCTCCAAAATAAATAGGGCAGAAGATATCGCCATTGTTTGGTGTTCCAATAAAATTTGCAGTATAAGGGACTTTTGTGCCGATACTTGCTGAGAATGTTTGCGGAGCTCGCACGATGTATCCCTTGATTGGGTTCATTATAGTTGCAGCAGATTCGTAAAACCAATTCCCAAAACTATTTGCTACTGTCGGAATCCAGCTAAAGTACTTGTCAGATAGCGTCAAAGGGGATAACATTCCGAGAGTGAAATTTGAGGCAGCGGTAACAGGACTTCCCCAGTAAGTATAATCAAAACGATACATCGGTTTTGTAATTCTTTCTACATTAACGTTTCCAATATTGGCGACGTTATCGATTTGAATTAAACTTGAATTATCTTTCAAGTTAAATTGACCTCCGGGATTTACATCGACAATATTTGTAACGATGATAGAATTCGATGGATTTACTTGTAAAACACCGCCACTTTGTATTGTTAGTCCATAAACATATGCGGCATAATTAGTTCCGGATATTATTGCTCCATTGGTGGCGTTTGGTATAACGACACAGTTATTGGTTGTAGGAACGCTGTTCGGAGACCAATTGAGTTGATTATTCCAATCGTTGTTAATTGATCCAGTCCAAACTCTGACTAAAGATGAAGCTGGGTTTATTATCACATTTGCAGATGGGAGCGAGGTGCATGTGTTGCTTGTAACTGTAAAATTATAAGTTCCTGCACTCAAATTAGGAACTAAATGACTTGTTCCAGCATAGAAAATGTTACCAGGATTTAAAACGCCTCCTAGTGGCAATTCGTTTAAAACAACAGATCCCGTTGCTACTGAACAAGTTGTTTGAGTAATTGTTCCTACTATTGGTGCTGATGGCAATCCAAGTGTCGTTATAGTGTGTGTTGCTGTTTTTGGTCCATTGCATCCTGTCGCGGTGGCTGTTACAATAGATGTTCCAGTCCAACCTGAAGTATAAGTAACTACCCCGGTTCGTGGTACAATACTATTTCCTGCTGCTAAACTTAATGCGTCCAATGAATAAGTAATTCCAGTTGAACTTGTTGCTGTAGCTGCATAAGTTACTGTGTTTGCTGCTTGACAACGAATAGAACTAGTGCCAAGGGAAAACGATGGTGTTCCTACAATTGGTGTTATTGTAAAGTTTGTCGCCGTTCTACAACGAGTGTCTGAAGAACATTCCGCATAAAAAGTATAAGTTCCAGGTGTGTTAGTGTTAGCTAATCCAGAATTTGCAACTCCAACTGGGTTAAATGGTGAGCCCGAGCCAATGGGAGTTCCGCCACTAACTGTTGTGAACCAGTTTAATACTCCTGGTATTGTGTAGGTTACAGAAATCCTCATGTAATCAACAGAAGCTGTTCTATTTTCATCAGTATTGATTCGCAGCGAAACACCAAAATCCGGATGGTTAATATCAGTTGGTGTCCATGTTTCTCCCCACGTGTCTAAATTCCCGCCATAGTTTTTTGGTACTATGGTCGTTCTTGGCCATTCTATCGCAGTATCTGCATAATCAGCTGAAGAAAATGAACCTCCAATTTTAATTAAGTTTACATCGAGGTCTTTAATATCATTCCTATTGTTTCTTGTATCATTTTGAGAGCGACCAATAGTGACAGCAATACCAATAATTGTTGCATTAAGGGGGATGTTAAATCCATAATTAGTTCCTTTTAAATATTGACTGATCTTAGTTCCCGGCCCAGATAAAGTGAGCGTTGAATAAGAGGTATCATCATTCAATAGCGCATTAGCTGGAATGTTCCATTGAAATGCACCTACCGTAGAAACTGCAGTTCCAGAATATCTAGCCCCAACAGTTGTAGAATTTCCTGGAGGACAAATTGCTGATGAAGACAAGGCGCCAGTTTCTCCCGGGCAAATGGTTACTCCAGTGGTAGGAGGTGAAGGGATGACTGCTACAAAAACAGTTTCCGAATTGGAACAACCATTTGTTGTACCCGTAACTGTATAGGTAGTGTCGAGGCTAGGGCTTGCAGTTACTGTAGCTCCGGTTGTTGCAGATAAACCAGTCGAAGGTGACCAACTATAATCCGAGCCGCCACTTGCAGTTAATGATGTTCCTATACTAGTACAAATTAAAGCAGACGCAGGTGTAATAGAAATAGTAGGTAATGCTTTTACCGTTATATCAATGTTTGCAGAATTGCTGCAGCCGTTAGTATCTGTTCCTGTTACCGTATAGTTGGTTGTGGTTAAGGGTTCCGCAGTAATTATATCTCCTGCAGTTGCTGATAAACCTGTGTCAGGCGTCCAACTATAGGTTAATGCACCAGTTGCGGTTATCGTTGTGCTTTCGCCAATGCAAATGGAAGTAGGACTTGCTAAAACATTAATTGTTGGTAACGAATTTACGGTGACATTTACCGTCGTTGTAGCTGTACAACCAGCGGGCGCAGTGTAAGTTAATGTGTACAAACCTCCGTTGAGTGAGGTAACGTTAGGTATAATTGGGTTTTGCTCTACTGATGTAAAACCACTAGGTCCTGTCCATCTGATCGGTGAATTTGAATTCCCGGATATCGTAACGTTATCTATTGCCCAATACCAACTCCAAGGGGCATCATATTTAAAACGAACATAAAGGACTGCATTCCCAACAAAAGCATTTAAGTTTACTACTTGTTGCGCAAAATTATTGCGAGCACCTATGGTTACTAAATTATAATTAGCAACCGTAGTCCATGTTGTGCCGTTAGTTGACACTTCTACCTTAGCAGATGCTCCCGTGAAAAATTTTAAATAATGATAGAAATTCATAGAAAGCGTTGTAAGTCCAACTGTACTGAAAGCTGGCGATTGCAATATGGTTTGCGTGATGCCACCATTTCCCTGCTCACAACTATTTGAAAGATAAAATTGGCTGTCGTCGTTAGATCGTAATCTTGATTGATCACCACTGCAATCAATTCTGTAGCGATCAGGACGTAATGTCCACGCTGCTTCAGTCGGTATTCCTCCAATAGATGTGTTACTAGTTGTCCAATTGTTTGTTGCACCGTTAAAACCCTCTGATATCAGAACTCTGGAAGAAGTTCCTGCACCAACAGATGAGGAAAGGTTAAGAGTAGAGCCAATACAAATTGGGTTTGGAGATGCAGTAGCTACAATATCACCTGCAACTACAGTTATGGTAATTGATTGGGAATTGCTGCACCCGTAGGAATTACTTTGTCCTTCCGTAACGGTATAAGTGGTTGTAGCAGTAGGAGTAGCAATTACGGTCGAGCCAGTTGTCGTGTTTAATCCAGTACTTGGGGACCAATTGTAGGAACTAGCGCCACTTGCTGTTATCGTGGTACTATTACCAAGACATACAGACGATAATGTTGGAGTTACTGCCAAAGTAGTAGTAGGGTTTACAGTAACGGTTAGTGTAAAAGGATTGCCTAAACAATTTCCAACTCTAGGAGTAACAATATAAGTAGCTGTTACTGGATTTAAAGTGGTATTGGTCAAAACTTGGCTTATGTTACTTTGTGGTGTGTTTTGAGCAAATCCACCAGTAAAACCAGTTCCAGTAGGTGCGGTCCATGTGTAGGTAATGTTGCTCCCACTCGGAGTCAAATTAAATGCTAAACCACTGCAAATTGTAGTTGTTTGATTTGAAACCACCGGCTGTGAAACAGTATTTGAAGGTTGAGTGCCGGCTATCAATAAAAAATTAAAAAAAGCTCTTTGTGCAGCAACCCTTTCAGCAACAGTACTTCCATTGTTTGTGTTGTTTAAGTTATGTCCACCCTGGTACATTACCATTCCTTTGTTACCGAAAGCTGGGCCATAAGCAACAGCCGCTGCTGGATTTGTTGGAAACAGATAACTTACATCCGGATTTGGCCGGGTATTAATGTAATTAGGGTCATACACTGCAACAGAAGTTGATGCACGCCATGTTGTTTTAGGTAAATAGATTTCCTCGGAACCACTCGCTGTTGCATTATCTAAAATGCCCATAAATTGCATTACTGGGTTTCCTGAATCTCTATATGTGTAAGGCGGCGTCGGGTCATTATGATCTGTCCACAACACCAGTCCGGTAGAACTCAAAAAATTACAGCCTGGTATGTTCTCTATAGCACTAACGGCATGACAACCAGCCCACATCGCGCCACCATTATTTATAAAGTTTTGCAATCCGACCACAAATGAAGCATCCCAATCTTGAGGGTCAGCGTGAGGTAGAATATAAATATCTTGTGTTCCAATGTTGCTTCCACATGATGGCAATTCTGTTGGGTCTGAATTGATCTCGTAGGAGCTAGAAGGTACTCCCGCATTAGTATAGTATGGAATAATTCTCGTATCATTAGCTGCATCCAAGAAAGCTCTAGGCCAAATCGTTAATGTTCTGTATATCGGTGCGCTAAAATTAGCAGTTGTTGGCCCGTCAACAACTAAACCTGCATTGGCAGCTTTCCACGAATTAATTATGGGAACTGCAGCTGGATAAGCTACAGTATTAATGATAAAAGAACCTCCCCTGTAAGCCTTATTGCCATTGGCTGCTGTAGTTGCATAAAAATCGATGCCATCTTTCGCTTTTGTAGGCTCGATAGCCCAATTAACCGGAATTCCAGCATTTATCAAAGCATAAACTAATCCGTATGGTTTTAGAGCGTTGTTGATAGTTTGGGACGTTTGACCCATGTCGATGATATAAACTCCAGCTGGAAAATTGGTTGATGTTGTAACAACCGCTTCTCCACAAGTAACAGAATCCTTGTGAGCAAATGCGCTAGGGCATACAAGTAAAAAAAGATACAGTGTTAAGCTATAAAGGTGACATTTAAAAAAAAGGTAATCACATACCGTACTGGCATTTAATTTTTGAATCATTTGGTTTAAGCAATATAATTTGGCGCAACAAATATAATTTCTGAATTTCCTGCTTCCAATTTTTATGGATAACTAACCCGAAAAATCGATGAAGTGTCGATAAACAGTATTGTGTAATTATTTTTGTTACGATAACGCTGATTACTAAAGGTTTACGAAAAATTTATAAAATGCATTTTGTCGATTTTTTTTACCTTTTGTAGCATTTTTTGCTTATTAAAAATAATAGCAAAAGAATTCCGCCATTATTTTATTACTTTTGAATCACAATTTTTTAAAATGAAATATTTACTATTGATTTTAATGTTTTTTCCGATGACAATGATGGCTCAATCGAGTTTTGAAAATGGAGAAAAATATTTCAAGTCGGGCAAATTTGAGTTGGCAAAAAGTTATTTTGAGACCTCATTAAAACAAAATCCCAACGATCTCAAAACAATCGAATATTTGGGTGATATTGAGTGTCATTATAAAAAATGGGAAGCCGCAATTCCGTTCTACTTGAAACTTACAAAATTGAAACCCAATAATGCCGAGTTTTTTTACAAATACGGTGGTGCAATGGGGATGCAAGCCAAAGAAGTTAATAAGTTTAAAGCACTTTCCTTGCTAGATGATGTAAAAGCTGCTTTCAAAAACGCCATTCAACTCAATCCAAATCACATTGGTGCGCGTTGGGCGTTGTTAGAAATCTACATTCAATTACCTGGATTCGTTGGCGGAAGCGAAAGTAACGCCAAAAAATACGCGGATGAATTGCTTAAAATTTCACCTGTGGATGGTTACTTATCTAAAGGTCATATCGAAGAATACTTCAAGCGTTATAATAATGCAGAGCGATTCTACTTGAAAGCTATTGAGGTCGGAAATTCAAAAACAACTTATCAAAAGTTAGCAGACCTATATAAAAATAAAATGGCGCAACCGGAAAAAGCCAAAAAGCTTTGGGCTATTTATAACGAAAAAAACAAATCTTAAATGCGTACACATTTTATAGCGATTGGCGGAAGTGCCATGCACAATCTTGCTTTAGCACTACATAATAAAGGGTATCAAGTGACAGGAAGCGACGATGCAATTTTTGAACCATCTAGAACCCGTCTGGAAAATAAGGGATTACTTCCGAAGGAAATGGGTTGGTTTCCCAAAAAAATCACGAACGAAATCGAAGCTGTGATTCTAGGGATGCATGCGAAAGGGGACAATCCTGAACTACTTAAAGCACAGGAATTAGGACTTAAAATATATTCTTATCCTGAATTTTTATACGAACAATCGAAGAACAAAACACGCGTGGTAATTGGCGGTTCTCATGGAAAAACTACAATTACTTCTATGATTTTGCACGTTATGCATTACCATAATATTAACGTGGATTATATGGTGGGTGCGCAATTGGAAGGATTCGACACCATGGTACATCTTACCGAAGAAAATGATTTTATTGTTTTAGAAGGTGATGAGTATTTGTCTTCGCCGATGGATCGTAGACCAAAATTTCATTTGTATCATCCTAACATCGCTTTGATTTCGGGAATTGCCTGGGATCATATCAATGTATTTCCAACGTATGAAAACTACGTCAATCAATTTGAGATTTTTATTCAGTTGATTACCAATGGTGGAATTCTGGTGTACAACGAAGACGATTCAGAAGTTAAAAGAGTAGCGGAAGCTGCGACGAACCCAATTCGAAAATTACCTTATTCGACACCAAAGTACAAAGTTGAAAATGGCATCACTCTATTAGCAACGCCAGAAGGCGATATGCCAATTGAAGTTTTTGGCGCACACAATCTCAACAACCTTGCAGGCGCCAAATGGATTTGTCAAAACATGGGCGTTGATGAAGCTGATTTTTACGAAGCGATTGCTTCTTTCAAAGGTGCCTCTAAAAGATTAGAAAAAATAGCAGAATCCAAAACAAAAGTGGCTTATAAAGATTTTGCGCATTCACCAAGTAAAGTTGCAGCAACGACAAAAGCGGTAAAAGAACAGTATCCCGACCGAACCGTAGTTGCTTGTCTTGAGTTACATACTTACAGCAGCTTGAACGCTGAGTTCTTGAAAGAATACCAAGGAGCGCTAGAATACGCAGATGTTGCAGTTGTTTTTTATTCGCCAGATGCAGTAAAAATTAAGCAACTAGAAGAAGTCACTTACGAGCAAATCGCCGCCTCATTCAATAGAGATGACTTGATTATTTACACAAATCCAAAAGATTTCAAAGAGTATCTTTTCAATTTGAATCTCGATAATTCCGCTTTATTGCTTATGAGCTCTGGAAATTACGGCGGATTGAATTTCGATGAGGTTAAGGCTTTGGTTGATTAGAAGTAATAGGTTGATTGTTGTAAGTTGAAAAGTCTGCTGTTTTTCAAAAAAACTGTTTTGAATTGTAGTGCTTTGTTGGTTTACACAATTTATTGATTTTCAGTTTCTTTACTTTGTTGTTATGACCAACAACAATCAAAAGAAAAATTTTTATATTTACCAATACAGAATTGACAACTAATTTAAACGCCATACAAACATGTCTGAAAACACTTATTTTCCAATTCGTCATTGGTCTGATGACGACCGACCTCGTGAAAAATTACTTCTTAAAGGCAAAGCAGCACTGAGCGATGCCGAACTGATTGCCATTCTTATTGGTTCCGGGAGCCGCAACGAATCCGCGGTCGATTTGAGCAAACGAATCCTAAAAAGCTTCGACAATAATTTGAATACCTTAGGAAAATCATCCGTTACTGATTTACTTACTTTTAAGGGAATAGGCGAAGCCAAAGCAATTACTATTCAAGCCGCCATGGAATTGGGGCGACGAAGAAGAACGGAAGACGCGGTCGAGTTACAGAAAATTACCTGCAGTCAAAACGTTTTTGAGTTAATGCAACCCATTCTGGGCGAATTGCCACATGAGGAATTTTGGATTATTTATTTGAATAATGCCAACAAAATTATCTCCAAATTTCAGTTGAGCAAAGGCGGTATCACAGGTACGTTAGTCGATGTGAGATTGGTTTTCAAAACCGCATTAACACAAGGCGCCGTAGGTGTTATTCTAGTTCATAATCATCCTTCAGGCACATTAAAGCCGAGCGAATCAGATAAACAAATCACGCAAAAGTTGAAAGTTGCAGGAGAACAATTGGACATAAAAATTCTAGATCATGTGATTGTAACAGAAACGAACTTTTTTTCTTTTTCTGACGAAGGAATTCTCTAAATATCTTGATGATAGATTAAAAATCTTTACGACTTTTGCCGTCATAAACTAACTGTTTTGAAAAACGAGATTACACATATTTTTTTCGATTTAGATCATACCCTATGGGATTTTGATAAGAATTCTGTTTTAGCATTTGACAGAATTTTCAAGAAAAATTTTCCAACGGTTGATACCGCTTTGTTCATCGAACATTATGTGCCAATCAATCAAGCGTGTTGGAAATTGTTTCAGGTGGATGCCATTTCGCACGAAGAATTGCGCTATCGGAGATTGAAAGATTCTTTTGACGCGATAGGATTTGAAATTTCGGACGGAGAAATAGATCAAATTTCAGAAGACTATATTCGATTTTTGCCCGATTTCAATCACTTGTTTGAGGACGCGCTCGAAGTGCTGGAGTATTTGAAAGAACGGTACGAATTGCATATTATCACCAATGGTTTCGCAGAAGTCCAATTTAGAAAAATTGCAAATTCTAAATTAGAACCCTATTTCAAAACAATTACAAATTCAGAAATGGCAGGAGCTAAAAAGCCAAATCCCATTATTTTTCAGCATGCCTTGGATAAAGCAACTGCTCGGAAAAGCGAAAGCATCATGATCGGGGATTCTATTGAGGCAGATGTCATTGGCGCACTCGATTTTGGAATGAAAGCCCTTTTTTTTAATCCGAATCAAATTGAAGTGGAAGATTCCATTCCGCAAATAGCTACTTTAGCGGAACTTAAATTAATTTTCTAAATGAAAAAATCGCTTATTCTACTGTTACTGTTTGTTGCAAATCTGATTGTAGCTCAAACCTCAGTCAACCAATATCAGTATGTTATTGTTCCTGCTCAGTTTGATTTCTTGCGAGAAAAAGACGAATATCGATTGAATAACCTTACAAAATTATTGTTTGAAAAATACGGATTTAAAGTGTTTTTTGATACCGATCGATTGCCAGCTGAAATCACGGATTCAAATTGCGATAAGCTTTATGCAGACGTTATTAGCTCTGGTAATTTTACTCGAACAAAATTGCATGTAGTTTTAATTGACTGTAAAAAAAATGTTGTGTACCAAACCGATATTGGCATCAGTAAAGAAAAAGAATATAAGGTTGCATACACACAAGCGCTGCGGGCTGCATTCCAGTCTTTTGATATTTTGCAGTATCGTTACTCGCCAGAGGAGCATGATGACCAAATTCAAAAGGGAACAATACCCAATAAGAATGGCACTGCCTTGAGTGAATCATTTAATCAAAAAGAGGAAGTGTTATATGCTCAGCCAATTACCAATGGCTTTCAGTTGGTTGATGCTACCCCAAAAGTGGTGATGAAGATTTTCAAAACATCCAATTCCTCCACATTTTCCGCTGTGAAAGAAACAATTCAAGGCGTTCTGATTAATAAGGAAAATCAATGGTTTTTCGAATACTATGAAAACGAAAAATTAGTTTCGGAAAAAGTAAACGTCAAGTTTTAATTCAAAAATTCCAATTCCCAAAACTTTCAACCTACAACCCACAACCCTCAATACCCATATTTATCTTTCCACCGATTCTTTAAAAATTCACGCGTCCCATTTTCTCGATTGTTATTTCCTGGCTCGTAAAAAGTAGTATTCACAATCGCATCTGGCAAAAATTCCTGCTGCGCAAAATTATTTGCAAAGTCGTGAGAATATTTATATTCGTCGCCATATCCTAATTCCTTCATCAATTTCGTTGGTGCATTCCGCAACGGAATCGGAACCGGCAAATCTCCTGTTTCTTTTACGACTTGCTGCGCGTTGCCAATCGCCAAATAAGAAGCGTTGCTTTTGGGTGAAGTCGCCAAATAAATCGCACATTGACTCAAAATAATGCGGCTCTCCGGATAACCTATGGTCGAAACAGCTTGAAATGTATTATTCGCCATGATAAAGGCCGTTGGATTCGCATTGCCAATGTCTTCGCTTGATAAAATCAACATCCTTCGGGCAATAAATTTCACATCTTCACCACCTTCAATCATTCGGGCTAACCAATAAACTGAGGCATTCGGATCGCTTCCCCGAATCGATTTGATAAAAGCCGAAACAATATCGTAATGTTGTTCTCCTGTTTTGTCATACAAAACCGTGTTTTGCTGCACGATTTGTAAAACGCGTTTGTTGGTAATTAAAATCTCGTCTTCATTAGACGCGTTTACGACTAGTTCAAAAATATTTAATAGTTTTCGTCCATCGCCACCAGAAAGTCGCAACAGCGCCTCCGATTCGCGGATTTCGATTTTTTTGGTTTTCAAAATGATATCTGTAGTCATCGCTCGCTCCAACAAAAGTTCCAAATCCGATTTCGTAAACGGATTCAAAACATATACCTGACAACGCGACAGTAGCGCAGGAATGATTTCAAAACTCGGGTTTTCGGTCGTAGCGCCAATTAGCGTGATCCAACCTTTTTCCACCGCGGCTAATAAAGAATCTTGCTGCGATTTGCTAAAGCGATGAATTTCATCAATAAATAAAATCGGGTTTTTCGCTGTAAACATACCGCCGCTTTGCTTCGCTTTTTCGATGACCTCTCGGATGTCCTTTACACCAGAATTGATAGCACTCAAAACAAAAAAAGGGCGTTTCGATTCTTGCGCAATAATTTGAGCCAAAGTGGTTTTACCGGTTCCTGGTGAACCCCAAAAAATTAACGATGGAATAATTCCTTTTTCAATTTGCAAGGTCAAAGAGCCATTGGGCCCAACCAAATGCAATTGACTAATATAATCTTCCAATTTTTGTGGGCGAATGCGTTCGGCTAGTGGTGCTTCCATGCGATGTGTGTTCTGACTTCAAAATTCGTTGTTGAATATTCAAAATTCTAAGTCGTAAAATTAGCCATAATTCTACAAAAATAGATTTATAATTTGTCGCATTTTCAGGAGCTACTTCCAGCTGTCCACGGTATCTTTTTTGTTTTTTATCAACCTGAGCGTAGTTGATGGATTGATCCAAAAAACAAAAAAGGATGCTGTTCCCATCTGGGCTAGGGCAGTCGTTTTCAAATGAAATTTTGGTTAAACTGACAAAATAGCACGAACTTGTGTTTGGACACATTTTTGACAACCTACAACCTACAACCTACAACCGATTAGTTCATTTATGGAAGACCAACATTTCAAATTCTCACCCTCTGTTATCGCCATTCCATTTCTTTCCGTATTATTTTTATGGGTGGTATTTTGGTGGGCAGTCCGCTTCCAAATTGACATTGAGTCCTACGGGATTTACCCTAGAAGTTTCGAAGGATTGCGTGGTATTCTTTTTTCGCCATTTATTCATGGCAATATTGAACATTTATACAACAACTCCATTCCTTTATTAATACTGATTGCAGCGCTGCGTTTTTTTTATCGTGAACAAACTTTTCTTGTACTTGGATTTGGTTTGTTGTTTACTGGCTTGATCACTTGGGTAATTGGTCGAGAATCCTATCACATTGGTGCCAGTGGTTTGGTTTACGTGTTGGTAAGTTTCATTTTTTTTAAGGGCATTCGGACGAAATATTACCGGTTGGTTTCTTTGTCACTTATGGTCATCATGGTTTATGGAAGTTTGGTTTGGTATATTTTTCCAAACGTAAAAGAAGGTATTTCTTGGGAAGGACATTTGGCAGGACTCATCACAGGCTTCGCTTTTGCAGTTTTGTTAAAAACACCAGAGTACAAGAAAATGATTCGGTATGATTGGGAGCGAGAAGATTATGATCCGGCCGAAGATAAGTTTATGCAACGTTTTGATGAAAACGGAAATTTTGTCAATTTGCCGAAACCTGAATTACCTGATGATTTGCTCGCTCTCCAAATTGTGCAAGAGCTTCCAGCCAATACGCATACTACAAATTCGAAGTACGACGTTGTTTATGATGCGAATGCAAACAAATACATTATTATAAAGAAGAACTCGGATTAGTTTCTTTGACGGACCGCTTCATACAAAAAGGCACCACAAGCTACCGAAACGTTCAAAGAACCAATACTGCCAAACATAGGTAATTTCGCTTTTTCATCCACGATTTTCAATACCGAGGGATTGATACCACGGTCTTCACTTCCCATAATGATAGCAACGGGTTCGTTCAAAGCAATGTCATAAATGTTTTGTTCTGTTTTTTCTGTTGCAGCTACGGTTTTGATTCCGGAACCTTGTAGGTAAAAAATAGCGTCTTTAATATGTTCTACTTTACAAATCGGCACATTAAAAACGGCGCCTGCAGAGGTTTTTACCGTATCTCCATTCACTGGAGCTGAGCCAGCTTTTTGAACGATAATCCCATGCACCCCAGTACATTCCGCCGTCCGAATAATAGCACCAAAATTTCGTGCATCTGAAATTTGGTCAAGAATAAGAAACAAAGGCTTCTCCGCTGATGCGAGAGCTGCTTCAACCAAATCCTCTAAACTGATAAAGCCAATAGGAGAGATACTGGCCACCGCGCCCTGATGATTATTTGGAGTCAGTCGATTGAGTTTTTCGACTGGAACGTAGGAAAAATTGATGTTTGCCCGTTTCATGACTTTCATCAAGTCTTTCATCAATTCGCCGGAAATCTCCTTTTGAATAAAGACTTTATCGACTTCTCTTCCAGACTGAATGGCTTCTATGATGGCACGTATGCCAAAAATGAGGTGTTCTTTTTCCATGGCGCAAAGCTAATAAAATTTGTAAGGAGCAACTCAAAGTTCTGGGGAATTATTTTGCTCGGTCATCAAAACTAAAATTGTGTTTTAAAACTAACATGAACAATCGAATTAGATCCTTTTATTTCTTGCTCGTTGGTGCTCCCATTTGCATAAACAACGTTGAATAAACCATTTTTTGTCGCCAGACCAAATCCAAAACCAAGTCCGATGAGATTTCCTCTGTTGGCAGAAGTTTTGTCATTGTAGTAACCGTAATCAATGATAGAATGGACGTAAAGATTGGGTGCTACAACGTAACGGTATTCGGACAATAATGAACTAAAAAAATTCGCTTGTAAGCTATTTTCGTTAAAACCCCGAATCGAGTTGATGCCGCCAAAACGGTATAATTCATTGATGATATAAATATCACTGCTCAAATAGTAATTTTGACTTTTAATCTGAATATTGTTTTTATCATTAAGAAAAAAGACTTGCTTTAGGTTGAGATTCAGGAATACTTGGTCATTCTTGCTAAATTTAGAACGCCTTGAGCCAACACCCGTCTTGAAATCAACTTTTGTTTTTTCTGGGAAGAGAAATTCATCTGATTTAAAACTGATGAATTCAAATTGGGAAGTAAGAAATGTATTGCTGTAATCACTTATACTAAAAGAGTTCTGATTTTGAATGTCACTCGATTCTGAAGACTGATAACCCAAATAAAGTCGCGTATTGTAATTGAAAAGATAGCCTAAATCAAGTGCCGTTTTTGTGTTTTGAAATGTACTGTCTTGTTTGAAGATATTTAATTGGGCTTTTAGGCCGAATGCAGTCTTAAAGATATAAGGAAGTTCGATAGAACCGTTAAAGGTTTTTTGATCATTACCATCACTTTTCCAATTGATGGAAAATGATTCTCCTGTGTTGAGGAGATTATTTAAAGTCAAATCAAGGTAGCCATTGATTGAAACATCTTGGGATTCGTTATTAGAAAACCCTATAAAACCGTCAAAAGTATTTGACTTGGTTCTCTCTAAATAACAGTAGACTTTGGTTGAATCTGTTGTAAATAGGATTTCTGGAAATTTAAATTGTTTGACAAAACGAAATTTTTCGATGTCGGAATAAATGTTCTTTAGGTTTTCTTGGTTAAAAACTTTTTTCTTGTAAATGCGTTTCAATTGGTGTTTATGGCTTTCTGGAAATTTTTTGTAACCATTGATTACGATATCATCTAAATATCTGACTTTTTCACTTTGAATAGATAATGTTGCATGCAACTTGCCGTCTTTTTTTTCAAAATCGACCAATCGAACACGAGACAATGCGAAACCCTTTTTTTCCAATTTAGAAAGTGTTTGTTGCAGAAAATTCTCGACGGCATTGATTGGAATTTTCAATGTATCATTCTCTCCTTCTTTTGCAATTAAACTTTTGTAAATGGAATTTTGCGAAACATATATATATAAAGTAGAAATTCTTTTCCCAAGCCGAAATTGATAGTTGAAGGTAGAATCATTTGTTTTCTCATTTTTTTCTATTGCTGCTTCTATGTAGCCCGACTGCATTATTTTTTCCGTGAAAGAAATTACTTCATTTATTACCGATTTTGCATCTTGATGGTCTTTGGCATACTGAATAGAATCAATGGATTTTCGTTCGTCAGAAGACAAGCTACTGATAATTAGATATTGTTTCTGCGCCAAAATGCTGCTGCAAAAACCAAGGGCAAACAAAAAGAGCATAACTCGTTTCAAGAGGACATTTATTTTGATAAAAGTAACGCAAATAAAGTCAATTTAATGCATAATGAAGATAAGAGAGTCAAATCGGATCGCACTACATTATTTGAAACGGATTTCTGCAGAGAAAAAAGTGAAGCGGGGCTTATTCGATATGTCATTAAAAAACAATTAATTACTTCTTCAAAAAATTAATTAGTTATGATTTGTTTCATTAAAAAAAAATACTACATTTGCAACCCCGTAAAAAGCGGGAAAATTAAAATCATAATATATTTTTAGTATTAATTATGCCAACAATTCAACAATTAGTAAGAACAGGAAGAACTCAGATAACTAAGAAGAGTAAATCGGTTGCTTTAGATTCTTGTCCTCAAAGAAGAGGGGTTTGTACGCGTGTTTACACTACTACACCAAAAAAACCAAACTCAGCGATGCGTAAAGTAGCGCGTGTACGTTTGACTAATGGTAATGAAGTAAATGCTTACATCCCAGGTGAAGGACACAATCTACAAGAGCACTCGATAGTATTAGTTAGGGGTGGAAGGGTAAAAGATTTGCCAGGAGTTAGATACCACATTGTGCGTGGTGCGCTTGATACATCAGGTGTAGCAGGAAGAACACAAAGAAGATCTAAGTACGGAGCAAAACGACCTAAAGAAGCAAAAAAGTAATTTGAAAAAGTTTAGAAGTTTAGAAGTTTAGAAGTTTAGTCGTGTGCTAAACCTTAAAGATCTCCTAAGCCTTTCAACCTTTTCCTAAAACAAAAAGACATGAGAAAAAGAGCGGCAAAGAAAAGACCACTTTTACCAGATCCTAGGTTTAACGACCAACTGGTAACGCGTTTTGTGAACAACTTAATGTGGGATGGAAAGAAATCAACAGCTTTTAAAGTGTTTTATGATGCAATTGACATCGTAGAAGCTAAAAAGCAAGATGCAGAAAAATCATCATTAGAAATTTGGAAAGATGCCTTAACCAATGTTATGCCTCACGTAGAAGTACGCAGTCGTAGAGTAGGTGGAGCTACGTTCCAAATTCCGATGCAAATCAGACCAGATCGTAAAATTTCTATGGCAATGAAATGGTTAATCCTATATGCTAGAAGAAGAAATGAAAAATCTATGGCTCAAAAACTAGCTTCTGAAGTTTTAGCTGCGGCTAAAGAAGAAGGTGCTGCGGTTAAAAAGAGAATGGATACTCACAAAATGGCTGAAGCAAATAAAGCATTCTCTCACTTTAGATTTTAATCATACGAAATGGCAAGAGATTTAAAATACACGAGAAATATTGGAATTGCAGCTCACATTGATGCTGGTAAAACTACCACAACAGAGCGTATATTATTCTACACAGGAAAGTCACACAAAATTGGTGAGGTACACGATGGTGCTGCAACAATGGACTGGATGGCACAGGAGCAAGAAAGAGGTATTACAATTACTTCTGCTGCTACAACTTGTGAGTGGAATTTCCCAACAGAACAAGGTAAGATTTTACCTGAATCATTACCATATCACTTTAATATTATTGATACTCCCGGACACGTAGATTTTACTGTTGAGGTAAATCGTTCTTTGAGAGTATTGGACGGATTGGTTTTCTTGTTTTCTGCAGTTGATGGTGTTGAGCCTCAATCAGAAACCAACTGGAGATTGGCTGACCAATATAGAGTTCCACGTATGGGATTCGTTAATAAAATGGACCGTCAAGGTTCTAACTTCTTGGCTGTTTGTCAACAAGTAAGGGATATGTTGAAATCAAATGCAGTAGCAATTACTTTGCCTATTGGAGATGAGATCGATTTTAAAGGAGTAGTCGACTTAGTAAAGAATCAAGCTATTGTATGGCATGACGAAACGCTAGGTGCTACTTTCGATATTGTTCCGATTCCTGCTGATATGGTGGATGAAGTGAAACAATACAGAGATATTCTTATCGAAGCAGTTGCTGATTATGATGAAAACTTGCTTGATAAATATATGGAAGATCCAGACTCTATTACAGAGGAGGAAATCAACAACGCTTTAAGAGCTGCTACTATGGACATGGCTATCATTCCAATGATTGCTGGTTCTTCTTTTAAAAATAAAGGAGTTCAGTTTATGTTAGATGCAGTTTGTAAATATTTACCTTCTCCAATGGATAAAGAAGGTATCACAGGAATTCACCCTGATGATGCTGAATTGTTGGAAGAAGACCAAACTAAAATTTTACGTCGTCCAGATGTAAAAGAGCCTTTCGCGGCTTTGGCATTTAAGATTGCTACCGACCCATTTGTAGGTCGTTTGGCTTTCTTCCGTGCATACTCTGGTCGTTTGGATGCTGGTTCGTATGTATTGAACACACGTTCTGGTAACAAAGAAAGAATTTCACGTATCTACCAAATGCACGCTAACAAACAAAACCCAATCGATTATATCGAAGCTGGTGATATTGGAGCGGCTGTTGGATTTAAAGATATCAAAACTGGAGATACTTTGTGTGATGAAAAACACCCAATCATTCTTGAGTCAATGAAATTCCCTGCGCCAGTAATCGGTATAGCTATTGAGCCTAAAACTAAAGCAGACGTTGATAAAATGGGTATGGCTTTGGCGAAATTGGCTGAAGAAGATCCGACTTTTACGGTTAGAACTGACGAAGCATCTGGTCAAACGATTATTTCTGGAATGGGTGAATTACACTTAGATATTCTTGTAGATCGTATGAAACGTGAATTCAAGGTTGAGGTAAATCAAGGTGAGCCACAAGTTGAATATAAAGAAGCTTTTACAAAATCTGCGCAACACAGAGAAACATACAAAAAACAATCAGGTGGTCGTGGAAAATTCGGTGATATTGTATTTGTACTGGAACCAGCGGATGAAGTTGATGGCAAAGTTCCTGTTGGATTACAATTCGTAAATGCGGTAAAAGGAGGAAACGTTCCCAAAGAATATATTCCATCGGTTGAGAAAGGTTTCCGTGAAGCTATGAAAACTGGTCCTTTAGCAGGTTACCAAGTAGATAGTTTGAAAGTGACTTTGTTGGATGGATCTTTTCACCCTGTAGATTCTGATGCGCTTTCTTTTGAGTTAGCGGCAAGAATGGGTTACAAAGAAGTGGCGAAAGCTGCTGGAGCTATCATTCTTGAGCCAATTATGAAAATGGAAGTAATTACTCCTGAAGAAAACATGGGAGATATCGTGGGTGATATCAATCGTCGAAGAGGTCAGGTTAATGACATGGGAGATAGAGCTGGTGCTAAAACTATAAAGGCTGATGTGCCGTTGTCAGAAATGTTCGGATATGTAACAACATTAAGAACACTTTCTTCTGGTAGAGCAACATCTACTATGGAATTTTCACACTATGCTGAAACTCCTGCAAACATTTCAGAAGCAGTAATCAAAAAAGCAAAAGGAAACGCTTAATTTTTAAAAAGATGAGTCAAAAAATCAGAATAAAATTGAAATCTTACGATCATATGTTGGTGGATAAATCATCAGAAAAGATTGTAAAAACCGTAAAAAGTACTGGAGCTGTAGTAACTGGACCTATTCCTTTGCCAACACACAAAAAACTTTTCACCGTATTGCGTTCTCCACACGTAAACAAAAAAGCGAGAGAGCAATTTGAAGTAATGTCATACAAGAGATTGATCGACATTTACTCTTCTTCATCAAAAACCATCGACGCACTAATGAAATTAGAGTTGCCAAGTGGTGTTGAAGTTGAAATCAAAGTATAATGACAACTATTAGATTTTAGATTGAGTATTGATCTTTTGAATTTCGATACTCAATTTAGTATCTCATATCAAGAATTTAAATTGGTTGGCAATCCTTGTCAATTATTAATTATTAATTATTAATTATTTTTTATGTCTGGGTTAATTGGTAGAAAAATCGGCATGACTAGCATTTTCGACGAGAACGGGAAAAATATTCCTTGTACGGTAATCGAGGCTGGACCATGCGTTGTTACCCAAGTCAGAACCAAAGAGGTCGACGGGTATGAAGCGTTGCAACTTGGTTTCGATGACAAAAACGAGAAACATTCCACGCAAGCGGCCATTGGTCACTTTAAAAAAGCAGGAACTGTAGCTAAGAAAAAAGTCGTTGAATTCCAATTTGAAAATGAGTACAAATTAGGTGAAGTTTTAACAGTTGATGTTTTTGCTGAAGGCGAATTTGTAGATGTGCAAGGTGTGTCAAAAGGAAAGGGTTTCCAGGGTGTTGTTAAGCGTCACGGTTTTGGTGGTGTTGGACAAGCGACTCACGGACAACACAACCGTTTGAGAGCGCCAGGTTCTGTTGGAGCTTCATCTTATCCATCTAGAGTATTCAAAGGAATGCGTATGGCTGGAAGAATGGGTGGAGATAATGTGAAAGTACAAAATCTTAGAGTTTTAAAAGTGGTTGCTGAAAAGAACCTACTTGTGATCAAAGGATGTATTCCTGGATGTAAAAACTCTTACGTAATCATTCAGAAATAATGGAAGTAAAAGTTTTAGATAAAACCGGAAAAGAAACTGGCAGAAAAGTTCAACTTTCTGATTCAGTATTCGCAATCGAGCCAAATAATCACGCAGTTTATCTGGATGTGAAACAATACTTGGCAAATCAAAGACAAGGAACTCACAAAGCGAAAGAAAGAGCTGAAGTTACTGGAAGTACACGAAAAATCAAAAAACAAAAAGGAACTGGAACCGCTCGTGCGGGTAGTAAAAAGAGTCCATTGTTTAAAGGTGGAGGTACTGTTTTTGGACCACGTCCTAGAAGTTATTCATTCAAATTGAATAAAAGCTTGAAGAGATTAGCAAGAAAATCTGCCTTCTCAATTAAAGCAAAAGAATCAAATTTAGTTGTAGTTGAAGACTTCGATTTTGAGACTCCAAACACTAAGAATTTTATTGCTGTTTTAAAAGCTTTAGGATTAGAGAATAAAAAATCTTTATTCGTGTTGGGTGATTCAAATAAAAATGTATATTTGTCCTCACGCAATTTAAAGGCATCTAGCGTTGTAAGTAATTCAGAATTAAGTACTTACGCCATATTAAACGCTAATAATTTAGTTCTTTTAGAGAGTTCTTTGGAAGGAATTGAAGAAAATTTAAGTAAATAATAGGATATGAGCATCATAATTAAACCTATAGTAACTGAAAAAGTGACCAAACAAAGTGAGGTTTTGAATCAGTTCGGTTTTGTGGTAGATAGAAAAGCAAACAAAGTGCAAATTAAGAAAGCTGTTGAAGCTGCTTATGGGGTATCGGTTGTTTCTGTAAATACCATGAATGTAAGACCAGACAGATCTACAAAATACACGAAAAGTGGTTTAATCAGTGGAAAGACTAACGCTTACAAAAAAGCGATTGTTCAAGTACAAGAAGGAGAAACAATAGATTTTTACAATAATATTTAACAAGAAGGCAGCATTATGTCAGTTAGAAAATTAAAACCTATTACCCCGGGCCAGCGATTTAGAGTTGTAAATAGTTTTGACGCTATTACAACTGATAAGCCGGAGCGTTCATTGATCGCACCGATAAAAAACTCAGGCGGTAGAAATAGTCAAGGAAAGATGACCATGCGTTATACGGGTGGTGGTCACAAGCAGAGATATCGTATTATCGATTTCAAAAGAACTAAAGATGGCATTCCAGCTTCAGTAAAATCAATCGAATACGATCCAAATAGAACTGCTTTCATCGCTTTATTAGCTTACGCTGATGGTGAAAAAACTTATGTTATTGCTCAAAACGGATTGCAAGTGGGTCAGAAATTAGTTTCTGGTGCAGATGCGCAGCCTGAAATTGGTAATACTTTACCATTGAGTAAAATTCCATTAGGAACTGTAATTTCCTGTATCGAATTACGTCCAGGTCAAGGAGCGGTTATCGCTCGTTCTGCTGGAACATTCGCTCAATTAATGGCGCGTGATGGAAAATACGCTACAATCAAAATGCCTTCTGGTGAAACAAGATTGATTTTGTTGACTTGTTCGGCTACTATTGGAGCGGTATCAAATTCTGACCACCAATTGATTGTATCTGGTAAAGCAGGTAGAACAAGATGGTTAGGAAGAAGACCAAGAACAAGACCGGTAGCAATGAACCCTGTCGATCACCCAATGGGTGGTGGTGAAGGACGTTCTTCTGGAGGTCATCCACGTTCTAGAAAGGGTATACCTGCTAAAGGTTACAGAACCCGTTCTAAACAGAACCCGAGTAACAAGTATATCGTAGAACGTAGAAAGAAATAATAAGATATGGCACGTTCATTAAAAAAAGGACCTTTCGTTCACTATAAGTTAGACAAGAAAGTTCAAGAAAACATAGAAAAAGGAAACAAAGGAGTAGTTAAGACGTGGTCTAGAGCTTCTATGATAACGCCTGACTTTGTTGGACAAACAATCGCAGTTCATAACGGACGTCAGTTCGTACCAGTTTACGTAACAGAAAACATGGTAGGTCACAAATTAGGAGAGTTTTCACCAACAAGATCTTTTAGAGGTCACGCTGGAGCAAAAAATAAAGGTAAAAAATAAGAAGCAATGGGAGTTCGTAAAAGAGAAACAGCAGATGCGAGAAAAGAGGCTAATAAGTCTATTGCTTTCGCGAAATTGAATAACTGCCCTACTTCACCTAGAAAAATGCGCTTAGTAGCGGACTTGGTAAGAGGTCAGAAAGTGGAAAGAGCTTTGAATATTTTAAGATTCAGTTCTAAAGAAGCTTCAAGAAAATTAGAGAAATTAGTATTGTCTGCCATCAACAATTGGGAGCAGAAAAATGCTGACGGAAATGTTTCAGAAGCAGGCTTATTTGTAAAAGAGATCAGAGTAGATGGTGGAATGATGTTGAAAAGACTTCGTCCAGCGCCACAAGGTCGCGCGCACAGAATCAGAAAACGTTCTAATCACGTTACAATCGTATTAGGAGATAACAATAACACACAAGCAAATTAATTAAGATGGGACAAAAGACAAATCCAATTGGAAACAGACTTGGGATCATCAGAGGTTGGGATTCTAACTGGTATGGTGGAAATGATTACGGTGATAAAATCGCCGAAGATTATAAAATCAGAAAGTACATCCACGCCCGTTTATCAAAAGCTAGTGTATCAAAAGTAATCATTGAGAGAACTTTGAAACTTGTAACCGTTACTATCACTACTGCTCGTCCAGGTATCATTATCGGGAAAGGTGGCCAAGAGGTAGACAAGTTGAAAGAGGAATTGAAAAAAATTACTGACAAAGAGGTTCAAATAAACATCTTTGAAATCAAAAGACCTGAGTTAGATGCTTATTTAGTTGCAACAAGCATTGCACGTCAGATCGAAAGCAGAATTTCTTACAGAAGAGCAATCAAAATGGCTATTGCTGCCTCAATGCGTATGAACGCAGAAGGTATCAAAGTTTTGATCTCTGGTCGTTTGAATGGAGCTGAGATGGCGCGTTCAGAAGGTTTCAAAGAAGGTAGAATTCCTCTATCAACTTTCAGAGCCGACATCGATTACGCTTTAGCTGAAGCACATACTACTTATGGTAGAATGGGTATCAAAGTGTGGATCATGAAAGGTGAGGTTTACGGAAAGAGAGATCTTTCTCCACTTGTTGGAATGGATAAGAAGCAAGCTGGTGCTGGCGGTGGTAAAGGTGGTGATGCTCCTAGAGGAGATCGTAAGCCTTTCAACAAAGACAGAAAACCTGCAGGAGACCGTAAAAGAAAGTAAATTTTTAAACTAAAGAAAAATGTTACAGCCTAAAAGAACAAAATACCGGAAGGTACAGAAAGGTAAAATGAAAGGAAATGCCGGAAGAGGTCATGAACTTTCTAATGGAATGTTTGGAATTAAATCGGTTCATGAAGATGGAATGTTCCTAACTTCTCGTCAAATCGAAGCAGCGCGTATTGCAGCTACTCGTTATATGAAAAGAGAGGGTCAATTGTGGATCAAAATTTTCCCAGACAAACCAATCACTAAAAAGCCTCTTGAAGTACGTATGGGTAAAGGAAAAGGAGCCGTTGAATATTGGGCTGCCGTAGTAAAACCAGGAAGAATCATGTTCGAAGTTGGAGGAGTTCCTTTGTCAGTTGCTAAAGAGGCGTTGCGTCTTGCTGCTCAAAAGCTTCCAGTGAAAACTAAATTCGTAGTTGCTAGAGATTTCGAAGCATAATTTATAGTATTATGAAATGGAGCGTTTTGCGCGACATTACATCTGACCTTTAAAAAAAATATTAAAAACAGATGAAACAATCAGAAATAAAAAATCTTTCTGCAGCGGAGTTGCAAGAGAAACTTAGTCAAACTAAGAAAACCTATGCCGATTTAAAAATGGCTCACGCGATGTCACCAATTGAGAATCCGCTTCAAATTAGAAGTGTAAGAAGAACAGTTGCAAGATTAGCCACTGAGTTAACTAAAAGAGAGCTACAATAATTCTGCTTAATGATGGAAAAAAGAAATTTAAGAAAAGAAAGAATAGGTGTTGTTACGTCAAACAAAATGGATAAGTCTATTGTAGTGGCGCAAGTAACAAGAGTAAAGCACCCATTATACGGTAAGTTCGTGTTGAAGACTAAAAAGTATCATGCACACGACGAAACAAACGACTGTAACATTGGAGATACTGTAAAGATTAGCGAAACGCGTCCGTTGAGTAAGACCAAATGTTGGAGATTAGTTGAAATCTTAGAAAGAGCTAAATAATTATGGTACAACAGGAATCAAGATTAAAAGTAGCAGACAACACAGGAGCAAAAGAAGTTTTGACTATCCGTGTTTTAGGAGGTACCAAAAGAAGGTATGCCTCTGTTGGTGACAAGATTGTAGTATCTATTAAAGATGCCACTCCAAACGGTAACGTTAAAAAAGGAGCGGTTTCAACTGCAGTGGTTGTACGTACCAAAAAAGAAGTGAGAAGAGCTGATGGATCTTATATCCGTTTCGATGACAATGCATGTGTGTTGTTGAATGCGGCAGGTGAAATGAGAGGAACTCGTGTTTTTGGTCCAGTTGCGAGAGAACTTCGTGAAAAACAATTCATGAAAATTGTATCATTAGCGCCAGAGGTGCTTTAATTAGTTGTAAGATGATAAAGCTAAAAATAAAGTCAGGAGATACTGTCAAAGTGATTGCTGGAGACCATAAAGGTTCTGAAGGCAAAGTGTTGAGAGTTGATCGTGAAAAGAACAAAGCGATTGTTGAAGGTGTAAACATGGTTTCAAAACATACGAAGCCAAGTGCAAAAAGCCCTCAAGGGGGAATCGTTAAGAAAGAGGCTCCAATTCATATTTCAAACATTGCGTTGATTGATCCAAAGTCAAAAACTGCAACTAGAGTTGGAATTAAAGTTGAAGGAGATAAAAAAGTGAGATTTTCAAAAAAATCTAATCAAGTACTATAGTGATGGCTTATATACCTAGACTAAAAGATGAATATAAGAACAGAGTGGTCTCTGCTCTTAAAGAAGAGTTCGGTTACAAAAACGTAATGCAAGTTCCTAAATTGGAGAAAATCGTTTTGAGTAAAGGAGTTGGTGCAGCAGTATCTGACAAAAAATTAATTGACTATGCGGTTGAGGAGTTGACGAAGATTACTGGACAAAAAGCAGTATCAACAATCTCCAAAAAAGACGTCGCGTCTTTTAAATTGAGAAAGGGAATGCCTATTGGTGCAAAAGTAACTTTACGAGGTGACAGAATGTATGAGTTCCTAGACAGATTAGTTACTTCTGCTTTGCCACGTGTTCGTGACTTCAGCGGTATCAAAGCTACTGGTTTTGATGGAAGAGGAAATTACAACTTAGGTGTGTTGGAGCAAATCATTTTCCCAGAAATTGATATCGACAAAGTGAATAAGATTTCAGGAATGGATATTTCATTTGTAACGAATGCAAAAACAGACAAGGAAGCAAAATCCTTACTGGCTGAATTAGGTTTACCTTTTAAAAAGAATTAAGATATGGCTAAAGAATCAATGAAAGCCCGTGAGGTGAAGAGAGAAAAAACGGTAGCAAAGTATGCTGAGAAAAGAAAGGCTTTAATCGAAGCTAAAGACTATGAAGGCTTACAGAAATTGCCAAAAAATGCTTCTCCAGTGCGTATGCACAATCGTTGCAAATTGACCGGAAGACCAAGAGGTTATATGCGTCAATTTGGAATTTCACGTGTAACATTTCGTGAAATGGCGAACAACGGATTGATACCAGGGGTGAAAAAAGCCAGCTGGTAATCCAAAAAAAAAGAGTATAAATGGTTTCAGGTTCAGTAAAATAGTTTTATTGAAAACCGTTACCGAAATTTAATAAATATGTATACAGATCCTATTGCGGATTATTTGACAAGAGTGCGAAACGCCGTGGCTGCAAACCACAAGGTTGTTGAGATTCCTGCTTCTAATCTAAAAAAAGAAATCACTAAGATCTTATTTGATCAAGGTTATATCTTAAGTTACAAATTTGAGGACAACGCTGTTCAGGGTTCAATCAAAATTGCTTTAAAGTACGATAAAGATACCAAAGAGCCTGTAATAAAAGATATCCAGAGAATTAGTAAGCCAGGTTTACGTAAGTATGCAGGTGCTTCTAACTTACCAAGAATCCTTAACGGTTTAGGTATTGCGATTGTTTCTACATCAAAAGGTTTGATGACTGGAAAACAAGCCAAACAACTGAATGTTGGTGGCGAAGTAATTTGTTACGTATACTAAAAAATAGTTAGACATGTCAAGAATAGGTAAAAATCCAATTTCGATTCCTGCTGGTGTAACTGTTGAAGTAAGCGACAACATGATTAGCGTAAAAGGAAAATTAGGTCAGTTAACACAGGAGTATAGCGATATCACTGTAAAAATTGAAGAAGGCGTTATCACTTTAGAGCGTCCTTCTGATCATAAAGATCAAAGAGCAAAACACGGATTGTACAGATCCTTGATCAACAATATGATTGTTGGTGTTTCTGAAGGTTTTACTAAAGAGTTAGAGTTGGTTGGAGTTGGATATAGAGCTTCTAATCAGGGACAAAAATTAGATCTTGCTCTTGGATTTTCTCACAATATTATTTTAGAATTGGCTCCAGAAGTAAAATTGGAAACCATTTCTGAAAAAGGAAAGAATCCAATCGTAAAATTAACTTCTTATGACAAACAATTGTTGGGTCAGATTGCTGCGAAAATTAGAGGTTTCCGCAAGCCAGAGCCATACAAAGGAAAAGGAGTTAAGTTCGTAGGTGAAGTATTAAGAAGAAAAGCTGGTAAATCCGCTTAAAAAAGATAAGATTATGTCATTAACAAAATCTGATAGAAGACAGAGAATTAGATTCAGAATTAGAAAGATTGTTAGCGGTACTGCTGCAAAGCCAAGACTTTCTGTGTTCAGAAGTAATAAAGAGATCTACGCACAACTCATTGATGATGTGAATGGAGTAACTTTGTTAGCTGCATCTTCAAGAGAAAAAGGAGTAAGTAAAGGTACAAACGTGGAAGTTGCTACTGCAGTTGGAAAATTGATAGCAGAAAAAGCGTTAAAAGCTGGGATAGAAAATGTGACTTTCGATAGAGGAGGTTATTTATATCACGGTCGTATTCAATCATTAGCGGAAGGTGCGAGAGCAGCCGGACTTAAATTCTAATATAGTATGTCTAGTAAATACAAGAATATAGAGCTAGTAAAACCAATTGGTCTTGAATTAAAAGATCGTTTGGTAAGTGTAAATCGTGTTACTAAAGTTACAAAAGGAGGTAGAGCTTTCGGGTTTTCTGCGATTGTAGTGGTTGGAGACGAGAATGGTGTAGTTGGTCACGGTTTAGGGAAATCTAAAGACGTTTCTGAAGCAATCGCTAAAGCGGTGGAAGATGCAAAGAAAAATTTAGTAAAAATTCCTTTGAATGGTCAATCAGTACCACACGAACAAAAAGGAAAATTTGGCGGTGCACGTGTATTTTTAATTCCTGCTTCTCATGGTACTGGAGTTATCGCTGGTGGAGCTGTTCGTTCGGTTCTGGAATCAGTTGGAATTCACGACGTATTATCAAAATCGCAAGGTTCTTCTAATCCGCACAATGTGGTAAAAGCAACTTTTGATGCTTTATTACAAATGAGAAGCGCTTATACTGTTGCAAAACAAAGAGGTGTTTCTTTAGAGAAAGTTTTTAAAGGTTAATTCAAGGAAATTATGGCTAAATTATTAGTAAAACAAGTTCGAAGTAAAATCAACTGCCCTCTTACTCAAAAAAGAGGTTTGGAAGCTTTAGGTCTTCGTAAAATGGGCCAAGTTGTAACGCACGATTCTAATCCTGCTATCCTTGGAATGATAAATAAAGTTAAACACTTAGTTTCCGTAGAGGAAGTTAAATAACAAATACAGTTATGAATTTAAGTAACTTACAACCTGCAGAAGGTTCTACTCACAATCAAAACAAGCGTTTAGGACGTGGTGAAGGTTCTGGAAAAGGTGGTACTGCCGCAAGAGGACACAAAGGAGCAAAGTCTCGTTCTGGATACTCCAAGAAAATTGGATTTGAAGGTGGACAGATGCCACTTCAAAGACGTGTGCCTAAGTTTGGTTTTACCAACATCAATCGTAAAGAATACGAAGGGGTGAATTTAGATACACTTCAATTGCTAGTTGACAACGGAATGGTAACTGATACAGTAGATATGTCTGTATATGTTATGAATCGTTTGGCTACTAAAAATGAAATCGTTAAGATTTTAGGAAGAGGCGAATTGAAGGCTAAATTGAAGGTATCTGCTCACAAATTTACTGCAACTGCAAAGGCGGCGATTGAAGCTGCTGGTGGAGAAGCAGTAACACTTTAATTTTTCTACCACGATGAAGAATTTCTTTGAATCTTTAGTTAATGTTTGGAAAATCGAGGAACTCAAAAATAGAATCCTAATTACATTAGGTTTGTTAGTAGTTTATCGTTTTGGTGCGCACGTAACTCTTCCTGGTATTGATGCTACTCAATTAAGCACTTTGGCTGGTCAAACAGAAGATGGTATTGGTTCAATACTAGATATGTTTACTGGTGGTGCTTTTTCAAAAGCTTCGGTCTTTGCACTCGGTATCATGCCATATATTTCTGCTTCGATTGTAGTGCAGTTAATGGGTATTGCAATTCCTTACTTGCAGAAACTTCAAAAGGATGGTGAAAGCGGAAGAAAGAAAATCAATCAGATTACACGTTGGTTGACCATATTAATTACTTTAGTTCAAGGGCCAGGTTATATTTACAACCTATACAGAACTTTACCAGGTAGTGCTTTTATGTTAGGATTTGATTCTTTTAGCTTTTTGTTTTCTTCGGTTCTTATTTTAACCACAGGGACAGTTTTTGCCATGTGGATGGGAGAGAAGATTACAGATAAAGGAATTGGAAATGGAATTTCATTATTAATCATGGTTGGTATTCTTGCGCGTTTGCCACAAGCATTTATTCAAGAATTTAGTTCAACTATTACGAACAATAACGGGGGTCCAATGCTATTGGTAATAGAAATAATTGTGTGGTTGTTGGTAATTATTGCCTGTGTGTTATTGGTGATGGCGGTAAGAAAGATTCCTGTTCAATACGCAAGGAGAACAACAACGGGTGATTTTGAACAAGATATGATGGGTGGTAACAGACAGTGGATTCCACTAAAACTTAATGCCTCTGGAGTTATGCCGATTATCTTTGCGCAAGCAATCATGTTTATTCCGGCCGCATTAGCGGGATTATCGCAGAGTGAAACCTCGCAGTCAATTGCTGGAGCTTTTAGTAATATGTTCGGATTTTGGTATAATTTTGTTTTTGCGACTCTAATCGTTGTATTTACATTCTTTTATACGGCAATCACAGTTCCAACAAACAAGATGGCGGATGATCTGAAGCGCAGCGGAGGCTTCATTCCTGGGGTTCGTCCTGGTGCCGAAACTTCAGATTATTTAGATCATATTATGTCTTTGATTACATTTCCTGGATCATTATTTCTTGCTCTAATCGCTGTGTTCCCAGCTATAGTAGTAAGTGTAGGTGTACAACAATCATGGGCGATGTTTTTTGGAGGTACTTCTTTAATAATTATGGTGGGTGTTGCAATTGATACAATTCAACAAATCAACTCCTATTTATTAAATAAGCATTATGACGGTTTGATGAAAAGTGGTAAAAATAGAAAAGCAGTAGCTTAATTTTTATGTCAAAACAATCAGCTATAGAACAAGACGGGTCAATCATTGAAGCATTATCAAATGCAATGTTCCGTGTAGAATTAGAAAATGGACATATTGTAATTGCCCATATTTCCGGAAAAATGCGAATGCATTATATCAAGTTATTACCTGGTGATAAAGTGAAGCTGGAAATGAGTCCTTACGATTTGTCAAAAGCAAGAATTACTTATAGATATTAAATAAGCTATCAGCAATTAGTAGTTAGTATCAAGACTAACGGCTAACCGCTGACCGCTGAAAGCTAAAAACAATTAAGATGAAAGTAAGAGCATCAGTAAAAAAAAGAAGTGCCGAGTGCAAAATTGTACGGAGAAAAGGCAGATTATACGTAATCAATAAAAAGAATCCTAGATTTAAACAAAGACAAGGATAGTTATGGCAAGAATAGCAGGGGTAGATATCCCGAAAAACAAAAGAGGAGTTATCGCGTTAACCTACATCTTCGGAATAGGTAAAAGTCGCGCTAGTGAAATATTAGCAAAAGCTAATGTAAGTGAAGACATCAAAGTACAAGATTGGAATGATGATCAAATCGGTGGAATCCGTGAGGCTGTATCTTTCTTCAAAATTGAAGGAGAACTGCGTTCAGAAGTATCGTTAAACATCAAACGTTTAATGGATATAGGATGCTACAGAGGAATTCGTCATAGATCTGGTCTGCCATTGCGTGGTCAAAGAACTAAGAACAACTCTAGAACTAGAAAAGGTAAAAGAAAAACTGTTGCTAACAAGAAAAAAGCAACTAAATAACAAGTAATATGGCTAAAACAATAACAAAAAAACGTAAAGTTATCGTTGAATCAACGGGTGAAGCTCATATTAGTGCTACTTTTAACAATATCATCATTTCGTTAACTAACAAAAAAGGTGAAGTTATCTCTTGGTCTTCAGCAGGTAAAATGGGTTTTAGAGGTTCTAAAAAGAATACTCCATATGCAGCTCAAATGGCGGCAGAAGATTGTAGTAAAGTAGCTTTAGAAGCTGGACTTAAAAAAGTGAAAGTTTATGTAAAAGGACCGGGTAACGGACGCGAGTCTGCAATCAGATCCCTACATAATAGTGGAGTGGAAGTAACGGAGATTATCGACGTTACTCCAATGCCGCACAACGGATGTCGTCCTCCGAAAAGACGTAGAGTTTAATTACTCAATTAAGTAAAGTATAACCTAGACAGATTCAAGATTATCGAAGGATAAGACCTGAATTCATAATCTCTGTCTTAAACAATTTAAAATGGCAAGATATACTGGTCCAAGTACAAGAATCGCGCGTAAATTCGGCGAAGCAATCTTCGGAGATGACAAATCCTTCGAGAAAAGAAATTATCCTCCTGGACAACACGGGATGGCTAAGAAAAGAGGTAAGAAATCCGAATATGCTGTTCAGTTAATGGAGAAGCAAAAAGCTAAATATTCTTACGGAATTCTTGAAAAACAATTTAGAGGTTTGTTCGAAAAAGCATCTGCATCTCGTGGAGTAACAGGTGAAGTTTTGCTACAACTTTGTGAGGCAAGATTAGACAATGTGGTTTTTAGAATGGGTATAGCTCCTTCTAGAAGAGGTGCACGTCAAATCGTATCACACAGACACATCACTGTTAATGGAGAAATTGTAAACATTCCTTCATACCACCTAAAACCAGGTGATAAGGTAGCAGTTCGTGAAAAATCGAAATCAGTAGAAGCAATCAATAGCTCATTAGCAAATTCATCTCAGGTATATGAGTGGATCACATGGAACAACGACACTAAAGAAGGAGTTTTTGTCTCTGTACCAGCGAGATTGCAAATCCCAGAAAATATTAAAGAGCAGTTAATCGTCGAATTGTACAACAAATAATAATTGACTTAGTCGAAATTATGGCAATATTTAATTTTCAAAAGCCCGATAAAGTTATCATGATCGATTCTAACGATTTTGAAGGTAAATTTGAGTTTAGACCTTTAGAACCTGGTTACGGATTGACTGTTGGTAATGCACTTAGAAGAGTAATGCTTTCTGCTTTAGAAGGATACGCAATTACCTCTGTTAGAATTGAAGGTGTAGACCACGAATTTTCTACTATTTCAGGAGTGGTTGAAGACGTTACAGAAATCATTTTGAACTTGAAACAAGTGCGTTTCAAACGTCAAATTGAAGACATCGATAACGAATCAGTTACAATTTCAGTCACAGGTAAAGACCAGCTTACAGCCGGCGATTTCCAAAAGTTCATATCAGGTTTCCAGGTTTTGAATCCAGAACTAGTGATCTGTAATTTAGATAGCAAAATCAAATTAAATTTTGAGTTAACTATCGAGAAAGGGCGCGGATACGTGCCTGCTGAAGAAAACAAAAAACAAAACGCAGCCATCGGAACTATTTTTACCGATTCTATTTTTACGCCTATTAAGAACGTAAAGTATGCTATCGAAAACTTCCGTGTTGAGCAAAAAACAGATTACGAAAAATTAGTTTTTGAAATTAAAACTGATGGTTCAATTAATCCTAAAGATGCTTTAACTGAGGCAGCAAAAGTGCTAATTCACCACTTTATGTTGTTTTCTGACGAAAGAATCACTTTGGAAGCAGACGAAATTGCACAGACTGAATCTTACGATGAAGAATCTTTGCACATGCGTCAGTTGCTGAAAACAAAATTAGTCGATATGGATCTTTCCGTACGTGCACTAAACTGTTTGAAAGCCGCTGAAGTAGATACACTGGGAGACTTAGTTTCTTTCAACAAAAACGACTTAATGAAGTTCCGTAATTTCGGTAAAAAATCATTAACAGAATTAGACGAATTGGTCGCTGTTAAAAATTTAACCTTCGGAATGGACTTAGCCAAATACAAATTAGATAAAGAATAAATGACTTCATATTTTGCTCTCCAAAGCGGATTGTAGCAAGATGAAGTTTTAAAAAAAACGTCATGAGACACGGAAAAAAATTCAATCACTTAAGCAGACAAAAAGGTCACAGAGCAGCGATGCTTGCTAATATGGCTTGTTCTCTAATCGAGCACAAACGCATTAATACCACTGTCGCTAAAGCTAAAGCGTTAAAACAATTCGTTGAGCCGCTGATTACAAAATCAAAAGAAGATACAACACATAACCGTCGTATCTGTTTTTCATACTTACGTAGCAAATATGCGGTAACTGACTTGTTCAGAGACGTAGCTGCAAAAGTTGGAGACCGTCCAGGTGGTTACACACGTATCATTAAAGTTGGAAATCGTCTTGGAGATAACGCTGATATGGCTATGATCGAATTGGTAGATTTCAACGAACTATACAACGGAGGTAAAAAAGAAGAGAAAAAAGCGAAAAGCCGTCGTGGTGGAAAAGCTAAAGGTGCTACAACTGCTCCAAAAGCTGCTCCGGTTGCAGAAGCTCCACAAGCAGAAGTGGAAGAAACTCCTATTGCTGAAACAGCAGTTGAAGAAGCTCCAGTCGCTGAAGTGGAAACTCCAATCGACGAGGCTCCTGAAGTTACATCAGAAGCAGACTCGAGCGTTAGCGAACAGGCGGAGCAATCTCCAGAAGCTCCAGCCGCTGAGGATAACACCGAAGAGAAAGCTGAATAATGAAATGCATCATTCAATACAAATCAAGGATAAACTTTTAAAGTTTGTCCTTTTTTTTTGTTAAGAAGCTAATCCGGCTTTTCGCTAAATCTTTTCCTGGCTCAAGAGGCCAGTAAAAGGATATCGCTGCAATCCGGGCTGTTGCATTTCGTAGTTTTCAAAATCTGTTTATAACCTTTGCGAACTTTACATCAAAACCTTTGCGAACTTTGCGGTAAAAAAAATAAATTTGCACAACAACTAACTACAATGAACTACACAACACGACAACCCGCCATCCTTTTACTCAGCGACGGCACTATTTTTCACGGAAAATCCATTGGAATTTCAGGCACAACTTTCGGCGAAGTTTGCTTCAACACCGGTATGACCGGTTACCAAGAAATATTTACCGACCCATCGTACTTCGGTCAAATCATGGTCGCCACCAACCCGCACATCGGAAACTACGGTGTCAACGAAAAAGAAGTTGAATCTGATAACATCAAAATTGCTGGATTGGTCTGCAAAAACTTTAGTTTTAATTATTCCAGAACCGATGCTGCGGGAAGTCTAGAAGACTATTTTATAAAACAAAATCTCATCTGCATTTCCGATGTCGATACACGGGCACTCGTAAGTTATATTCGTGACAACGGAGCAATGAACGCCGTAATCTGCACCGACGGAACTTCTGTCGAAGATTTAAAAATTCAATTGGAAAAAATTCCTGACATGAAAGGTTTGGAACTGGCCTCGAAAGTATCTACCAAAGAGCCCTATTTTTTCGGGGATGAAAATGCGAAATACAAAATTTCCGCTCTCGATTTGGGAATCAAAACCAACATCTTACGCAACCTCGCCAAACGTGATTGCTATATTAAAGTTTTCCCATACAATGCAACTTTCAAGGATTTAGCCGAATTTAATCCAGATGGATATTTTCTTTCTAATGGTCCCGGTGATCCAGATCCACTATTCGGAGCAATTCAAGTGGCGAAGGACATACTCGAAAACAACAAACCGCTTTTCGGAATCTGTCTCGGACATCAGGTTATTGCTTTAGCGAATGGCGTTTCCACCTATAAGATGTTTAACGGACACCGAGGAATCAATCATCCGGTGATGAATCTTGTTTCCGGAAAAGGTGAAATCACGTCTCAAAATCACGGATTTGCAGTCAATAAAGAAGAATTGGAAAATCATCCTGATCTGGAAATCACCCACTTACACATCAACGATCAAACCGTAGCTGGCATGCGAATGAAATCTAAGAATTGTTTCTCGGTGCAATACCATCCAGAAGCGAGTCCAGGGCCGCACGATTCCTCTTATTTGTTCGACCAATTCATCAATAATATCGAATCTCAGAAGAACTAAATCGTTATCGTTAATAACATTCTTTGCTTAAAATAAATGATGATTCAAGATTAAATATATTTGTAAACTAGTACTAACATTCAGAAGTCTTACAGTCTAAAAATCTACTAATCCAAAAATCCAAAATATGAGTATCATTATCAAAATCCACGCAAGACAAATCTTCGATTCTAGAGGAAATCCAACCATCGAAGTAGATGTAGTAACTGAAAACGGAGTGTTAGGAAGAGCTGCAGTGCCTTCTGGAGCCTCTACAGGTGAACACGAAGCGGTCGAATTGCGTGATGGTGGAAAAGCGTACCTTGGAAAAGGAGTTTTGAAAGCCGTTGAAAATGTAAATACCAAAATTGCCGAAGAGTTACTCGGAACTTCTATTTTCGAACAAAACCAAATCGACCAACGCATGATTGATTTAGACGGAACAGCAAATAAATCAAATCTTGGCGCTAATGCTATTTTAGGAGTTTCTCTTGCAGTAGCTAAAGCAGCAGCGAATGAATTGGGCTTGCCTTTGTATCGCTATGTTGGCGGTGTTTCTGCTAACACACTTCCAGTTCCGATGATGAACATTATCAACGGTGGTTCGCATTCTGATGCGCCAATTGCGTTTCAAGAATTTATGATTATGCCGGTAAAAGCAACCTCATTTACGCATGCAATGCAAATGGGTACTGAAATTTTCCATCAGCTAAAAAAAGTACTTCACGACCGTCATTTGTCAACTGCTGTCGGAGACGAAGGTGGATTTGCTCCCAATTTAGCCGGCGGAACAGAAGATGCGTTAGACACCATCAAAAAAGCCGTTGAAAATGCAGGGTACAAATTCGGTGATGAAATTATGATTGCACTTGATTGTGCAGCGTCTGAATTTTATGTAAACGGAAAATACGATTACACCAAATTCGAAGGTGAAACCGGAAAAATTAGAACTTCAAAAGAACAAGCAGAATATTTAGCAGAACTCGCAGCCAACTATCCAATTATTTCTATCGAAGACGGAATGCAAGAGGATGATTGGGATGGCTGGAAATATTTAACAGAGTTGATTGGAAACAAGACCCAACTCGTTGGAGATGATTTATTCGTAACCAATGTGGAGCGTTTGTCAACTGGAATAGAAAAAGGAATTGCTAATTCAATCCTAGTAAAAGTAAACCAAATCGGAACACTTACTGAAACCATCGCAGCGGTAAACATGGCACATCGTGCAGGTTATACTTCAGTAATGTCGCACCGTTCAGGAGAAACCGAGGACAATACTATTGCAGATTTAGCGGTGGCGTTAAATTGCGGTCAAATTAAAACGGGTTCGGCATCACGCTCAGATCGTATGGCAAAATACAACCAGCTATTGCGCATCGAAGAAGAATTGGGCGATACTTCGTATTTCCCGGGATTAAAGGCTTTTAAATAAGGAATATGTTAGAATATTTTTTCAAAAACTCACTTTGCATAAAGTGAGTTTTTTGTTTTAAAAATACCTGTATACTATTTTTCAAAGTTTTAAACTATAATTAACAAATTCATTGCAAAATTCATTTTTTAATTCACTTGCATTTCCCTAGTTTTGTTAAATTATTATTTCAAAGATAAAATTCCCTTAAATATTATGTCAAAAATCGCCATTTTAGAACTAGACGGAAAAAAGTATGAGTTTCCTGTAATTGTTGGAAGTGAAAACGAAGTAGGAATCGATATTAATAAATTACGAGATTTATCGGGCGCCATTACGATGGATCCTGGTTATAAAAATTCCGGTTCTTGCACCAGTGAAATTACATTTCTTGATGGTGAAGAAGGAATTCTTCGTTACCGCGGTTATGCTATCGAAGACTTAGCTGACAAAGCTGATTTCCTTGAAGTAGCCTATCTGGTAATTTTTGGTGAATTGCCTACCAAACAACAATTGGAGCAATTTGAAACCGATATTCGCAAATATACTTTGGTCAATGAGGAAATGAAAAATATCATTGATGGGTTCCCTAAAACCGCACATCCAATGGGTGTCCTGTCGTCATTGACCAGTGCATTGACTGCCTTTAATCCGAAAGTGGTAAATGTTGATAACGAAAAAGAAATGTACGAAGCGGTTTGTAAAACCATGGGAAAATTTCTAGTTATCGCGACTTGGACGTACAGAAAAATGATGGGTTATCCTTTAAATTATTACGATAATACAATCGGATATGTTCAAAATTTCATGCATTTGATGTTTGAATTGCCAACGGGTCCGTATAAAGCGAATCCCGTAGTCATCGATGCCTTGGATAAACTATTTATTTTGCATGCAGACCACGAGCAAAACTGTTCGACTTCTACCGTAAGAATTGTAGGTTCTTCACATGCAGGTTTGTTCGCTTCAATCTCAGCAGGGGTTTCAGCGCTTTGGGGTCCACTTCACGGAGGTGCCAATCAAGCAGTATTAGAAATGCTAGAGGAAATTCATAAAAATGGAGGTGATGCCGACAAATATATGGCGAAAGCTAAAGACAAAGAAGATCCATTCCGTCTAATGGGATTTGGTCATAGGGTTTACAAAAATTTCGATCCACGTGCACGCATCATTAAAAAAGCAGCGGATGAAGTCTTAAACACTTTAGGTGTCGACGATCCAATTCTAGAAATTGCTAAAAAATTAGAAGCTGCCGCTTTGGTTGACGATTATTTTATCTCGAGAAAATTATATCCAAATGTCGATTTCTATTCCGGTATCATCTATAGAGCACTAGGAATTCCAACAGATATGTTTACCGTAATGTTTGCTATAGGTCGTTTGCCTGGCTGGATCGCACAGTGGAAAGAAATGCGCATCAATAAAGAACCAATTGGAAGACCGCGTCAAATATATGTGGGACATCCGTTACGGGATTTTAAACCAATGAGCAAGAGATAGTCGCGCGAATTAAATTTATAGGCCTCCTTTTTGGGGGCTTTTTTATGGATTAGTTATTTTTGTTGTTTCTTTTTTGAATACTATAGAAATCAACCCGCTTTCAATATCTTTGCTTCCAATCAAAAGTAATTTATGTTACCAATTCATGTTACGAACGAATCTTCTAGATTGCGTGCAGTCGTTCTCGGCTCCGCGCAAAGTAATGGTCCCACGCCAACCGCAGAAGAAGCCTACGATCCGAAATCTTTAGAACATATTTTAGCAGGAACTTATCCAACGGAAAAGGATATGATTGCTGAAATGGAAGGCTTCAATCAAGTCTTTAATAAATATGACGTCAAGGTCTATCGACCTGATATGATCGAAAACTACAATCAAATTTTTACACGTGATATTGGTTTCGTGATCGAAGATACGTTTATCAAAGCCAATATTCTTCCGGATCGTGAACGTGAACTAGATGCCATTCAATACATCATCGATCAAATCGACCCAAATAAAGTAGTGCGTCCGCCAGCCAATGTACATATAGAAGGTGGCGATGTGATTTTGTGGAATGATTATATTTTTATCGGAACCTACAAAGGAACTGACTACAAAGATTATATCACTGCGCGAACCAATATGGAGGGCGTAAACTATATCAGACAGTTATTCCCAAACAAAATTGTCAAGGAATTCGACTTGGTCAAATCAAAAATCGAAGCCAGAGACAATGCGCTGCATTTAGATTGCTGCTTTCAGCCAGTGGGAATCAATAAAGGAATCATATACAAAAGCGGTTTCCGAGAAGAAGCGGATTATATGTATTTGGTGCATCTGTTCGGGAAAGAAAATCTCTTTCATATCACGCGTGATGAAATGTACGAAATGAATTCAAACGTATTTTCAATCGCGCCGGATGTTGTGGTTTCTGAGAAAAGCTTCACCAGATTGAATACTTGGTTGCGTGATAACGGATTTACCGTCGAAGAAATATCGTACGGAGAAATTGCGAAACAAGAAGGATTGTTGCGTTGTTCGACTTTACCTTTAATTAGAGATTAAATACGTGCGTTCCCCTGCGGGTCGGGCTTTCCGAAGTACATGGTACTTCTTCCAATCCCTAACGCGGCGTTCGGTCAACATTCAATATTGCTTACGCCAATTCGCTGAGCTCGGGTCGTTGTTCTTCGGTGCAACATTCAAAAATGTTGAACATCCAATAACGAATAATGAACTTTGAAGTATAGAAACATGAAACAAACCACCAATTCCATTCTCATGATTCGCCCCGTTGCGTTTCGAATGAACGAGCAAACAGCTGTCAATAACTATTACCAAAAAGTGTTAGATGGCTTGTCTTATGAAACTGTAAATGCCAAAGCGCAAGAAGAATTTGATGATTTTGTCAAGAAATTGCGCATGGTTGGTGTAGACGTTATTGTCGTTGAAGACACCAAAACGCCTGACACACCAGACTCGATTTTTCCAAATAATTGGATTTCTTTTCACGAAAATGGAGATGTAGCCCTTTATCCGATGTTTGCCGAAAACCGACGTCACGAAAGACGCGAAGATGTTTTAGATATTTTGGAAGACCAAGGTTTTGTCATCAATAATATCATGGATTATACTTCTGCAGAGGAAGATGGCTATTTTTTAGAAGGCACCGGAAGTATTCTATTAGACCGACAAAATGATAAAGCGTATTGTGCTTTGTCGCCGCGTGCTGACGAAGAATTATTTATCGAATTCTGCGAAGATTTTGAATATACTCCAGTTATTTTTGAAGCTTTTCAGACAGTTAACTCCGAGCGAAAACTCATCTATCACACCAATGTCATGATGTGTCTCGGCGAGACATTTGCAGTGATTTGCGCCGATTGCATCGACAATAAAAAAGAACGCAAAATGGTACTCGACAGTTTGCGTGGCGATGAAAAAGAGGTGATTCTGATCACTGAAGACCAAGTCAATAATTTCGCTGGCAACATGCTAGAGGTAAAAGGTTCGGATGACCGAAGATATTTGGTGATGAGCAAATCAGCACATCAAAGTTTGACCAAAAAACAAGTTGCACAATTAGAAGAACATGTCACTATTTTGAGTTCAAGTCTCGACACCATCGAAGCTTGTGGTGGCGGAAGCGCACGTTGCATGATGGCGGAAGTTTTTCTACCGAAAGAATAGAGTTTTTCGGAAAAGGCTATAGCCATAAAGCCTAGCAATCAAATTATTTCAGCAGAAAACCATTAAGGGATTAAGTTTCATTAAGAGTATATTCTTAACTTCCTTAATTTCTTAATGGTTCAATTTTTTATTTTCGAAAAGTCAAATAATATGACAATCCAAGAATTACTTCAACTTATCAAAAATATATCCCGTTTTCGTTGCGCTCCAAACTTGCTTCTCGTCTTTGTCAAAACCACTGTCACATGACAAAATTTGTTTTAGTGCTATGCTTTTAATCGATGGAGTATAACTCTCATCGCGCAGTAAACTTGAAAATGTTATCGCAATTCCGATTATCACGATAAAGAGTGTTTTTTTCGTAATTATGACTCTTTTTTAAGTATTTGTTGCGCTGACATAGATAAATATTCAGCAATTGTATTGAGCTGTTCGTTATTAAAATTGCTATCGTGATTTTCCTACTGTTACTTTTTTGTACTTTTGCAACATGACATCGCCAGTTATAAGAAGTTTATGCGAACAAGCAGCGATGAACCATCAGGCGATTGCTTATGTGACCGCTAAAAAATACAATCAACATATGAAAATTAAGAAAACGCTGGTTTTAGGCGCATCCACAAAACCAGATCGGTATGCCTATAAAGCAATTGAAATGCTCCTCGATAAAGGACATTCCGTTTTGGCAATTGGTCAAAATGCAGGTGAAGTTTCGGGAGTTAAAATTCAAACCAAAGCGATACCATTAAAAAATATTGATACCGTAACGCTCTATCTTAATGCGCTGCGCCAACGCGATTACTACAATTACATCATCGAAGCAAAACCGAAACGCGTGATTTTTAATCCAGGGACCGAGAATCCCGAGTTGTATCAATTGCTAAAAGCCAATAGTATCGGCGTTGAGGTGGCGTGCACATTGGTATTATTGACTACCAATCAATATTAAGTTTTAGGAGCTTATTCCCGCTATTCGCCTTTATCTCTGCGCTGCGCTTCGAGGATATCTGCTGCACACGAGCGAAGCGAATTGGCGAAGCAATCGGGGCTAGGGCTTCTGGATTGTTTTAGAATTTAGTTTGAGTTGTCGCTGGTTTACTAATCAATAACAATCCCAAAAAGGTTATCAATCCGTTGAGGATGATCAGTTCATTATCTATGACATAATTACCCAAGAGCAACGCGGAATTTTTGCTGATTAAAAAACAAATGGCTGGCGAAAGTAAACAAACAAATGGAACCCATTTGTCTTTTACCGTTTTGGTCTGCACAAACAATCCGAAAGCATACAATCCCAAAAGTGGCCCGTAAGTGTATGATGCAATTTTGAAAATCATACTTACAACCGATGCGTCATTTATTGCATTAAAAATTACGATGACAACAAACATGAGTAATGAAAATGCAATATGAACACCATGTCTTGTTCTCACAATATTGGGTTTGTTCGCATTTTCGCTTTTGTCCATTCCCAAAAAGTCAACACAAAAGGACGTAGTCAAAGCGGTCAGCGCACTGTCAGTTGTAGCAAACGTTGCCGCTGTCAGTCCAAGTAAAAAAACCACCGCGGGAACGATTGTCAAATGGTGGAACGCAATTTCTGGAAAAAGCAAATCAGTCCTAGGTTTGCCCGTAATTAAATCGGTTGGAATTTCAATGTTATTTTGACTTGCGTAAATGTAAAGTAATGCCCCAACGCTGAGAAAGAAAATATTTATGAGCACAAAAATTCCGGTAAAAGTGTACATGTTTTTTTGTGCATCTGCTATGTGGGCGCAACTCAAATTTTTCTGCATCAAATCTTGATCAAGTCCAACCATAGCAATCGTTACGAAAATGCCGCCTAAAATCTGTTTGATAAAATAGGTTCCTTTGAGATAATCTTCGTAGAAAAACACTTTCGAATAGTTGCTGTTTTTCACTTTCTCGAATGCTTCAAAAAAAGACAAATCCAAACTGCTACAGATAAAGAAAATAGTCAGAAAGACGGAAGAAACCAAGAAGAAAGTTTGTAAAGTATCGGTGATGATAATGGTTTTTAATCCACCGCGATAGGTGTAAGCGAAAATCAAAGCCAACGAAATCAGAACCGTCAAAGCAAAAAGAATGTGGTAAAAATCAAAAACATAGCGCTGTAGTACGATAACCACCAAATACAGTCGGAAAGAAGATCCAATGGTTCGGCTTAGCAAGAAAATCGACGCGGCTGTTTTGTAGCTTATAATTCCCAATCGTTGTTCAATGTAACTGTAAATTGAGGTCAGATTCATCCGATAGTACAAGGGCAGCAACACCTTGGCTATGATTAAAAAGCCAATGGCATTTCCCAATATAAATTGGAAATACTTAAACTGATTCTCCGGATTTCCTACTTCGCCTGGAACAGAAATAAAAGTCACGCCAGACAAGGCAGTTCCAATCATTCCAAAGGCCACTAAGTACCATTTCGAATTTTTGTTCGCTTTAAAAAAAGCATCATTTCCGCTGTTTTTTTTACTCGTATGATGCGAAATGATAAAGAGCAGACCGAAGTAAACGATGATGAGCAATAGAATGGCAAATGGAGTCATAGTTGTGATTTTATGATGCCAAAATACACAAATTATCTTCAAATTTTCAAATTATCTAATTTTCAAATTGACTACATTTACGCCCATGGAATTTTCATCAAAATTATTAGAGAAAGCAGTCAATGAAATGGCGCAGTTGCCTGGAATTGGAAAGCGAACGGCTTTGCGTTTGGTTTTGCATTTATTAAAGCAGCCCAAAGATAAAACACGTTTTTTGAGTGAAGCTTTATCTCAAATGAGAGAGGATGTTAAATTTTGTTCTAGTTGTCATAATATTTCTGATGTCGAATTATGTGAAATTTGTGCAAATGCAAATCGCAATCATAAAATAATATGTGTTGTAGAGGATATTCGCGACGTTATGGCGATTGAAAACACACAACAATTCAAAGGAATTTATCATGTGTTGGGCGGAAAAATTTCCCCGATTGATGGTGTAGGACCAAGTCAATTAAATATTAACACTTTGATTGATAAAGTCAAAACGGGAACAATTGATGAATTAATTTTTGCATTAAGTTCGACGATGGAAGGCGATACCACGAACTTTTTTATATACCGACAAATTAAAGATTACGGTATCATTACTTCTACTATAGCAAGGGGAATAGCAGTTGGCGATGAGTTAGAGTATGCCGACGAAGTTACTTTAGGAAGAAGTATTCTGCAACGAATTCCCCTCGAAATTTCTTTCAAAAACAATTAATCATTTTGTTTCGCTCTTTTTTTGTTATTCTAAATGAAAAACTATCTTTGTTTGCTAAATTTTTCTACTAAAATGAAAAAGAAAATACTGTTACTTTTATTGGTTACCGCCTTATTTTTTGAGTCTTGTGTGCCAATTAAAGACTTAACATATCTACAAAACAAAAGTAACTCAGAAGCTTCGACGGCAGTAAATCCGGTTAATGCAAAACCTTATCGGTTGCAAATAAATGACGTTATTAGCATTTCGATCAAAGCAAATGATCCGACTTTAGTGCAAATATTTACACCGTCAAATCAAGTAAATGAATCTGCAAAAAGCGACAATGCGCTTTATTTTGATGGTTTTACAGTCAATGATCATGGGGACATACGCATGCCTGTTTTGGATGAAGTTAGCGTGGTTGGACAAACTTTAGATGAAATTAGAGTCCTTATTGAGAATCGATTATTAAAGGAGTATTTCAACAAAGAGGCTAGTATTTTTGTTTCAGTAAAGCTAGCTGGCTTGCGTTATACAGTAAATGGGGAAATTAACGTACCAGGAACCAAGACATTATATCAGGATAAATTGACTATTTTAGAAGCCATTGCAAATGCTGGAGATATTACTGTTGTTGGTGATCGAAAAAATGTCCTTGTATTGAGACAGACTCCCACAGGGACTGAAATGCATTCCATTGATTTAACTGATATTAATGCAATGCAATCACCGTACTATTTTATTCAACCAAATGATTATATCTACATCAAGCCATTGAAACAAAAATCATGGGGTACAGGAAAAACTGGTCTAGAGTCTGTTACGACAGTTGTGTCAATATTGACGCTACTAACTACAACTTTTATTATCTTAAGAAATTAAAACTGGCATGATTGATAAGAAAGATTTTTCGTTTTTTGAAAACCAAAACAGCTTTGATTTTAAAGGTTTTTTAATAAAGATTACCAGTTATTGGAAATGGTTTTTGTTGAGTTTAATCATCACTTTTACAATTGCATATCAAGTAAATTTAAGAAAGGAAAAGGTATACGAAATGCAAACTTCTATTGCTATAAAGGAAGAAAACAATCCGTTCTTTACTTCTACTACTAGTTTGGTTTTTAATTGGGGAGGAACTTCAGATCAAGTACAGAACATTTCCAACACGTTAAAGTCGAGATCCCACAATGAATTGGTTGTAGAGAAACTCAAGTACTACGTTGACTATTTTAAAAAGGGGAAATATAATTTTCAAGATGTTTACGGTAGTGTTCCGTTTTATATTGTGTTTAAAAAAGACAGTAAGCAACTGTTTAATCGGCTGATAAATCTTAAGTTCGTTAGTGCAACGGAATACGAAATTCGCTTCTCTTTTGACGATAATACCGCTCCTCTTGTAAACTACTCAGACAATAGTAAAAGTGAAACGTCAGTACTCCCAGGCGAATTTGTTAAACGGTATAAAGTGGGACAGCAGGTAGATCTTCCGTTTTTAAAATTTAAATTGGAGTTGACTGAAAACCCCGGATTGTATACTGGCAATGAGTATTATTTTAGATTTAATGAGTTTGATGAAGTTGTAGCAAGATATCAAGGAATAAAAGTAGAAATAGACACGAAAGCACCTTCTATTCTGCGGTTGAATCTTCAGGGTACAAACAAGGCGCGAATGGTAGATTACCTAAATGCCACTGTGCAAATGCTGATAAGTGTTCAACTAGAACGCAAAAACCAGTTTGCAACTAATACAATAGGGTTTATTGATAGCACTTTAGTTTCTATGGGGAAATCGCTCAAAGAAACAGGTGATGTCTTGAAGTCGTTTCACCAAAATAAAGATATCCTTGCAATTCAGGACGAAGGCTCGTCGATTTCTACTCGATTATTTGACCTTGAAGTCCAAAGAGATGCGGTCAACAGAAAAATTTCTTACTACAATACACTAAAGAGTTATCTATCTAATAGCAAAGATTTCTCGAAACTACCAGCTCCTACAGTTGCGGGAATTGATGATCCAAATATTTTGATGAATGTTTCCAAACTAATTGATCTTTCTGCGAAAAGGTCTGAGTTGGCCTACTCCGTGAAGAGTGAAAAGATCTTTAGAGATTTTGATATTCAAATGGAATCAATAAAAAGAGTATTACTCGAAAATATTAACTCCGTTAGTTCCTCCATTAAGTATGATCAGACACTCGTAAACAGTAAGATTGGTGAAATTGAGAGGGACATAAAGAAGCTTCCTGAGGAAAAACAAGAATATTTAAAGATAGTCCGGCAGTACGATTTGAGTGATAATATTTACAATACTTTTCTTGAAAAAAGAAACGAAGCTGAAATAGTAAAAGCTGCCAATCTTTCTGATATTCATTTTATTGATCAAGCAAAAGACACAGGAGGAGGTTTAATAGGTCCGAACACTAGTGTCAACTATGTATTAGCAGCATTTATTGGCCTGTTAATTCCGCTAGTGATCGTTTTTATAGTGTTCTTCCTAGAGAACTCAATTCTAAGTACCGAAGACATTAGTAAGTTAACTACAATACCGCTGATAGGTGTCGTTGGATTAAAACAATCAAGTAGTAATTTATCCGTATTTGAGAGACCAAAGTCCGCGTTATCTGAATCTTTTAGAACAATTCGATCTTCACTTCAGTTTTTATATAAAAAATATGATATAGCAGGATCGAAAACCTTGATGCTGACTTCCTCGATTAGTGGCGAGGGTAAAACCTTCTGCTCTTTGAATTTAGCAACTGTTTTTGCTTTGAGTGAAAAGAAGACCGTTATTGTTGGAATGGACCTTAGAAAGCCCCGAATTTTTGAAGATTTTAATATCAAAAATGAAATTGGAGTTGTCAATTTTTTGATTGGACAGAAAACCATTGAAGAAGTAATTCAAAAAACACATATTCCATATTTAGATGTAATTACTTCCGGACCAATACCGCCAAATCCGTCCGAAATCATTATTGGTGAAAGTATGCGCGAGTTTATGCGGATTCTAAAAACCAAGTACGATTATATCATTTTAGATACTCCGCCTGTTGGTTTGGTTTCCGATGCAATAGAATTGGCAGAGTATGTAGACTTAACGTTGTATATCATGCGACAGAATTATACAAAGAAGGACATGGTTACTTTGTTGAATAACAGAATCAAACGAGGAGAATTGGAGAACATCAGTATCATTTTTAATGGATTCCAAAATAAAGCGAAGTATGGTACTGGTTATGGCTACGGTTATGGCTACGGTTATGGCTACGGCTATGGCAATTATGGCAACGGATATCATGAAAATGATAAACCGAAGAATCTATGGGAAAGAGTAAAATTATTTGTTAGCAAGATTTAGTATCCGACAACATAAAGCAAATGGAAAATTCAATGAAACATAAAATTGTTATCACGGGTGGAGCGGGATTTATTGGATCAAACTTATGTGAATATTTTGTTCGTAAAGGACATGAAGTTTTGTGTTTTGATAATTTTGCGACTGGTCATCGGTATAACATAGAGGCCTTGTTGGCTCATCCCAATTTTACATTACTGGAAGGTGATATCCGGAATTTATCGGATTGCCAAAAAGCAGTTGCAGGTTGTGATTATGTATTGCATCAAGCTGCATTAGGCTCTGTTCCCCGGTCTATTAATGACCCAATCACAACAAATGACGTGAATATATCTGGATTTTTAAATATGTTAGTTGCTTCCCGAGATGCAAAGGTTAAAAGGTTTGTATACGCAGCAAGCTCGTCTACATACGGAGATTCCGAGTCGCTTCCAAAGGTGGAAGAGCGTATTGGAAAACCACTTTCACCATACGCTATTACAAAGTTTGTTAATGAATTGTACGCCGATATTTTTTCAAAGACTTATGGCTTAGAGACCATCGGATTGAGGTATTTCAATGTGTTTGGAAGGAAACAAGATCCTAACGGAGCGTATGCCGCGGTTATTCCCAAATTTGTGATGCAGTTAATGAATCATGAAAGTCCCGTAATCAATGGTGATGGAAATTACTCAAGAGATTTTACATACATTGATAATATTATTCAAATTAATGAATTAGCAATGCTTACGCAAAATAAAGAGGCGGTCAACAATGTTTATAATGCTGCATTTGGAGATAGAACAACTTTAAATGATTTGGTTGCTTTCTTAAAGGAGTCTTTATCCAAAATGGATCAGCGAATTGGAGATGTTGCAGTTATTCACGGACCCAACAGAGCGGGAGATATTCCTCATTCATTGGCTAGTATTTCAAAAGCGCAAAAATTATTAGATTATAGTCCAAAATTTTCAATGCAAGATGGCTTAAATGAAGCAGTCAAATGGTATTGGAATAACCTTAAATAGTATAGAATTTAATTCAAATAGGATGAAAATAGCAGTTGTAGGATTAGGATACGTTGGATTGCCATTGGCTAGACTTTTTGCCACCAAGTACGCCGTGGTTGGATTTGACATTAATCAACCAAGAGTCAATGAATTGAATGGAGGAATTGACAGCACACTCGAAATTGAAAAGGAATTACTACAAGCTGTACTAATGAATTCCGCCTCAGACCGGGAAACAGGATTGTTTTGTACAACAAGCATAGAAGATATTCGCGATTGTAATTATTATGTCGTTACTGTGCCAACGCCAGTCGATAAGAATAATCGTCCAGACCTGACACCACTGTACAAGTCGAGTGAAACGGTTGGAAAAGTATTAAAGAAAGGAGATATTGTTATCTACGAATCGACAGTATATCCCGGCGTTACCGAAGACGAATGTGTGCCAGTTTTAGAAAAGGTGAGTGGATTGAAATTCAACGTTGATTTTTTTGCAGGTTATTCACCAGAAAGAATCAATCCGGGAGATAAGTTGCATACGGTTGAGAAAATCTTGAAAGTTACTGCAGGCTCTACACCAGAGATTGGTGTCAAAGTGAATGAACTATACAAATCAGTGATTACTGCAGGAACGCATTTGGCACCAACAATTAAGGTAGCTGAGGCGGCAAAAGTTATTGAGAACTCGCAGCGCGACATCAATATTGCATTTGTCAATGAGCTGTCGAAAATATTTAATATCCTCAATATTGATACACATGCCGTTTTGGAAGCGGCAGGGACTAAATGGAATTTCTTGCCGTTCAAACCAGGTTTGGTTGGAGGACATTGCATCGGTGTCGATCCTTATTATTTGGCACAGAAGGCACAGGAAATGGGTTATCATCCTGAAATTATCCTAGCTGGGAGAAGACTTAACGATAGCATGGGCGCTTACGTTGCTGCTCAAGTTGTGAAGCTAATGATTAAAAAAGGTGTTGGGGTAAACGGCGCACAATTGCTGATGATGGGTATTACATTCAAAGAGAATTGCCCTGATGTAAGAAATACGAAAATAGTAGACGTGATTTCGTCGCTAGCTGAATATGGTATTGAAGTCAGTATTTATGATCCGTGGGCGAATCCTTCGGAAGTCAAACATGAATACAATTTAGACACGACAACTTTTTTACCAAATAAAAAGTTCGATGCTATTGTACTCGGTGTTTCTCACGATGCTTTTACCAAAATTGATTTCGATGTTATAAAAAAGGAGAATTCTGTTTTGTATGATGTGAAAGGTGTCCTTGGAGAAAAAGCAGATGGTAAATTATAATCAAAACTTTGACTTAGAAGATGAAAATTAAATCTATATGTTGTATTGGTGCTGGATACGTTGGGGGTCCTACTATGGCTATTATTGCTCAAAAATGTCCACATATAAAAGTAACTGTAGTTGATTTAAATGCGGAAAGAATTGCAGCTTGGAATGATGAAGATGTGACTAAAATACCGATTTACGAACCAGGTTTGAGTGATTTAGTTTCCGAAGCAAGAGGTAGAAATTTGTTTTTTTCAACTGATGTGGAAAAAGCAATTGATGAAGCTGAAATGATTTTTATCTCCGTTAATACGCCAACAAAAACTTATGGACTCGGAAAAGGGATGGCCGCCGACCTAAAGTATATCGAATTGTGCGCAAGGCAAATTGCGAGTGTTGCCAAAACCAATAAGATTGTCGTTGAAAAGTCAACATTGCCTGTGAGAACAGCCGAAGCGATAAAGAGTATTCTCGACAATACGGGTAATGCAGTACAATTTCAAATTTTATCAAATCCAGAATTTCTTGCGGAGGGAACAGCTGTCAGTGATTTACAGAATCCAGACCGTGTTTTAATTGGTGGTAACAGTTCAAAAGAAGGGCAGGAAGCCATCGATGCTTTGGTTGAAATATACGCCAACTGGGTACCAAAAGCGAATATATTAACGACCAATTTATGGTCGTCAGAATTGTCTAAGTTAACGGCCAATGCATTTCTTGCGCAGCGTGTTTCTTCCATCAATGCCATTTCAGAATTGTGCGAGAAGACCGGAGCAAATGTAGATGAGGTGGCTAAGGCTATAGGCATGGATAGCAGAATTGGTTCAAAGTTTCTCAAGTCTTCTGTAGGATTTGGAGGCTCTTGTTTTCAGAAAGACATTCTAAATTTGGTTTATATAGCCAAATCATATGGCTTAGATGAAGTTGCAGATTATTGGGAACAAGTAGTTATTATTAATGACCACCAAAAGAGACGATTTGCAAGCCATATCGTTCGTACTTTATATAACACAGTTTCCGGGAAGAAGATTGCCTTTTTAGGTTGGGCCTTTAAGAAGGACACCAACGATACTAGAGAATCAGCAGCAATTAATGTCGCCGAGTACTTAATCAATGAGCAAGCAAATATTACAGTATTTGATCCCAAAGTTCGAAGAAATCAGATTCTTTTTGATTTAAATTCGCTAGGCGTATTGGATTCAGCAGATGTCGACGGTGTCGAAACATATGATAATCCTTATGAAGCGTGTAAAAATGCTCATGCCATAGCTGTTCTTACGGAGTGGGACGAGTTTAAATCCTATGACTGGCAGCGAATTTATGACAATATGCAGAAACCAGCGTTTGTTTTTGATGGTAGAAATATCCTAGATCCACAAGAAATGAAAGCGATTGGGTTTAATTTTACTGCTGTTGGAAGTTCGCATTGAAATAGCTTCATGACATTCTGATGACATTTTGATTACATTTACTTTACATTAGCTAATCATATTTACTTGGTATTTAACAAAGTAAATTAATTTAAATGTTATTTGTCATATTTAAATTAAAACGAGTACTTTTGTTACTCGTTATTTTAGCTAGTAATTCATGCTTGAGACTCTGATCACTTCAAAAACACGTCTTAGAATATTAGTAAAGTTTTTTATTAATGTTGCCAATCATGGCTATTTGAGAGGATTAGCTGAAGAGTTAAATGAATCTACGAATGCAATCCGCAAAGAATTAAATAATCTTTTGGACGCTGGTTATCTAGAAAAAGAGTCCGTTCAAAATAAGATTATCTATAAGGCCAATATAAAACACCCTTTATTTTCTGTTTTACAAAAAATTGTACGCCAGCACATTGGTCTTGACGCTATCGTTGAGGCTATTTTGCAACGAATGGGTCATGTGGAAAGCGTAGTTATTGTCGGCGATTATGCAAAAGGCATTGACAGTGGTACAATTGAGGTTGTTTTAGTGGGTCACGATTTAAATGCAGATTATATCGAGCAATTGGTGTTGAAAATCGAAAATGAAATTAGTCGGAAAGTTCATTTGCGGATAACAGAGAGAAACGAAGGAGAAGGTTTGGTTATTTACGATACCATTAATTGATTTTTTTATGCCGTGGCATGTCATATATACCAAACCAAAGAATGAGAAGAAAGTTGCAGATCAGTTGCAGCAAATCGGAGTTAGCGTATATTGTCCGCTAGTTATTGTTGTGAAACAGTGGTCTGATAGAAAGAAGAAAGTACAAATGCCCTTATTCAATTCGTATGTTTTTGTAAATATTAGCGAAAAAGAAAGAGACATTGTATTTCAAGTTCCTGGTGTTGTTCGCTATTTATTTTGGTTAGGCAAGCCCGCGGTAGTGCGCGAAGAAGAAATAGCGGCGTTGCAAGAGGGATTGCGAGAAACAATCGTTTCGTATGAGGTGAGGGGAATTAAAGTAGGAGATATCGTGCCGATTCCAAATGGGCCGTTTCATGGAAAAGAAGGAATAGTAAAACAAATAAACAAAAATAGTTTACAATTGGTTTTGACCGAGTTGGGTGTCTTGATTACCCTTAACAGAGAAGACAAAGCGTAAAACATTTTTGTTGGTACCGTAATCATTAGTTTCATGAATTGGGACTGATGGGGCGGAGCCGTGCCAAAAAAGACAATTTTATTGTTAGATATGAAGAAAATACTCATTACCGGTGGAGCAGGCTTTATTGGATCGCACGTGGTTAGAAGGATGGTTAAAAATTATCCGTCGTATCAGATCTTTAATTTGGATGCACTCACTTACGCTGGCAACTTAGAAAATATTGCAGACATCCAAGACGAGCCCAACTACGAATTCATCAAAGGAGATATCGTTGATGCGGATTTTATCCATACACTATTTCAACAGTATCAATTTGATGGCGTTATTCACTTGGCTGCAGAGTCGCATGTCGATCGTTCCATCACTGATCCGCTTTCCTTTGTTAAAACCAATGTTATTGGTACCATGAATTTGTTGAATGCCGCCAAGGAAATTTGGAAGGGCAATTATGATGGAAAACGTTTTTATCATGTGAGTACAGATGAAGTTTATGGTTCGCTCGGAGCAACAGGTTTGTTTACAGAAAATACTCCCTATGATCCAAATTCTCCCTATTCCGCGTCGAAAGCAAGTTCCGATCATTTTGTACGTGCCTACGGGGAAACGTATGGTTTGCCTTATGTCATTACGAATTGTTCGAACAATTACGGACCGAATCATTTCCCGGAAAAATTAATTCCGCTATTGATTAATAACATTCTGCACAACAAACCATTGCCGGTTTATGGCGACGGAAAATACACGCGAGATTGGTTGTATGTATTGGATCACGCTATTGCTATTGATTTGGTTTTTCATCAAGGTAAAAATCACGAGACTTATAATATTGGTGGTTTTAATGAATGGCAAAACATTGATTTGGTGAAGCTTCTTTGTGAAAAAATGGATGAAAAAATAGGGCGCGAAAAAGGCACTTCAGCACAGTTAATTACTTTTGTTAAAGATCGACCAGGTCACGATTTGCGCTATGCTATTGATGCAAGCAAGATCAACAAAGACTTGGGATGGAAACCTTCGGTGACTTTTGAAGAAGGATTGTCGCAAACTATCGATTGGTATCTCAACAACAGAGATTGGTTAGATAATGTTACGAGCGGTAACTACCAGAATTATTACGACAAGCAGTATTTGTAAATTGTATTTTGACTTCACTAATTAGTAGTGTGATGGAAATTAAACCAGATTTTTCGCAACCACAGATTATTCAACTACCCAAAATTACGGATGTTCGCGGTAATTTGTCTTTTTTGCAAAATGAAGATCAAATACCATTCATTATCAAACGTGTTTTTTGGATTTATGACGTTCCTGGTGGCGAAAAGCGAGGCGGACATGCCTTCAAAGAGCAAAAAGAATTGATTATTGTCATTAGTGGAAGCATCGACATTGTTGTCGTAAATACTCATGGAGTGGCAACCAAATTCTGTTTGAATCGCTCTTACTCAGGATTGTATATTCCTCCGATGCATTGGCGCCATTTAGAGAATTTTTCTACAAATGCGGTATCAGTGCACTTGTCGGATGCTGATTTCTCAGAAGCCGATTATATAAGAAATTACAACGAATTTATAGATGCCAAATAAGGGCTTATGAAAACATCTACTGTATTTGATTGTTCGTTAATCACTTTGCCGATAAACCACCAAGCCAACGGAAATTTAACTTCCGTTAGTAATGGAATAGAAGTTCCTTTCGATATTAGAAGAGTTTATTATTTGTACGATGTTCCCGGTGGGTTCAGTCGCGGTGGACACGGACATCTAGAATTGCAACAGCTGATAGTAGCATTGAGCGGTAGTTTTGATATTACTGTGGACGACGGAAAAGTAAAAAGAACTTTTCATTTATCGCGACCCAATGTTGGACTTTATATGCCTTCTGGTTTGTGGAGAGAACTCGATAATTTCTCTAGTGGTTCGATTTGCTTCGTATTGGCTTCTATTGATTACGATGAGAAAGATTATTTTAGAGACTACGATAAATTTACGGAATGGAAGTTCTCGAAGTAGACGCAATTACATACGCAGCGGCAGTACCCAATCCATCACATATTTTTAATGCTGCTGGATTTAATGCTTTGAATGCATCAAAATGTGATTCCGTTTATTATTTACTTTTTAAAGACTCCAAAATTCGTTTGGGAATTATTTTAGGCGTTCGAAAAAATATCTTAAACGCTCCGTTTTCTGCTCCGTTTGGTGGATTTGAATCGACCTTTAACGATACCAAGCTGCAGCAAATTGATGCTGCTTTGACGGTTTTAAATAATTGGGCAGAAAGCAAAAATTTTGAAGCCATTCGCATTGTTTTACCTTCTTTTTTTTACAATTCTAACTTTTTGAATAAAGTACATAATTGTTTGCGAAGAGCGGCTTATGAAACGGCGAATGTGGAATTAAATTACCATTTTTCAACTGACAAACTCGACGACAATTACCTGAAAGAAATTTGGTATAATGCTTTAAAGAATTTAAAAAAGAGTCAATCGTTCGGATTGACTTTCGAAAGACTTGATTCGCATTCGGGGCAAGAAGCTTATGACATTATTGCATTAAATAGGAGTACACGTGGTTTTCCGCTCCGTATGACTTGGGAACAAGTTGAGAAAACAGGTGAGATTATTTCCATTGATTATTTTGTGGTCAAAAAGGAAGCCATCGGAATTGGAGCAGCCATTGTATTTCATGTTGCAAAAGATATAGTGCAAGTTGTCTATTGGGGCGATTTACCAGAGTTCTCAGAGCATAAGACAATGAATTTTATGTCTTTCCATATTTTTCAATATTATAGAGATCAAGGAATAAAAATCGTAGATATTGGTCCATCAACAGAGGATTCTATTCCGAATTACGGTTTATGCGAATTCAAGGAAAGTATCGGTTGTGACATCATGACCAAAACAGCATTTACAAAAAAACTACAAGCTAATTTAAAAATAAGTGAAGATATAGAAGATGTTGAGGCCAGTAAAGGTTTGATAGATGTTGATGCCAAAGCATTTAATTACTTCTTTCCAAACGATCCCAATCCTTTTGTTTCCGAAAAGTTTATCAGTTTGAATGCACACAAAGTTGATCGCATTGTTCGACTGGTTCAGGATTCAAATAAGGTTCAATTGGGATTGATAGCGGGGATCAAGGGGAACAAATTACTGGCGCCATTTTCGGCACCATTTGGAGGTTTCCATCACAAAGGAGAAAGTATATATACTTCTGTCATTGAATCTTTTATTTCCGATCTGCAGTCTTTTGCCATCAATTCCGGTATCGCAGAAATTAGGCTTGCCTTGCCACCTGATATGTACAGCAATCGTATTAATGCCAAACTGACCAACGTATTGCTGCGAAAAGGATTTCAGACTCAGCTTCCAGACATCACCAATTACATCGATTTGAAGCGATTTAAGAATGTGTATACTCATAATTCTAGTCGTACCTATTATAATCAAGCTTTGAATAAAGGCCTAACCTTTGCCGAGACAACATTAGTAAGCGAACAGAAGGCTATTTACGATTTGATTGTAGAGAATAGAATTCGCATGGGTCGACCCATTCATATGTCTTTCGAAGATGTCTTGAGCGCAACAAACATTTTTCCAACCGATTTTTTCAAAATAGTTAATGTTGATCAAGAAATTATTGCTGGTGCCATGATGTATCGTTTTCATAAAGAAATAGTTTATGCGCTACTTTGGGGCGATAGTCTGAAAGGAAGAAGTGATCGGGCTATGGATTTTCTTGTTTTCAATCTGTGGAGTCACTATAAAGCTGCAGGTTTCACCTTGATTGATTTGGGTATATCGACTGTTGAAGGCATCCCCAATGAAGGTTTACTGCGATTTAAAGAAACTCATGAATGTCAATCCTCGCTCCGTTTTACTCTTAAATGGATGTCGCAACAATCTTAAGAACCTATGTTTATTATTCATCCTGATCTTTTCCTAACACCTTCCTACAGAGTAAGTCCTTTTAAAACTGATGATGTAGGAAATAATGCAGCAATGGTTGATGATGATTTTGCGGTTCATTATTTCAACAAGCGATTTGGTGCTGATAAATGGCAATACACATACAGCGGTAAAGAAGCGATACGATGTGCATTAAAAAAATATTCGCTACAAAGTACTGATTTGGTCACATTGCTGACTACTTCACAAAATTTTTACATTAGTTCCTGTGTCACGAAAGAAATTGAATCTTTTTGCCGGTGGAATCGCGAGCTTGTTCCCGAGACAAAATTAATTTTCGTCAATCACGAATTTGGCTATCCGTACCCCAATATGGAACAATTAGTCGCTACTGGACTGCCCATCATTGAAGATTGTTGCACTACTTTTTTTAGTCAAGATGACTCAGGAACATTGGGACAATACGGAGACTTTTCGGTGTATAGTTTTCCGAAATTTTTCCCCATGCAAATAGGTGGTTTGTTGGTGTCAAATAAAAATCGTGTTTCTGAGCAGGGCAATCTTGTCAAGGAAACTGAAAAGCAACATATTGAAAATGTGGTTTCTTTTTACCTCCGCAAGGAAAAATCTATTTTGGAAATCAGAGCATCACATTACGATTATGCAGTTCGCTTGTTTTCGACTTTGGGCTTTACCGCGCGTTTTGAGAAAAGCGAAAAATCAATTCCTTCTGTTTTGCTATTGAACAATCATGGGATTATTCGCGACCTGCATCAGCTAAAAGTATTTTTGTATGAGCACGGTATTCAAAATAGCGTTTTCTACGGAGAAGATGCTTTTTTTATTCCTATTCATCAAAACTTGACTACAACAGATTTGGATTATTTTTTTGCTGTGATTAGGTGCTTTATCGAGAAATAACATCAAATAAGGAGGCGTGATAGTCATTTTGATTTACCCAATTTTCAAAAGCAATCCGTTGGTTTACCATTAAATTGGAATTGAAAAATAAAATGCGAAAAAGTTTAAAAAAACATTTTTTTTTGGCAACGATTATTACTCTGAAATTAAAGACTTTATCGGCAAATACAGCAATATGAAATCAAAATATCAGTTGAAATGAAGAAGCTAATGATTGCAGGTTTTGGACAGCCATTGCTTGATTTGTATGGTTTTTTAGAGCAGCAGTTTGACATTGTCGGCGTTATTTTAGATTATGAACGCAGGGAAAAATTCGCCTCTTTTCACGAATCTTTGGAAAGTAAAGCGATTAAGATTTATTCCTTTGAAGATCTGCCCGAATTGAAACCCGATGTGGTGGTGGTTTTTAATTACATTAAAATTATAGACGTTAAAAATATTACCGTTCCGCTATTGAATATTCATATGGGCGTGCTTCCTGTTTATCGCGGAAACAATGCTAATGCATCGGCGCTTCTCAACGGAGACCGCCACGTAGGATACACACTTCATGAAGTGAGCGACATTTTGGATGGTGGAAAAATATTTTACAAGTTTACTTACGAAATACAACAAGGCGAAACCTATTTTCACGGAAAAAGCGCCATGACCGAAGACCTTAAAACCAACTTGCCAGCGGTGCTTACGAAGATTTTAGATGGTGAAATTCAAGGTGTTGATCAGGAAGATGAGGGATTTATTTATTCCACGCGACTGTATCCCGAAGATGGCGTGATTAGCAATTGGGATCAAACGACTGATGAAATCATCAATCGACATATTATTTTCGCTAGACCACTAGGTACCGGTTTGAAGATGATGCACCAAGGCAATATGATTGAGATTAGTAAATTGAGTGTTATTCCTCATTTTAAAGTCTCCAAAGGCTTTCCGGGCGCCGTAGTGTTGAAAAATAATGATGGGTCCATTTGGATCAAAACAAGAGATACTGCTTTATCCATTGACGAATTGTTGATTGATGGAAACACAGTTTTACCAGCAACTTTATATAAAATTGGAGAAAGAATATGATTAAATTTTTAGATCTTCAGAAGATTAATGGTCAATATGCGACTGAATTAAAGCAGGCTGCGGCGGAAGTAATAGATTCCGGATGGTTTTTAATGGGAGAGAAGCTCTCTCATTTTGAGCAGAAATTGGCACAATATGTTGGGGCAAGTCATGCTATTGGTGTAGCTAATGGACTTGATGCATTGCGATTGATATTGAATGCCTATATAGAATTGGGCATTATGGCGCCAGGCGATGAGGTGATTGTTCCCGCCAATACTTACATTGCTTCTTTACTCGCCATCTCGGATAACAAACTTGTACCTGTTTTGGTGGAGCCAAACATTACCACTTACAATCTTGATTTTGATTTGATTGAGCAACACATTACACCCAAAACCAAAGCCATCATGGTAGTACATTTGTACGGTCAAGTTTGTTGGAGTAATGAATTGACCGCTTTAGCCAAGAAATACAACCTCAAAATTATAGAGGATAACGCGCAAGCCATTGGTGCTACATGGAACGGAATCAAAACCGGAAATTTAGGTGATGCCGCTGGATTTAGTTTTTATCCAGGTAAAAATTTAGGAGCCTTAGGCGATGCTGGAGCAGTCACCACGAACGATCAGGCATTGGCGGAGCAAGTTCGCGCGTTGGGGAATTATGGTAGTAAGAAGAAGTATGTTAATGAATATCAAGGGCTCAATAGTCGCCTTGATGAAATTCAAGCTGCGTTTTTAAGTGTTAAGTTGAGATATATCGATGTCGAAAATCAGCATCGCAGGACTTTGGCCTCTCTGTACTTGAATGGTATATCCAATCCCAATATTATTTTGCCGATTCCCAACAATACCGATTTTAAGCATGAGGAAAACCAAGAGCACGTTTGGCATTTGTTTGTGATTCGAACGGCCAAACGAGACGAATTGCAAAACTATTTGCTAGCTCAAGGCATTCAAACATTGATTCATTATCCTATTCCACCGAATAAGCAGTTGGCGTACGCTTCGATGAATCATTTGGATTATTCCATCACAAATGTGATTCATGAGCAGGTATTGAGTTTGCCAATTAGTCCAGTTACTACAGTTGAAGAAGTACAAAAGATTATTGAAGTCTTGAATAATTTCAAATAGACATTGACCACAAAAGCCACCAATTATAAATCAATATTTAAAGCTACTTCCATTTTTGGGGGCGTTCAAGTCTTTAATATCTTGATCACGTTGATACGCGGGAAAGCGATTGCTTTGCTTATTGGAACAGCGGGAATGGGGCTAAACGGATTGTTTTTGTCGGGACTAAATTTGATTAAAACGCTCTCGTCCTTGGGGATTAATGAAAGTGCCGTTCGGGATATCTCGAAAGCCCATGCGTCTGACGATTCAGTTGAAATAGGCAGAACCTTTGCTGTTTTTAAGCGTTGGGTTTGGATTACCGCTATTTTTGGGATTGTACTGACCGTTTGTTTTTCTCCGTTATTGAGTTTGTTTTCTTTCAGTTCCTACGATCATACGTTAGATTATATTTGGTTGTCTGTAACTTTTGTTTTTGGTGCTTTGACCGGAGGAATTTATACGTTACTGCGCGGCACAAGACAGCTAAAGTATTTAGCGCAGGCGAATGTTTTAGGAGGTATTGTGGGATTGGTCGTTGCATTGCCGATTTTTTATTTCCACGGTATTGCAGGGGTTGTTCCCGCTATTATCATTACCGCTTTTGCCAATTATTTGGTGTCGTTGTATTTCAAGAGCAAGATACACTACGTTGCAGCGACGCTTGATTGGAAGGAAACTTTAGCGTTGGGTCAACCAATGGTCAAATTGGGCATTAGTTTGACACTGATTAATTTGCTGGCTGCTTTTGTCGCTTTTGTTCTTAGTGCGTTTATTTCAAAAACCGGAAGTCTCTCGGATGTGGGATTGTACAATGCCGGATTAGCCATTGTTGATGGTTACGTAGGCATGGTGTTTACAGCGATGGCGACGGATTATTTTCCACGATTATCTGGAGTCATTCAAGATGATAGTAAGTGGAAACAGTTGGTAAATGAGCAAGCGGAGTTGGTGTTAATTATTTTGAGTATGGTTTTGGTACTTCTCATTTCTACTACACCAATACTAATTCGAATATTATTGAGTAAAGAATTTTTGTCTGCGCAAGACTTTATTTTTTGGGCAACATTGGCCATTCCTCTGAAAGGGTTAGTTTGGGTATTGGGTTTTATTGTTTTAGCAAAAGGTAACAACAAGTTATTCTTAACAATTGAAATTACCGCAAACTTATTGCTCCTTGGTTTTAATCTCCTATTTTTCAGTCGATACGGAATTAACGGTTTAGGGTTTTCAATGTTGCTTAGCTATTCAATATTCATAGTTTTGATGCTTTCTGTTTTATATTACAAGTATCAGTTTCAATTTTCGAAGGAAGTTTTCGTCTTGTTGGCAAAAGGTATGTTTGCTTTGTCGATATGTCTGGTGAGCATTTATTGGTTGGGTTGTCCCAATGCCTATTTAGCCGAATCAGTTGTAGTTGTCATTACTTTATCTTATTGCCTTTTTGAGTTGAACAAGAGAATGAATCTTAGAGAAATACTAATGAATCTAAAAACAAAAATTAGCGGTTGAAATCTTTGGTCACCATCATTTCACAAACGTATAATTCAGGGCCATTTCTATTAGAAACCTTGGAAAGTGCTTACAATCAAACTTATAATAATTTGGCATTGATTATTTCTGACGATTGTTCTAGCGATGATTCTTTGGCTATTGCCCGCACATGGATTGAACAAGATCGCGTAAAAGCCCGTTTTCAGAGTATTGAGGTGTTAAGCGTGCCAAAGAATACAGGAGTTTCTGCTAATTGCAATCGTTGCGTTCAGGCGGCAAAATCGGAATATTTTAAATTTATTGCTGGCGATGATATTTTATATCCCAATGCTGTTGAAGACAATATGAATTTTGTGGGTGAGCATCCCGAAGCTAAAATTATTTTCAGTCAGATTAAAGTCTATCAAGATCAATTTACTGAGGAAAATTATATTAAAACAACCCCTCATGATTATCCAACTCATTTCATGGGCAACGGCGTGAGTGCCGCAGATCAACATATTATGTTACTGCTATCAGATCGTATTCACTATACGCCTTCTTTTTTTTGCAACAAAGCAGCCATCTTGCAAGTAGGTGGTTATGATGAGCGCAACAAATTGGTAGAAGATTATCCGATGTGGTTGAAACTAACAGAAGCAGGCATTCGATTGCACTATTTTCCAAAAGTAACAGTGGGATATCGCTTGCACTCGAAGGCGACAAATAATGTCAGTAATACCGTTTTATTTAGACCTTCTATTTTCTATTCTTTTAAAATTAGGAAGGAACTGGCGCATCCAAAATTACCATGGGAAATAGTAGCTTCGGAATATCATATTTATTATGTTTCTAGATTATTTAGTAGCATGAATTGGAATAAGAAAACCAAATTATACAGTAACTTGTATCGGGTTTTTTGTTTTTATTTGAATCCTTTTCAATATGTGTACGCCTTAAAAAAACGACTGGCAGTTCCTAAAAATAATCCTTTTTACTTGTAGTTATGCGATTAAGTATTATAATTCCGGCGTATAAAGTTGCAGATTTTATCGAAAAATGCATACGCAGTTTGGAGGATCAGGATGTTCCAAAATCGCAGTATGAAATCATTGTTACTAATGACGGGTCACCAGATAACAGCCGATTGATTGTAGAAAAATTGCAATTGGAGTTTCCCAACATACAATTGATTAACCAAGAGAATCAGGGCGTTTCTGTCGCTAGGAATAATGCCATGGCCATCGCCAAAGGGCGCTATGTGATGCCCATTGATCCGGATGACTATGTTGTGCCGCAACTTCTTAAATCCATTTTAGACCGTGCGGAATCGCAAGATCTAGATGTTTTGGTTTTGGGTTTTGAGATTTTTGACCCTATTGGGAAGTCACTTTGGAAGACCGATTATCGTCAGCAGGAACCACAAGTTTATTCAGGTGTTGAAGGTTATTTTGCCTCACGGGGTTATGAAGTTCGCGATCCAGATCGTTCCTGGGCCATATTATACAAAAATGACATGCTGCAGCGGCATCAATTGCAATATCCCAAAGACGTTCCTTTTTTAGAAGATGGGTGTTTTTTGGTGAAAGTTTTTGCTGTTGCGTCGCAAGTTGGGTTTAGCAATCTTAATTTTTATCAAAGGACCACAAGTGAAGGTTCGGCGACGGTTTCTGGTGTGTTTTATTCTGATAAAGCCATTAATGGATTTTTAAAGGCCGCAGAGGATTTGAAAATATTTGCACAAGGCAGTGATTTAACCTCTATTCAGCAAGGACTGTTGCATCATGGAATTGTTAAATATATTGTTTTATCGATATCGCAGGATGTTTCAATTAGATCTTTTGGTAGGTTCATCGCAACGGTAGACAAATTAAAAGCAAAAGGATTTTCAAAACTTTCTACTTCAGGGGTAAGGGAGTCCTACAGAACCTACGCTACATGGTATAACATTTCTCCCTATTTTTTTTTCGTTCAATATGCAAAAGAAATAGCATTAAAAAGAATTATATTAGGCATGTCTTAAATGCGAGAATTCTATCAAAATATTTAATAAGCAACTTTATAATTTGCGGTGTTCCAGCCCGAATCATAAGTAGTAATTGAAAAACATGTGTAGCCCAATTTGAAATACAAATTTCACAACAAGATGGCGTCAGATATACTTTTTTTATAATTCGTCATCTATAATTTGACAACTTAATTTTTAGCAACAAAACAAATTTCACAGATATGAAAAATTTTGTCCTTATTGGAGCAGCTGGTTATATTGCTCCACGACATATGAAAGCAATTCGAGATACCAATAATGATCTGATCGCCGCTTTGGATGTGAATGATTCGGTGGGTGTCATTGACAGTTATTTTCCAGAAGCGGATTTCTTTACGGAGTTTGAGCGATTAGATCGACATATCGACAAACTGCGCAGAGAACAAGATGGACATGCTGTTGATTATGTTTCGATTTGTTCTCCTAATTATTTACACGATTCTCACATCCGTTTTGCTTTGAGATCGAATGCGGATGCGATTTGTGAAAAGCCAATCGTGCTCAATCACTGGAATATAGATGCTTTACAAGCGGTAGAGAAAGATACGGGTAAGAAAGTACACACTATTCTTCAACTGCGTTTGCATCCTGCAATTATTGCTTTGAAAGCAGAAGTCGATGCCGCACCAGCAGGAACGAAGTATGATGTCGATTTGACGTACATTACCTCGCGAGGAAAGTGGTATTTTCACTCTTGGAAAGGAGATGATAAAAAGTCAGGAGGCGTTTCTACGAATGTGGGTGTACACTTTTTTGATATGTTGCATTTTGTTTTCGGGAAAGTGGTTGCAAACAAATTAAATTACCGCGATGATAGTAAAGCCGCAGGCTATTTGGAGTATGAGAAGGCTAGAGTTCGTTGGTTTTTATCTGTTGACTATGAGGATGTACCAGATTATGCCAAGAAAGAAGGCAAGCGCACGTATCGCTCTTTGACGATGAATGGTCGTTCGATAGAGTTTTCGGATGGTTTTACAGATTTGCATACCCATGTATACCAAAATATCCTCAATGGACAGGGTTTCAGTTTAGAAGAAAATCGCGTAGCTATTGAGATAGTTGGCGGGATTAGATCGCAGACACCGATTGGTTTAACAGGTGACTATCATCCATTTTTAAAACGATAATTATGAATTATTCAAAACATGAAACAGCCATTGTTGATGATGGTGCACAAATAGGAACGGAAACGCGAGTTTGGCATTGGGCACATGTTTGTGGTGGTGCCATCATCGGGGATAAATGTTCATTAGGTCAAAATGTTTTTGTTGGCAATCGTGTAGTGGTCGGAAACAACGTTAAAATACAAAATAATGTATCCGTTTACGATAACGTTACCCTTGAGGATGATGTTTTTTGTGGCCCGAGTATGGTTTTTACCAATGTATATAATCCACGATCGGCGGTAACTCGCAAAGATGAATATCGCGATACTTTGGTCAAAAAAGGAGCTACTTTGGGTGCGAATTGTACGATTGTGTGTGGAGTTAGGATAGGGAATTACGCATTCGTAGGAGCAGGAACGGTGGTCAATAAAGACGTGCCTGATTTTGCTTTGATGGTAGGTGTTCCCGCAAAGCAAATTGGATGGATGTCGCGCTTCGGAGAACGAATTGATTTGCCTTTGGTAGGAGAAGCGACTTATCATTGTCCACATACGGGAGATCATTATGTGCTGCAAGGCAAAAGCGTCAGTCTCGTAGAAAATTAAAGTTCCATAGATTCAAAATAGATACCATGAAAATAATTACAATTATTGGAGCAAGGCCGCAATTTATCAAGGCTGCTGTTATTTCAAGAGCCATTCGTCAGCGGTCGGAAGAGATTCAGGAACTGATCATTCACACTGGGCAACATTTTGATGCTAATATGTCCGATATCTTTTTTGAAGAACTTGACATTCCGAAGCCTGATTTTCATTTGGGCGTTGGTGGTGGCACTCACGGTCAAAATACCGGTAGAATGTTGGAGAAAATAGAGGAAGTCTTGCTACAAGAAAAGCCTGACTACGTTTTGGTATATGGTGATACCGATTCTACATTGGCAGGTACCCTCGCTGCGGTCAAGTTGCATATTCCTGTGGCGCATGTCGAAGCTGGTTTGCGTTCATTTAATAGAAAAATGCCAGAAGAAATCAATAGAATATTGACCGACCATGCCAGTGATATACTTTTTACACCGACATTAACAGCTGTAAATAATTTAGAAAATGAAGGCGTAGGTATTTCAAAAATAATGCAAGTAGGTGATGTAATGTTTGATGCTGCTTTGTTTTATGGCGCTAAGGTGGAACAGCACAGTACTTTACTAAAAGATTTGGGAATTGTATCAAAAGCTTATGCTTTAGTAACCTTACACAGAGCTGAAAACGTGGATAATAAAGCGCGTTTGGCTGCTATTTTTGCGGGGTTGGCCAAGTATGACAAGCCAATAATTTTGCCGTTACATCCACGAACCAAGAAGATGATGGAGGGTTTCGGAATTTTGTTGCCAACCAATATCAAGATTATAGACCCTATAGGTTATTTGGACATGATTTTGTTGGAAAAACACGCAGACTTGATTGCGACGGATTCTGGCGGTGTTCAGAAGGAAGCTTATTTTCATAAAGTACCGTGCATCACCATGCGCGACCAAACCGAATGGATTGAGTTGGTGGAGCATGGTGTAAATATTTTGACAGGAGCAGATACAGATGCGATTATCGCTGCACTGTCAAAAGCATCAGCAATTGATCAAGAATTGTTTGAATCACCATTATATGGAACAGGCGTTTCTGGGAAGGATATTGTTAACGCATTAATCGATAAGAAATAATGGACTCGAAAAAAATACTGATGGTCAGTAGTGCTTTTTATCCTGAAAACAGTCCACGTTCTTTTCGAACAACGGAACTAATGAAAGAGCTCGCTCGGCAAGGTCACGAAGTTACTTTATATACGCTGCGAGACGAAGTATTACACCCGCCCATTGAACAAGAATATGGCGTTGTAATAAAAGATTTGGGACCGCGAAAACTGCCGATTATTAATGTTGGAAGTGGCGGAAAAATCTTCGGTTTGTTTAAGAGAATTTTAAATCGTGCGCTACTTCAGTTGATTTCTTATCCCGACATCGAGCTGATGTTTATGGTGAAAAGAGCCTTAGCAAAAGAAGAGGGACAGTATGATTTATTGATATCGATAGCCGTTCCGCATCAGATTCACTGGGGCACTGCTTGGGCTAAAACAAAATCTCATCCACTGGCAAAAACATGGGTTGCCGATTGCGGAGATCCCTTTATGGGCGCTATTCACGACAGTTTTAAAAAGCTTTTTTATTTTAAATATTTGGAAAAGTGGTTTTGCCGTAAAGCAGATTTCATTGCTGTTCCAAAATTAGCAATGAAAGAGAATTATTATCCTGAATTCAGGCATAAGGTTGTAGAAATTCCTCAAGGGTTTAAATTTGACGATGTAGCTTTGAGCGAGTATAGTAAGAATGAAATCCCTACTTTTGGTTTTGCAGGTACCTTTGTACCAACCACGAGAAACCCGGTTCCTTTATTAGAATATCTTGCAACCGTGGAAAAGCCATTTAAGTTTGTTATTTATACAGAAACAAAGGATTTGGTATTGCCATTTGTTCCTATACTAAAAGAAAAACTGGTGCTTCGGCGATATATTCCGAGAATGGAGTTGCTCAAAGAATTTAGTGCAATGGATTTTTTAGTCAATATCTCTTACGATCCAGTTCACCAAGCACCTAGTAAACTGATTGATTACTACTTGACTGGACGACCCATTTTATCATCAACAACGAATCAATTCGATACGGCTATTGTTGCGGAATTTTTAGATGGCAACTATACAAATGCTTTTGTTGCTAATAATGTAGCGCAGTATAATATTGAAAGCGTTGCTAAATCTTTTTCCGCTTTTGCTATAGAATAGTATTTTCGTGACGTCCAAAACAAAACATCCTTTGAAGAACAATTTCATTTTCTTTTTACTTTCCCCTTTTTTAGGATTTATTCAAGCTTTCAAATATCATAGAGAGGCTTGGGCAAAGAATAGTATATGGCTTTTTGTTATATTCTATGGATACACCATGTATCGTCTTGAAATTATGGATTCGACAAGGTATGTTCTTAGTTTGATTAATCTTTACGAAAAGCCGTTGAATTGGGATGTATTTATTTCCAATTTCTATTCTGATGATTCTGATACTGTTGACATTTATCAGCCTTTGGTTACTTTTATCTTATCTCGATTTACCAAAGATGGCAATATTTTATTTGCTGTTTTTGGTACTGTTTATGGTTATTTTTTTTCTCGAAATATTTGGTTGGTTTTGGATTTTTCCCGCTCGCGAAAGGTTGACAACAAGTTTTGGCTCCTCATCGTTGCATTTATCTGCGTACTCGGATTTTGGCATCTCAACGGCGTTCGGATGTTTACCGCCGCTCACGTTTTTTTTTATGGCGCATTTCAATACTTGGTCAATAACAAAAGGAACGGAATTGCTTTTGTTATTTCTTCCATGCTAATTCACTTTTCATTCATCTTGCCGATTGGCTTTTTTCTGTTGTTTGTTTTAGTAAGGATCCCGTGGCGCGTACTTTATTTTTTGTTTATCAGCAGTTTCTTTATATCCTCATTAAATATTGCTGCGGTGAGAACAGGATTAGAAAGCGTCGCACCAAGTTTTTTACTTCCTCGTGTTAAAAGCTACACAAATGATGAGTATGTTGAATCAGTAACAGATTTGAATGAGTCTGCCAATTGGTATGTTAAAATTCATGCGGATTCCTTAATGTGGACCATTGCCATTCTTTTTACAATTATTTACTTCTCTAAAAGCAGTAAGTTTAAAGATGACAAAGCATTCTCAAATCTATTTGGTTTTTCACTTTTATTTCTATCGGTGGGAAATATTACTTCATTGTTACCTTCGGGTGGCAGGTACGTTATGGTTGCACAATTATTTGGAGTTGCTCTTTTAGTTTTCTACCATGTCCGTTTTAAGGTTGATTTATTTGCCAGGTGGTTGGTACTTTTGTCGCCACTTCTATATTTTTTCATTATCGTTAGTTTAAGGATTTCATTTGAATCGATTTCTTTAATGACCCTTCTTGGTAATCCACTTTTGGCATTATTTTTTGATTTACCATTTCCTTTAATAAACTTTTTCAAATAAAATTAGAACACAATTTAGAGTTATACAATTAAATTTATGCTTTTTAATTCACTAGAATTTGCGATTTTCTTACCATTAGTATTTTTGCTTTACTGGTTTGTTTTTCAGAAAAGTATCAGTAAGCAGAACTTATTGATTCTTCTCGTAAGTTATGTCTTTTATGCTTGGTGGGATTGGCGATTCCTATTTCTTCTCGCATTTTCAACATTCCTGGATTATTATTCAGGATTGAAAATAGAACAGGCGAAATCGCATGCGCGAAGTAAATTTTGGTTGATTCTCAGTATCGCTATCAATCTTGGATTTCTTGGCTTTTTTAAGTATTACAATTTCTTTGTCACAGAATTAACGCAAGCGATTGCTAATGCAGGAATTACCATCAATCCTTGGACGTTAAAAGTAATTCTTCCGGTTGGTATTTCATTCTATACTTTCCATGGACTTTCTTACATCATTGATATCTACAAAAAACGCATTGTTGCCGAGAAGAATTTTGTAGACTATGCCGTTTTCGTGAGTTATTTTCCATTGCTAGTAGCGGGTCCAATTGAGCGAGCAACCCATTTATTGCCACAGTTCAAAAAAGCGAGAACGTTCAGTTACGAGCAAGCAACAGACGGCTTACGGCAGATTCTGTGGGGTGTGTTTAAAAAAGTAGTGATTGCCGATAATTGTGCTACTTATGCCAATCAGATTTTTAATGCTAGTGGCGAACATAATGGTAGCAGTTTGTTTTTAGGTGCTTTATTTTTTACGTTTCAAATTTATGGCGACTTTTCAGGATATTCTGATATTGCCTTGGGTGCCTCGCGATTGTTTGGAATAGAACTCTTGAGAAACTTTGCTTTCCCCTATTTTTCCCGAGATATTGCGGAATTTTGGAGAAGGTGGCACATTTCCTTGTCGACATGGTTTCGCGATTATTTATATTTTCCTCTCGGCGGAAGTCAAGGAGGAATTTGGATGAAAGTGAGAAACACCTTTATCATTTTTATTGTGAGTGGCTTTTGGCATGGCGCCAATTGGACATTTATTGCTTGGGGATTTCTAAATGCCTTATATTTTATTCCATTGCTATTATTAGATCGGAATCGAAATCACTTAAACGTGATTCCAACCCATCAGTTTTTGCCATCCATAAAGGAATTTTTTCAAATACTAACAACCTTTTTTCTCACTGTAATCGCATGGATTTTTTTCAGATCAGATTCCATTACCCAAGCTTTTGCCATCCTTAGGGAGATTTTTTCAGGGAGCATATTACAAAAACCAGACTTTTTAGGGAAGCAGGATATGATCTATTTCATTATTCATTGTGCCATGATTGGTTTGTTAATTTTAGTTGAATGGTTGCATCGAGATAAACAATTTGGACTCCAATTCAACAAAGGAACGATGAATTCCGCGGTAAAAAGATGGTCGATTTATGCGGTAATTACTGTTTGTATTCTTCTTTTTGGAGGCAAACAGAACAACTTTATCTATTTTCAATTTTAATCGAGGAAGTAAAAAATGGAAAAGTTTATCAAACGGTTTTTTTTGTTTTTAGCAATGGTTGTTGTTCTCAACTTATTGTATCTATTGGTGCTAATGGTTTTTAGCCCTGGTTTAAAAAAAATATACGACATATCGCGATTTGAAAATCAGAAATTTGAAACCATCATTCTCGGAAATAGTATGGCTTTGGATGCACTTGATGCGGAATATTTGACAAAAAATGGAATGTCAACGTACAACCTGTCTGTTGCTGGAGATCATGTGTCGACTTCCTTATTGTTGTTGGAAGAATACTTGAAGAACAATCAAAAACCCAAAATGATAGTTGTTGGATTGTCGTCTGCTATTGGAAAATCGTATTTAAATCCCGTGGCTTTTACTAATCCGGAAGTTGAGTTTTTCTATCATCCGAACTTGTGGCACAATATCACCAATCCACCATTATTGAATTTTCAGTGGTTGGCCGTCGATCTTCTAAAAATTGTACTCTCGAAAGATCATAGAAATGCGACTATGGCTTTAGGTCAATGGAAAACTAAGAAAGTAATTCCAGACCAAGCCAGATTGAATTATTCAAACAATACTTTAGTCAATTATGATGATCCTTACTTGGCGCGAATTATCGCTTTGTGCGAAGAGCAAAACATCAAAGTTGTTTTGGTTGAACTTCCTGGTTCGAAGGACAAACGCAATGCTTTGCCTTTCGAAAAGCAATATAAAATAAATACTAAAAAGTTGGTGACCATTTATAATCTCAATAATTATCACGTATCTGAATCTATTATTGATCCGTCAAAAGATTGGTTAGCAGCAGATCATCTCAATCAGTTTGGGGGTGAAAAAATCACTGCTTTTTTATTTAAAGAAGTATTTCAAAAACAAAAATAGACGCGAAACCAGTTCGTTTTCACTGCGCTTTGTCCAATGATATCAGCAATTAAAAGACAGCTTTCCAATCATTTGGTGAATGTTCCGGGTTGGACAACTTCGAGAAAAATAGTTGTCCTTGAATCTGATGATTGGGGCAGCATCCGAATGCCAAGCGCTGCTGCTTATAACAATTTGTTGGATGCCGGAATCGCTGTAAACAAAAGTCCCTATTGTAGGTATGACAATTTGTGTTCAGTTGCTGATTTAGACGCTTTGTTTTCTGTCATGCAAAAACATATTGACAACGTAGGCAATAATCCCGTACTTACGGCGAATGTGGTGGTAGCCAATCCTGATTTTGATGCAATTAAAGCCAGTGATTATCAAGTCTATTCTTATGAAGCGATCGATCAAACTTTTGCTCGTTTTTTTCCAAATGAAAAGCCATTGGCAATGTGGAAAGAGGGCCTTGATAAAAAGCTATTTCTGCCCCAGTTTCACGGTCGTGAGCATGTCAATGTAGCGCTTTGGTTAGAGAAATTACAACAAAAAGACGCTACATTTTTAAAAGCATTTGAAGAAAAATGTTGGGGAATTAGCAATGACATTTTTTCTACTACCACTAAAAGTATACAAGCAAGTTTTGACTATACACGGCCTGAGGAATTGGTTTTTATGAAAGAATCGATTGTTGACGGACTTCAACTATTTAAAAAGTTATTTGGATTTGCCTCGGAGTCCTTTATTCCGAATAATTACATTTGGCCGATTGAATTGAATCAAACCTTGCAACAAAATAACATTCGCGTGATGCAGGGCATGAAATACCAATTGCTGCCGAAGCAGCTTGGCGAAACCAAGAGAAAGAAAATCCGAAGATACAATGGGCAGCTCGTTGGGGAAAACAATCCCATTTTACAAACAGTCCGCAATGTGCAGTTCGAACCTAGCTTACTGCCCGCCAATGAAAAAGGCCATGCAGTATCGCGATGTTTAGAGCAAATTCAGACCGCTTTTTTGTGGAGAAAGCCAGCCATTATTACGACGCATAGAATTAATTTTTGCGGTACGCTTTCCGAAGAGAATCGCGTTTCGAATTTGAAACTTTTCGACCAATTGTTGGGGGAAATTACAAAAAGATGGCCGGAAGTTGAATTTATGACCACGGTAGCATTATCTAAAATTATAAAATAATTGTTGAATTATGAGGTTCATTAATAAATACCTACGAAATCTCGCACCGTATAAAGTGGCTTCCCATAAAATTTGGGAAGTACCCGCAGAGGAGCGAAACCAAATGTTGAAATTAGATTGGAATGAGGCGACCATCCCGCCGTCACCGCTTGTACATGAGAATTTGTCAAAATTGGTGCACCAACAAGATGTTTATTTTTTGTATCCAAGTACAAATAATACCGAGTTGCTCAATTTGCTCGCTTCCTATAATGGCTTGCCAAAAGAAAACATACAGTATTTTGCTAGCTCAGATTCCCTGCACGAATATTTGGTGCGGATGTTCGTTGGTGTGGGCGATCCGATTTTGATATTGGGACCTACTTATGACAATTTTCGCTTGACTTGTGAATCGCAGGGGGCACAAATTTATTATTATGATTATTCCTCTGAATTTGAATTGGATAAGATTGAGTTTAAAAACAAAATAAAAAAAATTACCCCGTCATTGGTGTATATCTGCAATCCTAACAATCCTACTGGGAATGTACTTGATAAGGAATATTTACTTGATTTGATTGTTGCTTTTCCGGATACTATTTTCCTAATCGATGAGGCCTATTTTGAGTTTTACGGACAAACCATGGCGAATTATGTATTGATTCACCCAAATTTATTTGTGACTCGTACGTTTTCTAAAGCATTTGCTTTGGCTAATTTTAGAGCTGGTTATTTGATTTCCAGCACAGAAAACATCCAACAGATTTCTAAAATACGCAATCCAAAGAACTTTACGACCTTTACTCAAGAGGCGGTTATTGCCGTTTTGACAGACCTTGATTATATGTTTGCTTACGTTAAAGAAGTACTTGAAGCCAGGGCTTTTTTTAAGGCACAGTTAATCAATTCGCCTTTGGTGCGCGAAATTTATCCTAGCGAGGGTAATTTTCTATTGATTGCGTTTACTGATTTTGATGTAAAAATGAGAGTATACAATGCGTTAAGTGACCAAAATATTTTTGTTCGAAATCTGATGCACAGTAAATTACTCATCAATACTTTACGAATTACGATTGGCACAAAAGCGCAAATGGAGCGCGTGTTGCAGGTTATCAATTCGATTTCCTAAACGTATGAATCTAGTTGTCTTTGATTTTTGTGAAACGCTTGTTCATTTTCAGACCGCAGATCGTTTTGTCGATTATGTCATTGAAAAAGAAAAGTACGACAAGTATCGATGGTTGCGTTTTGTGACACGTGTTCTCAGTAAATTGAGAGTCATTGCTATCGTCAATAAATTCTGTCCCGAACTCAATCTTGCCAAAAGACTGAAGCTATTTCAAATACGTGGGGTAGAAAGTTCTAGGATAGAAGTCTTGGCAAAAGACTTTTACGAACAGGAATTAATGACGCATTTGATTGCACCCCTTTACGACTTGTTGCAACATCACATTAATCAAAACGACTATATTATGCTTATTTCCGGCGGTTATTCGCCTTACATAAAGGTTTTCTTGGAGCACCACCATCTGAAAAAGCATTTTGCCACCGAAATCGAAATGTCAGATGGAAAAGTAACTGGTTTTTTTTCTGGAAAAGATTGCTTGTTTGCGCAGAAAGTGGTTTTATTAGATCAGTTTTTAAAAGACAGCGCGATGCTATTCAGCAAGTCGATTGCATACAGCGATAGTATTTCAGATTTGCCACTATTGCAATGGGCAGATGAGGGCGTTGTAGTTTCGAGAGCCAAACCACAGGCGTGGACAAAAACGTATGGTTTCAAAGAGATTGTTCATGATTAAGTCACATTCTAACAACAGCTAATTCACAATATAAAATGGGTTTATTGGATTTAAAATATAAGGGAAAAATTGGGTATTTTGTAACAAACATTATTTTCGAAATGTATCGATTTTGGAAATATTATCGTATCAAAGATATTCCATATTTAAAAGCCAAATTTTTGCGTATGCAAGGCTATCCCTTAAATTTGGGAGAACCCAAATCGCTCAATGAGAAATTACAGTGGTTGAAGTTGTATGATATCAGACCTATATACACTACACTTGCAGATAAATATGGAGTTCGCAGCTTTATTAAAGAGCAATTTGGCGACGATTTATTAATCCCATTATTGTACGATACCACTGACTATCGGAACATAGTTCCTGAAAATTTACCCAATGAGCCTTTTATCCTTAAAGCTACCCATGATTCTGGGAGTTTTGTAATTGTTCGAGACAAATCGTCTATTGATTGGGAGAAAGTACGCGTGGATTGTCGATGGTGGCTGTCAAAAAACTATTACTGGATTGATCGGGAGATTCAATACAAAGAGATTCAACCTCGCATTATCATTGAAAAATTGTTATTGGACAAAGATGGAAAGATCCCTAACGACTACAAATTGCACTGTATTAATGGAAAAGTTGAATTCATATATGTTGCCGTAGATCGAGAAGGCGTCAATAAACGCAATATTTATGACCATAATTGGAATCCGCTCCCGTTTACTTTTGCCCATAAATTTAAAGATACTTCAAAGCTGAGGGGTTCAGAGATTGAACCACCGGCGACATTGCAACAAATGATAACTTTGTCTGAAAAAGTAGCGCAGTTGTTTGCGTATGTTAGGGTTGATTTTTACGATGTCGATGGTGTTCTTTATTTTGGTGAAGTCACCCAATGTCATGGAGGTGGGTTTGATCAGATGCGTCCGATTGAATGGGATTATAAATATGGCGAAATGCTCAAGATTTAATAGAGGTAGCCAATTGGAAAAAGTTCATACGACTTCAATGTGATTTTTTATTATTGCTTTTAGAAAAGTAAAAAATATTATGAAATTATTAGTTATTGGTTCAAAAGGATTTATCGGATTACATGCGATGGCGTATTTCAAAAAGCAGCACTTCAGTGTGATGGGCTGTGATGTGGTCACGGACTATGTTAGTGAAGATTACTTCCAGATAGACGCTACCAATTCTGATTTTCATATGTTATTTGAAAAGCACGAATTTGATGCGTGTATTAATTGCTCGGGCGCAGCGAGTGTTCCTTTGTCATTGGAATTTCCATTGAAGGATTTCAATCTCAACACGCTCAACGTTTTCAAGATTTTAGAAGCGATTAGAACCTATCGACCAGCATGCAAATTTATAAATCTTTCTAGCGCTGCTGTATATGGCAATCCGTCTCAATTGCCTATTGCCGAAAATAGTACGTTGCAACCTTTATCACCATATGGCATTCATAAATTGCAAGCAGAGCAAATTGTCAAAGAGTTTTATGATTTTTATCACATACCTACTTGTTCTTTGCGTATTTTTTCTGCTTATGGCAATGGCTTGAAGAAACAGCTTTTTTGGGATATGTACCAGAAGTTCTTAAATGCTGATACCATTGCGCTATACGGAACAGGAAAAGAAAGTAGGGACTTCATCCATGTAGATGATATTGTTCGCGCAATTCACTTGGTCTTAGATCGCGCTTCATTTAGGGGAGAGGCATTCAATATTGCGAACGGAGAAGAGTATACCATAGATTATGTGTCGGAGGTCTTCAGACGTAATTTTAAAGGTGAAAAATCAATTGGTTTTAACAATCATGTTAAGCAAGGTGATCCTTTGAATTGGCGTGCAGATATTTCCCTATTAAAGTCGATAGGCTATCAGCAAACCGTCACGCTCGAGGAAGGAATTCAAAGTTATATTCATTGGGTGAATACACTATAAAGCAATAAGATGATTGACGTTAAAAAAGATATTTGTTTTGTCATACACTCTCTACAAGCGGGCGGTATGGAACGCGTTATGTCGGAATTGCTAAATTATTTTGCCGCCAGTAATAGATACCACGTGCATTTGGTCTTGTATGGCATCAAACGCGATGTGTTTTATGACATTTCGAGTGAAATTACGATTCACCGACCTTCCTTTGCGTTTGATAATTCAAATCGAATATTGTCGACGATTAAAACGAATTTCTTTTTAAGAAATACAATAAGTAAAATTAATCCCGTTGCAGCGCTCTCTTTTGGAGAACGTTGGAACAATATGGTGTTGTTGGCACTACTTTGGACGAATGTTCCGATCTTTGTTTCCGATCGTTCGCAACCAGACAAAAGTCTAGGAAAACTGCATGATGCCTTGAGGAAATTGCTTTATCCAAAGGCGAAAGGGGTTATCGTGCAAACTGAAAAAGCATTGCAGATTTATAGGAAAATGTACGCGCATTCCAATTTTCGGGTTATTGGTAATCCTATTCGTCCTATTCCATCATTGCCTATCATGCGAGAAAACTACATTTTGATGGTTGGCCGTTACATCAAGTCGAAACAGCAAGATGTGCTTATAGAGATTTTCTCAAAACTAGATGCGCCAGATTGGAAACTCGTTTTGGTGGGATACGACCATTTGAAACAAAGCAATCAGGCAGCTTGGGAAACCTTGGCAAAAAAACTTAATGTATCCGACAGGGTGGTATTTGCGGGAAAGCAGTCGGAAGTAGAACGGTATTATTTATCTAGTAAAATTTTTGCTTTTTCTTCTGCTTCTGAGGGATTTCCCAACGTAGTAGGAGAGGCCATGTCGGCAGCACTGCCGGTGGTATCTTTCGATTGTATTGCTGGTCCGAGTGATTTGGTTAAAGACGGCGAAAATGGGTTTTTGATTCCCTTGAATGATAGCGAGATGTTTATTCAAAAATTACAATTGCTGATTGATGATCATGGACTCCGCGATGAAATGGCAAAAAAGTCGAAAGTATTAATTCAGAAGTTTCAATTAAACTATATTTGCAGCCAATTTGAAAGCTTTTTGATTTCTAGTTTGGTGACAGAAAAATATGAACAATAATAGACTTAGAGTGGGTATTATATTTGCTTTTGATCCAAAATGGACGGGAGGGCTTATATACAATCTCAACATTATCAAAACGCTAAATTTCCTCGAAGATAGTGATCGTCCGATGGTTGTGATTATTCATAAACCAGAACTCAAAGCACACATTTCAGGTATTGATTATCCATATACTGAAATTGTCGAGTACCAATTTCCTTTGCTGATAAAGGGTTTTTTGAATTCATTTTTACAAAACAAGAATTTGTTTGTAGATCATTTGGTCCAACAATATCAACTAAATGCTATTTTTCCGATGCACGATTATCCGGTGAAGAGCAAGTTAGATGCAAAATTGATTTCTTGGTATGCTGATTTACAGCATGTTTATTACCCGCAGTTCTTTACTAAGAAGAAATTGCTGGAGCGCAAGATTAGAATCAACTTGATTTTGAAAAATTCTAAGGACTTGGTGGTTTCTAGTCAGGCTGTTAAAAATGATTTTATCAAATTTTATAACGTTCCGAATAGTATTAAAATTCACATTTATCATTTTGTGTCAATAATTGATTCTTTACCATCTTTGACTTCAAGTGAAATTAAAGCAAAATATGGATTGCCAGAATCGTATTACATTGTGAGTAATCAATTTCAAAAACACAAGAACCATTTGGTTGTTTTTAAGGCAGTCGATCAGCTTCAAAAGAAGGGAATTCCTGTTCATGTTGTCCTTACGGGTAGATTTTCCAGCGACTCTAATTCGCCTTATATGCAAGAACTACATCGTTTGGTGGCGGAGAATAATCTGAAAAATTCAATTTCATTTTTGGGACTTATTCCTCGCTCCGATCAACTACTATTAATGAAGTATGCCAAAGCGATTATACAACCGAGTTTGTTTGAGGGTTGGAGTACGGTCATTGAAGATGCGAAATCGCTTCAAGTACCAGTAATTGCTAGTAATCTTGACGTCAACATTGAACAACTAGAGGAAAAAGGAACCTATTTCGAACCTCATGATGAACGGGCATTGGCAACTATTTTAGAAGAATACCCAGAAAGAAACTATGATAAGGAACTTTACGAACCTTACGAAAGTAGAATAAAAAAAGCGGCATATGAATTACTATCCGTTTTCAAATAAATAGAATCTATGAATAAAAGTGCAAAAATATACGTTGCAGGTCACGCTGGAATGGTTGGTGGTGCGATATGGACTGCCCTAAAAAGTGCGGGTTACAACAATCTTATCGGGAAAAGTAGTAAGGAATTGGATTTGAGAAATCAAAATATAGTTCAAGATTTCTTTGAAAATGAGCAACCAGAAATTGTCATTGATGCAGCTGCAAGAGTGGGAGGCATTTTGGCGAATAATGACTATCCATTTACTTTTTTGATGGAGAATATGCAAATTCAGAACAATCTTATCGACACAGCGTTAAAACAAAATGTCAAGAAGTTTATTTTTTTGGGAAGCTCCTGCATTTACCCAAAGTTGGCGCCTCAACCCTTAAAAGAAGAATGTTTGTTGACTTCTTCTTTGGAACCCACCAATGAATGGTATGCAATTGCGAAAATTTCGGGAGTTAAGAGTTGCGAAGCGATTAGAAAACAATACGGAAAAGATTTCGTGAGTTTGATGCCGACCAATTTGTATGGTCCAAATGACAATTTTGATTTGCAAACCTCTCACGTATTGCCGGCTATGATGCGTAAATTTCATGAAGCTAAAGCGAACAATCATGCGCCAGTGATGCTGTGGGGCTCAGGCACACCGATGCGAGAGTTCTTGCACGTGAGTGATTTGGCAGAAGCTGTCGTTTTTGCGATGGAGCATCCTTTTGACGAGCATTTGTATAATGTTGGTACTGGTGTCGATTTGACCATTAAAGCGTTGGCAGAATTGATTCAGAAAACCGTAGGTCATCACGGCGAAATTATTTGGGATAGTACTAAACCCGATGGGACACCAAAGAAGTTGATGGATGTGAGCAAGATGAAGCAGCAAGGTTGGGGTGCTAAGATCTCATTAGAAGATGGCATACAGTCAACTTACGATTGGTTTTTAGAACATGCAAATACCTATAAAGAAGTAAAAATTTAATTAAGAATATACTAAATCACAAAATAATGAAAACGGCATTAATAACAGGAATCACAGGTCAAGATGGTGCGTATCTCGCAGAGTTGTTACTTGAAAAAGGATATATGGTACATGGAATAAAAAGGAGATCTTCTATGTTTAATACAGCAAGGATTGATCATCTTTACCAAGACCCACATGCCAAAGAAATCAGGTTGAAATTGCATTATGGGGATATGACCGATTCGATGAATTTGACTCGGATTATTCAAGAAATACAGCCAGACGAGATTTATAACTTGGCGGCCATGTCGCATGTGAAAGTAAGTTTTGATACTCCAGAATATACTGCCAACGCCGATGGTATCGGAACATTGAGACTTTTGGAAGCTGTCCGTTTATTGGGCCTTCAAAATAAAACCAAAATTTATCAGGCGTCGACGTCAGAGTTGTACGGTTTGGTCCAAGCGGTACCACAGTCGGAAACCACTCCATTTTATCCTCGCTCTCCTTACGCAGTTGCTAAAATCTACGCCTATTGGATTACCGTAAATTACAGAGAAGCATACAATATGTTTGCTTGTAATGGTATTCTATTTAATCATGAATCGCCACTTCGAGGAGAGACTTTTGTTACTCGAAAAATTACACGGGCAGTTGCAAAAATAGCATTGGGATTACAAAACGATTTATTTATGGGTAACCTTGACGCTCAGAGAGATTGGGGTCATGCAAAAGATTATGTAGAAGCCATGTGGCGCATCTTGCAGCAGGACGTTGCGGAAGATTATGTCATTGCAACAGGTGTAACGACGAGAGTTCGTGATTTTATCAAAATGGCTTTTGTGCAGGTTGGATTTAAAGTTCGATTTGAAGGCGAAGGTGTTGATGAAAAAGGAATTTTAGAGTCTATTGATCAGGACGTTTATCAAAAAGCCTTGGGTAACAATACCTCCGATTTTAGTATTCCTGCTGTAGGTTCTGTATTAGTAAAAGTGGATCCAGCTTATTTCAGACCAACAGAGGTAGATTTACTGATTGGTGATCCAACCAAGTCAAAAACAAAACTAGGATGGCAACCAAAATATGACTTAAAAATGTTGGTTGAGGAAATGGTTGCAATGGATGTTTCTTTATTCTTAAAAGATATTCATTTAGTAAAAGGCGGTCATAAAATTTTGAAACAAGCAGAGTAGTTGTTCCTTCCGAAATTCAAAAACAATTATGGAAAAAATAATTGATAGAAAGATTGTTGTCGTCAATCAAGCCTCCAATTATCTCACCATTGGTTTTTGTAATGCCTTTGTAGCGCAGTTTAAAAATGTGAGCCTCGTTACTGGGAGTGTTCATGTGCAAGGTGAAACATTGGATGATGCTATTGAAGTAACCAAAATTAACAAGTGGGTAGAACGACCTGCGAGCAAAAAATTCCTTTCCTATATAGGGGCTTGTCTGCGCATTTATTGGTTGTTGTGGACTAAATATCGCCGATACGAAGTTTTTTTTGTTTCTATTCCACCGATGGGTTACTTGCTTAATATCATTCTGCCTCATCGATTCAGCATGGTAATTTGGGATGTTTACCCTGATGTATTCAAGATCACAGGGATGAAGGAAACGCATCCATTGTATCGAATTTGGTCAGCTTGCAATCGACGATCATTTAGCAAAGCCTACAGACTTTTCACGATTAGCGATAAGATGGCCGACTTAGTAGAAGCCTATGTTTCTAGATCAAAAATTATCATTCAACCTATTTGGTCGATTTTTCAAGAAAATGAAAAACTATCAAAAATCGAGAATAAGTTTATTGCCGAGCACCAACTAGAAGACAAATTTATTGTTCAGTATTCCGGAAATATAGGATTAACGCACAAGGTTGAGGTCATGGTTCATTTGGCTGAATTGCTGAAAGACAACCCTAAAATTTTATTTCAAATTATTGGCCGTGGACCACGAGTGCCGGCGCTACAAAGAATGGTTGAAGAAAAGAAACTTCCCAATTGCACTTTTCTTCCTTTTCAAAGTGACGAAATGTTTCCTTTTTCGCTTTCTGCCACCGATTTGGGAATAGTAATTTTGGACGAATTGACTTCTAAAGGGAGTGTTCCGAGCAAATCGTACAATTTGATGAGCTATGGTATTCCATCTTTATATATTGCCGGCGAAGATTCAGAATTACATACTTATGCTTCTAAATATGGTTATGCGAAGTGTTTTACGGAGCGTGAACTAGAAAAAGCGAAAGACTTTATTATCGATTTAAGTACCAACAAACAAAAATGGCAAGAGATGTCAGCAAATGCACTTCAGACATCTACCTTGTTTAGGCGCGATAACGCTGACAAGTTTGTGGCACAATATTTAAAAAGCAACTCATGATTTCCAAGATCAAAGACAGTCTGATTAATAACCTAAAAAACAGCATCGGTTGGAAAACCAAGCGTAAAATTGTTGTTTTTTCGGTTGATGACTACGGAAATGTGCGCCTGAATTCTGAAGAAGCTCGTGCTAAGTTAGCGGAAGCAGGATTGAAAGTGTATTCTCGTTTTGATCTTTTAGATACGCTGGAAACCAAGCAAGACTTAGAACAACTTTATTCCGTTTTGGATTCTGTAAAAGATAAAAATGGTAGAAGTGCCGTGTTTACTACTTTTTCATTGCCCTGCAATATTGATTTTGAAAAAATGGAGGCGGAAGGATTTCAAAAATTTCACTTTGAAAATCTGCCCGATACTTACAGCAAATTAGCGAAAGAGCAGCCTGATGCTTATTTGGGAGCATGGGAATTATGGCAGGACGGAATTGCGAAGGGATTTTTAAAGCCACAATTTCATGGGAGAGAGCATTTGAATTTATTTGTTTTTACTGATAAACTGCAAAAAAAAGACCCTGAACTTTTAGCGGCGCTACGAAATAAATCTTATACCAGTATTTCGGATGAAGATTATCCAACAATGTCGAGTACCGCTGCTTTTGATTTTTGGGACATTAGTGAATTAGAGACATTGAAGCCAATTTTATCAGAAGGTTTAGCACTTTTCGAAAAAGTTTATGGCTATAAGAGTAATTATTTTACGCCGCCTGTATACCAAATCCATCATTCCCTTTTTTCTACATTGCAAGAAAACGGTGTGCAGTATATCGATCTTGGATTGGTGCGAAAAGAACATCAGGGGCAAAATAATTACACAACATCTCTCAATTACATCGGTAAACAAACAAAAGAAGGTTTGACTATAATGGTCAGAAATGTTGTTTTTGAACCGACGGAAGATCGTGGATTGGATTGGGTAAACTTTACTATGAAACAAATAGCGCGTTCCTTTCGATGGAATAAACCCGCTATTATAAGTTCACATCGCGTCAATTTTTGTGGGCACACCGACCCAAAAAACAGGGAGAAAGGGTTGACTGCATTGAAAAATTTGTTGGATGAAATTGTTAAAAAATGGCCTGACGTTGAATTTATGTCAGCAGATGAATTGGCCGAGACCCTCAAAAATAAAAGAAAATGATCAAACGAATTCTGTATTTAGGGTATTACGTCAAACAAATGGATTGGAAAAAGTTTTCGATTTCCCTTGATTATACGGCAAAGTATACAAAGAAAAACAAGATCAGTATATTGATTGATGTGGTTACTTCTGTTTTCGTATACAATATTTCAATACTAGAATATTTTCAGTTTCGGTTTTTTGAAAAAAACAAACAAGAGCGAATGCTTTGGGCTGGAACAGGTTATATGTTTGAGTATCAACTCAAAATGAATCCAAAAAACCACCGCGTAATTTTGGATGATAAAACCAAATTTTACCGCAGTTACGGTGATTTTTTTGTTCATCATGTCGCAGATATAGCAGACTTAAAAAGCCAGCTCGATTTGACTCAAAAATTACTCAGCAATCCGTCAGGAAAGCTAGTATTTAAAGTTGCTGATGGGAAATGTGGCGTTGCCGTCGAAATTAGAAAGGCGAGTGACTTTACCGCAACTTCTATTGTTGATTTTATGGAAAAGAACCATTTTGATTTGGTGGAGGAGTTTATTATTCAGCATCCAACCCTTAATGATTTATCACCAACTGCAGTCAATACGGTGCGAATTTTTTCCCAATTGAATAGCAACAATGAAGTAGAAATTTTAGGTTGTCGCCAAAGAATTTCCGTAAATTCCTCTGTGGATAATATGGCGGCAGGCAATTTGGCAGCTCCGATTGACGAACAGACAGGCATCGTTAATGGACCTGCAGTTTATAGTGACATTACCAAACCGGAAGAAAGTAAACATCCGATTACGGGAATGCCTATTGTTGGTTTTCAGGTTCCGTTTTGGAAAGAAACGATTGCCATGGTCAAAGAAGCTGCATTATTACATCCGCAAAACCGATCGATAGGGTGGGATGTGGTTATTACCGAGAGAGGTCCAGGCTTTATTGAGGGGAATCATGATTGGTGTAAATTGTTATGGCAATTGCCCGCCAAAAAAGGATTAAAAGAACTGTTAGAAAAGCACCAATAATCATGTATTCACGATTTTTCAAAAGATTTTTGGATGTCTTTATTTCGATTCTTGTACTCGTGTTGGTGTCTCCCATTTTACTGATTGTAGCTCTTATTTTGTGCTACCAGAACAAATCGAAGGTGTTTTTTTTTCAAGAACGGCCTGGATTGCATCAGCAAGCATTTCATGTTATCAAGTTTAAGACAATGACCGACGAAAAAGATGCGGATGGAAAGTTGTTGCCAGATAACAAAAGACTAACCGCAGCAGGAAAGTTGATTCGTAAATTGTCTATCGATGAATTACCTCAATTAATAAATGTTTTGAAAGGCGATATGAGTCTCATCGGACCACGACCGTTATTGTTTAAATACATTCCACTTTATTCAGAAGATCAACTTCGGCGTCATGACATGCGGCCTGGGATTACCGGATGGGCGCAGGTAAATGGCAGAAATTCGATATCATGGACTCATAAATTCGAATATGATGTTTATTATATAGACCATGTTTCTTTATTATTAGATTTAAAGATATTATGGATGACTTTTTTGAAAGTGATTCAAACCGAGGGTGTGAATCAAAGTGACGATAGGCCTATGAACCCATTTAATGGAACAAATTAATAGTGAAGTAATAGATTCGTTGAAGAATTTAAAAGGACAGCAGTGGGCAGTTTGCCATTTTGTAAGAATGATTCTTGGTTAAGCGATTTGAATAGGTTAGTTGGTATTAAACTTTACAGCGTTGTCTTCACCAACAGTAACTGAATATCGCAGTAGCTCGATCAAATTGAAAGAATTTGTTGAAAATTTTTGAATTGAAATTTAAAAAGAAGCTCCCTAACTTTTGATCTTCCTGATAAGTAATTAAACGGGATTGAGAAAGAGAATATAAAACTTGACAAAAAAATGGATAAATTAAAATATTTTAAGAACCTCGACGGATTAAGAGCAGTTGCTGCTTTAGGAGTGATGATTGCTCATTTTTTTGATACTGAGCGATTACTTCATTTACCTTCACTAGCAAAAATAACGCAGATAGGTAATTCAGGAGTGTCTTTGTTCTTTGTTTTATCAGGTTTTGTGATTACAAGAATTCTATTGAATACGGTACATGAAAAAAGGTATTTTATCAACTTTTATGGCAGAAGAACCTTGCGAATTTTCCCTTTGTATTACTTCTCGCTACTTTGTTATAATTTTGTGCCTTTGCTTTTAAATATTGTTACCTCTGTTGATGTTAGTAAGCAATGGTATCATTATTTGTATTTGCAAAATTTTGCTAGAACTTTTTTGTGGGATCATGAAGGTCCTGGCCATTTTTGGTCTTTGGCAGTTGAAGAGCATTTTTATTTAATATGGCCAGGCTTGGTTTTTTTGGTAAATACAAAAAATAAAAATCGGCTGCTTTTTTTCTCAATATTGATTTTAGTTATTGCATTTATTTTGAGATATATTATGCTCAGTGATGGATACAATATCAATGTTTTTACTTTTACTAGAATCGATCAGTTGGCTTTAGGATGTATTTTAGCAATTCTTGAAAACAAAGGGATTTTAGACAAAATAAAGCCTAAAGTGTTTTTAATCATTATGGCAATTAGTGCTGTCTTTGTTGCTTTCTCGAGTAAGTTGGGAGTTTTTTATTTAGACTTGGTAAAATACAACGCCTACGGATTTTTATATTTTGGTTTGATTGGATATTGCATTGTTTCAAAACCGAACGTATTATTCAATAGATTTTTAACTTTTGCGCCTATGCAATTTTTGGGAAAAATTAGTTACGGACTATACATATGGCATGTTTTGGTGATGTTATTATTAGAGCATTATATAAAATCTTTTGGTATGATGATAGATTTTTCAGTGATGGTAATTTTCACCATTCTACTTTCTACTTTATCCTACTATTCATTAGAATCTAAGTTTCTGTCGTTAAAAAAATATTTTAAATAAAAATTTACAGTAATCATGAAAGTCTTAATTACAGGCGTTGGCGGACCAACACCAAGAAGCTTTGCAATCGCATTAAAAAAATATTCATTTTATAAGCGTTTTGAGCTTATTGGCACAGACATCAACCCTTTGTCTATTGGGTTGTATCAGAATGAATTGTTTAACAAGACATTTGTCGTTCCTTCGGCAACAAGTCCAAATTACTGGAGTAGCATTGAAGCCATTATCAAAGACAATAACATTGATATGGCTATTATTCTTCCGGAGTTGGAAGTCATGGAATGGAGCAAAAGAAAAGAGACCCAATCGCTTCCTTGTAAAGCGCTGATTCCTGATTGGTCGATGGCAGATTTGTTGGTCGATAAGTCAAAAATGACGGAGATTCTCAAAGATTTAGATATCGTTCCGCCGTCTGTTACTTTCAATCGAAATCACCAAAATTTGAAAGAAGTTTTTGATGTTTTGAAAGGCAATTTTTGGGTAAGAAGTACGAGTGGTACGAGTGGACTTGGATCACTTAAAGTTGAAGATGAAGATTCTTTAAAGAATTGGATTCAGATCAATCCGAATGTGCAAACTTTTATTGCCAGTAAATTTTTGCCTGGAAGGAATTTAGCTTGTAAGATGCTGTACTTTAACGGGAAGTTACTCAGAACAGCGACGGCAGAGCGCGTGAATTATATTATGGCCAAGGTGGCGCCATCGGGAATTACAGGAAATACCTCGTTCGGGCGATTACTGAATGAGCCACATTTGGTAGAAGAATCAAAGCGAGCGATGGATTTTTTATTTCAACATACAGGTGCGGAGCAGCATGGTTTTTTTACTGTTGATTTTAAGGAAGACGAAAATGGCAAACCGTATATCACAGAAATAAATGTTAGACATGTTGCCTTTACACAATGTTTTGCTGCAGCTGGAGCTAATTTCTGTTCAGATACCGTTCGGCTTTTGAGTTCAGATTCCAGTTTTGATTTGAATTACAAGATGTACGAGTTTGAAAAGGACCTGATTTTCTTGCGCGATGTTGATTCCTTGCCTATTTTGATGAAAGAAAAGGAACTGCTGGAAAAGCTTAAGTAATATCGATAGCATTTATAAATCGCAACAGTTGTTAAAAAGAGTTTTCGATATTTTGTTTTCCTTGGCAGCGCTTTTTTTGTTGGGTTGGGTGATTTTAATTTGTTTGGTTATCGCTTCAGTTGAAACTGGATCTTATGGTATTTTTTCGCAGCAGCGTGTAGGGCAATTTGGTCAATTATTTACCATCTATAAAATTAAAACGATTCATCCTATTAGAAAGAAAGTGACCCTTTTTGGCGCTTTCTTTCGTGATTTTAAGCTCGATGAATTGCCGCAGTTTTACAACGTATTGATTGGAGATATGTCTATTGTTGGTCCGCGGCCTGATGTTGAGGGTTACTATGATTTATTGCAAGGAGAAGATCGGAAAATACTTGAGCTTCAGCCCGGTATTACCAGTGAAGCATCCATCAAGTATCGCAATGAGGATCAGATATTAGATCAACAACAAAACCCACTCGACTACAATAATACGGTGATTTTTCCAGATAAGGTTAAAATGAATTTGGAGTACTATCAGAATCGTACTTTTTTTGGCGATTTGAGGATTATTCTGAAAACAGTATTTGGCAGTTTATAGGGTTTTTACGATAGGTTACTAAACAGGGTTGTGTTATATTTGCAACCCGAAAAATAATAGTTTACAATGAACGAAACTAAAATTTGGCTCTCTTCACCACACATGGGTGGAAGCGAACTTAAGTATATTAACGAGGCCTTTGATACGAATTGGGTTGCCCCATTGGGTCCAAATGTATCAGGATTCGAAATGGATTTAGAATCCTATATTGGTGAACAGAAGCAAGTAGCAGCCTTGAGTTCAGGCACTGCAGCGATTCACCTGGGGCTTGTTCTGCTTGGAGTGAAAGCAGGCGATGAGGTGATTTGTCAGAGTTTTACCTTTTCAGCATCGGCCAATCCGATCCTTTATCAAGGAGCACAACCGATTTTCGTTGATAGTGAAATAGATACTTGGAATATTTGTCCGGTAGCTTTGGAAGCTGCCATTGTTGATCGAGTTGCGAAAGGCAAGTTACCTAAAGCCATCATCGCGGTACATTTGTATGGCATGCCGTTTAAAGTGGATGAAGTAAAAGCGGTAGCAGCGAAGTATAATATTCCGATTTTGGAAGATAGTGCTGAAGCTCTTGGAAGCACTTACAAAGGTAGAAAGTGTGGGACTTTTGGTGATTTGGGCGTGCTTTCTTTTAACGGGAATAAAATCATAACTACCTCTGGAGGTGGTGCTTTGGTTGCTGCCACAAAAGAATTGAAAGAAAAAGCGATTTTCTTTGCCACCCAGTCGCGAGATCAAGCGCCACATTACCAGCATTCAGAAATCGGATACAATTATCGGCTGAGTAATATTTGCGCTGGAATTGGCAGAGGTCAGATGGAAATTTTAGATCAACACGTTTCTTACAGAAGGCAAATGCATGATTTTTATGTGGATTATTTCAAGGATTTTGACGGCGTTACTGTTTTTCAAGAGCCAGATTCAAACTATTTTTCAAATCATTGGCTTTCTGCGATTTTGGTTGATCCTTCAAAAACGTCTGGGAAGACTCGAGAAGATTTGAGGATTGCGCTGGAGCAGCAAAATATTGAATGTCGGCCTTTGTGGAAACCGATGCACTTACAGCCAATTTTTTCGGATTGCCCTTATTACGGCGCTGATACAGCTGAAAAATTATTTGAAAACGGATTGTGTCTGCCATCAGGGTCCAATTTAGGTCAAGAAGATCGCAGCAGAATTAAGCGCGCCTTTGATGTTTTTTTTGATAATTTATTGTAATCAGGAGTTGGATATCTGATAAAATGTTATTTTTATAACAACATTAAAATAAAGAAGTGAGTAATTCGATTGTTAGTATTTTAAAGAATAGCGTCTTTGGAAAAAGGTTCGACAATCTTGCGTATTTGCCAAGGTGGATTATTTTTGGTATCGATGTCTTTATTGTTTTTGTAGCCAATGTCATCACTTACTTCATTATCTATAACCTTTCGCACTTGCAGTATAATTATTTTGGGATGGCTACGCGTTATGGTTTAATTGTCCTGATTAACGCCATTTTCTTTTTAGTTTATCGAACTTATGCCGGTATTATTAGGCATTCTACTTTTATTGATGGTGTGAAGCTCTTGGTTTCTGCTACTACTTCGTATATTTTTTTATTGGGTGTAAATCTTTTCTGCTATGTAGTTTTTGATAAGAAAATTTTTGTCACTACCGGCTTATTCATTAGTTATGTGTTGTCATTTTTGCTACTGTTTTTATTTCGCATTCTGATTAAATATATTTTTGAGAAATACATGTATGTTGAAGACAGAAAAAAATTGATAAATGCTGTAGTGTATGGCGCAGATGCCAATGCAATATCTGTAGCAAATGCGCTTAAATCTGAGACTCCAAGTCGATTTAAGTTACGAGGATTTATTGATAAATACAATCAAAACAAGACTTCCAAGAGCATTTTGAATTTGCCGATTATCAATCAAAATAAGAAGATTTATGTGATTTTGAGGTCGTTGAAAGCAGATGCTTTGATTATCGCAGAAAAGAGTTTGAGTAAGGAGGAGACTATTTCCATTGTGGAGGAGTGTTTGGAATATAACTTTAAAGTGTATACCATTCCGCTGATAACCGACTGGGAAGATCAGACGCAGATTTCGAATAAGGTAAAGAGTTTTGAAATTGAGGATCTCCTCGAACGAAAGCCAATTGTGTTGGATACGCGATCGATTTCTGATCAGGTTGCAGGGAAAACGGTAATGATTACTGGAGCTGCGGGATCTATTGGAAGTGAAATCACAAGGCAAATTTTGTCATTCAATCCACGGAAGATTATATTGTTGGACCAAGCTGAAACTCCTTTGCATAATTTAAGTTTGGAGATCAAGCCAAAGATTGGCAAAGTTGTATTGCGGTCGATATTGGCTGATGTTCGAAGTAAAGAAGCTTTGGAACGGGTTTTTGATGCCTATAAGCCAAACGTTGTCTACCATGCTGCCGCGTATAAGCATGTTCCTTTGATGGAAGATAATCCGTCGCAAGCTATTTACACCAATGTTTTAGGAACCAAAAATTTAGCTGATTTGTCCCTCAAATATGAGGTTGATTGTTTTGTCATGGTTTCTACAGATAAAGCGGTTAATCCGAGCAGTGTCATGGGCGCAAGTAAAAGAATTGCGGAGAAGTACGTACAGTCGTTGAACGGCAATTATGGCGACAAGGCAAGTGTTTTTACCACAAAATTCATTACCACCAGATTTGGAAATGTACTGGGTTCTAACGGCTCCATTGTACCTTTGTTTTCTCAGCAAATTGCGGAAGGTGGACCTTTAACCATTACCCATCCTGATATTATTCGTTATTTTATGACTATTCCAGAGGCCTGTCAACTCGTTTTGGAGGCAGGAGCGATGGGAAAAGGAGGAGAAATATTTATTTTTGATATGGGACAACCCGTTAAAATAATCGATTTAGCTAAAAAGATGATTCGATTAGCAGGATTTGTGCCGTACAAAGAGATTGATATTAAAATTATTGGATTGCGACCAGGCGAAAAATTATATGAAGAATTGTTGAATGATTCGTCCAAGACTTTAACCACACACAATAGTAAGATTATGATTGCCCAAGAAATACAAGAAGATCGTGATTTAATAAAAAGTGCAACAATAGCGTTATTGGAGGTAGTCGACAGCAGTTCAAATCAGGATATTGTTTTGGCGATGAAAAAAATTGTTCCTGAATTTAAAAGTATGAATTCTGTGTTCGAGGTACTAGACATATAATTGATTTTTAGATTTTCGCGCCAACTTCCAAACGGAAAAAACTATATTTGCAATACTCAAAAGAAAACTATGAAAATCACTTTAAAAACTTTCTTTACACTTTTTCTTACTTCAGTTGTTCTTTTCTCTTGTGTTCCAAGAAAGAGACTCGTATATATGCAAGACATAGATAATAAGAAGAGTTATGAAAGCTCGATGAGATATGAGCCAACATTACAACCAGATGATTTATTAAATGTGATTGTAAGTGCTGAAAATCCTGAGGTGACTTTGCCATTTAATTTACCTCAAATACAGGGTAATTATGGCTTAAATGAGAGTCAGTCAAACATCAAAACATACCTTGTAGATAACGATGGTTTTATAGAGTTTCCTGTAATTGGAAAAGTTAAACTGGGCGGATTGACAAGATCTCAAGCGATTGGTTTGTTGAAAGAAAAGGTCTCGTTTTATATAACGAATCCAAGTATTAATTTGCGGATAATTAACTTTAAAATTTCATTACTTGGACAAGTATTGAGGCCAGGATCTTACACGATTCCTAGTGAAAGGATAACCTTTTTGGAAGCTTTAAGTTTGGCTGGTGATTTAACCGTTTACGGCAAGAGAAACAACATCTTGGTTATTCATGAAGAAGATGGCAAGAAAACCTATCAAAGAGTAGACCTTACAAAAGTAGATATGATGAGCCTCAGAAATTACTACTTATCACAAAACGACGTTATTTATGTTGAGCCAAACAAGACGTCAATCAATAGTTCAGCAGTTGGACCTAATACGACATTGATACTATCAGGTCTAACAGTTTTACTTTCCCTAATCTTAGTACTCAAAAATTAAAAGCACATAATGGAAGAAAATTCGTCAAATTTTACCGATAAAAATGAAGGTGCGTTCGATTTTTATGAATTGTTAGATCGCTATTTGTCGCAGTGGAAATGGTTTGTATTGGGTGTTTTTGTTTGCCTCGTAGCTGCAACTTTGTATTTAAGATATGCAGTACCCATATATAGTGCCTCTTCAAGTATATTAGTACGTGACGAGAAAAAAGGAGGATTGCAGTCTGAGTTGACCGCTTTTTCTGATTTAGGCATTATGGCAGGTGTAAAGAATAACGTCGATAACGAGATTGAAGTTATTCGATCACGCAGTATTATTGGTGGCGCGATAAAGAAATTGGGATTTAACGTTTCGTACACATCAATAGGTAGAGTAAAGACAAGTGAGCAATATAAGAATAAACCTATAGAGTTTTCTTTTTATGATATCAATGATAATTTTTACAACAATTCTAAATATTTTACTGTTAAGTTTATTGACAACAGCAGCTTTGAATTGATTGCAAATCAAGGCTCAAGTTTGGGTAAATATAAGTATGGGGCGATTATCAATTTAGAAGATTCAAAACTAGTTGTAAACAAGAATCCCGCTACCTTTTCGTCATATTCTAAAGAAAATCCAGTAATTGTTCAGGTAAGTAAATTAGACAATGTCATTGATAGTTTTCGAGGTCGACTTGTAGTTGTTTCTCTGAGTAAAAATTCTTCTATTGTATCTCTAACGCTCAATGATCCTGTTAAGGAAAAAGCAGAAGATTTCTTGAACACTTTAATTGAAGTCTATAACCAAGACGCAGTTACTGATAAAAAGTACATTTCTGAGAATACGCTAAATTTCATTCAAGATCGATTAAAAATTATCACCACAGAGTTGGGTGATGTAGAGAAAGATGCGGAGATTTTTAAGAAGTATAATGACGTAACTGATATCACCAAGCAAGCAGAATTATACTTAACTAATTCGTCCGATTTTAGTAAGCAGTTGATTGATGCGGAAACACAATCAAAAGTGGTTTCTGATATGATCGGTTTTATGAAGTCGAAAAACAAATGGGACCTAGTGCCAAACAATTTGGTATCAACCGCTGATGGACGAGATGTTTCAAACTTCATTGTGCAGTTTAATGATTATGTCATTCAGAGAAATCGAATTGTCAAGGATGGAACGAAGAACAATTCAATTGTTATAAATCTTGAGCAGAAAATAGAAGAGTTAAATGCTAATATCATCGCTGGTTTAAAGAGAACATTAGTTTCTTTAGCTATTAAGAAAAGAGAGCTTGAGAAGCAAGATAATGTAATGAAGGGAAGGATTTCTCAATTACCCACCCAAGAGAAAGAATATAGAGTTTTGGCTAGACAGCAACAAATCAAAGAATCACTTTACCTTTATTTATTGCAAAAGAGAGAAGAAACTGCTATTTCTTTAGCTGTTACAGAGCCGATCTCAAAAATTGTAGATCCTGCATTCTCTTCTGACTATCCTATATCGCCCAAAAGAAACATTATTTATCTTTTGGCATTTATGTTGGGAATTTTTATTCCGTTTTCGATTATTTACATTCGATCACTTTTTGACAACAAGATTAAAAGTCGACAAGATTTAGAAGGAAAATTATCAGCTCCATTCCTGGGAGACATCCCGAGATCGGAGAGTAATGAAGAGATCATTACGACGAATAGTAAATCGAGTACAGCTGAAGCTATCAGAATCATCAGAACAAATTTGGAATTTCTCGCCAATAAAGTGCCTGACGGTCAATGTAAGACTATTTTTGTAACATCGACTGTTCCGAAAGAAGGAAAGACCTTTGTTGCTATTAATTTAGCCAGTACAATTGCGCTGTCTGGAAAAAAAGTGCTCTTGATTGGTCTGGATGTTCGAAATCCTAAAATTGATCGCTATGTGCAATTGCCATCCAAAGGATTGACTAATTATTTATCAAAAGGCAAGGATGACATTAGTGACTATATTGTAAAACTGGATAATTTTGATTCTTTTTATGTACTTCCGTCAGGTGTTGTACCGCCCAACCCAGTAGATTTATTGATGAACGGTAAAATTGATAAGATGTTTGAGCAACTTAAAAAAGAGTATGACTACATCATCGTTGATACCGCCCCTGTTAGTTTGGTTACGGACACGCTATTGGTTGCGAAAAATGCCGATATTTTTATCTATGTCATCAGAGCAAATCAGATTGACAAACGTCAGTTAAGGGCTATAGAATCTTACTATCGTGAAAATAGATTCCCTAATATGTCTGTTTTACTGAACGATACTCAATGGAGAAAACCATATGGTTATGGGGGTTACGGATATGGTTACGGATACGGATACGGATACGGATACGGATATTCGCAAGATCAAGAAGTAACTAAAAAGCCATGGTACTCCTGGTTTAAGAAGTAATCATTCTCTGAAAAATTGATTATTCTCTATTGCTGTTTTCAGGGGTTGCAGATCTTTGAATAAGATTTTATTTGAGAAAGATTCAATATGTTTATTGTGATGAACATCCGACCCAACAAAGTCAATGAGTCCTTTTTTCAAAAGTAATTCGCATGATTTAGCTACATCAACGCCGTAGTAGCCTACCGTTGAAAGTAAATTCAGTTGGAATAGGCATCCTGCGTTTTTAAGTTTAGTATATGCTTGTAAATTTGAGTAATAATAAGGATATCTTTCAGGGTGCGCTAAAACTGGTTTATAGCCTGCAATCTGTAACTCAAACAAAATATCATACAATTGAATAGGTGCATTGATGTATGATATTTCAATCAAAACATAGTTGTCTTTTAATGTTAATAATGGATCATTTTGGAATAATTTTTCAAAATTAGGGTCAATCATATATTCTGCAGCAAACCTGAGTGGAACCTGTTCATCTAAATTAACTAAGGTCTGAAGGTATTTTTGTTCAATAATTTCTTTAGTGTTTTTCCACACATTACTATGAATATGCGGCGTCGTAATACTCTGAGTGACGCCAAGTTTCTTTAGCTCGGTCAGCAGCAATATGGTATCGTCGATGGTAACTGCGCCGTCATCTATGCCTGGCAATAAGTGGCTGTGAATATCCACATAATTGGCGGGAATAAGTTCTTTTAAGAGCACGTTTTTCTTGAGAAAATGAAACATATATGATTGATGATTATATGAAATGGTTGCGACAAATATAGTCACATTTTATTTGATGAACACCTTAGTTTTTTTGATAAACTAACCGAATAATGGATAGTAAAAGAGACCTAAATACGTATATTTGCGACTCAAATTGGGTGATTAATGTTGTAGTATGTCGATTTTTAGACTGTTTTCATTGCAACTCATACCTTTAGATATTACAAAGAATGAAAGAAACTATTCAATCTGAAGATTGGAATCTTGTCATTAAAGGACACACTTCGTTATTTGATTTAAAATTTAATGACGTTTGGAATTACAGAGATCTTTTGTGGATGTTTGTAAAACGTGATTTTGTAAGTTTCTACAAGCAAACGGTTTTGGGACCGTTATGGTTTTTCATACAACCGCTTTTTACCACACTAGTTTTTACATTTGTCTTTGGTAACCTTGCGAAAATTAGTACAGATGGTCTGCCACAGCAGCTGTTTTATTTATCGGGTATAACAGCTTGGAACTATTTCTCTGATTGCTTAACGAAGACCAGTACAGTGTTTCGCGACAATGCTTCCATTTTTGGCAAAGTCTACTTCCCCAGGTTGATCATGCCCCTTAGTATTGTTGTTAGTAATTTGGTTCGGTTTCTTGTTCAATTGCTTCTGCTAGTGATTATGATGGTTTACTTTGGCATGCAAGACGCTAGTTTTGAAGTAACATATGCCATAATTTTCTTTCCTTTTTTGGTAGCATTAATGGCTTTACTGGGTTTAGGTTTAGGATTGATTATTACTGCAATGACCACAAAATATCGAGATTTGACGTTCTTGGTCTCATTCGGTGTTCAATTATTGATGTATGGTACAACGGTAATTTATCCATTGAGTGCTGCACCAGAAAAGTATAAGAAAATTATCGAGCTCAATCCGATGACTGGTATTATCGAAGCATTTCGATTTGCATTTCTTGGTAAAGGTGAATTTTCGGTGTGGAGCATTGGTTATTCCGTGCTAGTAACGATAGTCGTACTATTTTTAGGCGTTATCATTTTTAATAAGACCGAGAAAAATTTTGTAGATACTATATAATGTCAGAGATCGTAATAAAAGTTGAAAACATTTCGAAAGCGTATCAAATAGGTCAAATAGGTACCGGCACGATATCGCGCGATTTAGAACGATTTTGGACAACTAGAATTCGTGGTAAAGAAGATCCATTTCTTAAAATTGGAGAAGCAAATGACCGAAGCACAAAGGGCACTAGCGATATAGTTTGGTCTTTGAGCGAAATAAACTTTGACATTAATCAGGGCGACGCTGTGGGTATTATCGGCAGAAATGGAGCAGGTAAAAGCACTTTGCTTAAATTATTGTCACGAGTTACTAGTCCAACCACTGGTGAAATTAAAGTGAAAGGCCGAATTGCGAGCCTTCTTGAAGTTGGTACAGGTTTCCATCCTGAATTGTCAGGTAGAGAAAATATCTATCTCAATGGTGCGATTTTAGGAATGCGCAAGCAGGAAATTACAAGAAAACTTGATGAGATTATCGATTTTTCGGGCGTAGAGCGTTATATAGATACACCAGTAAAGCGATACAGCAGCGGTATGTATGTTCGTTTGGCTTTTGCAGTCGCGGCGCATCTCGAAAGTGAAATTCTTATTGTAGATGAAGTTTTAGCGGTGGGAGATGCAGAGTTTCAAAAGAAATGTCTCGGTAAGATGGGCGATATCAGTAAAGGTGAAGGCAGAACGGTTTTGTTTGTGAGTCATAATATGGCTGCGGTAAAAAGTTTATGTTCACACGGTATTGTCTTAGCCAACGGTCGAATAGGATTCAACGGAATGGTAGATGATGCAATTGATTATTATTTGAAAAGTTCAGAAAATTTTGCGCATCGAATATGGAATATTAACAACGCTCCAAAAGTTGATTTTATTAGGCTTTTAGAGGCAAAAGTGCTCAATAGCAACAACGAAATTACTTTAAATCATTTGATTTCGGATACGATCAAAATCGAATTCACGTATGAAGTAACCCAAGAAAATCAGTTGTTCCTTCACGGATTTAATTTGTTTAATGGGCACAATATTCATATTCTTAGCTCACATGATAAAGATGCGAAATCGCTCAAAGAGCCATTGAAATTAGGTATTCATAGTACATTTATTACTATTCCAGCAAATTTTCTAGCCGAAGGAACATATAATTGCAGTTTTGCCATTATGCGATACAACCCTTTTCATGTTGAATTTCACGAAATGGAAGTTGTAGGTTTTAATATCATTGATGAAATAAGCGAAAGTACCGTGAGAGGAAATTATTCAGGTAGATTTCCTGGAGTTGTTCGCCCATTATTAAATTGGAAATAATAGCATATGAAAAAGAATTGGACTGGAGAACGTTTAGAATCATTTATTTTCTCTAGGGACGCAATCGAGCACTTACATCGCTATGCGTTGGTTGTTCCGTACATAAAAAATAAAATAGTATTAGATATTGCTTGTGGGGAAGGCTATGGCAGTAATTTGATGAGCAAAGAAGCAAAATTAGTTCATTCGGTTGATATTGATTCGGATGCCATTACAGCTGCCAAATTGAAATACAAAAACGACAATCTAAATTTTGCAGTGGGAAGCGCAACTCAAATTCCTATAGAAAATCACAGTGTTGATGTAGTAGTCAGTTTTGAAACTATTGAGCATCATGATCTGCACCATGAAATGATGGCCGAGATAAAAAGAGTATTGAAACCAAATGGATTATTGATTATTTCTACACCAGATAAATTATATTACTCGGACAAAAGAAATTTTAAGAACCCTTTCCATATTAAAGAACTTTATAAGCAAGAGTTTATTGATTTAGTTGCTACACAATTTAAAAACCTTCAAGTTCTGACGCAAAAATACTGTAATGGGAACTCCATTATTGAGAGAGAAGAAGTAGTCAATCCAATCCAATTTTATTCTGGGAGTTATTCAGAAGTTCATACTAAAACTGTAAATCCGTTGTATTTGATCATTATTGCTTCCGAAAGTACCTTTGATCTGCAGCAAGCATCTATTTTTGATGGTAATCTAATTGCAAATAGGGAAATGCTAGATCAAAGAAATCAGAGTACTACGTATAAGGTTGGACATTTTATTCTATTTCCTTTCAAATTCTTGAAAAAGAAATTCTAATATGCTAGCGATTGTAATTCCGTATTATAAATTTCATTTTTTTGAAGAATTACTCGAATCAATAGCAAATCAAACGGATAAGAGATTTCGAGTTTATATAGGCGATGACCAAAGTAAGGTAGATCCTACAATACTTTTAGACAAATTTCGCGGATCGTTTTCGTTTGAATATAAAAGATTTGCACACAATCTTGGGGGAATCTCATTGGTAAAGCAGTGGAATCGTTGTCTCGAGATGGTTGAAGAGGAAGAATGGGTTTTGATTTTAGGAGATGATGATACGTTGAGCGATAATGTCGTTGAACAATTTTATAATAATTTAGAAGAAATAGAATCCAGTGCTTCTGTTGTCAGATTTGCTACCTATAAAATTGACGAAACCAGTAAGCGTATCTCCCAAAAGTATACACATCCAAAGTTGGAGCTAGCAACCGATTTCCTTTTTCGCGATACAAGAAGTTCACTTAGTGAGTTTATATTCAAAAAAAATGAAATCCAGTCTATTGGTTTTAAGGACTTTCCATTGGCATGGTTTAGTGATTTATTGGCCGTATTGGAGTTTTCGCATTTTAAATCTATCTATTCAATTAATGAGGCCTTTATGAACATCCGAATTTCGGGTTTCAGTATATCGGGAAGCGACGATAATCAAAAACTCAAAGCGAAAGCTACTTTCGAGTTTTATTACTTTTTGCTGACCGAAAAAAAGGAGCATTTTGCTAAAAACCAAGTTGAAATTTTGCTGCGAAGAATGAGCAAGTGTTATGTTTACAATAAAAAAGAAGTGCATTTGTTTTTAATTATTTCTAAACTGCATCTTCACAACTTTGCATTAAAGAGCTATTGGAATTTTGTAAAATCTATTCTGAAAAACTATAACAAGAAGTAAACGAAGCTATGCGAATTGGATTTAACCCACATAAAGATAAGCCACTCGAAGAAGAAGTATTTATCCATCAAGTTATTATTCCTGTCTTTATTCCGAATCACGAAGGCTATTTTAAAGACAGTTTTCAAATTTTTAAACGCTGTGTCGCATCGCTTTTAGCCACGATTCACGATCGTACCTTTGTGACCATTGTGAACAATGGGAGTGATGCACTGATTGTTGATTATTTGGATCAGTTGCTTCGAGAAAACAAAATTCATGAACTAATTACTACTCAGAATATAGGAAAAGTCAATGCCATATTAAAAGGTTTGGCAGGGAATAATATTGAGTTGGTGACCATTGCCGACAGTGATGTGCTTTTTTTATCGCATTGGCAACAAGCAACGGATGAAGTTTTCAAAACGATACCAAAAGCAGGTGTTGTGGGCATTGTTCCTCAGTACAAAACCTTTATGACACGGTGTGAGAATATTTTGTGGGATAAATGGTATGATAAAAATTTAAAACTTTTGCCAGTTAAAAATCCGAAAGCCTTAGAACATTTTTACAAAAGTATTGGCTGGAATGATTGGAAACCTGAATTTCAAAGTATTGCTTTAGGTTATGAAGCAAGCGGTGGATTAAAAGTCTATCTCGGATCGGGTCATTTCGTAGCTACCTACAAGAAAGACATGTTTCAAGAAATTGTGACCTATATTGGTTATAAAATGGGTGGATTAAGCGAGGATTATTTTGATGAATGTCCATTAAAAAAAGATTACTGGCGATTAACAACATATGATAACTTTGCCTATCACATGGGCAATGTTTACGAGGCATGGATGGATCAAATAGAGCACAGCTATGACCATGCATATCAATTTTCTAATAATTTTCCGACTTATCCTACCATTAGTCGTGCGGAGTATTTATTCAAAAGCAAGTTCCTTAAAATGATTTTCAAAAGTGCAAAAGTAAGAAGGCTTTTTTTTCGATATAAAAAAATGCAAAAGAATATGTTGAGGAAAAACTAATATTTTTAAATTGAAACATCCAAAATTTTCAATATTAATCACGACAAAAAATCGGCTGAGCGATTTGGTTTCTACGCTAGATAAAATCAAGTTGTTACTGCAGAACGAAGAGGTGAATTGCATTATCTGCGATGATGGTTCAAGTGATGGCACATTCGAACATCTTAAATCGAATTATCCAAAGATTCAGTTGATTCGGAATGAAACAAGCAAAGGTCTAATTTACTCTAGAAATGTGCTGATGCGCTTGTGTCAAGCAGAGTTTGCAATTTCTATCGACGATGATTTACACTTTATCACTTCCGATCCGTTGACCGCAATTGAAAATCATTTTCGACATCATGAAGCCTGTGGTGTGATTGGATTTCGAATTTTTTGGAGTACTTCTGAGCCGACTTCAACCCAAACAAAAGAAGAACCACATCGAATGAAAAGCTTTGCGGGTGGCGCACATGCATGGAGAATGAGTGCCTGGCAACAAATTCCTGAGTATCCTGCTTGGTTTGTTTTTCATGGTGAGGAAGATTTTGCCGCATATTCATTGTTTAAAAAGCAAATAGAAATTCACTATTTGCCCAGTATATTGGTGAATCATCGTGTAGATTTGAAAGCAAGAAAAAAGAATTCCGATTATACGCTGCGCTTACGGCGTTCCTTGCGTTCGGGTTGGTGCTTGATGTTTCTATTTTTTCCAATTCACAAAATTCCGCGATTACTCGTGTACACTATTTGGATGCAATTGAAACTTAAGGTGTTTAAAGGAGATTTTAAAGCATTGAAGGCTATTTTTTTGGGGCTCTTAGATTGCATATTGTTTATTCCCAAGATTCTAAAGAATACCAATCGTTTAACTGCTGGTGAATACGCAGAATTTCAAAAAATTGGTAATATAAAATTGTATTGGAAGCCCGAAAATTAGTTATTTTTACGAGCCCAATGCGTGTATTAAATGAATAATATTGCCATAATTCCAGCCAGAGGAGGTTCAAAACGTTTTCCTCGTAAGAACGTTCAGTTATTGGGTGGAATTCCTCTCATTGCACACAGTATTTTAGAAGCAAAGAAATTTCTTGGTCTGATCAATGAAGTTTATGTTTCGACTGATGACGCAGAAATAAAAAATATTGCGCTATCTTACGGTGCCAAAGTCATTGACAGACCGAGTCAATTATCAGGAGACAATGAGCCAACTGTTACTGCAATGAAGCACGTTTTAGAGTCTCTTGAAAACCCTGTTGATTGGGTTTTCCTTCTGCAACCAACCAATCCGTTAAGGCCACAAGGATTAATTTCAGACGCATTTCAATGTATGCAAAATAGCGATGCTGATAGTTTAATGACAGTAACAAGAAATCATCAAAAATTTGGCAAGATTGTAAACGATGTCTTTGTTCCGTTTAACTACACTTTAGGCCAGCGCAGCCAAGACTTGGAACCCTTGTACTTTGAAAATGGGTTGTTGTATATCATTGCTTCTCATTTGGTTTTAGAAGAAAAAATAATGGGTGCAAAGCCATTTCCTCTAGTTGTGAATCATCCCTTTGCTTCGGTGGATATCGACGTATTGGAAGATTTAGTTTACGCGAAATACTTATATGAATTATCAAATAGTCAAGAATGAATCCGTTTATAGAAATAGCAGGACGAAAAATAGGACTCGATTACCCACCTCTGGTAATTGCTGAAATAGGAATCAATCACGAAGGTTCTTTGAAAGTTGCCAAAGAAATGGTAGATGCGGCTCATCGGGCGGGAGTAGAAGTCGTCAAACACCAAACCCATATTGTAGCAGACGAGATGAGTGGCGCTGCCAAAAATGTAATTCCTGGCAATGCGAAGGTTTCCATTTACGAAATCATGGAACGGTGCTCATTGAATGAAGCAGACGAATTGGAGTTAAAAAACTACGTCGAAAGCAAAGGAATGATTTTTATTTCAACACCTTTTTCACGTGCCGCTGCAGAACGATTGAAGAAATTCGATATTCCCGCTTATAAAATTGGGTCGGGAGAATGTAATAATTATCCACTTTTAGAACACATTTGCACTTTTGGGAAGCCCGTGATTTTGAGTACTGGCATGAACACCATTGAAAGCATTCGCAAAGCTGTTGCTATTTTCGACAAGCACCATATTCCAGTTGCCTTATTGCATACCACTAATTTATATCCGACACCTATTCATTTGGTGCGTTTTGGTGCTATGACAGAAATGCATGAAGCTTTTCCTGATAAAGTTTTTGGATTGAGTGACCATACTTTAAATAACAATGCTTGTTTGGGTGCAGTAGCATTGGGCGGTAGTATTTTAGAACGTCATTTTACTGATCATATGCAGCGTGTTGGTCCAGATATCGTTTGCAGCATGGATGAAAAATCTTGTGCCGAATTGATTGTTTCTTCAAACGAAATGTGGCAAATGCGTGGCGGAACGAAGGAACCTGCAGCAGAAGAGCAAGTCACTATTGATTTTGCTTTTGCCACTGTTTGTTCGATTAGTCCGATTAAAAAGGGGGAGCTGTTTACTAAGGAAAATATTTGGGTAAAACGACCTGGTACGGGAAAAATACTGGCCGTACATTTTAATGATATATTAGGAAAGCGCGCCACGAGAGACATAAATAATGATGAGCAACTAACTTTTGAAGATATCAATAATGGATAAATTATACGATTTAAACAGACGATTTGAATACGAAAACGGGTTTTACGCCACAGCTGATCCTTCGAGATTTAGCAAATTTATTACGCATTTAGAGTTTTTCAAACAAACGGCTACCGTAAGAGGAGAGATTGTTGAATTTGGTATTTTTAAAGGTAATTCCTTCTTTCGTTGGATTAAATTTCGCGACTTACTAGAGCAAACTAACAGCAGAAAAGTAATTGGATTTGACATATTCGGAGATTTTCCAGAAGCTCATTTCGACGAGGATAAAGCCAAAAGAGACGCGTTTGTTGCAGAAACTAATGGTGGGAAAAGTATTTCTTTTGAAGAAATAAACGAATTATTAGTCGCGCAGGGGTTGCATAAAAATGTAGATATCGTTAAAGGAGATATTTTAGTTACCCTAGACGATTACTTGGAAAAGAATCCACATTTAAAAATATCATTGTTGCATATTGATGTTGATTTGTATGAACCATCGAAGTACATCCTAGAAAAATTGTATGATAAGGTAACTAAAGGAGGTATCATTATTTTTGATGATTATGGCGCTTTCGCAGGAACCAACAAAGCTGTTGATGATTTCTTTCCAGAAGGAATCGAGGTGAAAAAATTACCCTACTCGCATGCCATTTCCTACATTATAAAATAAATGAAAAAGATTTTATTCCTTACAGGAACACGTGCAGATTTTGGAAAAGTAAAATCGCTAATTCAAATATTGGAAGCGCATCCATATTTTGAAGTTTTTGTTTTTGTGACAGGAATGCATTTGCAGAAAGAGTATGGTTACACGGTGATTGAAATTGAACGGTGTAATTTCAAAAACGTGCATACATTTGAAAATCATACCCATGAGACCACAATGGATTTGACTTTGGCAAAGACTATTGAGGGACTTTCACATTACGCAAAAAAGGCGGAACCGAACTTGATTGTTGTTCATGGTGATCGCGTTGAAACCCTAGCTGGTGCAGTTGTAGGATCGCTCAACAATATTTTGGTGGCCCATATTGAAGGAGGAGAATTGTCGGGCACTGTCGATGAATTGATTCGGCACAGTGTTAGTAAATTAAGTCACATTCACTTCGTTTCTAATGCAGCAGCTAAAAACAGGTTGATTCAGATGGGCGAGATCAAGTCTTCGATATTTACTATTGGTTCCCCAGACATCGACATGATGTTTTCAGATGATTTACCAGATTTAGCCACCTCAAAAGCGTATTATGAGATTGATTTTGAACAATACGGTATTGCCATGTTTCATCCTGTTACTACAGAGGCAAAATTTATGCAACAATATGCTGAGAATTTTGTCAGTGTATTAAAACAAGACCATCACAATTATGTTGTTATTTTTCCGAATAACGACATGGGGAGTCAATATATCATCAGTGCCTATCAAAAACTGAAAGGACACACTAGATTCAGAATTTTTCCTTCTTTGCGATTTGAATATTTTCTTACTTTGCTCAAGAACAGTCAATTTATCATCGGAAATAGTAGTGCAGGAATTCGAGAAGCGCCTTATTACGGGATTCCAATTATTAATATAGGTACTAGGCAACAGAATAGAGCTGTATTTGCAGATATTATCAACACAGATTACGAAGAGAAAAGCATTTATGAAGCCCTGCAATCAATAGATTTACACCAAGTTATTCCCACCAATTCTGATTTTGGTATTGGAAATAGTGCTGCATTATTTCTTGAAACGCTTCAGGATGACAACTTTTGGAAGTTGAACCACCAAAAGCAGTTTCGAGATATGTAATGACCAAGTTTTATTGGTTGGTACACCTTATTTTAAGCAATGAGCATGCAACAAAAAAAGATTTTTATTTTATTACCTGATGGCATTGGCTTGAGGAATTTTGCCTACACCAATTTCTATAAAAAAGCAGAAATCAACGGTATTTCCCTGATATTTTGGAACAATAGTGCCTGCGATTTAAACACGTTGGGCTTCAACGAGATTAAAATTCATGCTGCGAAAAGTCATCCGATTACCGATATCTTAAAAAAAGCAAGAGTGCAAATTGACTTGAATTTGAATTGTGCTAAATTCAATGACAAAGTATATGACAGTTATCGTTTTAGCACTAACAAAGATTCATTTGTAAATATTGTCAAATTCCTATGCGTCACCGTAATTACTTTCTTGTTTTCCTCTGTGAAAGGCGTTGAAATAATTAGGAAAGCAATTGTTAAATATGAGAAGAAAACCAAGTATTATGATAATTGTTTAACGGTTTTAGAAAGAGAAAAGCCAGACTTTGTCTTTTGTACCAATCAGCGAACTACTTTGGCATTAGCTCCTATTTTAGCTGCTGAAACGCTCAAAATACCAACCGCAACGTTTATTTTTTCATGGGATAATTTACCGAAGGCAACTTTAGTGCTGGAACCAAATTTTTATTTCGTTTGGAGTCATCATATGAAAAAGGAGTTGATGAGTTACTACCCATTTATAAAGGAAAGTCAAATTAGAGTTACTGGGACGCCACAATTTGAAATGCATACCGATGCCAATGCCATTTGTGAAAAGAAAGCGTTTTTCACCGAGCACCATCTCGACATAAGTAAAAAATATATTTGTTATTCTGGGGATGACATCACGACTTCTCCGAACGATCCTATTTATTTAGAAGATACGGCAAAGGCAGTAATCGCATTGAATAAAAAAGGGCATCAATTGGGTGTCATTTTTAGAAGATGTCCCGTTGACTTTTCCAGTCGTTTTGATACTGTTTTAGAAAAGTACAAAGAAATTATTGTTGTAATAGAGCCAAAATGGGAAAAGATTGGTGATAATTGGAATAGTGTATTGCCGACCAAAGCAGATATGTTTTTGCAATTGAATACCATTGCGCATACCGAGATGGTTATTAATCTTGGTTCTTCTATGGTTTTTGATTATGTTGCCTTTGAGAAGCCATGTGCTTATATCTGTTATGATATCCCAAATGCTTATGAAAAGAATCGATCCGTTGCTGACATTTATGATTTTGTTCATTTCCGTTCCATGCCATCAAAAAACGCTGTCCTATGGATTAAGTCTCCAGATGCCTTGGTAGAAATCATTATTCAAGGGATAGAACAACCTATAGAAGCTGTGAGAAACGCTCAACAATGGTTTGAGAAAATTAATTTACATCCGTCAGAAGATGCGTCGATGCGAATATTAAGCGAGATAAGTCAAATTATAGATTAAGTTTGTGGTGTTGTAGACTCTTGCTTTACAATTATACTATTTTTGCTCCTCGTGGTTAATTAATATTTAATGCATAACAAAACGAACATCAAGTAATGATTTTGACTTTGATAAAAGAGGCGGTACAAAATTTCATTCCAGATAGCTTGAGGGCAAGAATGTCAGCAAAGTTAGTCCATAGCAAGCATCAAAGGTATTTAAATAAATTGAAGTTGGATATTATTAATTATTATTCTTCCAAAACAGTGCTCTCCGAAGAAGAAAAGGAAGTTGTTAGCTATCTTGCCGCGAATCCGATGACTGTTTTCCCCTATGATTTTCAAAAAAAATACAACAAAGAAAATATTAACGTACTCTTGGATACCGTTACTGGGTTGCATTTTGTACTCCATGATAACAAAAAGTTATTTTTTAAGCGATCTTATTCCATTCAGAAGATCAAAAGTTTGTATCATGGATTGTTATTAGACCAGGATTTGGAGTCACCTCATTTGTATTTGACACAAAATTTTGATTTGACACAAAATGATGTCATCGCAGATATTGGTGCGGCCGAAGGAAATTTTTCTTTGACCAATGTGGAAAGGGTAAAGAAGCTCTACCTTTTTGAGTGTGATGAGGAATGGATTGAAGCTTTAGAAGCCACTTTTAAGCCATGGAAAGAAAAAGTATTCATTTGTAATAAATTCGTATCCAATACTATAACTGCCAACAGTATTTCGCTCGATAAGTTTGTTGAAGACCATCAGGATATTACTTTTTTGAAAGTTGATATAGAAGGAGAAGAAGCCAATTTCTTGGCAGGATCAGCGGGGTTTCTTCAATCCAAAAGGAGTTTTAAAATGGCGATATGCACTTACCACAAGCAAGAGGATGAAGCGGCATTTACGGCCCTTTTACAAGAATATGATCTTCAAGTTGCCCCATCTGCTCGTTTTATGATTTTTTACCATGATGCCATGATTTGTGCTCCGTATTTGCGAAGAGGACTTTTAAGAGCTCAGAAAAATGCTTTAACGTATGACTAAAAATATAGCGATTTTATCTACGGTAGTGAATTTTGATTTATATCAAAAGTCTTCTCTATTATTTCCACAAGACATCCCACGATATGTGATTGATGGTAGAAATGGTATGCATGCCATGGACAGTATTTGTTATATGTTTAAGAAGCTAAAAGACAAAAAAATCGATTGGTTGATTATGGCAGACGAAGATGTTTTATTTATTGATGCTGCGCTGGTTTTTCCCATTATTGAAAGAATGGAAAAAGATCATATTACCGCTTGTGGTGTCCGAGATGGCGGCGTGATTCCGCATCGAATACAAAATCCATATGGCATAAATACTTTCTTTTCGATACTTAATTTTAAAGAAATTCTCGCCATTTGGAATGAAAAAGAAGTCATGAAAAACCAATATATTGTGGCGAATGAGTTCACAGACAATCTCAGTTTGTTGAAGGGAGACTACAGTAAGGAAAGTTTATTTGAACCTTATTATCGTTTTTATTTTTGGTTGCGAAGAAAAGGGAAGAAGTTTCTTTTTCTGGAGGCTACCGTACCCTTTGAGGATGATGCTATTACGAATTTGGTTTTGGATGATTTAGGCAAAAGTATACTGTATCATACTTGGTATGCTCGATCTTATGGCAATAATGAAAAACATACCAAACGTATTGATGCGGTTATTGCAAAGGTTCAAAAAACTGAGGTTAATCGTGTAGATAGTATTGTTTTTAAAGATTCGACTTATGCTTTTAAAAAGTATTTGCATAAACAATGGCAAAGAATCGTTTTAAAACTGAAGACATTATTTAAAATATAATTTTAGAGCAGTTACAACTAATGACAAAAGCAGAGTTTAGAGAGGTAATCCAACAAGATCTCTTGCGATACAATTTGCGGCAGCCGTTTTCTTTGGGATTGTTTTGGAAGTCCTTTAGACATGATTTTGCACCGGGGTTAAGATTTTTATTGGTGTTTCGGCATTGTCAGTACTATAGAAACGTAAATAAATTTTTATTTTACTTTTTCCTATTTTGGTTAAGTCGTTTGAAGTATAAATATGGGTTTGATATTTCTTACCGTACAACTATTGGAAAAGGTTTATATATTGGACATTTTGGAGGAGTAGTGATTCACGGTGATGCCGAGATCGGAGAAAACTGCAATATTTCGCAAGGTATTACAATTGGAGTACTAGTTCGTGGTCAAAAAACTGGAGTTCCAAAAATTGGCAATCGGGTTTTTATAGGTCCAGGGGCAACGATATTGGGCGGAATAACCATAGGTGACGATGTCTTGATTGGTACCCATGCCATAGTTACTTTTGACGTGCCTAATAATTCAGTTGTTGCCGCACCGTTGGCTTCTATAATTTCTGAGAAAGGATCTCAGGATTATATTTTAAACACTATTTAACGCGAAGTAAAAGCAGTCAGAAGTAAATTTAACAACAAGCGAATTATGCATATTGCTTTTCTTACACCAGAATACCCTCACGAAAAAGTAGCCTTTGCTGCGGGTATTGGTACAAGTGTCAAGAATTTGACGATTGCTTTAGTTAAGGCCCAGGTGAGCGTCAGTCTTTTTATTTATGGGCAACAGACAGACGAAGTTTTTGTTGAGGGTGGAATTACCTTTCACCTTATCAAAGCAAAAAAATTCAGTTTTTTTACTTGGTATCATTATCGTAAATACCTTCAGAACTATATAAATCAAAGGATTAGCACGGATTCAATTGATTTGGTTGAAGCTGTTGATTGGTGTGGAATTACAGCATTTATGAATCTTGATAAACCGCTTGTGATACGATTTCACGGTTCCGATGCCTATTTCTGTCACTTAGAAAAAAGAAAGCAAAAACTAAAAAATTTCTTTTTTGAAAAATTGGCGATACAAAAAGCAACCGCGTATATCGCTCCAACCGATTTCGCAGGTTTACTCACAAAGAAAATTTTTGGAATACAAAATAAAACGATTCAAACTATCCATTATGGTTTGTCCTTGTCGCAATTTAATAATTCGGACCCCTCTGTGTATGAGAAGGGATTGATTCTTTATATCGGAACTATTATTAGAAAAAAAGGAGTTTTAGAACTGCCTGCTATCTATGAAAAAGTATTGGTCAAGTGTCCCGAGGCTAAGCTCATTATCATTGGTAGTGATTCTTATGATCTTAAAACAAAATCGAAATCTACTTGGCTTTTGCTCCAAAACGCGCTGAATGGCACATTATATTCAAAAGTAAAATATTTGGGAAAGGTGCCTTATCAGCAAGTTCAGGATTATATCCGCAGTGCGAATGTCTGTGTATTTCCTACTTTTGCGGAAACTTTGGGAATGGTAACTATTGAATCGATGGCGATGCAAAAACCTGTTGTAAACAGTAATATTGGCTGGTCTGAAGAGTTGATTAAGGATGGGGAAAGCGGCTTTTTAGTTCATCCAACGGCGCACGATTTGTACGCCGAAAGAATTGTGAGTTTGATTCAAAATGATGATTTGTGTCAAAATGTTGGTATTGCAGCAAGGAAAAAAGTAGCAAAAGATTTTGATATTGAAAAAGTAGTACAACAGAACATAGATTTTTATCGATCTGTTTTAAGCAAAAAAAATAGTTAATAAATGAAGGAGTTTGTCGCAAGTTCTGGTGAAATTATTCTGTATACGGGAGAACCTGATTTCCAAAAATTAGAGGAATTGATTGACGGATATGGAGATATTTGGCACAGCTCTTTTGAACAAGGTTATAAAAATATTTTTCCAGATTTAGCGCATCAATCTTCGGTTTTGTTTTGGTACATCAATGATTTCGAAGACCTCGATCTGTGTGTTAGTTGGAGGATTAATCCAAATTGTTTTGCGGTAAGGAAAAAAGTGTGGGAAACGCTGGGAGGCTTTGATATTGATTATCAATCAATTAAAATGCAAGCTTTGCATTTCGGACACAATGCTTTACGCTATCAAGGTGTTATTCCACTTTATGTGAAAGATTTATACAGTGAGTCAAAACTAGAAGAAATCAAAATTTCGGCAAGAGATCGTTATGTTTTTTTTATCAAAAATTTTAAAATAGATCACGCACTTTTCATGTTGTATCGAAAAGGATTTTGGAAGCTTAGTGAATGGAAAGCTTTTTTCTATGCGAAAAGCAACTTTAAACATGAATCAAAAAGAGTACTTTTTCCGCCTCGGCAGTTGAATGAGATAGAAGGAAAGCCAACGGTGAGTTATATCATTCCTACAATGTTGCGACAAGATTATACCTTAAGATTGTTGGATGATTTGGCGCAACAAACTTATTTACCATCACAAGTGGTGGTTGTAGATGCAACGCCTGCCCATGCCAGAGATGAAAAGTTATACGCGGAGAAGGCGTATCCGTTTGAACTGACGGTTAATTGGCAAGTAACCAAAGGAAGTTGCAGAGCGCGCAATGAAGCTATCGAAAAATGTGTTGGAGATTATATTGTTTTTGGCGATGATGATATTAGAATTCAGCCTGACTTTATAGAGAATCATATCAGGCTTTTACAAACATATAACGCAGGTGGCTGCAATGGGTTGGACATCCGAGCGGATCACATTGAACAGGATTTGAATGATTTGCGTTCGAAATTGAAGTTGGTTGATGCAACCCGATGGCATGCTGGCAGTGTGCAGATGTTTAGCAATGCAAACTCTTGTGTAAAGCGAGAATACGTAGATAGGTTGGTTGGAAACGATATCAATTATGATGGCGGATATGGTGAAGATGGCGATTTTGGAATTTCTTTACTTAAATTAGGGGTTCCCATTTTGCATAACCCTTTTTCAGTTAATTTACATTTAAAGCCACCAAATGGAGGCTACCGTTTCTGGGGTTCTCAGGCAAAAGTAATGGGGAAGAAAAGAAAAACCCAGCCATGGGAGTTGGATACTCCAGTCAAGTGGATTAGACCGGTTCCGAGTCCGACATTAATGTATCAATTTCATAAGCAATTCAATACAGAACAAATTGCAGAATATCGATCTAGGTACTTTTTCTCATTTCTTTTTCAAGGACCAAAGCTCACGTTATTATTCCGATTGCTTCGCATTCCATACAAACAATTGCAGTTTAATAAGTCAATTTTTTATGCCAAGAAATTAGTTGATTTGGGGGTTAGAACTAAATAATTTATGAAATTTTCGCTAATAATCTGCACCTACATGAGAGCCAAGCCGTTGCTTCAATTATTGCAATCGGTAAGTTCTCAGACTATTTATCCGGATGAAATTTTAATCATTGACGGTTCTACCAATTTATTGACCCAACAAATGATTGCCGAAAATTTGTTTCCAAATCTTCATTATTTTAAGGTTGATGCTGCCCATCGCGGTTTGACAAAACAGCGAAATTATGGTATTCGCAATACGAGTAGTACGATTGACATCGTTTGCTTTTTAGACGATGATACGGTTTTGGAATCCACCTATTTTGAAAATATTCTCCACACTTACGAATCCTATCCGGAAGCTTTAGGAGTTGGCGGGTATATCAATAATGAAGACCAATGGGAATTTGTTGGGGGTAATTATCAAGCCTCTATTTATGAATACTACTACGACGGCTGGAAAAAAATAGATGGCAGTCGCTTTGTATTTCGCAAGAGATTAGGATTAGACAGTAATACAAAACCTGGGTTTGTTCCGGAGTTTTCACACGGTAGGAGTATCAGCTTTTTACCACCGTCCGGAAAAATCTATGAAGTTGAACAATTGATGGGAGGCGTTTCGTCCTTTCGAAAAGAGGTTTTTGAGGGATTACAGTTTTCAACTTATTTCGAAGGCTATGGTTTGTACGAAGATGCAGATTTCACTTTTCGGGTTTCTAAAATAGGAAAGCTATTTGTCAATACGGGAGCAACTTTGGCACATTATCATGATCAATCAGGACGACCCAACCAATATTTGTATGGTAAAATGGTAGTGCGCAATGGTTGGTATGTTTGGCGCGTGAAGCATCCTTTTCCGAGCTTTAAATCGAAGTTCAAGTGGCACGTGATTACTTTGGTTTTGGCGGGTATACGCGGAACAAATGTCTTAACTAGCTGCAAGCGAAAAGAAGCTTTAACGGAATTTATTGGCAGGTTGGTAGGTTGGTTTTCATTAATTTTGAAAAAGCCAAAAATGCAATGACAACATTTCAACTCATCCAATCCGATTATAAAAAATACAGAAAGTATGGTGCTAATTTTTTTGTGATTTTGTTCTTTACTCAAGGATTTTGGGCCATTTTTCAATATCGTATTGCGCACTTTGTACACGAAAAAGTAACTATGCAACCTTTTCGATTGCTTTTTAAAGCATGGCTTTTCTTATGGCAAAAAGGGATTGAAATTATGACCGGTATTTCGATTCCAGCTTCGGCTAAAATTGGGCATTCTTTCTATATCGGGCATTTCGGTGGTATTATTTTAAATAAAGATACCATCATCGGTAACAACTGCAATATCGCTCAAAATGTAACCATCGGTATATCGGGGCAAGGCGAAAAAAGAGGTGTTCCTGTGATTGGCGATCAGGTCTATATTGCTGCGAATAGTGTCGTTGCTGGAAAAATAAGTATTGGTAATCAAGTACTTATCGGCGCTTGCTCGCTGGTGACATCTGATATTGAAGCAAATTCTACAGTGGTTGGTGTTCCTGCCAAAGTCATTTCTCAAAAAGGCTCCAAAGATTATATATAATGAAAGTAGTTGTCATTTCCTCATCTCCTTTTATTGAAAAAGAAGCACAGTATTATGCTTACAGTCCGTATGTAAAAGAATTGGTTATTTGGGACAAACATTCTGATGAAATCGCTTTTTTTTGTCCAATTTGGGAAAAAGATAACGGATTATTAATTGCGCCGATTCCGTTCGCTATTGCAAAAATGTTTGTTGCGAAGGAATTCAATATAAAAACGATTTCAAATTTGCTCAAAGCTTTTAGATATTCATTTTGGAATTTTTATCAATTGTTCAAAGCTATTATTTGGTCTGATCATATTCATTTAAGATGTCCAGGAAATATCGGTTTGATGGGTTGTATTGTTCAAATTTTTTTTCCTGGAAAATCTAAAACCGCAAAATACGCAGGTAATTGGGATCCAAATTCAAAGCAGCCTTGGAGTTACAAATTGCAGCGCTGGATTCTAAGTAATACCTTGCTAACAAGAAATATGCAAGTGCTAGTTTACGGAGAATGGGAGAGAAGCAACTCGAACATCAAACCGTTTTTTACCGCATCATATTCCGAAGCAGAAAAAATTGCAGTGCAGCCTCGCAGTCTTAATGAAACTATTTCAATGATTTATGTAGGAACATTATCAAGAGGTAAACGCCCAATTTATGCTATTCAATTACTACAAAAGTTACTTAAAAAACATTCCAATATCGAATTGTCTTTTTATGGAAACGGCAAGGAAAAGGAGCATTTAGAAACATACATTCGCAACAATCAATTGGAAAATTTTGTATTTCTCAAGGGGAATTTTGCTCAAGATGCCATGAAAAAGGTATATCAAGAAGCCCACTTTATCATATTGCCATCAGAGAGTGAAGGCTGGCCTAAAGTGGTCGCAGAAGGCATGTTTTGGGGCTGTTTACCTATTGCTACAAAGGTTTCTTGTGTGCCGAATATGCTTGAAAATGGCCAAAGAGGTGTGCTTCTATCTATGGATATTGATCAAGATGCGACAATCTTACTTGATTTGATTCAAGATCAGAATTTATATTCTGATAAAGTACAGAACAGCATCCTTTGGTCGAGAAAATATACCTTAGATTTGTTTGAAAGTGAAATTAAGGACTTGCTTTTAGAATGAGAATAGTACAACTGATAGATTCATTAGAAGTGGGCGGAGCAGAACGCATGGCAGTAAATTATGCCAATGCACTAGCCGGTCAATTTACATTTTCAGGTATTGTTGCGAGTCGAAAACAAGGTGCTTTAAAAAGTAGAATCGATTCTAGTGTATTTTTTGCTTGTTTGAACAAGCGGTCTACCTTTGATTTTTCTGCCATTTTTACCTTGAGGCGCCTGTGCAAAAAGAATAAAGTAGATTGCATTCACGCGCATGGAACTTCTTATTTCACTGCTTTTTTACTAAAGTTGGTGTATCCACAAATAAATATAATTTGGCATGAACACGCCGGTGCGCGAAGTGAAAAAAAGACAATTCACAATATTGTTTTGTGGTTTATATCCCGGTTTTTTTTCGGTATAATTGTCGTAAACCACGATTTAGAAAAATGGTGCAAGGAAAAACTATTCTTTGAAAAGGTGATTTATTTGCCGAACTTTACCATCTTCAATGCTAATGAAGAAAAAAAAACAACCCTAGAAGGGATTGAAGGAAAAAGAATCGTTTGTCTCGCTAATTTAAGACATCCAAAAAACCACAAACTACTGTTGGAAGTCGCTATTAAACTTCGCACTACGAATCCGGAATGGACATTCCATTTTGTAGGAAAAGATTTACTTGATGAATACTCTAATGAATTGAAGACAATAATCCACGCAAATAGTCTAGAGGAAAGTGTCTTTATTTATGATGTTCGGGAAGACATTGATTATATACTTCAACAAGCTTCAATAGGAGTTCTAGCATCTAGCTCGGAGGGCTTGCCTGTTGCTGTACTGGAATATGGAATGCACAACTTGGCGGTTGTTGCAACTAATGTGGGTGAAATCCCTCAAGTTATTGAAGACGGAATAAGTGGTCTTATTGTTCCATCCGACAAGGCGGCGTTATTCTACGACGCTTTAATGCTTTATATCAACAGTCCTGTTTTAATCAATACATTTGGAGTCGCGTTGAAAGACACTATCAATGCAAGCCACACTGAATCGGCCGTCATAGCAAATTATATTAACTGGCTACAAAATGAATTGAGATGTTAATCAGGAATAAGCAGTACTTTTACTTGATTTTGGTGCATGCTGTTATTGGTCTCTTAATGTATAGCAATGCAATTGTACCCAAGCTTTATGGCTATAGTATTATTCTTGGCGGTATTTGGTATATTATAAATTCGAGAAACCAAAACAACGAAGTATTATATGCTACTGCCTATATCGTTGGTAGTGAGATTGTTTTGCGAATGACTGACGGAAATCCGGTTTATGAATTCTCAAAATTTGGAGTGATGATATTTATCTTGATAGGTATTTATTATCAAGGTATCTCGAAGAATGCAGTTCCATATTGGCTGTTTTTACTGCTTCTAATTCCATCTGTATTGCTCACTAGTGTACAATTAAATTATGCCATTAGTTTAAGAAAAGAGATATCTTTTAATATTAGTGGACCAGTATGTTTGGGGATTTGTGCTCTGTATACGTATAATAGGAAAATTACACTCGAACAAGTAAACAACATTATATTATGTATTGGATTACCTATTGTTAGTTGTGTTTTTTACCTTACCATATTTACTCCGAATATCAAAGATGTCATTACAGGAACGGAATCAAATGCTTTGGCTTCAGGCGGATTCGGTCCAAATCAGGTTTCTACTATTTTAGGTTTAGGTATGTTTATTTTTGCGTCACGACTGCTGTTGCTGTCAAATTCTGTATTTCAGTTTAGTGTCAATTTGATTTTGACTATGTATATCGCATACCGAGGCTTTATTACCTTTTCAAGAGGTGGTATGATCACTGGTTTTGCCATGATTTTAATTTTAATTGTAGTAGCTTATTTATTTATTGACAAGCAAAGGAAGTTGCGAATGCTTGGTATGATAGCCTTTACTTTTATTGCTTTTATAGCGGCTTGGACTTATTCCTCCAATCAGACCAATGGCTTAATTCAGAAGCGTTACAATAATCAAGATGCAGCTGGTAGGGTAAAAGAAGACCAGTTGACGGGGCGCGGAGAATTAGCAAGTGATGAGATACAGACATTCTTAGAGTATCCCATATTTGGCATTGGTGTTGGTCGAAATATGGAGAAACGATTCGAAAGAACAGGCGAGATTGTCGTTACTCATAATGAAATTACTAGAATGATTGCAGAGCACGGTTCGCTTGGTATTTTTGGACTTCTGATTTTATTTTTAACACCATTGATCTTATACCTTGATAACAAGTACAATATTTATTTACTTTGCTTCTTGACTTTTTGGCTGTTAACCATTAATCATGCTGCGATGAGGTTGGCAGCGCCTGCATTTATATATTCCTTAACGTTGCTTAAAGTTAACTTTAATGAAGATTAAGATTCTATACATAGGAAACAAACTCGCCAAGCACGGGATGACTGTGACTTCTATAGAAACACTAGGCGTTTTCTTAACAAGAGAAGGTTTTCATGTGATTTATGCCTCTTCAAAAAGAAGTAAAATATTGCGAATGCTTGAGATGCTTTACAAAACCATAAAGCACAAGAACGAGGTAGATTACGTATTGATAGATACCTATAGTACAAGAAATTTTTGGTATGCATTTTTTGTAAGTCAATTGTGTAGGTTATTAAATCTTAAATATGTCCCTAAACTTCATGGTGGAGATTTGCCAAAAAGATTACAGAAATCACCAGTTTTGAGTAAAATGATATTCGAGAATGCATTTAAAAATATTGCACCGTCACTCTATCTTTACGAGGCATTTAGTAATAAAGGCTACGCTGAGATTCTCTACATTCCGAATACTATTGAACTTGAAAAATATCCGTTTACGCACAGAGCAGTTATCGCACCCAAGTTACTTTGGGTTCGCTCTTTTACAACGATTTACAATCCAGAAATGGCAATAAGAGTTTTTAGTTTACTAAAGAAAGAATTTCCAAATGCGGAACTATGTATGGTTGGACCAGACAAAGATGGAACACTAAAAAAGATTCAAAAATTATCAGATGAAAAGCAATTAAATGTCAAGTTTACTGGAAGGTTAAATAAAGAAGAATGGATTTCGCTTTCTAAAAATTATGATATTTTTATCAACACGACTCATTTTGATAATACGCCAGTAAGCGTAATTGAAGCTATGGCGCTTGGTTTGCCTGTTGTCTCAACCAATGTAGGTGGAATTACTTATTTACTGGAAAACAACAAAACAGCCTTACTTGTGAATGACAATGACAGCGAAGCTATGGTGTTTGCTATTAAGGAAATACTACAAAATGATTCGTTAAAACAAACTTTGGTTGAGAACGCGAGTCTTTGTGTGCAAGAATTTGATTGGCAATTAGTTAAGGATAAATGGACTCATTTGCTAGTGCGGTAAAAAACATCACTTATTTTTTCCTAAATTGCGCTCAAATATACCAAGTCATTTTTTAAATGGTCATCAATAGAAAAATACATTTTGAAATATCTGAGCGCAAGATTCTTTTGAGAGTATTTGATGTGCTCACCGTATTTGGAGCTTTGTATTTTGTTGGAATTATTTTCAAATTCAATTATTTTAATATTTCAACTACAAATTATTATTGGACCATTGTTTTGGCCATCTATTTGAATGTTATTGGAACTGTCTTCGAGATGTATAATCTTCAAATTGCCAGCAGTCAAGTCCAAGTGGTGAAGAGTATCATATTAACCGCATCGACTACAGTACTCGTTTACCTACTAACTCCAATCTATACCCCATTTTTACCAAGCAACAGAATACAAATTTTGTTTTTTTACTTGTCAATACTTGGGTCACTCTTTTTATGGAGATTACTATACGTAAAATTTTTAGCGTCAAGTCGTTTTGAGAAGAAAGTAATACTCATATGCGATAAAGATCAAGGAAAAGAGTTGGCGATGGGTTTGGAAAGTGTTGATCCTCATTACAAAGTTGTGGGTTATGTCAATTCTGATAGTATTCAAAGCAAAACTTCAAAAGGTGTCAAGGATTTTGTAAAAAATATTGATATCGATAAATTGGAAGAATTCGTTATCGAAAATTCCGTTTCTGAAGTTGTAATTGCGGCGCAGAAAACCGATGGAATTACAGTGAATCTTTACAATCAGTTAATTCATTTATTAGAAAATGGTTATGTGATTAGGGAATATACTCAAGTATACGAAGCAATCACCAATAGAATCCCAGTACAATATGTCGCTCGAGATTTCTATCGATATTTTCCTTTTAGCAGAAGCAACCAAAACCAATTGTACTTGCTGATAGTAAGAATTTTGGAAATTGTGATTTCTGTTATCGGATTGACCATTGGTCTCGCAATAGTGCCTTTGATACTTATTGGCAATTTGCTCGGAAACAAAGGTTCGTTTTTCTACACACAGGAAAGAATAGGTCAAAATGGCATTGTATTTAACATCTTAAAATTGAGGACTATGGTCAAAAACGCGGAGTCGAATGGCGCCGTTTTTACCACGATAAATGATTCTAGAATAACCGCCTTCGGTAAATTTTTGCGCAAGTCACGAATTGATGAAATTCCGCAATTTTACAACATTTTGAAAGGAGAAATGGGCGTAATTGGTCCACGACCCGAGCGCCCTGTATTTGTTAATGAAATAGCTGAAGTGATGCCTTTCTATGAAACAAGACATGTTATTAAACCCGGTTTGACAGGTTGGGCACAAGTTAATTATTCTTATGGTGAAACAATTGATGACAGTTTGATTAAGCTTCAGTACGACTTGTATTATATCAAACATCGGAGTATATTTCTTGACATCAACATTGTCATCAAAACCATCAGCACTGTTTTATTTTACAGAGGTCAATAACTCCGCTTTCGTAGATTTTGTAGTAGCAAGAAAGTGGTTAGCGCCAACAGGACCAAAGTAGCCCAATAAGCGATATAATCGCCATACTTTACGTAAAAAGTCATTTTATTGTTCAAACAAACCTTGCCTAGTAGCGCGCATTTTTCACCGTATTTGGTTTCCGAAGTTACTTCTCCTTTTTGATTAATAAATGCAGAAATACCTGTATTGGCACTTCTGGCGATATCTCTTCGCGTTTCAATTGCGCGCAAGGTCGCAAAAGTTAGGTGTTGTTTGTGTCCTTGCGTTTCGTTCCACCAAGCATCGTTGGTAATTATTGCCAGAAATTGTGCGCCATTCTTTACATATTCGGTTACATATTCACCATAGACCGATTCATAGCAAATAATAGGGGCAACTTTTGTACTGTCGTTTGATATGAAAACACTACGGTCTGATTGTATTGTTTTTGTAGCAATAGTTCCTCCTAAATCTAGCATCACATTTCCCAATAAAGGTTCTAAAATGCTTTTGTAAGGCAAATTCTCAATGCCTACAACCAACTTCGATTTATAGTATTTTTGAAAATCAGGTTGCTTATTAAAAAACAAAGCTGCGTTATAAAAATTGACCCAGATACCTTCTTTGAATGCATTAGATGTTGGTGAAACTTGCTTTTCGTCGAGAATAAAATTATAGGTGTCAATTCCCCATAGCAGTTGTGCTTTAGGGTGCAACTGCTGGTAATTCATGATTAAATACCGCGTGGGAGAATTGTAGAATTGGTCAAAAGAAGCACTTTCTGCTAAAACAGTTTCCGGCGCAATGATGTATTCTGTTTCTGGCGTAATTACAGAATCTGCTTGATTCAAAAGTCCTTTGGCTATAACAAAGTTTGGTGTATCATACTTTTCTGTGTAGGGATCAACGTTGGGCTGGAGTACAATTACTTCCTTTGTTGTTCCTTTTTTCTCATAATTTTCAAACATCCACAGGGATAAAATTATTGGAATCGAAATCAGCAAAGCCAACTTTGGAAGTATTTTTTTGGAGCGATCTAGCGTCGTGTAAGTTGCAGTTTTCGCAAGGAAAGCGAATCCAAATGCATTGACAGCTAAAACCCATAAAGAACCGCCAAAGGCGCCGGTATACTCGTACCACTGAATCCATTGCGGGTAATTTGCAAAAACATGTCCTAAATTTAGCCAAGGCCAAGAAAAATCCCATATCAGGTGAAACTTTTCGAAACTCAGCCAGAGACATACAAAGAATAGTAAACTCAATCGTTGAGAGGTTCTTTTTGCGGTGATATGATACAGTAAGAACAGGACACTCATCAAAAGCGCGTTGACTAAAACTGCGAAGAACATTCCGAATCCAGAGGCGTAATAAAGCCACCATGTCGTTGCGGCATTCCAAATGACAAATGTGAAGTAACTAAAAACGAAAACTTTGAATTTGACTTTTGGATGGTTTTCGCGTAGTTTTTTTTCCGCTATTAATAGTGGAACGAAAGCAAAAAAAATAAAGATTGGAAATCCGTACGTTGGCCAACTGCATGCAAACAAAATCCCCGATAGAAGTGCAAGAAAAAGTGGTTTCTGCGTAAGCTCTTTCATGCTATTTAAAAATACCTAGATCTACTTTAAGAGAGAAGATGTTTGAGTAAAGCGCCGCACTTTGGTCTCCCAAATCAGTCAGCGCATAATCAATTTGGATTCCTTTGTATTTGAATCCAACACCAACATTGGGTTGAAAACTTAGCTTTGTAGTATTGTCGATTTGTGTAATATTTTGAAAGTTACCGAATCCTGTACGAAGAAAGACTAAATCTGTATATCCAAATTCGAAACCGACTGCTGGTGCAACACTCACAAAATCGGAAGCAATGATATCATTGGTTTTCGCAAACTCCATGTTGAGGTTTATGGCGGGCATAAAAGTATAATCGTAATCGTATTCGAATTTTCGAGAAATCCCTAACTGTGCTTTCGGCAAAGTAATCTCTGTACTTTCTGGCTTATCTTGATTTTGACCTACCACTGCACTTTGAATCTTTGCATATTCTTCCTCATCAATATTCCAAATATTGTAAGTCGTTGTAATATCGCGCAGCATCAAACCCAAATCCCATTTATTTTTTTTGAATTTAAGTCCAACGTCAACGCCAAATCCCCAAGAGTTGGCAAAGTCGCCAATTATCCTGCGAATAATTTTCGCATTCACACCATATTGCAAACCATCGAGTGGCAATTTTCTGGCGTAGGAAAAAGTAAAACCGTAATCCGCGGTTGAAAATTTGCTTACTCTATTGAAGTCGATGTTGCCTTGATCATCAATGAGTTCTGTAGTGTTGAGGATATCGTCTACACCAAATCTGATTAGGGAAATACCCCAAGCGCTTTTGTCGTCGATTGGTTTCGCATACGCCGCGTAATCATATTGTGCGATGTTTGCAAAATAGCTGGCATGCATCAAAGCTACTTGGCCTTCTTGTATTCCGATTAGGCCGGCAGGATTCCAATATCCAGAATTTACATCATGGGTTGAAGCAGTGACTGCGTTGGCCATTCCCAATGCAGCGGCATCCACACCAATATTCATAAATTCATTGGAATATTTCCTCGTTGTTTGACCATATATTAGGCCTGCAAATAGGACGAAAACGATACACAAGTTTCTTTTCAAAGCACTCTTATTTTCAAACGGATGTTTGTTTTTTTTCTTTTCAAAAATATACATTTTTAGTGAGCTTATTTACAGCGAATTTTAATTTTTTGAATTAATTGTGAATTGATGAAACAAAAACTCTACGAAAAAACGTACTTGTCTTTGAGTTATTGTATTAAATTTGTTTTTTGAAAAATCAAAAGATGACAATTGAGAAGTATATTCCAAACGCAATTACCTTACTGAATCTATCGTGCGGATGTGTAGCACTCGTTTTTATCTCAGAGAGAGATTTTTTAAGTGCCTTTCTATTTGTTTGTTTGGGAATCTTTTTCGATTTTTTTGATGGGTTTTTCGCGCGTTTGTTTAAAGTTGCTAGTCCACTTGGACTGCAATTGGATTCACTTGCAGACATGGTCACGAGCGGATTGGTTCCGGGATATGCGATGTTTTTGTTGCTCAGTAATTCAGAGGCAGGCAATATTGTTTTCTTTCCTTTCTTGGGTTTTATAGTCACTTTGGGCGCTTGTTATCGCTTGGCAAACTTTAATATAGATACACGACAGAGCAATTCGTTTATTGGTTTGCCTACTCCAGCAAACGCTTTGTTTGTTCTCAGTTTGCCGTTAATTCTAGCACGTGGACAGTTTCAATATGTTACGATGTTATTAGAAAGCAGTTGGTTTTTATTATTCTTTGCTGTTTTGAGTGCCTTTATCATGAATGCTGAGATCCGCTTATTTTCTTTAAAGTTTAAAACTTTGCGTGTGAAAGACAATTTATTACAGTTTGTTTTTTTGCTGATTTCTTGTCTTTTAATTTTTCTTTTTCATTTCCTTGGCGTTGCACTTACAATCCTTTTTTATGTCGTGCTTTCCATCGTTCAAAATATATTTTTCAAGTCTGAAGAAGTAGTATGAAAAAGAAAGCCATTGGAGTATAACGCACTTCAAGAACGGTAATTAGAAAGAGAAAAAGTCACTTCCCAAAATCAAATATTGGCAGTTTTTTGTTAGCTGGAATATCTCTAATTTTCTTGTCTTCAATCGCATATCACTATCGCAATGGCCTCTTATATTATTAGGGTTTTAAGTCGACAAAAGTTGAAGAACCGCATGACTCCAAACGATTTACTGATGTTCGGAATTTTCAACTTTTAATTAGCTATTCTGACAAAGTGGTCGGCATAGACGTATCTCAGTACCAAGGAGATATTTTTTGGGATCAGGTTAAAGTTGTCGAGCATACTTTCCCCATTCGGTTTGTATTTATTAGAGCGACTGCAGGAAATGATAAGTTGGATTCCCAATTTGAGCGGAATTGGTCCGCCGTCAAAAAATCTGGCATTATTCGAGGAGCCTATCATTATTATCGCCCTAATGAAAACTCGCTAGATCAAGCGGAATTTTTTATCAAACATGTTGATTTGCAAAAGGGTGATTTACCGCCTATTTTTGATATTGAGTCGATGCTAAAAAATCAGCCGATGGATAGTTTAAAATCTGGATTGAGGCGATTGCTGACCAAAGTCGACCAACATTATAAAATCAGGCCAATTATATATACCAACGAAAGCTATTACGAAGATTTTTTAAAGGAAGATTTTAGTGACTTTCCATTTTGGATTGCCAACTACAATTTTTTTGTAGAAACGATGCAAGACGACTGGCTTTTTTGGCAATTTACAGAAAAGGCAACAATCGATGGAATCGACGGTAATGTAGATGTCAATTTATACAATGGCACACCAAAAATGCTACAATACCTGACTAAGCGTTAATTTTGGGTATTGAAATTTGTATATAATACCAGCCAAGCAACAAAGGCTAAAAACAAAACCAAACCAACCACGGATTTCGTATCGGCAAAATTTATTGTATGTCCCATACTTTTTATGCGTTTGGGCGGAAAAGTTCTTTTGTCCTCTGGATTGTAATAGAAAACACCAAATTTCCAGTTTTTCGGATTTTTGTGCCACAGTTCGTATTGCTCTTGATTTTCCATTTACTTTAAATTACAATTAAAATTCCAATTTTTTCTTTCTTAATTCAAAGTTCTGCCCGAGATAAACGCGACGCACCATTTCGTCTTCTACCAATTCCTCGGGTATTCCAGCTTTTAAAATACCGCCTTCAAACATTAAGTATGTTTTGTCGGTGATGGCTAATGTTTCTTGGACGTTATGGTCGGTGATCAAGATGCCGATATTTTTGTTTTTTAACTGTGCGACAATTCGCTGAATGTCTTCTACGGCGACAGGATCGACACCAGCAAATGGTTCGTCGAGTAAAATAAATTTTGGATCGGTGGCTAAAGCTCGTGCAATCTCTGTCCTTCTTCTTTCGCCTCCGGATAATAGATCACCGCGATTGGTCCGAATATGCTGTAAGCCGAATTCATCAATGAGCGATTCCATTTTAGCAATTTGATCCTCTTTTGAAAGTTTGGTCAATTGCAACACGCTCATAATATTATCTTCAATACTTAATTTTCTAAAAACAGACGCTTCCTGCGCTAAGTAGCCAATTCCTTGTTGCGCTCTTTTGTACATTGGATAATTGGTAATATCTAAATCATCTAAGTAAATATTTCCGGAATTTGGCTTCACGAGGCCTACAATCATATAGAACGATGTTGTTTTTCCAGCCCCATTTGGACCGAGTAAACCTACGATTTCTCCCTGATTCACTTCAACGGAAATGCCTTTTACAACGCTTCTTCCTTTGTAGGTCTTTACTAAGTTTTCTGCTTTTAAAATCATTTTTGTTTAATCGTTTAATTGTTTAATCGTTAGTTTGTTTTTTAGGAGCTCATCCCGCTTTGCACTCCCAATCTTTTGTTCCGAAAACCGGCACAAAAGGATTTCCGTTGCAATCGGGGCTAGGGCAATCATTTCCAATCGCATAATCGACTAAACGATTACCAAGTTCCACGATTCAACCTATCTCCTCTAAATTTTCCCAAAACTCGTAAGCTCTTCGAAGATGCGGTATCACGATGGTTCCGCCCACAAGTGTGGCGATGCCCATGGCTTCCATCATTTCTTCTTTCGTGATTCCTTCTTTGAAAGAGGTTTCCAAATGGTATTTGATGCAATCATCACATCGGAGCACTGTCGACGCGACCAAACCTAATAGCTCTTTGGTTTTGACATCTAGCGCACCTTCGGCATACGCATTGGTGTCTAAATTGAAAATCCGTTTGATAATCTTATTGTTGTCTGCCAATAATTTGTCGTTCATTTTAGCACGATAATCATTGAATTCTTGCACTTGATTAGCCATTTTGTTTCAGTTGTTTTTTATGAACCAATATAGCAATAAGTATACTGGCTTCATAGATTAATAACATTGGAATTGCGACGATAAGTTGGCTAACTACATCTGGTGGTGTTACAATTGCGGCAACGATCAAGATGATTAGCACAGCGTATTTCCAATATTTTCGTAAGAATGCCGGCGTTACCAAGCCCAGTTTTGTCAGGAAATAGATAATGATTGGCATTTCAAAAAAAAGACCACTTGCAATAACCGATGTTTTGATTAAACTTATGTAGGAGTCCAAGCTAAACTGGTTCTTGACTACTTCGCTGACTTTGAAAGTCGCAAAAAAGTTTACTGACATCGGAACTACAACAAAGTAACCAAACAACACCCCAAGAAAAAACAAAAGGGAAGCGACGAAAATGAACAGCTTGGCATTCTTGCGTTCTTTTTCGTATAGCGCTGGACTGATGAATTTCCACAACAAATACAATATATAAGGAAAGGCAAGTATAAATCCTGCCGTAACGCAAATCCAAACTAGGATATTGACCTGACCTTCCATACTAGTATTTTGAATAATAAAGGAAAAACTTTCTACACAAATACTGTCTTTGAATCCAACATAATGCGATAAGTCACAAAAAAATCGATACGTTATAAAGTCCGCATGAGCGGGTCCGAAAATAATGGTGTCAAAAACGTAATCGCTCACGAAGAAAGCTATCGTAGCCATAATAACTATAGCAGCGGTGCTTCGAACCAACAACCATCGCAATTCTTCTAAATGGTCTAAAAACGACATTTCGCCGAGGTTTTTCTTTGCCATTATACAATGCCTTCTTTAAGAATATCATGAATGTGCAGAATTCCTTTAAACTCACCATGGTCGACAACCACTAGTTGTGTAATCGCAAAGTCTTCCATCATATTGAACGCATCAATCACCATCGTCGTAGAAGTTATAGTTTTAGGATTTTTTGTCATAATATCTTGAGCGATAACGCCGGCAATAGAATCGCGGTTATTTAGCATTCTCCTGATGTCACCATCGGTAATTATTCCTACCACTTTATTGTCTTCAATGACCGCTGTTACGCCTAATCTTTTTTCAGAAATTTCAAAAATTACCTTCTTTATTGGAGCATCTGGCGATACATTTGGCTTGAGTGCATGTTCGAGCATATCATTAACTCTCAAAAGCAATTTTTTTCCGAGTGCGCCACCCGGATGGTATTTCGCAAAGTCAGCAGCTTTGAAATCACGAAGTTCCATTAAGCAAACTGCCAATGCATCACCCATTACAAGTTGCGCTGTTGTACTATTGGTTGGCGCCAAGTTGTTCGGACAAGCTTCTGCATCTACCGTTGTATTCAAAACCAAATCAGAGGATTTTGCTAAAAAGGAAGTCATGTTTCCTGTAATTGCAATCAAGGAATGGCCGTATTTTTTCAAGAATGGCACCAGCACTTTAATTTCCGGGCTATTGCCGCTTTTTGAAATGCAGATGACTACATCTTGTGATTGAATCATCCCCAAATCGCCGTGGATTGCCTCTGCAGCATGCAAAAACAAAGAAGGAGTCCCAGTAGAATTTAGAGTGGCAACCATCTTTTGCGCAATGATGGCGCTTTTGCCAATGCCAGTAATTACCAATCGTCCTGTTGAATTGTATATGGTTTCTACGGCATCAATAAATTGGTGGTCTAAGTAATCGATTATTTTTTTGATCGACTCACTTTCGGACAGTATTGCTTTTTTTGCAGTCGAGAGTATATTTTCTTTTGTTGTCAAAACTGAATGATATAAAATTTGTGTGTGTAAAAGAAAGTTGTATCTTTATGTGCTGCAAATTTATATAAAATACCAATAGCACAGAATGAATTCAAGCGAAATTGACATACATAAAGAACTGAAAAAGTATTTTGGTTTCAACCAGTTTAAAGGTCTTCAAGAACAAGTCATCAAAAGCATACTAGAAAAGAAAAACACCTTTGTTATCATGCCAACAGGAGGTGGAAAATCACTTTGTTACCAGTTGCCATCATTGGTTCAAGAGGGAACGGCAATTGTAGTTTCTCCGCTTATCGCATTAATGAAAAATCAAGTAGATGCGATTAGGAGTGTTTCTGCAGAAAATGGTATTGCACACGTCCTCAATTCTTCACTTACAAAAACAGAGATCAATCAAGTAAAAAAGGATATCGTACAGGGAATAACCAAATTACTATATGTAGCTCCCGAGTCACTGACTAAAGATGAGTATGTAGCGTTCCTTCAAACTGTTCCAATTTCCTTTGTTGCGATTGATGAAGCGCACTGCATCTCTGAATGGGGCCATGATTTCCGTCCAGAATACAGAAACTTAAGACACATAATTAAGCAGTTGGGAGACGTTCCTGTGATAGGTTTGACGGCTACTGCTACTCCAAAAGTACAAGAAGATATTCTGAAGAATCTTGATATGTCAGATGCTACCACCTTTAAAGCGTCATTTAATCGGCCGAATTTGTTTTACGAAGTTCGCACCAAGACCAAAAATATTGAAGCTGATATCATCCGCTTTATCAAACAACATAAAGGAAAGTCTGGTATAATTTATTGTTTAAGTCGGAAGAAAGTGGAGGCTATTGCTGAAGTATTGCAAGTCAATGGTATCAGTGCGGTTCCGTATCACGCTGGTTTGGATGCGAAAACCAGAGCCAAGCATCAAGATATGTTTTTGATGGAAGATGTAGATGTTGTGGTTGCTACTATTGCTTTCGGAATGGGTATTGACAAGCCAGATGTTCGTTTTGTGATTCATCACGATATTCCAAAGTCATTGGAAAGCTATTACCAAGAAACGGGTAGGGCAGGTCGAGACGGAGGTGAGGGTTATTGTATGGCTTATTACTCCTATAAAGACGTTGAAAAGCTAGAGAAATTTATGTCTGGTAAGCCAGTTGCTGAACAGGAGATTGGATATGCGTTATTGCAAGAAGTTGTTGCGTATGCAGAAACATCCATTTCCCGCCGCAAGTTTTTGTTGCACTATTTTGGGGAAGAATTTGATAGCGAAACGGGTGACGGGGCTGATATGGATGACAATGTCCGCAATCCTAAATCAAAGATTGAGGCGAAAGATCAAGTCGTCAAACTGTTGGAAGTAGTTAGAGATACCAAACATTTATATAAATCTAAGGAAGTTATTTATACTTTGATTGGGCGAACCAATGCTGTCATCAATGCGCATAAGACCGACACACAGCCATTCTTTGGTTCCGGTAAAGAATTCGAGGAAAGATATTGGATGGCTCTACTCAGACAAGTTTTGGTGGATGGGTTGTTGTCAAAAGATATTGAAACCTACGGTATTGTAAAAGTTACAGAAAAGGGGCTTAATTTTATTAAGCATCCAGTCTCATTTATGATGTCTGAAGATCATGAGTATAATGAAACGGAAGATGAAGCGATTGTCACAGCGGCAAAATCTACAGGTACCGCTGATGAAGCTTTGATGAGCATGCTGCGTGATCTGCGCAAGAAAGTAGCGAAGAAACTAACAGTTCCTCCTTTTGTTGTTTTTCAAGATCCATCATTGGAAGATATGGCTTTGAAATATCCTATTTCTATCGAGGAATTGACCAATATTCACGGTGTTGGAGAAGGAAAAGCAAAGAAATACGGAAAAGAATTCGTCGAGTTGATTGGTCGATATGTAGAAGAGAATGACGTTATTCGACCAGATGATTTGGTGGTTAAATCTACGGGTGCCAATTCTGCTAACAAACTGTATATTATCCAAAATATCGATCGTAAACTTTCTTTGGATGATATTTCCAAGGGCAAGGGAATGAATATGGACACTTTGATCAAGGAAATGGAGCAGATTGTTTATTCTGGAACCAAACTCAATATTAAATATTGGATTGATGAAATGTTGGATGACGAGCAGCAAGAGGAAATACACGAGTATTTTATGGAATCGGAATCGGATAATATCGAAAATGCGCTAAAAGAATTTGACGGCGATTACGATATAAATGAGCTGCGTTTGATGCGGATTAAGTTTATCAGCGAAGTAGCTAATTAATTACGAATTATGAATTACGAATTATGGTTTAGGTAATTCCTAATTTTTAATTCGTAATTATATAAACTTCTCCTCGATGGGGTTTTAACGCATCTCGGACGGAAATCATATTTTCTTCTTCTACTACCATAAATGCGGTGGCGTGCATTTCATTGATGATTTGAAATCCGGTAATGTTTAGCGGTAGTTTTTCAATTTTAATGTACTCCTTTAAATGCATCTCGTGGTGTTCTGCTGTTTTTGCCGCTACTGCACCGCGAAAATCCCAAATGAGTTTAATTTGATTTGCCATTTTTTTTGCAAAGATAATAGGTCAAATGCTTGGTTTTGGTATATTTGATAAAAATTTAAATTTATGAAAAACAATTACTTAGAAATAAGTTCCATTGTTAAGGTGGCACTTTTATTGCTTTTTTCCATAACCACGCAAGCGCAAAACGACTATAGTGTTGTTGCGATTCCTTATCAAGTATATACTGCTACTGCCCCTGTTCAAGGTACCTCAGACGACACTTTTTCAGAGCCCATTCCATTAGGTTTTGACTTTGACTTTTATGGAGCGACCTATAATCAAGTTAGTGTTAGTACCAATGGTTACATTAGTTTTACACCTCAAGTAGGGGGAGCCCTTTCTCCTTGGCAGCTTAATTCAGCGATACCAAACGCAAATTTCCAGGTTAAAAATGCTTTCTTAGGTTGTTTTCATGATCTTTACAATAGCGCTCAGTCTGGACCTGCAGGAACCCTCACTTATGCAGTTTTAGGTTCTGCTCCTTATCGAAAATTTGTTGTGCTTTTTGATAATCAAGCGCATTTCCAGTGTCAAACTATTAGAAGTTCATTTCAAATGATACTTTATGAAACGTCAAACATTTTGGATGTACAATTAATTGATAAACAAGTTTGTACCACATGGAATGCTGGAAATGCAGTCACAGGAATTATTAATAATGATGGTTTGTTTGCAGTTACGCCTCCAAATAGAAATACCGGTTCATGGACTGCCTCTCAAGAAGGATGGCGTTTTCAAAGACCAATCAATACGAATACTTATTTGTTTGCGAAATGTGACGATGATACCGACGGAATTGTCACTTTTAATTTGCAGGTCGCACAAAATGATTTGTTTGCTGCGAACCCGAGTTTGGTGTCTTTTTATAGCAATGAGACCGATGCAATTTCACAAACCAATGCTTTCACGAATCTAAATTATACCAACATAGCTGTCAATACCGAGACGCTTTACGCGAATGTGAATGGCGAAATAAAGTCAGTTGTTCTCCGGGTCATCGACTGCAATAGCGATTACGATTTGGATTCCGTTGACACTGCCAATGAAGATATGAATGCGGACACCAATTTGGCGAATGACGATACTGATCTAGACGGTATTCCGAATTTTACTGACAACGATGACGATGGCGACCTCATTTTGACTAGTGTTGAATATGTTTTCACAAGAAGTGCTGGCGATATTTCTGCAATATTGGATACCGATGGCGATACCATTCCAAATTATTTAGACAATGATGATGATGGCGATGGTTTGTTGACTGTCAATGAAGATTACAACAACAACAACAATCCAGCTGACGACGATACCAACGGTAACGCTATCCCGGATTACTTAGAGAACTCTGTTTTTCTTGGATTAGGCAATTTTGATATTCAAAATGAAGTGACTATTTATCCGAATCCAGCTAGCTCGGTTTTGAATATTGACAATCGATCTAGTGAAGGTATTTCTGCAATTGCTGTTTATAATTTAAGTGGTTCGCTCGTTGATGAAGTAAAATCGACTACTTCTTTACAATCTATTTCCGTTGCGGCATTGCAGAGCGGGATTTACTTTATCAAAATTCAGATGAATTCTAAAGTAATCAATTACAAGTTTATTAAAAAATAAGTTCAAATCAGCATTTAAGAAAAGTCTAGTGGATGCTAGACTTTTTTTGCATTTTTTTTACAGTCTTGTTTTTTTTAATATTTATTTTTGTCAGCGTGAAATTTAATTTTATCATGAACATTATGGCAAACGTAAAGTACTTACTCGTTTTCTTTTTTTGTTGTTTTTCGATTGTTGGTCGATCACAGTCTGGTTATAAGATTACCTTCAATATGAAGAACTGCGCTGATACTTTGGCGTATTTGACTTATTATCAAATGGACAAGACGTACATCAAAGATACTTGCACCACCATCAAGAATGGAAAGATTGTTTTTGAAGGAAAAAGTAAATTAGACAATGGTATTTATTCACTGGTAAATCAAAGAAAATCGATTGTCTTTGATTTCTTTGTAGATGAAAAAACACAAAACTTAACTTTAAAAGGCGATTACAATACCTTGAGGCGTGAGGCGAGTGCAGAAAATTCAGAACAGCAAAATGATTTTTTTACGTACATCAAATTCCTCACAGACCAAAATGAGAAATTCGCCTTGTCAAAACTACAATGCAAGGGGTTAACTAAGAAAGACTCTGTGTCTAAAGTCATTGCATTGAAAGAAGTCTTAGACAAAACTGTTCAAGAATTTGAAGTGGAAGCTGCTGAGAAAAATAAAGGAACCTATTTTGGAAATTTCATTAATCTTAAAATGGAAAAGATATTAAAGGATGTTCCTAAAGCAAGTAATGGTCGCCCCGACAGCCTTAAAGTCTATCGTTACTATAAAGAACATTATTGGGATGGCGTAGATTTTAATGATGATGCCGTCATGAGAAACCCGTTTTTTTCATTTAAACTCAAAACGTATTTCGAAAATATCACCGTGAAGCATCCAGATTCTGTCATTGTTGAAATTGACAAGATGATGAAACAAACGCCACAAGGCAATTTACTTTACAAATTGTTGCTGGCGCATTTTACTTCCACTTATGAGAACTATAATGTGATGGGATTTGACAAAGTTTTTGTTCACATGTCCGATAATTACATAAAAAAAGGAAAAGCAGTTGGTACTTATGAAGACGATGTTATTGACAAAATTACAAAGCGAAGCGACAAACTAAAGCCATTATTAATCGGAGCCGTCGCGCCAAATTTGTCGATGATTAAGGCGACCGACCGAGATAAAATGGTCAAAATGGGTTTTGAATCGGCCAATAGCAGCGAAGAAGTAACGAAGATTTTTTACGCCCATGTAGATGAGATTGACAAGCTTTTTTACAAACTGTATGACGTAGCCGCAGATTACTTGATATTGGTTTTTTATGATGTGGATTGCGGTCATTGCCAAAAGGAAATTCCCAAACTGCAAGAAGTTTATCACAAATTGCAAAAAGAAAAGAAGGACATCAAAGTATTTAGCGTATACACGGAGAAAGAAGGTGATAAGTACTTAAAGTACATAAACGAGAAGCAACTGGATTGGATCAACGTGTACGACGGTGCTTTTTACAACAACGTACGAGAAAAATACGATGTTTATTCTACGCCAGTGATTTATGTTTTGGATAAAAATAAAATCATCAAAGCGAAACGAATTGCTGTTGAACAATTGGAAGACATTGTAAAAGCTATGGAATTAGAATACGGTAAGGCGAAGTAAATTGCTCCTATACATTTGCAGTTTTGTGGAGCAACAATACGAATTCAAACAAACTAATTGACTAGTTCTTGACAAATAATTTTTAAGTTTGTCAAAAATTGCATCATGCCTAAAGAATTCCTCTTACAAGTGTCACCTGAAGTTGCTGCCAACTCGGTTTTGCTTCAAGAGCAGGTCGCAAAATTAATGCAAACTAGTTCCTCCGCTGTAAAGCACCTCTCCATTCTCAAACGTTCTGTTGATGCGCGACAGAAGGCCATCAAGATCAATTTGAAAGTGCTAATTTACTTTGAAGGAGAAGCTTTTGAAAACCGCAAGATTGAACTTCCGAAATATAAAGATGTCTCACACGCTCAAGAAGTAATTATTGTCGGCGCAGGGCCAGCGGGCTTGTTCGCCGCATTGCAACTGATTGAACTTGGTTTGAAACCCATTCTACTCGAACGAGGAAAAGATGTTCGTGGCCGCCGCCGCGATTTAAAGGCAATCAATTTGGAACATATCGTCAACGAAGATTCCAATTATTGTTTTGGGGAAGGCGGTGCTGGAACGTATTCTGACGGAAAACTGTATACGCGATCGAAAAAAAGAGGCGATGTTAACAGAATCTTAGAGCTATTTGTAGCTTTTGGTGCTTCTCCCGATATTTTAGTTGAAGCGCACCCGCATATTGGCACTAATAAATTGCCGCAAATCATTCAAGACATTCGAGAAAAAATAATCGAATTTGGTGGTCAAGTTTTGTTTGAGACACGAGTTACAGATATTTTAATTAAGGACAGTGAAGTTCAGGGTGTTTTGACTCATAACGGAGCAACGATTTCTTCCTCCAAAATCATTCTTGCAACGGGACATTCCTCACGTGACATCTACGAATTATTAAATCGAAAGAAAATACTTATCGAAGCCAAACCATTTGCTATTGGCGTTCGCGCGGAACATCCACAATCTTTGATTGATAGTATTCAGTATAGTTGTGATTATCGTGGGGACTATTTGCCGCCGGCTCCGTATTCAATTGTCAAGCAAGTGAATGGTCGAGGCATGTATTCTTTTTGTATGTGTCCGGGTGGTGTCATTGCGCCTTGCGCTACAAGTGCAGGTGAAGTCGTTACGAACGGTTGGTCGCCTTCTAAAAGAGATCAATCCACTGCCAATTCTGGAATTGTCATCGAATTGAAATTGGAAGACTACAAGCCGTATGAAAAATTTGGTGCACTCGCTGGATTAGAATTTCAAAAAAGTATCGAAAGAAAGGCTTGGCATTTGGCTGGTGAAACGCAAAAAGTACCAGCACAAAAGATGATTGACTTTACTCAAAATAAAGTTTCGACTGACATACCCAAAACTTCGTATGTTCCTGGTACGACCTCAGTTGAAATGGGACAAGTATTTCCCGGATTTTTAACGCAAATTCTTCGAGAAGGATTTAGGGAATTTGGCAAATCGATGCGAGGCTATTTGACAAACGATGCGGTTCTTCATGCGCCTGAAAGTAGAACGTCTTCGCCTGTTCGTATTCCAAGAAATCTAGAAACTTTAGAGCATGTTCAAATCAAAGGGTTGTATCCTTGTGGAGAAGGCGCTGGGTATGCGGGAGGGATAATTTCGGCTGCGATTGATGGGGAGCAATGTGCGTTGAAAATCGCGGAAGCTTTGCGGAAGTGAAGTTTTGGATTGTTTTGTTTGTGAATTGCTTATTTGTTTAATCGTTAATACAGATCTGTCGGGAGAATAAGTTGTATCCTTATTTATTTGTTAAATGATTAACTACTTCAAAGATGTGAGAACTATCTTTCCTCTTTTTCAAATAGATTGTGAATTTTTAATAGCAATACTCCGAATACTATTGCTCCAACTATTAGTATGATATTTACAATTCCTTCTGTGCTAAAAGATAATTTTATCAAAATTGTCGAAATGATAAAACCTGAATTGCGAATTACGAGGCTAAATTTATCGGAATGTAAAAATGAAAATAGTAACAAGAGCACATCCACAAGAATTAGTATCGTAAAGAAATCGTCGAAAAAAATCTTATTAATATCTTTGATTTCTGTGACTAGTTTACCGACGGAAAAGAAACTTTCATATAGCCAATGGCCAAGACTGTAAACCGATAAAAGCAAAAGAACGGGCACCAAGACGGTAGCTACCGTTTTCTTTAGGGCTATAAACTTTAGAATTTCAGGTTGTATTGTTTTAGAATCAATTGAGCTTGCCTCCTTGACCAATCGATAGAAGAGAAAAATCAGAAAGAATAGCACAAGAATCGCTAGCAAATCGCTTGTAAATAAAATGTCATTTTTGATGGAGAACCAATTAGATGAAAACTCCAAATTGGATAGATCTTTAAATATTCTTCTGATCACAATCAATGAAATAATCTCGTATTGTTTTCCAATATAAATCGAGGTGCTTTTTGGTAAATAGTATAACATCAAATACACCTCATAGATCAATACAAAGGAAAACGGCGTATAAATTGCCGATATTGGGTTGCTCAATAACTGCGAATGACCAGTCACCTCAATAACGTCCCATTTTACCAAAGCAATAAGTAGTAAATGTAAAAGAAAACTTGTGATGGCTATGTATACGGTAATTTTCTCGCTCTTTTCTTTTACTTTTTCGGATAGAAAATAGTTATAAAATGAGGATCCTATCTGGTTTGATTTAGACATGCTTTTTTTGTTTATGTAAAAATACAAAAGATTAAACAGTTTTTCGCTTTTATTTTGTAGATTTACAATTAGCTTAAGGACATTCAGATGAACAACTGTTGAGTTAGTTTTGAACCAACTAGAATAAAATGTCACTTTTCAGTGTGTATTCTAATCCATGAATAGAATTTTTTGCTTGAATGTTTATTCAATAGAAAATTAAAATTGGCTATGATTATTTTTTAAAGAATGTACTTTATAAAATAAAATTATAATCGTTTTTTGTTTACGTTATTTTCCGTCAATAGCTGATAAAAAATAGACATTATAAAAACTTAAAAAAAGAGTACTTTGACAATATGGTAAAATGTTAGTAAGTGCGCCGCCTTTCACAATTGTAGATATGTAAAACAAAAAAAATAGCTAATGACTTTAATACCCGATGAATTTAAGATTGCGTCTCCAATTATTCAAGATACCTACTTAGTAAACGGTCAATTAAAAAAATGGACTGGAGAAACCACGTCTGTTTATTCTACGATTTCTTCCACAGAAAATTATGCCCTGACATTACTAGGTACAATTCCTACTATGGGAGAATCAGCTGCAGATGAGGTAGTAGAATCTGCCGTGACTGCCTACAACAAAGGGCAAGGTTTATGGCCAACGATGAAGGTCGCTGAGCGCATCAAGTGTATGGAAAATTTCGTTGCGCAAATGAAATTGACGCGTAGTGAAGTTGTTAAATTATTGATGTGGGAAATTGGAAAATCTCTAGCTGATTCGGAGAAGGAATTCGACAGAACGGTGGAATATATTTATGACACCATAGAAGATTACAAGCAACTAGATCGCAATAGCGCTCGGTTTACCAAAAGTCAAGGAGTCAATGCCATGGTGCGACGCGGTCCGCTTGGTGTGGTATTGTGTTTGGGTCCATATAATTATCCTTTAAATGAGACTTTTTCGTTGCTAATTCCCGCTATAATTATGGGAAACACGGTTATTTTCAAACCTGCTAAACACGGTGTTTTGTTGATTTCGCCATTATTAGAAGCATTCCGAAGTAGTTTCCCCAAAGGCGTCATCAATATCGTTTACGGTAGAGGTAGAGACGTGGCATCGCCGATTATGAAGTCTGGAAAAATAGATATTCTTGCCTTAATTGGAAACAGTAAATCTGCCATTGCGCTACATGATCAACATCCAAACAAAAATCGCTTGCGTTTGATTTTGGGATTAGAAGCCAAAAACCCAGCGATTATCTTGCCAGATGCCGATTTAGATTTGGCGATACAGGAATGTGTTGCTGGTACATTGTCCTTTAATGGTCAACGTTGTACAGCACTCAAAGTATTGTATGTTCATGAATCGATTGTAGATGAGTTCAACAAACGATTTGCAGCAAAAGTGGATGCACTTGTTTTCGGAAATCCATGGGACAGCGGTGTGTTTTTGACACCATTACCGGAAATTGAAAAGCCAAATTATATTCAAGAATTGATTGATGATGCAACTACTAAAGGCGCCAAAATAATTAATGCTAAAGGAGGAGTTCATTCAGATAATTTTATTTTTCCCGCTATTTTGTTTCCAGTAAACAAAGAAATGCGGTTGTATCATGAGGAGCAATTTGGTCCTGTGATTCCAATTTTGACATTTAAAGATATTCAAGAACCCTTGAACGATATGGCAGCATCTAATTACGGTCAGCAAGTGAGTTTGTTTGGTAGAGATATCAAAACGATTGCTCCATTGATTGATACTTTAGTCAATTTGGTATGCAGGGTAAATTTAAATAGTTCTTGTCAAAGAGGACCAGATATTTACCCTTTCACAGGAAGAAAAGATTCGGCAGTTGGCACTTTGAGTATTCACGATGCGTTGCGTTCGTTTTCTATTCGGACTTTTGTAGCGTCGAAAGATAATGCATATAATAATGAAATTTTACAGGCATTGTTAAATAGCAAGGAATCTAATTTTATTAATACGGATTATATTTTGTAAGAATTGTTTAATTGGTTAATCGTTGATTCGTGTAGGTGTTGAATTGTTAATAGGTTTTTGTAGTTAGATCTTTGCGTGCCGGTGTTTGTTTGGTAGCGATGCACTGAAAGTCCGTTGGGTGTTTTCCATAAAAGTTCTAATTTCAGAGCAAAAAAAAGCCGAAACGAATTTCGGCTTTTAGGTAACTACTTCTTTTTCAATCTATTTTTAAATATCTTTTCGAACTTCGCCATTTTGGGTTGAATGACCATTTGACAATACTGTTGGTTTTTATTGTTTTGATAATAATTCTGATGATAGGCTTCTGCTTTATAAAATTTAGTTAATGGTTCAAGGGTAGTAACGATAGGGTCGTCATATACTTTTGATTTCTTTAAAGCGGCAATAATAGATTGTGCCGCTAGTTTCTGTTCTGGGTTTTTGTAAAAGATTGCGGAGCGGTATTGTGTGCCTTCATCAGCTCCTTGCCGGTTTAAGGTTGTTGGATCGTGAACGGTAAAGAAAACTTTAAAGATTTCATCTAAATTGGTGACCTGTTTATCGTAGGTAATTTGTACCACTTCGGCATAACCGCTGCGCCCAGAAGAAACTTCTTCGTAGGTAGGGTTTGCCGTTTTTCCGCCCGCATAGCCAGAAACGACGGATTGAACACCGATTAAATTTTCATAAACCGCTTCGACACACCAATAGCAACCGCCACCAATCGTAATCGTTTCCAGATTTTTTGAAGTTGGTTCTAGTTTGTTATTTCTTTGGGCAAAAAGGGAGCAGGTCGATAGCAGGACCACTAAATATATTGCTTTCATAGCGAGATTATTTTGTGTCAGGTTCAAATTCTAAAGAGATGGCGTTCATGCAATACCTTTTGCCAGTTGGTTCTGGACCGTCGTCGAACAAATGGCCAAGATGGCTATCGCAGCGTCCGCAAAGTGCTTCGATGCGCTGCATTCCGTAGGAGTTGTCCTTTTCGAAAACAATACTCGACTTATTTTCTTGTTCAAAAAAACTAGGCCAGCCACAACTACTGGTAAACTTCTGATTCGATCTAAACAATTGGTTGCCACAAACTGCACAATAGTAAGTTCCTTTTGTTTCGGCATTCCACATTTTTCCCGTAAATGCAGGTTCTGTATCTGCATTTCTTGCTACAGCATACAAATCAGCAGGTAAGATTTTTTTCCATTCTTCATTTGAAACTTGTACTTTATTCTTGTCTGTTTTCGAGTAGTAGGGATTTTTCATTGCTTTATTTTTGGAGTTAAGATCTTGCTTTTCTGCTGATTTATTTTGAGCACATGACGCCAAGCAAATCGCGAACAGCAATATTGTAAAAATGGAAGTGCTAGTTGATTTTTTCATAAAATTTATTTGATTGTTGATTTCAATGCAAATATAAATTGAGCATGTTGGGCGAAATGTCTGTTAGTTTACAATTCAACTTTATTTACACTGAAAATAACAAAGAAGTCCATTAATTTCATAATCTAAATGTAACTCGATAATAAAAAATGTGATGTACAACACTCGTTAAACTTATCACAATTCAAAAACACCCGCAATTCCAACCACTTTTTTTGTATTTTTGGATTCCTTTACCGCCTATGAAAGAAGAAGAAGTTATATTGGTCAACGAGCTAGATGAGCCTATTGGTTTAATGCCTAAACTAGAAGCGCATCAGAAAGCTGTTTTGCATCGTGCCTTTTCGGTTTTTGTTTTGAATGATCAAAATGAGATCATGTTGCAGCAGCGGGCGCATCATAAATACCATTCCCCATTATTATGGACAAACACTTGCTGCAGTCACCAGAGAAATGGCGAAACCAATATAGAGGCGGGAAGTAGAAGGTTGTTTGAAGAAATGGGTTTCCAAACTGACTTGAAAGAACTTTTTCATTTTATTTATAAAGCGCCTTTTGACAACGGATTGACCGAGCATGAATTAGACCATGTGATGATAGGGTATTACAATGGTAGTCCGAATATAAATCCTGAGGAAGTGGAAGATTGGAAATGGATGAAAATTGAAGATGTCAAAACGGATATGGTTGTTAATGCCGCAATCTACACCGTTTGGTTTAAAATAATTTTTGATGAATTTTACCACTATCTAGAAGATCACAAAATATAGACTATTTCCCCAAATATTATTTGAATAATGAAAGTAACGATTAGTAGAAGAGCTCATTTCAACGCCGCACATCGATTGTATCGCAAAGACTGGTCGGACGAAAATAACAATCTGATTTTTGGAAAGTGCAATAATCCAAACTTTCACGGTCATAATTACGAGTTGATTGTAAGTGTGACAGGTGCAATCGACCCAGAAACAGGATATGTTTTGGATGTTAAAGTATTGACTGATTTGATCAAGGAAGAAGTCGAAAATCCGTTTGACCATAAGAATCTCAATTTAGATGTTCCTGAATTTAAAGATTTGAATCCAACCGCTGAGAATATCGTTGTTGTGATTTGGAATAAACTCAGAAATCGACTTGATTTGAAATTCGATTTGAACGTCGTTTTATATGAAACTCCCCGTAATTTTGTAACTTACAACGGTCAATAATGGCAATAAAAGTTGGCGATTTGGTAAACCACTTCACGGCAGTCACCGCAGATGGAAGTTCCTTTGATTCAAAGGATTATGTTGGAAAGCAACCCTTGGTTATTTACTTTTATCCGAAAGACAATACTTCAGTTTGTACTATGCAGGCCTGCAGTTTTAGGGATCAATATGAAGATTTCAAATTGCTTGGTGCAGAAGTAATTGGTGTGAGTAGCGACAGCATTCAATCGCATCAGAAATTTGCGAAACAATATTGTCTGCCGTTTATCTTATTGTCAGACTCAGAGAAACAATTGCGAAAATTGTTTGGTGTTCCAAATGATTTGCTTGGCTTAATTCCAGGTCGCGTTACTTATGTAATTGATGACAAAGGGAAAGTGCAATTGATATTTAACAGTTTGGCAGGTCCGATTCACATCAAAAAAGCATTGGAATGTGTTAAGAAGATTAGCGATAACGATTAGTTTATAGACACGTTTCTTCGCCTACTCAAATCTGATTCTAAAAATAACGGTCACGCTACTCGTAAACCCATTTCTTTTGATATTTTTGTTGTCCAATTAAGCATCAATGAAATTTTATCCGTTACAATTCCAACCCATATTTAAAGACCGCATTTGGGGTGGCACAAAATTAAAAACAGTTCTAAACAAGCCAATAACTTCTTCTATCACGGGAGAGAGTTGGGAGTTGTCGACCGTCGACGGCGATGTAAGTGTTATCGCCAATGGCGAATTCGCGGGAAAATCGCTAACTGCATTTATTGATGCATTTCCGAATGAGGTACTGGGTACAAAAGTTTTTAAGATTTTCGGCAAACAATTTCCTTTACTTTTCAAATATTTAGATGCACGGGAAGATTTGTCTATACAAGTACATCCCAACGATCAGCTGGCTTCAGCGCGACACAATTCTTTTGGGAAAACGGAAATGTGGTATGTGCTGCAGGCTGATGCGGGTTCGAGCATTATCATTGGTTTTAAAAAGGACTCCAATTCCGCTGAGTATATCGAGAATTTGAATGGAAAAACACTACTTTCTCTATTGGATACTATTCCTGTTGAAGTTGGTGATGTTTTCTTTTTGGAGACCGGCACTGTGCATGCTATTGGCGCAGGTTTACTCATCGCGGAGATTCAGCAAACCTCTGATATTACCTATAGGCTATACGATTTCGATCGTGTTGATGCTGACGGAAATACCAGAGCGTTGCATATCGATTTGGCATTAGACGCTATTAACTATGATAAAATTGACGCCAAGAAGAGCTATCAAAAGCATGAAAACACTTCTAATGAAATGGTCGATTGTAATTATTTTACGACTAATTATATTCCGTTAAGTGGTACGATGAAGTTTGAAAAAGACGGTAGAAGCTTTCATGTATACATGTGTACAGAAGGCGATTTTACAATTACTCAAGAAAACGTTCCATACCATTACAAAAAAGGAGATACGATTTTGATGCCAGCGGCCATATCGATCTTTGAGTTTACTGGGAATGCTTCCCTATTAGAAATTTATATTAAATAGTTTGTTAAAGAAAAAATAGCTGTACTTTTGCCAGCGAATTAAAATAAAAAAAATACCCATCATTATGGCAAATGTTAAGAATCTAAAAAAAGACATCAACTTCGTTTTAGGAGATATTATTGAAGCAGTTTATTTGTTTGAAATGTCGACAACAGGTCAACCAACTCCAGAAACCAACGCATTAATCGATGAGGCAATCGCATCATTTGATACTTTGATTGCAAAAGTAAATGCAAAGAAAGTAGAGAATAAAAAAGCACACTTCAAGCAAATTAATCAGGAGTTAGAGCAAGCTGCTAACCAATTGATTGTTAAGATTAATGCTTTACAATAAAAATTGCGGCAAAAAAGTCTAGTTTTATTTTGCATATTTAAAATGGACTTCTATATTTGCAATCGAAATACGTCGCCAGCGTAGCTCAGTTGGCTAGAGCAGCTGATTTGTAATCAGCAGGTCGTGGGTTCGAGTCCCTCCGCCGGCTCCAAAAACCACCACATTATGTGGTGGTTTTTTTATGGAAAAAATCCCCAAACTACGGATAGCTTAGGGATTTTAATTTATATTCCGTGAGATTAACCTTTCAACCAAGCATTCTTCAGATTGGTTTTGGTGTCATCTGTAAATTCATAACCAATATTGTCTTCACTAGGCATTTTTGTTTTACCTGTGATCAGTTGTTCTTTTCCGTTGCGGATGATTTTTACCGTAATAGGATCCTCATTTTTCCACAATTGACTAGAGGTAATTAAGTCATAAATGTTATCTAAGGTGTATTTTGTTGCATTGATTTCTGTCAATATATCGCCACCTTGAATGCCTAACTCAGTGTAAAATTCATTCATTTTATCAGCAGGCAACACAATAATCTCCTTTGTTTGTTGGTTTACCGTAATTGTTGGTGTTTGGCCTTTTAGGAATGGATTTCCATAGCCTTTGATAACTTTCTGACCAATTCCCACTTTGCTCAAGAATTGGCTGTAAGGAATTGGTGTGGTCCCAGATACATAGGTAGTCAAAAACTGACCGACCTCAGGGTAAGTGAGTGCGGTAATTTTTGCGAACAGTTCGTTGTCGTTGAACGCTTTTTGAACTCCATATTCTGTAGATAGTTTTTGCATCAAATCTAAAATACCACGCGTGCCACTGCTTTTTTCTCGTATGATGATATCGATACACATTCCGATTAAGGCGCCTTTTTCGTAAACATTTAAATATTGATCTTTGTACGGTTTTGTCAATACATTGGCACTCATTTTTGTAAATGACATGGTATCATCCATATTGTTGGCATTCGAAATTTTTCCTGCCATCCTAGAATAAAAATCTCGTTCATCAATAAGGCTTTGATTGATTTGAAAAAGATTGGCAAAATATTCCGTAACTCCTTCATACATCCACAAATGTTCTGACATTTTAGGATTTGTAAAGTCAAAATCTTGAATTTCTTTGGAATGCACAGTCAATGGCGTCACAATATGAAAAAACTCATGCGACACCACATCTTTTAATTGCTCACCCAACTCTTCAATTCCCATCGCTTCGGGCATGACCACTGTTGTTGCTGTTGGGTGTTCTAAAGCACCAAACCCATGTGCGTCATTTTCAGATTGTAAATCAGATAAGTAAACTATAACACTGTATTTCTTGGTGCTGTCAAATTTACCCAAGAAATTTTTCTGTGCAGTCATCATCGACTTCATCGCAGGTGTTATTCCTTCAGCCGTATGAACGCCATTGGGAGAATAAACCGCAATCAAGATTTGCATTTCATTGATGGTAAAGGTTGTATAGTCAGGTTTGCTGTACATGATAGGATTTTCTACCAATTCTGCGTAGCGCGATACGGTGAATATGTCGCTGCTGCTTGATGGATCACTATCAGTTAATGAAGTTGCGCCCCACAATGTTTCTGGGTGTTTTACAATCAGTTTGTAACTGTTTTTTGTAAATCCATCGAAGAAACCAACAAAGCAGTGGGTGTTTAGCATGATGTTTTTACCTTCCACAATATTACTGCCCACTGGCGAAAAGATTTCATGTGTAGATTCAATATCATAGGTATCGTTTACTTGATAAGAAATTGATGCGATTTTGTTGGCATCTGAAATTTTCCAGGAATTCTCACCAACTTTTGTTGTAGTTAAATAGGCGCCGATTTTGTCATAAACTTTAAAGTTTTCAATGAATCGACCAAAATTGTCCGTAGAGTAGGTACCTGGAACTGTTTTTGGAAAATGGTATATGATTTCTGAAGATTTTATTTTCGGCGGAGACACCGTCACAGTAACCTTATCATTTTCGATTTTTTGCAAATCAACAGTGACTTGCACTTGTTCTTTTGATTGACTGTAGGCGTTTATTTGAGCGGCGCAAAAAGCGAAAAGTGCGATTAAAATGCTTTTTTTCATAGTTTGGTTCTATTTTTTTATGAGTCGCCAAATGTATAAAATTGTTTTACTAACTGTCTTTTTTTTGAAGAAGTTTAGATAAAAATTAATAGATAAGGTTGGACATGAGCAAAAAAAACTCCTGCATTGCAGAAGTTGGGTTTTTTAATCAAACTTATTTTTTATGTAGTATCTGCCGTCTAAATCATCATCAAAATCATCAATTTTTATTTGCTTGGGTTTGGGTTTAGCGGCATTCGCTTTCTTTTTCCAGATTTCAAATTTGTCCGCTGTTAATTTCTTCTTCATGATTTCGAGCACATCTTTTTCGTCAATGCCCAATTCTTTTTTTATGATTTCGTAGGGATTCCTTTCTTCTAAAGCCAAGGTAATGAGTCTTTCGTTTTGCTCCCAAGTCAATTCGATGCGTTTACTCTTTTTCATTTTTTGAAAATTAATTCAACTTTTTTATTGGTGTTCATTTGTTATTCAATATTAGTAAAAAATCCAATTACTTTGCAAAGTCGAAAATTATTTTTTATTTATTTTTCTGCTGCAATACCTTATTTCGGTCTGAGTTAGTGGGTATTTTTAATAGCGCAGCAAGGTTATTGTGTTCATTTGCATCTGGGTAGGTGTCAATTCCGTAGACTATTTGGTCCATCGGGAGGTGCTTGTAAGTTCCAAACAGACGATCCCAAAACGAGAACATATTTCCATAATTGCTATCTGTGTAAGGCAACACATGATGGTGATGCACTTTATGCATATTCGGTGTTACAATAAATACACCGAGAAATTGATCTAATTTTTTTGGCAAAACAATATTGGCATGTTCAAATTGACTTGCAAGCAGAGACAAGGTCTGGTACAAAAAAGCAAGCCACATTGGGCAACCAATAAGCAGGACCGCTATGCAGGTAAATGCAAATCTGAGTACACTTTCTCCCGGATGATGTCGGTTTGCGGAAGTAGTATCAATCCAAGTGTCGGAATGATGAATTAAGTGAAACCGCCACAAAAATGGCACTTGATGTTGCAACCAATGAACAAAGTAGGCTCCAATCAAATCGAGCAAAAGCAATCCGAGTAGGGTTGAAATTAGTGGCTGTGAAATGGGCAACCAATGCAACAGTCCAAAATGATTTTCTTCAGTAAAGTTGGTCGTTTTTAGCAGTAAAAAAGCCAGTAGAAAATTGATAACGATTGTGGTAGCGGTAAAAAAGAAATTGATTCCAGCGTGCTGCCATTTTTTATATTGAAAACGGAACAGTGGAAAGGCTTTTTCAAGCCACCAAAAAATAGTAATTCCGCCAACGAGAATGGCGCTTCTGTGTGAGGAAGGAATGTCTGAAAAGTAGGATATTATTGCATTCATATTTATATGCGCTTTTTCATTTGTCTTTACAAGATTGTTCTAAATGTCAAGTTGATTCTACCGCCAATTGGCTTCGCTGTTTTCGGTATTTGATGTTTCCAAAAATGCTGTGTTACGCCCTTCATCAGCAATAGACTTCCGTGTTCTAATACTATATTCTGCTTCATGTTTGGAATTGTATTGTGCTTTAGTTGAAACATTCGTGCACTTCCTAAGCTCAGAGACGCAATCGTTGGATTCTGTCCTAATTCTTTCTCATTATCAGCGTGCCATCCGTTGCTATCACTGCCGTCACGATAGTAATTGAGCAGTACAGTGGTGTACGTTGTGTCAGTACAATTTTCGATATTGTCTTTTATTTTTTGTAGTTGAACTGTCCAAGGATGCGGTTGCATTTTTATGTTTGAGTAGGAGTATGGTTTGCCATCATTTCCAAATAATGCGGTCAATCTTGGCTGTGCGTACTCTTTTCCATACACTTTTATCCTGTCTTGCTGCCAAGGGATGGTCTCGCTCAGATTTTTGAAAAGTTGAGTGGCCAATTCGTCGTCAAAAAAAGAAGGATAATAGGTGATGTCTGCGTCAGGCAGGTTAAAGTGGGTGGGCTCATTGGCAAAAAGGGAATTCATTATTCGGTTTTTGTATCGATTAAATCTTTCAGGTGCAAGCGCAAGGCAGTTACAGAAATACTGATCTCCCAGAAGGAAATTCCAAGGGAAATCAATAAACTTAGCAAACTGGCGCCGAATAAGTAGATGCCTGCTATTTGTAGATCAATAAACAAAACTAACATTCCAAATACAGACAAGAATAGCGACAATACCCCAAACAACTGCATATAGCGAATTAAGGTGAGTCGTAAGTTGAGGTTTTTTATTTCCAATAAAATGCTTTTGTTGTGTTCTTCATCATACGTTTTTTTGAGTCCACGAACAATTTGTGCAATCGTCAAAAACCGATTGGTGTAAGCCAATAAAATCAGCGAGGTTGCCGAAAATAAAAGTGCAGGAGTTTCTATAGAAAGCGTCATTTAATTATTTTTTGTAGTCGTAAATTTAAGTCTTTTCTCCATATGTTTTTAGAACATTTCGTGAATTCTCGAACGCAATAATAAGGAATCGTTAAATACATTTATGGATGCCAGTAAATTTTCAAATAGTACTAAATTGCGCCTTTAATTTCCATTTAAATGAACTTTCTATTTAGTTTAAAATCAATTGTACTACTTGTTTTAGTTACTTTTTCATCGTTTCAATCATTTTCACAATGTTTCGAAATAGAAACTATACTAGTAGATGCCTGCGATGATTCTGGGGATGAAGGCTTTAATGAAATGGTTCGATTTAGGATTGGCAGCGCGGCAGTAAACACTAGTACAATGAATATTAATTGGCCAAGTCAAAGCTGGCAAGGATTGGTGCAAAATACCACAACGATTTCTAAAGTTGCTACTTTGAATGCACAAATTGCGGCACTTGGTGGCTGTGGTCGCCTGATTCAACCTACAGCGGGTGTTATTCCTGCAAATACGGGTGTTATACTTATTACTAGTCCCAACTTTAGTCTTACTGCTAACACATTTGGTGCTTTAACACAAGATGTATATATTCTTTTTCAAGATAACAGCACGGTTACTGCCGGCCATTTTGGAAACTATAATCCTGTAAGTGGAATCCGAACATTAACTATTTTTTTCGGTCCTTGTAGCGATACTGTAAGTTACGATCGCTCATTATTAGTTAATGCTGCAGGTTTTCCTGGTGCTGCCAACGGAGCATCTATCAATTTTTCTCCTGGTGGTGTAGCAACTTATGGTAATTTAGGTTGTGTAGCTCCTGTTGATGTATTTTCTGTCGAAGCAGGGAACGCAGTAAGCGCGTGCCCCGGAGGAACGGTATCTTTAGTTGGTGTAGGTCAAGGACAGACAGGAATAAGTTGGACCTCTTTAAGTGGCGTTTTTTCCAATAGTAGCGGATTATCTACAAATTTTACATTGCCATTTACCGCTTCCGGTACTATTTTGTTAACTCTTACTTTAACTAATTCTTGTGGAAATTCGATTAGTGATACAGTAACAGTGATAGTAAATGCAGCGTTAACACCAACTTTTAATTCAGTTTCAACTATTTGCTTTGGCGATACTTTGTTGCCATTTCCTACTACATCTTTAAATGGAATTACAGGAATTTGGTCACCAGCACCTAATAATTTGCTTACTACAACCTATACTTTTACTCCAGATATAGGACAATGTGCAAACAATTTTACCACATCAGTTACGGTAACAAATTCGATTGTAGCTCCTGATTTTGCGCCAACTTTGTTGCTATGTTCGGGATCTGTTGCACCCATATTAAATAGCACTTCACCTAATGGAATTGTTGGAGTTTGGTCACCACCAACCATAGATAATACTACTGATGGTTTGTATGTCTTTACGCCAAATTCGGGTCAATGTGCTACCAATTTTACGACGACAGTAACAATTACAAATTCGAATATTGTTCCCAATTTTGTGTCTACTTTGTCGCTGTGTTCCGGAACTGTTGCACCCTTATTAAATAGTACTTCACCTAATGGAATTGTTGGAATTTGGTCACCACCAACCATAGATAATACTGCTGATGGTTTGTATGTCTTTACGCCAAATGCGGGTCAATGTGCTATTAATTTTACGACGACAGTAACAATAACAAATTCGAATATTGTTCCCAATTTTGCGTCTGCTTTATCGCTGTGTTTCGGAACTGTTGCGCCCTTGTTAAATAGTAATTCAACTAATGGAATTGTTGGAATTTGGTCTCCACCAACCATAGATAATACTGCTGATGGTTTGTATGTCTTTACGCCAAATGCGGGTCAATGTGCTACCAATTTTACGACGACAGTTAACATTTCAAATCCAAATATAGTCCCTAATTTCCCTACGGCTTTAACGCTGTGTTTCGGAAATACTGCGCCAGTGTTAAACAATACTTCCCCCAACGGTATTGTTGGAGTTTGGTCGCCTCCATCGATTGATAATACCATCGATGCTAGTTATACTTTTACGCCAAATGTGGGTCAATGTGCCACTACAAGTGTTCTAGTTGTCGATATCACACCACTCAGTATTACGCCGAGTTTTAGTCCACTGGCGCCAATTTGTTCAGGTGATTTTTTATCGCCGTTGCCAACCACATCCACAAATGGTGTTGTAGGTACATGGTCACCCGCTCTTGATAACACAGTTACTCGATTGTATACTTTTTTGCCAAATCCCGGGCAATGTGCAACAACCACTACTACGACTTTGGTTGTTATACCGAGAATAACTCCTGATTTTGTATCAAGTTTAAGTTTTTGTGCTGGGGCAACAGTGCCTAATTTAGACTTAATATCTCCAAATGGTATTACAGGAACATGGAGCCCGACAGCAATCGATAACACAACCAATGGTGTTTATACTTTTCAGCCAGCGGCAGGTCAATGCGCAAATCCATTGGTATTATCTGTAGCTATTTCAAACAATCAAATTTTAAATTTAGAATATGCCTTGTGTGTAGATCGTTTTGGAAATGCGCTTTTTCCGGTTGAAATCGATTCTGGTTTATCACCAACTGAGTACACATTTACGTGGACAAAAGCGGGCAATCCTTTGCCTATTACTGATTATTTTTACTTCACTACAGAAGCTAATGTCTATCAAATTGTTGCCGCCAATCGCATCAATGGTTGCACAACGACCTTTAATGTCAATGTTTTTGAAAATCCACCTGCCACTGCCACTGCTTATGTCACAGCTGATTTCTCGGATAACCAACAAATTATTGTAGAGGTCACGGGCGGATTGGACAATTTTCTTTACCAAATGGATAATGGGCCATTCCAACAAATCAATATTTTTTCCGGTGCAAAAGGAGGCGATCATAATATAATCGTAAAAGATAACAGTGGTTGTAATACCATTGAACTGCAGGTAACGACGCTCAATTTTCCAAAGTTTTTTACGCCAAACGATGATGGTTATCATGATTTTTGGAATGTAGCAGGAATGCAACCTTTTCAACGAGGAAGTATTTTAATTTTTGATAGATATGGCAAACTGGTCAAGCAGCTTTCTCCTTATGGAGAAGGGTGGACAGGAAAGTACAACGGTGATACATTGCCTTCTGACGATTATTGGTTTGTGGTTTCTTATCAAAGTCTTTCAGGCGTAAATAAAACCTTTAAGTCGCATTTTTCATTAAAGCGATAAAAAAAACCTGTAAGCAGCAACTTACAGGTTCTTAACTATCGTTTACAATTCTTATTTTATCAGCTCAAAACTACGCTTCACAAAAGCAGTCAGTTCTTCCCCTTTCAATAAATTCTGAGACAATTTAGCCAAATCAAGTGCTTGTTTAACTAAATTTTCTTGTACTGCTTTGTCTTTAGAAGTAAGAATATTGTTCGCCAATTCTGAATTGGTATTTACCACTAAATTATACATATCAGGCATATTACCCATTCCGAACATTCCGCCGCCGCCACTTTGACTCATTTCTTTCATACGGCGCATAAATTCTGGTTGCGTGATGATGAAAGGTGCTGCTGCACTATCCAATGCTTCTAACTGCACGGTATACGTAGGTGTCGGAACGATTTCTTCTAAAACAGTTTTCAGATTTGTTTGTTCTTCCTCTGATAATTTAGAAATAGTCGTTTCTTCTTTTTTAATTAAGTTGTCAATATGATCCCCATCAACTCTAGTAAAGGTGAGATTTTCGTTATCCGACTCTAATTTTTGGATGAGGTGTGAGATAATCGGAGAGTCTAGCAATAGCACTTCATAACCTTTTTCTTTTGCAATTTCGATGTAGGCGTGCTGAGCGTCTTTATTTCCGGCATATAAAACAACTAGTTTGCCGTTTTTATCCGTTTGATTTGCTTTTAAGTTTTCTTTTAGTTCTTCGAGTGTGAAATACTTTCCGTCTACAGTAGGATACAAAACAAATGCACCCGCTTTTTCATAAAATTTATCTTCCGATAGCATTCCGTATTCTAATACGATTTTAATATCGTTCCATTTTTTCTCGAAATCTTCTCTGTTTTCGGTGAAAAGTGCTTTCAATTTGTCTGCAACTTTTCGAGTGATATAGTTGGATATTTTCTTTACTGCACCATCAGCTTGTAGGTATGAGCGGGAAACATTTAAAGGAATGTCTGGCGAATCTATCACACCTTTCAGCATTGTCAAGAATTCAGGAACAATTCCCTCCACATTGTCAGTTACATAAACCTGATTTTGATATAATTGAATCTTATCTTTTTGAATCTGCATATCCGATCCTAACTTTGGAAAATATAAAATTCCAGTTAGATTGAAAGGATAATCAACATTTAAATGAATATTGAATAAAGGTTCTTCAAATTGCATTGGATACAATTCGTGGTAGAAGCCTTTATAGTCTTCATCGCTGAGTTCCGTTGGCTGTTTTGTCCAAGCTGGCGTTGGGTTATTGATGATATTGTCAACTTCAATAGTTTCTGCTTTGTAGTCCTCTGGTGCATCCTCTGGCTTTGGAAGCGTTTCTTTTTTCGTTCCAAATTTTATTGGAATTGGCATAAACTTATTGTATTTGTTCAATAGGCTTTTGATTCTGCTCTCTTCTAGAAATTCTAAAGAATCTTCGGCAATATGCAAAACGATTTCAGTACCACGTGAATTTTTGTCAGACGGTTCAATAGTAAATTCCGGGCTACCATCGCAAATCCAATGCGCCGCTGGCTCGTCTTTGTATGATTTGGTGATGATTTCTACTTTTTCTGCCACCATAAAAGCGGAATAGAAACCGAGACCGAAGTGACCAATGATGCCAGAGTCCTTCGCAGAATCTTTATATTTGTCTAGAAACTCTTCTGCGCCCGAGAATGCCACTTGGTTGATGTATTTTTCCACTTCTTCTGCGGTCATACCTAATCCCTGATCGATAATGTGCAGCTTCTTCGCGTCTTTATCAATCTTAATTTCAATCATTGGATTGCCGTATTCAACTTTAGCTTCTCCAATACTTGTTAGGTGCTTTAGTTTAAGCGTAGCATCAGTACCATTTGAAACCAATTCGCGTAAGAAGATCTCGTGATCACTGTATAAGAATTTTTTGATTAAGGGAAAGATGTTTTCAACCGATACGTTAATTTTTCCTGTTGCCATATGTCTTTAAGTTTTTAAATTAATAGTTTCAAAGCACTTTTCAAATAGAATACCAACATCAATTTTAATGACAAATTGTCCTATTTAAAAAGAGAGGCATCGTTCTTTTTTTGGAGTAGTTGGTTGTATCTTTACAATCTAAACATTTAAATAAAATGAAAAAACTAATTTGGATCTTTGCTATTATCTTAGTCGTTTCTTCTTGCAAATCGACTTCTGCTATCAGTACAAAAATTGATTCAAAATCGCAGTATGCTTTAAAAGGCACTTGGACGATAAAATCAGTTTCTTACCCAGGGTCAGCTTATATTAAAGTAAATTCTTTTCAAATTGCAGATTCAAAGTGTTTTGAAGGCAGCGTTTGGAAGTTTGTCGCGAATAATAATTCTGGTGAAATGAGCATGGATAAGTCAGGTTGCCCGTCGATGCGATCACCAATTACCTGGTTTATCAACAAAGAAGGGCAATTCGTATTGAAGGTTTTGAACGCTGGTGAAAAAGCGAAGAAAATCAAAGAAGGTTACGTGTTGTCGATTTCTGAAAAAGGGGAGGATTCTTTTGAACTGATTGATAGGATTGATGTCGGAGGAAAATTAACCGATGTGGTATACCAATTTCAAAAAGTATCTAAATAATTAAAGCTATAGCTATGAAAAAAGTAACTGTAATTGCATTGGCATTCGTAGTGATGACCAGTTCATTTTTTGCGGGCTGTGAAGCGGCAAAAAATACCAACAAAACACAAAGAGGTGCTGCTATCGGTGCAGTTGGTGGTGCCATCTTGGGTGGTGTTTTAGGAAATAATGTTGGGAAAGGGGGTAATGGTGCTCTTGGTGCTGTACTTGGCGGAGTGATTGGTGGCGTGGCTGGTGGCGTTATCGGGAATAAAATGGATAAGCAAGCTCGCGAAATAGATACTGCTTTACCAGGTGCGGAAGTAGTGCGTGTTGGAGAAGGAATTAAATTGGTGTTGGGCGAAAATGCAGTGCGTTTTGATTTTAATAAATCATCTTTAACGCCTCAGGCCAAAGCGAATTTAGATAAACTAGTTCCTGTATTTACTGAATATCCTGATACCAACATCGTGATTTATGGATATACAGACAATAAAGGGGCTGTAGATTACAATTTGAAACTATCGCAAGAACGCGCCAACGCTGTAAAAAGTTATTTGGTAAAGAAAGGATTGGTTAGTGCACGATTTACTACGACAGGAATGGGTATCGCTGATCCGATTGAATCGAATGACACCGATGCGGGAAGAAGCAAAAATAGGAGAGTGGAATTTGCAATTACTGCTAATGAAAAAATGATAAAAGAAGCTGAAGGAAAATAGTTTTCTAATCAACAGCAAAGCTCAAAACTGCTCCTTATTTGGAGCAGTTTTTTTTTAACTTAAACTTTAACAGAACATTTTGTTTAAAAATTTGCAAAATAGATGAAACAAAATTTACCTTTACCATCAAACAAAATTTGAATATTTTATGGCAACTACGAAGAAATCAACTGCGAAAGCAAAGCAAATGGATGATAACAAAATCATCGCTTTGTATATGGATTATGTTCTCACCCAAAATGCATCGCCCAAAAATATCTATCTATTTTGTAAAGAAAATGGTATCGGAGAGGCAGATTTCTATTCCTTTTTTGGTTCTCTTGAAAACATCAAACAAGTTATTTGGACTAAATTTTTCGAAAATGCAGTTGCCACAATTAGCAAGGAAGAAACCTATGCTACTTATACAGACAAAAACAAGCTCTTGACATTATTCTACACATTGTTCGAAATACTTACCCTTAATAGGAGCTATGTCTTATTTTCTTTACAGGAAAATAAAAATAATTTGAAAAATCTGAAGGATCTGGTTTTAGTGAGAAGAGATTTCAAAGAATTTATTGTCAATATTATCGATGAAAATGAAAATATGGGTGTCGCCAACCTAGATAAAATCACAAAGCCAGTTTTTTCTGAAGGCGCGTGGATTCAATTTCTTTTGATTCTGAAATTTTGGATGGACGATACTTCCAAAAGCTTTGAAAAGACTGATATTGTTATTGAGAAATCAGTCAATACTGCGGTAGATATTTTCAATACAAAGCCTCTTGAAAGTCTGCTTGATTTGGGTAAGTTCTTGTGGAAAGAAAATAAAATGAAGTAACAGACTGCACTCGTAATTATTATAAGCCTAGATAAATGAAAACAATAGATAAGATTCCAACGAACAAGATTGAACGTGCTGGTCAGTTAGTCAAAACTGGATTTAAAGTCGGTGGAAATTATATTGCATACTACGGTGAAAAAATGGTAAATCCATCTTTGACCAAGGAAAAGCTCAATGAAAATAATGCGGAAGACATCTACGATGGACTTCAAAATTTAAAGGGAAGTGCTCTAAAAGTAGCTCAGATGTTGAGTATGGATAAGAGCATCATGCCTCAAGCCTATGTTGATAAATTTTCATTATCACAATTTTCCGTACCGGCTTTGTCTGCGCCATTGGTTCGAAAAACTTTTAAAAAATATTTAGGAAAGTATCCTGAGGAGCTGTACGATTCGTTTACACCAGACGCTTTAAATGCGGCTAGTATTGGACAGGTACATTTTGCAACGAAAGATGGGAAAAAGCTTGCGGTGAAAATCCAATATCCAGGTGTGGCGGATAGTATCAGTTCAGATTTGGCTTTGGTAAAGCCTTTTGCGACGCGAATGTTTAATTTGAAAGGCAAAGATGCCGAAAAGTATTTTTTAGAGGTTGAAAATAAGTTGTTGGAAGAAACAGATTATATTTTAGAATTGAAGCAAAGTATGGAAATGGCTGCGGCTTGTGAGCGTATTCCTAATCTACGGTTCCCAATATACTATTCTGATTGGTCCTCTGAGAAAATCTTAACCATGGATTGGATTGAAGGTTTGCATCTGTCGGAGTTTACTGCACAAAACAGCGATGTTGCGATTGGAGACAAAATCGGACAAACCTTATGGGATTTTTATATGTATCAGATTCATCATTTGCGACAAGTGCATGCTGATCCGCATCCCGGTAACTTCCTGGTTGATGAGGATGCAAATTTAGTGGCTATTGATTTTGGATGCATTAAGAAAGTTCCCAACGAATTTTACGTGCCCTATTTTGAATTAGCGGATCCGAAAACAATCAATAATCCGATTTTATTTAAAGAGAAATTATATCAATTGGAGATATTACGAGAGGACGATTCGCCTGCAGAAATCACCTATTTTACTGGTATTTTTCACCAACTTTTGAGTTTGTTTACGCAACCTTTTCACTCAGATAACTTTGATTTCTCTGACGAAGAACTTTTCGATGCCATTGCAAAGATGGGAGAGGAGTTTACCAAAGATACCCAGCTGCGCAAAATGAATGGCAATCGCGGATCTAAGCATTTTCTTTACATCAATAGAACTTTCTTTGGATTATACAATTTGATGCATGATTTAAAGGCTAGAGTTGATACTCAGCATTATTTGCAGTTTATTCCAAAAAGCAAAGACTAGGTAATGCTTATTGCAAGCAAATTACTTTTTTTCCAATCTTTCCAAATGTTCTAAAATTGCTGCATTAGCTTTAAGCAATTCTGCGTTGCTTTTTTGCAGTGCTTCAATTAGTTCTTGTTGCTCTTGGATTCCTTTAACGATAACGGGAAGTAAATTACCATAACGCGCCTCTAATCTGTCAGGGTTGTTATAAGTAACTAAATCTAAATTGTCTCCGATAGCAGAATTTTGTTGTAAATCCAATAAATCTTGAGCAATAAAACCGACTGCCTTACTACCAACTTTTGACTTATCTCTGGTATTCCAAGTGTAGGATACGGGTTTTAGTTTCTTTATAAATTCTATTCCCTCTGCCAATTTCACTATTTCAGTTTTATCTCTTCGGTCAGATAAAGCTGTAATAACAGTAGCTGCACATCTTAAAGCTGTAATAGCTGTATTTCCTAAAGTAACTGTATTATCAGCATTAGCACTTGCATTGTACCCAATTACGACTTGATTCCTAGCCGTTGGGCCAAACCCCTGTGCATTGCTACCTATGAACACATTTTCAATGCTCTGTGACACCGCATTTCCAGCATTAAAACCAACAGCCGTACTTCTTGTTGATCCTCCGCCCGAGTTTAATAATGCACCAGCTCCTAAAGCGACAGACTGATCAATAGTACCCGCTCCTCGCAACGCATTATGGCCAACAGCAACATTATCTAAAGAAGCAGTGGTAGATATTCCTGCTAAAGCACCTGCACCAACTGCGGTGTTTCTCGCTCCTCCATTAAGCGCCGCTAAAGAGCCACTTCCCACAGCAGTATTTAGATTTCCAGAACCTGCGTTAAGTGTATTTACAGCTAATGCGTTATACCCGATGGCTGTGTTGTCACCTGGAGTATTATTGGCTGCCAGAGCGTTTGTTCCAAAGGCAGTATTGTTTGTTCCTGAATTGGCTGATAAAGCACCTACTCCTAAAGAAGTGGTAGTTACCCCTATTTTACCAGCTGCTGCGTTATTTCTTCTGAAAGCCACGTCAACATTCGTTCCGGCTGCAGTTCCTATGAAATTGGTTCCATCAACGATTCCTGTATTCCCGGTAATAGACCAGCCGTTATTATTGGTGGTTGCGATTCGAAGCCAACTCGAGCCATTCCAATAATAAAATCCTGGAGTCACGTCTCCAGTTGTACTTGTATTGTACACCAACTCTGATTCTACAATCGTCGCAACTGGTGCGGAAAGCGTCGTTGTTGTTAGCGCTACACGTGGAATTATTAATCCATCAGCAGTAAAAGGGGAATTAATTTCTAAAGCTCCATTAGGAACTGCCACGGCGACATTGATTCCAACTCTACCGGCATTATCGATTATTGCACCGTTTACAAGTGATCCTATGCCTGCAATGTTAAATTTTGGAACTCTGTTGATAGTAAGCGCACCTACTTGCGGATCCGTTTCAACAAAAGATCCAGATCCAGTAGCAAGTCGAACCCAGGCTGAACCATCCCAATAATAGTAACCTGGAGTGACATCCGCTACTGTAGCCGTGTTATAAATTAGCTCTGATGTTGTTGGCGTCGTTAATGGCGCAGCGCTTGAGGTGATTGTTAGGGCTACTCTCGGTACTAGAACACCATCGTTGGTTGATGTTATGTCTAGTGCTCCAGCAGGAGTTGTTGTTCCTATTCCTACTTGACCAAAACTAGAACTAATTGTCAGCACTAGGATTGTGAGGGTTATGAGGTATTTTGAATTTTTCATAATGTTTTGCTTGTCTGTATGTTTTGAGAAATAATTTTATATTTTTTGTTTGTGCAACTTTCGGGATAATGCAATTTAAATTGCTATTTTTTGGTTTACGTCGACTGTCACGTTTATTGCTATTAAAAATGAAGTGGCTTAAGCAACATTTTGAGCAGCATTTCGGTTCTTGCGCAGTGCTCTTTTTGCCGATCGTTAAGATACTATAGTCCTTTCGTTAAATTTGTAGCTTTAGGTATATAATAACTATACAGCTACATGTTTTATATTTTTGATTAATAAAAGGGTTTTTTGCTAATGTTTGCGACGTCTAAGCGTTATTTTTTGTTTGGTTTTATTTTTATAAAATCTAGTTTTGTATAGGTTATGTTAAGTCGATTTTAGCATAATATTAATCAATTCTCTATGCATTTTAACGGTTATTTTTGCTCTTTGATGTTAATTTAATCAAAAAATGATATTTAATGGCGCCTATTTTATTTTTATAGTCCATCTGAAATTAAAGGTTTATAATCGTTTGGTCATTAAAAAAGTTGCAAGTTCTTTCCGAAAATCAAATATCTTTAATTATCAAAATCTCAGTTCTTATGGTGAAAGTAATTGCACCGTGTAAAATCGTTGGTACATTGGATGACTTGAACTTTTATATTGATTAGAACACAAGACGCGTCCGATAAAGAAAGTACTGAAGAACGTTCAGGATTGCAATAAAAGTTTGGTCGGAATCAACGTGAAAAATTTCAATCCGAAGACAGACCTTGATCGGCCAGAAGAAGCTTAGTAATTAGCGGTAATTTCCTACTTTTAACCAAAAAAACCGCTTCGGAAACGAAGCGGTTTAATTATCAATTGTTAATTGTCAATTGAAATTATCTCTTAACAACTCTCACCGTTTTCACGTTGCTTCCTTGCGTTACAACAATGTTGTATACTCCAGAAGGATATTGTGAACCGATTTCTAAGTTAGTGATGTTCGCAACAGATGCTTGACGTGCTTCAACCTGGCGGCCTAACATGT
>JBILXS010000005.1:0-207690 GCA_044378345.1 Flavobacterium sp.
TAGTAGCGGGAACAGGACTCGAACCTGTGACCTTCGGGTTATGAGCCCGACGAGCTGCCTACTGCTCTATCCCGCGCTGTTTGAAGTGCAAATATACAACCATAATTCGTAAACACAAGCTAATTTTTTAAAAAAAGTTTTAGTTTTAAAGAGCTGAAATGAAACAAGATATGCGTAAGTGATTTCAAAAAACAAAAAACCACCAATTTTCATTGGTGGTTTTTAACCCATTAATTTAATTACAAAACAATTATTAACTATAAAAAACACTTCATTCTTCGTTGGTAAGCGCTGTATTTCTGTCCAGCACTTGTAAGTTTGTTGCCATATTTAATCTTCATTCGCATATGCCGAGTTTCTATCCACAACAGGCAGGTTAACTGCCAAACCTTTTTCGTTGATCATGGTCATATTGAGTGTGTCCAGTTTTGCTAAGTTTTTTGAAACCAAACCGCTAAACATATTGTACGAGATATTCATTTCCTTTAGATTACTCAATTTTTCCAAATCGAATGGTACTTGACCGTCCATTTTGTTTTCGAATAAACTTAAGTTTTCTAAAGAAGACATATTTGCTACTTCTTTGCCCAATTTCCCTGTAAGTTTGTTACTGTTTAGCAAAAGAATTTTCAAAGACTTCATGTCGTAGATTGTAGTTGGAATATTTCCAGTCAATTCATTATTGAATAAAGACAAGGTTTTTAGGTTTTTTAATTTACCTAACTCTGCTGGAAGTTCACCAGAAAGTTGATTCATAAACATCTCTACTGAAATCAAAGCAGTTGCATCACCAATTGACGTTGGGATTGTACCAGACAATTTATTAAAAGCTAAGTTCAAATTTTTCATTTTTTTCAAGCTACCAATCGAAGCTGGTATCACACCTGAAATATCATTTTTGAATAGATTTAATTGTTGCAAATAAACTAGGTTCCCAATTTCTGCTGGCAACTGTCCTACTAAGTGGTTGTTTGAAAGATTCAAAGCAATAACCTGATTATTTTGAATTTTGACACCATACCAAGTAGTCTCAGAAGCCTTCAAATCCCATTTGTTTGTCCATTGACTTCCATTGGTCGCTTTGTACAATTGTAGTAATGCCTCTTTTTCTGTTTTGGAAATGTTTGCCATCATCGATGCTGTCGCAACAAAAGACAGGAGTAAGGTGGTAATCGTTTTCATAATGTATGTTTTTGCGTTTTTGATGGTGTAAACTTATTGTGATTGTCGATAATGAGCAAATAAAATCGATGAAATACATATTTTTTAATTTATTTACTATATTTTTCTTACAATTATTAAAATTAATTCATGCAATATCGATGAAATACATCAGGATAAAAAAGTAAATAATCAGCAAGAATCGTATCGAAAAATAAGTATATTTGATTCCCTAATACTTAAACAAATCACAATGGAAATCAATTTTTTAGCATTACTTGTCTCTGCGCTCACTACTTTGGTAATTGGATTTATTTGGTATCATCCTAAAGTTTTTGGAACCATTTGGATGAAAGAGTCGGGAGTGACCGAAGAAAAAATAAAAGGAGGAAATATGGCGGTCATATTTTTATCTTCATTGGTTTATGCATTTTTAATAACACTTATTTTGCAAGTATTAGTGATTCACCAATATGGAGCAATAGGCATGGTTGGTGGTGATCCGACGATTGCTAAACCTTCTTATGCAGAATTCATGGCAGATTACGGAAATGCCTTTCGGTCATATAAACATGGTGCGCTGCATGGCTTCATTACGGGATTATTCTTGGCCCTACCTGTAATTGGAACCAATGCACTTTACGAGAGGAGAAGTTTCAAATATACGCTGGTTACTGGTGGTTTTTGGATTGTTTGTTGCACGATAATGGGTGCTATTATTTGCGGTTGGCAGTAAATCATCAGAAAAATAATTGAATCACGTCTTATCCGGGACACAATTTTTTTATGAGATAGCATCAACAGCTGCAGCCAAATCAAAATCTTTTTGAGTAACGCCATTGGCATCATGTGTTGTTAATCGGAGTTTTACTTTATTATACACATTGAACAATTCTGGATGGTGGTTCATTTTTTCAGCTTTTGCACCAACCTTATTTATAAACAATAATGCTTCTGCAAAATTCTTAAATGAATAATTCTTTTCTATTGCATTGTTTACAAAACTCCAATTATTAAGAAGTTCAAGCTGTTTATTAATGATGCTTTCGTTCATTGTAGTCATTTCTTTTTTTATAAAGTTAGGTTAAATTTAAAAGCGCTCGTAGAACTTTCTCTAAATTACACCACGAAAAATTAGACTGGATTTCATTGGACACACTGTACTCTCACCAAATATTTAGCGAAACCTCACAACTGCCCGACGAATGGGATTCCTTGGCAACTACTAACATCTTTCTTTCAAAGGCGTATTTGGAATTGCTGGAAACCGCTGCACCAAATAATATGCTGTGCCATTATATTGGATTGTTTGCGGAGCATCGTCTCGTCGGCGTTGCGCTGACTCAATTCTTAGATTTGAATCAACTTGAATCATTTGGAGAAAGAGACCAATGCTTCAAAACATACATTAGAAACTTTATTTTCAAAAATTTTGCATCCCACGTTTTGTTTGTTGGCAATAATATGTTGACCGGACAAAATGCTTTCGTTTTTTCAAAAGATATTGTGGTAGAAGATGCTATCAAAACCCTACATGCTGCAGCAACAGAATTGAAAAGCAAATTATATCTTCAAGGTAAAAAAATTCACCTCACTTCTTTTAAGGACTTTAATGAAAGAGAAATCAAATACTTTCAGCTTCCCCAATACCAAAAAAACTACATTTTTACTACACAACCCAATATGTTCTTTTTTGTCAGCAAGCAATGGAATTCTGAGTGTGATTATGTAGACGCTTTGAGTAAAAAATATCGAGATCAATACAAACGAGCTCGAAAAAAAATTCAGAGTTTAGATAAAAAGAAAATGAATTTAGAGGATATTATTACTCATGAAGAGGACATATATAAGCTTTACTTACATGTGGCAAAGAATGCACCATTTAATACATTTTTCTTGACTAAGAATCACTTCAGAATTTTTAAAGAAAAGTTGAAAGACCGTTTTCTATTTTATGGTTATTTTGAAAACGGAAAACTCATCGGATTTAACACCTTGGTTAAAAATGGAAATACCTTAGACACCTATTTTCTTGGTTATGATAATGCAGTTCAAAAGGAAAAAATGCTTTATCTCAATATGCTATATGATATGATTGGCTACGCAATCAAGAAAAAATACGACAATATTATCTTTGGAAGAACCGCTCTGGAAATTAAGAGCGCTGTGGGTGCTAAACCAATTAAAATGTTCGGATTGATTGAATATAGTAATCGGATTGTAAACTCTAAAATGTCGGTTATCTTTCCCTATTTAGAGCCTGAAATGATTTGGAAAGAACGGAATCCGTTTAGGTAAAATAAACTTAAGACCTAATCTTTCAAAAAGAAGTTCTAGATTTTTCTTAAATATGTTCTAATTTGATAATACCCAAATACAGCCAATATCAATTCTCCTATTGTTCCTACAGCAAAAAGCTTTGACGGAACTCCATCAAAAAGCAAACTCAATATTCGACCGAATGCTAATCCACCCATAAAAAGGATTTGCGACACGGTAGCCGCTTTCCAAAGGTTGTAATTGAACATTCCAACCAGCCAAAATAAAGCAAAGGCAAGATATAGGCCCATGATGGCTCGAAATACGTTCGATAGATCTGTTGTTGCAACTTGAAAATCGACTAGTTGTGGTAGGATTGTACTTGGGGAGAGTCCATACATCAATGCGGCGGCAGCTACAATAACACTTGATAGTAGTAAATGAAGATTTTGTTGAAAGGAATGCTGCTGCATGATTTCAAATATACAAAAGAATTGGATTGGAATCGACTGTCCTAGCCCCGATGGGAACGGCATCCTTTTTTGTTATTGAAAAGCACCTCGACTGCGCACGGTATGACAAAACAAAAAAGATAGAGTGGACAGCGGGAAATAGCTCCGAAAACTTCGACTGCACTCAGAATGAGTCTTAAGCGTTATCGATTTCTAGTTGCACTTGTTCCCATTCTTCCAACAACTTGTCAAGCTCGGCTTTTTTCTTGTTGTAGGCGATGAAAAACGAGGCGTCTTCGATATGTTTGTCGTAGTTGGATGCCAATGCTTTGTCGTCGTTCTGAATATCGATTTCGAGTTGTTTGATATTGCTTTCTACTTTACTTAATCGATTTTGAAGCGTTTTGTTTTTCTTTTGATCTTCGTAGGAAACTTTGGCGGTGCTGGTAGCAACTTCTTTTTTGATTATATCTTTTTTCTCTACTTCCCGCATGTTCTCGAGGTTGCGTTGTTCTAAGAAGTAGTTGATATCGCCGAGATATTCTTTGATTTTTTGGTCTTTAAATTCATAAACGATGTTCGACATGCCTTGTAGGAAATCACGGTCGTGGGAAACTAACAGCAGCGTTCCTTCAAATTTTTGGAGTGCTGCTTTGAGTACATTTTTCGATTTGATATCGAGGTGATTTGTTGGTTCATCCATAAGCAACACGTTGATTGGCTGCAATAATAATTTGCACAAAGCCAAACGGTTTCGTTCGCCACCAGACAGAACCTTTACTTTCTTCTCGACGTCGTCGCCTCGGAAAAGAAACGAACCTAACATATCGCGTACTTTAGAGCGATTGGTATCGGTTGCAGCATCTTCCATGGTTTGGAGAAGCGTAATTTCACCGTCGAGGTATTCCGCTTGATTTTGTGCGAAATAGCCCACTTGAACATTATGGCCAAGTTTGATGGTTCCTTGAAAATCGAACTCATGGACGATTGCTTTGATGAAGGTAGATTTTCCTTGACCATTTTGACCAACGAAAGCGATTTTGCTACCGCGTTCTACTAGCAATTCTATGTCTTTGAGAATCGTCTTGTCACCGTATTTTTTGGTCACATGTTCCGCTTCGATCACCACTTTTCCTGGCACTTTAGAAACTGGGAATGAGATATTCATGACTGAATTATCATCTTCATCGACTTCAATTCGTTCTACTTTATCGAGTTTCTTGATAAGGGATTGCGCCATCGACGCTTTTGATGCCTTGGCACGAAACTTTTCGATGAGTTTTTCAGTTTCTTCTATTTTCTTGGCTTGATTCTTTTGCGTTGCTAATTGCTTTTCACGGATTTCGTGCCGTAATTCCAAGTATTGTGAATAGGGTTTATTGAAGTCGTATGCTTTCCCTAAAGATATTTCGATTGTTCTATTCGTTACGTTGTCGAGGAACATTTTGTCGTGAGAAACGATTACTACAACACCGGGATAGTTGCGAAGGAAACTTTCTAACCAAATGATACTTTCGATATCAAGGTGGTTGGTTGGCTCATCAAGGAGCAGAATGTCATTTGATTGCAATAAGAGCTTTGCTAATTCGATTCGCATTCGCCAGCCACCTGAGAAGGTTTCGGTGCGGTTGTTGAATACTTCACGTTTGAATCCTAATCCAAGAAGGATTTTTTCGGTGTCACCTACATAATTGTAGCCGCCGAGTAATTCGAAACGGTGTGTGTAATCGGACAAGTCCTCGATGATTTGGGAATATTCTTCACTTTCATAATCTGTCCGGGTCACCAATTGGTGGTTGATTGTTTCCAAACGATTTTCAACTTCCTTAATTTCTGTGAAAGCTTGGTATGCTTCTTCGAGAACAGTTCTACCTTGTTCGAAATCGATATCTTGTCTAAGAAAACCAATTTTCACTTCTTTTTCTGTCGCAATACTGCCGGAATCTGGAATCATGTCTTTTGCTAGTATTTTTAGCATAGTTGATTTTCCAGCGCCATTCTTACCGACTAGACCAACTCGATCACCGGCACCCATTCTAAAAGTTACTTCCTCGAACAAATACGTTCCACCAAATGAAACCGAAAGATTGTGTATGTTTAGCATATAATTGTGACTATTGTTACAGAAGAACCTTTTTCAAAAGAATATCTTTGTAAAAAAATTTTTGCAAATGTTAAAAAAAGGATCCAAACTAAATAGTATTTTAACAGGAAGTTGTCCTCGATGTCAAAATAAAAGCATGTATGTAAATTCGAATCCGTACAATATGTTGACGGTATTAAAAATGCATGAAAGATGCGGTCACTGTGACTTAAAATACCAACTGGAACCTTCATTTTTTTATGGTGCGATGTATGTAAGTTATGCCGTTAATGTCGCAATAGGCATTGCTGCTTTTGTTATTTCACGTGTATTTTTTGAACTCAATTTGAAAATTTCCTTTGGAATAATTGTTGGATCATTACTTGTCCTTTACCCTTTGGTGCTGCGATGGTCTAGAAACATTTATATTAATATGTTTATTTCTTACGACCCTACTACTAAGAAATAACTATCTTTTATTAAATCTAGTAATGTTTATTTCGGGAGCTAAAGGAATGCTGTTTTCGACAAATTCATAGAGTGCCTTCGCCATTGATGGACCAAGCATTACACCACGAGTGCCTAAACCGTTGAGAATGTGAACATTTTTAAATTCTGAATGGGTTCCGACCAGCGGCTTACGATCTTTCACTGTAGGGCGAACTCCGGCGAAGTGAGAAATAATTTCAAAATCACAGGTTATAATTTCTTTTACTCTATCGATTAACTCTCGTTTGCCATCTTCCGTTGGTAAATTAGTTTTATCGATCCAATTGTAAGTTGCGCCAACTTTAAATAAATGGTCACCCAAAGGCAATATAAAAACACTTGTATTAATGATGACATCTATATCTAATTTAGGTGCTTTTATGATAAGAAGTTCTCCTTTAACACCATCCAATGGCAGATGATTAAAATACGGATTCTGATGCATCCCAAAGCCTTCTGCAAAGACAATATGCTTCGCTATGATACCATTATAATGAATCGAGTCGCTATTAATCTTTAACGAACCATAATCAAAAGTGTCGTGTTGGTAAAGGTTTAAATTTTGCAAATATTGCTTGTAAGACTTCTGCAGTAAGGAGACTTCCACATAACCTGTTGATTTAACTTCACCATAATCAAAGGGAGATTCAATTCCAGGAAACTTTTCTGTCACTAGTTTTGTAGACAAAAATGAATTTAAAGCAACCTTATCACTGGCTATGAACCAATTATTCTGCTCTTCTGCTGAAAAGAACTTTCGAAGAATCGGCTTCTTGAAATCAAATTTTTGCTGTAATCTAATTTCAAGATTACTATAAAACCGGTCTAAGAATAAAAGTTGATTTTGTGCATCCCAAACAGGTGTAAACCTTTTAAATATAACTGGATTGTATAAGCCAGCCGCAACTTTAGAAGAAGAATTTTGACCAGAATCAACAACCAAAATTTTCTTGTTCTCATTCAAAGCAGTTTCAGCGAATGACATTCCTGCCAATCCTGCTCCAATAATCAAATAATCTATCATTATGTAAAAATAAAAAAACTCCCATCATTATGACGGGAGTTTAATATTTAAATGAAATCAACTTAGTAATTCCACATGTCTTGTTCGAAATCTCTGATCTTATCTTTTACGCGTTCGGACTCAAGTAATTGCATTTGTGAATTCTCCTTCATGTATTCCGCAATAGCTCTATCACCATATACGTTCTCCTCCTTGTAAATGACTCCACTGAATCTTCGCGAATTTAAAAGGTGGTCAAAGGTAATTGGCATAGCCGAATTTCGGTCGTTGAAAGCTTTTGCAATGTGCAACACATCCCTAATTGATGGAAAGTATACCCAGAACAACTCAATAACATCAGGATTTTCAGCACCAATGTCTCTTGCCTCTGGCGACACTGGACATATGCCTAGCAAACGATACTTCAATTCACTTTGACGCTTATCAAAATACCAATATCCTTTAATCTTGTACCCAGATATATCCTGTGCTGTAAGATCTTTAGTATTTATATACTGAGGATCAAGAATTCTCTTCCCAGATTTATAATCATCATAGTAATTATTAATCTCATCAATACCCGCCTGCGTTGTATCAACATACTTAAAAGAAGATTGCATATCTTTAATTGTCTTCTTCGTATTAAAATAGTCGTCGGCATAAACCTCAGTTATCTTTCCTGTTTTGATGCCATTTATTAACACACTGAATAACGAACGTCGCTCCTTACCAATATTGGCAGTATCGATTGGATAATATAGCGGAAAATTTAATCTTTCATCTAAGTCAATGATTTCCCACGTTGTTTTACCCATCAATACATCTCTGTCATGCACATAACCGTAAGGCAAAGGCTTGTCATTATCGGAAATTAATTGCGCCGGAGTCTTCTTACCAATTTCATCCGGTGTTTTAGCATTGAGCAAATTTGACTGAGCAAAAGCACAAAATGGAACAACAGAAAAAAGAAGTATCGATAAAATTTTGCTTACATTCATGTTTTTATATTCTAAGTTACCTGGTGTAAATAATACCAGAATTGCTGTTACAACAAATTATTGTATCTCATAGATTACGGGTGCACATTTACCAGTCGCGATATTCGCACTTACACCAACAATCTTAGTTTTAATATCGTAAATAGTAACCTGGTCGCCTCTTCCAGCCCTTGCTAATGCTGCCTTGCATTGACCATTCACTCTGTCACCGCTAACAATAATAGCAGCCTGACCTGGCACTTTAAACGTAAATTGTGTCACTTGAAAATTCAAATCGTACAAAAAGTCCGGCAATTTTGCGGAAATCTGAGACACCTCAAGCCTAGATTTCGCTCCTTTATCGTTACCAATAGTACCACCTATAGCGCCCTGTGGACCTGGAATATTTTTAATTCTAAAAACCTTCTTATCCGAAACCTTTGTTTTATCAGGCAATTCTCCTGTAACACTTACCGTAACATCTGTTCCAGATCCAGGATTTAAATTATACTGACCTGGCTTCGCGCCTTTAGACATACCCGGTGCAGAGGCATTAACCTTATTATCAGAAATACCAGCAAATGAAATAGTCATCGGGTTTGGTAAACCTCTGTAAACAACATTCATCTTGTCTGCTGAAATATTTGCAGTATTTGGCCGTGGAACAACTACATAATTTCCTTTAATCGGAAGACTAACTACTTTTCCATTCTCATCAAAATTAAATGATCCTGTAATTTCATGTTCTCCTACTGCACCTGCGCCAAAGGAAAATTCGGCTTGCCCTGCAGTAGCTTTCACAGCGTTACCATTCACTATAACCGACTTAGCAACTAAATTAGGGTCAAATTTCCCAAGAATAATTTTACCTTTCACAGCTTCTCCTTGAAAGAAAGCCGTTTTCTCAGGAACAACAATTGGTTGATAGGCCGTAAGAGAAGCAGCAGCAACAAGATCCGACTGGAACATACCTGTCATTACGTCACTTTCAGTAGCTTTAATATCTGCTTGAAGTTGGCTCAACTTGGTTACAGAAGCAATCAATGGAAAGTGGTGATAATTATATTCCAACCAAGACAATTTAGCCCCTGCTTTTTCAGAATATACTGCTTCTGTTGCAAATCGTTTTTCGATTTTTTTCATTTCTGATTCAGCTATAGAGCTTCCGCAAATCGCTTTAATCTTAGCGGCATAACCTTGAATATAACCCAGAAACTTTTTAGCTTCTGGTGACTCTTTGTCTCCGTTATAAAATAAATTGTCAATATCGTCGCTTTTATCCATTTGTTCACATGGATAGTTGCCTTCTTTATCTTTTGGAAATTTTGCAGTAACCTTGGTCTTAATACTCTCGAGATAGTCATTAAATTCTTTGGAAATTGCTCTGATTTTATCAACTTTCGCTTTTTTGTCTCCAAACTGTACTGGTTGATCGGCAGCTTTCTGTGCTAATTGTTGAAATGAAGATTCATTTCTTGTATCAGTTATTCCGTTTGAATCAACGATTTTTGTATTTAAAATTCCAAATGCGGATAATACTTCTTTGGACATATTTAATGCTAACATTGCGATGAAAACCAAATACATAAGGTTAATCATCTTCTGTCTAGGGGTTAATTTTCCTCCTGCCATTTTTTTCTAATTAAGTTTGTTTTGTTTATATTAAAAATGTAGTGAGATACTAATTCCCTTTATTACTCATTGCAGATAACATTCCGCCATACACATTGTTCAATGAAGACAAGTTTGACGTCAATGATTGCATTTGATCTTTTAATTTTAAATTATTTTCTGCTACTTCATTATTGATTTGTGCATTTCTAGATGCACTGTCTAATTGAATTTTGTATAGACTATTCAAAGACTCCATTTGAGCAGCAGCTAATGTTAATTCTTCACTGTATTTCTTTGTGGCCGCAATACCGTCAACAGCTGGTGCAATACCTTTTGCTGCTGATTCAAAGTTCTTTATACTATTACCTAGACTAGCCATTAAATCTCCGTCTACTTTGGCCTCCTTTAACATGGCATCTAATTTTTGAGACAACATCCCCTGCGCATCTTTCGCATCTTCCTTTTTTGCCTCTTTCTTTTTAGCTTCACCATTTGCAAGTTCTGGATATACTAATGTCCAATCCAACTCATCATCTACCGGTTCAAAAGCAGAAAGTCCAAATATAAGCGCTTCTGTTACCAGACCGATTGTTAACATTAAGTTCCCAGTAATAAAGCCAAACTCTATGTGAGTAATTTTGAATAATGCTCCGATGATTACAATTGCCGCTCCCATACCGTAAGCGAAATTCATTGCTTTTTTGCTTAATAATGCCATAATAAAAATTTTAGTTAGTTAAGTTATTGTATATTTAGTTGGTTAATAATCTATCTTTTCGGTGCTTTTCCAGTCGTTACAGTTCCCATATAATCTTGAACCGTTCGAAAACCTATGTAACTTCTAGCCGTATCGGCATATTCAAAATCACGAGTGCTTACTTGTAAGAAGTACGCCACATCTTTCCATGACCCACCACGAACAACTTTTCGCATATTTTTTGAATCTGGCACGTTTGGATTCATAGACGATACATACTCATATGCACCTGCATCATAAGAGGAATCGGTCCATTCTGCCACATTTCCTGCCATGTTATACAAATTATAACCGTTAGGTTCAAAAGATTTCGCTTCAACGGTATATAGCGACTGATCTGCAGCATAATCGCCTCGGTTAGGTTTAAAGTTAGCCAAGAAACAACCCCTATCGTTTTTGGTGTAAGGTCCGCCCCAAGGATAAGCACCGGATTCTAGACCGCCTCTTGCAGAATACTCCCATTCAGCCTCAGTAGGTAATCGAAAAGAGTTGGTTAAATCTCTACCCTTCTTTTTTGACTTTATATATGTGTTCTTCTTCAAAGTCCTCCATGCACAAAAAGCTTTTGCTTGCTTCCAATTTACCCCTACAACAGGATACTCAGAATAAGCTTGATGCCACAAATAATCATTGTGCATTGGTTCATTGTACGAATATGCAAAATCTTTAATCCAAACTGTTGTGTCTGGATAAACCTTAACTTGTTCTGTTTTTATAAAATCTTTTCTTTTACCTGTTTTAGCTTTGGCTGCTGCTTGAATATCCATCCATGAAAAACGAAATTTCAATTTGTTAACATCCATAGTCCGAAGTCCATTAAACGATTCTGCTACTGGAAGATACATTGTATCCATAACTTCGGTGTAGTATTCATCTGGATATTTCGAGGTGTCTTTGATTAATTTCACTTTTCTATTTAGCTTTCTTCCCGCATAAGGATCATCATCAGTACCTACACTATAATAATTTTCGTACATGTATTTGTCATAAGCAGTCATTTTCGCAGGATCAGCATCATTGAAGGCAAAATCACCAATACTGCCGGAGCTTTTTCCTGATTTACCGCCTTGCGCAGTTCCGCTAGCCCCTCCGCCTCCAACTTCGTCAGCTAATATAGCCAACCTTACACGAATAGTAGAATCCTTAACCCACTCGACAAACTCACGGTACTCACTATTGGTAATCTCTGTCTCATCCATGTAAAATGATCGGACAGTAACCGTTTTGGTTGGAGCATCTTGAATGTTAGCTAAATCATCATCTGACTTTCCCATAATGAATGATCCGCCCGGCACCAATGTCATTCCATAAGGTTTCTCTGGATTCCATTTTTTTCCTTTAACTCCTACTAATTCGCCTTTATCGCTAGAGCCTCCACAGCCCACCAACATAGCTAATATTACTGAAAATGAAATGAATTTCTTCATATATAATGGGGTTATCTACGTGTTAATATTTCAAGGGCGTAAACCTATTTATTATTTTTTAAAAAAGCAATTAAATGTTATTAAATTTTAAAGTGACAAAATCACATCTCATCTCTTATCGCTTCAAAACTAATATTAAAATCCAAATAAAAAAAACTTTTTACCGATTAAAAGCATAAAATCAAGACAAAATGCACTTTAAATTATAATTTGTAAGGTTTAAGATTCAAAAATAACATTTTCTCCTATACTATGTTCCTTCTTTGTGCTTTCCACCACCTATCTGGAATCTCTTGATTACATGCAGCTAAATACTCTTCGTACGAACACGGTAATAACGCACTTTTTTTGAGTTTAGTATTTGATTTTGCCAAGAAAGGGATTTCTATCCACCATCTACCAGATTTATGACTTTTAAAAAAAATCAACTCTTCATTGTCTAACGGAATAGTGTATCTTAAGTAATTGTCCTTGCTGCCAAAAGGATACTCATTAGATCTGTAATGAAAACCCTCTACAAAATACCAAACAATTTGTGCTATTAACTTTGATTCTTGCTCATTATCATTGTGATTGAACACTCCAAATACGGATACTTTATCACTTAACCCAGCATAACGTGCTAATGTACATATTTCCCTACCACTAAAACCGTTTGGATTAAAGCAATGAAAATTTCCAGAGTCAGAAGACTGGATAGAAGTTAAATCTAGACTAACAATATCAGCATCTCTCAATACTGGCTCGGCAAGAGCGATGTTACTAGAAATATCGCCCAATCGATAAGCATCAAAAAACAGTTTTTCGACCAAATCAATCTCCTCTTGTGAATTGAAATATGTTTGATAACCAATATTACAAAAATTGAATAGGTTGCAAGGCTCATCCAAGACAATTTTTGTTAAATACGATGCTGGAGTTGTCTTGTCGGATTCTTGCCCTAAATCAAATTTACTGTCGATAGATACTAAATTTACCATTTGCTCTAGTCTGTCATAAGCCCTGTACAAAGCATAAGTCAAATCTTGTGAACCACCAATGACAATTGGAATTACATTCTTTTTTAAGAGTTCAGAAACTAACTCTTGAAGTGCAAAATAGGTATCCTTAGATGTGTTACCCGGTAAAATATTCCCCAAATCAGCAATAGAGGCCTCCCAATTTCCAGGAAATAGCGAGTAAAATTCCTTTCTAAAAAATTTTAAAGCGGTAAGCGTTTCGTCTTTTCTTTCTTCTAAAACGCCTACAAGAGTTATTTGAACCTTACTTAAATCTGGAGAATCTTCCAAACTATGAAAAACAACTTTACTACCCAATTGTTGAGAAGATAAATTTGAAACAAACTTGAGAATCTCATCATCAACTGGCTCTAAAAAATTAAATTCCATTAATTATTTCTTTTTAATAGTGGTAGACTTCTTTTTAACAACACTTTTTGACGCAGTCTTTTTCGCCGGAGATTTCTTTTCAATCATATCTTGAACTTGACTTAAAGTAAGTTTCGCGACATCTACGTCTTTATTGAGTTCAATTTTTAGTTTTCCTTTGGTAATAACGGACCTACCCCAACGTGCCTTCTCAACGGTAATTCCTTCAGCTTCCCAATGATGAATAACTTTATCAATGTCTTTTTGCAATTTCTCCTCGATTAATACCTCCACATCTTTTTGCGATAACGAGTCGAAATTGTATTTCTTACTTACATTTATAAACAAACCGTTCCATTTGATAAATGGTCCAAAACGACCAACTCCTTTTTGAACAGGAAATGCTTTGTATGTAGCTATTGGTGCATCTGCCTTGACTTTCTCAGCAATTAATTCTTGCGCTCGATCCATTGTTACATCCAGTGGATTTTCACCTTTCGCCAATGAAATAAACAAACTGCCAAAGCGCACGTACGGACCAAATCGACCATTACTAACTTCTACCTCTACCCCATTAAAAGTGCCAAGTGTTTTTGGGAGCAAAAATAAATTTAGCGCTTCCTCTAAAGATATATTTCCGATATTTTGATCAGACATCAGACTAGCAAACTTTTTATCATCATCGTCTGCTTCTCCAATTTGAGCCATCGGACCAAATTTGCCCAGACGCACGCTAATTGGTTTTCCTGAATTTGGGTCGATTCCGAGGATTCTTTCGCCACTTTCTCGCTCTGCATTTGCTTCCACTTCCACCACATTCGGATGGAATTTATTATAAAAATCCTGCATCATTTTCTCCCAATTCACATTGCCCTCAGCTATTTCGTCAAAATCTTGTTCTACTTTTGCTGTAAAATTGTAGTCAAGGATATTTCCAAAATTCTTTACCAGAAAGTCCGTTACGATGGTTCCAATATCCGTCGGCACAAGTTTTCCTTTGTCAGATCCGGTATTCTCTTTCAAAAGTTGTTCTTTCAGAACCCCAGATTGCAAAGATAATTGTGTGTAATTTCTTTCTTGCCCATCTAAATTACCTTTCTCAATATAAGTTCTATTAATGATAGTTGAAATTGTCGGCGCATAAGTAGACGGCCGACCAATCCCAAGTTCTTCTAATTTTTTTACCAATGCTGCCTCAGTGTAACGCGCTGATGCACGCGAGTATCTTTCCGTTGCGGTAATGTACTTATTCTGTAATTTCTCCTTAACTTTCATTGCAGGAAGCATCCCTTCTTGTTCCTCATCATCCTCATCATTTCCTTCCAAATAAACCTTTAAAAAACCTTCAAAAAGCAAAACTTCACCAGATGCCGCAAATAACTCGTTGTGCTTATCAGCCTCAATCTTTACTGCCGTGCGCTCTAGCTCTGCATCGCTCATCTGTGAAGCCAAAGTTCGTTTCCAAATTAAATCATACAATCTCGCTTGATCTCTGTCAATATTAACTGATTGTCGGGACATATCAGTTGGTCGAATAGCTTCGTGAGCTTCTTGCGCACCTTTACTTTTTGTGCTGAAAACTCTAGGTTTTGAAAACTCTTTACCATAAGATTTCACAATTTCTGCTTGTGCAGCTGCTATCGCTTCTTTTGATAAATTGACACTATCAGTTCTCATATACGTTATTAATCCCGCTTCGTATAATCGTTGTGCCAACTGCATTGTAATTCCAACAGGCAAATACAGTTTCCTTGCAGCTTCTTGTTGCAAAGTAGAAGTTGTAAATGGCGCTGCCGGTGACTTTTTCGCTGGCTTGGTTTCAATTTCAGCAACAGCATAAGACGCTCCGATATTCTTGCTCAAAAATTCTTCTGCCTCTTTTTTTGTAGAGAAATTCTTAGGTAATTTTGCCTTAAATGATTTTCCGGCTTCATTAACGAACTCGGCCATGACAGAATAGGAAGCCACAGGCTTAAAATTCTGGATTTCACGCTCTCTTTCAACAATCAGGCGGACGGCAACCGATTGCACTCGTCCAGCCGACAAACCTCCTTTTACTTTCCGCCATAAAACAGGAGAAAGTTCATATCCTACCAGTCGATCTAAAACGCGTCGAGCCTGTTGTGCATTAACTAAATTATAATCAATTTCTCTCGGATTGTCTATTGCTTTTAAAATCGCATTCTTGGTAATTTCGTGAAAAACAATGCGTTTGGTCTTACTTTTATCTAGCTTTAGCTCCTCGGCTAAATGCCAAGAAATAGCTTCTCCTTCTCGGTCCTCATCGGAAGCCAACCAAACCATTTCTGAATTTTTTGCTAAAGTTTTTAGTTTTGAAACCAACGCCTTCTTATCAGCGGAGACTTCATATTTTGGTTTAAAACCATTGGCAACATCTACTCCAATTTCTTTGGATGGCAAATCGGCAATGTGACCATAACTGGACTCCACCTGATAATCGCTACCCAAAAATTTTTCGATAGTCTTTGCCTTTGCAGGCGACTCCACGATCACTAAATTCTTTGCCATATTGCTTTTGTTTACTACCTCTGTCGAATTAGCATTGGTTTTACACTCGGGGCAAAAGTATCTATTTTTTTTAAATATTGTGCTTTTGAACGAAATTTTGGGTTCTTGGTCGATAAACTGCTTTAAAACGAATTGCCATAGCCCCGATGGAAGCGGCATCCTTTTTCGCTCCATTTTCAGTAAATGTTGTCTCAAATTGCGATGCGAAAAAGATAGAGCGAACAGCGGGAATAGCTTCTCAATAAAAATCAAAGTCCATCGATAAAGTTCGTCTGACATCTTGTCATATTTTCATTCAATTGCATTATCTTTGTCGACAATCTGAAGCTTTTTAAAAAGGATTATGGAAAAGATTATTGAAGAGACCAAACAAGGCGAAAGTCTCACTTTACAGCATAAAAAAGAAAACACAAAAAAACTTTATATCGAAAGTTATGGTTGTGCGATGAACTTTTCAGACAGCGAAATTGTAGCGTCGATCTTGTCAGAAAATGGCTTTAATACCACCACCATACTAGAAGAAGCCGATTTGGTTTTGGTGAATACTTGTTCTATAAGAGACAAAGCAGAGCAAACTATTCGCAAACGCTTACAAAAATACAACGCTGTCAAACGCGACGTGAATCCTAAAATGAAAGTAGGTGTTTTGGGATGCATGGCCGAAAGATTAAAAGACAAATTTCTCGAAGAGGAAAAAATTGTAGACTTAGTTGTCGGTCCTGATGCTTATAAAGACTTGCCAAATTTATTGCAAGAAGTAGAACAAGGACGCGATGCTATCAATGTCATTCTTTCAAAAGAAGAAACATACGGCGATATTTCGCCTGTTCGCTTGATGACCAATGGTGTTTCCGCGTTGGTTTCGATTACCCGTGGTTGTGATAATATGTGTACTTTTTGTGTTGTCCCTTTTACTCGCGGTAGAGAACGAAGTCGTGAGCCACAAAGCATTATGAAGGAGATTGAAGATTTATGGAAGGCTGGCTATAAAGAAATAACGCTTTTGGGTCAAAATGTGGATAGTTATTTATGGTATGGTGGTGGACTCAAAAAAGATTTTGAAAAAGCAACTGAAATGCAAAAAGCAACTGCTGTTGATTTTGACCAATTACTTGAAATGGTGGCAGTAAATTTTCCGAAAATGCGCATTCGGTTCTCGACAAATAATCCGCAGGATATGCATTTAAGTGTGTTACAAGTAGTGGCAAAACATCCCAATATTTGCAACCATATTCATTTACCTGTGCAGTCTGGCAGCGATAGAATTCTAAAGGAAATGAACCGATTACATTCGCGTTCAGAATACATGCAACTCATTGACAATATTAGAAAAACCATTCCAGACTGCGGCATTACACAAGATATGATTGCCGGCTTCCCTACCGAAACAGAACAAGATCATCAAGACACCTTAAGTTTGATGGAGTATGTAAAATATGATTTTGGTTACATGTATGCGTATTCTGAACGACCTGGAACCTTGGCTGGAAGAAAAATGGAAGATGATGTTCCTGAAGAAACCAAACTACGAAGATTACAAGAAATTGTTGATTTGCAAAGACAACACAGTGCTTTTCGAACCAAACAATTTGTAGGAAAAACAGTCGAAGTATTAATTGAAAAAGAATCGAAAAAATCAACTCAAGATTGGTCTGGTCGCAATTCACAAAGCATTACCGTTGTTTTCCCAAAAGAAAATTACAAAATTGGTGAATTCGTCAATGTGAAAATCACCAATTGCACCAGCGGAACTTTGATTGGGGAAGCTGTTGGTTATTCGGAAATGAACTAAAAATAATTATCAATTATCAATTGTGAATTATCAATTAAAAATGGAAAGTGTACAAGCAATAAAACAACGATTCGAAATTATCGGGAATGATCCGAAACTCAATCGTGCCATCGAAAAAGCGATTCAAGTGGCGCCAACAGACATTTCTGTTTTGGTGGCTGGTGAAAGTGGTGTCGGAAAGGAAAATATTCCTCGAATTATACATTCGCTTTCGCACAGAAAACACGGAAAGTATATTGCCGTTAACTGCGGAGCGATTCCAGAGGGAACCATTGACAGTGAACTATTCGGCCACGAAAAAGGTGCGTTTACAGGCGCAACAAGTACACGTGAGGGTTATTTTGAAGTAGCCGATGGAGGTACCATTTTCTTAGATGAAGTCGGTGAATTACCCTTAACAACGCAAGTTCGATTACTTCGTGTTTTAGAAAATGGCGAATTTATCAAAGTTGGATCTTCACAGGTACAAAAAACCAATGTACGTATCGTAGCAGCAACCAACGTCAACTTATTTGATGCCATCGATAAAGGCAAATTTAGGGAAGATTTATACTACCGTTTGAGCACGGTTGATATTATGTTGCCGCCACTTCGGGAACGCAAAGACGATATTCATTTGTTATTTAGAAAGTTCGCTGCAGATTTTGCGCATAAATATAAGATGCCTCCTTTAAAATTGGACGATCTCGCAGTACAAGTTTTACAAAAATTTAGATGGAGCGGCAACATTCGTCAATTGCGAAATGTCGCTGAACAAATATCTGTTTTAGAAACCCATCGCGATATAACCGCTGCAACTTTGCAATCTTATTTGCCAGTTGAAGGAAGTAATTTGCCGTCGGTGATTAAAGATAAAAAATCCGACAGTGATTTCAGCACCGAACGCGACATCTTATATAAAGTACTTTTTGACATGAAAAGTGATTTGTATGATTTGAAGAAACTCACCTTAGAATTAATGAAAAACGGTAGCGGAAAAGTGCAAGACATCAATCCGAATTTGATTCAGAAGATTTATGGTTCTAATGGAAATGAAAGTGAAATTTCTTTTGAAGAAACGCCTCGAACTTCTGTGATGACGACTCCTAAGAACCCAACTGTTTTTGTAGACAACGATGAGCAATTTCAATTTGCAGAAACGGTTGAGGAAGAAGAAGTTTTGAAATTAGAACAAAAAGAAATTGAACTCATTAAGAAATCCTTAGAAAAAAACAAAGGCAAACGAAAAGCTGCCGCTGATGAATTGGGGATTTCGGAAAGAACCTTGTATCGAAAAATAAAACAGTTTGATTTATAGGGATTTATGTTTAATTTTATCGTTCTTTAAACTTATTCGCTATGAACAAGATTTACGCACTATTGCTTCTTGTTTTGATGTCGTATTCTTGTAGTAACGATGATGTCGTTTCTAAAGACAATCCGCAACAGCGAAAACCAGGCCGCGTCATAAATGCTTTGGATCCTACTAAGTTGGCTAGAGTAATATTTTATCCTGGAACGAACAACGAAAGAAGATGGTTTTTTTATCCAAATGGATTGCTAAAAAAAATCGTTGACGCAAATGGCACCTTGCTTCAAACTTTTGTTTATGATACAAATAACAATTGGATAAAGTTCCAATTATTCGGCGCAAACCCAATTTTTAGCATCTTTAATTATGACGGAAATAATCGCGTAAGCAATGGCAACACAAACGGCACTAACTTCACTTATAATTTCAATCCTGCTACCAATAGCTATGTAGTTGGAGCATACACTAGAACACTCAATTCTGATAACACTTATGGTTCAGAATGGTATCTTGATTACTATGAAGAAGAAGATGCAAATGGTAACATTACTTATGTTCCTTATAATGTTTATGGTTATTTTTGCGGATATAACAATAACAATCAAACAATTAGTGGCAACTATGATAATCCATCGCGAGCCTATTACCAACATGACAATAAAGTAAATCCTTTTAAAACTGCGTTGTTACCAATATGCAAAATAGCTCCTTTAACAAAAACCTTTGGAATTAGTAATTATTGGCTAAATGCTAATTTTAATTCACAAAACAATGTAACGCTTGAATCCTATGAAATTGAGGACCCAGAAAGTTTTCAATTTGAATATGTCTACAATTCTAATAATCTACCAATTTCTCAAACTCGAAAATCCTACTATTTTAATACTTTAGAAACAACAACGTTAGATATCTTATACTACTACCAAGGCGACCCTATTCCATAATTCAAAATAAACTGTTACATTCGCATTCTTTTAGACTAGAAATGAAATACCTGAAATATCTTTTTCTTTGCTTTATTGCGTTGATTTTCAGCAGCTGTTCAGTATATAACTTTACCGGAACAGGAAAAATAGATGCAAAGACTTTTCAAGTCAATTATTTTCAAAACAATGCGCCTCTTATTGAGCCAGGCATTGAACGTACTTTTACTCAAAAGCTTCAAAACTTGATACAGAATCAGACAAACCTCAACTTGGTAAATTCAGGTGGCGACCTAACTTATGAGGGAGAAATTGTAGATTATAATATCAGCCCAACAACTGCCACAGCGGATCAAAGAGCCGCTGAAAACAGACTTTCCATCACCATAAATGTGCGGTTTTCAAATAAAAATAAAGAGTCGGACTCTTTTGAGAAAAAATTCAATTTCTTTTATAACTACTCCGGCACAGAACAATTGGTTGGTACCAAGCTTAATGTTGGACTCGAAGAGATTTTTGAGCGAATCACTCAAGACATTTTCAATGAATCACTTGCAAAATGGTAGAAAAATGTTTTTTTGTTTAGCTGTTTAATCGTTTCTTTGTTTTGTCTAAATGAAAACCAACGAATACACAAATCTGCAAGTTGACAATTTCACGAATAGAAAGCAATGAACGTAGCTGAATACACTTTATTACTCAACAAACCCGATGCTATCAACGATAAGCAAACAGAGGCCTTGAGTAAAATTGTACAAGAGTTTCCCTACTTTCAGAGTGCACGCGCACTTTACATTAAAGGATTATACAATCAAAATAGTTTCAAATATAATTACGCGCTCAAGATAGCAGCTTCGCACACCACGGATAGAAGTGTGCTTTTCGATTTTATAACTTCTGATGTTTTTACGACTATTCAAAAAGGGCTCTACGAACAAAAAGCAGCGGAGATTTTGGATATCAGCGTGGCAGAAATTGAAATGGTTTCAGACGACATAAAATTAATAAAGCGAGAGAACACAGTAGAGCAATCTATATTGACTTCTATAAAAGAGGCAACCTTGGAAATACAGGAAGAAAAGGAAGAAGAAATCCTGGTTACTGAAGACACAGACCAAGAAATAATTCCTACCGATGATTCTGTAGAAAAATTAGATATTGGAAAACCACTAGAGTTTTCGTTAACAGAAAGACATTCGTTTCAAGAATGGTTGCAGTTGTCGAAATTTCATCCTATCGAACGTGAAACTATAGAGAAACCAACCGAACCAGAAGAATCTTCCGAAGTCAATTTCGAGAAGCAAAAAAAAAACGTCTTGATTGACAAATTTATAGCATCCAATCCCAGAATTCCGCCGGTAAAAAAAGATGGAGATCTTCCCACAATCTTTTATGAATCTAGTAATGCCGACAACTCTTCTCTGATGACGGAGACTTTGGCTAGGGTTTATTTGGAACAAAAAAAATATCAAAAAGCGATTCAAGCTTATGAAATATTAATTTTGAAATATCCGGAAAAAAGTAGTTTCTTTGCAGACCGAATTTTAGATATAAAGAATTTACAACAAAATAATACCTAACAATGAGCACATTTTCAATTTTCTTAGTTTTAATTACAATAGTATGTTTTCTATTAATCATCGTTATTATGGTACAAAACCCAAAAGGAGGTGGATTATCTTCATCACTTGGCGGATCGCAGATGATCGGTGGTGTACAAAAAACAACAGATTTCCTAGACAAAAGCACTTGGTATTTAGCGACCATTTTAATCGTACTAATTATGTTGTCTAGTTTAAGTTTCACCGGAACTTTAGCTGATACAGATTCCAAAATTATTGATAAAACGGAAGCGAATGCTCCAAAAACAGCTGCACCAGCCGCTGCAACGCCAGCAAAAGAAGTTGCACCAACAACTAAAACAACTGCGCCTGTAACCCCTGCGGAATCTGCACCAGAAAAAAAATAAGCAGTGTTCAATATACAATCAATGCCAGCTTGACAATGCTGGCATTTTTTTTAAGAAAAAATGTCAGTTTTTTTGTGATGGCACATTTTATGACATCAAAACTGAGTTTCAAATTCAAAATAATAAATTATTAATTTAAACATTATGGCTTTAAAAATTAAACCCCTTTCAGATCGAGTTCTTATCGAACCAGTAGCCGCAGAAACAAAAACCGCATCTGGAATATTCATACCAGATACCGCGAAAGAGAAACCACAAAAAGGAACAGTAGTCGCAGTTGGAAATGGGACTAAAGATCATGCAATGACCGTAAAAATAGGAGATTCTGTTTTGTACGGAAAGTATGCTGGTACAGAATTAAAATTAGACGGAAAAGATTATTTGATGATGCGCGAAGATGATATTCTTGCTGTAATCTAATTCAATAAAAATAAATAAAAGTAAACTAAAATGGCAAAAGACATTAAATTTGATATTGAAGCACGTGACGGTCTAAAACGTGGTGTGGATGCTTTGGCAAACGCAGTTAAAGTAACATTAGGTCCCAAAGGACGTAACGTGATTATTGGCAAATCTTTCGGTGGACCGACCGTAACGAAAGATGGCGTTACCGTAGCAAAAGAAATTGAATTGCAAGATCCGCTGGAAAACATGGGCGCTCAAATGGTAAAAGAAGTAGCTTCTAAAACCAATGATTTAGCCGGCGACGGAACTACAACCGCGACGGTTTTAGCACAGGCGATTGTAAAAGAAGGACTGAAAAATGTTGCCGCTGGTGCCAATCCGATGGACTTAAAAAGAGGAATTGACAAAGCAGTAGAAGCTATTGTTGCCGATTTGGGGAAACAAGCAAAAGTTGTAGGAAGCAATTCTGAAAAAATCAAACAAATCGCTTCTATTTCTGCAAATAACGATGAAGTTATCGGCGAATTAATTGCCAACGCCTTCGCTAAAGTTGGAAAAGAAGGTGTTATTACTGTCGAAGAAGCAAAAGGAACTGAGACTTACGTTGATGTAGTAGAAGGAATGCAATTCGATAGAGGATATTTATCACCATACTTCGTGACGAACCCAGAAAAAATGGAGGCTGAGTTGGAGAACCCGTACATTTTGTTATATGATAAAAAAGTATCTTCTTTGAAAGAACTGTTGCCAGTACTTGAACCAGTGGCACAATCGGGAAAACCATTATTAATTATCGCGGAAGACGTTGATGGTGAAGCATTATCAACTTTAGTAGTAAACAAATTGCGTGGTGCATTAAAAATTGCTGCAGTTAAGGCTCCAGGATTTGGAGATAGAAGAAAAGCGATGTTGGAAGATATTGCCATATTAACTGGCGGTACAGTAATTTCTGAAGAAAGAGGTTATACCCTAGAGAATACTACCGTTGATATGTTAGGAACGGCCAAAAGAGTAAATATCGACAAAGACAATACAACCATTGTAAGTGGCGCTGGTGCGGCTGATATGATTAAAAATCGCGTCAATCAAATCAAAGGACAAATGGAAGCTACTACTTCTGATTACGATAAAGAAAAATTGCAGGAGCGATTGGCTAAATTAGCTGGTGGTGTTGCCGTTCTTTATGTTGGTGCTGCCTCTGAAGTTGAAATGAAAGAGAAAAAAGACCGTGTTGACGATGCGCTGCATGCTACTCGTGCTGCAGTAGAAGAAGGCATTGTTGCAGGTGGCGGCGTTGCTTTACTTAGAGCTAAAAACGTACTTAAAGAAGTAAAAGCTGACAATGCAGATGAAGCTACCGGAATTCAGATTATTTCTCGTGCCATCGAATCTCCTTTGAGAACAATTGTTGAAAACGCAGGCTTGGAAGGTTCAGTGGTTGTTGCAAAAGTAGCGGAAGGAAAAGGTGACTTCGGTTATAACGCAAAAACTGATGAATATGTTGATATGCTCAAAGCGGGAATTATCGATCCTAAGAAGGTAACTAGAGTTGCACTTGAAAATGCAGCTTCGGTTGCAGGTATGATTCTCACAACTGAATGTGCATTAATTGATATAAAAGAAGAAAATGCCGGAGGCGGAATGCCAATGGGAGGCGGAATGCCTGGAATGATGTAAGATCAAATAATTGAAGAAATAAAAAATCCGAAGCTTGCAAACTTCGGATTTTTTTATGCTTTATCTGCCGGTCGCTTTTTGATCAACTTTATAAAGACTGGAGTAGTTGAAATTAATATTATTCCAATAATGATCCATTCAATATGATGCTTTAAGTCGATGCCTTGTTTGAGGAAAACGCCGTACAAATAATGCCCTGCAAATATTAGAACGAAAGACCAAAGAAATGAACTTAAAATATTAAAAAACATAAATTTCTTCTTATCCATCGACACGATTCCAGCAACAATTGGCGCAAATGTTCTAAAAATTGGCAAAAAACGAGCGAAAATTATCGCCTTTCCACCATATTTTTCAAAGAAATCTTTTGACTGTAGCAAGTATTTTTTCTTAAACCAAAAAGAATCTTCCTTTTTAAATAAGTAATAGCCACTCTTCGCGCCAAACCAATAACCAATCATATTTCCGAATATTCCAGAAATAGCTACGGCTGTCGATAACAGCATAACATTTATAAAATCACTATCTAAAAAAACGACATTTTGTACAAGGTCGCGGCTATAAATTCCCGAGAGGAAAAGCAAACTATCACCAGGAAGAAAAAATCCTGCAAATAAGCCGGTTTCAGCAAATACAATAAATAAAACAATATACAATCCGAGTTGGATTCCAGCAACTTCAAAAGTAATATAAAACTCTGGATTTAGCAGTTGAGTCCAATCAAATTGATTCATAATGCGAATTGTAATTTAAGTGCGTGAAAGTAAGGATAATTTACTGTAAACACAACGAAATAGATCATTTTAAGGTTAAGTTAACGCTACACCTTTTCTCTGTTATACTTGCAACAATGGTGCAGATTATCATAAATTTCATCCGGAGCCTTCTCATCCTCCGCATCATGACCTACTTTTGCTATTGCTTTTTTTACTTCTGAAATTGAAGTTTTTTCCTCATTGATAACTAAACTCAATTGGTGCGTTTCTGTTGACCAAAGGGCGGACTTTACGCCAGAGACAGTATAAGCCGCCTTTTCGATTCGCTTTTTACATTGCTCACAATTTCCATTAACCTCAATAGAATATTTTGCATTTTTACTTTTTGCCACTTGCGCTTGTGCAGTTAATCCAATGATTAGCAAACACATGATCATTATATTTTTCATTTTCTTACGTATTTATTTGTTATCTAATTTTAAACCTCAACCCTGCATAAAACATCTGCCCAAATACTGGAGCGTATAGAATTGACGTGTCAAAGTTTTGTCCAAACGGATTCATAGCGCCTAGTATTGCTTTTCTCTGGCGATAATTTCCAATATTTTCACCGCCGAAATACATTTCAAAATTCCGAGACTGCTGCAGCGTAACCTGCATATTGAATGTTGAAAAAGAAGGTGAGAACTCCGGAAGCCTATCTATAAATGCATTTGTAGCAGTGTTTGGCAACTGTTGTTTGCCGAACCAATTAACCGTTGCGTCTATTCGCCACTGTTGTCCTTCATCGGAAATATGTGTTGCATATTCTAAGTTTGCAAAAAGTCGATGTTTGGCTTGTAATGGTCGCTGATAGGTTCCTGAAAGGTAATCTGTTTCAATATCGTAGTACTTGTAAGCAGTTCGCAAATCGAAATGCTTCATCAGCTCAATGTTAAAATCCACTTGCAAACTATTGGCAAAGGATTTCCCTTTAAGATTGTAAAACACCGCTTTCTGTGGACTTTCAAACAAGTCAACAACTGCTTGATTTTGGAAATCTGTTCGGTAAAAATCAAACCCGGCATCTGCTTTCTTACCGAAAAGAATGAATTTTTGACCGAAACTCAATCCATAATTCCATGCGATTTCTGGATCTAATCCATAGAGATTTCCTTTCGTATCTTGAATTTCAAACTGTCTTGAACTAGCAAATAGTTGCTGATTCTCCGCAAAGATGTTGGCGGCTCTTTTTCCTCTTCCAGCCGAAAATCTTACCACTCCTTGTTCCCATGGATTGTATCTGAGGTGCAAACGCGGTGTTGCAAAAACACCTAGTCGATTGTGATAATCAACTCTTCCGCCTAAAATTACGCTGAAATCATCTTGGTTGTCATAAGTATATTCAAAAAAACTTCCTGCAGAATTGTCAATTCTACTATAGTCAACTGCATTAACAAACTCTTGATATTGATCGGAAGTAAAATTTAAACCAGCAGCAAACTTATTCTTGATATTACTGATTATAGCATTGAAAATCAAATTTGAGTAATAGCTACTTTGCTTAATATCGTAGGTGTTTAAACCAAAATATGAAGTTTGACGGTGGCTGCTATACGCATTTTGAAAACCAATACTCTGATCGGGAATGTCTTTGAAAATATAGCCTACTTTAGAACTAAAATCAAATCTTTCAGAATTGATTTCCGATCCCCAAAAATTGGTGGTCATCTTATCGCGGTCTTTGTTAAAGTCGAGTTCACCTGTTTGCTTCTCATCGTTCATAAACTTCACGCTAAAAAACGAGAGCAAACCTGTTTCTTGATTGGTATATTGCCATCTATTGATAAGGTTAACTTGTCTTCCGAGCGGGTTATCCATAAAGCCATCGTCGTTTTGATCATTTTTTGCTACTCGCGTATTACCGTGCACAAACAAACTAGTTGCCCATTTCGGAGTTATTTTTTTGTTGAAATGTGTATTTAACTCATAACGAGAATCCGTCGATCCGTAAGCATTTATGAAAAACGGAATGTCATTCAACGGTTTTAATAATTCAGTATTAATTTGTCCTGAAATACTTTCATAGCCATTTACGACAGAACCTGCGCCTTTTGTGATTTGGATACTTTCAACCCAAGTACCGGGTGTAAAAGACAATCCGTAAGCTTGAGAAGCGCCGCGAACAGAAGGAATGTTTTCTTCGGTAATCATTAAATATGGACTGGTTAAGCCCAACATCTTTATTTGTTTAGTTCCCGTCAGAGCATCTGAAAAATTCACATCTATGGATGGATTGGTTTCAAAGCTTTCTGCCAAATTGCAACAAGCTGCTTTAAGTAGCTCTTTGCTTGTCATCACAGAGGTGTTTCCTGTAACAGTAAACGATTTTAAAATACTTTTTTTATTGGATTCTATTTTTACTGTTTTCAACGTATCCTGAGCGTAGAGTTGCAACGAGCAAAAAATCATTACAAGAATTAATGGAAGTTGTTTTTTCATAATAGTGTTCTAATGTTTAATAATGGAATTGCATTCCTTTTAAAAAAACATTAAAATCGATCGTAAAAAATATATTGAGAATACAATTTAAAGAGTGGCGGAGCATTCGATTGGAAGGCATATTTGGAGTTGCAACTGCCTTTATTATCTGAAGTTAAAGAAGAAACAATCGGCTGCCATTCTTTTTGAGAAATGTTACAAAATGCATCTATTTGAAATGTAAAAGCGGTCGCATGATCCGTTTTTTTCTCTAAATAAACTACTTTATTACTACAACAATGTGACAAATTTTCGAAAATCCCACAACAATCTTCCTCAACATCATTAAGATTGGAAGGTGCATTAAGAGAAATAGAAGCAATCTCATCACCACAATAATGTACGTTCATAGACAATCCTATATTCGAAACGAATAAAAAGAAAGCTAATAAAAGACTTGTGGGTTTCTGAAATCTCATGCCCCAAAAGTAAGAATTAAAAGGAACTCGAAAAGTAAAACCTTGTTAAATATTTACAATTCAACTTCTTGACCTAGCAAAGGAACAACACAATCATAGCCGTACTTCTCTTGAATTTTGATTCTGAGTTCATCAGCGGGTTGGTTCTCACCATGCACAAGGAACACTTTTGTAGGTCTGCTTTTTAATGCGCTTAACCAATTCACTAAGTCGTTTTGATCTCCGTGTGCAGACAAGCTTTGAATTTCTAATATTTTCGCATGAACGGCGTAATACTTTCCGCGAATTTTGATATCCGTTGCTCCTTCCAATAATTTTCTGCCACGAGTACCTTCAGCCTGATAACCAATTATAATGACAGTCGTTTCAGGCAGCTCAATATAACGCTCGAGATAACTCAAAACACGACCGCCAGTAATCATTCCGCTAGCCGCAATAACGACTTTCGGCTGATTGTCGAAAATAGTAGCAATGGTTTCTTGATAATCTGAATTCATTGCAAACATTTTACACATTGCAACATATTCGTGCTCAGGTACTTTGTGCCATTTTCTATTATTTTCAAAAATTTCGAGTACTTTAATTCCCATTGGTGTGTCGATAACATAAGGTATATCTGGTATCCGACCTTCTTCCTTTAGTTGCCACAACAAATACATAATGGTTTGTGCACGTTCGACCGCAAAACTTGGAATTATTACGGTTCCTCCTTTTTCAACAGTATTGTTGATGTAAGATTCTAACTCGAGTTTTACATCAGTATTTGGATGTATTCTATTACCATATGTACTTTCTAAAAAAATGTAATCTCCTATGAGAGGCTTTGTGGGTTCAAAAAGCAATTGGTCGTCATCTCTACCAACATCTCCTGAGAATACTAGTGTTTTACCCTCGGCTTTTAGTTCAATTGAACAAGCACCAAGAATATGACCTGAATTGGTAAAAACTGCCGAAACCTCAGCGTCTAAATCGACCGATTCATTGGTATTGATGACTCTAAAAAGTGGTGTTACAGCTTGTGCATGTTTCACCGTATAAAGCGGCTCTGCCTTTTCGTGCTTTGAATAGTGTCCTTTATTTGCCATTTCGGCTTCATCTTCTTGAATTTTGGCACTATCTAACATAATCAACTTTGCAATGGCTGCGGTTGGACTTGTGCAATAGATTTTTCCATTAAATCCCTGGGCGACTAAACGCGGCAACCATCCGCAGTGGTCCAAATGGCCGTGCGTTAATAGCACAAAATCAATAGTCGATGGCAATACGGACAATGGCTCCCAATTGAGTTCTCGCAAAGGTTTGATTCCTTGAAAAAGTCCACAATCAATCAAAACCCTGATACCATTACTTTCTACTAATGTCTTCGAACCAGTAACCGTTCCTGCGCCGCCAAGAAATTTAATTTTCATATGAAGTTTTTTAATGTTACAAAAAATGAACTAATAACTTGAACACAATCCTGTTGCCTCTCGAAGAACATTCTTTATCCGATTTGGACTCAATCCTATTTTATCCAGACATTCATGATTTTTAATAATTTCTTTTACCAACAATACGTCTAAAATCAATAGCTTGTCTTTCTCGGCTATCGATATTGTGGTCAAACAAGTAATCGGGTACAATAAATGAGTATCTATTTTAGTTCGCAAATTCAGTTCTTTGGGATAGTCCCAACTGAGTAACTGAATTCCTGAACAGGTTGCAAAAGCAACTGCGTCTGATGTAAAACGATTATTGGTAACAATCCAACATTTAGAGATTGATTCCCTTCCAGAAAAAAGCACATGAGAATTTTCCTTGAGATCATTAAAGCGAGACAAGATATACATGGGCACTTTTACATCTGTTGTTCCTTCCCGGCGTGAATGAAATTTACATTCAACCATAGAAATGACCTTGTTTTTTTGTATCATGACATCTACTTCATGAGTGACACATTTACCTTTTAGCGTTAAGTTTGTGCGAGTATCATATTGCTCCAATTCAAAAAGTCTTGCGATGTACTTCTCAAAGAAAAAACCTGCTGGTCCCAAAAGTTGCAATGCTTGCCGCAAATTATAACGCGCAGCATGTGAATTGGATGCTTTTTTTAAATACCCGAAAGCCAATTTATAAATTTGCTTGGTCGGCATACCAGTGTAAATTTCACTTTGAATTCGCGAGAGAATATCATCAACCACACTTGCATTAGCTCCTGAACGAACTAATGAATTTCGAAGCTTATTTGAATCGTAATCAACCACATCACCTGAGTGCTTTACTATTTTCATACTCTCTTTATTACAATTTGATTTAAGCCAAAAAAACCTTTCATAAAGTTACAAATTATCGCCTTTATTTCATTCTCTTTTGATAGAAAATCGCAGGAATAAATAAAAGCAGCAACAGCGGTTGAATCAAAAATCGTCTCACATAAAAAACGACGAAATTGTTGTACTGATCCGTAAAAAGCACCAAAACAAAAAAAGCTGTAATCAGCAAAACAAAAAAGAAAACATAGATAACCGCGGCAAACTTTGTCAATCCCCAATCTTTAAAAAGACAATAGATGATGAGTAACGAAATAATTGAATTTAGCCCAAATCGCACGCCCATACTAATGAGCAGTGACAAAGAATTAAAAACTGGAAATGGCAAACTCAAATAATCGTTTTTGAAATAAAGTGAAAACGGGTCGTAAAACAAATAATCTTCGAACGCTCGAATAGCGACTAACAATACAAACAGTATTCCAACAGCGATGATTTTATTTCGGTTTATCTTAACCTTTTCTAGCATAATTCGAATATTGATTAACCCAGATTACCCATAAAATAAAAACAAAACCATAAATAATCAGCGGAAAAACTACACCGTGCAACAACGGTTCTTGGTCCGGATAATAAAGTAGCGCCGCGGATAAAACTGCAATCCGAATCACATTCATGATGTGAATGAGCACACCTCCAATAAGCAAAAACCCTAGCGACTGCAGCAATTTTCCTGAAAATGCAACCACAAAAGCGGCGAAAAGAACAATAACGCTCAATGCATTACAACCTTCAACAACTCTAGAAACATAAACACCATTCAAAATCAACTTGATTGATGCCTGACTTTCGTGCATTTTCAATTGACAATCATAATTGAAAATATCAAGTAAAAATTGCACTTGATACGCTACGTTTTTGGTAAAAACATCCACCTCAAAAGCCAAAATATTGTCGTATTGCTTTAGATACAACTGATAAAAAAAAGTAAGTCCGCCATATACAACGAAAAACTTCAGTAGAAAAATTAGGAAAGGACGATACTGCTGGAAGTAGTGTTTCAAGAATATTTTTTTAACAAATTTATATAATTTAATCTCGTAAGCAAGGATTACTTTTGCACAAAATAATGGCGTTTCCCGCCGCGGCGGGTCGGACTCTAGGCTATATCTCTCGACTGTGTTGTGAGGATAGCGCCTCCATCCCAAACGCAAACCATCGTAAACATGACACTTGAAGCCTTGAAAACACGGGTTATTGAAATTCTCTCCACTGAAAATCAAACCCGAGATGAAAAATTACAGAATATTTGCGCACTACTCGAAAAAAACATATCGTACTACACGTGGGTTGGTTTTTATTTTGCAAATCACAAAACAAAAACTTTACATCTAGGTCCATACGTAGGAGCAGCAACCGATCATACTGTCATCCCTTTTGGTAAAGGCATTTGCGGACAAGTAGCTGTTTCTTGCGAAAATTTTGTTGTTCCCGATGTCGCGGCACAAGATAATTACATTGCTTGTAGTTTTACAGTAAAGTCAGAAATCGTAGTCCCGCTATTCGTCAATGGGGAAAACATTGGCCAAATTGATATTGATTCGGATGTTTTAGATCCTTTTACGGAAGAAGACGAGCGATTTTTAGAATTTGTAAATCAGGAAGTTGCCAAATTATTTTAAAAATTATTCCTTGTGCATAACTTATAATTGATAATTAATTTTACCTTTGCACACGAATTAGGAAAATCCCAATTCATACATAATAATCATTTAAACAATATTAGCATGTACTTAACATCAGAAGTAAAAGCTGAAATCTTCGCTAAACACGGAGGAACTGCAACAAACACTGGAAAATCAGAAGGCCAGATTGCTTTGTTCACATTTAGAATCAATCACTTAACAGAACACTTAAAAAAGAATCGTCACGATTACAACACTGAGCGTTCACTAGTGAAATTAGTAGGTAAAAGAAGATCTTTGTTAGATTACTTGAAGAAAACAGAAATCAACAGATACCGTGAGATTATCAAAGAATTGAATATTAGAAAATAATCAATACAAAAAAGAGGTGCTCACGCGCCTCTTTTTTTTACCATTATATTGCAGAAAAAAAGTTTGGTTTTTCATTGGGTAAACAACAACTACAACAACACAACTATTCTGTCGACAGGCAGAGAACCAATGTAAAATTAAAAAAGGAAAATTTATGATTCCACAATTATTTGTAGAAAAAATCGATTTAGGTGATGGCAGAAGCATCACAATCGAGACAGGACGTTTAGCTAAACAAGCAGACGGTTCTGTAGTAGTTAGAATTGGAAATACTGTTATTTTAGGAACAGTAGTATCCGCAAGAAAAGCAAGTCCAGGTATCGACTTTCTGCCATTAACGGTAGATTATCGTGAAAAATTTGCAGCTGCAGGTCGTTTTCCTGGAGGTTTCTTCAAAAGAGAAGCACGTCCAAGCGACAACGAAGTGCTTACTATGAGATTAGTGGATCGTGTTTTACGTCCTCTTTTCCCAAGTGACTATCACGCTGAAGTTCAGGTGATGATCCAATTAATGTCGCATGACGACAATGTAATGCCAGATGCTTTAGCTGGATTAGCGGCTTCGGCTGCTTTAGCTTTGTCTGATATTCCATTCGAAACCTTGATTTCTGAGGCTAGAGTAGGAAGAATCGATGGTAAATTCATCATCAATCCATCACGTGCACAATTAGAATTGTCAGATATCGACATGATGATTGGAGCATCTACCGATTCTATTGCGATGGTAGAAGGAGAAATGAAAGAAATTTCAGAAGCCGAAATGGTTGAAGCAATAAAATTTGCTCACGAACATATTAAAGTACAGATTGCCGCACAAGAAAGATTAGCAGCAGCTTTTGGAAAAAAAGAAGTTCGTACCTATGAACAAGAGAAATCTGACGATGCTATTTACGCGAAAGTAAGAGCGGCTGCCTATGATAAAATTTATGCCATTGCTAGTAAAGGTTCTGCTAAACACGAACGCTCTGCTGCATTTGATGCTGTCAAAGAAGAAGTAAAAGCTTTATTTACAGAAGAAGAATTGGCAGAAAATGGTGACTTGGTAGGAAAATATTTCTACAAAACGAATAAAGAAGCAGTTCGTAACGTAACCTTGGATTTAGGAACGCGCTTAGATGGCCGAAAAACTACTGAAATCAGACCAATCTGGTGTGAAATAGATTACTTACCATCGGTGCACGGTTCGGCTTTGTTTACACGTGGCGAAACGCAAGCATTGGCAACAGCAACTTTAGGAACGTCTAGAGAAGCAAATCAAATTGATTCGCCTTCAGAGCAAGGAGAAGAAAAATTCTATTTACACTATAATTTCCCGCCATTCTCTACTGGAGAAGCGCGTCCTTTACGAGGTACATCAAGGAGAGAAGTGGGTCACGGAAACTTGGCGCAACGTGCCTTGAAAAACATGATTCCTGCTGATTGTCCTTACACAATTCGTGTGGTTTCTGAAGTACTAGAATCGAACGGTTCGTCTTCAATGGCTACAGTTTGTGCTGGAACATTATCTTTAATGGATGCGGGTGTTCAAATGATTCGTCCAGTTTCTGGAATCGCAATGGGATTGATTACGGACGGGGAACGTTTCGCAGTATTATCAGATATCTTAGGTGACGAAGATCACTTAGGTGATATGGATTTTAAAGTAACTGGAACTTCAGAAGGAATCACTGCTTGTCAAATGGACATCAAAATTGATGGATTGAAGTATGAAATCATGGAGCAAGCTTTGGCTCAAGCCCGTGACGGACGTTTACACATCTTAGGAAAATTGACGGAAACACTAGCGCATCCAAGAACAGAAGTTAAAGTTCACGCTCCGAAAATTATTATGAGAACCATTCCAGGTGCTTTCATTGGTGCTCTAATTGGTCCTGGTGGGAAAGTAATCCAAGAATTGCAAAAAGCGACTGGAACTACTATTGTAATTAATGAAGTTGACGAACAAGGAGTAGTTGAAATTTTAGGAACTGATCCAGACGGAATTGCAGCAGTTTTAGCAAAAATCGACTCGATTATTTTCAAACCAACTATGGGAGAGTCATATGAAGTGAAAGTAATCAAATTGCTAGACTTCGGTGCTGTGGTTGAATATACTGAGGCTCCAGGAAATGAAGTATTACTGCACGTTTCAGAATTGGCTTGGGAACGTACTGAAAACGTAACCGATGTAGTAAATATGGGAGACGTCTTTATGGTTAAGTACTTAGGTGTTGATCCGAAAACGAGAAAAGAAAAAGTATCTAGAAAGGCGCTTTTACCGAGACCTCCAAGAGATGAGAATGCTCATCCAAGAGAAGATCGCGGACCACGTCCAGAAAGAAGAGACGATAGAGGCCCAAGAAGAGATGACAAAAGATAATTTTTATCTCAAAATAAAAAACCCCAACTTGAGCTATTAAGTTGGGGTTTTGAATTTATTCTCAATTTTTTATCAAAGAACTCTATGTCATTTGATATTTAATAATAGGAATTTTTTAACTATTGTTATAAACGCAATATTTTTAAAAAAAATTAATTTCGTACACTATATTTTAATCAGAAAATGACGAAAACCGTTGGTATAATTGGAGCTGGGATTGGTGGTGTTGCTCTTGGAATTCGGCTAGCCAATGAAGGGTTTAAAGTAACAATTTTTGAAAAAAATAGTTACCCAGGAGGTAAATTGAGTGAATTACATATGAATGGTTTCCGATTTGATAAAGGGCCATCATTATTTACAATGCCCTCGCTAATTGATGAATTAACTAATTTGCAGGGAAGCGCTCACAAATTTGAATACCAGAAATTAGATACCATAACGAACTATTTCTATTCGGATGGAACGAAACTAGAAGCAGCTGCTAATTTAGAGGATTTTGCAGAGGAAGTGCATTTAAAATTAAATGAAAAAAAAGAAACTGTCTTAAAACACATCAAGCGCAATGCCTTTTATTTTATGACTACCGAGGATTTGTTTTTGACACAATCACTTCATCAACTGAAAAATTTCATAAATCTCAAGACGCTAAAAGGAATTTTGTATTCCCCATTCTTGGGTTTATTCAGTACAATGAATAATAAAAACAAAAAAACTTTTGTTAATCCAAAAACGGTACAATTATTTAATCGATTTGCAACTTATAACGGTTCTAATCCCTACAAAGCTCCTGCATTAATGAATATGATATCGCATTTAGAGTTTAATCTAGGTGCTTATCTACCCAATAAAGGCATGCATCAGATTACAACACACTTGGTCAAACTAGCGGAAGAAGCTAATGTAAATATTAAATATAATGCATCTGTTGAAACCTTAAATTTCGGATCTAATGACCGGATTGCGTCAATTAAATGTAACGGTGTCAATTATCCTTTTGATATAGTGGCAAGCGATATCGATATTCATGTACTTTACAAATATCTACTGCCAAGTTCATTTACCCCAAAAAAGCTAATTCGACAAGAAAAATCTAGTAGTGCTTATGTTTTTTATTGGGGAATAAACAAAGAGTTTGCAGCATTAGGACTGCACAATATTTTGTTTAGTGATGATTACAAAAAGGAATTTGATTATTTATTTTCAAAGCAATTTCCAACTGACGACCCGACGATTTATATCAATATTACTTCAAAATATTGTAAAGATGATGCCCCGGAAGGTTGTGAAAACTGGTTTGTAATGGTAAATGTCCCGCACAATAAAAGCGAAAGTATTCATTATGAAGCAGCTATTAGAAAGAATGTTATTGAGAAAATTAATATGATATTAAAGACAGATATAGAAAAACATATTATTTCAGAAAGTACATTAAGCCCAATTGATATAGAAAACCAAACTTCTTCTTTTGGCGGGTCACTTTACGGTAACTCGAGTAACAATAAATTTGCTGCATTTTTACGACATGCTAACTTCTCGTCAACTATTAAAAATTTGTATCTTGTGGGAGGAAGTGTGCATCCGGGAGGAGGGATTCCATTATGCCTTTTTAGTGCAAAAATTGCCAGTCAACTCATAGTAGAAAGAGAAAATAAATGACAAAAACACAAAAAACATATTTCTTATATTTCTTAATTCTGGTATATATTTCTGGGTCAATTGGGTTTGTAGTTAACCCTCCTTTTTTTAGTCCTTTTACACCTTACACCTTATTGCTTACTTGTTTTGTATTTTTAATTCACAGTCCATTAGCAGACAAAAAATTCATACTCGCCTTTTTTTCTATAGCTTTTTTAGGTTTTATTATTGAAGTAATTGGTGTAAAAACTGGATTTGTTTTTGGAAAATATACCTACGGGAATGGATTAGGACACAAATTACTTGATGTTCCATTAGTCATCTCTATCAATTGGGCGATCCTTATTTGTGCCGGAATCAGAATAGTAAGTAGTATCTTTGTTGACAAAATAACAGTTTTGATTTTGTCGGCTTTACTTGTTACGGGTATTGATTTACTTATTGAACAAGTGGCACCAAAACTTGATTTTTGGCAATTTGAAGGTGGATCACCTAGTACACATAATTATTTGGGTTGGATTGGAGTTGCTTTTTTTACATCGTACTTTTTTTACCCTACCCTTATAAAAGGCAATCATAAAGTATCTTTAATTATATTGATTTTACAAATTATATTCTTCACATCTTTATTTATATTTATTTAGCATGGAAATAATAATTAATTGCAGCATTGTTTTACTCACTTTTATACTAACAGAATTTTCTGCTTGGGCAAACCATAAATACATCATGCATGGCTTTATGTGGTATTTTCATGCTGATCATCACAAAAAAGACCATAAAAGTTGGTTTGAACGAAACGATTTGTTTTTTATAATTTATGCCGTGCCAAGTTGGTTACTGATAATGTTTGGAATGATGAACCAATATGCCTGGTATACATGGGTTGGTTTTGGTATTTTACTTTATGGTTTAGCTTATTTTTTTGTACATGACCTGATAATTCATCAACGCTTTAAAATATTTACAAAAACAAAAAATGTGTATGTTTTAGCATTGCGCCGTGCACACAAAATGCATCATAAAAACACAGGGAAAGAAGGTGGCGAAAGTTTTGGAATGTTAATTATTGAGAAAAAATATATCCAAGCTGCCTTAAAACAGTCTAAAACTCCTCATGCATAAAAAAGCATGAACAAATCCTACTATTTGGTCTAAAATTTTGTGGTTTACCTTAGTTTATCATATTTGTTTTTCACTCGCTGTTCATAAAAACATACTGTCAAAAATTAAATTGATTTACGATTATAAATTCATTCAAAATATAACACCGATTCATGAGCCAAATAACCACTTGTACTTTTTTTAAATTGGAATCTTTTTCCAATAAACTTTGGGCATTTTCGCAAATGCAATTAGGACACGGTCATTTCAAAAACGTTGAAGGGTTAGTATTCTACAAATTATTAGGTTCAGGTGCTGAAAATGGTTTTAGTGCAAAACCAAACTTTGGTACTTATGCTTTATTATGCATTTGGGAATCAGAAATAAATGCGACTCTTTTTTTTGAAAAAAATTCATTTTTTCGCAACTATAAATCTAGAAGCGCTGAATCATTCACCGTTTTTGCTCACGCAGCGGAAGCACATGGAAAATGGGATGGAAGACAGCCTTTTATCGCTCATGCCTCTTTGAATATAGATAAGCCAGTTATGGTTTTAACAAGGGCAAGTATTCGGATTTCAAAATTGATTTCTTTCTGGAGGAAAGTGGGACAAGTAAGTAAAAGTTTAGAGGAATATAATGGTTTAGCGCTTTCCATTGGCGTTGGCGAATGGCCTTTAATTCAACAAGCTACTTTAAGCATATGGAAAACGCAAGCCGAAATGATCGATTATGCCTATAAAAATGAAAAGCACAAAGAAGTTGTTCGTCTTACCAGAAAACTTAAATGGTATAAAGAAGAACTATTTGCACGATTTATTCCTTATAAATTTTTAGGTCAGTGGAATGGTAAAAATGTTGAGAATATTATAGATCTATAATTCTTGGTTCTATTAAATATAATATGAGAAGGCTTTGTAAGAGGAGATTGCGAACCTCGTTCTGAAAGACGAAACGATCGAGGTTCAAGCAAGTCTTCCCATTTGAATCCCCTTTGTCTTCACTTGTTTTAGGAGGTAATTATCTTTCCATTTTGCTCTATAAAATAAAACATGAAATCGCATGAGAGCAAAATAAAGACTGAAAAACAGAAGATTCAAAGTGCCTAAATTTCAAATAAATAAATAAAAGTTTAACGCTGCTGTAACTTTATTCTAATACTGAACGTATAAACCCCGTACACTTAAAAAAAAGGCACTCCACTATGAGACAATTAAAAATCACCAAGCAGGTAACCAATCGTGAAACCGCATCTTTAGACAAGTATTTGCAAGAAATAGGAAAGGTAGATTTGATTACCGCGGATGAGGAAGTAGAATTAGCGCAGCGCATCAAAGCTGGTGACCAAAGAGCTTTAGAAAAATTAACCAAAGCCAACCTACGTTTCGTAGTTTCTGTGGCAAAACAATATCAAAATCAAGGATTAACTTTACCGGATTTAATTAATGAAGGAAATTTAGGTTTGATCAAAGCAGCACAACGTTTTGATGAAACACGTGGTTTCAAATTTATTTCTTACGCCGTTTGGTGGATTCGTCAATCGATTTTACAAGCATTAGCGGAACAATCTCGTATCGTTCGTTTGCCTTTGAACAAAATTGGTTCGATTAATAAAATCAACAAGATGTACGCTTTGTTAGAGCAGTCTAACGAACGACCACCATCTGCTGAAGAAATTGCTAAAGAATTAGATATGACCGTAAATGATGTTAAGGAGAGCATGAAAAACTCCGGACGTCACTTATCCATGGATGCGCCTTTGGTTGAAGGAGAAGATTCTAACTTATACGACGTATTGCGTTCAGGCGAATCTCCAAATCCAGATCGAGAACTAATACATGAATCGTTACGTACTGAAATTGAAAGATCTTTGGAAACGTTAACTCCAAGAGAAGCCGATGTAGTTCGTTTGTATTTTGGCTTAGGCGATCAACATCCAATGACCCTTGAAGAAATCGGCGAAACTTTCGATTTAACTCGTGAAAGAGTGCGACAAATTAAAGAAAAAGCAATTCGCAGATTAAAACATACTTCGAGAAGTAAAATTCTAAAAACATATTTAGGTTAATCCTAACAACCATAACTACAGTCTGATTAACTGTTCGTTTTTTTGATTGATGATTGAAACTCCGGCTGATGACCGGAGTTTTGCTTTTTAATCTGAACTCGTTTCAGATTCTTCTGAACTCGTTTCAGATTCTTCTGAATTCGCTTCAGACTCTTTTACTCATTAATAGCAATTGGGCGTGACCAAAAGGGTCGGGCTTTCCGCACTCGCTTTTTTTGTTTTTTTTAGCCCAAACCCAATCAAGGAACATTTTCTAAAAACAAAAAAGAGCTCAGACAATCGCTCCAATCCCTCACGCAACCCCTTCTTACTTTGCGTCCCTTTGTAAAATACTTTGCGCACTTTGCGGTAAAAAAACCTATTTTTGCACTACAAACACACAACTAAACCAATGAAAAAGACCATCATCGCCCCATCAATACTAGCTGCCGATTTCGCCAACTTACAACGCGATATCGAAATGATCAATCACAGCGAAGCAGATTGGTTCCACATTGATATAATGGATGGCGTTTTTGTCCCAAACATTTCCTTTGGGATGCCCGTTTTGGAAGCCATTACCAAACACGCCAAGAAAACCATAGACGTGCATTTGATGATTATCGATCCAGATCGTTATATTCAAACTTTCGCAGATTTGGGCGCAAATGTACTAACTGTTCATTATGAAGCCTGTAATCATCTTCATAGAACGTTACAAGCTATTAAAGCTTCTGGGATGAAAGCAGGTGTGGCAATCAATCCTCATACAAATATTGACTTGTTAGAAGATGTCATCAATATTATTGATTTGGTTTGTGTAATGAGTGTCAATCCTGGTTTTGGGGGACAGTCTTTTATTGAAAATACGTATTCCAAAATTGAAAAACTAAAAGCATTAATCAACAGAAAAAACGCTTCAACATTAATTGAAATTGATGGTGGTGTTACCGATAAAAACGCCGCGCAACTTGTGGTTGCCGGCGCTGATGTATTGGTAGCTGGAAATTTTGTATTTAAAGCGGAGAACCCTACTCAAACTATTGCTGATTTAAAAAAACTTACCGCCTAATTTTTAAGAATTTTAATAACTTCTTGCTTGCTTTCAGATTCTAATTTTACAAAATAATTTCCTTTTGTAAGAGATCCTAAATCGAGTTTCAAATCGGAAGTGGTATACGACTGTTGCAATACAGCTTGTCCCAAATAGTTGTAAACGTTCACTTTTTGGAATATATCATCTGAGCTAATGTTCAAGATATTTTCTACAGGATTTGGTCCATAAGTTAAATTTGTAAAATCAAACGAATTGGTTGTTAAAGTAACTTCCACAGTAACAGCCAATCGATCTGGACTTTCATATCCATTACTAGTTTGACTTGCATAATAAGTTACCCCATTTACAAGCACTGTGCTCAATGGCAATGGATTGGAATTTGCGCTTCTGTCAGCGCCGTCATACCACTGAATATTTTCACCCACGACAATAACGTCAGCCAATGTAGCTCCTGAAGCAAAAGTTTGAGTAGGACTACCAATCGGTGCGGGAACGGCTACAACATTCACCGTGGCACAATCAACTAAAGGCGTTGTACAAAGGTTTGATGCGCTGATTAGACAAATCGTATTGGTGACAGCATTTTCAAAAAAAATAGTTGCTTGTCCAGCGTTATTGAGTGCTATAGTTTGATTTGTCCCACCGTTAAACTGGTATGTAAGATTGGCATTAGGCGTTCCTAAAAAGGTAACCACATAAGGCGATCCTATTATGACTGTATCTGGAACAACAACTGTAGCTGTTGGGGATGGAATAACTATAATCGACAAGGTTACCGAAACTGCCGATTGTCCGGGGTCAGGTGTAAATGTATAGGCGCCACTTTGCGTATTATCAATAGTAGATGGCGTCCAAGTTCCCGTAATTCCATTGTCAGATACTAAGGGTAAAATTGGTGCCACTGCACCTGAACAAAATGCCGCTACTTCGCTAAACTGCGGAACAACAATCGAGGAGGTTGTAACTGTAGCGACACTAGAGTCACTCACACAAGGAGCTAATCCAGTAACTGTGTAACTAAATGTACTAGAAGTTGCGTCAGGGTATGGGTTAAAGGTTCCTACTGCCGCGCTAAAAATTCCACCAGAACCGGAAGTTCTTGTCCAAGTTCCGCCAGGTTGAAATCCGCTTATTATAGAATATAAATTAATCGATGTATCGGTTGCATTTGAGGTATTTATGGTTCCATCAGTTCCTGCATTGGGTTGTAAAGCAATGTATACAGTCGCAAAACTCGTATCTGAAACGCATGGGAATGGGGCTACAATAGTATACTGAAATGTAGTCGTTGTTGCTCCTAGAGCCGGCGTAAATGTTCCTGCCGATGCATTGAATGTTCCGCCAGTCCCAATAACTCTAACCCATGTTCCGCCAGATTGTTCCCCTGTAATCAGGCTTTGAAGGTCAATAACCGTAGTATCAACATCGCAAACTGTTATAGCTCCATCTGTTCCTGCATTGGATTGCTCAAGGATTGTCACGAGTGTTGTTGTTACAAAAGGAGGGTCAGGTCCAGGTGGAGTAGCATAAGTAACTGCATATGTTCCGGGAACACTTGCTGAAGGATCTATGGTTCCTGTAATAGCATTAATTGACAACGAGGAAGGAGATGCCGAAAACACACCGCCAGTAGTCCCTGTAATAGTAACCGTTTCTACAGTAGAAGATTGGCAAAATGGTGTGTTATACGAAATAGTTGGTGGTGTAGCTGCATTGGCTAATAAGTAAACATTGATTAAAAGTAAACAGAAGAGTAATTTCTTTTTCATAATTGATTGATTTTTAGTCGCTATCAAAAGTAAATAATTTCATTAGAAATTAAACTTTTGCAAAAAATAAAAAAACCAAATGAAATTCTTAAAATGAACTTCATCTGGTTTTTATGGTGACCGCGAAGGGATTCGAACCCCCAACCCTCAGAGCCGAAATCTGATATTCTATCCAGTTGAACTACGCAGCCATATTTGGATTACAAGACTGTAAGATTTCAAGATTATAAGATCATACTGTCTTACAGTCTTATAGTCCTATTTAAACTAATAATTTCTTTACAATCGTAGAAATTGTCTTTCCTTCAGCAGTCCCACCCAATTGAGCGGAAGCAATTCCCATTACTTTTCCCATAGACGCTATTCCAGAGGCTCCGGTTTCTGCAATAATCTTTGCAATTACAGCTTCGACTTCAGCTTCACTTAATTGTGCAGGCAAGAATTTTTCAATGATTGCAATTTGCGCCAATTCAGGTTCTGCCAAATCCATCCGATCCTGCTGTGTAAAGATGGCAGCACTATCCTTACGGGTTTTTACTAATTTCTGCAATAATTTTATTTCCTCTTCCTCAGAAATTTCTTCTTTATTTCCAGAGGCCGTTTGCGCCAATAACAACTCGGACTTGATAGCTCGCAATGCTTCTAGTGCAACGGTATCTTTGGCTCTCATGGCATCTTTGATATGCTCCATGATTTGTGTAGATAAACTCATTTGGGTTTGGTTTTAAAAATGAAATTTCTATAATCAGTGATGTCTTTGCCCCGGATGGCAGTGGCATCCTTTTGTGCCGTTGTTCGGCAAAAAAGATATAACGTACAGCCGGATTAAGGCCCGGCAAAAGTACAAAAAAATGTTAGATGATTCGTAAATTTTTGAAACAAAAAACCCGAAAACTTGAGGAAATTTTCGGGTTAATCGCAACCAATTGGGGACTAGTTAATCTACGTTATCATGCAAAAACGAATTGTTTGAGCGCAATTGAATATCGTCATTGCTATCGATACCAAAAGAGGTGCGCGACGCGGTGTTTTCTTGCGGTTTTGTTGTGATATCGATTCCAGATCTTTTGTACGCTGGCTCTTTTTCAAATTCTTCCATTCGAGATGGATTGTTATGAAATTTGTAATTGAAGTCTTTAAGTTTTCTTCTTCGTTCGTCGGCTCTTAATTTTAAGGTGTCCTCGATTGACATATCTATTGGCGACACGTCTTCGAATGCTGACGAAAAATTAGAAACTTCTTCTACTTTTTTCATGGTAATATTCAAGGCCTCTTCTACAGGTTCTGCTGCGATATTATCAATTGGTTTTGAAGTTAGCAATTCGTTCTCCAATTCCATATATTCTTCTAGCGAATACTTGATAATCCCATTTTCATTAAGTTCCGTAATAGGAACCATCTCCACTGCCTGATTTACCTCGATGTTTTTAGTTTCGGTTGATAATTCGAAAACGATTCTACTTTCGTCAATTTCTGCTACTACTGGATTTGAAACTGGCAAATCAAATGAGAATGTGACTTGCTCTTCTTTTACTTCCGCAGCATCAATTACCCTAATCTCAGCAACATCAGTAAAAATTGGTTTTGAAACTTCAAATTCAATTGGTTTTTCAGGAGAGACGATCTCGAAAGTAACATCTAAATTTTTAATAAACTCTGAAATGACGATCAGTTCATTTTCGTTCAAAACCGGCTCATTAATTTCTAAAACTTCATCTTCTATCAATTCGAAAACTATCTTTTGCTCTACTGTGGGTTTTTCAAATTCCAAATCAACTTTGAATGATGGAATCGATTTATTACTTAAATCATGCTCCAGTTTATGTTCACTATCCAAAGAGTGAATAATCTTTTTAGGCTCCGTGTTGACGATTTCGTTTTGCTGTTCAACATTAAAGCCGGTAGCAATAATTGTTACTGCAATAGAATCTCCTAAAGTTTCATCTTCACCGACTCCCATAATGATGTTGGCATTGAAACCAGCTTCTGTTTGGATGTGATCGTTGATTTCTCCAATTTCGTCAATTGTAATTTCATTTGAGCCAGAAACGATAAGCAACAATACGTTCTTAGCTCCACTGATTTTATTGTCATTTAAAAGCGGTGAATCTAGAGCAGCGATAATCGCCTCTTTAGCTCGATTATCTCCTATAGCGGTTGCAGAACCCATAATGGCTGTGCCGCTGTTTGACAATACCGTTTTAGCGTCTTTTAAGTCAATGTTTTGCGTGTAGTGATGTGTAATTACTTCAGCTATTCCTCTCGACGCTGTTGCCAATACTTCATCTGCTTTCGAAAAACCTGCCTTAAATCCCAGATTACCATATACTTCTCGGAGTTTGTTATTATTGATAACAATCAAAGAGTCGACTTGCTTGCGCAATTTTTCAACACCTAGCAACGCTTGATCAGAGCGAACTTTTCCTTCAAATTGGAATGGAATAGTTACAATTCCAACAGTCAAGATGTCTCTTTCTTTGGCCAACTGAGCGATTACTGGAGCAGCACCTGTTCCTGTTCCTCCGCCCATACCAGCTGTTATGAAAACCATTTTAGTATTGGTATCTAACATTTTTTCGATCTCAGCGATACTTTCTATTGCAGATTGCTGTCCAACCTCCGGATTCGCACCAGCGCCCAGTCCTTCAGTAAGATGCATTCCCAATTGAATTTTATTCGGAACAGCACTATTCTGTAAAGCCTGCGCATCAGTGTTGCAAACTATAAAATCAACGCCCTTAATACCTTGTTTAAACATGTGATTGATGGCATTGCTTCCGCCACCGCCTACTCCAATTACTTTAATTACATTGGATTGATTTTTAGGTAAATCAAACGAAATGTTTCCAAAATCTGAGTTGCTTGTCATAATTTTTGGTTTTTGATATTCTTACTTTAATTTTTGAGGCCTAAACCTATTCTGCGTTATCTAAAAATTCTTTGATCTTGTCGACGTATTTATCAAAAAACGAACGTCTGATTTTTGTTTCTGTTGATTCCGGCTTAAATGCCATTTCTTCAACTTCTACTTTTACTTCTTCCACTACATTTTCAAAAACTGGCTCTTCTGCGGGCTTGGGAATATTGAATGGTTCAAAAGTTCTTTCTTGCTTGAATGTGACTTTTTCTGGCACCACTGTAGTTTCAAACTTTATCGCGCTTTGAGTTTTGTTTTCGATGCTATTCATTACTAAACCTACTGCTGTTGCGTAGAGTGGACTAGAAATTTCTTCATCTGAATTTCCGGCCAAGTGCTCGTTCGGATAGCCAATTCTTGTATCCATCCCAGTGATGTATTCTACCAACTGTTTGATGTGCTTTAAATTTGCGCCACCTCCAGTTAGTACAATTCCTGCAATTAATTTCTTGCGAGGATCTTCATGTCCATAAGCTTTTATCTCTACAAAAACTTGCTCAACAATTTCTACAACACGAGCGTGAATAATTTTCGACAAGTTTTTAAGAGAAATCTCTTTCGGCTCGCGACCTCTTAGACCGGGAATAGAAACAATTTCGTTGTCTTTATTTTCACCTGGCCAAGCAGATCCAAATTTTACTTTGAGCAATTCCGCTTGCTTTTCGATGATTGAGCATCCTTCTTTGATATCTTCTGTAATCACATTTCCTCCGAAAGGAATTACTGCTGTGTGTCGAATAATTCCGTCTTTAAATATGGCTAAGTCTGTTGTTCCACCACCAATATCAATCAGGGCGACACCTGCTTCTTTTTCTTCTTGACTTAAAACAGCGTCTGCTGAAGCTAATGGTTCTAAGGTTAATCCAGACAACTCTATTCCGGAACTTTGTATGCATCTTCCGACATTTCTGATCGAAGACGCTTGTCCGACAACAACGTGAAAACTACTTTCTAATCGACCACCATACATTCCAATTGGTTCTTTGATGTCCGACTGTCCGTCGATTTTAAATTCTTGTGGCAACACATGAATGATTTCTTCACCAGGTAACATCGCCAATTTGTGTACTTGGTTGATCAACAAATCAATGTCTTTCCCGCCAATTACTTCCTCAGCATTGCCTCTGCTGATGTAATCGCTATGCTGGATACTTCGAATGTGTTGACCCGCTATTCCGACTACAACATCTTTGATTTTATAGCCAGAATTGGTTTCAGCTTCATGAATCGCCTGTTGGATAGAGTGAATCGTTTGTGTAATATTATTTACAACACCTCGAGCAACGCCTAGACTTTTGGATTTGCCAACTCCCAAAATTTCTAACTTACCGTATTCGTTTTTCTTTCCAATCATCACCACAATTTTCGTGGTTCCAATATCAAGACCTACTGCGATATTCTCTTTTTCCATACATTATTATTTAGTGCAAACTACTTGTTGCGTAAATGTCAGATTTATCTTTTGATAACGATTCAACGTGCTATCAACAATTGCTTTTTGAAAAAACGCTTTATAGTTTTGAAACTTGCGTTCTATGTTGATTGGCTTACCGAATAGAATTTCGTAATTGAAATTTCTACTTTGCATTTTTATACTTCCAACAGTCGAGATTTGCATTCCGATAATGTTTTTTTTCAAAAAATCATCAAGACTTATGAACCGCAACAATTTGTTGAAATCGCCTTTACTTATATTGTTAATATCCCCCGAAATTATTGGAACTCTTGCTGTAAATTCATCCGACAAAGGCATTACATTTCCTTGATAGTCAATGTAAAAAGAGTTTTCATCATTGAACACTCTAGCGATTGGTGTTTTTTGTTTCACCACCGCTTTTAATACCCCATCGATACTAACAAAAACCTCAGATTTTTCAATCATTGGGTTCGAATTGATATACCGCTCCAATTGGTTCAAATCTAATTTATCTTTACGTATGGATTGCGCGTCCGTTTTATTTTCTATTAACAATTTATTAACCGATTCTTGCTTGATAAATGGGCTTGAGTTATTGGCAAAAATCACCTCGGATTTCACCAATTTTCGCCTGTCATTTCGCATGGAAGTGAAGGAATAAAGAAATCCCATAAATGCGAACATTAATATCAATCGAATATTTGACCAGTTCATGACAACGCTTCTTTTATTGGTTTTACTAATTCTCCTATATCGCCTGCTCCTATTGTAATAATGACAGTTGCATCACTTTGCTTTATGGCTTTTACTAGCTCCACTTTTGACACCAATTTTGCGTTTGTATTAGACATTTTTGAAAGCAGCCATTTTGATGTAATTCCTTCCATTGGCAATTCCCTTGCTGGATAAATATCTAAAAGCAAAACTTCATCAAATTTCGACAAACTTTCCGCAAAACCATCCGCAAAATCCTTGGTTCTACTGAACAAATGAGGCTGAAAAATCGCAAGTACTTTTCGACCGGGATAGAGTTCACTAACCGCGTGATAAACTGCATTAATTTCGGTAGGATGATGTGCATAATCATCTATAAAAACCAGATCTTCTGTCTTGATTTGAAATGAAAATCGGCGGCGGATTCCTCTAAATGATGCTAATGCCCTTCTAATATCAGCGTCAAAAATTCCGTAAGTTTTTGCCATTGCCAAAGCCATCAATGCATTTGTTAAATTATGCGTTCCGGGTAAGCTAAATCGAAGATCCTTGATGAGCTGACTTGGAGTCGCCACATCAAAAAGGTATTCACTATTCTCAATTCTGACGTTAAATGCCTTGTAAGACGCTTCTTCATTGACTGCTACTTCAACTCCTTCTATATTTAATCCTTTGCCGACGAACAAATTGGTTTTGTCCTCAACTTTATTGGCAAATTCTTGGAAAGATGCTTCTATAGATGCTTTATCTCCATAAATATCCAAATGGTCCGCGTCTGTAGATGTAACGCAGGCAATATTGGGATGCAGGTGCAAAAATGAGCGATCAAATTCATCCGCTTCTACTACCGTTACTGTTTTGCCATTGCCAATCAAATTGGAATCATAATTTTCTACTATTCCGCCAATAAAAGAAGTTACATCGACACCACTTTGAAACAAAATATGACCTAAAATACTTGATGTTGTTGTCTTTCCATGTGTTCCCGCAACCGCGAAACAAAAAGTGTCTTTGGTAATAATTCCTAAGACTTCCGCTCTTTTTTTGATTTGATAATCTCTTTCGATAAAGTAATTCCATTCACTGTGGAGAACGGGAACTGCGGGCGTAACAACAACCAAAGTATTTTCTTGATAATAAGTCTGTGGTATTTTCTCTATAGCATCATCAAAATGTATATTAACACCTATTTCCTCCAATTCTTTGGTCAGTTCGGTTTCTGTTTTGTCATAACCAGAAACATTTTTGCCTAATGTCTTGAAATATCTGGCTAAGGCGCTCATTCCGATGCCTCCGATACCGATGAAATAGACGTTATGTATTTGGTTTAGATTCATTTCAATTATTTGCTCGCAAAGACGCAATGGCGCAAAGCGAAAAATTTGTTCTTACTTAATTAACCTAATTATTTCCTCAACGATATCATTTGTTGCATTGGGTTTCGCCAATGTTTTGATGTTAGCCGAAAGCTCTTTTTGTAAGTTTTCATCGATTAACAAATTATTGAAAACCGTTTCAAATCTTTCCTCAAGTTCATTTTCCTTTAATAGCATTGCGCCTTTCTTCTCGACAATGGCTTGCGCATTCTTCGTTTGATGATCTTCGGCAACATTGGGCGACGGAATAAAAATCACAGGCTTCCCAACCAAACACAATTCAGAAACTGAAGAAGCTCCCGCGCGTGAAATCACAAAATCTGCAGCAGCGTAAACCAAATCCATTCTGTCGATAAACGATACAACTTGAACGTTCTCTCTGTTGTTAAATTGTTGATAATCATCTATATAAAACTTACCGCATTGCCAAACAACTTGTATGTTTTTTTCATCAAAATAATCCAGTTCTTTAGCAATCAATTGATTGATTCTTCTGGCACCAAGACTTCCTCCAAGAACCACAAGCGTCTTTTTTTCTGAGTTTAATTTGAAATAGGAAATCGCTTCATTCCTTTTGCTATCAATGGCGATTAGATCTTGACGCACTGGATTTCCTGTAAGTCTAATTTTATCCTTTGGAAAGAAACGTTCTAAATTTTCATATGCCACACAAATCGAATTGGCTTTCTTGCTCAGTAATTTATTGGTAATTCCAGGATAGGAATTTTGCTCTTGGATTAATGTTGGAATACCCGCGCTATTCGCCATTTGCAATAATGGTCCGCTCGCAAAGCCGCCAGTTCCAATCACCACATTTGGTTTAAACTGTTTAATAATTGCTCTGGATTTTAGCAAACTATTCATCAATTTAAAAGGAAACATGGCATTGTCGATGGTTAATTTTCTTTGCAAACCGGCAATCCACAATCCTTTGATGTCATAACCAGCTTGAGGTACTTTTTGCATTTCCATTTTATCTTGAGCGCCAACGAAAAGAAACTCTGCATCGGGAAACCGCAACTTCAATTCATTAGCAATAGCGATTGCTGGGTAGATATGTCCACCGGTTCCGCCGCCGCTTAATATGAATTTTAGTTTTGTCATCTTTTTAGATAAAAGAGTAAAGAGACAAGAACCAAGATGTTAACTTGGATTCTATATTTCTTTCTCTAATTTGTAATTTTACTTCTTTCTTATTTTATATCTTGTTTCTATCGTCTAGTTTCTTTTCTCTTATCACTTCATTTTTTGCCGAGAACCGCACTTATCGGGTTGGTTTTATCTTCTATGGAATAACTTTCTGTTTTCTCGTTAGCTTCTATCTCTTTTAATTCGGCTTCTGCTTTTTCTTCCCGTTCAATTTGAGCGTCGATCATGCGTTTGAGCGTGGCTTCTCGTTGTTCTTTTTCGCTGATCTCAGCGGCTATTTCCTCTTCTTTTTTAGTAACGCCGATGATTATTCCAAGTGCAATACAAGTCATCCATATGGAACTTCCTCCGCTACTTATTAATGGTAATGTTTGTCCGGTTACGGGAAGTAATTCAACTGCTACTGCCATATTGATTAACGCTTGAAAGACAATCGGGAATCCAAGTCCGACGACGACCAATTTGCCAAATAAAGAGTTGGCCTTGTGTGCCGCTACGATGAAGCGGAAAAACAACAATAAATACAATCCCAAAATCGTCAATCCACCAATTAAGCCATATTCTTCTACAATGATGGCGTAAATAAAGTCGGAAGAAGATTGAGGAAGAAAGTTTTTCTGCACACTTTTCCCTGGTCCTAATCCTTGAATTCCGCCAGAAGCGATGGCGATTTTTGCTTTTTCAATTTGGTAATGTTCGTCGTCAGTGTCTTTATTCTCCTCTTTTGAAAAAAAGCTTTCAATGCGACTTTCCCATGTTGTGACCCGACTAAAAAAGGGTGCATCAGGAAATGCTTTACTCATTAGAAAAAACAGCATAAACGCTAGAATACCAGCACCGATAATAAGACCAATATATTTGAGCGGGTACTGCCCAACAAAGGTGAGCATTAATACCATCGAAAACATCAAGGCAGCGGTGGAAAAATTGGCAGGTAGAATAAACACTAAAGTCGTAAAAACTGGGAGCCACAATTCCCATAATGAGCTTTTGAAAGTAATTGGCGTTTCTCTTTTTTTAGACAAATATTTTGCAACGAAAATCATCAAAACGATAAAGGCAAGGGTCGAGGTTTGAAAGGTAATTCCGATAAACGGCAATTGAATCCATCTGCTGGCATTTGCGCCAGCGATGACTGTTCCTTTTACCAGCGTATATGCCAATAGTACCCAAACGACGGGCAAAGCCACAATGGAAATCGCTCTGAAATAATGATACGGCACTTTATGAATCCAATAAATAATCATAAAGCCAATACAAATGTGGGCGAAATGTTTGACCAAATAACCCAAAGTATTCCCGGTACCATGCCCAATATACGCCAAATTACTACTAGCGCTAAAAACCGGCATAAACGAAAACAAGGCTAATAAGGCCACGAATGTCCAGATTACTTTATCTCCTTTTAGGTTTTTAATGAGTTGTAGCATTTCTTTTTATTTACTTCAAAATTCGTTGTTCGTTGTGCAAAATTCGTTGTTTTTTTTCGCGGCCATTTTATAATTTCTCAATGTTGAATTTTGATCAACGAATATTGAAATGTACCGTAAATCCTAGCCCTGATAGAGCCGATATCCTCGCAACGCAGTGGAGAGATAAAGGCGAAAGCAGGTTCCCGGCTTCTATAAATTCTGAACTGCGCGTTTGAACTGTTTTCCTCTGTCTTCGTAATTTTCAAACAAATCGAAACTCGCGCAAGCTGGAGACAACAAAACTGTATCGCCTTTTTCGGCTAGACGTTGCGCCATCTTTACCGCATCGTTCATCGAATCGACTTCTATCATTACATCGACAACATTTCCGAAAGAATCGATAATTTTCTTGTTGTCAACACCGAGGCATACGATTGCCTTCACTTTTTCGTGTACCAATGACATTAGTTCCGAGTAATCATTTCCTTTGTCGACACCACCCACAATCCAAACAGTTGGGCTAGTCATACTGTCTAAAGCAAAAAAAGTTGCATTGACATTTGTTGCTTTCGAGTCGTTGATGTATTGCACATTTTGGATTTTGAGCACTTTTTCTAAGCGGTGTTCTACCCCTTGAAAATTAGACAAACTAGCTCTTATAGTTTCTTTTCGAATCTTCATCAATTGGGCGACGGATGTTGCTGCCATTGCGTTTTTCATATTGTGCTTTCCTTCGAGCGCAATATATTCTGTCTCCATGATAAATTCTTCTTCGTTGATAATAACTTCCATTTTGTTGTCTTTTAGATAGGCTCCTTTTTTAAACGTTTGTGTGATTGAAAAAGGAATTAATTGAGCATTTGTTTTGTTTTGTTTTAACCAATTTCCGATGGCTTCATCATCGGCGTCGTAGATAAAATAATCATCTGCGGTTTGATTCATTGTAATTCTAAATTTTGAAGCGATATAATTTTCATACTTGTATTCGTATCTGTCTAGATGGTCGGGGCTTATATTGGCGAGTATGGCGATATGAGGTTTATAGTTGATGATCCCGTCTAATTGAAAACTACTTAACTCGAGCACATAGTAATCGAAATTGTCTTCGGCGACTTGCCACGCAAAGCTTTTTCCTATGTTTCCACCCAGACCAACATTCAATCCTCCAGATTTTAAAAGATGATACGTGAGCATTGTGGTGGTGGTTTTCCCATTGCTTCCGGTGATTCCGATGGTGATTGCTTTGGTAAAAGGCGCCGCGAACTCGATTTCGGAGATTACAGAAATATTGCGTTCCTGCAGTTTTTTTACAATTGCAACTTTATCAGGAATTCCTGGGCTTTTCATTACCACATCGGCATTTAAAATCTTTGCTTCCGTATGGGTTTCTTCCTCCCATTCGATGTCATTATTGATAAGAACGTCTTTGTAATCTTGCTTTATTTTTCCATAATCAGACACGAAAACATCGTATCCTTTTTTCTTCCCGAGTATTGCCGTTCCGACACCACTTTCTCCGCCACCGAGGATCACCAATCGTAGCATCTATCTTAATTTTAAAGTCACAATCGATAGAATCGCCAATATGATTCCTACAATCCAAAATCGCGTTACAATTTTACTTTCGTGATAACCTTTCTTTTGATAATGATGGTGCAATGGTGACATGAGGAAAATTCGTCTTCCTTCGCCAAATCGTTTCTTTGTGTATTTAAAATAACTTACCTGAAGCACCACCGAAAAATTTTCGACAAGGAAAATTCCACACAACAATGGAATTAAAAGTTCTTTACGAACAGAGATAGCCAAAACGGCTATAACACCGCCGATGGTTAAGCTTCCTGTATCGCCCATAAAAACAGATGCGGGATAGGAATTGTACCAAAGAAATCCGATAAGTGCACCAACGAATGCGGCAATAAAGACCGTCATCTCTCCCGAGTTAGGGATATACATAATGTTGAGATAGCTCGAGAAAATGATGTTACCCGAAACAAAGGTGAAAATGCCTAACGCTACTACCGATATTGCTGAGGTTCCAGCTGCAAGTCCGTCGATGCCATCAGTGAGATTAGCCCCGTTGGAAACTGCAGTGATAATGAAAATCACGATTGGAATAAAAACCAACCAAGCCCAATTTTCGTACCCTTCGCCTGTCCATGCTAATAGTTCTGCATAATCAAACTCATTGTTTTTGAAAAACGGAATAGTCGTCGCCGTCGATTTTTCTTCGACAGCCATTGCTGAAATCAAGTTTTCTTTTTGGTTAATTGTAATGGTTTTATTCGATTCGTTTCTCAGTGTTACGCCGGGGTGCAAATACAAAACAGAACCAACAATCAATCCTAATCCGATTTGCCCGATGACTTTAAAAATTCCTTTTAATCCTTGCTTGTCTTTTTTGAAGATTTTGATATAGTCGTCAATAAACCCGATTGTTCCCATCCATAAAGTGGTAACGACGAGTAGAATGATGTAGATATTGTTCAGTTTTGTGAAGAGAAATACAGGAATCAATGTCGCAATAATGATAATCAATCCGCCCATTGTTGGCGTTCCGGCTTTTTCATTTTGGCCTGCCAGTCCCAATTCTCGAACTGTTTCTCCTACTTGTTGATTTCTAAGAAAGCTAATAATCCTTTTTCCATAAATAGTAGAAATCATCAAGGATAGAATTACCGCTAGCGCAGAACGGAACGTGATATATTGAAACACTCCAGTTCCTGGAATATTTAGTGTCTTGTCGAGGTATTCAAATAAATAGTATAACATAAATTCCAATATTTTAAATTCCAAATTCCAACCATTAGGACTTGAGATTTGGTTTTACTTATTTCCCCAGCTGAATTAATAATTCATTTACAATCTGCATATCATCGAAATCATGTCGGACGCCATTAATTTCTTGATAGGTTTCGTGTCCTTTTCCGGCTATCAGGATAATATCGTCGGCTTGTGCTAATTGACACGCAGTCTTTATTGCTTGTTTTCTATCCGTGATTGAAACCGCTTTTTTGAAATTTTGAGGCTCCACTCCTTTTTCCATCTCAGCAATAATTGTCTCTGGATTTTCACTTCTCGGATTATCAGAAGTAATAATCACTTTATCGCTCAGCGTTGTTGCGATGTTGGCCATGATTGGTCTTTTAGTCTTGTCGCGATCTCCGCCGCAACCGACAATCGTAATGAGTTGCTCGTTTTTAGTTCGGATATCATTGATGGTTTTTAAGACATTTTCAAGTGCATCCGGAGTATGGGCATAATCTACAATCGCAGTGACTCTGCCATTTGAAACAATGTACTGAAATCGACCAGAAACACTCTCTAATTCCGAAAGTAAACGCAGCACTTCAAAAGAATCGAGACCAAGTTCAACTGCTGTTCCGTATATTGCGAGTAAGTTGTATGCATTGAAAGTTCCAATCAATCTTACCCAAACTTCATTTTCATTAATCTTCATCAACAAGCCAGACATTTGACTTTCTAATATTTGTGCTTTGTAATTGGCGTATGATTTTAGAGCATAAGTCAATTTTCGCGATGATGTATTCTGCAGCATCACAAATCCATTTTTATCGTCTATATTCACCAACGAGAAAGCAGCATTTGGGAGTTGATCGAAAAAAGATTTCTTCACATCACGGTACTCAGCAAAAGTTGCATGGTAGTCGAGGTGATCATGAGATAAGTTGGTAAAAACACCGCCTTCAAATTGCAAGGCTTCTGTTCGTTGTTGGTGAATTCCATGAGAACTTACTTCCATAAAACAATGTGTAACGCCCTGATCAACCATTTCACGCAAGTGCTTATTGATGGTAATAGAATCTGGCGTGGTATGTGTCGCTTTGTGCTCCGTGGTGTCAACCATTATTTTCACCGTAGATAAAAGTCCAACTTTGAATCCAGCCTTTTGAAACAATTGATACAACAATGACGCGATGGTAGTTTTTCCGTTCGTTCCAGTAATCCCAACTAGTTTAAGTGAATGTGAAGGATTACCAAAATAATTGGCAGCGATAAATGCTAATGCCTTATTGGTGTCTTTAACTTGAATGTAGGTAATTCCTGCCACGATTTCCTCCGGGAAAGTATCACAAACTATGGCTACAGCACCTTGTAATATTGCTTTCTCTATAAAATCATGACCATTAGATTGAGTTCCTCTGATAGCAACAAACAAATCATTTGCTCCGATCTTGCGCGAATCAAAGTCGACAGTATTGACAGTAATATCTGTCGAACCCTTTACCGCTTCAATGCTCACTTTATATACTATTTCTCTGAGGAATATCACGATAGTTCTAGAATTATGGTAGTTGATTTATTGAAAGATTGTCCAGGTTGGATTGACTGAGATTTTACTTTCCCAGTACCTTTAACTTTGATATTCAACCCTAAATTTCCAAGCAGTGCTATTGCATCCATCCCGGACATTCCTTTCACATTTGGTATATTATTCTGTTTTTTCTGTGCTTTTGTATAATAATTTGCGTAACTTCTCTCTTGATTGATATTCTTTTTATTTAGATTTTTTATTTCGTTTGTAGATGGAGCGTCAGTAAATATTTTTTGAGCAATTCTTTTGAAAACCGGACCTGCGACATCCGCACCGTAATAATTGTTTTTCGATGTGCTAGGTTCGTGCACTACGACAATGCAAGAATATTTTGGTTCTTCTGCAGGAAAATAGCCAACAAAAGAAGAAATATAATGCTTCTCCACACCGCCATTTTTTGCGTAATTGGCTTGCGCGGTTCCTGTTTTTCCCGCCATAGAAAAGTCTTTGGAATACAACTTAGAACCCGTCCCTCTTTTTACAACATTTTCTAGAAGTGCTTGTAGTTTGAGTACAGTTTCTTTAGAGCAAACTCTTGGATTGATGACTTCAGTATTAAACTTCTTGATTGTTTTGTTCCACTCTTTTATTTCAGAAACGAACTGAGGCTTTACCATTACACCATTATTAGCTACTGAATTATAATAAGTCAGTGTTTGTAAAGGTGTAATTGAAACGCCATAACCGAATGCCATCCATGGTAAAGAAATCGCGCTCCAATTTTTATCTCCAGGTTGTGGGATATACGGAATTCCCTCACCTTTTATTGGAAGTCCAAGAGGTTTATTCAACCCATAGTCGTTAAGGTGATTGACAAACTGTGCGGGATCATTTTTGTAATTGTTATAGACCGCTTGAACCATCACTGTGTTGGAAGAAACTTCAAAACCTTTTGCAAGTGAAATTTTTCCGTGACCTCCTTCATGCGAATCGCGTACTTTCTTTCCAGAATACATAATTGTCCCGCCTTGACTGTCAAAAACAGTACTAGTATCAACCTTTTTGTCTTCCAACAAAGCCATCAAATCTGCCAATTTGTATGTGGAACCTGGCTCATGTTTCTCGGCAATTGCATAATTTGTAGTCTCGAAGTAGGTGCTGTCTTCTACTTTATTTTTGTTATTCGGATTTTTGCCTAGATTAGATATGGCTTTGATATTACCCGTCTTGGTTTCCATTACCACGACACAGCCGTGATCCGCGTTAAATTCGCGCAACTGCTTCAACAAGGCATGATGCGCAATATCTTGTATGTAAACATCGATGGTTGATATTACATCGTAACCGTCTTGAGGATCTACTTCATTGACATCTCGAATGGGTTTCCACTGACCTTTAGCAATTTTTTGTTTTAGGATTTTACCATCTTTCCCATTAAGATATTTTCTGAAAGCCCATTCGATACCTTTGCCATCTTTCTCTCCACTTGGAGTAACTCTTTCGTAACCGATTGTTCTTTCCGCGATCTTACCAATGGGATGTTCACGAACGGTCTTTTGCTCTATGATTATCCCTCCTTTGTATGCGCCTAAGTCGAATAATGGAAAACTTTTGATTTTCATATACTGCGTATAACTTAGATCACGAGCCACTAGGAAGTATCGGTTCTTATTCACTCTGGCTTTTCGTAAGTCCGATTGAAATGTAATGCTGGATTTGTTTAATAATAAACCCAAAGAATCGGCGAGTGCTTTCACGTTCTTTTCAAACGCTTCACCTTTTGGAGCAGCAGCATCAAAACGAATGGTATATTTTGGAATCGACGTTGCTAGTAAACTTCCATCAGCAGAATACACATTGCCTTTATTGGCTGGAATTACAAAATTGCGAACTGTTCTTTCTTTCGCTAAATTTCTATAGTATTCGCCTTCAACCCATTGAATATTAGTCAACTTGACAGTTATCGCAATTGCCATGAGAATCATCGCAAAAGCAACAAGATACATACGATAAGAAATATATTTATCTTCTACTGCCATAATTTTTTGAAGAAACTTTTCTCTTCTTCTTTTTTTACTTTTATTTTTATTGGCGGAACTGATGATGGAAGAATCTGTTTTGCTTCCATTTTTTCCGACACTGTCGATTCCATTCTAAGTTGCATCAATTCTGAACGACGGTCAACAAATTCGGAGCGCAACTCTTTTACTTCATTGGTCAATGCAATTATTTTAAAAACTTTTTGTTCGTAGTGTTGCGTGTTGGCAATCATTATAATAGCAAGAAAAATTAGAAAGACGATGAAGCGCCAATTCTTCGCAGCGTTTGCTTCTTCATTAATAAGAAATCTTGCTTTTAAAATGCTATAAACACCGTTTTTCATTATTCGCCCTTTTCTGCAATTCTCAATTTGGCACTTCTGGCCCTATTGTTCGCTTTAATTTCTTGAGAATCCGGAACAATCAACTTACCAACGCTCTTGAATGGAACAGAAAAATTTCCAAAAAAATCTCGTTCTGGCTCGCCCTCAAACATGCCATTCTTGATATATCTTTTAACCAATCGATCCTCTAAAGAATGATATGATATCACACTCAATCTTCCTCCTGAATTCAATATTTCCAATGATTGCTCAAGGAATTCTCTTAAAACTTCCATCTCTTGATTTACTTCAATTCTGATGGCTTGATACATCTGCGCCAGTATTTTGTGGCTTTTATGGGCTGGTAAAAATCGATTCAACACCAACTTCAATTGCTCTGTATTTTTTATTGGAGTATTTTCTCTCGCTTCGATAATTACTCTTGCAATTGCAGGCGCGTTTTTCAATTCACCATAGTCTAAAAAAACTCTTTTTAGATTTTCAGCATCATATTCATTCACCACTCGAAAAGCATTCAGGTCATTCTTTTGACTCATTCTCATGTCTAGCTCCGCATCAAATCGAGTAGAAAAACCACGTTCCGCAACATCAAATTGGTGCGACGAAACACCTAAATCCGCAAGAATTCCATCTACTTTTTGAATATTATGAAACCGTAAGAACCGCTTTATATATCTAAAATTTTCATTGATCAACACAAAACGATCATCAACTATAATGTTCTCTAAGGCGTCTTCATCTTGATCAAAGGCAAATAACTTTCCGTTTGTATCCAGTCGACTCAGAATTTCTCGTGAATGTCCACCACCGCCGAATGTCACATCCACGTAGACGCCATTTGGTTTTATGTTCAGCCCATTTACAGATGCTTCAAGCAATACCGGATTATGATATTCCATTGTCATCATCATTAACATTACCCATTACATCTTCCGCCAAGTCGGCAAAATCAATTACAGAATCATCTATTGCTTTTTCATATAAATATTTGTCCCAAATCTCCACGATATTCACCGCAGAAGACAACACAACATCTTTAGTGATTTGAGAAAAAACGACCAAATCTTTAGGAATTAACAATCTTCCTAACGCATCGATTTCAACCACTTTTACTCCCGCCGTAAATCGTCTAATAAAGTCGTTATTTTTTTTTACGAAGCGATTGAGCTTGTTGATTTTTTGCATCATCAAATTCCATTCACTCATTGGATACAATTCTAGACATGGTTGAAATACAGAACGCTTCAAGACAAACCCGTCTTGAAGAGCTATCGACAACTGCTTTTTTAAAGGCGCTGGAATGAGCAACCTCCCTTTTGCATCGACTTTGCATTCGTATGTGCCTATAATTGAATTCAAAAAAAATGGCTTTAAAATGATTACGAGCAAAAATATAAAAATATTTCCCACAAAATACCACAAATTACCACTTTGTTGATAAGTTTTACCACTTTGGTAATTTTTGTACGTTATTGCTATTGTGTTTGCCTACAACTTCTTAAGCACTTCATTATCCAAATAGCCGCAAAGATTAAGTTCTTTGGAATAAAGGAAGCAATACAAAAAATGTTATTGACGATACAACTAAAAATGCATGATGATAAAAATGTGTCCGTATTTGACTTTTAAAAGCAACGAAAGCTTTAATTTTATCTATAATATCCTATATTTGTGCACTTAAGAAATGCGACCAAGCACTATGAATTCTATCTTAAAGAAAGAAGGTAAATACACTTATTTTGAAGCAGGAGAAGGAACGCCAATAGTTATTCTTCATGGTCTAATGGGTGGTTTGAGTAATTTCGATGGCGTGGCTAATTATTTCCCACTGCACGGCTATAAGGTTATCATCCCCGAGCTTCCTATCTACACACAAAATATTTTAAAGACTAATGTGAAAGCCTTTGCAAGGTATGTTAAGGATTTTATCACATTTAAAGGATTTGACCGTGTCATTCTGCTTGGAAACTCACTTGGTGGACATATCGCTCTTTACCACACTAAAATGTATCCTGAAAAAATGCTTGGGCTCGTCATTACTGGGAGCTCTGGTTTATATGAAAGTGCTATGGGTGATAGTTATCCAAGACGTGGAGATTATGATTATATTCAGAAAAAGGCGGAAGCTGTTTTTTACGATCCAAAAATTGCGACTAAAGAGATTGTAGATGAAGTATATTCAATGGCAAATGATCGCATCAAGTTGATTAAGACTTTAACCATTGCCAAAAGTGCTATTCGACATAATATGGCGAAAGATTTGCCGAAGATGCATGTGCCAACTTGCATTATATGGGGCAAGAATGATAACGTAACTCCACCGGAAGTTGCTGAAGAATTTCATAAACTACTACCGCACTCTTCTCTCTACTGGATAGATAAATGTGGTCATGCCGCTATGATGGAAAATCCAGAAGAATTCAATGTTTTGATGCATCAATGGTTGAAAGAGCACAAATTGTAGTAACCGCAATTGCCTGTTTGAACTTTCCTTTTCCTCCGCAATTTTCACATCTTTTAATTACCTTTGGCGAAATCGAGTTTTTCCATGAAAATTACCACTGCTGAATTTATAATTAGCAATTCTGAAGTTGCAAAATGCCCAAAAGAGCTTTTGCCGGAGTACGCTTTTATTGGTCGATCGAATGTTGGGAAATCTTCATTGATTAACATGTTGACCAACCATAAGAATTTAGCCAAAACATCTGGAAGACCAGGAAAAACGCAATTGATTAATCATTTTAAGATTAATAATAATTGGTTCTTGGTAGATCTGCCTGGCTACGGATATGCAAAAGTTTCTAAGAAAACTAAGTCAGTCTTTCAACAATTTATCACAGATTATTTTGAAAAAAGAGAACAATTGGTTTGCGCCTTTGTTTTAATCGACATTCGACACGAAGCCCAAAACATCGATTTGGAATTTATGGAATACATGGGAGAAAGTGAAATCCCGTTTTGCATTATTTTTACTAAAGCAGATAAAATTAGTAGGGTAAAAATTGACTCGCACCTAGCCGCCTATTCAAAACAAATGTTGGCTAACAATTGGGCAGAAATGCCACCCTTTTTTGTCACCTCAGCGACTGAAACCACAGGAAAAGAGGAATTGCTCTCTTACATTGAGGAAATCAATAAGGATGTTTTTAAGAGTAACAGCGAGTTCTAAAACCGCTCAGAAATTTGATTATTTCAACTCTAATTTCTCCGCAAAATAATCGCAAAAATCTTTCATCGTTGCCGTCATTTTTTCATCGCCGGTCGCACGGTTGAAAGTTTCTGACATAGCCACTAGCGTTTGGTGGAAAAATAATTTCATTTCATCTACAGGCATTTCCTTTGTCCAAAGATCTATACGCAAGGTTTCTTGAGATTTACTATTCCATATAGAAAGCATAATTGCTTTGGCCTCCTCTGCTTCGACGCCGCCATCTTGGGCAGTCCAAGTGAGTTTTTCAGGAACTCTGTTTTCGTCTAATTCTACTAAGAATTTTATTTCAGAGGTAATTGTATTTGACATTATTTCTTCGGTTTATATTTAGATTTTTCAAAAATTTCCTTAGCATCCATTTTAAGAAAATCATTTAATGATACTTTATTATTTTCCATAAAAGAACGTGCGATTTGCCAGCCAATCCAAGTACCTATTCTTCCCGGTGTTTCATTGTCAATTTCGAGATAAAATTTAGAGAAAGGCGCTGGATTTATAAATCGAGGTATCAACTTCTGATTGGTATCGTAAAGCATTTTGTTTTCTATAAAGTACCGCCAAATATAGCCTTCGTTTTCTTGACACCAGACCAACTGTTCTTTTGTGTAGCCGATTTTGTCGTTATCTGTTGTTTCGGAAAGCAGTTGATCTTTAAGATATAATTCCTTACCTGCGTAGATCATCTGAGCCAAGAATGACAGATCGCTTGGCGGAGCTACTTTTGTTTTCGCAAAACTCGACGCAATGTCTGGTAGGATTTGGTTGGATTCGAAGTTTTGGGTAATGTATGCCGGAAAATCGTAAAAGCGATGTTTGCTTCCTAAATAGAGTTCAAGAGAGATGATGAGCATTTCTTTATTGTAGATTACCTTGTTGTGGTAATCCATTTCTGAAATGACAGTATACACTTTTGGCGTTTTTGTTTCAGGAAAATAGTACTTGATGTGTTTAAATAGATTTTCTATCTCGGCAGTCTTACCATCAAAGTTTGCGTATACTTTCTGTACCTCTGTATATAACTCTCTCCACTGCGGATGTTGCATTTTTTCTATCCACACATTATCGTCATTTCCGGCTGGAAAGAAAAACGGATACTCTTGTTTGAGCTGAGGTAAGTCTTGGGGCGACGTTTCAAAAAAAGCTTTGTCAAAACGATCGACTTTTATTGCAACAGGAATCTCCTCTACTGCTTTTTCAATTTTACTTCTCTTGTCACAAGAAATAAAAAAGAAAAAACTTAAAATTAATGGTAAAACAAAGTTTGATTTCATCTCGTGTTCGTAAATTAGCCCTGATGGAAGCGGCATCCTTTTTATTCTGCACTTGTTTCAGAATTTGGAGATTCTGAAACAAGTGCAGAATAAAAAGATATAGCGTACAGCAGGAAATAGCTCCCAATAATTATTATTTTTGCAAATATACCTTTTGGTTTAGAAAAACCCCTAAAATTATGGCTATAAAAAGCACCCTTGACCTTGAAAAAGTCAATCAGCATATTGTAGACTGGTTAAAAAATTATGCAAATAACGCTAAATCGAACGGTTTTGTTGTTGGCGTTTCTGGGGGAATTGATTCCGCCGTGACTTCGACTTTGTGTGCGCAAACAGGAATGAAAGTGCTATGCGTTGAAATGCCTATTCATCAAGCACAAAATCAGGTCACCCGTGGTCAAGAACACATTGCACAATTGAAACAACGCTTTCCCAATGTAGCTAGCACAAACGCTGATTTGTCTTCGGTTTTTGACGATTTTAAAAATCAAGTACCTACCTCATCAGACGAAACAAAATTGCACTTGGCTTTAGCCAATTCGAGAGCGCGGTTGCGCATGACGACTTTATACTATTTAGCGGGTATTCATGGCCTTTTGGTAGCCGGAACAGGTAATAAAGTAGAGGATTTTGGCGTAGGTTTTTACACCAAGTACGGCGATGGCGGGGTTGATTTGAGTCCAATTGCAGACTTGATGAAATCAGATGTATTTGCATTAGGAAATTATTTGAAAGTGCCAGAATCTATACTCAATGCACCGCCAACAGACGGTTTGTTTGGGGACGACAGAACAGACGAAGAACAATTAGGAGCCACTTATGATGAATTGGAATGGGCCATGTTAGCGGCGGAAGAAGGAAAAACCGAACATGATTTTGAAGGTAGAGAAAAAGAAGTTTTTGCAGTTTACAAGCGTTTGAATTCAATTAATCAGCATAAGATGAATCCGATACCAGTTTGTATACTTCATCGAGATTAATTGTATTTTGTCTAAAAAATTTCAACTATTAAGTATTTTTTAACTAAATTTCGGCATTCTTTGAATTTTAGAATCATAAAAAAATACCACTATGATTAAAGTTTGTTTGGCGGATAATTACCCTGTTGTACATTTTGGGATTAAATCCTACTTTAAAGATCACTCAGAAATTGCCATAGTTTCTAATGTTGGAAATTTTTCGATGGTAAAGGATGTACTATATACGAAAGAAATAGATGTTTTAATTTTGGATTTAGATTTAGATGGATTGTCAAGTATCTATGAACTGAAAGCCATTATTAGAAATTACACGAAGACAAAAGTGATTGTTTTTAGTAGTTATTCGGAGCAAATTTATGCGCCAAACGCAATCAAAGCGGGAGTTGCAGGATATGTGCACAAAACTGCAAAAATTGAAACTTTAGGGATTGCTATCATACGCGTTTTTCAAGGTCAAACGATATTGAATGATACCATCAAGAAAAATCTTGCTTTAATAGCGAAACAAAATAAAAGTGAAAGACTCTACAGAAAACTTTCGAATCGAGAAATTGAAGTATTGCGATATTTAAGTAGTGGGAAAAAGAACAATGAAATTTCTTCTATTTTAGGTTTGAATGAAAAAACCATCAGTACTTATAAATTGCGTTTACTAACAAAGTTGAATGTTACCAACTTAGTCGACTTAGTAAATAAGGCAAAAACGCTAGAAATCGTTTAAAAGTAAACAGACCGCAATCTACCGATACTTCTTGTGATTGTTACCTTCAACCCATTGTATTCGTTGACTGCAGATTTTAGTTCTTCGAGGTCTAATTCTGGGTTTGCAGTGAAGGACGTGACCATATCTGAAACCAACTTATTGATTAAGTATTCGCGATACGAAATTATTGTCTCCGAAACGAGTCGCAACAAAACTTCTTCATCTGTTTTCTCTTTTACAAAAACTTGCTTCTTGTCGAGCCAGCCATGCAACTGGTCTTTCTCATCTTCCATGAAAATATCCGTGACAATTTGCGAAAATTCTTCTTTGAGGTTATTCAAATACATTTTGCTATCAAATGTATCATTTTGCAGAAACTGTGCAATCAAATCATCATACACTTCTTTAAATAAAGGATTTGAAAATTCGATTTCGTCTTCTTGTAAATTAAGGTAAATTCGATTAAAAACCTTTGCGGTTTCTTTCTCAATTATTTCAATTTCTTTGTTATTCTCATCTAATTTGAGCAGTACATTTTTGAATTTTAATTCACGATCACCATATAAAAGCAAAATCCGTAAAATGGATCTTTCTAGGATGTGAATAATATCTATTTTCTCCGCTGTTATGGCATTTTCACTTTTAACAATTTCGAAAGCTTTTTGTTCTTGTTGTATCTTTTTACCAATTTCAGAAATGTCTTTTTGAACCAATTGCGCTAGCGTATTGAGCAGCACTTGCTCAGAAATGTCCATGATTCTAGAACATTCCTGTATATAGATTTCTCTTTTGATGCGATCAGGTATTTTCGAAATACTCGTTACCATATCACGGATTAGTTCTGCTTTTTTTATCGGATCATTCTTTGCTTCATCCATCAGTAAAGAAGCTTTAAACTGAATAAAATCTTGGGCATTTTCCTCCAAATACAGGACCAAATCATCATAAGAAGTTTTTTTGGCAAAACTGTCTGGGTCTTCTCCTTCAGGAAAAGTACACACACGAACGTTCATGCCTTCTTCCAAAATCAAATCGATTCCGCGGATGGAAGCGCGCAATCCTGCCGCATCTCCGTCGTATAAAACGGTAATGTTTTTTGTAAGGCGATTGATTAATCGGATTTGATCAGGAGTCAGTGCCGTTCCCGACGATGCGACCACATTTTCGATTCCAGCTTGATGAAATTGAATAACGTCGGTGTAACCTTCCACCAAGAAGCAATTATTTTGTTTGGCAATGGCTTGTTTGGCGTAGTAAATTCCATAAAGCACTTTGCTTTTGTGGTAAATTTCACTTTCAGGCGAATTGACATATTTGGCGGCTTTTTTATCGTTGGTCAGAATTCGACCGCCGAAACCTAAAATTCTGCCAGACATACTGTGAATGGGAAACATCACGCGACCTCTAAAACGATCTATCAAGCGTTCTTCTTTGACAATAGTTAGTCCAGTGCTTTCGAGGAATTCTAGCTTAAATCCTTTTCCTAACGCTTCTTTTGAAAAAGCGTCCCATTGTTCAGGAGAATATCCTAAAGCGAACTTTTTGATGGTTTCGTTGGTAAAACCTCTTTCTTTAAAGTAGGAATAACCGATGGCTTTGCCTTCTTCTGAATTTAAGAGTGTGTCTTGAAAATAATTCTTGGCAAATTCCGACACCAAAAACATGCTTTCCTTGATATCTGTATTGGCTTTTTCTTCTTGCGTTTGCTCGGTTTCTTCCAGTTCAATATTGTATTTTCGGGCCAAATAGCGAATCGCTTCTGGGTACGTAAAATGTTCGTGCTCCATTAAAAATGCTACAGCATTGCCGCCTTTCCCTGAGCTAAAATCTTTCCAGATTTGTTTAACTGGTGAGACCATAAACGAAGGCGAACGTTCATCTGAAAATGGACTCAATCCTTTGAAGTTGCTTCCAGCTCGTTTGAGTTGTACAAAATCGCCGATGACCTCTTCAACGCGAGCGGTTTCGAAAACGGTATCTATGGATGATTTTGAGATCAAAGTTTGTTGAAATTTGAAATTCAGGAAAGCGTCAAAGTTAGGAATTTTTTGTTGATGTTTGTCGGTGGTTGGTTTTGAGTTGAGAGTTATAGGTTGTAGGTTGTGTTCGGTCCGTTCGCTGCGCTCGGGTGAGTGGACAGCAGGTTCCTGGCTTCTAATGAAAAAAGCGCCTCTTTCAAAGTGCTTCTTTTGTATCTAAACAAAGTTGAACATTTTTGGAGCGTATTTAGCATAGACGCACAAGTGTAGAAAATGGTTACGCTCAATAAATAAAAATTAAAAATATTTTTTAATTTATTATTTTACAATGCTTTATGACTTACAAAAATTAAATTTTTCTTTCAATTACATAGTTGACCATCAACAACAAGGAAGCTTTGTAGTCGGAATCGGGAAATTGTCGTAGTAATTGAATTGCTTCTTGTTGGTATTCCATCATTTTTTGTTCCGCGTAAATCAATCCTTTATTGCTTTTCACAAATTGAATTACTTCCTTCACGCGTTTTTTGTCTTTGTTATGATTCTTGATGGAGTTGATTAACCATGATTTTTCTTTCGCACTACAATTATTAATGACATAAATAAGTGGCAAAGTCATTTTTTGCTCTTTGATATCAATACCCGTTGGTTTTCCAATTGCGTCTTCCGTATAATCGAATAAATCATCTTTGATTTGAAAAGCCATACCGATGAGTTCTCCAAACTTTCTCATGGTTTCTACTTGTGCTTCATCTTCATTGACAGATTTGGCGCCAAGTGCACAACAAGACGCAATAAGCGTGGCTGTTTTCTTTCGAATAATTTCGTAGTAAATGTCTTCACTGATGTCTAATCGACGTGCTTTTTCAATTTGAAGGAGTTCGCCTTCACTCATTTCGCGAACCGCGACGGAGATAATCTTGAGCAGATCGAAATCACCGTTGTCTATGGAAAGCAACAATCCTTTTGAAAGTAAATAATCGCCAACTAAAACGGCAATTTTGTTTTTCCAGAGTGCATTAATTGAGAAAAATCCTCTTCGCCTATTGCTGTCATCTACGACATCATCATGCACTAAAGTAGCGGTGTGAATAAGCTCGATAACCGATGCCCCGCGATAAGTTCTTTCATTTACAGTCCCATTATTTAGCATTTTTGCGGTGAGAAAAACAAACATGGGGCGCATTTGCTTTCCCTTTCGATTAACTATATAATAGGTAATTCTATTGAGCAAAGCCACTTTTGAAGTCATCGAATCGTAGAACTTTTTCTCGAAAAGTTCCATTTCTTCGTTAATGGGCAGCTTAATTTGTGAAATCACATTCATGGGATTCCAAAGATAGTGCTAAGTTGTAGAGATTTAAAAGTTAATATTTAATATTTTTACCACTAGAATTAAACCATCTCAGAACGACTAAGTCCAAAACCCGAACTTTTAAAAACAACAATCATGAAAACAAAAATTTTAGCACTTGGTTTATTTACGATTTTATCAATTGTAAGTTGTAATAGAGATGATAAAGAGACAAATGGTGTAATTACCGCTGATGAAGCTGCAGTAAACGCTAAGATTGACATCGCTAGTGATGACGTTACTGAAATAGTGGAAAGTGAATTCGTTGAAACTCAATACAATGCAGCAACTGAAAATAGGTCTTCTGGATCTTCTTCACCTAGTTCTCGCTTGCTTATCTGCGGAACCGTTACAAGAGTTCCGGCATTTGGAACAATCTTAACTCCTGGTACGGAAGTCACAAAAACAATTACTTTTGGCAATGAAAATGGAGGTTGCACATTGGCGAATGGAAATGTATTGCAAGGAAAAATAAAGGTGACATTTATCTATCAACCTGCTGCGACAACTCAAACCATTAATTACGAATTTGAAAATTTCTTCCACAATCAAATTGAATTAAATGGGAACAGAACTTTTACGAGAACGTTAGCAGCACAGACACTAATTCCGACCGTTGTGATGAATATGAATATGACCGCAACGTTCCCTGACGGAAGAATCTTTACCAGAGTTGGGACTAGAATCAGAACAATAATCGCTGGATTTGATACTCCAAATATTCTATTAGATAATGTTTACCAAGTTACAGGAAATTGGACGACTACATTTCCAAATACAAATATCCAAACAAGCACAATCACAACACCATTATTGGTAAAAATGAGTTGTGTAAATCAAAACAAACCGCTTTTAGTTCAAGGTGTTATTACTTTCCAAAGAAATGGAAATTTAGCAACATTAGACTATGGAACAGGCGAATGCGATAATTTAGCAGTGTTTACGGTGAATGGAAATTCTTATAACATCGTAATAGGAAACTAAAACAGTCAACTTAATTATATAAGGGAACGTCTCAAATCAGAGGCGTTTTTTTATGCCTCTTTATTTGCTAATTGACCGCAGGCAGCATCGATGTCTTTTCCACGACTTCTGCGAACTTTCGCCACAATTCCATTAGATTCTAAAGCACGAATATATGAATCTACTGACTCATCGGAAGCTTGTTGAAATTCGCCGTCATCAATAGGATTGTATTCAATTAGGTTTACTTTACACGGAACGTATTTGCAGAACTTCACCAAGGCATCAATTGATTTTTCATCATCATTAATATCTTTCCAAACGACGTATTCGTAAGTGATTTTACTCTTGGTTTTTTGATACCAATATTCTAAAGATTCCCGCAAATCTGCTAAAGGAAAATTGGCGCTAAATGGCATAATTCGAGATCGAATTTCATCAATTGCTGAGTGTAGTGATACCGCTAATTTGAATTTCACTTCATCATCTGCCAACTTCTTAATCATTTTTGGAACACCTGAAGTGGAAACTGTAATTCTTTTGGGCGACATCCCTAAGCCTTCTTCCGACGTAATCATGTCGATTGCCTTGAGCACATTATTATAATTCATCAACGGCTCGCCCATTCCCATAAACACAATATTCGACAAGGGATGATTATAGTAAAGACGACTTTCTTTGTCTATCGCAATCACTTGATCGTAAATTTCCCCAGGTTCTAAATTCCGCATTCTTTTAAGACGAGCTGTTGCGCAGAAATTACAATCTAGACTGCAGCCCACTTGACTAGAAACGCAAGCGGTAGTTCGGGTATTTGTTGGAATTAAGACCGATTCAACTACCAATCCATCATGCAAGCGAACCGCGTTTTTGACGGTACCATCTTCACTGCGTTGCATTTGATCTACTTTGATATGGTTGATCACAAAATGTTCTTCTAGCATATTTCGAGTTGCCTTCGAAACATTCGTCATATCTTCGAAACGATGCGCGCCCTTACTCCACAACCATTCATAGACTTGATTGCCACGAAAGGATTGATCTCCGTTTGAAACAAAAAAATCTCGTAACTGTTCTTTTGATAAAGCGCGAATGTCTTTCTTTGCGATTTCCATGTGGCAAATTTAATGACTATTTGTCGATTTATTCCATCTGTTGTCATAAATGCTTATACGGCGTTTTGTTATTTTGATAACTTTGCCAAAAACACTAATCATGCACTTTATTTCCGAAGAACTTGAAGAGTACATTGAAAAACACTCTGAAAATGAACCAGAATTACTCGCGGCTCTGAATAAAGAAACGTATCAAAAAATACTTCTGCCGAGGATGTTAAGCGGACACTTTCAGGGAAGAGTTTTGAGTATGCTCTCGAAGTTAATTCGACCGACAAACATTCTAGAAATAGGAACCTACACTGGCTATTCCGCCTTGTGTTTGTGTGAAGGGATGCAAGAAAACGGATCACTTCATACTATCGACATCAAAGAGGAATTGGTTGACTTTCAACGAAAGTACTTCGACAAATCGCCTTGGGGAAACCAAATCGTGCAGCATTTAGGAGAAGCAGTCGATATCATTCCAAATATAGAATTGACTTTCGATTTGGTTTTTATTGACGCTGACAAAGAGAATTATCTCATTTATTATGAAATGATTGTTCCTAAAATGAATCGTGGTGGTATCATCTTATCTGATAATGTGCTTTGGAGTGGTAAAGTTGTAGAGCCTTTAGAGGATGGAGACATGAGCACTAAAATCCTAGTGGAATACAACAGACATTTAAAAAATGACCCGCGAGTAGAAACCGTTTTACTTCCTATAAGAGATGGGTTAACCGTCAGTAGAGTACTTTGAAACCACTAAATTATCTCTGCCGAAGCTATAACACCAATCACATCTTTGACAACATTAGCGCTGGCTTCGGAACGACCTGCATGAATAAAATCTTTGATTGCTAGTTGAATAAGGTGTTTATAAACCAAATTTGAAAAAGGGCTGCTGTCGCTTTCGGCAAAAGTGATGCTTTTCATCTCCTCGATTACTGCAATATAAGACTGACCCACTTTCATTTTATCTGTCTCGGCTAACAATTGGTTTAGTAATGCTATCAGTTTAGTTGGTTTTTCTGTTTTCATCTTTTTGATTTATAACAAACGGTGGGAAAGAATTTTATTCAAACTCCCAATTAGAAAATGAGATGCTATATGTGACTGGGGAAATATTTAGGCTGTAAAAATTGATGCGCGCTGAAAAACAAAAATGCATAAATAATTCCGACTGCATATCCTGCAAGGATATCTAAAGGAAAATGTACTCCGAGATAAATCCGTGAATATGCAAAAACTATCGGAAACAAAAACAACAAAATAGGATATTTGAAATGCTTTTTAAATAACAATAAAACTAGCATTGTGCTTGCCATTGAACTTGAAGCATGGGCAGAGAAAAAACCAAAGGTTTTGCTCGCTTTGACTATGCGAATTACATCCATAATTTCCGGGTCATTACAAGGTCTTAATCGCTGAAAAGTTACTTTAAAAAAATTAGCTGTTTGATCTGAAACAAGGATCATAAATGCGATAAATAGCAACAAAATACCTAATTGTTTCCACCCTATCTTTTTTTGCAGGATTACAAAAACAACCAGAAAAAGTGGCGCCCAATAGATTTGTTTGGTAATCACTAACCAAAGGGCATCATAGCTTTTTGACCCCAAACCATTGAGGAAAACAAAAAGTTGTTTATCGAAAGCTATTAGTTGATCTAGCATTTATTTTTGCCGCTTTATAGGTCCTTCTATGATTTCAATATCTTCGGGTGTTTCGATCTTTGGAGAATCTTCTAATAATTTAGCTTTTGCTTTATCAATTTCAGTAGAAATATTTTGAGATAAACCTGTAAAATTACCATGCATCTCTTGAAAAGTTTTGTCTAAACCATTGCTTTCTGCACTTTTAGAAATTTCACTCTTAATATCATTCGTCGCATTTTTTAGTTGCGCCATAATTTTACCCATTGTTCTAGCTATTTCAGGGATTTTGTCCGCACCAAAGAGCATCAACATGATAAACAATATCAATACTAATTCGCCACCACCAATTCCAAACATAAGTTATTTTTTTTTTGCAAAGTTAAAAAGTAAAACAAAAGTAACTTCAACTATGATCTTAAATCTTCTTAATCAAATTTTGATTTAACTTCTTGTTTCGGCCAGGTATTATTCGTGGTGTCTATATCGGCAGTCTCTAATTTTGGATCAACAACAATTTTTGTGATAGCTTTTTGTGTTGCAAAAGTTCTAGAGACTTCTTTGTCGTTCATCCTCCAAATTTGTGCAGGAAACTTGTAGTTCTCTACTGAACCATCTTCAAAAGTAACTTCAACAATGATTGGCATTACCAAACCGCCTGGCTTATCAAATGTAACTTGAAAAAAGTACTTCGGACTATTCAGCTTTGCTTGTTCTTCCTTGGTGAAAGTAGCTTGAACATATTCATCTAAACTTTTTATTTCTTTTATTTCAAACGGTTTATTCATTTCTGGTTTGTAATCTTCACTTCCTTCAGCAATCATATAAACCATAGGACCATCAACGCCTGATCTTCTTCTTTTTCGTTTTGCAAGAAAATCTGCTACTTCTTTGGAAGGCGTGTTAGAAACGTAGTACTTTTTTACTTCTTTGATTCCAATGTCATTAAAATCCGTGGTATAAAACCAACCTCTAATAAACCAATCTAAATCCACTGCAGAAGCATCTTCCATCGTTCTAAAGAAATCTTCTGGTGTTGGATGCTTGAATTTCCATCGGTTCGCGTACGTTTTGAAGGCGTAATCAAATAAATCATGACCCATAATGGTTTCACGCAGTATATTCAATCCAACGGCTGGTTTACCGTAAGCATTATTTCCGAATTGTTTAATGCTTTCGGAATTCGTCATAATGGGATCAATCTTAGATTGATCGCCACTCATGTAGGGAACAATGGTTTTCGCCGGACCACGATCTGCTGGGAAATTAGGATCAAATGTAATCTCCGCCAAATACTCCATAAATGTATTCAATCCCTCATCCATCCACGTCCATTGACGCTCATCAGAGTTCACAATCATTGGAAAAAAGTTATGTCCCACTTCATGAATTATCACGCCCAACATCCCATATTTAACTCTGTCTGTGTATTTACCATCAGCATCCGGTCGGCCGAAATTCCAGCAAATCATTGGATATTCCATTCCTTGATCACGAGCACTCACAGATACCGCTTTTGGGTAAGGATAATCAAAAGTATAACTAGAATAGCTTTTTAAAGTGTGGGCCACTGCTCTCGTCGAATATTCTTCCCACAATGGATTCCCTTCTTTTGGGTAAAGAGAAACTGCCATGACATTGCGATCTCCAAACTTTACTGCCATCGCATCTAGTATAAATTTTCGCGATGTTGAAATTCCAAAATCACGAACATTTTCTGCTTTAAATTTCCACGTTTTCTTTTGTGTTGAAAACCCTTTTTCAGCAGCCATTGCTTCCGCTTGCGTGACAACAATTACCGGTTTGTCATAGCTCTTTTCCGCCAGTGCATATCGTTTGTTTTGTTCTGCTGTAAAAACTTCGGCTCTATTTTGTAGTACTCCAGTTGCTTCCATGATATGATCTGCAGGCACCGTGATGTTTACTTCAAAATTTCCGAATGGCAAGGCAAACTCGCCGCTACCCCAAAACTGCATATTTTGCCAACCTTCGACGTCATTGTAAACCGCCATTCTTGGGTAAAATTGAGCCAAGACATACAGATTGTTTCCATCCTCAAAATGCTCGTAACCGGAACGACCGCCATCTAGCATATAGTTATTGATGATGTAATTCCATTTGATATTCAAGACAATTTTTTCACCATGGGCCAAGGGTTTAACTAAATTGATACGCATCATCGTTTCGTTGATTGTGTAAGAAATCGGATTCCCTTTAACATCTTTTACGTAATCGATTTTAAAACCACCATCGTACTTTTCCTCTAAATATTTTCTTGAAAAAGCCTGTGTACTCATCGCTGGATCTGTCGTGTTACTATCTACCAAAGGAGTTTTTGAAGTTCGTGAGGCAATGTTTTGGTCTAACTGCATCCACAAGTAATCGAGAGATTCTTGTGCATTATTGGTATAAGTTACTGTTTCGACACCATACAGCCTGGTGTTTTTGTCATCTAGCTCAATATCAATTTTATAATCTGCTTGTTGTTGATAATAATCTGGACCTGGCGCACCAGAAGCAGTTCTATAGGTATTCGGTGTTGCCAACAAATCGTACATTTGTCTGAACTTGTTCTCATCGACATGCCCTTTTTGTTTCGGCGTTTGTGCTTCCTGCGCACTAACAAAACCACAAATCAACATTGCAAACAAACCAATAAGCGTACTTTTTTTCATGATTTAATTTTTTAAAGTGCTAAAAATATAGTTTTTTTCTCGAGCACTTTGGATTAGAAACTATTTTAACATCCCATCCGAATTCTCAACGGTCAAGAGTAAAGAATGTTTCTTCCCATTGAAGTTAGTTTGAATGATATTTTGCTGATCAGAATAAACCTCCATTAGCGCAGTGTTTTCAACAGACAGTGATTTAATTTCAGAAATTTCCACAATTTTATAATAGCCAACAACCACATTACTTTCCATCTCTTTGCTTATGAATGTAATGTTTCTGGCAACGCCATTTACTTTGATTTTGAAATGTTCCAAGAGATATTGATTCATCCTTGCAACATCTTCTGAAGTTTCTGTATCCTCGCCGATGTGCGTTTTTACTTTGAATCGTTTCTCCAAAGCCATATTTAAATCATCAACAAAAATGCGAGAAGTAATCTCAATCCTTTTCTTTTCAGAAACAAAATTGACCTGATAAATAGCAATATAGAACTTGTGAACTCCAAATGAAGCAAGTGCAAAAAACAGCAGTAAACAGATAATTATTGTTTTTTTCATGCCTCAAAAATAACGTTTTCTATTCTTTAGCAATTGTTTCTTTATAATCCAATGCCAATTTGTTCATTAAAAATTTTGTAAGCGTTTTATTTTTGGCTTTGAGTGCTCGAACAAAATCGGAATCTTCAATCAAAAAATAATGAAATCCTCTAATGAAATCTTTTGGGATTTTCAAATAATTGGTGTAGTATTTTTCTTCAAACCAACCGTCAAGTCGCAGTAATAATCGCTCATTCTTTTCGGCCACAACTTCCTTTTTAAGCATTGTTGTTCTGCCAGAAATTGCGTTGAGAATCGGGTTTAAAGGAACTATTCCGCCGCCCGTAGTTGCTTCATGAACTCTTCTTTCAGCTGGAGAATACTTCTTCTGGCCTTTCGGAATGATTCTAAGATTTTCGGCAGTTATCGCGGTGTTTTCATTAACTTTTACCTCACGTAATGGTGTAATGCTCCTACTCATTTTAACTGTGACAAGTTCATCCCTTAGGTCATCGGTCGTTATCACGTTTCGTTTCGAGATTAACAGCTGAAAAAACCAATACATCTCCAATAGATACTGAAATGACAAAATTTCCATCGCTATCACTAACGGTCGATTTGTTGGTGGTAGCGTTAACAATGTTGACTTGCTCAGCAAGTTTGCCGTCTACAAGTATTGTCCCATTACAAAGTTTTTGAGAGATTCCTGTTTGAACAAAAAGTAAAATGAAAATAAAAGTCAGCTTATTACACATAAAAATAGTGTCTAATTATTTTCCTTCGATACAATCTTTTTGAATTCACTATTTTTTTGTATCAAATAATCCATAAGAATAAAATCAGACTTTGCTCCAATTATAGCATCAACATTACTATCGTTTTCACAATAAACTAAAAAAAGTCGAATCTCATCGTCTTCAAGATTTAGTGTATTTATAAAGAAAGGATATTTAATTTTTTTCACTACCGACTCTGTAAAAGTGACCGAGGAAGTCAAATCGCTCTTCTTAGGATTCTTTTTCCTTAGTAGTCGCATAATGTCTTTATACATTCGCACGAAATCCATTCCGTTTTCTGTAACATTTGATGGCATGACAGTGTTTTTAGGAGATGATTGTGCGTCGTCAAAATATTTTTGATCAACAATATTTCTGGTGTTGCCAATATTAGGTTTTAGTTTCTCTTTTTTTTGATTTTTAGACTTGACAATAACCTCATCCAATTGATTGGAAAATGGCGTTAATCTCACCTCAAAGCTAGGGTTAGAAACATCTTCTTTTCGAAGCAATACTCTTTTTGACTTGAATAATAAACTCGAAAAAACCAAAGTGTCATTTTCTCTTGCTTTAATATCAAACACACCATTCTCTTTTGCAATTGTACCTGTTTTTGCACTTGCGTTGAACACAAGTACATTTTCTACTTTGAGGGAATCATTTACAGCTTGTCCGCGAATCATCCTTCGCGTTTCTTGTGAATAAGAAATCTGACTCAAAAAAAACAGAACTAAAATCTTCAAGGTAGTTTTCATAATGTAGAAATTGATGTTGGCAATTCATTCCAAATAGAACTTGTAATTTCGTATACAATTTAACTATCTATTCCTAACAAAGCTAGTGAAAAACTAGAACTTATTTCCTAGCTATTTGACTTTCTCGAAAGGCTACTGAATTGGCAACATTTGCAGAACAAAAGTAACTTTAGAACATGCCAATAGTTTGCCAACAAAATGATAAGTGTCTGTTAAATTTAAAAAACTAAAACTCCTTTTTCGATAGAAAAGGTTTTTATCTTTATGGCGTCAATATTTGAAATATATGAGAAACCTAATTATTGCCAGTACTTCAACGCTTCACGGTGGAGGCTATCTTGAATATCTGATGCCAATTTTGGCAACTCATTTTAAAAAGTGTAAGTCTATCGTTTTCATTCCATATGCCAGACCAAGCGGAATCTCACATGATGAATATACCGAAAAAGTAAATGGTGCTTTTGCAAAATTAAACATTGAAGTAAAAGGACTTCACAGTTTTGATGATCCTCAGCAAGCAATCAAAGAGGCAGAAGGCATTTTTACCGGAGGTGGTAATACTTTTCTTTTGGTTGCTCAATTATACAAAAACAACATCATTGAAGTTCTTTCTCAAACCTTGAGAAATGGAACACCTTATTTAGGAACCAGTGCGGGCAGTAATATAGCGGGCTTGACCATGCAAACTACGAATGACATGCCAATTATTTATCCGCCAAGTTTCCAAACATTGGGATTAATTCCATTCAATTTGAATCCACATTATTTGGATCCGGATGCACAATCGAAACACATGGGAGAAACAAGAGAAACACGGATTAAAGAATTTCATTCCTTTAATTCTCTTCCCGTTTTGGGTTTAAGAGAAGGCAGTTGGCTCGACGTGAAAGGTGAAAAAATCATATTAAGAGGAAATTTGCCTGCACGTTTGTTTAGACAAAACCAAATACCGGAAGAATTAGAAAGCGGAAGTGATTTGAGTTTTCTCGGAAAAATGTAATTAAGAGAACTGAACAAAGAGCTAGGAAGAAGCAATACTAGAATTCAAACTTTAATCTTGACTATTGACTATTAATCCTTTTCTCTTAAAAACAAAAAAGCCACTTATAAATAAGCAGCATTCTTGTTTTTTGTACCGTAAAATTATACTTCCAACGCAATGTTTTCAGCACCTGCAGTCGATTTTTGAATAAAATGATTGGACTTAATTCAAAAATCGACTAATAAAAGTCAATAAGTGAATTGATTCACTAATTTTGAGGTCCAGCTTTGACTAAATTCTGCCCTTCCGTATTGTCTGTATATTGTTTAAAATTGGAAATAAACCTTGCAGCTAAATCTTCTGCTTTAACATTCCACGCTGACGCATCCGCATAAGTCGCTCTTGGATCTAGAATTGAAGTGTCTACATCATGAAGCGCCGTTGGAACTTCAAAATTGAAAATAGGAATCATCTTAGTTTCCGCTTTTTCAATAGAACCGTCAAGGATTGCGTCGATAATGGCGCGGGTATCTTTAATTGAAATTCGTTTTCCTGTTCCATTCCAACCCGTATTGACCATATACGCTTTCGCATTGTGCTGCTCCATTTTCTTAACTAATTCTTCTCCATACTTGGTTGGATGTAATGTTAAGAACGCTTTGCCAAAACAAGCTGAAAAAGTGGGTTGTGGCTCTGTTACACCGCGTTCGGTACCTGCTAATTTTGCAGTAAAACCTGAAAGGAAATAATATTTAGTTTGCTCTGGAGTCAATTTAGAAACTGGCGGCATAACGCCAAAGGCATCTGCTGTAAGGAAAATTACCTTTGTCGCGTGACCAGCTTTTGATACCGGTTTTACGATATTATGAATATGGTTAATCGGATAAGAAACTCTGGTATTCTGTGTAACAGAACCGTCTTTGAAGTCGATTTTGCCATTGTCATCAACTGTAACATTCTCTAAAAGCGCATCTTTCTTGATTGCCTCGAAAATGTCTGGCTCATTTTCTCTACTCAAATCGATGGTTTTTGCATAACATCCGCCTTCAAAATTAAAAACGCCATCGTTATCCCAACCATGCTCGTCATCGCCAATTAATTCTCTTTTCGGATCTGTAGACAAGGTGGTTTTACCAGTTCCAGACAAGCCAAAGAAAACCGCAACATCTCCATCCATTCCTTTATTTGCGGAACAATGCATCGATGCAATTCCTTGCAATGGCAGGTAATAATTCATCATGGCGAACAAACCTTTTTTCATTTCCCCGCCATACCAAGTACCACCAATCAATTGCATTTTCTCGGTAAGGTTGAAAGCTACATACACTTCTGAATTCAAACCATGAGCCGCGTAATCTTTGAAACTTGTTTTGGATGCATTCATCACTATGAAGTCTGGCTCTCCAAAATGCTCTAGTTCATCATCCGTGGGACGAATAAACATATTTTTGACAAAATGGGCTTGCCACGCAACTTCCATTACAAAGCGCACTTTTAAACGTGTGTTTTCGTTTGCGCCACAAAAAGCATCTACTACGAACAGGCGCTTCCCTGACAATTGGGTCAGCGTGGTTTCCTTTAAAGCATTCCAAGTGGTTTGTGAAATTGGTTTATTATCGTTGACCGCTTTCTCAGAATTCCACCAAATCGTATCTTTTGTAATGCTATCTTCAACAATGTATTTATCTTTTGGTGAGCGCCCCGTAAAAACGCCTGTCATAACATTTACGGCGCCTAATTCTGTCAACTGTCCTTTTTCGTATCCAATTAATGTCGACTTTAATTCTTCTTGGTACAAAAACTCGAAAGAAGGATTGTATATAACTTCTGCTGCGTCTTTGATACCGTACTTTTCTAGCGAAATCGATTTCGTGATTTGGGCGTACTTCTCCATAGAAATGTAATTTTGTTGTGTTTTATTGAAGGCACAAAAGTAAAAATAATATTTTACGTAGATTTATAAACTTAAAATATTATGATTTTTTCTTTAAAAAATCGATAAAAAGACAAACCCATCCGGCAATCAAAAACAATCCTCCGATTGGAGTGATAAAACCTATTACTTTAAAGTCGAAAGCGGTTAAGTCATTGGTTGCCAATAAATAAATTGAACCTGAAAAAAAGAATATTCCCGTTACTGTCGTATAAAAAATGCGCTTTTTTGCAATTTCCGTTACCTGGGATGACAGCCCAACAACAAGTAAAAATAACGCATGGTACATTTGGTATTTGACGCCTGTTTCAAAAATGTTCAACTGTTCGACGGATAGCACCTTTTTTAAAGCGTGGGCGCCAAACGCACCCAAGACAATCGCAAACGTCCCTATAATTGCGGCCACTGAAACCATTTTTCTTTCCATTGTCTTGTTTATTTATTAGCAAGCAAAAGTATTTGTTATCGCGGAAACATCAAAGAAATACACGACTTTTTAGCCCCGGTTGCAGTGGCATCCTTTTTCTGGTTTCTTTAACCAGAAAAAGATAGAACGGAAAACGGGATGAAGCTCCTAACAAAAAAACTGTACCTTTGCACTTCAAAAATAAATTAACATGAAGAAAATCTTATTCATTATTACTTCAATTGCTGCGCTAAGCCTCAATGCTCAGAGTAATAGCGCTGTTAAATCAGGAGAAAAATTCATCTATTCAGCCTCCTATAACATGAGCGGCTTGATGACACAATTGGCTCAAGTTACCATGCAAACAGAAACAGTAAAAACCTCTAAAAAAACACTTTTACATTTGAGTTGTGAGGCGACAACTTACAGCAAATGGGATACTTTTTTCAAAATTCGAGACAGGTATGAATCATATGTTGATCCTGTTGCCTTGAAATCGAATCTTTACAAACGAGATATATTTGAAGGAAAGTACACAAAAAAGGAAAAGTACATTTTTAAAAGTGACGGAAAAACTATTGAAAGCACCGTGACGAAAAAGAATATGCCTGAAACGAAAAAAACCTTTCAGGTGCGCAATGGAAGTCAAGATGTTGTCGCGATTTTATACAAATTGAGAACAATCAATTTTAGTAAATTCAAACCAAGTCAAACACAAAGTTTTGTAGTCGTTTTTGACGAAAAAGAAATGAGTGTTTCTGCCAAATATTTAGGAAAAGAAACCATCAACGCCGGTAACTTAGGGAAAAAAGTATGTTATAAAATTTCTATAGGCGCCAAAACAAACAAACTGAAAGGAACAGATAAAAATATTATTTACTTGACCGCTGATGCTGCGAAAGTACCAGCTTTAATTCAATTTAGTATTCCTGTAGGAACAGGACAATTAACATTAACAAAAGCAACTGGAATTTAACATGAGAAAAGCATTTATAGTTTTAGCCTTTATTTTCGCAATTCTTGGAATTGTATTCGTGATTTTACCAATGGGAACTTTAGGGGTATTGCCAGTTGGTCTTTCTTTACTGTTCGCTGCTTTGGCTTTTGCGAAATCAGCCGCAAGCAATAGAAATGTCCCAAAATGGTTACTAATTATTGCCGGATTGACATTGGTTTTTGTAATCATTCGGGCAATGATGCCGGATGAAGTTGAACAGGATGTTCAGTTCGAACAAAAGAAAGTCGAATCGAAACAAGAAGATCTACAAGATTTGGAAGGATTGGAATAATTCCTTTTTAGAACTTTATAGATTAGCCACAAATCCACGAGTTACATTATTTTAATTCGTGAATTTGTGGCTAAAACATTTAATCTAGTTTTATACCTTTGAAACCTATTTGCAACAAACCATGAGAAACATACTAATTATAGGTGCTGGCCGGTCGGCTTCCTCATTGATTCAATACCTTTTAAATAAATCCGAAGTTGAGCATTTACATCTTACCATTGGCGATTTATCGAAAGAATTAGCCCAAAGAAAAACCAATAACCACAAAAACGCAACAGCGATTGCCCTGGATATTTTTGATGCAAAGCAACGGCAAACCGAAATTCAAAAAGCGGATATTGTGATCTCGATGTTGCCCGCTCATTTGCATATTGAAGTAGCAAAAGACTGCATTACCTATAAAAAACATATGGTCACTGCTTCATATGTAAGCGATGCTATGCAAGCACTCGACGCTGACGCCAAAGCCAACAACCTCATTTTTATGAATGAAATTGGATTGGATCCCGGAATTGATCACATGAGCGCCATGAAAGTCATCGACGAAATTAGAGATCAAGGTGGTAAACTGATTTTGTTCGAATCGTTCTGCGGTGGTTTAGTCGCACCAGAATCCGACAACAATTTGTGGAATTACAAATTCACTTGGGCACCAAGAAACGTGGTATTAGCCGGTCAAGGTGGCGCTGCAAAATTCATCCAAGAAGGCACCTACAAATACATTCCTTACCACAAATTATTCAGAAGAACAGAATTTCTTGAAGTCGAAGATTACGGCCGATTTGAAGCTTATGCCAATCGCGATTCATTGAAATACCGCAGCGTCTATGGTTTAGATGACGCACTTACTTTATATAGAGGAACCATTCGTCGTGTCGGTTTTTCTAAAGCGTGGAATATGTTCGTGCAATTGGGCATGACCGACGATAGTTATCAAATCGATAATTCCGAAACCATCAGCTACCGCGAGTTTATCAATTTGTTTTTACCGTATCATCCGACGGATTCTGTCGAAATTAAATTGCGTTTGCAACTCGGCATCGAACAAGACGATATTATGTGGGACAAATTGCTGGAGCTCGATTTGTTCAATTCAAAGAAAATCGTTGGACTCAAAAATGCGTCACCCGCGCAAATTCTTGAGAAAATCCTGAGCGAAAAATGGACACTCGAGGAACACGACAAAGACATGATTGTGATGTATCATAAATTCGGCTACGAAATTAATGGCGTACAAAAACAAATCGATTCAAAAATGGTTTGTATTGGCGATGACCAAACCTATACTGCAATGGCAAAAACGGTTGGACTTCCAGTCGCGATGGCAACACTTCAAATTCTAAACGGCAAAATCAAAACCCCTGGTGTGCAATTGCCAATCAATAAGGAGGTTTACTTGCCGATTCTGGAGGAACTTGAATCATACGGTGTTATCTTCAACGAAAAACAAATGGATTATATTGGCTATAATCCTGATCAAATTAAGCTTTAATTTGTTTAGTAGCCGGGAACCTGCTGTTCGTTGCAATCTTTTCAACCCTTTCAGAGTTCAAAACTCGGAAAGGGTTAAAAAGGATTTCCACTGCCATCAGGGCTAGGGTTTCTCGTCTTATTGTCGTTACTGTATTTCCAACGAAAGAGAAATTCCGAAATTCACTTTCATTCTAAAATCAAAATCGTATTTTTGGTTTAAATCTATAGCCATGATACGAGCATAGCGACTGCATGAGTCCTTTAATAAATAAAAACAAAGTCGAATGAAAATAAACCAGCTACAAATAGAGATCGATGGAATAGACAAAGAAATACTTCGTGACCTGATGCAGGATGCTCGAAAACCCATTTTGCAAATCGCTAATAAAATAGGGATTTCTGGCGCTGCCATCCACCAAAGACTTCGTAAATTGGAACAAGGAGGCGTCATTTCGGGTTCAAAGTTTATCATCAACACCAAAGTTTTAGGTTACAGTACGATGGCTTTTGTTGGTGTGTATTTGGATAAAGCCGCTCGAAATTCGGAAGCAGTGCGTGAACTAAGGAAAATCCCAGAAGTTCTAGAATGTCATTATACCACGGGAAATTGGTCGATACTCATCAAAATCATTTGCCGCGATAACGAGCATTTGATGCAATTGCTCAACACGAAGATTCAAGCGATAGAAGGCGTTTCAAGAACGGAAACGTTTATTTCTTTAGATCAGCAAATCGACAGACAAATACAGTTGTAGTTTAAAAAATAAAATCAACTAGCCACATTATTGTGTTGTAGGCAATCCAGGCAATCCCCGTTATTAAGAGAAAAAGGAAAAACAAAACAGGCACGACAACTTTCCATGCGCCGCCTTGATGTCTGCCCTCTTTATAATGCTCATGCACGAGTTTCATATTTCGTTCGTTTGCTTTGAATGCGAAGTCAAAAATATCTCCCAGAAACGGAATCAATCCAATTATTGCATCAATCAAGATATTTAGTGATATTCGAGCAATCACAAAGCCACTCGCGCCATTGCTTGCTAAAACCAAGATCATATATCCCGAAACTATGAATCCAGCAAAATCTCCAACGCCCGGAATAAGTCCAATTAAAGCATCCAGTCCAAATCTAATTTTGGTACTTGGAATCTGGAATTGAGAATCCATCAATTTTGCCAAAGCATCCAATTTTCTGATTACTTTGTTTTGCTGTGCTTTTGGTTCCATAATATTTAGTGCATTCAACATGCTATTTTGTCGCTAAAATTTGCGGTTGCCTGTCAAATCGTATTTTACAATTATCGAAAACAACTACATAATTATTGTTTGATGAAAAAAAATCCGCAACTCACATTGCGGACTCCATTTTTAAACTATTGACTTCTTACCTTCTATTCATATAAATCATTACGTAATACAACAATGTCGCAATCGATCCAATCGCAGCAACAACATAGGTTCTAGCCGCCCATTTCAATGCATCTTTCGCACCAGCTTGTTCTTCGCGATTCAACATTTGCTTGTTTTCCAACCATGCTAAAGCTCTGTTGCTCGCGTCATATTCAACTGGCAAAGTTACTACAGAGAATAATGTTGTGGCAGCAAAAATTACAATTCCGATCAACAATAATTGAGGAAAGCTGTTAATCATCAAAATTCCACCAATCAAAATCCATTGTACATAATTGGAAGCAACAGAAACAACTGGTACTAACTTAGATCTCATTTCCAACCAACTATAAGCAGTCGCATGTTGCACCGCGTGACCGCATTCGTGAGCTGCAACTGCTGCTGCTGCTGCATTTCTTTGGTTGTAAACCGCTTCACTTAGATTTACGGTTTTGTCTGTAGGATTGTAATGGTCGGTCAATTGCCCTTCAACAGAAATCACACGAACATCTCGAATTCCGTGATCTGCTAACATTTTTTCGGCAATTTCTCTTCCGGACATTCCGTTTTGCAATTGTAATTTAGAATACAATTCAAATTTATTTTTCAGTCGATTGCTCACCAACCAACTCACCAACATAATTAAACCTGCTAATATCAAATACATAATTTCTAGTTTTTAGTTTTTAGTTTTAAAATTCAAAAGTACGAATGCGTAGTCAATTTACAAGCCAATTTGCTTTGCGTTAACATTCGTGTTATTTTGTCATGAAATTTTTGCCACAAAGACACGAAGACACAAAGATTATCCTACAAGATTTATAATCTTTCCGGGAACGACAATTACTTTGTTTGGCATTCTGCCTTCTAATTGTTTGATGGTGCGCTCGTCCTTCATGACAATTTCCTCAATTTGAGCAACGGTTAAATCAAGTGGCAACTCCAACGTAAATCGCATTTTCCCATTAAATGATACGGGATATTCCTTACTGCTTTCCACCAAATGCTTTGCGTCAAATTTAGGAAAAGCTACGGTTGAAATCGAACCAGAATTTCCTAATTGGCTCCACAATTCTTCCGCAATGTGAGGCGCGTAAGGTGACATCAAAACTGCCAATGGTTCGAGTATCGCACGTTCATGACAATTTTGCGTTGATAATTCATTAACGCAAATCATAAACTGACTCACCGAAGTATTGAAAGAAAAGTTGGTAATGTCCTCACCTACTTTCTTAATCGTTTTATGCAAAGTTTTCAAACTGTCTTTAGAAGGTTCGTTATTCGTGACAATCAAACCGTTGTCATCAAAATACAATCGCCACAATTTTTTTAGGAATCCGAAAACACCCGTAATTCCCGCAGTATTCCATGGCTTGGCTTGCTCTAGTGGACCGAGAAACATTTCATATAAACGCAAAGTATCGGCGCCGTATTCGTTGCAAATGTCGTCTGGATTGACCACATTGTATTTCGATTTGGACATTTTTTCGACTTCACGACCGACGATATATTTGCCGTTTTCCAAAATAAATTCGGCATCTTTGTAATCAGAATAAAGCGGATGTGATTTGAATTTTTCGATATCTAATTCGTTAGTCATATCATTGATCACGGCTAAATCAACGTGGATTGGGTGCACAATCTCATTTTGAACCATCCCTTTAGAATATAACTTTTTGGAATCTTCGCTGCGATACACAAACGCACTCATTCCTAAAATCATCCCCTGATTAATCAACTTTTTAAACGGTTCTTCCGTCGGAGCGAATCCTTTGTCTTTGAGAAACTTGTTCCAGAAACGCGAATACAGTAAATGTCCTGTGGCGTGTTCGCTACCGCCGATATACAAATCGACGTTTTGCCAATATTCTAGCGCAGCTTGGCTCGCAAATTCGGTTTCGTTGTGCGCATCCATATAGCGCATCCAGTACCATGAACTTCCTGCCCAACCCGGCATGGTGTTGAGTTCTAAAGGAAAAACAGTTTTATGATCTATCAACTGATTACTAACCACTGAACACTGAACACTATCCCAAGCCCAAGTGGTTGCATTTCCTAATGGCGGTTGTCCGTCTTCTGTAGGTAAATATTTTTCAACTTCTGATAATACGATTGGCAAATGTTTCGCATCAATCATTTGTGGCAAACCGTCGATGTAGAATACTGGAAAAGGTTCACCCCAATAGCGCTGTCTTGAAAACACAGCGTCACGTAAACGGTAATTGGTTTTGCCTTTGCCTTGGTTTATTTTTTCGAGTTCGAAGATGACTTTTTTAGTTGCTTCTTTGTAATTGAGTCCATTTAAGAAATCCGAATTGGCAATTTCTACATTGTCTTTCGAACCATAAGCTTCCTGAGAAATATCGACATTGGCAAAAATATTTTTGATGGCTGGCATGCCGTTTTCATTTTTAAAGAAATTGGCAAAAGCATAATCGCGTTCATCGCCACAAGGAACCGCCATAACCGCGCCAGTTCCGTAACCTGCTAAAACGTAATCACCAATCCAAACTGGAATGGGTTCTTTGGTAAATGGATGTTCGGCGTACGCTCCGGTGAAAACTCCAGAAATTGTTTTGACATCTGCCATTCGTTCGCGCTCGGAACGTTTGGCTGTTTTTTCGATGTAGACTGCAACGGCTTCTTTTTGTTCGGCTGTTGTGATTTGAGCAACCAATTCGTTTTCGGGCGCCAAAGTCATAAAAGTTACTCCAAAAATCGTGTCGGGACGTGTGGTAAAAACTTCGATAGCTCCAGGTTGTGGGTTGTAGGCTGTAGTTTGTAGGTTGAAAGTAACCATCGCGCCCACGGATTTTCCAATCCAGTTGCGTTGGCTTTCTTTGATGCTTTCGCTCCAATCGATAGTGTCTAACCCTTGCAGCAAACGTTCTGCATAGGCGGAAATGCGCATGCTCCATTGTGTCATTTTTTTACGAATGACAGGATGACCGCCACGTTCTGAAACGCCATTGACGATTTCGTCGTTGGCGAGCACGGTTCCGAGTGCTGGACACCAATTGACTTCAGTTTCCGCCAAATAAGTTAAACGGTATTGTAATAGTATTTTTTGTTGCCGTTCTGATGAAAAAGCATTCCAATCTGCTGCAGAAAATGCTTCGATGTTGTCGTCGCAAACTGCATTAATATTGGCGTTCCCGCTTTGTTCTAATTCGGCAACCAGCGTTGAAATATCTTCGGCTTTATCGGAAGTTTTGTTATACCAGGAATGGAACAATTGAATAAAAATCCATTGGGTGTGTTTGTAATAATCGGCGTTGGAGGTTCGCACTTCTCTACTCCAATCGAATGAAAAGCCAATTTTATCTAGTTGTTCTCGATAACGCGCGATGTTTTCTTTGGTGGTTTTATCCGGATGTTGTCCGGTTTGGATGGCATATTGTTCAGCTGGCAAACCAAAACTGTCGTAGCCTTGCGGATGCAACACATTAAAACCTTGGTGCCGTTTGAATCTCGCATAAATATCGGAAGCGATATAACCCAGCGGATGTCCGACATGTAAACCCGCTCCAGATGGATAAGGGAACATATCGAGTACATAATATTTTGGCTTATCAGATGCGTTGCTGGCGGCGAAGGTTTGGTTATCGGCCCAGTATTTTCGCCATTTGGCTTCTATTTGGTTTGGATTGTATTTCATATTAAAGTGACTGAGTTGCTGAGAAACTGAGTTGCTGAGTTTTTTATTATTTTATTGCTCGCAAAGACGCAGAGGCGCAAAGCGAATGTGATATTGTTTTGTTTGTGAATCTTGGATACTTGATGGTAGCAAAATACGTTCAAAAATTAGCCCCGATTGTAGTGGAAATCCTTTTGTGACGGTGTTCGGCACAAAAGATTGCAACGAAAAGCGGGACAAGTGTTCAAAGCAAAACAACTGTTGTGCTCCTAAAAACTGAGGGCAAATTTACGTTTATTGTACGAAAGTCAAAACTTTGGTCGTTATAAACTATGATTAAAGAATTTCTTTATTATTTTTACGCCATAATTACTATTATTTATGAGTTCTTCATTCGAAAAATTTCAAAAGCGTCGGCTTATTTCTTCTTATTTTTCTGTGGTCCTGAGTATGTTTTTGGTACTTTTTCTTTTAGGTATTTTAGGTTTCTTTATCATCAATTCCAAAAAATTATCGGACGACTTTAAGGAAGAAATTGTGATGACTGTTTTTTTCAAAAGCGAAGCAACTGACAGTACGATGGTGGCTTTTGGACAAGAATTAAAATCAGCAAAGTTTGTCAAATCGAGTGACTACGTCTCCAAAGAACAAGCCGCGAAAATGCATACTGACATCATTGGAGAAGATTTCATGACATTTTTGGGAGCGAATCCGCTACAGAATTCGTATGACATTCATTTGAAAGCCGCCTACATCGATACTGAAAATATTCGAAAAATTGAAAGTCGATTTTTGGCGAACGAAATGATTGCCGATATCGTTTACGACAAGCAGTTGGTGAGTTTGGTCAATGACAATATCAAGAAAGTGAGCATGTGGATTTTGATTATTAGCGGTATTTTAGCATTGATTGCGGTATTATTGATTAACAGTTCGATGCGATTGTCGATATATTCCAATCGATTTATCATAAAAACAATGCAAATGGTTGGCGCAACGAAATCATTTATCCGAAAACCGTTTATTTGGCGAAGCATCAGATTGGGTGTGATTGGTGCTGTTTTGGCCATTATCGCTTTGATTGGAACGCTAATTTATATTGATAATACTTTCCCTAGTTTGACTATATTGGAAGATCAATTGATGGTCGGTTTGGTGCTACTTGGCGTTTTGGTAATTGGCGTTTTGATTACTTGGATCAGTACCTTTTTTGCGACACAAAAATATTTGAATTTACGAACAGACGATTTGTATTAGACTACCAGACTTTTAGACAGTAAGATTTTTGGACTATGAAAGAAAACGAACAAGAAAAACAAGAATTCCTTTTTGAGAAAGTCAATTATAGTATTCTTTTGATTGGAATTGCCGTCATTGCTGTTGGATTTATTTTGATGTCTGGCGGTGGAAGTGATGATCCGAAAGTGTTTAATGATTCTATTTTCAACTTCCAGCGGATTCGTTTGGCTCCAACTACGGTTTTGATTGGGTTTGGGATAACTATTTACTCCATTTTAAGAAATCCTAAGAAAACGAATTAGATTGCAAGATTGTAAGACTGCAAGATGGTAAGATTCGTTAATCGAATACTAGTCTTAAAATCTTAAAATCTCAAAATCTTAAAATCTCAAAAATGAATATACTTCAATCTATCATTCTCGCCATTATCGAAGGCGTTACTGAATTTTTACCGGTTTCTTCCACAGGCCATTTGATTCTTGCCAGCACATATTTCGGGATTGAAAAAGACGAATTCACCAAATTGTTTACGATTGTAATACAGTTGGGCGCCATATTATCTGTCGTTGTTTTGTATTTCAAGCGCTTTTTCCAAACTATTGAATTTTACTTTAAGTTGCTTGTTGCCTTTATTCCGGCGGTAGTTTTGGGATTGCTTTTCAGCAAAAAAATTGATGCTTTGTTGGAGAATCCAGTAACTGTGGCGGTTTCGTTACTTCTGGGCGGCATTGTTTTACTGAAAGTCGATGATTGGTTTGGAAATTCCGAAAATGTTGAAGTGACCTATGCAAAAGGATTTAAGATTGGACTCTTTCAATGTTTGGCGATGATTCCAGGTATATCGCGAAGTGGCGCCAGTATTGTTGGTGGGATGTCACAAAATCTTTCGCGAACGGCGGCCGCTGAATTTTCATTTTTCTTAGCGGTGCCGACGATGTTGGGCGCAACGGTAAAAAAATGCTACGATTATTATAAAGAAGGTTATGTATTGACGGATGATCAAATAAATTTATTGGTAATTGGAAATGTTGTAGCTTTTATTGTCGCTTTGATAGCAATCAAAAGTTTTATTGGTTTTCTGACCAAACATGGCTTTAAAATATTTGGTTATTATCGAATTATTGTGGGCGTTGTGTTGCTTTTAATTCATTTCTTCATCCATCCTTTGAGCGTAATTTAATGACAGGGGAAGATTTTCAAAACGGACAAATTTTGTTGATTGACAAATCGCTGCATTGGACTTCCTTTCAAGCGGTCAATAAAATGAAATGGATTTTGAAGAGCAAACTGGGTTTGAAGAAAATAAAAATCGGCCATGCAGGCACACTCGACCCGCTAGCTACAGGACTACTGTTGGTTTGCACAGGAAAATTCACCAAAAGAATTGAAGAATTGCAGGGCCAAGTCAAAGAATATACGGGTACTTTTTACCTTGGCGCAACGACGCCTTCTTACGATTTAGAAACCGAAATTGATCAGACTTTTCCAACAAATCACATTGATAGTGATTTAATTCACAAAACGCTACCGCAATTTCTCGGAGAAATAGATCAGAAACCGCCGATTTTTTCCGCCATTAAAAAAGATGGCGTTCGATTGTACGACCATGCACGGGCGGGCGAAACCGTTGAAATTGCCTTTAGGAAAACCACCATTCACGAATTTGAAATCACTCGTATTGCCTTTCCAGAAATTGATTTTAGAGTCGTTTGCAGCAAAGGCACTTACATTCGTTCTTTGGCTTTTGATTTTGGCAAAGCTTTGGGATCAGGGGCGCATCTGACCAGTTTGCGAAGAACAAAAATCGGAGATTTTGATGTAAAAAACGCGATGGATATTAAGTCGTTTGATGATTCAATTGTTCGCACTGCAACACAAGTTCCATAATTTCATTCTGTGTACTGACTCCTTTGTCATGTAGATACCACAATTGCAATTCTGTTTTCGCAGTTTCGTCAACAACACCATATTGCTGTTTATAACTTTGTATTAGATTGGTTGCGCCTTTTGGTCTTGGCCCCCAACTTCCGAGAACCACCTCTGAGTCACTATCTAAAAGAATCAATTTAGGAATGGCTTTACTTCCATTGGTAAGAAATAAATTCATAAGCGCTTCGTTCTCATCTCGGAATGAAATTTTTAGCTCTATGTTCTGAGAAAATGATTCCATTTTGTTGATGATGGGCAATATTTGAGCGGCATCTCCACACCAGCCTTCAGATAAAACGAGCCAAACAAATTTCTTTTTCAAATTTGATAGCTTCTGAATATTTTCCTCGGTGATTTCAATTTTCTTGTCTAACCGATTCATTCGCGCCTCATTTAATTCGGAATAATGAAGTAAATCTGCACTTTGCTCGTGCCCCGTAACTTTACCTTGTGCTAAAAAAGTAGTAACTACTGAGCGATATTGTGCATAAGTGTGACTGTTTACCAGTCCTTGAGCTACTGCAACTTTCATAATGTGAGTTTTTGATATTGCAAATTTACGGATTTAAGTATTGCGCTTGCGTGACAATCAGCACCAAAAACAAAAAACTTGCCCATTGATTTTGCATCCTTTTTTTCAGACAGAATATTTCACAAAATAAGAATATAACTATATTTGCACAACTCAATAAAACAAAGTAATGAAATACAAGAGAATTCTTCTAAAATTAAGCGGTGAAGCATTGATGGGCAACCGGCAATATGGGATTGATCCTGCTCGTTTGGCTGAATATGCAGAAGAAATAAAACTAATTCATGATAAAGGAGTTGAAATTGCTATTGTCATTGGAGGAGGAAATATTTTTAGAGGAGTTTCTGGTGCAAGCAACGGAATGGACCGCGTTCAAGGTGACTACATGGGAATGTTAGCAACAGTGATTAATGGCATGGCGCTACAAGGTGCTTTGGAAGATCATGGCATGTTGACTCGATTGCAAACCGCCTTGAAAATTGAAGCGATTGCAGAGCCTTACATCAAGAGAAGAGCGGTGCGTCACCTCGAAAAAGGTCGAATAGTAATTTTTGGAGCTGGAACCGGCAATCCTTATTTCACAACGGATACGGCGGCTGTTTTGCGTGGTGTTGAAATCCATGCAGATGTAATTTTGAAAGGAACACGTGTTGATGGCATTTACACGGCAGATCCAGAAAAAGATGCAACGGCGACGAAGTTTGATTCTATTACTTTTGATGATGTGATTAAGAAAGGATTAAACGTGATGGATAGCACTGCATTTACTTTAAGCCAAGAAAATCAATTGCCGATTGTTGTTTTCGACATGAATAAAAGAGGGAACTTATTGAAAATTTGTGAAGGAGAAACAGTAGGAACTGTAGTTAATGTTTAATAGATCGTAAGACAGTGAGATTATAAGGCGATAAGATTGACTTTGCGAAAATCTTAAAGTCTCAAAATCTTAAAGTCTCAAAATCTTAAAATCCAAAATATGACTGAAGAAATTGAATTTATTATAGACAGTGCAAAAGAATCAATGAATGGTTCGATTGCGCATTTGGAAAAATCATTTTTAAATATCCGTGCTGGAAAAGCTTCTCCTGCGATGCTAGGAAGTGTATTTGTTGATTATTACGGATCGCAAACACCGTTGGCACAAATCGCGAATTTGAATGTTCCTGATGCAAGAACAATTACCATTCAGCCATATGAAAAAACGATGTTGCACCCAATTGAAAAAGCGATTATGGTCGCTAATATTGGTTTCAACCCGATGAACAATGGTGATGTTATCATTATTTCTGTTCCACCTTTGACTGAAGAACGCAGACGTGACCTGACCAAGCAAGCAAAAGCCGAAGCAGAAGACGCTAAGATTGGTGTTAGAAATGCACGTAAAGATGCCAATACTGATATCAAGAAATTGGAAAAAGAGGGAACGTCAGAGGATATTTGTAAAAGTGCCGAGGAGGAAGTCCAAAATTTGACGAATTCATTTATAAAAAAAATCGATGATATTTTAGTGCATAAAGAGGCTGAAATCATGAAAGTCTAATTGCAATTGTAATATTGTTAAATCCGTCTCGTTTTCCTAACAAGGCGGATTTTTATTTTACTTACCTTTGAAAATGTTGAGAATTTTGTGATTCAATCGAATGAAAAAATGCTATTACTTATTCCTGTTATTTACGTTTGCAAGCCAAGCGCAATGGAAATATACGGGGATAACTAGGGACGAAATTTCAAAGCAAGCACTGCCATTTGCAACAATCGCTTCAAATACAGGAATTATCACAATTAGTGATATAGATGGTAAATTTGTGCTTCATTGTCCAACACCAGCAACTTCTATTCGCGTATCTTATATTGGCTACTCAAGCAGAGAAATTAATTTAGACCACAATAATAACTTTTACTTAATATTTCTTCAGCCAAGGGAAGACATCCTTGAGGAGGTGAGTTTGTCAAGCAACACAAGAGGTTTAGAAATTATCAAAAAGACGATTGAACGAAAATCACTAAATAATCCTCAAAAAAAATTAGAGTCGTTTGAATTTAAGGCCTACAATCGACTAATTATTTCTGCAAATCCAGATTCATTAGAAGGCAAAATTGACAGTATTTACATTAAAAAAGCAATCAAAGGAAATCACTACAAAATTGACTCTTCAGGATATAAGTTTAAAAAAATTGTATCCAACCAGCATTTATTTCAAACAGAGCGTGTATCGCAATTTCAATACCGCGGTAAAGAACTTAAGGAAACAATTCTAGCCACTAAAATGGCTGGGTTTAAACAACCAATTTATGAAATCTTATCGGTCAATTTGCAATCTTTTTCAATCTACGATAACCGATATGAACTTTTTGAAACGGCGTATAACAGTCCTATTTCAAATTCCTCTTTTCACGATTATCGATTCAAACTTTTGGACAGTACTTTCATTCAAGGTCGAAAATCCTTTCTGATTTATTTTAAAAACAAGAAAAAAAGAAAAGAATCTGGCTTAGAGGGAGTCCTGTATATTGATGCTGAAAATTTTGCCGTCAATAAAGCCATCATGCGGGTTAAGGGATTGTTAGATATCAATGGAACGCATGAATTTCAATTCTATCCAGAATATAAATTATGGTTTCCAACACAAAAAATGTTCAAGATTGTTAAAGGTAAAAACAACTATGATATCAAAATTCTAGGAGAAACTTTATCATTCGATTCGGGAGAAAACAATACTGATGCAAGAAAGAAAGGAGCTTCTGACCATACATACCTGTTGTCCGAAACCAGCGTCTTTGATGTAAAATATAACAACCGATTTGAAATCAAGAATCGCTTTCAAAATATGGAAATTCAGAAAGATGCGGAAATTCAAAACGAATCATTTTGGAATCGTTATCGGCGAGACACGTTGGATTTAAAAAGTCGGAGGACGTATTTTGCCCTTGACAGTGTAGCTACTAAAAATAAAATAGAAAAGAGATTGTTTCAAGGCAGAAAGATTCTGAATGGCTATGTGCCATTAGGATATTTCGATATGGACTTGCGTTATTTACTGAGTTTTAATAATTACGAGGGATTCCGTTTTGGACTAGGCGGTAAGACTAGCAACCTTTTTTCGAAGGTTTTTAGAATTGATGGCTATACTGCATATGGATTAAAAGACGAACAATTAAAGTACAATATCGGTTTGGCGACTAGAGTCGAAAGCAACTCAAACACATGGATTGGAGGATCTTACACCGATGACATTCGGGAAATCGCCAGCACTACATTTGCAATCGATAAGCGAAATTTCAAGCTGTATGATCCAAGACCTATAAACCTTAAAACGTTCTACGACTATCAAAGCTGGAGGGTTTATTTTGAAACCAAACTACTGCCAAAGACAGAAAGCATTTGGCAATTGATGTATACTAGAGTTAATCCATTATTTGATTACACCTATATATACGATTCTATTTTATATGACAAATTTACGATGACTACAGCGCAATTTGCGCTACAATGGAATCCGTTCAGCGACTATTTGCAAACGGAAGAAGGGCGATTTGAAGTAAAAAAACGCTTTCCAAAGTTTACCTTTCAATATACGCAAGCAATACCAAGATTTTTAAAAAATGACTTTACTTTTAATAAAATTGAATTTAGAAGTGAATATGAAAAGAACTATTTAAATGGTCAAAAAACTTCGGTTATGCTCGAAGTCGGTTATGCTCAAGGAGCAATCCCATTGACTCATTTATACAATACTTCGCCGAATAATCTTACTAATGACAGACTGCTCCAACGAATTACTATTGCAGGAAAAAACAGTTTTGAAACGATGTTTTTTAATGAGTTTTTCTCAAGTGAATTTGCAATGATTCACATTAAACATGGTTTTAAAAGAATTGAAATTTTTAGAAAAGTAAAACCATCCTTCGTTTTGGTGACTCGAGCTGCATGGGGTGATATGAAAAATAGAGCACGCCATCTAGGCCTTGAATTTAATACAATGAATAATGGATATTATGAATCAGGATTTGAATTAAATCAAATATATAAAGGGTTTGGTCTTACCGCTTTTTACCGTTATGGACCTTATCAGCTGCCAAAAACAGAAGACAATCTTGCAATTAAATTGTCTTTTGTTTTGAATTTAGGGTTTTAGTATCAAAACTGAGGGAACATGGGTCAGCCACAAGCTCTGTGAGTCTACCAATTTCTTCCAACTTTCCATGCTGATAATCATTAAATCTTGCTTAGACAGGAATTCTTTTTTCATAGTTCTTTCCTGCAAAACATTTATGTTCTCTGGATATTTATCTTCTAATGAATTAATGGCACTGCTCATCACAAAATTATTTTTGACCAAATTACTGCTATCTAAGAGAGATATATTTGAGTTACTATTGAAGATCAGCTTTTGAAAATAATCAATCAGAAAAGCGTCGTCCGACGAAAATAAAGGTACAAATACATTTTTGACTTCCTGTAAATCCTTATCAATTAATACACCCAAAGGCATTTTACTTTTCGAAATAATTTGACGGGTTCTCTCATCGAACGGAGAATTTTCGAACAACCCTTCTTTACCTGTAAACTTGTCGATTAGACGATCTGGATTGATGATTCTCGTGGTAAAACCTAGGACTTTTCCTAGCAGTGTTCCTTCAAAAATTGATTTTCCCAAACCTACTAAAAGCAAATCATAATCTCCTTGGTTGGCAATATCAGAGATATCTGTTTCGATGTCTACTGTAGCTTTGAAAATTGTTGTGATTTCTTGCTGTAGCGTTTTAGACTCTTCTAAAATTGGCGTAAATCTCTTCTTTTCTTGCTCTTCTAAATTATACGAATGCATTTCATCACTCAATGATAAATGCAGGGCTGTGATACTAGAAGTCTCCTTTTGCTTTGCAACGAAACTACTAGCTAATCGTAAAAGTGACTTCCCTTTTTCGTTGTTTCCAAAGGATATGAGAATTTTATATTTACGACCATCATGTTCAATTTCATCCGGAATAAAAACATCCTTTGTTTTAAATATATAATTTATTAAATCTAATGCAGGACCTGTCATAAAGGTTGTTACCAGTGCCATAATAACCATCATCGTGAAAATTTCTGACGTTAATACACCCAAATCATAACCAATATTAAGCACCACCAATTCCATCAACCCACGTGTATTCATCAAAGCACCGATGGTTAGACTCTCTTGCCAATTTTGACCGACAAACTTTGCAGCCAATGCGCTTCCGAAAAATTTTCCAGCAACAGCAACCAAAATAATCCAACCCGTAATTTCCCATAAATAGGAATCATTGATTAAACCGATTTGAGTTCGTAAACCTGTGAATACAAAAAACAGTGGGAGCAGTAAAATGACTGAGACATCTTCGACTTTATTAATGAAAATAGCTCTAAATTTTGAAATATCCGGCATGATTGCTCCGGTCATAAAAGCTCCAAAAAGCGCATGAATCCCGATAATTTCAGTCAAGTATGACGATAGAATCAACGTTAAAAAGAAAATCGCAACGACTGGTTTATTCAACTTATTCTTTGTGCCGTACAAATCGCCAATTCTTTTCAAAAAGGGTTTGACCACAAATATCATGACTAAAACGTAAGTAAATGCCAATCCGATGATGTATAATGAACTTACAAATGAGCCTGCTTTCACAATTGCAATTACCGCGGCTAAAATACACCAAGCTGTTATGTCGTCTGTTGCGGCGCAAGTAATAACAATTGTACCAATCTTGGTTTTATGTATGCCTCGCTCCTGAACAATCCTTGCCAATACTGGAAATGCCGTTATGCTCATTGCGATGCCCATAAACAGACTGAAAGACAAGAATTCGATTCCTTGTGGTGCGAAGCGATGATACACAAAATAAGCCAATCCAACGCCCAATGTAAAAGGAATGATGATGCTGGCGTGACTAATAACTAGTGCTTCATTGGCTTTGTTTTTTAGTACTTTTAAGTCAAGTTCCATTCCGATGACGAACATGAATAATATCAGACCTATTTGACTTAAAAACTGCAAATTTCCTAAGGAGGCAACAGGGAAAAGCGCTTGCGAAAACTCTGGAAAATACATGCCGACCAACGATGGACCTAGCACAATTCCGGCGATGATTTCTCCAATTACGGTAGGTTGTCCAATTTTTCGAAACATCCAACCGAAGAAACGTGCCACAATGATAATGGTAATAATTTGAGCTAGAAGAATGGCTAAAGGATGTTTGACATTGTGAAGTAACGAAGCCAAGAATTCTGTCCATTGCGAATTGGGCGAGTTAGCAACTACAATATTTCTACCTATTTCCAAGAATTTTCCTTGGGCGAGAATCCAATAAATCATTGCTGAAAAACCGCCAGTTACAATGATGTAGAATATAGAATTCTTGAAATTCTTCATAGCGTTTTTGTTACTAATTAAATATATGATTTCGCGCAAATGATCTGAATCCAAATATAGAAATTATAACGTCAAAAAAAATAGTAGGCAAAAATTTGTTCTGGTATAAGAAAAGGTAACTTTTTTGGAAAACTACCGCCCGAATGAATTGAAATTCTCTTGTTTTATTTACCTTTGCAACTTGTTTTTAAATCCACATGAAAAACACGCACCAAGTAGGATTTTGGGAAGGATTAGCTCGAATCATACTTAAGAACAGAAACGCCATTATCGTCGCTATTGTAGCACTCACTATTTTTCTTGGATACCAATGGAAAAATTTAGGCATGACCTATACAGAGGCGAACCTTCTTCCGAAAAAACATGTCGTAAATCAACAATATCAAGACTTCCTCGATAAATTTGGCGAAGAAGGAAACCTGATTGTTATTGGTTTCAACGACAAAAAGTTTTTTACTCCAAAAGCATTTGCAGCATGGAGTGAATTAATGACTGGACTCAAAAAAGCAGAGGAAATTGATTTAGTAGTGTCGATAAACGATCTGAAAAAATTAGAGAAAGATACCGTTGCGCAGAAATTTCAGTTGGTTTCTTTGATAGATGCAACTCAAACCAGTCGTTTGGACTATCTCAAAAAAGTAAAAGAGGAATTATTCGAAAGATTGCCGTTTTATGAGGGTTTGCTGTTTAACAAAGAATCCGGAAGCATTCGCTCTGCACTGTACTTGAAAAAAAACATTGTCAATACCGAAGCTAGAAAAACATTTATTCTCAAAAATCTTGTCCCTAAAGTCGAGAAGTTTGAACGAGAGACCGGAATCGACCTACGTGTCTCGGGCATGCCTTATATTAGAACCATCAACGCCGAAAACATGAAAGGCGAAATCGGCCTTTTTATCGGTGCCGCCTTATTTATAACCTCGTTTATTTTCTTTCTGTTTTTCCGATCATTTCGTGCCACTTTTATTTCGATAAGTATTCTCTTGCTGGGTGTCGTTTGGTCATTTGGTACGCTGGGATTATTCCGTTATAAAATCACAATACTTACGGCAATTATTCCGCCTTTGATAATCGTAATTGGAATTTGCAACTGCATTTTCTTGATCAACAAATACCAACAGGAAATCAAAATTCATAAAAACCAAGCAAAGGCATTGCAGCGTGTGATTTCTAAAATCGGCGTGTCCACATTAATGACCAATTTAACGACTGCTGTTGGATTTGCGACCTTTATGATTACAAACAACGACTTGCTTTATGAGTTCGGTTTGGTTACCGCCATCAATGTAATGACGGTCTATTTGCTGACGCTTTGCATTGTTCCGATAGTTTATAGTTTTATGCCATTGCCAAAAGAAAAGCACTTGTACCATTTGAGTAAGAATTATATTTCTTCCTTTCTGAGTTGGGTTGAAAATGTAGTCAAATACAAACGCACAAAAATCTACATTATATACGCACTCTTGATGATCTTTAGTGTCATTGGTGTTACTCAAATGAAAGTATCAGGTAGTTTGATTGGTGAAATGCCCAAAAGCGCCTCTTTTTTTAAAGACATCTTATTCTATGAAAAAGACTTTCATGGTGTAATGCCTTTAGAGATTTTGATTGATACACAGCGCAAAAAGGGCGTAATGAAATTATCGACCATGAAAAAAATAGACGAATTACAGAAGACTATTGCACAAATCCCCGAGCTTTCTCCCGCGGTTTCTGTAGTCAATTTGGTAAAATATTCAAAGCAGGCGTTTTATAATGGCAACCCTGAATTTTATGAATTGCCGAACTCACAAGAACAAGCTTTTATCCTTTCCTACGCCAAAAACGCAACCAAGAATTCCAAAGACAATTTGATGAAAAGCTATGTCGACAATACAGGTCAGTACGCCCGAATTACGACCTTTATGAAAGACATCGGCACCGAAGAAATGGCGAGAGTTGAAGGACAATTACAAACCAAAATAGATGAATTATTCCCGAAAGATCGCTACACTGTGACACTTACGGGGAAAGCTTTGGTCTTTCAAAAAGGAACTTCCTATTTGATAGACAATCTCATTATCTCGCTTATTTTTGCTATTCTAGTAATTGCGGCTTTGATGGCTTATTTGTTCCGTTCTTTAAAAATGGTGATGGCATCAGTTATTACGAACGTATTGCCCTTATGCATCACATCAGGGTTGATGGGATATTTAGACATTCCTTTAAAACCTTCAACGATCTTGGTTTTTAGCATTGCATTTGGGATTTCTGTTGACAATGCGATTCAATTTATGGCGAAGTACCGACATGATCTAATAAAAAATAATGGACTGGTTAATAAATCTGTTATTAGTTCGATTCGTGAAACTGGCATCAGTACCTTTTACACTTCTGTTGTACTGATCTTTGGTTTTGCTATTTTCACTTTATCCAGTTTTGTGGGCACGATTGCTTTGGGCGGATTGATATCTTGTACATTACTTTTTGCCATGTTCGCAAATTTGCTAGTGTTGCCGGCATTGGTTTTGACTTTCGAAAAAAAGAAAGCATTGAAAGAACTTGAAGGGAAAGCTTAGTAAAAATCCCGCGTTTGTATTGAAAATAAATACCCTAGCCCCGATAGCAGTGAAAATCCTTTTTATCCTGAACTCGATTCAGGATAAAAAGATTGCAACGGATAGCGGGATTAGCTTCTAAAAATTACAGCAAATCCATTATATTTGCATTCGATTTTGCGATGAAAATCTAAAAATCGAATGATCTAAAAATTCAAAAAATGAAACATACAAAAGTTAAGAACTTACTAGAAAGTAGCGCAACAATTGCGCAAGTAAACGCCAAAGGATGGGTAAGAACTTTTAGAAACAATCAATTTATTGCGTTGAATGACGGTTCGACAATCAACAACATACAATGTGTCGTAAATTTTGAAAACACGCCTGAAGAAACTTTGAAAAGAATCACCACTGGCGCTGCCATTTCAGTGACTGGTGCGTTGGTAGAAAGTCAAGGTGCTGGACAAAAATATGAGATTCAAGTATCAAAATTAGAAATATTGGGCGATTCGGATGCAGAGAAATTTCCGATGCAACCTAAGAAACACTCGTTAGAATTCTTGCGGGAAAACGCTCATTTAAGAGTGCGCACCAATGCATTTGGAGCCATCATGCGTGTGCGTTCGGTTTTGTCTTTTGCAGTGCATCAGTATTTTCAAGAAAGAGGTTTTGTATATGTAAATACACCAATCATCACAGGATCGGATGCGGAAGGCGCTGGAGAAATGTTTAGAGTGACGGCTTTACCTTTTGATGGGACTCCAAGAACTGACGAAGGGAACGTTAATTTTAAAGAAGATTTCTTCGGAAAAGAAACCAATCTTACTGTTTCTGGGCAATTGGAAGCAGAAACTTTTGCGATGGCATTGGGACAAGTATATACCTTTGGACCGACTTTTAGAGCGGAGAACTCCAATACGTCGCGTCACTTAGCGGAATTTTGGATGATTGAGCCGGAAGTTGCATTTAACGACCTCAACGACAACATGGATTTGGCGGAGGATTTTATCAAATATGTGGTTAAATATACTGTTGACAAATGTGGTGAAGATTTGAAGTTCTTAGACAGTCGCCTTACAGAGGAAGAAAAATCGAAACCACAAGCGGAACGGAGTGAAATGAGCTTGTTGGAGAAACTGAATTTCGTCTTGACTAATGATTTTAAACGCGTTTCTTATACGGAAGCGATTGATATTTTAAGAGATTCAACACCCAATAAAAAGAAGAAATTCAATTATATCATCAACGAATGGGGTGCCGACTTGCAAAGTGAGCACGAACGATTCTTGGTAGAAAAACATTTTAAGTGTCCCGTAATTTTGTTTGATTATCCAGCAAATATCAAAGCGTTTTACATGCGATTGAATGAAGATGGCAAAACCGTTCGTGCGATGGACATTTTATTTCCTGGAATTGGTGAAATTGTTGGTGGGTCGCAAAGAGAAGAACGTCACGATGTATTGGTTGAAAAAATGAAAGCATTAGGTATCGATGAAGAAGAATTGTGGTGGTATTTGGATACGAGAAGATTCGGAACTGCTGTGCACTCAGGTTTTGGATTAGGCTTTGAAAGATTGGTTTTATTTGTAACTGGAATGAGCAACATTCGCGATGTAATTCCGTTTCCGAGAACGCCGATGAATGCGGAATTTTAGTATTTGCCACGAAGCCGCTAAGGCACAAAGTTTTTATATACAAGCCATAATGAAAAATAATTTTAATCGCCAAGCAAAATGTTATCAGAAAGAACAGAAGAAATTGCCAGAATATTAGTAAATTCAGCATACAAAGTGCACAAAGAACTAGGACCTGGGTTATTGGAAAGAGTATATGAAGTTTATTTAGCACATGAAATTTCAAAATCTGGATTTCAAGTAAAAAGACAAATTGATTTACGAATTGTTTATGACGGAATTACTTTCAATGAATGTTTGAGACTTGATTTATTAATTGAAGATACTGTCATTATTGAGATTAAAGCCGTAGACCAAATAAATCCAGTATGGAATGCGCAAATAATTAGCCACTTGAAATTAACAAACAACCCCGTAGGATTTCTAATTAATTTTAATGTGCCTATAATTAAAAATGGAATAAAAAGATTTATCAACACAAAAAACAACATAGCGCCTTAGCGCCTTTGTGGCAAAGAATTATGTTAAAGCAATTTCTCAATCTCAAATTAACTCAAAAATTATCTCCACAACAAATCCAGTTGATGAAGTTGATTCAGTTGCCTACACAAGCATTTGAGCAACGATTGAAAGAGGAAATGAATGAAAATCCAGCCCTTGAAGCCGGAAAGGAAGAAGATGAGGAATACGAGAAAGACGAATTTGACAACGAAGAATACGATGATTTTGATGATAATGAAAGTATTGAAGCAGAAGAGATCAATATTGATGAGTACTTAAGTAACGACGAAACTCCAGAATACAAAACTCAAGCGAATAACTACAGCGATGACGACGAACATCGCGAATCTCCTTTGGCGTCGCCGGTAAGTTTTCACCAAGATCTAATCAATCAGTTGAACACTTTCATCTTGAATGATGAGGAACGCGAAATTGCCGAATTCTTGGTGGGCAGCATTGACGACATGGGCTACATTCGTAGAAGTATTTCCGATATTGTAGATGACATGGCGTTTACGCAAGGAATTTACACTGACGAAAAAACTGTAGAACGGATCTTACATATCATTCATGAATTAGAACCATCGGGTGTAGGCGCACGCGATTTGCAAGAGTGTTTACTATTGCAATTAAAGCACAAAACGCCATCTGAGTACGTTGCGTTGGCAATCAATATTATTGAAACCCAATTTGATGCGTTCAGTAAAAAACATTACGAAAAACTGCAACAAAAATTCAATGTTTCTATTGAACAACTAAAAAAAGCAGTTCATGAAATTGAAAAGCTAAATCCAAAACCTGGTGGATCTTTTACCGGAGCCAACAAAATTACGGAAAATGTCGTGCCGGACTTTGCAATTAGGATTGTAGAAGGAGAATTAGAATTGACTTTAAATGGTCGAAATGCACCCACATTGCACGTCTCTAAGGATTACCAAGAGATGTTGCAGACTTATAAAGTTTCGAAAGATAAATCGCATGCCCAGAAAGATGCAGTTCAATTTATAAAACAAAAATTAGATGCTGCCAAATGGTTTATTGATGCCATAAAACAGCGACAAGAAACGCTTTGGGTGACGATGAATGCCATTATGCATTACCAAGAAGAATTTTTCTTAGACGGCGACGAAACTAAATTGCGTCCAATGATCTTAAAAGACATTTCAGAAATGGTAGGCATGGATATCTCAACGATTTCTCGTGTTGCCAATAGTAAATATGTAGAAACACCTTATGGCACCAAGTTGATCAAGGAGTTTTTCTCAGAAGCGATGAAAAATGACCAAGGCGAAGATGTTTCTACTCTAGAAATCAAGAAAATACTGAAAAATATTCTAGAAGAAGAAGACAAGCACAGGCCGCTTCCCGATGATCAACTGGCGGAACTTCTTAAAGAAAAAGGCTATCCAATTGCTCGAAGAACCATTGCGAAGTACCGCGAGCAACTGGACATTCCTGTTGCTAGACTGCGAAAAAAGATGTAACCAGTTTTAAATAATCCACACTTTGAAAAAGATCTTAGTTCTTTTTTCTTATATACTGCATCCTATTTTTATTCCGTTTTTTGGTGCACTACTTTATTTGTACTGCTGCGACAATTATTTGGAGTCATTTCAAAAGTACTTACTCCTGGCACAAATTACGTTGATCACAATTTTTATCCCGCTTACCATGCTTTATTTTCTGAAAGCGATGGGAAAAGTTGATTCAATTATGGTTTCCAAAGCATCAGAGCGTAAAATTCCATTGGTCATACAGATTTTTCTGGTGATCACTTTGATTGCAAAAAGCACTAGAATTGATATTACACCCGAGTTATTTTTCTTCTACTTGGGTGGTATTTTCAGTGCAATAATAGCTTTTGTTTTTTTGTTTCTGAAGTTGAAAGTCAGTATCCATACATTGGGAATAAGTTCTTTGACTTTATTCTGTATTGCACTTAGCATTCATGAAAATGAAAACTGGATTTATGAAATTGCTGCCTTAATTTTGTGTAACGGAATTGTCGCCTCCTCAAGGCTTGTGATGCGTGCTCATACTTTCAAAGAAATAGTATTGGGATTTGCCGTAGGAATTTTTCCGCAATTGGCTTTACTACAGTTCTGGTTATAAGATGTAAAACATCATTCCAAAATGAAGTGCATTCATGCTGATTCGCTGATCATTCACTTCTGCAGAAGAGGAGAAAATGGGTGTCAAACCATAATAGGAATAGAAATTCCACGTGTTGTATCCTGCAACTAAATATACTCCCATTTGAAATTTGTTGAAGTCTTTATTGTTCGAAACAGTAATTGATGAAATCTCATCTGTATAAATTGATTTTGAATAAGCCAAGTAGCTGAATTTTAGCCCTGAGTATATTCTCCAAAATTTATGCGATTCTGGTGTAGATGTTCGCCATCTAAATTCAATGGGAATGTCTATAAAGACTTGTTCGAATTTATTTTTTTTGTAATTGCTACCAATACTATTTGTGCTGTAGACGGCAGATCCATTCTCTTTAAAAATGAATAAGTTTTGAAAATAATTAGAATATGATAGCCCAAGCCCAGGAGCTATCGACAAATTTCTTTTCTTGTTGACCGGTAAATCTCGTAAAAAACCCGCGTTAAAACCCGCAGAAAATTTATTTGTGTTGATTCCAGCAGGTGTTTTTAGCAAAGTATTGTAAGTGAAGGCAAAATAAAACTGATCTTCTCGATACAGCGAATCAACTTCTATCATTGGATATGGTAATTTCGTTTCTTGAGAAAAAACAAAATTTACACTGAAAAGCAGTAAACCAAATGTAATGAATCGCATCCGAATTTTTTTGTGGTTTAAAGGTAGAAAAACAGACGTAAACTTTGAACATTAAAATGTAAATTTGTACATCTGACTTAAACCCAATTATTTCGAAACATAAAAATTTAAGTTTATGGATAAAGAGCAACAAGAACTTTACGAAAATGCACGCAATAGATTGCGACAAAAAAAGCTATTGTATTACCATTTTGTCTTTTTGATAATTGGAAGTATTTTCCTATTCGTAATCAATGTTCTATTAAAATTTGGTGCTCCAAACTTATGGTACATTTGGGTTTGCACTTGTTGGGTTTTCCTTTATGTGATTCATTTTATAAAAGTATTTATAATCAACCGCTTTATGAATAAAGAATGGGAGCGAGATCAAATCAATAGACTAATTCAAAAACAAAAAAATAAAATTGCTGATATCTCGAATAAAACTTCTCAAGACAGAACTTCTTAAACTTCAAAACTGAAATGATAATAATGATAGCTGCTGCCGCAGAAAACAATGCGCTTGGAAAAAACAATGACCTGCTTTGGCATTTGCCGGATGATTTTAAGAGATTCAAACAAATGACAACAAATCATTATATTATCATGGGTAGAAAAACTTTCGAGAGTTTTCCCAGACCGTTGCCAAATCGAACTCATGTTGTTATCACTCGGCAACCAGAATATTATTACGAAAATGTAATTGTTGTTGAGGGATTGGCTGAAGCATTGGCTTGCGTCCCTTATGGCGAAGATTCGTTTATCATCGGTGGAGGTGAAATCTACAAGTTGGCACTTCCTTTTGTCGATAAAATTGAGTTGACTCGCATTCATGCTCAATTTGAAGCAGACACTTACTTTCCAGAATTGGATTCTAAAGAATGGGAACTGACCGATAAACAATATCACCCTAAAGACTACAAGCATCTTTATGATTTTACCTACGAAACTTATGAAAGAAGAACATGAGCTACAGCAATAGGTTCGATTCTTAAAACGTCTTTAAATCTGCTCCGCTTTTTATTATTATCTGCATTTTAAGATTCTATTGTTTATACTATATTTGTTGAAAATTAAGATGTCAAAAATTATTACTCCATACAAATCGTCTACGCTGAGCAAAAAAGAGCAAATAGCTCAAATGTTTGATTCAATTTCTGGTAATTATGATGGATTGAACAGGGTTATTTCATTTGGGATAGATATCAAATGGCGTAACAAAGTTTTGCAGTTGGTGTCTGAAAAGGAGCCTAAAACCGTTTTAGATATTGCAACTGGTACAGGTGATTTGGCATTGTTAATGACAAAAACTACAGCAGAAAAAATAATTGGTTTAGATATCTCTGCTGGAATGCTTGAAGTAGGAAAGAAAAAAATCGCTGAGGCAAAACTGAGCGATAAAATCGAAATGATTTTGGCAGATTCCGAAGCCATGCCTTTTGAGGATAATTCATTTGACGCGATTACCGTTGCTTTTGGTGTTCGGAATTTTGAAAATCTAGACAAAGGATTGACTGAAATTTATAGAGTCTTAAAACCCGGAGGTATTTTTGTTATTTTAGAAACTTCCAATCCAACCAAAACCCCATTTAGGCAAGGTTATGACATATACACAAAGTATCTATTACCTTTGATAGGAAAAATGTTTTCAAAAGACAAAGCTGCATACGGTTATTTGTCTGAATCTGCAGCTACATTCCCTTTTGGAGAAGCACTTAACAATATTTTGCGAAAAAACGGGTTTATAGAAGTCCGCGGTGAGGCACAAACTTTTGGAGTTGCAACAATTTATTGCGCGTCCAAAAAACAATAGTTTGAAATGAGAAATAATATCGCTTTTATCTTGCTTTTTATTGCCTTTGTCGGAAATGCTCAGCATGGCAGAAAAGTATTTGGTAAAGACCCTCTTGTTAACTTGGAAAATTTCGACAAACAGCGGGTTTATTGGGGTTACTTTTTGGGATTTAATAGCTTCGACTACAAATTTAAATATAAGGAAGATGCTCCCGATATCAATGTTAACCGTACTACGGGATTTAGTGTCGGATTGGTGGGTGATTTAAGACTATCGAACCACCTTAATGTGCGCTTCGAACCAGGGCTTTTTTATACGCAAAGAAATCTGACTTATGCTGGTTTTACTAAAGATTTAGATGCCAAGCGTGAAGTAAGTGCCACTTATATCCATTTCCCAGTTCTACTTAAATTCTCATCATTAAGGACAGGAAATATTAGGCCGTATTTATTAGCGGGGCTTTCAAGGACGCTAAATTTGGCGAGCAACTCTAAATCAGAAGATGATAATTCTCAGCAAAAATTTCGCGTCAAACCTTGGACTAGCAATTATGAACTAGGGTTTGGTATTGACTTATATCTAGAATACTTTAAATTTTCCCCCTCTATACGCGGCGTTTTTGGCACTGGAGATGAATTAATTAGAGATAAAGACCCCAATAGTCCATGGACGGGCAACATCAGTTCGATGTCGACAAGAGCAGTTTTGATTAATTTTACTTTCCACTAGAAACTATCTCCGTTGCGCTTAAATTCGACAGAATTCACTCATTAGTATTGCTGAAGCCGACGCTACGTTCAAACTTTCCGTTTGTTGAAGTTTCCCAAACCGAGGAATTGTTAGTCGATTTGTAATTATTTCTTCAAGCGATGCCGAAATACCGTTAGCTTCATTTCCCAATACAATTACAGCTTCTTTTGGCAGAAGTTCCTTATAAATATTTTTTCCATTCATAAACGTTCCATAAACAGGCAACGTCGTAGAATTTATAAAATCCAAAAGATTCAAATAATGTACTTTTACTCTTGAAATAGAGCCCATTGTAGCTTGAATTACCTTTGGGTTGTAAAGATCGACAGTTGATGTAGAGCACACCAATTGCTCTATTCCAAACCAATCGCACAATCGAATTATTGTCCCTAGATTTCCCGGGTCGCGTATATCATCCAATGCGATAATAAGACCTTTATCAACTATTTGAATCTGATCAGGAATTCTAAAGATTGCCAAACAATTGTTTGCTGTTGTTAGCGCTGAGATTTTGCTTAAGTCAGCAACAGATATTAAATCTTTTTGGTTTGCGGGGACTGATTCAAAAAGATATTCCGTTTCATACAAATGAAATAATTCATAATTAGACCGAAGTAATTCATCAATAACTTTTTTTCCTTCCGCTAAAAACAATCCGTGCGTTGTCCGGTATTTTTTTTGCTGCAAACTCGTTATTAATTTTATTTGGTTTTTACTAACCATAGAAAAAATGTACTTTTGATTCAAATATTTCACAACCCTTGAGAAATCCTGCAGCAAAAATATCATTATTTATTATAACCGCGATTATTATTACTGCTTGTGATACCCTGAAGAGAGTTCCAGCTCACAAAAAACTATTGACAAAAAATGAGATTTTTGTTGATGACAAAAAAATAAAGGCAGAGAACATTACCGACTTTGTTTATCAGAAGCCAAACTCTTCGATTTTAGGTTATCGATTAAGACTGCATTTATATAATTTGGCAAACCTTAAGCATGATTCTTTATACCAATTGAAGTTTACTAAAAATCCAGAAAAATATAAGCGGATGTCAAAGCTTTTTTCCGCAAAGCAAGTCAACCGATTGGGGAAATCATTTTGGTATTCAGGAATCCATGAGTTTCTCAAAAGCACGGGCGAGGCACCTGTCATTTTAGATCAAAAAAGTACGGAAAAATCAAACTTGCGATTGAAATCATATTATTTTAATAAAGGATATTTTGATGTAAAATCTACCTTTAAAATAGATTCGAGTGAGGCAAGAAAAGCAATGGTGCGATATACTTTGAATACGGGCAGACCATACGTAATTGACAGTATTAAGTCTACAATATTTACGCCCGCACTAGACTCTATGTACCAAATTACCAAAGAAAATTCATTTTTAAAATCTGGAAAAATATACGAGACATCGAACTTTGAAGCTGAAAGAGGTCGCATAACAACGTACTTTCGAAATAACGGCGCTTATGATTTTCAGCCTACATTTATCAATTTTGATATTGATACTTTAAACAATAATCACAAAACAAACATCAACTTAAGAATTGAGAACTTCTCATTTACTGAAGGTGATTCAGTCAAAACGCAGCCATTTAATTTGTATCCAATCAGTGAGGTCAATATACATACAGACTACAATGCAAAAGACACTTCAGCTGTGGATGAAAAAAAGACAATCTTTTCCAATTTTAATTTGTTTTGTAAAGGCAAACTCAAATATAGGCCAAAAGCAATTACTGATGCCGTATTTGTGACGAAAGGAAGTTTGTATTCAGATACAAAAACAAATCTCAGCACACGATCTTTAAGCAACTTGAGGGTTTTCAATTATCCAACCATAAAATATAAAATCAATCCTGTTGACACAATCCGCCCTTCCTTAATTGCAGACATCTATTTGACCCAAAGAGAAAAATATAGTTTTGGCTATGGTCTAGATTTTACCCATTCAAACATACAAGATTTTGGAATTTCTGGTAATTTGTCTTTCTCGATTCGGAATGTATTTAACCGCGCAGAAACCTTTGAGATTGTTACCCGTGGTAATATTGGATCTTCAAGAGATTTAGCAAATCCAGAAGATCGGTTTTTTAATGTGACCGATTACGGAGTCGATTTAAAACTAAATTTTCCTAGAATATTTATGTTTTTTAATACTGACAAAATTATTCCAAAGCGAATGATCCCTTCAACTGCGCTAAGTTTGGGTTTTTCTAAACAAGAAAATATTGGTTTGGATAAGGAAAATTTTACCGGTGCAATGACCTATAATTGGACACTAAATCGAAACACATCACTCAAGTTTGATTTGTTTAATGTGCAATTTGTAAGAAATTTAAATCCCGGGAATTATTTTAACGTTTATCGTTCTTCCTACGATGTTCTGAATAATATTGCCAAACAATATGATGTTGATCCAAGTTACTTCGATCAAAACAACAACTTAATAATAAATTCAGGAGTTCTGGGGTTTTTGGGGGACATTAGTAATAGTACTTTATCGCCAAACAACAATGATTTACTTGCTATTCGAAGTGTAGTTGAACGTGCCAATCGACTTACAGAAAACAACTTAATATTTGCTTCTAGTTTTTCCATTTCAAAATCAACAAAAAAAGATTTGAGCGATGAAGACTTTCACATATTTCGATCGAAGCTAGAATCTGCAGGTAATTTTCTATCACTTTTAGCAAATTTGTCAAAAAACACGGGAAATCAAAATGCGGACAAAACAATTTTTGAAGTTGCCTATTCTCAGTATTTTAAAACGGAATTAGAATATATTAAGCATTGGGATCTGAGGAATAAACGAGTTCTTGCTTTTAGAAGTTTTGTTGGTATAGCTGTTCCTTACGGAAATTCAGAAAGTGTTCCTTTTTCTCGAAGTTACTTTTCTGGCGGATCTAATGATAACAGAGCATGGCAATCCTACTCACTTGGTCCTGGTCGAACCTCAGCCATACGAGACTTTAATGAGGCAAATTTTAAAATTGCAATTAGTGGAGAAATACGTTTTAAGTTCTTTGGGAAATTTAACGGAGCATTATTTGTAGACGCGGGAAATATCTGGAATATTTTTGATAATATTGAAGATGAAGAAGCCGTTTTTTCTGGTATAAATTCCTTAAAAGATACCGCTGTTGGATCAGGATTTGGACTTCGATATGACCTGAGTTTTTTTGTACTGCGGCTTGACTTTGGTTTTAAGACATATGACCCTTCAGACGACACTAATAAAAAGTGGTTTAGAGATTATAATTTTGGCAACTCAGTTATAAATATTGGAATAAATTACCCTTTCTAAAGTTATAAATTATTATTTTTGTAGCCCTAAACAATAAACTAACACTCATGGCTCATAGCATAAAACCCGGCGTTGCCACTGGCGATCAAGTTCAAGAAATATTCAGATATGCAAAGGAAAAAGGATTTGCACTACCAGCAGTAAATGTGACCGGATCAAGTACCATAAATGGTGTTCTTGAAACTGCAGCCAAACTTAATGCCCCAGTTATTATACAATTTTCAAATGGTGGTGCAGTATTCAACGCTGGAAAAGGATTGTCAAACACCAACGAAAGAGCTTCGATCGCAGGAGGCATAGCAGGTGCAAAGCACATTCATACACTTGCGGAAGTATACGGAGCCACAGTAATTCTTCACACCGACCATTGTGCGAAGAAATTATTGCCTTGGCTAGACGGATTATTGGATGCAAGTGAAAAACACTTTGCTGAAACTGGGAAACCGCTATACAGTTCTCATATGATTGATTTGTCAGAAGAGCCACTGCATGAAAACATCGAAATTTGTGCACAGTATCTGAAGCGAATGAGTAAAATGGGAATGACCTTAGAAATCGAACTTGGTATTACAGGTGGAGAAGAAGATGGTGTTGATAACTCAGACGTCGACAGTTCTAAATTATATACACAACCCGAGGAAGTTGCTTATGCCTACGAAGAATTAATGAAAATAAGTCCGCGTTTTACCATTGCAGCTGCTTTCGGAAATGTGCACGGAGTTTACAAACCAGGAAACGTTAAATTAACGCCAAAAATTCTAAAAAATTCCCAAGATTTTGTTCAAAACAAATTTAATACCGGACACAATCCAGTCGATTTTGTATTCCACGGTGGCTCGGGCTCAACACTAGAGGAAATCCGCGAAGGAATTAGTTATGGTGTAATCAAAATGAATATCGACACTGATTTGCAATTTGCTTTTACTGAGGGAATTCGCGATTACATGGTAAATAATATTGAATACCTCAGATCCCAAATTGGAAGTCCAGACGGACCAGAATCTCCCAACAAAAAACACTACGACCCAAGAAAATGGGTTCGTGAAGGAGAAATAACTTTCAATAAGAGACTAGAACAAGCATTTGCTGACTTAAACAATGTAAATACACTATAATTATTAATTGTTAATTTTTAATTATTAATTGAAAAAATATGGCTTGGTTTAAAAGAACAGAAAAAGGTATAACAACTGCAACTGAGGACAAAAAAGACGTTCCAAAAGGTTTGTGGTATAAATCTCCTACTGGAAAAATTATTGATGCGGATGAGCTAGAGCGTAATCTTTGGGTAAGCCCAGAGGATGGTTTTCATGTGCGCATTGGAAGTGCTGAATATTTTCAAATTTTGTTCGACAACAACGAGTTTAAAGAATTAGATGCAAAAATGACATCTAAAGACCCACTCCATTTTGAAGACACCAAAAAATATTCTGATCGCTTAAAGGATGTGATGGAAAAAACCAAATTGAAAGATGCTGTTCGAACTGCGGTAGGTAAATCTAAGGGAAAAGACCTGGTGGTTTGTTGCATGGACTTCGCTTTTATTGGTGGTTCTATGGGTGCAGTAGTTGGAGAAAAAATCGCGAGAGGAATAGATCATTCAATCAAGAATAAAATTCCTTTTTTGATGATTTCAAAATCTGGTGGTGCGAGAATGATGGAGGCTGCTTATTCTTTAATGCAATTGGCGAAAACTTCTGCAAAATTAGCCCAATTAGCAGAAGCTGGGATTCCCTATATTTCTTTGTGTACGGATCCAACAACTGGCGGAACAACTGCTTCTTATGCGATGTTGGGAGACGTAAATATTTCAGAACCTGGTGCATTGATCGGATTTGCTGGACCAAGAGTTGTAAAGGACACGACTGGAAAAGATTTACCTGAAGGATTTCAGACCGCAGAATTTGTCTTAGAACATGGTTTCCTTGATTTTATTACGCCGCGAAAAGAACTAAAAGACAAGATTAATTTGTTTATTGACTTAATTGAAAATAACGAAATCAGATAGTTATATATCCCGAGAATATCTTGGGATTTTTTTTGCATTACATTCCGGTCCTGATTGCTTCAACTGGATCTAAGCGAGACGCTGAAATAGCTGGTAAAATACCTGAAATTAAACCAATGAATGCTGATAGCCCGGTGCCTAAAACAACATTCCAAAAACCAAGTATAAACTCAAATTCAAGTAGATTGGTGAGGACAATCGAGATGATCCAAACTAACAATAAGCCAAAGACCCCTCCTATTACCGATAAAATAATCGACTCAAACAGAAACTGAAACAAGATAAATTTGTTTTTCGCACCCAACGATTTTTGAATTCCAATCAAACTTGTTCTTTCTTTTACGGAAACGAACATAATATTAGCGATTCCGAATCCACCAACTAATAACGAAAATCCACTAATAATCCAACCTATCATATTCATTTGCGACACAATTCCATCTATTAAATCAGTAAATCCCGAAAGTATATTAATAAAAAAATTGTTGATGTCGTCGGTTTTTACACCTCTCATGTTTCTTAATTTTTGCGCTATTTCCCCCTTTAACTCTGGAATATCTGCTCCTTTTTCTGGCTTGATAAGTACTACTGGTAAGGTCATATCATTGTTGTCTCCGTATAGTTTTCGCAAGAAATTGCAAGGAAGAAAAACAGAAGTGTCATCTCCACCTCCCATATCTAAACTAGATTCACCTTTCTTTTTCGTTACCCCAATTACCGAAAACCTTTGTCCATACAAACGGACTGTTTTTCCGACGGGATCAACATCATCAAAGAGGCCTTTAGCAATTTCGTATCCTAAAACAACTACTGGTCTACCAGAGTTAGATTCTGCCTCATTGAAAAACCTACCCATTCCAAATTCTAATCTTTGAATGTCTACAAATTCGAAAGTTACCGGAACGATATTCACGTCAGTCATAACTTTTGATTCAAACTTGACACTCTCTCTATTCGTGAAAAATTGATAGCATGCATTTTCAATGTTGGTGAGATTCTCTTTCAAATACTGATATTCCTCGTAATTTACATCCGGAAATTGTTCTCTTTTCCATTCTGGTACGTCGGTTGGTCCGAATGAAACACTAGTGAGATAAATAGTATTTTTGTCCAAACTACTCAAATCACTTTTGATTTTTCTATCAAGAGAATCAACGGCCGTAAGAACAGCAATAATTGAAAAGATTCCGATTGTTACACCTAACAACGATAATAAAGTTCGCAATTTGTTGTTTCGCAATGCATTTAAAGCAAAACTCAAACTCTCAGAAAGTAATCGGAAATAGACAACCATGTATATTTTATTAAAAGGTAAAAATCCGCATTTTTGTGTCACAAACCTAATAAAATTTGACTCTTTCATTGGTAAGGCTTTGTGAAATATTGTTACATAAATCGGTTGAATTTTATTGTCAAAAAAACTACTTTTGAAGTCTTAAAACAACACTACTAAATGAACAGTTCAAAAACCATTAAATCTGCTTTAATATCTGTGTTTTCTAAAGACGGATTAGAGCCTATTGTTCGTAAACTACACGAGCAAAATGTTATTTTTTATTCTACCGGAGGAACAGAAGATTTTATCAAAAATTTGGGCATTCCAGTAATCGCAGTTGAAGATGTGACTTCTTATCCTTCTATCCTTGGAGGGCGTGTCAAGACATTGCATCCAAAAATTTTTGGAGGTATTTTAAACCGTCAAGACAACGAGACCGATATTAAGCAAATGGAGGAATTCGAAATTCCACAAATCGATTTAGTGATAGTCGACTTATACCCATTCGAGAAAACTGTCGCTTCTGGTGCTACCGAAAATGAGATAATCGAAAAAATTGATATAGGCGGAATCTCATTAATCCGTGCTGCTGCCAAAAACTTCAAAGACACAGTAATTGTAGCCTCGGTTAGCGAGTATTCATTGCTACTGGATTTAATTACGTCTCAAAATGGCGCAACTACTTTATCTGACAGAAAACATCTTGCAACAAAAGCATTTCATGTTTCTTCTCATTATGACACTGCAATTTTCAATTATTTTAATACTGATGAGACAGTCTACAAAGAAAGTATTGCCGAGGGTCAGATTTTGCGTTATGGAGAAAACCCACACCAGAAGGGATTTTTCTTTGGTGATTTCGATGCAATGTTTGAAAAATTGCATGGTAAAGAATTGTCGTATAATAATTTGCTGGATGTAGATGCCGCAGTAAATTTGATTTCGGAATTCAAAAATGAATCGCCAACTTTCGCCATTTTGAAGCACAACAATGCTTGCGGAATTGCTACAAGAAATACGATGAAAGAAGCCTATTTATGCGCACTAGCTTGCGATCCGACTTCGGCTTTTGGCGGTGTTTTAATCGCCAACGATAAAATTGATATGGCTACTGCACACGAAATCAATGCGCTATTCTGCGAAGTAGTCATCGCGCCAACCTATGATGCGGAAGCAATCTCGATTTTATCAGAAAAGAAAAATCGTATCATTTTGGTTCAACACGATGTTGTTTTGCCCCAGAGACAAGTTCGCACTTGTCTCAATGGACTATTAGTACAAGATAAAAACAACATTACTGATAATAAAGAACACTTAAAAACCGTTACCGAACAAGCGCCAACTAGCGAGGAAATAGAAGACTTGCTATTTGCTTCAAAAATTTGTAAAAACACAAAATCGAATACAATTGTCCTTGCAAAAAATAGAACTTTAATTGCATCGGGAACTGGACAAACTTCGAGAGTGGATGCTTTACAACAAGCAATAGAAAAGGCCAAAAGTTTCGGATTTGATTTGAGTGAATCGGTGATGGCAAGTGATGCCTTTTTTCCTTTTCCTGATTGTGTAGCGATTGCGAAAGAGGCAGGAATTACCGCTGTTATTCAACCAGGTGGCTCGATTAAGGACGCTTTAAGTATTGACTATTGTAATGAAAATAAAGTTGCAATGGTATTTACTGGAACACGTCATTTTAAACATTAATTTGTTTAACTTTGTATACTATTTTTTATTTAAACATTCTAAACCCTTAAAAGACTTATGGGATTTTTTGATTTCATGACTGAGGATATTGCGATAGACCTTGGTACCGCTAATACTCTTATAATTCACAATGATAAAGTAGTCATTGATAGTCCATCGATTGTAGCTCGCGATCGTATATCTGGTAAAATTATTGCCGTTGGAAAAGAGGCGAATATGATGCAAGGTAAAACCCATGAAAACATAAAGACCATTCGACCTTTGAAAGACGGGGTTATAGCGGATTTTGATGCGTCTGAGAAAATGATTAGCATGTTTATCAAAAGTATTCCCGCATTAAAAAAAAGAATGTTTACTCCTGCATTGCGAATGGTGGTTTGCATCCCATCCGGAATTACTGAAGTGGAGATGAGAGCGGTAAAAGAATCGTGCGAGCGCGTTAACGGTAAAGAAGTTTATTTGATTCATGAACCGATGGCTGCTGCAATCGGAATTGGTATCGACATCATGCAGCCGAAAGGAAACATGATTGTTGATATTGGTGGCGGAACTACTGAAATTGCAGTTATTGCTTTAGGAGGAATTGTATGCGATAAATCAGTTAAGATTGCTGGTGACGTTTTTACGAATGATATTGTTTATTACATGCGTACGCAACACAACTTATTTGTTGGAGAAAGTACTGCTGAAAAGATAAAAATTACGGTTGGTGCAGCATTAGAAGAATTGGAGACTGCACCCGAAGACATGTCGGTTCAAGGTAGAGATTTATTGACAGGTAAACCAAAGCAAGTTGAAGTTTCTTACCGTGAGATTGCGAAAGCATTGGACAAATCTATTCAAAGAATTGAAGATGCCGTAATGGAGACATTGTCTCAAACTCCTCCTGAATTAGCGGCAGATATATACAATACAGGTATTTATTTGGCGGGTGGAGGATCAATGTTGCGAGGCTTAGATAAACGTATTTCTCAAAAAACAGATCTTCCAGTTTATATTGCAGAAGATCCTTTGCGAGCAGTAGTTAGAGGAACCGGAATGGCATTGAAAAATATTCCAAAATTTAGAAGTATTCTTATTAAATAATATTCCAATAATGAAATTCCGAAATTACACCGAAATAGTTAGGTTGAAATTTGGAATTTTGAGATTTTAAATATTTTAAACCCTCATGCAGCAAATATTTATTTTTATATTTAAAAACAGCTATAGATTGCTGTTTTTGCTGCTTTTGGTGGTTTCTCTAATCTTCACAATCCAGTCGCACTCTTATCACAAAAGTAAAGCGATTAGCTCTGCAAATTTTTTGAGCGGCGGAGTCTATGAGCGAATCAACAATATTAGTGAATATCTTAACCTTCGGAATCAAAATGAAGCGCTTGCACTTGAAAATGCTCGTTTGAAAAGCATCATCTTTAATGCAAAAGACACGACGGCTTTTCCAAAAATTGACTCTCTTAAGGGTGTAAGAAAAACTGACATTGTTATCTCTAAGGTGATACATAATTCTTATAATGTATACGAAAATTACCTCACAATAAATAGCGGCAGTGCAGCTGGAGTGAAGTCAGATATGGGAGTTATCAATAGTTCCGGAATTGTAGGTATCATTGATAAAACCTCTAAAAATTATGCAACTGTGCTTAGCGTATTGAACGTAAAATCTCAGATCAATGCCAAGATAAAAAAGTCAAATCACTTTGGCTCTCTAGTTTGGAACGGAAAAAGTACTGGGTTTGTTCAGTTGATTGATGTCCCAAGACTGGCATCTGTTAGAAAAGGTGATACCATTGTTACTGGTGGTCAATCCGTTATTTTCCCCGAGAACATAGGCATTGGAACAATCAATAATATCTACGTGGATAATAAAACAAATTATTATACGCTGAACATCAAACTCTTCAATGATATGACAAATTTGGGTCATGTATATATCATTAAGAGCAAGGATCGAGAAGAAATTCTAAAACTAGAGAAGAAAGAAAATGAATAGTGCTTTATTGATCAATATCTCTCGATTCATCTTGCTATTAGCGGCGCAAATTCTTATTTTTAATAATATAGACTTTTTAGGTTATATTAATCCATATCCGTACATATTGTTTATTATTTTGTATCCCGTAAATGGTAACAGATTTGGTCTACTTCTAGCCAGTTTCTTTTTAGGACTTATATTAGATATGTTTTGTAATTCGGGAGGCGTTCATGCAGCTGCTTCACTTCTATTGGCGTATTACAGACCATACATTTTCAAATTTTCATTTGGGTTGAGTTACGAGTACCAAACAGTTAAGTTAAATGATGTTCTGACGCCAGAACGATTTTCTTTTTTAGCGATAGCGGTTGTTTTACATCACTTTGTAATGTTTATTTTAGAGGTCTTTCGATTAAGTTTTCTACTTGAAATTATTCTAAAAACGTTCGTAAGTACCTTGTTTACACTCCTTATCTGCATTCTCATCATTTACCTAATTAAGCCCAATAAAAGATGAGAAAAGTACTGTTGCCTACAATGATCATCATCGCAACAATTTTGCTGGTACTCAGACTTTTCTACTTGCAAATTATTGACGACTCTTTTAAGTTAAAGTCAGACAATAACGCCATAAAGATTCAGTATGATTATCCAGAAAGGGGCTACATTTACGACAGAAATGGTGTCTTATTAGTAGCCAATCAACCTTCTTATGACATCATGGTAATTCCTAAGGATATGAAGAATATTGATACCTTGGAGTTTTGTCAGTTGTTAAGTATTACAAAAGATGATTTTATAAAAATAATTGCAAAAGCGAAAGTATATAGCCCGAGATTGCCCTCCGTATTTCTGCCACAATTAAATAAATTAGAATATGCTGCTTTCCAAGAAAAAATTCGAAAATTTCAAGGATTTTATATTCAAAAAAGATCATTGCGCGATTACCAAGTAAATTTTGGAGCCAATGTTTTTGGATTTATAACGCAGGCAAATGAAAAAACCATCGAAAAAAATCCATACTACAACAGCGGAGATTTACTCGGAAAGCAAGGGGTTGAAGAAAGCTACGAAATAACCTTACGAGGCATTAAAGGAGTAAAGTATATTCAAAAAGACAAGTACAATCGTGAAATTGGATCCTATAAAGAAGGTAAGTATGACACAATTGCTGTTCAAGGAAAAGACATTCATCTTTCTATTGATGCGGAACTTCAAAAGTATGGGGAAGAACTGATGATAAACAAGCGGGGCGGGATAGTTGCAATTGAACCAAAAACAGGGGAGATTCTTGCCTTAGTGACCGCTCCCTCTTATGATCCTGCGATTTTAGTAGGAAGGCAGAGATCACGAAATTACACAAAACTATATCATGATTCGATTGCTAAACCTTTGTACGATAGGGGTTTGTTAGCAGAATATCCTCCAGGTTCTCCATTCAAAATCTTGACTGGACTTATAGCACTACAAGAAAAAGTAATAGACGAGCAAACCACAGTCTTTTGTCGACACGGATTTAGCTATGCAAGAGGAAGATTTATGAGATGTCACTGTCATGGTGGTGCCCAGCAATTGCATCGCGGTATTTACGAATCTTGTAATGCCTATTTTGGAACTGTTTACATGAAAACAATAAATAAATATTTACGTCCAGCAGACGGTGTTGATGTTTGGAGTAGACACTTGAAAAGTTTTGGTTTGGGTGAATTCATGGGTTACGACTTACCCACAGGTCGACGAGGGAAAGCACCAACATCTAAAACGTATAAGAGAATATACCCGAATGGAGGATGGCGAAGCACGGCTATTGTCTCGAACTCGATTGGTCAAGGAGAAGTTTTGATGACACCCATTCAGCTTGCAAATATGATGGCTGCTGTATCAAATCACGGTTATTATTACACGCCACATATCATAAAATCAATAAAAGGGGAAACGATAGACAAAAAATTTAAAACAAAACATACCACAACTGTGGATAGAAAGTACTTTCAACCTGTAATTAATGGTTTGTTTGATGTTTATAATTTAGGAACTGCTCATGCGCTACAGGTAGAAGGAATCGAAATCTGTGGTAAGACAGGAACCGCAGAAAATTTTACAAAAATCAATGGGAAGAGAGTAAAGTTGCAAGACCACTCTATTTTTGTCGCGTTCGCACCTCGGAACAACCCTAAAATTGCTATTGCTGTTTTGGTTGAAAATGGATATTGGGGCGCTCGATGGGCTGGCCCGATAACGAGTTTAATGATCGAGAAATATCTAAAAAAGAAAATCACCCGAACAGATTTGGAAAAAAGAATGCTAGAAGGTAGTTTGCAAGGCGAGTATGCAAAATATACTGGTAAAAAAGCAGTCGACAGTTTGTTACTCAAACCAAAAAAAGCTAATACACCCGAGGAAGCTACTGAAAATTAATAGAAATGAAAAACCAAAGTGTAACCAACAATCTCGATTGGATTAGCGTAATTATATATGCTATCCTGGTCATTATGGGCTGGTTAAATATCTATTCTTCATCGTTGTCCTTATCCGAAGATGGATTTACTTTAGATTTAAGTCAATTTTATGGGAAGCAACTCTTAAGTATTGCGCTTGCTGTGCCCTTAATTTTCATAGTACTTTCAGTTGAAGGGAAATTTTACGAAAAATTTGCAGGGATTATTTACAGTGTAGGTTTACTTTCTCTAGCTGGTTTGTTTGTTTTTGGAAAGACTGTAAAAGGTCAGGCAAACTGGTATTCTTTTGGATCTTTTGGTTTGCAACCCTCTGAGTTTGTAAAATCAGCTACTTCACTTGCGTTGGCAAAATACTTGAGCGATGTACAAGTAAATCTGAAGGACATGAACAGGCAAATACAAGCTTTGGGAATAATATTCGTCCCTATGCTTTTGATTGTTGTACACGACCCTGGAAGCGCATTAATTTTTACCGTATTTTTCTTTGTGTTATACCGGGAAGGACTACCTGCATGGTATTTGTGGTCAGGACTGGTTGCGATTTTATTATTTGTTCTTTCATTAATTTTAGAACCATGGGTTGTAATCTTGATTTCATTACTTACCATTTGCTTCATATATATTAGAAGTAGAATTATTGATAGGAATATCGTTGCCAGCGCCATCGCTCTTGTTCTCATTACTGGCTATGTTTTTTCTGTGGATTATGTCTTTGACTCTGTTTTCAAGCAACACCATCGCGACCGTTTTAATATACTTTTGGGTAAGGAAGTAGATATGAAAGGCATTGGATACAACACCAATCAATCCGAAATCGCTATAGGTTCTGGTGGTTGGTTTGGAAAGGGCTATTTAGAAGGGACACAAACCAAAGGAGGATTCGTGCCAGAACAGCATTCGGATTATATTTTTACTACCGTTGGAGAGGAATGGGGATTCTTAGGTTCCGTTATCTTAGTTGCTTTGTTTGTTATCCTAATATTCAGAATTATCTATTTGGCGGAGCGACAGAAAACAAAGTTCAGCCGAGTTTATGGGTATTGTGTCGCCTGTATTTTATTCATACATTTCTTTGTCAATATTGCCATGGTTGCAGGAATTTTTCCAACTATTGGTGTTCCTCTGCCGTTCATTTCATACGGAGGCTCGAGTTTATGGGGTTTTACAATACTCCTTTTCATCTTTTTAAAAATGGATGCAAATAAGGTAAATGAGTGGTAATTTTTTTGCTGTTGAACAATTTTGAATAAAAAAAAGCCTCAAAAATCACTTTAATTTTTGAGGATTTTCTATAAACTTTTTTGTGCTTAAGACTTAACTACTTTGTCTTTCTTTAATTTATTTTCGATTGCTTTCTTTGCAATTTCTTTCGGTTGTAAATCATCTAATACATTAATTGCCTCTTCTACATATATATCTTTAGACAAGCTTTCGTGCCATCTTTCTCTTTTTTCTTTTAAAGAAACATCTGTTTTCATTGCTTCTAATTCATATGGAAGAGAATTGAATTTTAATGCGTTTTTATAGTCAGCAATAGACTTGTATTTCTTCGCTTTTTCTTCTATTGCTTTCTGCTCCTCTTTAAATTGGTCGATATTTAAGCTGTAGACATTTTCTTTGTTCCGTTGATCGATCCATTTGGCATTCTCATCAATCAACTTAAATTTATCATTACTAGCAATTCTGTTTTTCGAATTGTCGATCGCAGCATCAAAATTGTTTTGCTTATTCCAAAATTTAAACTCCGTAGGTTCTATTTTATCCCACGGCATGGCATTTTCAATATCTCGCTCGCCCATTTTTAAATAAGCATAACGATCCGGGATCGCAACATCGCTTCTAACGCCTTCTAATTGCGTTGAACCTCCTGTAATTCTATAAAATTTTTGCGTAGTTGTTTTCAGCGCTCCTAGATCACCAACACTACTGCCTCGTACAAACTGATTCAAATCGATAACATTTTGAACCGTTCCCTTGCCATAAGACTGTTTGCTACCAATAACAATCCCTCTTCGATAGTCTTGAATCGCCGCAGCAAAAATTTCCGAAGCCGAAGCAGAAAAACTATTTTGCATCACAACCAATGGTCCGTCCCATTGAATTTTTTTATCTCTATCATACAAAACTTCTTGCTTTCTACCTGCAGATTTTATTTGAACAACGGGTCCGTCTTCAATAAATAATCCAGCAATGTCAACTACCGTTTTCAGCGATCCTCCACCGTTGTCACGCAAGTCCATTACGATTCCTTGCACACCAGCATTCTTTAATCTTTCTACTTCAATAGCAATATCCTTGCCTGCATCGCGACCGTCGTTGTTTTCAAAATCAATGTAGAATTTCGGCAGGTAAATAATCCCGTACTTAAGTCCATTTTTCTCTACTATACTAGATTTTGCATAAGTTTCTTCAATTTCGACAATATCTCTAATGATTGAAATGATCTTGAGCGTTCCATCTACTTTTTTCACTGTCAAACGCACCTCTGTTCCTTTTGGCCCTTTGATTTTTTTTACAACATCGTCTAATTGCATCCCCACTACTTCCAGAGGCTCGTCATTTCCTTGAGCCACTTTTAGAATAACATCACCCGATTCTAGCTCTTTTCCTCTCCAAGCTGGACCTCCAGAAATCAAATCAGTTATTTCAGTGTAGTCACTTTTCTTTTGAAGTCGCGCTCCAATTCCTTCCAATTTACCACTCATACTTACGTCAAAACGCTCTTTTTCGTCAGGTGGGAAGTAGTTGGTATGCGGGTCAAATCGGGTAGAAATTGCATTTACAAAGACCGAAAACCAATCGTTCTGATCTAAATCTCCTATAAATTCGAAATACTCATTAAGTGATTTTAATGAACTTTCACGGGTTTCTTTCTCAAGTTGGTCAAATGATTTCGGAGGCGAATTATCAATAACCTCATCTTTCTTAGTTGATTCGCCTTTTTCGTTTTCCTTTTTTTCAGGAACGACTCCGTTTTTCTTATCTTCCTGCATTTTGAGTTTATCTGTCAATGAAGAAAGTGTGGATAATTTGATTTGTTTACGCCATTTTTCTTTCAGTTCCGAAACATTGTTTGCGTATGGCAACTTATCATAGTCTGTATTGAATTCTTCTTTTACAGAATAGTCAAAAGGCTTGGACAAAATATCTTTGTAAAAATCTTTACTTTCATTGAGTCGTGTCATTAAGCGATCGTAAGTCAAATTGAAGAACGTCAAATCTTTGTTCTTAATTTGATCATCGATTTGTGTTTCAAATTTTGCGAACTCGTCAATATCAGACTGAATGAAGAAACGTTTTGACGGATCCAAAGCCTCGATATAATCTTTATAAACACCTTTTGAAAAATTATCATCGATTATTGCTGGATCATAATGACCTCTTTCGATCACGAAGGTCAACAACTCTAATAACATTTTGTCTTTCTCAGGATCACTCTTTGGTTTTAAAATACTTGTAAATGCAAATAACCCTAGTGATAGCGAGACAACGACTACTAATAATTTGTAATTCCTTTTCATAAATTGCATTAAGAGATTCATTGATTCTTTTGAACTAAATTAAACAAAAACATCAACGACGTGGATTTGCTCTGCCTAATTTTTTGTTAAAGGTGCTAAAATAAAAACTTCCTGCTAAAAATGATTATTTTTGCGGGAATTTATTAGCAATCAAATAGTCCAACTTTGTGCTGCAATTTGTAAAGTAAGACAGTATCTTAGCCCTGATGGAAATGGCATCCTTTTGTGCCAACAATTGGCCACTTATTTTACGATAAACCAGTCGCACAAAAGATATAATGTACAGCAGGAATAAGCTCCTAAAAAAATCGCAATAAAATGAAAAAACCTTTGATTTTAGTTACTAACGACGATGGTATTTCTGCTCCTGGAATTCGAACGTTGGTTGAAGTCATGTCAGAAATCGGTGATGTAGTAGTAGTAGCTCCCGATAAACCTCAAAGTGCCATGGGACATGCTATTACGATTAACAATACGCTTTATCTCAACAAACTTTCTGCTGAAAATGCCGTAGTTACGGAATACAATTGCTCCGGAACTCCTGTAGATTGCGTAAAACTTGCTGTAAACGAAATATTAAAACGGAAACCAGACCTTTGTGTTTCAGGCATCAATCACGGCTCGAACTCGTCTATCAATGTCATTTATTCTGGAACAATGAGCGCAGCGGTGGAAGCTGGAATTGAAGGAATTCCTGCCATTGGGTTTTCGTTATTAGATTATGATTGGAATGCGGATTTTGGTCCGACGAAAAATTTCGTAAAGAACATTGCATTGCAAACAATGAAAAATGGGTTGCCAAGCGGAACTGTATTGAACGTGAACTTTCCGAAACTTACAGCGAATGAAATAAAAGGCATCAAAATTTGTCGACAAGCTAAAGCAATCTGGATGGAGAAATTCGATAAAAGAAAAACACCACAAGGAAAAGATTACTATTGGCTTACCGGCGAATTTGTTAACGAAGACAAAGGAGAAGATACTGATGAATGGGCATTAAGTCAAGGTTTTATATCTGTGGTGCCCATCCAATTTGACATGACAGCGCACCATGCGATTCAGCAGCTGAATTTGTGGGACCTCAACAATTAATACTAAAAATAAAAAAATGACTGTAAGAGATTTGATTTTTGGTGTTTTATTAGCCATAGTGACATGTGGGATTGGCAGTTTTGTTTTTATTGCATTAGTCGCTGGAATGGACTTTTTCGACGGATTAGCATTCTATAAATATAATGGCATGTTGGGTAAAATAATTACTTTGGGAGCCATTTTGAATCTATTGTTGTTTTTTGTGTTACTGAAGAAAAACAAAGAAATAATGGCGCGGGGCGTCGTGCTGGGGATGATTATCCTAACCATGATTACGCTTCTTGTCTAATTTAACGAAGGATCAATTTAGATGAAATATTATATAATTGCAGGCGAAGCGTCCGGAGATCTACATGGATCCAATTTGATGAAAGCCCTTCTAGAGGAAGATTCGAAAGCGGAAATTCGATTTTGGGGAGGCGACTTGATGCAAAGTGTCGGTGGCACGATTGTAAAGCACTATCGCGAACTGGCCTTCATGGGTTTTATTGAAGTGATTTTTAATTTGAGAACTATTTTAAATAATATCTCTTTTTGCAAAAAAGACATCGGTTCATTTCAACCTGACGCAGTGGTATTTATTGACTATCCGGGGTTTAATATGCGAATAGCCAAGTGGGCAAAAGAACGAGGGATTCCAACCCACTATTACATCTCGCCACAAATTTGGGCATGGAAAGAAAACCGCATTGACGCGATTAAGAGAGATTTCGATTATTTGTATGTTATTCTTCCTTTTGAAAAAGATTTTTATGAGATAAAGCATAACTTTTCTGTGAAATTTGTTGGACACCCGCTAATTGATGCGATTAAAAATCAAACTTTCATTTCAAGAGAAGACTTCATCAAAGAAAACAATTTAGAAGACAAACCAATCATTGCGCTTTTACCAGGCAGTCGCAAACAAGAAATTAGCAAAATGCTCTCGGTGATGCTGAGTGTAGAAGATGACTTTCGGGATTATCAATTTGTCATTGCAGGAGCGCCAAGTCAAGATCATTCGTTCTATCTTCCATTTTTGCAATCTAAAAACGTACATTTTATTTCTAATAAAACCTATGAATTGTTAAATCACGCGGCAGCCGCTTTAGTCACATCAGGTACTGCAACTCTGGAAACCGCATTATTTAAAGTGCCAGAGGTGGTTTGCTATAAAGGCAGTTGGGCGTCATATCAAATCGCTAAACGAATAATTACGTTAAAATACATTTCGTTAGTCAATTTGATTATGGATCAAGAGGTTGTTACCGAATTAATTCAAGAAAACTGCAATACGAAGAACATTAAAAGCGAACTGCAAAAACTTCTTAATCCGGATCATAGAAAAGAACTCTTAGCAAATTATTTATTGTTGGAAGAAAAATTGGGAGGCGGTGGCGCAAGCAAGAAAACGGCAAAACATATTGTACGCAGCCTCTCGAAATAGCGTTATAAATTTTTATCCATTTAAAAAAATCCTTTGAAATCAATATTATCTATACTTCTTGTTTTTACTTTTTTAGTAAGCTGTAAACCTACCTCAAGTATTATTACTTCCAAATCTGAAGCAATGAAACGCGGTATTTACAGATTCCCAGAAAATAAAAAAATAGCGGAAAAAGCACGATTACAACAAAGTAAAAAAGAACCTAAGAAAGCGGTCGTTGGGAATCGAATCAACGATAAAAATGACGATGATTATGTGATCAGTGTTGATGATTCAAGCTATATGGTTAAGCAATTACTCAATACTGCTTCAGAAAACTTGGGAGTCAAATACAAAACTGGCGGGACAACTAATAATGGCTTCGACTGCTCTGGTTTGATATACAGCACATTCAAAAAATTTGATATTACCTTGCCGCGTTCCTCTGTTGATATGGCAAAAATTGGTAGAATCTTGGATGAAGATGACATACGAAAAGGCGATTTGATTTTCTTCAGAACCAACGGGAAAAGTGTCATCAATCACGTCGGGATGGTCACTGAAGTCACAAACGATGAAATCAAATTCATCCATTCTTCCACCCAAAAAGGCGTTATCATTTCTTCAACAAAAGAGCCTTACTACGGGAAAAATTTCGCCCAAGCCAATCGAATTTTAGAGTAATTTATTTTGCTAATTAAATACAATTGAATACTTTAGAGGCGTGAACGCCATTCAATTTCCTTTAAGCCGAATTACAGTTGCCTTTATTTTTGGAATCTTACTTGCACACTACAGCAACATAGATTTTATTTGGGCTAACATCCTTATTTTCATTTCTTTTGGCGCTTTTTGCGCTGTCTATTTTTGGTCGCAAAGACAATTTATCCAAAATAATTTTTTCGGATTTGTCACCTATTTCTTCTCTATTTTCCTAGGTATTTATTCATTGATGATTCATTCGAGTTCGAATCAAATGGACAATTACCTCAATCAAATTGATTCAATTGAGATTCCCCACAAAACCGAAATTGTTCTGAGAGAAAAACTAAAGACGACGAAGTATTATGAGAGATACATTGGACTGGTAAGTGCCATTGACAATAAAAGTTGCTCTGGAAAAATCTTGCTTAATTTTAAAAAGGGTTACTTAGATCATGATGCCCGAATTGGCGCTAAGCTCAGCATTTTTGCAACTGTAATTCCACATAAACCTCCTTTAAATCCCGATCAATTTGACTATGGGAAATACCTGTCCAACAAGTCGATTTCTGCTCAAATTTATGCGGAAGATTCTCAATTTCTGATTCAAGACCAAGTGGTCAAAGACCTATATTACTATTCTGATCTATTTCGAACAAAAATAATTGCTGGCTTACAGAAAGCAGATTTTGGATCCGACGAATTGAACGTTCTTGCAGCGCTAATTTTGGGACAACAACAAGAAATATCTCAGGAAATTGTTCGCGACTATCAAATGGCTGGAGCGATTCATATACTTTCTGTTTCAGGTTTACATGTTGGCTTCATCGTTTTGTTTCTCGGCTTTCTTTTAATACATCTTCCAAAAACTAGAATATTCAGTTACCTCAAATTGACTTTCATATTACTTTCACTTTGGGGATTTGCATTCATTGCCGGTCTTTCTCCTTCGGTAATTCGATCAGTTACAATGTTCTCCTTTGTTGCGATTGGATTGCACTTGAAACGAAAAACGAATATGTTCCACACTTTATTGGTTTCGCTTTTGTTGATTTTGCTTTTTGAACCATCTTTCCTTTTTGATGTTGGGTTTCAACTCAGCTATTTCGCACTCTTTTTTATTCTCTGGTTACAACCCTTACTCGGCACAATTTGGAACCCTGAAAATAAAATCACTAAATATTTTTGGGACATCCTAACAGTATCTTTTGCTGCACAGATAGGAACCTTGCCAATAAGCATTTACTATTTTCATCAATTCCCAGGATTATTCTTTCTAACCAACTTGATTATTATTCCTTTTCTAAGTGCAATTATGGCTTTGGGTCTATTAACGATGCTACTCATTTTATTAGGGTTATCTCCTAAACTTCTTATTTATTTAGTTGAAGAATCAATTGCTTTGCTCAACTACATCATTCATAAAATAGCTTCGTTTGATCAAATGGTATTCACCAATATCCCGTTAAATGCATTGTTGGTTTTGAGTTTATATCTCTTTCTAATCGCTGTTGTCATTTACTTTAAAAACCCATCATATCGACGATTCGGCTTTGTTTTTCTTAGCATATTTGTGCTTCAAGCTAATTTCTTTTACACCAATTATACAACCCGAAGTAAAAAGGAACTCATTGTCTTTAATGCCAAAAAGTCGACGCTGATTGCAGAAAGAAACGGCAACAAAGTCGTTGTATTTGCAGATTCGTCAATAAATATTAAGAGTATACTTGAATCATACTTAACCGCCAACTTTTCAAATGTAATTATGAAAAAAAATGTACCACAGTTAATGTATGTTCTCGACAAAAAAGTTGTTATTATTGATAGTTCAAGAGCTTACCCTAGAAACGCGAATCCAGATATTATGATACTAAGGCAATCTCCGAAAGTCAATTTAGATCGCGTTTTTAGAAGTTGCAAACCAAAATTAGTGATTTCAGATGCCAGCAATTATACATCCTACTCAAACAGGTGGAGGTTAACATGCCAAAAAGCAAAAATCCCTTTCCATAGCACGTATGAAAAGGGATTCTATAAAATTGAAAACTAATATTATTTTTTACTCAAAAACTGATTTGCAGTTTCTAACCATTTTGCAGGACCTCCCGCAACATAACCTGTACTTCCGAGCTTCTCTAAATTGGTTTTTCCGTCTTTCTTTGTAGGATTTGCTAACCATATTGTTGGATATCCTCTAACTTCGAAAATTTGCTGCAGCTCCATATTTTGCTTCTGAATTTCTGGCAATTGTGGTGTTCTCCTTGGAAAATCTAATTCCACTAAAACAACATTCTCTTTTGCCCAAGCTGCAAATTCCGGTTTCTTTAATACTTCATTTTGCAAACGAATGCACCAACCGCACCAATCGCTTCCTGTAAAAAATAATAGTAAAGGTTTCTTCGTTTTTATTGCGATTTGTGAAGCTTGTTCTAAATTGGTTTCCCACTTTAATTCTTGCGCTCCTGTTGTAATAGAACCTAGAATCAACAGTACTACAATTGCTATCTTTTTCATAATATAATTTTTTAAGGTTTGCTGTGTTGACAAAAACAATGCCGAAAGTACTAAAATTATTTTACTTCTTGCATCAATTTTTTGATTAATGGCGTAAAAATTATCAAAACAACTCCCGCAATTAATGCATAAACTGCCAACTGGTAATAGCCATCCGTATAACCTTGTAGTTTGGTCATTAATGATGCATTCTCATCTGGAGAAGACATTCCCGCTCCTAACAATCCTGCAGCATATTGGCCATAAGCACTAGCCAAAAACCACATTCCCATCATCATACCTGATAATCTTTTGGGAGACAATTTGGTCATGATTGATAATCCGATTGGTGACAAACAAAGTTCTCCAAAAGTGATTACTAAATAAGCTAAAGTAAAAATATTCAAAGAGGTCAAGCCTTTAGCATCTGCAAAAAACTTAGTGTAATAAAAAAAATAGAAAGCAGCTGCTAGAAACAAAAATCCTAGTCCAAATTTAACGACCGTATTAGGTTCCATTTTTCTTTTTGCCATCGCTAACCAAAGCAACCCTAGAATTGGACTAAAGACAATTACAAACAAGGAATTTGAAGTGTTATTTACAATGTTCGGATTGATTTCGAAAAACAACAAATTAGGATGTAAATTATTTTGAGCAAACAGCGCCAAAGAACCGCCACTTTGTTCGAAAAACGCCCAAAAAATAATGGAGAATATGATAAATATAAATGCGGCAATCAACTTTTTCTGCGCTTTCAATTCCTTTTCTTTATAAGTTTCAAATAAGAAATAGAATATCGCCAATGGGCCGATGGTGTACATGAAATAATCAGTATAATCGGTATTCTTGATCATCATAAAAATGAGTGGAATACTAATGATTGAACCAATATAAACCGCAATTTCCTTCGTAGTTCTTTTCGATTTAGGCAATTCCAATAAAGGGGAATCACCAATTGGACCCAGCGATTTCTTTGTCATCATAAAAGTGATCAATCCTATTAGCATCACCACAGCCGCTGACAAAAAGGAATAACTCCAACCGTAATCTTTGCTGGTTCCGAAATAAACGCAAACTGCGCCGCCCAACAATGCGCCGATGTTGATTCCAGAATAAAACAAACCAAAACCAGCATCTCTCCTACTGTCACCTTCTTTATATAATTCTCCGACCATCGATGAAATATTGGGCTTAAAGAAACCTGTTCCTATAATCGACAACGTAATTCCCAAATAGAACATCTCTTGTGGAGAAAACGCAATCAATAAGTTTCCTCCAATCATCACAATTCCACCAAACACGAGCGACTTTTTGAAACCTAAAATCTTATCGGCAAAAATTCCACCTATGAATGTGAAGGCATATACAAAAGCCTGAATTGCACCATACTTGAGATTTGCTTCCTTATCCGACAGTGACAATCCCAAAACTTGATCCGCCATAAAAATGGTTAAAACGCCTCTCATGCCATAAAAGCAAAAACGTTCCCACATTTCAACTAAAAACAAATACCAAAGTTGCTTTGGATATTTTCCCTCGAAATTTTGAATCTGTTCTAATGTTAAGTTTTGCTCCATGGTTGTTTTTATTTGATTCCTTTTTCTTGCATTACTTTATTTAGCTGCTTCAATAGAATAAACATCAATGCTGTTGCAAATATTAATAATGAAAAATTAATCCAAAAGAAATCAGTTTTATCTTCATAAGTGTCCCACAAACTGGCAAGCACACCGCTGAGTTTATTTCCGATTGAAGTGGAGAGAAACCAACCGCCCATCATTAGAGAAGTGATATTCGTTGGACTCAATTTCGAAACTACAGACAATCCCATTGGACTCAAAAATAGTTCTCCAATCGTAATGATACCATAATTAGCAACAAGCCACCAAACGCTCACTTTCTCCGAGCCGTTCGCACCCATTTTTACTGCCGCAACCATTACCAATACGGATAACGCCGAAATCAATAACCCAAAAGCAATCTTTGTCGGAGTAGAGGGTTCTTTTTTTCTACCGCGCAAAAAAGTAAAAAATGCCACAACCAATGGCGTTAGAATAATGACCCATCCTGGATTAATCGATTGACTTAAATTTGTTGCCCATAAACTCACTTTCGAGTTTTCTTCAGGCAACTTCTCTTTCGCTACATTTCTAAAATAAACTGGATAATCTACTACTTTTACTACTTCACCGTTTTCTTTTTGAAGTCGAAAACTGGCGTCGTACAATTCGACCGAATCTTTCTTATATTCAATCTCTTTCGACAATTTCAGTCCGTTGAAAACCGCTTTGGTTGTTCCGGTAATTTCTCTATCAGTATATCGATCCGCCCAAGTATTCAGTGCAGATCCATTCAATTTGAATACCGCCCAAAACAAAATCACCACTGCAAAAATTGACAAAAGCGCGCCAATGGGTCTTTTATCGTCTGGTTTGGCTTTAAAATAAAGACTAGCGTAAAAGAAAACCACCGGAATACAAGCAAAAATAAAAGCATCTGTACTGTCCGATCCGAAAATATAACTATCCGGATTGGCATCTGAAGTTACGCCTTTTAACATCCAACCAATAATACCAAAAACAACTGATGGAAGCAATATAAAAAGGACAATTTTATAAAAAGGCATATCTCCCTCTTGCGTTCCCTTTTTCTGATCATAGCCGACATAATGTTTGGTTCCTAGGATAAAAACCAAAACACCTACAAACATTCCAACTCCGGCTGCCATAAAAGCATATTGCCAACCTAAGAGAATCTGCAAGGCAGCACCAAAAAAATTACAGACAAAAGCGCCAATATTGATTCCCATATAGAAAATATTATATCCTTCATCCTTCTTTTCTTTGTATTCATCTTTGGAGTAAAAATTACCTAATAAGGTTGAAATATTCGGTTTAAAGAAACCGTTTCCAACAATTACAAAAGTCATCGCAATATAGAGGATTGTAATATTGTGGATTCCCATCATGAAGTAGCCAATCCCCATCAACAGTCCACCAATAATTATAGATGTTCGATAACCTAAATATCGATCGGCGACCAAACCTCCAATAAATGGGGTTAAGAAAACCAATGCGATAAAAGTTCCATATAAATCAGACGCTTCTTTTTCGGTCATGGCAAAACCGGCCTCGACATCTTTGAGATAAAGTGTAAAAATCCCGATCATTAAATAGTATCCGAAACGCTCCCACATTTCGGATAAAAATAAGTAAGGTAATGCTTTTGGGTGCTTATTCCACATGGTTGAAAATGGTTAGTTATCTATTTTCTGCAGACAAATCAATTCCTTCAACATGGTCGTTGTGCATCATTTTTTGCAACCATGAACTCAATACAAATAGTATTGCAGCAGCCGCACCTGTCATAATGATAAATAGCATAAAGAACTCATACAAATTGGTGATTTCAAATCCAAGAAACGAAGGATTTACAATTGGACCTTCAATCGCTTCAGCTCCTGCCGTAGGCGGAATTAATGCACTTAATGTTCCCGCAAATTTGTTGGCAGCGGCATTAGCCAAGAACCAAGTTCCCATCATCAATGATGACAAACGCAAAGGCGCTAATTTAGAAACCATAGACAAACCGATTGGCGACAAACACAATTCACCCATTGTATGAATAATATACAAACCAATCAACCACCACATAGAAACTTTATCTTCTACACCTAACCCTTTTACTGCAATTGCAATTACTACATATCCAAGAGCGACCAATGCCAATCCAATCGCCATTTTTTTAGGAGAAGACGGCTCTAATTTTCTGATGTACAAAAATCCCCAAACGATTGTAAAAATTGGAGCTAATGCAATAACCGCCAAAGGATTTACTGATTGAAAGTAAGAGGCTGGCATTTCCCATCCAAAAAGAGTTCTTTCTGTTTGTCGGTCTGCAAATAATGTCAATGATGCGCCTGCTTGTTCGAATGCACCCCAAAAGAAAATGACGAAAAAGGCCAAGATAAATATCACGATAATACGTTGGGTTTCAATTTTGGTCAGACTTTTATCACTCAAAATTAAGACTGGCATCAATACCATCGCACCATATATAAAATAACTAATAATATCTGAATCACTATTGAACATTTGTTTGAAGTTCAACATAAAAAAGATAATCGTAATTGACCCGATTATCATTCCAATACTTTTAGCATCTAATTTCTTAACTGGCAAACCAATATGTTTTCCTTCCTCAGAAATTAAATATTTTTTTTGACCCAACATAAAAGCAATTAGACCAATCAACATTCCAATTCCTGCCGCTAAAAAGCCCCATTTGAAATCCATTGAACCACAAACCAATGGCGAGAAGAAAGCGCCCAAATTAATCCCCATGTAGAAAATGGTGAACGCACTGTCGATTCTTCTGTCATTTGCCGGATACAATTGTCCCACCATGGTAGAAATATTTGGTTTAAAGAAACCATTTCCAATAATGATTGCGGTCAATCCCATCCACATCAATGAAACACCTCCATTGGCGCCCGCAGAAGCACTAAAGAACATAAAAAACTGACCAATTGCCATCAGCAAGCCACCGATTACAATACTTCGTCGGTTTCCTAAAAATTTATCACATAAATAACCTCCCAAAAGTGGTGTTAAATAAACCAATCCCGTATAACTTCCGTAAATCTGCGAGGCATCAGCATCTTTCATCAACAATACTTTGGTCATAAAAAGAATGAAAATTGCTCTCATTCCGTAATAACTAAATCGTTCCCACATTTCTGTGAAGAATAAGAAATAGAGTCCTTTTGGATGTCCTGTTTTTACCTGAGTTTCTGTCATTGTATTTAGAGTTTTAGTTTGGTTTTATAAATTATCTTTAATGAAATTTGTCATTTTATTATACAATTGAATACGCGTTTTTCCACCGTAAATCCCGTGATTTTTGTCTGGATAAATCTGAGAATCAAATTGCTTATTGGCTTGAATCAAAGCTTCTATCATTTGCATCGAATTTTGTACGTGCACATTGTCATCGGCAGAACCGTGAATCAATAGGAATTTTCCTTTCAACTTATCTACATAATTGATGGGCGAATTCGAATCATAGCCAGCCTCATTTTCCTGTGGCGTCTGCAAATATCTTTCGGTGTAAATGCTATCGTAAAAACGCCAATTGGTCACTGGCGCAACGGCAATCGCCATTTTAAAAACGTCATTCCCTTTAAACAAGCAGTTGGATGACATAAATCCGCCATAACTCCAACCAAAGATTCCAATTCGTGTTTTGTCAACGTACGCATAACTACCAAAAACTTTCGCCGCATCTATTTGATCTTCTACCTCGAGCTTTCCTAAGTCTTTCTGGGTGCATTTTTTAAATTCGGCTCCTTTAAAACCAGTTCCTCTTCCGTCTACGCATGCCACAATATAACCCTGTTGCGACAACATCATAAACCAATAGTCGTCTGCGCCATTCCAGTCATTATTTACTTGTTGTGAACCGGGACCAGAGTACTGATACATAAATACAGGATACTTTTTCGAGGCGTCAAAATCTTTCGGTTTAATCATCCAAGCATTGAGATTCTGCCCTTTTTCTGTTGTCAAAACGAAATATTCTTTGGAAGGCAAATTATATGCTTTCAATTTGGTCATTAAAGCTTCGTTGTTTTCGATAACTTTGACTTCCTTCCCAGATTTCGATTCATTCAAAGTATAAATCGTCGCTTGTGTTGCGCTAGAATACTTGTTGATATAAAATTGGAAATTTGGACTGAAAGTAGCAGCATTTGTACCCGTTTGCGAACTTAATCTCACTTTGTTTTTTCCATCCAATTGAATGCGATAGACGTCTCTATTAATCGAACCATTTTCAACAGATTCATAATAAATTGTATTGTTCTTTTCATCAAAACCATAATAATTGGTCACTTCCCAATTGCCTTTAGTAACTTGATTTTTCAATTTTCCGGCTTTATCATACAAATAAATATGATTGAAACCGTCCTTCTCACTCGTCCAAATAAAGCTATTGTCTTTCAAAAAAGTGAGATTGTCGGTAACATCAATATACGCTTTGTCTTTTTCGTTTAATGCCACTTTCGATGCTGCAGTAGTTCCATCAATAAACAACAAATCTAAATTGTCTTGATGGCGATTCAATACTTGTGCACACAACACATTTGGATCATTCGTCCATTTCATTCGGGCAATATAAAAATCCGCGTAATTGCTTAGGTTAACATCCTTTTTCAATCTAGTAGCCACATCATAAATGTGTAAAGAAACCTCCGAATTTTTCTCGCCCGCTTTCGGATACTTGAAGGTTTCTACTTTAGGGTACAATTCCTTTTGAAAAACCGACATGGAAAACTCCGGCACTTGACTTTCATCAAAACGAATATATGCGATTTTCTTGCTGTCTTTGCTCCAATCAAAAGCCCTAACAAAAGCAAATTCTTCTTCGTAAACCCAGTCGGTGATTCCGTTGATAATGGCATTTTTCTTACCATCGTTTGTAATTTGAGTCGACTTTTTAGTTGTAATGTCGTAAACAAATAGATTGTTTTCTTTGGCATAAGCTATCATTTTTCCATCAGGAGAAAAAGTAGGTTCTTGCACTTGAAAGTCAAAAAGCTTTATCAATTCTTTGGATACAGTATTGTATAAAAAATAATCTGCGGTAAAAGAATGGCGGAAAATCTGATTCGTATTCGAAGCAATCAAAATCATTTTTTCATCCGAGTTGAAACTGTAACTATCAATTCCGTCCGCCAATTCCTTATGATTTTTTGTGTCAATCAATGTGGCTACTTTTTTTAAAGTCGCAAAATCATATAAGTCAATTTGCATCGTTCGAGAAGGTCGATCAAAATTGAGAACGGTATATTGATTGGTATTTTTCAGAGACTGCAATTCATCCATTCCTTTAGCGCGGAACACTCCGGTGTAAATGTCTTCAACGGTGATTTTTTGTTGGGCTACTGCGCTAATGCAGATAAAAAATAAAATGGAAAGTAGTTGTTTTGACCTCATATATTAAAATGCGTATTAGAACCGTCAATTTTAGTGAAAAAAATACAATTAATGGCATTTTTGTTTGATAAATGCAAAATTTCATAGGCATCAACCATCGTCAAAGTCAACAAATTGCTAGTAAATTATTTATCTAAACTATACCTTTGTAATCGATTTAATCAAATATTCACTTTATGAATCAAGCCGTTTCAGGTTTCTCCAAATTATCAAAAGAAGAAAAAATCAATTGGATTGCACACCGTTATTTTTCTGATCCTTTACAAGCGACATGTTTGCTAAAAAATTATTGGAATTCGGATGCAAACGTTCAAAAACTGCATGACGATTTTATTGAAAATACAATTACTAATTTTTATTTGCCTTTAGGCGTTGCTCCAAACTTTATTATCAACGGAAAAGAACATACTATTCCGATGGCAATCGAGGAAAGTTCCGTTGTTGCCGCGGCTGCTAAATCGGCAAAATTTTGGTCTACTCGTGGTGGATTCAAAGCGACGGTAATCAACACCGAAAAAATTGGTCAAGTACATTTTATATATATTGGCGACGCAAACAAATTAGAGCAATTCTTTGTCCATGTTAAACCACAATTATTCTCAAATACTGAAACCATCACTAAAAACATGCGGCAACGCGGTGGTGGAATTATAGATATTGAACTCCGAAATCAAACGCACAAATTGCCTGGGTACTTTCAGCTGCATGCAACATTTGAAACCAAAGATTCGATGGGTGCCAATTTTATCAACTCTTGTTTAGAGCAATTTGCAAAGACTTTCAAACAACAGGCAATGTTATTTGAAGCGTTTTCTCCAACGGAAAAGAACATCGAAATTGTCATGAGTATCTTGTCGAATTATGTTCCAAATTGTATCGTTAGAGCAGAAGTGTCGTGTAAAGTAGAGGAACTGGCCGAGAAAAAAATTGAGGATCCACAGGAATTTGCAGAAAAATTTGTTCGCGCCATTCAAATTGCACAGATCGAACCTTTCCGGGCAGTTACGCACAACAAAGGCATTATGAACGGAATTGACGCGGTTGTACTTGCCACAGGAAATGACTTTCGCGCCGTCGAGGCTGGAATTCACGCTTATGCCTCTAGAGACGGTCAGTACCGAAGTTTGTCATCAGCTACAATCGAAAACGGAATTTTTAGTTTTTGGATAGAAATTCCACTCGCCTTGGGTACTGTTGGAGGTTTGACCTCTTTGCATCCTTTGGTGAAATTTTCCCTCACGATGCTTGAAAATCCGTCGGCGAAAGAACTAATGCAAATCGTGGCAGTCGCAGGTTTGGCACAGAATTTCGCTGCTTTACGATCGTTAACAACCACAGGCATTCAAGAAGGTCACATGAAAATGCATTTGAATAATATTCTAAATCAACTAGAAGCCACAACAGACGAACGCAATTTGGTGAAAGATCATTTCAAAGAAAACGTCGTTTCGCATGCAGCAGTGGTTTCATTTATCGAAAACTTAAGGAATGTTCTTTAGGAGCTATTTCCCGCTTTCGCCTTTATCTCTTCGTTTCACTGCGAGGATATAGGCTCACACGAGCGGAGCGAACTGGTGAAGCAATCGGGGCTAGGGCAAACCGTTTATAATTTAAATCATTGAAATGAAGCAGTCCTTCTACAGTAACGGAAAATTACTAATCTCAAGCGAATATGTCGTTCTAGACGGAGCGTTGGCATTGGCATTACCTACAAAATTCGGACAAGATTTAACTGTTGAAAGTGGCCTAAACCAAGAAATTCATTGGTCTAGTTATGATTGTGATCATGCAATTTGGTTTGAGGATTATATTTCATTTCAAGAGATTCGCGAAAAAGTTTATTTCGAAAATCAACAAGAGAAAAACACGCTAATAGCAATTTTGCATGAAGCTTTCTTGTTGCAACCCAAATACTTGAGTGATTCTAACGGATATCGTATAGAAACACAATTAGGATTTCCCAGAAAATGGGGTTTAGGCACTTCTTCAACGCTGCTCAACAATATTGCGCAGTGGTTGCAGATTGATGCTTTTACATTGCTTAAAAACAGTTTTGGCGGCAGCGGTTATGATATTGCTTGTGCCCAAAATGACACCGCTATTTTATACCAACTTGTCGACGGAAAAGCAAACGTTGAAAAGATCTTGTTTGAGCCACAATGCGTTTCCAATTTATATTTTGTCTACCTCAACCAAAAACAAAGTAGTAAAGCGGCTATTGATTCGTATAATTCAAATTTGAATCGTTCAGGTGAAGTAGTTCCATACTTCAATAGATTAACGCAAGAACTAATCGAAAAAAATGATTTTTCAAGTCTTGGTGAATTAATCAACAGACACGAAAATAAAATGAGTCAAGTATTGTCATTAACGACTGTTCAAGAGCGCTTGTTTCCGGATTTTGAAGGAACCATCAAAAGTCTTGGTGCATGGGGCGGCGACTTTGTTCTGGTCCTATCAAAAGACAATCCCACCGCCTATTTCAAAGAAAAAGGGTACAAGACTATTCTTGCTTACTCTGAAATGATTCTATAAAAAAACCCGATTCTTTCAAATCGGGTTTTTCTTTGTTTATGTTCAATTTTAGTAATTGAATTTACCTCTATTATCTTCAATTTCAGCTTCCTCTTTCAAAGCAGGAATTACTCTTCCAGCATTCCCTTGCGCTTGTGCTTTTACTTTTGCAACATAGTCTTTATGGTCTTTTAAAACTGGTGCCTTAGTAATAAGCGTTGGCTTTATTACATAAACTCCAGCCGTTCCTTCAATCGGAGCAGATGTCTTATTTATGCCTAAAGCAAAACCAGTACCTACTACTTTTCTCTCAAAACCTGCATTTGGAATTGAAGCATTCTCCACTGTTAAATCTACCGCTTGTTGCACTGTCGTTGCATTTGCAGCTGCGATTGCTTGCATTGACGAACCTTTCATTTTCGCCATAATTTTTTCTGCCTTTTTCTTATTTCTTAAAATTGGCTCAACCGTCGGTTTTGCATCTTCTATAGCCATCAAGCCTTTTTCATTGACTTTTTTCAATTTAGCAATAACGTTTCCAACATTTACAACTTCAAAACGTTTTACATCTCCAACATTGGTTTTAGATTCAAATGCCCAACGCACAATTTGTCTTTGATTTCCTGCTGCACCAAATTGCTCATCCATCATTTTTACTTTCACAGATGGATTAACAGTCAAAGCTGCTGCCTTAGCAACTTTTTCAAAGTCTTTGTCGTTCGCGTCCATTTCAAATTTGACCGCCTTAGTATATAATTTATCAGTTGTTGCATCCGAAGGCTCTATTCTTTGAGCGATAGTTGCCAAACGAACTGCGTCTTGCTTTTCAGTTACATTAATTACGTGAAATCCGAAATCTGTTTCAACCAAACCAATTTTTCCAACTGGACTATTAAAAACAAAATCGTTGAACGGCTTCACCATTTGTCCAGGTCCGAAATATCCTAAATCTCCTCCTTGCTGTGCAGAAGAATCATCAGAATTACTCATAGCCAGAATAAAAAACGATGATGGGTTGGCTAAAGCTTGCGCTAACAATGATTCTGCTTTGGCTTTTGCTTGCTCTTTCGTTCTTTTCTCTTTTTTGTTCGGAACTTGCGTTCCTTCATAACTAATCAAAATATGACTTGCTTTTGCGTTTGCACCCGCTTTTCTGCCGATTAACTTAGAAATACAATATAAGTTCCCGTTCATGTAAGGCCCGTAAACTTCACCAGCCGGTAAAGCGAACAACTGCTCAGCAAATTGTGCTGGCAAATCTTTCTTTGCTACATAAGTAGAATCATAAGGAACGTCTGAATTTTCATTTACAAAATCTATCGGATTTGCTGCTCCTTTAAATCCAGGTAAAGTGTCATTTACTCCAGTCGCTTGATTATATACCACGCGTTGATTAAGTAAAGCATTCACAGTCATTTTAACTTCGTTTTCATCTTCTGGAGACGCTTTATCTTCAAGCATCACATATTCCAATTCACGAGTCTCTTCCGCTTTATACTTTTTCTCGTTTTTCTTCATGTATTCGGTAATTTCAGCATCAGAAATTTTAACATCCGTATCTTTAATAGAAGTGTATAATACGGCAACGTAATCCATATTTATTTTATTCACTTCCATTTCATACTTCAGTTTACCTTCGCTTTCTGTTGCATACATGCCCCCTTTTACCAAAGCATTGTACATTTGATATTTAGCATTTAACTCAGCATCTTTCTCTTTGTCTTTTACAAACTGTGCTTGTTCTGGATTTGATTTGAAATATTCCTTGAACTTAGCTAAATCAAACACTCCATTGGTTTGAAACATTTGGTTTTGTCCGATGCTTTGATCATTTTTAAAAACCTCAAGAATGTGTTTTTCACAAGTTCGCAGTCCCAATTTTTCAAATTCAGCCGATACCAAAGCAATTGAAACTTCTTGATCCCAAACACGATTAACCGCTTGTGCTGAAGTCATTCCCTGTTGCCCGCTTTTTTCAACGTTGCTTACTTTAATTCGAAAATCTTCGAATGAAATGTCTTTTCCATTTATCGTTCCGACATATTTTGGAGTGCTGCTAAAACCTCCATTATTGAATAAGTCTCCAATGATAAAAGCCAATAAACAAAAGCCTATAACTAGAATTAGTAATAATGAACGTTGTCTAATTTTTTGTAAAACTGCCATTTTTAAATAGTATTAATTTTTATTTCAGTGTGCGAAAATACAATTATCTATTTAATAACCATAGTTGTATGGTCATATTTTGAAAGAATTTTTTCTTTTTCTGAATTTTCTATTCTAGGATATTCATTTTCACAACCTCGATTTTCTTATTGGTCGCTTCTTCAATGGTAAAACGAACGTTATCGATTACAAATTCAGCGCCTTTTAGAGGAATTTCTTTGGTGTGATTTACGATGTAGCCACCCAAAGTCCCGTAGGATTCACTCTCTGGAATTTGTAGCTTATAGGTTTGATTAATATACTCAACATCGAGTCGAGCCGAAAATAAGAAAACATTGTCTTCGAGTCTTTTTTCCATCAATTCTTCAACCGAGTCGTGTTCGTCTTCAATTTCGCCGAAAAGCTCCTCGACGATATCTTCAACGGTGATCATTCCTGAGGTTCCACCATACTCGTCCAAAACAATAGCGATGCTTTTTCTCTTTTTCGTAAGAATTTCCAATACATCTTTTACAAAGATTGTTTCGGGAACAAATTCTACTGATATAAGGACTGATTTGATGCTTTTGGGTTTTTTAAAAAGTTCAAAAGAGTGAACATAACCTAAAATATCATCCAAAGAATTTTGATAAACCAATATTTTAGAATAACCTGTTTCGATAAATTTCCCTTTCAGGGCTGCAATAGAATCATGAATTTCAACAGCAAAGATTTCGGTCCGAGGCGTCATAATATCTCGTGCCTTTACTCCGGAAAATTCTAATGCATTTTGAAATATTTGTATTTCTGAGTCCATACTTTCGTGATCTTCCACAGTGCTCATTTGTTCCGTAATATAATTACCTAACTCCACTTTACTGAAGAACAATGGGATTTGATCACCTTCTGTTTTGAGGAATCGTTTTAATATGAAGTCGGAAATCCAAAGGACAAAATTGGATATAAAGTAGAAAAGCAAATAAAAAAAATACGCGGGAAGCGCGAAAAACTTTATAAACGAATTGGCATAGATTTGAAAAAACACTTTGGGAATAAATTCACTCGTAATGAGAACGATAAGTGTCGAGATTGTAGTCTGAAGTAAGATATTAGACAAATCGGTGAAATTAAAGCCCATTTGCAGTATCAAATTCATCAACATTTCTCCCATTAAGAAACCGTAAACAACCAATACAATCGTGTTGCCAATTAACATTGCAGCAATAAATTTGGATGGTTTTTCGGTAAGTTTGGTTAAGATTTTGGAAATGAAATTTTGTTGTTTTTTTTCAATTTCCAAGTAAATCTTATTGGATGACACAAATGCTATTTCCATTCCGGAAAAAAGTGCCGCTAGTACTAAACATATAATGATAATACTAATTTCCATCATTTAGGAATTGTTGTTTCTGTTTTCAAATTTCTTTGCAAAACTTCGTCTAAAAAAAAACATAAACAAGGAAACTGCCGCAATTATAAAAGACAACCATGGCGACTCACCGGCACTGTATTTTGAAATTCCATCATAAACAAAGAAACCGCTGAATGCAAGGTAAAAGTATTGCGTGTATTTGAGATAATTCATAGATTTATTTTATTCGGCTTCGTCAATTTGGCCATTAATACGTTGTGAATTTACAATTTTGAAATCTTTGCTAAAATCTATCCCTTCTCCGTATGATACGCCTTTGGGATCCGTAAATTTATACTTTTTTTCGGTAAAAAACCATTCGTTTTTTTGGTCAAAATAGAGTTGTTCAGTTGTTAGCACTTGATTGGCTTCATTTGATATCTTAACATTTTTCTGTAAATCAATCAAATCTGTCCCTTTAAAGGTGACCGCATAATCTGATGTTATAAAGGTTCTCTTTCCATTTGAATCATACATGGTAACATGAATACCCTCCGGAAATTCCGTAAAAGGAAACTCAACGTTAGAATAATCCAACATTTTCGGGCTTATCAAAATTGATTTGATTCGACCTGAATCGGTGTATTTGAGGTTGAGATTTTCTGCCTCTCCATTAGGAACAAACTCTGAGTAATTTATTTTTTGCACCTCCTTAAAATTACTCTCACAAGATAAAGTCAGCAAAAATAATATTGCCAGTTGAATGGAGCGTAGCAGATGGTGTTTTAAGTATTTCAAAAGCAGCATGTATCTTTAGAATTGACAACTTTGCGTTATTGCATCAATCGTATTTTCTTCTAATAAACCAACGATCATTCAAAGATAAACTTAATAATAGATTGGTATAATTCTCTTCGATCAACGAAGATTTTTTTGTTCCTCGTTTTCCGAATTCTACACCAACATTTGCATTAGAAAAAGCGCCTCCTAATGGCAAGCCTAATCCTACTGACACAGCATAATCTTTAAGATCTTCGTTATTAATTGTCATCCCTGTGTTTTCATATCGCAAGCCGCCACGGTAGGTGACTTTTTTTAAATAATTTGAAAAAGATGAATAGTTGGGAATAAAGTAGCCTCCCAAACTATATTTTACAACATCTCTGTATACAACATTTGAGATGTCGTCTGTCCGGTTTCCGAATTTGCTGCTTTTTTGAAAAGTCACTTCTGAACCAATCATCCATTTTTTGTTTTGTCCAATTCCAAGGCCAAAAGTTACTTTGGAAGGAAGGATGATGGTGTTTGAACTTCTAATTTCATCCAACTGATCGACATCTTGAGGATCAAAGAAATCAGAATACAAAACGGAGGATATTATTCTTCTGTTTGCCGCTTGCAACTTACTTTCTGGGGTGTAAATGACACTTCCAAAAAGATCTAACTTTTTGTTCAATTTCCTCTGATACATTGCGCTAATATTGAAATTAATCCCAGATAAATCGGAAAAATTAATTTCTTGAGTACCGTACTGCACGTCGACGATTTTTTGAATATTTTTAGTCTCGATTCTTCCGAAATTGTAATTTATGTCGAAGCCAAAACTAATATTTGAATTTAATTTACGGCTAAATCCCAAAAAAACTTTATTCAATCCGCCAGTACCTTCGTTTCTTGTGACTTTCCCTGCAGCGTCATCATTACGAATTCTGTAACCTACTGACGAATAAGGAATCAATCCGAAACCGAAGCCCATATTTTTTAGGGGAATCCCCACAGCCATGTAATCAAGGGTGCTTCGTTGTGCTTTCTCATTTCGATCAGTGGTATTAAATCGCGAGTAATTAGCTGCTGTCCCCACAGTATAGGTTGATAATTTCAAACTTGAATAAGAAGCAGGGTTTTGAATATTGATATGAAGGCTATCGGGAAAAACAGAAATGCCTCCCATCAAACGATTCTCAACTGTTCCTCTAAAGCGCACATCCCCGATTCCATAAAATGAATAGGGTGAAGAAGTACCTTGTTGAGCAATCAATTCATTGGATAAAAGCAGCAAAAGGAAAACAGAGAAATTTTTAATCATTTTTGTCTTGATATTGAAAAGTTTGATTGAGACTTTCTAGGAGAAAATTTGAATTGGCAAATATGGTATTTTTTAATCGTTTAGCCAAAAAATCTCCATCTCCGCCAGTTAAAATTATAATAATGTTTGCGTATTTCGCTTGATATTGATCGATAAATCCGTCTATTTCGTTTAGGACACCTTGGACGACTCCGACATGTATTGCTTCATCGGTGCAATTTCCTACAAAATCATCCGGGTATTTCATTTGTAGCAGCGGCAACTTCGCTGTTTTCTCTTTTAGCGCTTCGTAACGCAAACGAATTCCTGGAGAAATTGCGCCTCCCAAATAGTTGTTTTCAGTGTCGACAAAATCATAAGTGATGCAAGTTCCTACATCAATTACCAGTTTGCTTACATCGGGATAAATTAGGACAGCACCAGCCGCAAGTACCATACGATCTATTCCTAAAGTTCCTGGCGTTTGATACTTATTCTTGAAAGGAAAAAATGATTGACTTGTAATAAAGTGGCATTTTAGTGGCTTTGCCATCTTAATAAGTTGGTTTTCTGACAGCATTCCAACATTTGCAACCACTATGTCTTTACATTCAGGGTACTTTACAACAATATCGTGTAAGCTTATTTCAAGTTCATCTGCAAGAAAAGTAAACTGCGCTAACATCTTATCATGTTCAAATACAGCACATTTAATTCTACTATTTCCAATGTCGATTGCGAGAAGCATATTTTATTGTTTACTGGGCGAAGTTACGAATAGAATTTTTTTATTAATTGTTTTGGATAAATTAAAAATCCTGCTATATTTGCAACCGCTTTGAGAAAGAGGTACCTTAGCTCAGATGGTAGAGCAATGGACTGAAAATCCATGTGTCCCTGGTTCGATCCCTGGAGGTACCACAGAAACCCAACTGAAAATAGTTGGGTTTTTTATTTTAAATTACGTAATGGCAGCAATTTTTTTGTTTTACCCAAAACTTTAAAATGAAGCATTCCTACTAGTACTCCAATCGTATTTAATGCTTGATCCTCCCATGACGCAGTTCTTCCGACTACAAAATAGAACTGAATGCATTCTAAAAAGGCGCCGCCAAGGAAACAAACTAGAAAACCAATCGAGTAGTTGTGTTTGAGAGCACGGAAATGAAAAACCGTAAAGAAAGCAAAGAGCATATAAAACAAAACGTGAGCGATTTCGGAGAATTTGAGAAGTAAAAAGTTAATCGAGAAATATTGAGTGAAAAAAGATTTTTGTTTTTCTTCGCCAACTGTTTTCTTTTCGCTTTCGCACATGCTTCCGAGTAAAGGAATTTTATTAGCTATAGCTTTATCAATTGTTTTAACACCGCCGTCTTGATAGTCGATGTCAAACGTTGGGTTGCCATAACTAAAATAACAATCCAAATTGGGATAGCTATATTTTCCTTTACTTGTATAATAGTAAACGGCTTCACTTCCACTGACCCGAAAATTATCTCCCACTTTTGGCATTTCAAACAAGATTACCTCTTTGCTATTTGCTTTGAAAGGAATAATTTCCAAAGTAGCGATAATAATATAAATGAAAAGTGGATGAATTAAAAATCTAAAAATCCTGTTTTGCATAAATCCCCTAATTAATCAAAAAAAATCATTTCTCCCTAATTCTATAAGCAATACCAAAAGACATAAGAGGGTAATTTCGAACTGAAGCATAGTTTAAATTTGAAGACGACAATACTTCAGAATTAAATTTATATTGCAAAGGAGCATCCCCAAAAGCATGTCCTATTTCGCAATAAGCCACCAAATTATTTAGGAAATAATACTCTGCGTATCCTTTCAAAACCACTTCATCAAAACGAATATAGTCATTGTTTTGTGATTCGGAAAGTTGAAAAGATCTGGTTTGTGCTTTAAAATTAATTCCTGTATACCACTTCTTTTTAGCAATCGTATATTCAATCTTATAATTTGTTGGCAATAGACCAAAAAAATACAATCTTTCCGATGCTTTCCAATCAACCCCTAGAAGCGGGACCACAAAAGATCCAAATACTTCTTTATTGTAGTAGATTCCCGCTTTAACTTGCAGTTTGTCACTAAACTTGTAATTTTCTACAAAAAAAATTCCGTACTGGAAATCGCGGCTATCGATTGTTTCTTTAAAATCACTTGCGAGTTTAGGAATTCCGAGTACAAAAGACTTCCACTTTTTATTTTTTGAAAGGTGCTGGTAGCCAAAGGCAAGTGAAACACTACCGATTATTGATTCTTCATTTAATCGCGGGGAGACTGAAGAGCGGATTGCTTCGCCATTAACTCGAAACAACAATGCATTGCCGTTCTCCCTTTGCAGAGGTAGAAAAAAATTTAAAGAATAGATTTCGGTTCTGTTTTGGATGGCAATATTTTTCTTGCTCGGTGCCGAAAACTGTTGGTAATTTAAATTTGCAATATCAACGTAAGGTTGCGCTATTCCTTCTGCGGCCAAAAGAAATAGGAGAAAAAAAACAAGTCTGGAAGCACTATCAAACATTTGCCAATTTATGCCTTTAAAAAATTAATATTTCTCTGTATTCCCTCAAACTTAGTTCTTTTTAGAGCAGTATTTTTAAATACCTTTTTGAATGTTTCATCTGTAATTTCTTCCCAATCTTTTTTAGACATTGACAATAATTCTGGATTCGGATTAAATAACGGTTCGTTGTGTGGTTTTGAAAACTTATTCCACGGACACACGTCTTGACATACGTCGCATCCAAAAGCCCAATCATTGAACTTCCCTTTCATTTCAATTGGGATATGGTCTTTGAGTTCGATGGTGAAGTAAGAGATACATTTGCTCCCATCAACAACATACGGTGCTACGATTGCTTCTGTAGGACAGGCATCGATGCAGGCGGTGCAGGTTCCGCAATGGTCTGTGGTGGCACTATCGTAGTCGAGTTCTAAATCGATGATGAGCTCTGCGATAAAATAAAACGAGCCGATGGATTTGGTAATCAAGTTGGCATTTTTGCCCATCCAACCTAGACCACTTTTTGCCGCCCACGCTTTGTCTAATACGGGTGCAGAATCGACAAAAGCGCGTCCGGAAACTTCGCCAATATTTTGTTGAATGGAGAAAAGCAATTCTTTGAGTTTTTCTTTGATAACAAAATGATAATCTTGACCGAAAGCGTATTTTGAGATTTTGTAAGTATCATCTACTTGGGTTTCTGAAGGAAAATAATTGAGCAACAGCGAAACCACACTTTTAGCATCATCTACAAGTAAATTCGGATTGAGACGCTTGTCGAAATGGTTTTCCATGTAAGTCATTTGGCCGTGTTTGTTTTGATTGAGCCAGTTTTCTAATCGCGGCGCTTCTTCTTCGAGAAATCCGGATTTGGAAATGCCGCAAGACAAGAATCCGAGACGTTTTGCTTCGGATTTGATGAAGGCAGAGTATTTGGATTTGTTATCAATCACGGTAAGAATGCTAGGGTGCGTTAGGAATTACTTCACCAAATTTTTATTTTAATTGTGTTCAGTGAATGCTGCGCATTTGGAGCGATTGTCTGAGCTCTTTTTTGTTTTAGAAATACTCCCTCTATTGTGCTTGGGGTGACAAAACAAAAAAAGCGAGTGCGGAAAGCCCGACGCACAGGGAAACGCCCTAAAACAAACCACCTTGAATATTGGTTTTAATTTTACCCAGATGTTTATACGCTTTTTCAGTCACTTCACGTCCGCGAGGTGTTCGCATGATGAATCCTTCTTGAATCAGAAATGGCTCGTAGACTTCTTCGATGGTTTCGCTGCTTTCGGACACTGCTGTTGCCAAAGTTGATAATCCGACAGGACCGCCTTTGAATTTGTCGATGATTGTGGTTAGGATTTTATTGTCCATTTCGTCTAGACCGTGAGCATCTACGTGTAGGGCTTTTAGTGCATACCGTGCGATTTCAATATCAATCTTACCGTTGCCTTTTATCTGCGCAAAATCGCGAACACGTCGCAATAATGCATTGGCGATTCGGGGTGTTCCTCTGCTTCTGCCGGCAATTTCTACTGCAGCTTCCATGGTGATTGGCATTTTTAAAATGGATGAACTGCGCTGAACAATTGTTGTGAGTAGTTCGGTAGAATAATACTGTAATCTGCTTTGAATTCCAAATCTTGCGCGCATAGGAGCTGTGAGCAAACCTGAACGGGTTGTCGCTCCTACGAGTGTGAATGGATTTAGATTGAGTTGCACCGTTCTGGCGTTTGGTCCTGACTCAATCATAATGTCGATTTTAAAGTCCTCCATAGCAGAATAAAGGTATTCTTCCACAATTGGGCTTAATCGGTGTATTTCGTCTATAAAAAGCACGTCTCTGTCCTCGAGATTGGTTAACAGACCCGCTAAATCCCCGGGTTTGTCTAAGACAGGTCCAGAAGTGATTTTAATTCCCACTCCTAGTTCATTGGCAAGTATATTCGCAAGTGTTGTTTTCCCTAAACCTGGAGGACCGTGAAACAGGGTATGATCTAAAGCTTCATTTCTTTGGTTGGCCGCTTCAACAAATACCTTGAGATTGTCTAATACTTGATCTTGGCCGGAAAAGTCTTCGAAAGAAAGTGGTCTCAATTTCTTTTCTAAATCGAGTTCTTCGGAATTGTAATTCAAGTTAGTGGGATCTAAATTTTCATTCATGTTACAAATATAGCGAAATAGTTTACCTAAAATAAGAATGCCTTTCGGTAAGGAAAGGCATTCTAGAAATAATATTTTGCTTAGTGATGAAGCTGTTCTTCCCCTTCTTTCATTGGGACATTTTGCGGTACAAAATCATCATCATGTCCTGGCTTACTGTAATCATAGGGCCATCTGTATACGTGAGGAATTTCTCCTGGCCAGTTCCCATGAATGTGCTCGATTGGTGCTGTCCATTCTAGCGTATTGGATTTCCATGGATTCTGAATAGTTTTCTTACCGTAGAAAATACTGTAGAAAAAGTTGAATAAGAATACCAACTGGAATGCACCTCCGATGATTGCAAACATAGTAATGATCACATTCACGTTTTGTAAATCATCAAAAAGTGGAAAATTTGTATTTGTATAATAACGTCTTGGTAAACCTGCTAGACCTATAAAGTGCATTGGAAAGAACACTCCGTATGCACATATTGCCGTAACCCAAAAGTGAATGTACCCGAGGTTTTTGTTCATCATTCTTTTCCACATTTTTGGATACCAGTGGTAGATTCCTGCGAACATTCCGTATAGTGCAGAAATTCCCATTACTAAATGGAAGTGTGCTACAACGAAATACGTATCATGTACGTTAATATCTAGTGTGCTATCTCCAAGAATAATCCCTGTTAAACCACCTGTAATGAAAGTTGAAACCAATCCGATAGAAAAAAGCATCGCTGGATTTAACTGCAAGTTTCCTTTCCAAAGCGTCGTAATATAATTAAATGCCTTTACTGCGGATGGAATTGCGATCAAAAGGGTTGTAAATGTAAATACTGAACCTAAAAACGGATTCATTCCGGACATAAACATGTGGTGACCCCAAACAATGGTTGACAAGAATGCAATTGCGATGATAGACATAATCATCGCTCTGTAACCAAAGATAGGCTTACGAGAATTCGTAGCAATAACTTCCGATGTTATACCTAAAGCAGGCAAGAGAATGATGTATACTTCAGGGTGCCCAAGGAACCAAAATAAGTGTTCAAATAAAACAGGCGACCCACCTTGGTAATGCAATACTTCACCCGCAATGTAAATATCAGAGAGGAAGAATGATGTTCCAAAACTTCGGTCCATGATTAACAACAAGGCCGCGGATAGAAGAACTGGAAATGAAATAACTCCAATTACCGCAGTGATGAAGAAAGCCCAAATAGTTAGAGGCAGTCTTGTAAAAGACATCCCTTTTGTTCTTAGATTTATAACTGTTACAATATAATTCAATGAACCCATTAGTGAGGAAGCAATAAATACCGCCATAGATACTAACCAAAGCGTCATACCCGCTCCTGAGCCAGCAATTGCCTGTGGCAGTGCACTTAAAGGCGGGTAAATCGTCCAACCTGCAGAAGCCGGTCCCGACTCAACAAATAACGAAGCTACCATTAAAATACTAGACAAAAAGAATAGCCAGTACGACACCATATTTAGGAATCCCGAAGCCATATCTCTCGCACCAATTTGAAGTGGAATCAACAAATTACTGAATGTTCCACTTAACGCCGCAGTAAGTACGAAGAACACCATAATTGTTCCGTGTATTGTCACTAATGCCAAGTATCTGTCGTTGAGTAAAACACCATTAGGTGCGTAAGAATCACCAAGAACGAAATTAAGAATCTTAAACGATTCTTCTGGCCAAGCCAATTGCAATCTAAATAAAATAGAAATTGCAACTCCAATAACCCCCATTATAATACCCGTAATCAAGTATTGTCGTGCAATCATTTTATGATCAATACTAAAAATATACTTCGTTATAAAAGTATCTTTATGGTGATGTTCATGTTCATGATCGTGTCCGTGATCTAGAGCTTCTGCTGACATATTATCTTTAATTTATTATATTTTACTTGTTTTTTTCTACTACAGCAACAATTTTATCGGCAGTAACAGCAGTAGAATCTTTTCCTTTCGTACTTCCGGCAGCTTCTGGAGTGGCAGCTGCTGCTTTCAATTCATCTTTAAAAGTTGACTTTTCTTTTAACCATTTCTTATATTCTTCGGGCGTGTCAACAACGATTTTCATCTGCATATTGTAGTGAGAGGCACCACAAATCTTGTTGCATAGAAGCAGAAAATCAAAAGTATAAGGGTCTAGCGCTGCAGCACCATTTGCGACTAATTCTGCACTCTTTTTTGTTCTGATTGCATTTATATTTGCCACTTTATCAACCATGTAAGGTAAATCGCGATACTCATCTGTTGTATAAATTGGAGTAAAGGCAAATTCTGTAACCATTCCTGGTACACAATTCATTTGTGCTCTAAAATGAGGCATATAAGCTGAATGCAATACATCTTGTGAACGAATTTTAAAATGTATTTTTTTGCCTTTTGGTAAATGCAACTCTTTCACAACTTTATCGTCCTGTGCATTCGGATCAGAAGGATCGATGCCTACCACATTCACACCTTCTATATAACGTACGTTTGCTTTTCCTAAAACATTATCTTCTCCTGAGTAACGTGCAGTCCAATTAAACTGCTGCGCATACAACTCGATTTCGATTACCTCTTCGTCCTTGTCAACAAACATGATATCTGACCAAGCATATAATCCGTAGAGTATTAGGCCCGCAAGCACAATAGCTGGAATCACACTCCAAATAACTTCTAGTTTATTGTTATCAGAAAAATAAAGAGCTTTTTGATTCTTTTTCCCTCTATACTTAAATCCGTAATAGTACAACAAACCCTGAGTAATTGATTGGACAATAAAAATTACAACCCAAGTTATGTTCATCAAACTATCAACATCATCACCATGCGCAGAAGCAGGAGTATGTAGCACTAATCCGCCCCATTTATATAATCCATAGATAGTAAATATATAAATAAACGCCAGGAATCCAAACAATAAATACCCTTGCACATTATTGTCATTATCATCTGCTATTCCCGTACTATTTTTTGCAGTCCCGACCTGAGATAAATCAAATATTTTTGTCAATTGCCATATCGCAACTGATAATAACAACAAAACTACAATTACCAACAAACTTGTCATCTGTTTTCTACTTTAGATATTAATAATGAAAATGTTTACTTTCTTCGATGTAAGGATTTCTTTTTGGTACTAGAGGTGCTTTTGTCAACGCAGTAAACACAATGAAAATAAACAATCCCAAAAAGAAAGAGATAGATCCCAATTCAGATGCACCTATAAACCATTGGTCACCAACAGTAGCAGGCATTATCATATTAAAGAAATCTACGTAATGTCCTAGCAAGATTACCGTCCCTGCCATCACTAACACCCATGTGATTCTCTTGAAATCAGTATTGATAAGAATCAAAATAGGAAAAATAAAATTCATCACCACAGCCCCAAAAAACGGAAGATTATAATCTTCAATTCTAGTGATAAAATAAGTTACCTCTTCCGGAATGTTAGCATACCATATCAGCATAAATTGCGAGAACCACAAATAGGTCCAGAACACGCTAATACCAAACATAAATTTCGCTAAGTCATGGATATGACTAGTATTAACATGCTCCAAATAACCAACTGATTTCAGATACAATGTAATCATGCAAATAGTAGTAATTCCGCTTACAAAGAAACTCGCAAAAACGTACCAGCCAAACAATGTACTAAACCAATGAGGATCTAATGACATAATCCAATCCCAGGACATAATTGACTCAGTTACTATAAAGAATACTAAAAACATCGCTGAAATATTGAAATTCTTTTTGTAGTAACTGTTATCATTTGACTCGTCCTGAGCTAAACAATTTTTTCTTGAGAAGTATCGATATAAATTCCATCCCACTAAGAAAATAGCAGCACGTACAATCCAAAAAGGGAAATTTAAATAACCCGCCTTATTTTGAAGTAGGCGGTCGTGAGCTACAACTTCTTGATCTAACCAAGGAAATAAATGGTTAAAATGAAAACCACAAAGCAACAAGAAAATGAAGAATATAAGTGATCCCACGGGTAAATAAGCCGTTATTCCTTGCATCACTCGAAATAAAACTGGCGACCAACCTGCTTGTGCCACTTGTTGGATGGCATAAAAAGCCAAAACACCCATAGTAACCAACATAAAAAATATACAAGCCACGTAAAATGCAGACCATGGTTTGTTCTGTAATTGGTGCAAAACATGCTCTAAATGTTCTTGATGCTCTTTATGTTCGTCCTCTTTACTAATCGTACTCGTATGTTTATCCGCCTTATGATTAACATGTGAAACTGCAATAGCTTCGGCTACTGCAGCAGTGTCTTTCGTTGTGGAGTCTTTGGCGACTTCAACTGCAACAATTTTAACTACAGAATCTTTAGCCGTTGCATGTTCTCCCGCAACCACATGATTATCAGCCTCCGTTGCTGCGTGAGTTGCACTTTCAGTGTGCCCACCATGATCATTTGCAGCAAGTATTTTCTCAACTTCTTGGATATTTTTTGGTGCGGTTAAAAAACCATATCCAATTCCGAGGATTCCCAAAAAGATGAGGATGAAAGAGAACGTTTTTAATTTACTTGAAAATGTATACATACCTATTACGATCAGTTTATTTTACAATTATAATTCACTCTTTAGTTTCATCACGTAAGCCGAAACCATCCAACGCTCTTTCTTATCCATTTGATTTGCATAAGAACCCATGGCGTTAATTCCATATTGTTGCACATGAAAAACACTGCCTTCAGTTATCGGTCGGTCTTTGTAATTTGGCACACCCAGATACTTCCCTTGCGTTACCAATTTACCTTTACCATCACCAGCATTCCCGTGACAGATCGCGCAATATATTTCATATAACTCCTTTGCTTTATCCATATCTACCGCTGTTGAATCCAGTGGCGATCTTGATGTAGCTTTTGCTGCATCATATCCTGCAGTAGAATTTGCGTAATCATATACTTCGAAACCTCTGCTAATTGTCCCTTCCGCTGGCAATTGCCCTTCTTTACCATTTTTGAAAGCCTTTGACTCTGCGTACGTTTCGTATCCTACCGATTCATACATGTTTGGCATATATTGGTAGTTTGGCGTCAAATTGTCTTTACAAGAAGCAACCAAAACTGATACACAAACTAATAATACTATTTTATATAAACTCTTCATAGTGATATATTAATGCTTATCTATTACTTTAACTTCTACGGCACCTGTGTTCTCGAAAAAAGCAACTAGTTCTTTTTCGTTATTATTAACTGAAACTTCCATTAAGAAATGATCATCAGTAGTTCTTACATCAGGATTCTCTGCTTTTTTGAAAGGCCACAATTTGCTTCTCATGTAAAAAGTGATAACCATTAAATGGGCAGCAAAGAAAACGGTTTCTTCAAACATGATGGGCACAAAAGCAGGCATGTTTTCAATGTAACTAAAACTTGGTTTTCCTCCGATATCTTGCGGCCAATCTTGAATCATCACATAGTTCATCATCCATGTTCCGAATGACAAACCGCAAAGACCGTAAATGAATGCACAAATCGCAATTCTAGTGGGAGCAATACCCATAGCCTTATCTAAACCATGCACTGGAAAAGGGGTAAAAACCTCTTCGATATGGTGGTGTGCTGCGCGTGTCTTTTTTACGGCATCCATCAAAGTGTCATCGTCATTATAAATGGCGTAAATTACTTTATTACTACTCATGGTGTGAATGTTTATTTGCTTCTCTTGCTTTAATATAATTTTCTCCCGTTGCTTTCAAAATCGTTTTAACTTCTGCTTGAGCAATCACTGGGAAAGTTCTAGCATATAATAAAAATAACACGAAGAAAAATCCAATAGTCCCTATAAATATCCCAATATCAACAAACGTCGGAGAGAACATAGTCCACGATGATGGAAGGTAATCACGATGCAGCGAAGTAACGATAATTACAAAACGTTCGAACCACATCCCAATATTTACAACAATCGAAATGACAAAAGAAAACATGATACTAGTTCGCAATTTCTTAAACCACATGAATTGCGGAGAGAATACATTACAAGTCATCATCGACCAATATGCCCACCAGTATGGTCCAGTAGCTCTATTAAGGAAGGCATACTGTTCGTACTCAACTCCAGAATACCAAGCAATAAATAACTCAGTAATGTAGGCAACACCAACAATCGATCCTGTAATCATGATAATGATATTCATCAATTCGATATGTTGAATAGTGATGTATGCTTCTAGATTAGACACTTTCCTCATGATGATAAGCAATGTGTTTACCATCGCAAAGCCGGAGAATACAGCTCCAGCTACAAAGTAGGGAGGAAAAATCGTTGTATGCCAACCTGGAATCACTGAAGTAGCAAAGTCCATCGATACGATTGTATGCACAGAAAGCACAAGTGGTGTAGCCAATCCGGCCAAAACCAAAGAAACCTCCTCAAATCGTTGCCAATCTTTAGCTCTTCCACTCCATCCAAAACTCAAAATACTATAGATTCTTTTTTGGAATGGATTGATGGCTCTATCTCGTATCATTGCGAAATCTGGTAAGAGCCCTGTCCACCAAAAAACTAATGATACAGAGAGATAAGTTGAAATAGCAAAAACGTCCCAAAGTAATGGTGAATTAAAATTCACCCACAAAGAACCAAATTGATTTGGAATCGGTAGAACCCAATATGCTAGCCAAGGACGACCCATGTGAATGATTGGAAACAAACCTGCTTGAATAACAGAGAATATAGTCATTGCTTCTGCGGAACGGTTAATAGCCATTCTCCAACGTTGGCGAAACAATAAAAGTACAGCTGAGATTAAGGTCCCAGCGTGACCGATACCAACCCACCAAACGAAGTTAGTAATATCCCACGCCCATCCGACCGTTTTGTTTAATCCCCATGTACCAATACCAGTAGATATAGTGTATATAATGCAACTTAATCCCCACAGGAATGCTGCCAAAGCAATTGAAAATACAATCCACCAATGTCTGTTTGCTTTTCCTTCTACAGGAGCAGCGACATCAACGGTTACGTCGTGATAAGTCTTATCGCCTATAACTAAAGGTTTTCTAATGCTTGAATCGTATATATGAGACATAATCCTTTAAATTGATTTTTAATTTCTATTACGTATTTCTAACTTTCACGTGGTAAAACACATTTGGTTTCGTTCCAACATGCTCTAACAAATGGTACATTCTGTCATCTTCCGACAAAACTTTTACTTTACTTACTTCATCATTCACATCGCCAAATATCATTGCTCCTGAAGAACAAGCATTTGAACAAGCCGTTTGAAATTCGCCATCAACAATCGCTCTACCATCGCGCTTTGCATCAAGGATCGTTGCTTGTGTCATTTGAATACACATTGAACATTTTTCCATTACTCCACGTGAACGAGCATTCACATCTGGATTTAATACCATGCGACCTAAATCGTCATTCATATGGTAATCGAACTCACTGTTTTTGTTATACAAGAACCAGTTAAATCGACGAACTTTATAAGGACAGTTATTTGCACAATATCTTGTTCCCACACATCTATTGTAAGCCATGTGATTTTGACCTTGACGGCTATGAGATGTCGCTGCAACAGGACATACAGTTTCACAAGGAGCGTGGTTACAGTGTTGACACATTACAGGTTGGAAAGCCACTTGTGGATTGTCTGCCGCTTGTTCCATTTCACCAAAACCACCTAAAGATCCTTTATCTCCAAATAAACCTTTGAAATTTTCTTTCTTCTCGTTGTCATGGGCGAAAGTATCTTCAGAAGAATAATATCTATCTATACGCAACCAGTGCATATCACGACTTCTTCTTACTTCTTCTTTTCCAACAACAGGAACATTATTCTCTGCATGACAAGCGATAACGCAGGCGCCACAACCAGTACATGCGTTTAAGTCGATTGATAAATTAAAATGATGTCCAACAGAACGATCAAAAGGTGTCCACAAATCTACAGATGTAGCAGCAACTTCTTTATGATCTAAAGATACTTTAGGAACTTCATTCCACTCTGCCGCATCTTTTGTATTAAATATCTCTAAGGTCGTTTCTTTAATAATATCGCCACGACCCATTAAAGTCTTTTGTGATTGCACACACGCAAACTCGTGCTCACCAGAAGCCTTCTTGATTGTTGCAGATTGCACATTATTAAAATTACTGTACAAAGTATAAGCATTAACTCCTACTTGCATTGCTTCTTTTAAAGCAGCTTTCTTTCCATAACCGAAGGCCAAACCTATTGTTCCTAATGCTTGTCCCGGTTGAATAATAACTGGTACATTTTCAAGTGTTGCACCACCAACCGAAATTGTGGCATAACTTCCGTTCAAACCACCATCTGCTACGTTATGATTCTCAAGACCTAATTTTTCTGCGTCTATTCTAGACACCGTAACATAATTATCCCACGAAACTCGCGTGATTGGATCTGGAAACTCTTGCAACCAAGGATTATTTGCTTGTTGACCATCTCCTAAGCCAGTTTTAGTATACAAAACCAATTCATAACCATTGGCGCTTCTGGACTTTGCTAAAGTATTTGCCGCAGTGGCATAATCAACAGAACCCGCAGAAGCTGGAGCTGAAACACCAACATAAATACCGTCATGTAATACTTGATTCCATGAACCTCCACCTATATTTGAAGAAGCATTTGCTCTTAAATAATCGTAATAAGATCCTGTATTTCCGTTCAAAGACAATAGCACGTCTTGAAATTGCTTGGTGTCAAACAAAGGACGAATTGTCGGTTGTGTTATTCCATAGCATCCTTTAACTATAGAAACGTCATTCCAAGACTCTAAGTAATGCGGTGCCGCAGCAGCGATAGAAGTTAGTGATGCTGTTTCATCTTCTTTCAAAGAAAAAGAAACCGATAAATTAACTTTCTTTAATGCGCTCGTAAATTCATTACTATTCGGCAAAGTATATGCAGGATTAACTCCGCTCATAATTAACGTATGAACATTTCCTGCTTTCATATCAGCTAATAACTGCGATACTTTTGCATTTGATCCTTTTCTAATTTGTCTTGTTGCAGCAGTTGAAAACGCTTCGCTAGATAACGCCTGATTGATAGCTAACACTAACAACTGAGCATTCCTATCTTCAATTCCACAAACTAATACACCTTTGCTTCCGGCAGCTTTTAATTGCTGAGCCGCTTTCATTACAGCATCTTCATTTTCAACTTTACTAGTTGGAACTGAAGTATTCGTAACTACATTATATATTTTCACAAGTGCTTGCTTTTGATTAGAAACACTCATCGGAATACGTTTGTCAGCCGCCGCACCAGACAAAGTCATATTGGCTTCCATTTGGAAGTGGCGAGACATTTTGCCGTTTTTAGGAATTCTACCTTTCGCATATCCAGAATCGTAGCTTCCACCTTGCCAATCTCCAAGGAAATCAGCACCTACGGAAACAATCAAAGAAGCTTTGGAAAAATCATAATCCACTAATGCTCTTTCTCCATAAACCATCTCAAAAGCATCCAATGCCTCAGAGGAAGAGACCGCATCGTATATAACATGCTTGCCATTTGGATTCTTAGCAAGAAATTCTCCAATTAATTTTTCAGTTGATGGGCTTGCCAACGTGCTTGTCAATAATACGACTTGCTTGCCATTGGTTTTAGCAGCAGCAATACTAGATTTCAATTTCAAATCTACATCCGCCCATGTTGCTGTTTTGCCTGCAATTTTAGGCTGCTTCAAACGCATACTATCATACATCGACAAAACCGAAGCATGAATCCTAGCATTGGCAGCAAAATTTGCTCCTGGCATGGTATTATTATCAATTTTTATAGGTCGCCCTTCTCTTGTTTTTACCAATATATTTGCAAAATCAAAACCATCAAAAACAGAGGTTGCATAATACTCAGCAACACCAGGAATGATTTGTTCTGGTTGAATTACATAAGGAATAGATTTGTTAACAGGACCTTCGCAAGCTACTAAAGTTGCTGCAGCTGTACTAAATCCAACGTACTTTAGGAAATCACGTCGAGATGTTGAAGAATTTGAAAGTGATTCTGCATCACTCAAAAACTCATTCGTTGGAATTTCTTCAACAAATTCGTTATTTCTAAGTGCCTCAACAATAGAACTGCTTTCGTTTAGTTCTTCAACACTTTTCCAGTATTTTTTGTTTGATGACATATTATATATAAATAGTTAGCTTCTTAATAAATCAATTAATAGTGGCATTTACCGCATTCTAAACCTCCCATTTGAGCTGCAGTCAATTTATCAACACCGTACTTTTTAGACAGTTCCTCGTGGATTTTGGCGTAGTATTCATTACCCTCCATTTTCACGTCGGTTTTCCTATGACAATCTATACACCAACCCATTGTAAGTGGCGCAAATTGTTTCTGAATCTCATAGGTTTGCACAGGACCGTGACATGTTTGACATTCAATACCTGCAACAGTAACGTGTTGTGAGTGATTAAAGTAAACAAAGTCTGGTAAATTGTGAATTCTAACCCACTTTACAGGCTGTGTTTTACCCGTGTACTTTTGATTTGCTTGATCCCAGCCAACCGCCTTGTAGAGTTTTTGAATTTCACCATCGTAAAAAGACTTAGAATACTCTGGAGTAGCCGTTGTATCGGAAACCTCCGCAATATTTTTGTGACAGTTCATGCAAACATTCAAAGAGGGTATGCCAGCATGTTTACTTACACGTGCTGAAGAATGGCAATATTTACAATCTATCCCATTGCTACCCGCATGTATTCTGTGTGAATAATGGATCGGTTGAATTGGAGCGTAATCTTGATCAACGCCTACCTGCATTAGAAAGCCATAAACAAAATAAGCACTAGCTAAAATTAAAAATATTGAAGTCACTAAAACTAAAAATTGATTCTTGGCAAACGCTTTCCAAATAGGAATCGTTGGCTCCTTTTTTTCAAGTTGAATACCGTTTGATTTTGCAACTTTGGTAAGAACATTATTAACCAAAAGTAACATAACCACTAATATCAACATTACCAAGGCTAGCGCACCTAAGATAACTTCATTCGATATTCCAGTTGCACTAGACTCTGTTCCTGGGGGACCTGCAGTTATAGTTGCTGCTACAGGCTCAGCTTTTGGTTCAGACGTGTATGCGATGATATTGTCGATATCAGCTTCAGATAATTGCGGAAAAGCTGTCATTACAGACCCATTATATTCCGTACTTATCTTCACAGCTTTTGCATCGCCGGACTTAATCATCTCTTGACTGTTGTGGATCCATTTATACAACCAAGCCATATCATATTTTTGAGCAACACCACGTAAGGCTGGCCCTGTCATTTTCGCATCGAGCTTGTGACAAGCAGCACAATTAGCATTAAAAAGTTCTTTTCCCTTGACAGGATCTGCACCACTTGCAGCAGGAACCGCAACAGTAGCCCCTGCAGCGGCCGCAGGAACAGCAGATGGAGCGGCGTTTTGAGCGAAAGAACTTAAGGAAAATGTTAGCAAAAATGCTGCGCGTAAAATAAAAATTCTAGAAATCGAATTATGGTTACCCACTTTTTTCATATTTTGTAATGATTATCGACTAAAAATGGCGTCTAATTTAACTGAACATGCAGTAAGTACGGACACTTTGTTTTAAAACTTGCACAAAAATACGATTTATGAACTATTCTCAAAACCATAAAATACTCCTAAATATCAATTTATATTAATTCTAAATAAAGTTTCGATTTTGCATAAAAATAGAAATAGTACATTTGTATAAAAATCACTGCATTATGAGAATTTTAATAGGTAGAACTTGGGTTTTAACTGCTTCATTGTTAAGTATAAATTGTTTAAATTTATCTGCACAGAACAATAATGTGACATTAAATCAAGATTCAAATTTTGAACAGCTTTTAAACGAAAAAAGAAAAATTAACTCCTCAATCACAATCAACGATCGTTACAAAATTCAAATTTTTAGCGGAGAGGTTGAAGACGCAAGAAAAACATTGAGCGAATTTCGGAAAGAATTTAAAAACTATGACGGAACCATTATTTTTAGCACACCCAACTATAAAGTTTGGGTTGGCAATTTTAAATCGCGAATAGAATCTGAACGAAACCTCGCGGAGTTAAAGAAAAAGTATACTAATGCATTACTCATAAAACCTTACAAATAAAAAAAGACTCCCAAATGGAAGTCTTTTTTGTGATTATTTCAGTTTCTTTTTGACCGCTACCTCTTGGAAAGCTTCAATCAGATCATTTTGCTCAATATCATTATAATTCTTAATTTGAATTCCGCAGTCATATCCTTTTGAAACCTCTTTCACATCATCCTTAAATCGCTTAAGTGCAATCAATTCGCCCGTAAAAACAACAACTCCGTCTCGAATTATTCGAATTTTAGAATTTCGATTTATTTTACCATCAGTGACCATACAACCAGCTATTGAACCTACTTTAGATATTTTGAAAATTTCTCTAATTTCAGCTGTACCAGTAATCTCTTCTTTCATTTCAGGAGACAACATTCCTTCCATAGCATCCTTCAAGTCATCAATAGCATCATATATGATTGAATAATTTCGAATATCGATTTCTTCTTTATCTGCTAATTGACGTGCGTTTCCAGCTGGTCGAACATTAAAACCTATAATAATTGCATCTGAAGCAGATGCCAACATGACATCAGTCTCAGTGATTGCTCCGACACCTTTATGAATAATATTGATTTGTATTTCCTCCGTTGATAATTTGGAAAATGAATCTGACAAAGCCTCAACCGAACCGTCTACATCACCTTTCAAGATAATATTCAATTCTTTAAATTGTCCTAAAGCGATACGCCTTCCAATTTCAGCCAAAGTAATATGTCTTTGCGTTCGTACAGATTGCTCTCGCATCAATTGGGTTCTTTTTGCCGCAATAGCTTTTGCCTCTCTTTCGTCTTCAAAAACATTGAACTTATCCCCAGCTGTCGCCGCTCCGTCTAAACCTAGAACAGAAACTGGAGTTGAGGGTCCTGCTTGTATAACTACATGACCGCGTTCGTCATGCATAGCTTTAATTTTTCCATGATGTTTTCCTGCCAACATATAGTCGCCTACTTTTAGCGTTCCATTTTGAACTAGTATGGTCGACACATAACCTTTACCTTTATCCAAGAAGGCTTCAACAACTGTCCCTGATGCCAGCTTGTTTGGATTTGATTTTAAATCTAATATCTCTGCTTCTAAAAGCACTTTTTCTAACAATTCTTTTACCCCAATTCCGGACTTTGCCGAGATATCGTGAGACTGTATTTTCCCACCCCAGTCTTCCACCAATAAGTTCATTCCTGCTAGACGTTCCTTGATTTTTTCCGGATTTGCATTCGGTTTATCAATTTTGTTTATTGCAAAAATAATTGGAACGTTTGCGGCTTGCGCGTGACTAATTGCTTCTTTTGTTTGAGGCATGATGTCGTCGTCCGCTGCAATTACTATAATTGCAATATCAGTTACTTGAGCGCCACGAGCACGCATTGCGGTAAAAGCCTCGTGCCCCGGAGTATCTAAGAAAGCAATCTTCTGACCATTATCTAAAGTAACTCCATAAGCACCGATATGCTGCGTAATTCCTCCGGATTCACCAGCAATAACATTTTCCTTACGAATATAATCTAGTAGCGATGTCTTACCGTGGTCAACGTGACCCATAACGGTTACAATCGGAGCTCGAGCCAGTAAATCTTCCTCAGCATCTTTCACCACTTGAATAGCATCTTCCAATTCAGTTGTAATAAATTCTACTTCGTAACCAAACTCATCTGCTACAATGGTTAATGTTTCGGCATCTAAACGTTGGTTCATCGTAACCATTATACCCAACGACATGCAAGTCCCAATTACTTTGGTAATTGGCACATCCATCATCGTGGCTATTTCACCAACGGTAACAAATTCAGTAACTTTAATGGTTTTACTTCCTTCCTCAAGTGCTCTCTGTTCATCGTCTGATTTTTGACGGTGCGTTTCGCGCTTGTCCCGTCTATATTTAGCAGCTTTTGATTTACCTCCTTTGCCTTGCAGCTTCTCTAAAGTTTCTCTAATTTGATTTTTAACCTCCTCCTCAGTAGGCTCAACTTTTGCAACAATCGCTGGTCGATTACCTTTCACAAAACCTGGTTTGGCACTTCTGTTTGCCGCATTCCCTGCTGTATTTGGGGATATTCTATTTGGATTCGAACCAGCCGTTCCGTCTCCTGGAGGTCTGCTCTCTCCCGGTTTCGTTGGGATACGTTTTCTTTTGTTCTTATTATTGTTAGCACTTGGAGCTGCTCCTGCTTTGTTTGGAGTAATCTTTGGCTCTTCTTTTTTCTTTTTAGGCTTGTCAAACTGCGACAAATCAATGGTTTGGCCTGTTAAAGTAGCTCCCGATAATTTTTGATATTGTGTGGTAATAGACTCGTCAACTGGTACCTCAGCTATGTTTTCGCCAGTAACAGCTGTCGTAGCTTTCGCTTCAATTTCTGCTTTTGGTTTATTAACCTCGACGGATTCATCAATATTTGGCTTAGGAGACAAAATCTCTTTGTTTTTTGGTGCTTGCTTTGTTGGATTTAAATCGATAGTCCCAACTTGCTTCGGTCCAGAAACAACAGCTTTTGCTTTGATCACCTCTTGTCTGTTACGCTCTTCATCTAATTTACGTTTGTCTTCTACTTCTTTTTCTCTTTCCAAACGCAATGCCTCTTTTTCCTTTCGTTTCTCTTCGCCAACCTCTTTAGAAGCCTCTTTATTGCCTTTATCGCCTGCAAATTGATTTTGGAGAATACCATATTCCTGGTCAGAAATCTTAGCATTGGGATTTGCATCAATAACAATTCCTTTATCTTTCAGATAATCTACAGCTCTTTCTAACGAAATATTAAATTCTCGTAAAACCTTATTAATTCTTATTACTCTTTCTTCAGACATAAAACCTTTTTATTTGTGCTTTTAAGTTGTGTTGTGTTCTATATTATGTGTTGAACTCTTCTTTCAAAATTCGCATCACATCTAATATAGTTTCTTCTTCTAAATCAGTTCTGCGCACCAAATCATCCACGTCTTGTTTTAGGATACTTCGGGCCGTGTCTAGACCAATCTTCGCAAATTCATCTATTATCCAACCGTCGATTTCATCCGAGAATTCGGTTAATTCAACATCATCTTCTTCCTCTGCAACAGCTCCTTCTCTGATCACATCTAATTCGTAGCCAGTAAGAAGTCCGGCCAATTTAATATTGTGTCCGCCACGTCCTATCGCCTTTGAAACCTCTTCTAATTTTAAAAACACTTCTGCTCTTTTAGTTTCCTCATTTATTTTTATTGAAGACACTTTCGCCGGACTCAATGCTCTGGTTATGTATAGCTGAATGTTACTAGTGTAATTAATAACATCGATATTTTCGTTACCTAATTCTCTAACTATACCGTGAATTCTTGATCCTTTCATTCCAACACAAGCTCCAACTGGATCTATTCTGTCGTCATAAGAATCGACTGCTACTTTCGCTTTTTCACCCGGTATCCTTACGACTTGCTTGACCATTATCAAACCGTCAAAAACTTCTGGAATCTCTTGTTCGAATAGTTTTTCCAAGAACATTTCTGAAGTTCTGGACATAATAATTTGAGGCTTGTTCCCTTTTAGTTCAACGCTTTCAATAATACCTCTTACATTATCCCCTTTTCTGAAAAAATCTGAAGGAATTTGTTTTTCCTTCGGAAGTATAATTTCATTTCCTTCATCGTCTACAAGAATAACTACTCTAGGTCGCACGTGATGAACTTCCGCCGTATAAATTTCTCCTATTAAATCCTTGAATTGTTTATAAAGATTGGTATTGTCGTGTTCATGAATTTTAGAAATTAAATTCTGACGCAACGCCAAAATAGCCCTTCTTCCTAAATCAATTAACTTTACTTCTTCCGAAACTTCTTCTCCAATTTCAAAATCAGGCTCTATTTTTCTTGCCTCGGTAAGAGTTATCTCCTCATTTTCTAAATCCAAATCATCATCCGCAACAATAACACGTCTTCTCCATATTTCCATGTCTCCTTTGTCAGGGTTAATAATGATATCGAAATTCTCATCAGATCCAAATTTTTTCTTCAATGCATTTCTGAATACATCTTCTAAAATCGCCATCAGCGTTACACGATCAATAAGTTTATCATCTTTAAACTCTGAAAATGAATCGATTAATGCTAAATTTTCCATGCCAACTTTTAATTTAAAATGTTACTGTAACAATTGCTTCTTTGATGTCCGAATAAGGAATTTCCTGTCTTTTTTGAACGGTTTCTTTTCCTTTTCCGATTTTTTTTGGTTCTCTAGTCTCCCACGCTAAAGTTATAAAATTCTCATTAGCTTCAATCAATTGGGCCTCGATTGTTTCCTTAGCTAATTTTACTATTAATAATCTTCCTATATTTTTGATATATTGACGGACTAATTTCAAGGGAGAACCCACGCCAACTGAAGCAACTTCAAGCGAAAAATCTTGTTCTTCACGATCTAAATTTTGCTCTAGCGCTCTACTAATATCGATGCAATCTTGCAATTGAACTCCAGCGTCCCCATCTAAAGTCACAATAATCTTAAAGGCTTCCGTAATGGTCAAATCAATTAAAAAAATAGAAGGCTTTTCTTGAAGACCCTTCATTAGTAATTGATGTACTTTTTCTTTAAATGTCATTTTTTTATAAAAAGAGGGAAGCAATGCTTCCCTCATTATTTAGTTTTTAATAAATAACCGTGCAAATATAGTGTTTTTTTATAATTCAAAAATGATTGATGTTGTAAAAAAAAATATTACATTTATTAAATAATTAGATAATCGTTTTTTTTATTTCTTAAACTTTCAATTATGAAAACAATCTTAGTCCCAACAGATTTTTCCGAACAAGCTGAATACGCCTTAAGAGTCGCAGCACAAATAGCAAAACAAAACAATAGCGAAATTATATTGTTGCACATGTTAGAGTTGCCGCATCAAGCTGGCGACGCCTTAGGAAGCGGACATCAAATTCCAGAGATCATGTTTTACAAAGACAAGGCAATTAGCAAACTTGAAGACTTAATGGACGTAGATTATTTGGAAGGAATTAATGTTTTGGAAATCATTCAGTTTGAAAAAGCATTCGACGGAATTTTAGCCGTAAGCAAAAAAAATAATGTTGATCTTATTGTTATAGGTTCTCATGGAACTAGTGGTTTTCAAGAAATGTTCATCGGATCTAACACCGAAAAAGTAGTTCGTTTTTCTGAAGTCCCAGTGCTAGTAATCAAAAACAGAAATGACGATTTTAAAGCTAGCAATTTTGTTTTTGCCTCTGACTTTTCAGACGAAATTAAAAAACCTTTTGCACAATTGGTTGACTTCGCTAAGTCGTTTGATGCTGATTTAAGCTTGGTGATGATCAACACCCCAAATAGCTTTAAACCAACGCACGTTGCAGAAAAAATCATGAATGATTTCATGAAAGATTTTAACTATCCTAAATATACTTTGCATATTTACAATGATGTCAATGTTGAGAAAGGAATTTTAAATTTCTCCAACAGCTTGAATGCCGATTTGATTGGAATGTGTACTCATGGTAGAACAGGTTTCGCACATTTCTTCAACGGAAGCATTAGTGAAGACTTGGTGAATCACGCAGTTAGACCTGTAATCACTTTTAAAATATAAATTTTATTCAACCATAAAACAAAAAAACTCCTCAAGAAATTGGGGAGTTTTGTCGTTTTAAAAACTACGGTTTATTGTAAAATAATTTTCTTGATATTTACAACTTCGTTTTGAGCATTAATAATTTTAACAAAGTACATGCCTTGACCAGTCCACGAATTTAAAGGCACAACATATTGTTGCGTGTTCATAGGTTGGTTAAACACTTCTTGACCAAGCATGTTTGTGATTTTAATGCTCCAACCAATTACGTTGGTTAAATTACCACAATCAATAGTGATTTGGTCATTTGCTGGATTGGGATAAATTGTAACTGTATTGTTGTAAGTTGGTGGATTAAAACTTAAGACACCTGTATTAATAACTAATGATTGACAAGTATTATCAGAATTATACAATTGAGTGATTTCTTGTTGAGTTAAAGTCCTATCGTATAGCATAAATTCATCTAAGATGCCATTAAAATAATTTGCTGGTGAGCAACTAATTTTTGCGAAACCGAAACGATTAATTCCAGAACCACATGTACCAGCATCACTAAATCCAATAGAATTACTTGGATTACTAACAGTAACACCTGTTTGTTCATTTCCATTTAAATAAATTTTAGAATTAGAACCATTAATAATAATAACTGCATCATACCAGGTATTTGGAACAATACTTCCATTACTTGTTACAATACCATTATATTGATTTGGATATGCCCAAAAAATTCCAAATGCACCATTTAAGGTTGTATAAATACCAGCCTCTAGCCAACTACCATCTTTGTTCCAAATATAACCACCGTTTGAGCTAACTTTAAAACGCATCCTAAAACTAACTACGGTTGCAGTTTGTCCACCATAAAAATTTAAAGGTAAATCTATATAATTACTGACCCCGTCAAAAACATAAGCACTATTTGCAATGCCATTTATGTCTGTTGTCATTATAGCTCCATTTACAGTTCCATTATTTGCATTTCCAATTACTTCATTAGCATTACCGTTAAAAGGATAATAAGCAACTAATCCGTTTGTAGGCACATAAGTTGGTATCTGTGCTGAAATCATTTGGGTTATTAAAGCAAAACCCATTGCTATTAAAAGTAATTTGTTTTTCATGTTATTGTTTTTTAAATTTTTACAAATATAAAAAAATTCTATTATTTAGTGTACTTTATTATAGAGTACTTCAAAAGAGTCTAATTGGTGAGTTTTGTGTATGAAAAATTCTAACCCAAAACCCAATCAAGAAGAGCTTACTGCAATTGCATTAAGATTAAAAGAATTAAGAAAAGCGAAAGGTTATTCTAATTACGAACATATTGCTTTCGATTTAGAAATGAGTCGTTCTGCCTATTGGCGATTGGAAACAGGGGCCAATTTTGAATTAAAAACGCTAATAAAAATTTGTAGGCTGCTTAAAGTAAGTTTGGAGGAATTTTTTAAAGGCATAGATATCCCTAAATAAACAAAAAACTCCTCAATTGCTTGAGGAGTTTTTTTGTTGGTCTACTAGGACTCGAACCTAGAAAGACTGCACCAAAAACAGTTGTGTTACCATTACACCATAGACCAATTACATTGCTGTAAAGCGAGTGCAAATTTAATATAAATTTTATTTTGAGCAACTATTTGATGTTTTTTTTATTAAAAAATTCTTGAGGCACCTTTTCCCTTTTTATGACCAAAATTAGTAATGTACTTCTTCACTTTTTCCATAAATCAACCACCCACACAAATTTTTGTAAATAGATACATCTTTATTCAAAAAAATAGTTTCTTTGCAACAACATAAGACTCCAAAATACATGATGACCTTTAATTACATTAAATGGAATAATCTCCTTGGCTGGCTGGCTTTTGCAATAGCATTAGCAACCTATACTTTAACTGTAGAGCCAACTATGAGTTTCTGGGATTGCGGCGAATATATTGCTACCGCGGCCAAACTCGAGGTCGGACATCCTCCTGGCGCACCATTATTTCAGATGATTGGCGCTTTTTTTGCAATGTTTGCTACCAATGCAAAATATATTGCCTTGATGGTCAACATGATGTCGGTTTTTTCAAGTGCTTTTACCATTCTTTTTTTGTTTTGGTCTTCAACCATCATCCTAAAAAAAATAATATCGCAATTCTCAGAAATCAATACCAATAATTCTATTGTCATTTTAGGCAGCTCATTTGTCGGCGCTTTGGCATTTACTTATTCAGACAGTTTTTGGTACAATGCCGTAGAGGCTGAAGTATATGCAATGGCTACATTATTCATTTCTCTACTGTTTTGGTTAGGCCTTCGATGGGAACAAGATATGAACACTACAAGAGGAAATAAGTGGCTATTGATAATTAGCCTTGTTACGGGACTTTCCTTCGGGGTTCATTTCATGGCTCTTCTCACAATTCCCTCTATTGGATTGCTTTATTACTTCAAACATTACAAAACAACAACAATCAAGAATTTCATAATAGCTAATGTAACTGTAGTCGCAATATTTCTTTTTATTTACAAATCTCTTTTGCCGTGGACCATGGCTTTCTTTGGGAAAACCGAGATTTTTATGGTCAATAACCTTGGTTTACCTTTTAATTCAGGCACAGTGCTCGTGTTTCTTCTTTTTTTGGGCTTCTTTTTCTTTGGCTTACGGTATACAAGAGAAAAAAAAATGGTTTTCTACAACACCGTTATTTTATGTATTCTTTTCATATTGATTGGATTCTCAACATGGATGATGCTGCCAATTCGAGCAAACGCCAATACTGTTATCAACGAAAACAAGCCCTCAGATGCAGCTGAAGTATTAGCTTATTATAATAGAGAACAGTATGGAATAAATCCTCTTTTTTACGGTCCTCAATACACTGATACCTTTGTGGGCTTGGATGAAAACAATCCTTATTTGGACAAAGCACCTAATTATGAGCGAGATTACAAAACTGGAAAATACATCATCACAAACAATTACAAAAATGCTGAACAAAACAGTGATGACAACCATAAGGCAATTCTTCCGCGTATGTGGAGCACTGAGCACGTTGAAAACTATATAAATTTTAGCAGCGCTCCCGAATTCAAAATAAGACCAGAGTATTCCGAGGAAAAAGAATTAGTTGATGTGATTGCAGAGTTTCGCAAAGCTTATGCCGAGCAAGAAATAGACACCGAAGGATATATCTCGTTTTTAAAAAGTTACGGCGATTACCTAATTATTGAAAAACCTTCAACGCTCGACAACCTTAGTTTTATGTTTGAGTACCAATTCGGCTATATGTATTGGAGATATCTTATGTGGAATTATACAGGTAGGCAGAACGACATCCAAGGGAAGTATGACAATCTAGATGGGAATTGGTTGAGTGGTATTCCGTTTATTGATGAACTACACCTGGGTTCACAAGAAAATTTACCAAGTGATGTCATTAATAATAAAGGAAGAAATGTCTACTATTTTTTACCTTTTATTTTGGGATTAATTGGACTAATATTTCATGCCAACAAAGACTTAAAAAGTTTTTATGTATTATTAGCGCTTTTCTTATTTACTGGAATCGCGCTGAAAATCTACCTAAACGAAAGGCCTTTTGAGCCTCGTGAAAGAGATTATGCGCTAGTTGGTTCCTTTTATGTTTTCGCTATTTGGATAGGATTTGGAGTATATGCTATATACGATACTGTAAAAAACTACCTAAAACCAAGATTAGCAGGACCAATAATTATTATAGCATGCATATTAATTGCCCCTGTTATAATGGCTTCTAAAAATTGGGACGATCATGACCGCTCAAACAAATTTACCGCTCTGGCGATGGCTAAAGCCTACTTAAATTCCTGTGAACCAAATGCTATATTATTTACAATTGGCGACAACGATACTTTCCCTTTGTGGTATGCCCAAGAAATTGAAAACATTAGGACGGACATTAAAATTGTCAATACGAGTCTTTTTATGACGGACTGGTATATTGATCAGATGAAAATGAAGACTTATGAATCAGAAGGTCTTCCGATTTCATTCACCCATGATCAATATGTTGGAGATAAATTAGACTACGCTATTCACAATCCAAAAACAGAAAACCGATGGAACATTAAGGACTTCATCAACTTTATTGCTAGCAATGATGCTAGAACCATTATTGAAATGGACAATGGACAAAAAATTCACTTTTATCCTACCAATAAAGTTCGAATTCCTATCGACAAGAGTACTATTATTCAAAATAAGGTAGTCAATCCTGCACAAAACGACTCAATAGTTCCTTTTATTGATATTGAGATTAAAGGTCAAGCACTGTACAAAAATCGATTGATGATGTTGGATGTTTTGGCAAATAATAATTGGAAACGTCCAATTTATTTTACTGGTGGCAGTTTTGGAGACGATGATTATTTATGGATGAAAGATTATCTTCAATTAGACGGCATGGTATACAAGCTTGTTCCTGTAAGAACTGCTATCCCTAAAGATGGAAGCCCATTAGACATGGGTCAAATTGACAGTGAGAAGATGTATAATATTGTAATGAAATGGGATTGGGGCAATGGCGAATCGAAAACTATTTATCACGATCCTGAAACTAGAAAAAATAGTATTTCGTATCGAACCAATTTAGCTCGCTTGATGGAGCAATTAGTAAACGAAGGGAAATTAGACAAAGCTAAAAAAGTGATTGAGTTGGCAATGAATAAAATGCCACTAGAATATTACGGATACTATTCTCTAATTGACCCTTTTGCCGGCGGTTATTATGAAGTCGGAGAGAAAGAGAAAGCGCGCCAACTTTTAGTAAAACTAATGACGAAATACAAAGAAAATCTGACGTTTTATCATGGCCTACGACCTTCTGAACAAAGTAACCTAGCAATCGATATTATTACAGATATTGAGCGATTTAGGGGCTTGCTTGAGGTGATGAAGGATCGCGGAGATCTCGAATTCTATAATAAGAACAAATCAGTATTCAATTCTTACAACAAAATGTTTGAACGTTTCGGGAGAGACAATGAGTAATTGATAATTGACAATGGATAATTGATAATTAAAAAAGTAGTGCGCAATGTGCTACTTTTTTATTTTTGAAAGTATGTGGTATTGGATTAAGACAAATCGACTCATTAAACAAATTTTCTCAAATTATATTTGGGATATTCCGACTGTACAGAAAAAAGTCTATTTGACTTTTGACGATGGCCCAACGCCGGAAATTACTGAATGGGTCTTACGTCAATTAAAAGAATTTGATGCCAAAGCCACGTTTTTTTGCATCGGAGACAATATCCAGAAACATTCTGAAATCTTCAACCTGATACTATTAAACGGACACACTATTGGCAACCACACTTTCAACCATTGCAATGGCTGGAAAACAAAAACTGCTGAATATCTAGAAAACGTCGACTTATGTAAAAAAGTGATTGTCCAACAAACAAATCACAACACGAAACTCTTTCGGCCACCTTACGGAAAAATCAAAAAATCGCAAGCAAAAGTGCTATTGGCATTAGGCTACAAAATTATCATGTGGGATGTATTAAGTGCTGATTTTGACAAAACGTTAAATCCAAACCAATGTTTGGAAAACGTATTGAAAAATATAGCTCCAGGAAGTATAATTGTGTTTCACGACAGTGCCAAAGCGTTTACTAATCTTGAGTTTGCACTTCCAAGAACTTTACAATTCTTAAAGGCCAATCAGTATCAATGTGATGGAATTGTCTAGATTTGTTCTTGAACCAAACCTATAATAGTGTTGGCATCTAATTCTCCAGATTGTCTCCAAATCATTTGCCCTTCTTTGTAGATCATCAAGGTCGGCAATCCTTTAATACGCAAAGCGTCAGCCAATTCTTGATTCTTATCCACATCAATTTTAATCACTTTAGCTTTATCTCCCAATGCAGCAGCCACATCTCGTATTACCGGATGCATTGATACAGAGGATTCATTCCACTCGGTATAAAAATCAATTAATACCGGAACTTGAGCATTGATCAGTTCTCCAAATTTTGACATAAAACCAAAAATTTAATTTCTAAAACCTTGTAATTAAGCAATTACACTACAAAAGTAGCGTTTTAAACGAATTATGCTAATTTTTCGCCTTTTTTTAGTTGAATAACCGTTATTTCGGGCATAATGCCAACTCTTCCTGGATAAGCATGAAATCCAAATCCACGATTTACATAAATGTATCGACCAAACTCTTCATACAATCCTGCCCATTGCTTGTATACAAATTGTACAGGACTCCATTTAAAAATACCGGGAATCTCAATTCCAAACTGCATTCCATGCGTATGGCCAGACAAGGTTAAATGAAAATTCTTTGCATGCCTTTTGACTTCATATTCCCAATGGCTAGGGTCGTGACTCATCAAGATCTTAAAATCATCTTTTTTCAGTTCCTGCGACGCTTTGCTTAAATCGCCAGCCTGTTTGAAATTATGTCCCCAATTCTCCACACCGACAAGTGCAATCCGATCGTCTCCTTTTTGAATAAAAGTGTGCTCGTTCAATAACAACTTAAAATCAATTTTGTCGTGTAAATCTTTAATCTCCCGGAAATTCTCTTGCTTTTTATTTTCAGATGGCCACGTAACGTATTCCCCATAATCATGATTCCCTAAAACGGAGTATTTACCAAATTCATAGTCCTTAATTCTATTGAACGAATCAATCCAGGGATGCATTTCTTTTGCATGTGTGTTGACAATATCTCCCGTAAAAAGCAACATATTCGACTCTTGCTCATTGATCAAATCAATTGCATAATTAATTTTTTCAGCATTATCGAAACTGCCACTGTGAATATCTGAAATATGAGTTATTGTAAATCCATCGAAAGCATCTGGTAAATCTGGAAAAAAGATGCGTTGTTTAATAACTTTGTAATTATATTTTCCGACTGTCATTCCATATATTAAAGACAGAAAAGGCACGGCTGCTAGTCCCATCCCGATTTGACTCACGAACTTTCTTCTGGATTTCAGGAAATCTCCATTATCATAATCCACAAAATAATTAACGGAACCAGCAACAACCCGGTATATATCCTCTCCAAATAATACCAACGAAAGTAGCATTTTAGGTATATAAATGAGAAGCATCAAGCCCATCGTTATCATTGTCTGCTTTGTTTGACCAACAGAACGATCAAACTGTGTGAATGAATATATAATGAAGATAAAAAGAAAAACGCTAACGATGATATAAGAATTTACGATCCATTTTGCACGAATTAACGTCTTAATGGCTTGGAAAGAGTAAAATTCTATAAGTAGAAAAAGGAAAACTATTATTAGCAATCTAGATAGCATGCAAAAATTTTGAGCAAAATAACAAATTAAAGAAGTGCCAGAAATTTTATTAGTTTAAATTTAACGCAATGCTCCTACCTTAAATTAGTAATACTTATTTTTACCCATAAATTTCTTTTAAAAAATTCATCATGTCTACACAAAAACGTCTATATCTGCTTGATGCCTATGCCCTTATTTTTCGCGGGTATTTTGCCTTTATAAAAAACCCAAGAATCAATTCGAAGGGTATGGATACCTCAGCCATTATGGGATTTATGAATGCACTTATGGATGTAATTAAGCGCGAAAAACCTGATCATTTAGCTGTTGCCTTCGATAAAGGCGGGAGCGATTACCGCTACGAAATGTATCAAGAATATAAAGCACATCGTGATGAAACTCCAGAAGCCATAAAAATAGCTGTTCCTTACATTCAAGAATTATTACGAGCGATGCATATTCCGATTGTCGAAGTGGCTGGTTATGAAGCTGACGATTTAATCGGAACACTTGCCAAACAAGCAGAAAAAGAAGATTACCAAGTATTTATGGTCACACCCGATAAAGACTTTGCACAGCTGGTATCTGAAAATATTTTTATGTACAAACCGGCTCGAATGGGTAATGATATTGAAATTTGGGGAATTCCAGAAGTCTTAGCCAAGTTCGAAATCGAACGCCCAGAACAAGTGATTGATTTTCTCGGAATGATGGGCGATACAGCTGACAATATTCCAGGGTTACCTGGTGTTGGTGAAGTGACAGCAAAAAAACTATTGAAAGAATTCGGTTCGATGGAAAATCTGTTAGCTAATACCGACAAGCTCAAAGGTGCGATGAAAGAAAAGATCGAAGCTAATAAAGACAAAGGAATTCTATCTAAAAAACTCGCTACAATACTACTTGATTGTCCAGTGACTTTTAATGCAACGGATTACGAACTTTCTAAACCAGATGTTGAAAAAACAGATTTGCTATTCAACGAATTGGAATTCCGTCAAATGAAAGCACAATTTGACAAGTATTTTGGAACGGGAAAAGAATATGACGAAATAGAAACCAATGGCAACTCCAATGAAAAAAATCAAGTCATAAAGAAAACTGCGGTAAAGAAAAGTAATGAAGAACAATTCGACTTGTTTGGGTTCTCCGATGAGTCAGATGGTGAAGCAAAACCTAATTCCTTTTATTCAACTCTTGAAAATACAGAACATTTTTACCAAATTGCGCAAGGAGAAATTTCAGTTAAACTACTCTTGCAGAACTTGATGCGTCAAACATCTGTCTGCTTTGACACCGAAACTACAGCTATAGATACGCTTCACGCCGAATTAGTTGGAATGTCTTTCTGTTATGAAAAAGGGAAAGCATTCTATGTTCCCTTTCCAGAAAATCAGGACGAAGCACAGCTTTTAGTTGATAAATTTAAGCCGTTTTTTGAAAATGAAGAAATTGAAAAAATCGGGCAGAATATCAAATATGATCTCAAAATTTTAGCCAAATACGGTGTAACAATCAAAGGAAAACTCTTCGACACAATGATTGCGCATTATCTTATCAATCCGGATATGCGTCATAACATGGATGTATTATCTGAAACCTATTTAAAATATGCGCCCAAATCAATTGAAGATTTGATTGGAAAAAAAGGGAAAAATCAGCAATCAATGCGCGACGTTGCATTGGAAGAAATTAAAGAATATGCCGCTGAAGATGCCGATATTACGCTGCAACTAAAAGAAATTTTTAGTCCAATTTTAGACAAAGCGGAAACTAAGAAATTATTTGATGAAATAGAAATTCCTTTAATTCCTGTACTAGCGGCTATGGAAATGGAAGGAATTAATCTGGATGCAGACTTTCTCAAATCGATGTCTATCGACATGCAAAAAGAAATTGATTTATTTGAACAAAAAATATACGAAACAGCTGGCGAAAAGTTTAATCTGGCTTCACCAAAACAACTGGGAGATGTTTTATTTGACAAACTAAAAATCGGTGGTGCCAAACAGAAGAAAACCAAAACTGGTCAGTATGCAACTGGTGAAGAAGTTTTAAGCTATCTGGCCAATGAACATCAAATTGTGAAAGATATTTTAGAATGGAGACAAATGGTGAAACTACAAAGTACCTATATAGATGCCTTGCCAAACCAAGTCGATTTAAAAACTAGGCGAGTTCATACAGATTATATGCAGACTGTCGCAGCAACAGGCAGGTTAAGTTCAAACAATCCTAATTTGCAAAACATACCTATTCGAACAGAACGCGGGAGATTAATCCGAAAATCCTTTATAGCTCGTGATGAGAATTACACTTTAATTTCAGCCGATTACTCTCAAATTGAATTGAGAATCATTGCAGCATTATCCGGCGAGGAAAACATGATTAAGGCATTTCAAAACAACGAAGATATTCACAAAAGTACGGCCGCTAAAGTATTTAATGTGCCATTGGAGGAAGTCACCAAAGAACAAAGAAGCAATGCAAAAACGGTTAACTTTGGTATTATTTACGGGGTTTCTGCCTTCGGTTTGAGTAATCAAACATCTTTATCTCGCAAGGAAAGCGCTGAATTAATCGATGCCTATTACGCTACTTATCCAAAACTAAAATCATATATGTCAAACCAAGTTGATTTTGCAAGAGAAAATGGCTATGTGCAAACTGTACTTGGTAGAAGACGCTACCTCAAGGATATTAATTCGGCAAATATGATGGTAAAAAGTGGCGCGGAGCGAAATGCTGTAAACGCACCTATTCAGGGTTCAGCTGCGGATATTATCAAAATTGCCATGATCAATATTCACAAGAGATTAAGTACAGAAAACTGGAAATCGAAAATGCTACTGCAAGTTCATGATGAATTGGTTTTTGATGTTCATTTATCAGAACTTGAAAAAATCCAACCGATGATTAAACATGAAATGGAAACCGCATTTAAACTTGATGTTCCACTAGAAGTAGAAATCGGCGTTGGGAAGAATTGGTTGGAAGCACATTGATTAAGTTGCGTATTATCTTTATCTATTCTGATTTACTTCAAAAAAAAAGTCCTAATTTACTTAGGACTTTTCGGTTTTATATGAAATAACACTTATTGAACAATGAGCTTCTTCCATGATTTCTCAGTTTCGTTTTGGAGTTCAATCAAATAAACTCCAGCTTGCAATCCATCCACGTTTACATCTGTTTGTGAAAGTAAATCCGCTGTATCAATAGATTTAACTAGCGCGCCCGTCTGAGAATAAATGGCTACTTTCTTTAAAGGAGTTTTTGCTGTTATTTTAAAAGCTCCTTGACAAGGATTGGGAAAAAGCTGAGTGGTATTTAAAGAAAAATCTTCAACACCAAGCGTAGTAAACGGCGTGTTTAATAACACTCCGCGATTTGCACTACCGTGAAAACCCATTGTAAAAGAAGCGGAGAACATTCTTGCCCATGCTAAATCAATATTGTTATCTGCAAAATCAAACGTATAATCATTTGAGTCGCCAGTGCTAAAAGCTCTTGAATAAACTAAAGTTCGAACACCATTACTTGGGGCGTTATTAGTATTTGAAATTTGAATCCAATCGTTCGAATTGTCTATTGATGGTGCTTGACCAGTTCCGTTCTGACTGGCATCTACCAATGTCGTCCCATTCCAATAAACCACGTCTGTACCAGTTTGCATGCCAGCTTCGAAAGAACCAAATTGCAAGGCAAACCAGCGATCGTTGGGTCCAGTTAGAGTCAAAACAACAAGCTGCGTGGCGCTATCAAGTGTTAAACTTGCAGTCAGATTATTAGAAGCGTTAATCACTCCAGTAGTTTTTTGTTGCGCGATTAAAGCAACAGAGCACAAGCTCATCATTAGAATAGTAATTTTTTTCATAGTTGTTTTATTTAAGTAAGTTGATAATTTCTTCTTGTCCAGCGAATACGGCATATTCAAAAGCCGTTTTTCCTTTTGCGTCTATTTTTGTTTTGTCCGCATTTTTCTGTAAAAGTAACAGGACTGCATCTTTATTCTTAAACATTGCGCCATACATTAATGCTGTCATCCCATTTTCATCTGTGAGATTAACATCCACATCTTTGAGTAAAAGAAATTTGACCATTTCATTATTCCCCTTCACAATACACGCCATCAAGGGAGTTCCTGACGAACTTTTGTGATTAACAGCGCCGCCGCTTTCCACTATTAATTTGGCCACCTCATTATTACCACGGTAACAAGCTAATGTCAGTGGCGAAAATCCTTCTTCATTGACTGCATTTACCGCAAGTGGATTGGTTTTCAAAAACTGTTTGGCGTCTTCAATGGTCCCTTTTCTTGCTATGTCAAAAAAATTGGTGTTGTTCTGCGCAGCGGAAATGCAGTAGCAAAAAAACAAAATGTGTAAAAAATATTTTTTTTTCATCTTCAGATTTTTCTAGTAGATTCTCTTTGTCTTAGTTCGGTCTTAATTACTGTCGTTTGAAAATCAGGCTCCATTTCCTCTTTACTTTGTAGCCTTTTAATAAGTAAATTGGCTGCTGCTTCACCAATTTCGGGTCCATGCTGACTAACCGTTGACAAACTTGGCGTTAACCTTCTTGACCACACCCCATCAGCAAAACCAATTATAGATAGTTCTTCTGGAATCAAATAGCCACTTTTTAACCCCATTTTTATTGCTGAAACTGACGCATGCTCGTCTAAAGCAAAGACACCATCGATCTTGTGGTCGTCAAATAATGCTTTGGCGCTCTTATCAAAATCGGTTTCTGAGTCTGTAAGAACCAACAAGTTTTCGTTTACTTTTATTTTATGATCCTCGAATGCTTTCAAAAACCCTTGAGCTCTCAATTTTCCGACACTCAAATTATCAATGGTAGAAAACAACGCAATTTTTTTGCAACGAGATTCAATTAAGTGTTGGGTTGCATTTCGAGCAGAATCAAAATCATCAACAATCACTTTATCGCAAGCTACTTCATCAGAAATCCGATCAAACATGACAATGGGAGTTCCGTCATTTATGATTTCATTAAAATGATTGTATTCATTGTTTTTTTGTGCTTCTTCGGAAATAGACAAAATGAACCCGTCGATAGTTCCATTACTGAGAACTTCAAGCGTGCTAATTTCCTTTTCTAAAGATTCATTTGAAATACAAGTGATTACGTTATAACCGTTTTCTTCAGCCACTTTCTCTATTCCCGTAAAGACTTTTGCGAAAAACGGGTTTAGAATATTTGGAATAATTACGCCTATTGTTTTGGTTTTTCTATTTTTTAAATTTAACCCAATAACATTGGGCTTATAATTTTTTAATTTGGCGTATTCTTGAACTTTTAATTTTGTTTGTTCACTTATCTCAGGGCTGTCGTTTAAAGCCTTAGAAACAGTAGAAACAGAAACATGAAGTTCCTTTGCGATTTGTTTTAGAGTGGCTTTCGATTTCATATTGTGAGATTTTAAAAGGTAAAAATAGCAAAACAATTCATATAATTTAATTTTTTTGGAGCTGTTTGCTTTGCCAGTCGTAAACTCGTATCCCACTATTCGACTTTATCTCTCCACTGCTTTACGAGGATATCAACTTCTATCAGGGCTATTGTATTGGAAAGCACGAGAACTATCTACTTCATTTTCACTAAAATATACTCTTGTGAAAAAACCTTAAAATAATGATTAAAAGCTATTTGTATTTAAAATAAAATAATGTACTTTTGCAACCCCTTTATTGGGGATGGAATGTTTAATTAAAAAAATATTATGGACGCATTAAGCTACAAGACAATGTCTGCAAGCAAAGCCACTGTTACGAAAGAGTGGATTGTTGTAGATGCTGATGGGCATAACTTAGGTCGTCTTGCTTCAAAAGTCGCAATGATTTTAAGAGGTAAGTACAAACCAAGTTACACCCCACACGTGGACTGTGGGGATAACGTAATTGTTATCAACTCAGAAAAAATTAACCTTACGGGGACAAAAATGGATGACAAAATTTACATGCGTCATACAGGATATCCAGGAGGTCAAAGAACTTTAACTGCTAAAGTATTGCAATCAAAAAATCCTGCATTATTAGTGGAAAAAGCAGTAAAAGGGATGTTGCCTAAAAACAAATTGGGAGCAGAACTTTTCAGAAATTTAAATGTTGTTGTAGGTTCAGAGCACAAACAAGGAGCTCAAAAACCTAAAACTGTTAACCTTAACGATCTTAAGTAATGGGAGTAATTCACAAAATTGGTAGAAGAAAATGTGCTGTGGCACGTGTTTATGTTTCTGAAGGAACAGGAGCGATTACAGTAAACAAAAAACCATTTGCAACTTATTTTCCAACAGCTACTTTACAGTACAAAGTTTTACAACCAATGTCTATGACAGAAAACGTAAACAATTATGACGTAAAAGTAAACGTATACGGAGGTGGTTCAACAGGTCAAGCAGAAGCTGTACGTATGGCTTTGGCTAGAGTAATGTGTGAAGTTGGCGAAGGAAACAGAGCTATCTTGAAACCAGAAGGTTTATTAACAAGAGATCCAAGAATGGTAGAGCGTAAAAAATTCGGTCAGAAAAAAGCGCGTAAAAGATTCCAATTCTCGAAACGTTAATACTGCCTGTCTTGTTCAATATGGGCAAGACATTCGATTAAAATTAAAATTAATAACAATGTTGTTGTTGTCCCGATTTAGGGAAATTAGTTTAGCATCTAAATGATTTGAATGATTGCAAGACTATAAGACCGAAAGATCATAAGACATTAAAATCTTAAAATCTTAAAATCTTAAAATCTTAAAATCTAAAACAAACATTGCTAATTCAACAGAACGTAAACTAGTACAAAAAATGTCAAATAAAGTAGAAGTAAAAGAATTACTAGAAGCAGGTGTTCACTTCGGACACATGACTAGAAAATGGGATCCGAACATGGCTCCTTACATTTATATGGAGCGTAATGGAATTCACATTATCAATCTATATAAAACTGCAGCAAAAATCGAAGAAGCTAATGAAGCTTTGAAAAAAATTGCGGCATCTGGTAGAAAAATATTATTCGTTGCTACCAAAAAACAAGCTAAAGATATCGTTGCTGAAAAAGCGAAAGCTGCAAACATGCCTTACATTACTGAAAGATGGCCAGGCGGAATGTTGACCAACTTCGTAACTATTCGTAAAGCCGTTAAGAAGATGGCTTCCATCGATAAAATGAAGAAAGACGGAACATTCATGACCCTGTCTAAAAAAGAGCGTTTGCAAGTAGATCGTCTTCGTGCTAAATTAGAGAAAAACCTAGGTTCAATCGCTGACATGTCTAGACTACCAGCTGCATTGTTCGTAGTAGACATAAAAGCAGAGCATATCGCCATAAAAGAAGCACAGAAATTAAACATTCCCGTTTTCGCAATGGTTGACACAAATTCAGACCCCCGTGAGGTGGAGTATGTGATTCCAGCCAATGATGATGCTTCCAAATCAATCGAAAAAATCTTATCTCTTGTAACTGCTGCCGTTATTGATGGTCTTTCTAACAGAACAGGTGACGCAATCACAGAGGATTCTGCGGAAGAAGTAGTTGCTGAAGAAGCAGTTGTTACTGACACACCAGTTGCTGAAATTGTAGAAGTAGCAACCGAAGTAGAAGTAGTTGCAGAAGATGCAGCTCAAACGGACGAAGCTAAAGCTGCGGAATAAACATTATAAATTCCAAAAATAAAAATTCCAAATTCCAAAAATCATTTCGATTTTTTATTGGAATTTGGAATTTACAAATTGGGATTTCTTTTTTAAATCAATTCTAATCATAAAAAAATAAAATGATGGCAACAATTACTGCTGCAGATGTAAATAAATTAAGAACAATCACTGGTGCTGGAATGATGGATTGCAAAAAAGCATTAGTAGAATCCGACGGAGATTTCGACCTAGCGATTGAAAACCTGCGCAAAAAAGGACAAAAAGTTGCGGCGAATCGCTCTGACCGTGAATCAACTGAAGGTGCTGCTATTGCAGTTGTAAATGCTGACAAAACCGAAGGCGTAGTCATTACATTAAATTGTGAAACTGACTTCGTAGGTAAAAACGAAGGATTCGTAAAATTAGCACAAGAATTAACTGCTTTAGCATTAAATTTTGATAATAAAGAGGCGTTTTTAGCTGCTGATTTTAACGGAATTACAGTTGCTGAAAAATTAATCGAGCAAACTGGGGTAATAGGAGAAAAAATTGAAATCGCTTCTTTCGAAAGATTGTCAGGCGCTTTCGTTGGTTCTTACATCCATGCTGGAAACAAAATCGCAACTTTAGTGGCACTTTCTGCTAGCGTTGCTGGTGCTGAAGAAGCTGCTAGAAACATAGCAATGCAAGCAGCAGCCATGAACCCAATCGCTCTCGATGAAGCGGGTGTTGATGCTGCCACGATTGCCAAAGAAATTGAAATTGCTAAAGACATGTTACGTCAAGAAGGTAAACCAGAAGCCATGATTGAAAATATCGCGAAAGGAAAATTAGGTCGTTTTTTCAAAGACAACACTTTGGTTAATCAAGACTATATTAAAGACAGCTCAATGAGCGTATCTGCTTACATTAAATCTGTTGATGCAAATTTGACAGTGACAGGATTTAAGAGAGTGGCTTTAGGATAAACCCTAAACCAACCCATGAATAAAGAGAGACGTTTAATTAACCGTCTCTTTTTGTTTTTTAAATAAAAAACGTTATCATTGTGCTCGAAATTTATATAAACTACTATTCTTTAATTAATTATTGAAAATTATTTATGAAAAAGACAATTATTCTTTTTATTGCCATTGGACTTGGAGCCATTGCCCACGCACAGAAATCAAAACAAGACGAAGGAGTTAAAATAGGAATTAAAGGCGGTTTGAACATTGCAAACGTTTATGGCGATGTTAATGATAACGCTATAAGAACCAGTGTTGTACTTGGTCTTTTTGGAGAATTTACTATTACAGATAGATTTTCGATTCAGCCTGAATTACTTTACTCTGGACAAGGATTTTCAGATCAAAATCCGGTTGGATTCAGTCGTGTTAAGCTAGATTATTTGTTGCTCCCAATTATGGCAAAACTTTATTTACACCAAAATGACTTATCCCTCGAGTTTGGTCCGCAAGTAGGCTTTTTAGTTTCTGGAAAAAACAAAACGAACGAAGCGAACGAAACGATTGAAAATATTTCAAAAGTTGATTTTGGTGTGAATGTCGGACTAGGATATGAATTAAAAAGCAATGTTTATTTTCAAGGAAGATACAACCTGGGAATCACTAACTTAAATAGTGATTCTAGCACATCGGGCGCTACAAAATATTCAAACGCTGTTATACAACTTTCTGTAGGATATTTATTCTAGACACTAAAACCAATTTAACAAAAACCAAATTATGAAAAAACTGATTTTTATTACACTAAGTACTGTGCTTTGTTCTTCTATGCTTTTTGCCCAGGACAGCCAAAAAGAAATGAAAGAGACCAAGTACCGTAGAAGTTCCTTGCATACAATTTTGATTGAGTCTTCTGATTTTCCTAAAAAAGACCAGGTAATCAATGCCTATTATAGTGCAGACTTCCCAGATAAGTACGATAATCACAACATTGGGGAAAAATCATTCAACCCAGCCAAATATACTACAGATACTGTAGAATCTAAAACGCCGGAAGTAATTGAAAAATTCTTAAAGGACGAGCAAATTGCCAAAAAATTAGTGGCAAAATGGTATAACAGACAAGCAGACGGTAGTGTTGATGGTAGCTTAATTGCTGAAAGAGGAGCTTTTAACGCTTCATTCTTGGATGTAAAAACAGCAGCAGCTTCTAATATGGGGAAAAGTTTAATTTCTGCGGCTGGAGAAGAATTATTATCTAACACGTTTGTAGTGGTTTCTAAAATGAAATTTGTGGAAAACGAACCCATTGCAAGAGGAATTCGTGATGCGTCCATATTGGCTTTAAATAACGCCCCAGGATTGGCGCGCACTATAGGCGTTAAAGCTGCTGAAATACTCTACGAAAAAGCGAAAGAAGGATACTCAGTTTGGACTACCTCTTATTTGTACAAATTAAAATGGACACCAGAAGTAAAAGCTATATTCGAAAATGAAATGTATGCTGAGAAAGAAAGTATTACTCCGGCCATAAAAGCTAAATTTGATAACAATACAGATTTGTTCCAAATGGAATTTGTTGGTTCGCAAAAATCAACTACCTTAGTAACTTTCTCTTTGAAAGAAAAGAGAACTGAAGAACAAATCATCAATCTTTCCGTTGGACGTAACATCGAGAAAGTATATGCCAAATTACAAAAGAATTTCGATGTATTTAAACCAAAAGTTCCGTTGTATACTGGCGAACCAATCACAGCTAAAATTGGGATGAAAGAAGGTTTAGAAGGTGGCGAGAAATTTGAAGTATTAGAGTCTGTTATGGACGAAAAAACAGGGAAAATCGAATACAAAAGCATCGGAACAATCAAAGTAGATGGCAACAAAATTTGGGATAACCGCAAAAATTTAGCCGACGAAGTTCCTGTAGAAGGCGCTGTTGACAGAACAACGTTCAAAGGCGGAAAAAAATTCTACCCGGGCTTGTTGATTCGTCAATTAAAATAATGTATTAGATATATAACCATTTCTTTGCATAGTCACGGAAATGGTTTTTTTATTAATTTTCAAACAAAAACAAAAATGAAACAATTCGCAATTACCCTATTGGCAGTAGTAGCTTTTGCCTTCACTGGATCAGCACAAGCCAAGAAAAAAGCAGACAAAGACACCAAAAACTGGCGTTATGAAATCGAAGCCGTGCAAACTGGTGTTCAAGGAACTTACTTGATTAAAGTTTGGTCGTATTCAAAAAAACCAGATGTAGCTATCGAACAAGCAAAAAAGAATGCCGTTCACGGAATTATCTTCAGAGGTTTTGCTGGAACAGGTCGTGTTTCAGGTCAATCAGCACTTGCGAGTAATCCAAATTTAGAAGAAGAAAAGGCCGATTTTTTTGACGCGTTTTTTGCCGATGGTGGGAAATACTTAAAATTTGTATCGTTAACTAACGACGGTGCTGTAGCGGCCGAAGACCGAATGAAAGTAGGTAAAGAATACAAAGTAGGTGTTTTAATTTCTATTCGTACTGCAGAATTACGAAAAGATTTGGAAAACGCTGGAATTATCAAAAGTTTAGGTTCAGGTTTTAATTAATAGTTATGAAAAAAGTAATCTCAAAAATATCCATCCTACTTATTTTACTTGTATCAACATCAAGTTGTAATGGACAAAAAAATATTTCTGGAAATTACACTTATAGCACAGAGTGTTTGGGTGTTGAATTAGATGGGTCTGTAACACTTAAAGCATGGGGCAACGGAAGAAACCGTGCAGATGCGGTGGAACAGGCGAAAAAAAATGGCGTTCGTGATGTTTTATTCAGCGGAATAACTGAAGGTAAATCAGATTGTAACCGATCACCATTACTTCTTGAATTAAATGCCCAAAGAAAATATGAAGACTATTTCAATACTTTTTTTGCAGATGGTGGTGAATACAAAAATTTTGTGTCCTTGAGAGATGAGAGAATTTTTGATAAACTATCACGCGATAAAAAAGGGGCAAGAGAAAGTGTAACTCATGGAATAGTGTTACGCGTTTTGAGAAGCGAACTAAAACAAAAATTAATATCCGACGGAATTATAAAAACGAATAAGTAGTATGAAAAATAATTTTAAAACTTTAATTTTATTAGTGTTAATTTTAGGATTAAATCTTAAAGCTAATGCGCAAGCTGTAAACAAACCATCTATCATGGTATTCCCAGAAGATGGTTGGATGCAAGACAATAATTACATGATTGATGTTAACGATCAAGGTACAATCAAGAAACAACCTGATTATGCTAAAGCAGTTTTGAACAAAGATCTTTACAATGTAATAACTAAAGTTGAACAGCTTATGAGAGATCGAGGGTATCCTCTTGAGAACTTGAGTTCAACTCTAAAAGATATTGCTGACAGAAATGCACTAAAAAATGCTGAAACAAGCGAAGATGGAGAAAACGTAGAAGAAGGACCTAAAGACAAATTACTAAGTACTGCAAGACCTGATATAATATTGTATGTTAAATGGAATGTAATATCTGCTGGCCCGAGAAAATCTGTAAAATTCACTTTGTCAGGAATAGATGCAGGTACAAATAAACCTCAAGCAACCGCTACTGGAACCGGACCTGAAGTAATTGGCGCACCTTTAGAAGTAATGCTCGAAACAGCCGTACTTGATCATATTGATGGATTTAACAATCAATTAATGACATTCTTTGATGAAATGGTTGCAAAAGGAAGAGAAATTTCAGTTGAATTACAAGTATTTGGAAATTCGCCCAAGAAATTCAATACAGAGGTTAACGAAGATGGAGATGAACTTTCTGACCTAATTACAAAATGGATGAAAGACAACACTGTTAATGGTGCTTCAACGCTACAAACAAAAACTCCAACATTAATGCAATTTAAAGGCGTACGTATACCTTTGCGAGGTGAAGATGGAAATGCATTTACAAGTGATGATTTTGCTACAAAACTCAGAAAATATGTGAGGAAAACACTTACACCTCTTCCTTGTTCATCATATGTAGTTGGAACTGGGAAAGCGGTTGTAATAGTTGGAGGGAAAAGTAAATAATTTAAAATTTAAACTACTATGAAAAAAATATTTATGATCATGTTTTTATTTAGTGCTTTGACGGGATTTAGTCAAAACACTAAATCTAGTGCAGATGACATGGGAAGAATTGCCTTAGCGGCTTTTGTTCCTCAACAAATAGACAAAATGCCGGAGGCAGCTAGAAGTTTATTGAAAAACAAATTAAGCCAAATTGTGACTAAAAGTGGCATGGGCGGAAGTGCGGCAAAGGAACGTTTTATAATTACAGCAAATGTTAATGTATTAACAAAAGATGTTTTACCGTCTGCACCACCATTAACTCAATTTAATTTAGAAGTTACATTTTATATTGGTGACGGAATTGAAGGAACTAAATTTACTAGTACTTCTGTAAGCGTAAAAGGCACTGGCGAAAATGAAACAAAAGCCTATATTGCTGCTTTAAAAAACATAAGCCCATCAAATCCCGAAATACAGAGTTTTGTTGAAGCGGGAAAAACAAGAATTGTTGAATATTACAACAGTAAATGTGATTTTATCCTGAAAGAAGCACAATCGTTAGCAAGTCAAAACAAATATGACGAATCAATCTCTAAATTAATTTCAATTCCAGAAGTATGCAAAGCTTGTTACGATAAAGCAATGGATGCAGTGGCGCCAATTTACCAAAAACAAATTGACCGTGCATGCAAGCAGCGTTTGATGGAAGCTACTACCGCTTGGAATGCGGCACAAGATTTATATAGTGCTGAAAATGCGGGTGCAATTCTTTCTCAAATTGAGCCAGGAGCAGCGTGTTACAAAGACGCACAAGTGTTGTCTTCAAAAATTGCACAACGTGTAAAAGAGTTGGATCAACGTGAATGGAAATTCCAAATGAAACAACAACAAGACGATGTGGACATCCAAAAAGCAACCATCAAAGCCGCTCGCGACATTGGTGTAGCCTACGGAAACAACCAACCAGATGTAGTATATAAAGTATACGGCTGGTGGTAAAATTTCCTACAAAACAAAAACAGAAACCTCTACTTTGGTAGAGGTTTTTTTATACAAAACATATTTATGTTTAAATCAAAAAAAGATACAGTATACGTTGTTCTTGCCGGCATCTTTATTACCAACGCAATAGTAGCGGAATTAATAGGCGGTAAACTTATCAATATAGGTTCTGCCGTAATGAGTGTTGGTATTCTGCCATGGCCAGTAGTTTTTATTACAACCGATTTAATCAATGAGTACTTTGGAGAGAAAGGAGTCAAAAAACTATCCCTGATTACAGCCTGTTTGATTGCTTATTGTTTTGTTTTACTTTACATTGCTTTAAATATTCCTGCTGTAAAAGGCGAAAATCTGATTACCGACACACAATTCAACAGTGTTTTTGGGCAAAGTATGTGGATTATCGTAGGGAGTGTTACCGCTTTTTTAGTTTCACAGCTAATTGACGTCACGGTTTTTCATTATGTAAAAAACAGAACAGGCAACAAAATGATTTGGTTAAGAAGCACTGGATCTACCGTAATATCTCAATTTTTTGACAGTTTTATTGTGCTTGGTATTGCTTTTTGGATGACCGGTAAAATGACAACTGAGGTCTACATTCTATCTGCTTTTACAGGTTATTTCGTAAAATTAATCATTGCTGTTTTTCTAACTCCATTAATATACCTAGGTCATTATATCATCGAAAAGTACATTCAAAGTACCTAAATTATGGAATCAAAAACAAGATGCGCCTGGTGTGAAAAAGACGACTTATACAGAAACTATCATGATAATGAATGGGGCAATCCAGTATACGACGATGAAACTTTATTTGAGTTTTTAGTTCTCGAAACTTTTCAAGCAGGGCTAAGTTGGCACACCATTCTACGAAAAAGGGAGCATTTTCGAAGAGCTTTTGATCAATTTGATTATCGAAAAATAGCCAGATATAAAGAAGATAAAGTTCAAGAGCTTTTACTTGATGCTGGAATTATTCGCAACCAAGTAAAAATTCGTGGCACAATAGCAAACGCAATTGCTTTTATGAAATTACAACAGGAATTTGGTAGTTTTTCACAATATATATGGGCCTTTGTTGATCACAAACCAATCGTAAATCACCCGAAATCGTTACAAGAAATTCAGACGACCACTGTTTTATCAGACAAAATCAGCAAGGAATTGAAGAAACGAGGTTTCAAATTTGTCGGTTCGACTATCGTTTACGCTCATATGCAAGCCACTGGAATGGTGGATGACCACGTAGCTAATTGCTGGAAAAGAAGTCTTTAAAATTTATACGGAAATACCCTGTTTAACAATGAATCCTTTTACTATGTTCAGTTCTTTATAAAGACATAAACAATACGCTAATTTTTTACCAATTTAAAAACACCTGCTGGAGTTAGTCCAACTCTGTTTTCATTATTTTTTATTTCTTTCTGGACACCTATTTTCATGATGTTAATTTGAAGGTTTCTGTTCAAATACAAATCAGATACCCACAAAAAAACAAGGGTTAAATATAGAAATTTCTCTTATCTAACTCTTTTTATGATTTTTATAAAATCCGCCCTGTTTATTTCACGACAACCCAAACTGGCCAGGTGTTCATTATAAATTTGACAATCTAATAAATCATATCGATTTGCCTTTAGATAACTAACTAATGATATAAAAGCAACTTTAGAAGCGTTGGACACTTTTGAAAACATACTTTCTCCGCAAAACACATGTCCCAAATCGACGCCATATAATCCCCCGACTAATTCCTCATTTTGCCATACTTCAACTGATCTTGCATGTCCAAGTTCAAATAGCTTTTGATAAGCTGAAATCATTTGGTTTGAAATCCATGTTCCTTCCTGTCCCATTCGATCTACTTGCTGACAATTGCGAATTACTGCCGCGAAATCTTGATTAAATGTTACTTTGAAGATATTTTTATTCAACACATTTTTCATGCTTTTGGATACTCGGAACTCATCGAGAAATAATACCATTCGTGGATCTGGCGACCACCAAAGAATTGGTTCATCAATATTAAACCAAGGGAAAATCCCGTTTCGATAGGCGAGCATTAATCGTTCGCTAGATAAATCTCCACCAAACGCCAGTATTCCCTCCGTTGCCGCAGAATCTACCGGCGGAAAAAACAATTCATCAGTTAGGAAATACATTTGCGTTCAAATTTTAATGTAGTATTTTTAAATGAAAAATCAGAAACTAGGTACTACTAATTTCTGATTGATAAATTCTTTATTCTTACTGCTAATCGCCTTTACCTTAGAAAGGTAAATCATCATGATCTTGTTCAGTAAAACTTGCCGCTGGTTCAAATGCTTGTGCAGCTGGCATTGGTGGCGCAGGACTTACAACAGCGTCTGATTGTATTTTTTCGATTCTCCACCCTTTTATTGAATTAAAATATTTGGTTTCTCCTTGTGGATTAACCCATTCTCTTCCACCTAAATTGATTGAAACTTTTACATTTTCACCAACCGCTAGATTATTTAACAAATCACTTTTATCTTGAACAAATTCAATCATTATACTTTGTGGATACTGCTCATCTGTTGTAACCACTAACTCTCTCTTTTTAAATGTTGGACTTACTTGTTGTTCTGCTCCAACCACTTTAATCTTTCCTACTACTTCCATAATTATCGTTTTGCTAAAAGCACTTTCCAAGCTGAAAGTACTTCATTATTATTAATATATTCTTTTGCTTTTTGATGAATTTTATTTGTATCATCAGCACTTAAAACTCCTTTTACAACAAAATTTTGATTTACAAATATAGCAATTTCTTCTTCTGTAGGCAATGCTTCTACATTTCCTAAAATCCCTAAATCATTACCGTCAAAAACGGAACTCTCCTTAATAAAATTGGGGATTGCATCAACTCCAATTCCTAGATTTGCTATCGGTTTTGGAACTTCAAACATTCCTTGATTAGCCCTTGAGTACCAATTATTTCCTAGCCTTGATACTAAATCAATTTTATGTTGGTCAATGCTGCCATTTTCATCCAGAACTTTTTCATCGATATGAATCTTAAGAACTTCGCATATTATTAAATTGCCCGCTCCGCCTCCTGTTCCGAGAGCAATGATCTGATTAACTTTACACTCAAATTGCACCGGAGATTCCTTTACGCGATAAGGCTTTACTATATCTGAGGGAATTTGTGTTAACCCCGACTTTATAAATTCGTTTACACCATCTGCATATTCGGTACTAGAAAGTGAAGCCTGTTGAACAATATCAAAATTAACCACATTAATAACAACTTCCATGGTTGCTTCAGCATTAATTAAAGTGTGTTTTATCGTATTGTCGCGTACACGTCGAGCTGGCGAAAAAATGAGAATAGGCGGATTTGAACTAAATACATTAAAAAAACTAAATGGCGACAGATTGGGAATTCCTTTTGCGCTCAATGTGCTCGCAAATGCAATGGGTCGAGGAGCAACTGCGCTTTGCAAAAAGCCTTGCAATTTAGCGGGAGAAAGATCTTTTGGTTCGATACTTAACATGGGTTCCTTTTACTACAAAAGTACACAAAATCTAGTTGCTTTTTTTCGAGTAAAACAGCAAAAATTTATTTTTAAAATTACTTAATCTAGCATTTTTCCGTTCGTTTTTTACAATAAATTATCAACACTTTTAACAACTACAACGTTTTAGTAAATCAATATGAGAAAAATATTGATAACTTAAAATAAACATTGCAATATTTAAAGTATAATAGTTTTAATTTCACAAATGCAATAGATTCATAATCTACAAATCAAAACGCAATTACATGAACAGACCATCTTCAACTATTAAAAAATTTCTTTTTACTGCGACTTCAGTTTTTTTTCTAAATATGTTTGTGAACGCGCAATCTGCTGCAAATGTCAACGACATAATGCTGCAGGCTTTTGGCTGGGATGTTCACACAAAAACATCTGTTTCTAGTGAAGGAGGTCTATATAATTATCTTAAGAACCGAACTCCGGGATATGCTGCTGCAGGGTTCAATGTAATTTGGCTACCGCCGCCAAGTAAGTCAACTGGGGGTGTTGGCTATATTCCAACGGAGTTATTCAATTTTTCCCAAACTAGTTATGGCTCGGAAGCCCAATTAAGAGCTTTGTTGAACGCCTTCAATACAAGTAACCCGAGGATTCATCCTATGGCAGATATTGTAGTAAACCATCGTGGAGGAACAACAAACTGGACGGATTTCACAAATCCAACTTGGGACTGCAGCTCCATAACCAGTAACGACGAAGCCAATTTTGGAACAATAAGTGGTGTAAGACCCTGCGGAACTCCTGATACTGGTGAAGATTTTAATGGCGGTCGAGACTTAGATCACACTAACATACAAGTCCAAAACGGGGTAAGAGAATATTTAACTCGTTTAAAAGCACTCGGTTTTGACAGCTGGAGATGGGACGTCGCAAAAGGATTTTCTGCCAGCTATTTTGGAGACTATATCAATTCTTCTGCGCCTTACGCTTCTGTCGGCGAGTATTGGGATGGAAATACCAACACCTTAAAGTCTTGGATAAATGGAACTGGAGGAAGATCCGCCGCCTTTGATTTTTCTCTCTACTATAACGCACTACAACCAGCAATTAATAATGGAAATTATGCCGCATTGTCAGGATATCCTGGTTTAGCCGGTCAATTTGGATATGCAGACAAAGCAGTTACATTTATTGATAATCACGATACATTTGTTAAACCTGGAAGTTTTGTCACTAGTGCTAACATCATGAAAGGTTATGCATATATTCTTACTCATCCGGGAATTCCATGTGTGTTCTTTCCTCATTATTACGGCGGCAGCTATAGTAAAGACGGCGTTACTGTCAATTATGCAGGAAATCAATTGGCCATCGATAGAATAATGGCGATACGAAAAAATAACAGCATCAATGCATACAGTTCTGTTGTTGTTACCAACTCAAGCACTTTCTATTCTGCAACAATTGATAATAAAGTAGTGGTAAAAATAGGGCCTGGATTGTGGAATCCCGGCATAGGTTGGATACTAAAAACTTCTGGTACCGACTATGCGATATGGGAAAAAGAAGTAATCGCTGATGTTCCAAGTCTAGCAATTACTCCAACTGGAGGAAATTTTGTAACAGGAAATACTGTCAACGTTGTCTTGACTGCTAATAATGCAACCTCAACTATATACTATACCTTAAATGGCACTAATCCAACAACATCCTCGTTGTCTTCGGTAGGTACAAAATCTTTATCGCTGACATCTACAACCACTTTGAAAGCTTTTGTGAGAAATACTGCTGGCGTTAATTCAGCAGCAAGAACGGAGATATATAACTTTTCAAGTCCACCAACATTTACAGTGTATTTCAAGAAACCAACCAATTGGAGTTCGGCTGTTAAAATATATTATTGGGGAACAACAGGAACTGCTCCTGCAGTAGCTTGGCCAGGAGTTGCCATGACTATAGATTGCGGAAGTTGGTATAGATTCACATTTCCATCAACGGTAAGTGCTTCAAATATAATTTTTAATGACGGAACCCTTCAAACTGCTGATCTAAATGCTAACGCTGGCATCAGATATTATGATAACGGTTGGCTAAGTGGGGCGCCAGCAAATAGATGTCAAACGACGCTAACTGTATATTTTAAGCCGCCAACTAGCTGGGGAACCGTTATTCCAAGAATTCACTATTGGAATGCATTGCCTACAGGAAGTATAGCAAATACAACTTGGCCGGGAATACGAATGGTTGCCGATGTAAACGGATTTTATAAATATACTATTGTTGGACCTACATCCGTAAACATCGTTTTCAATAATGGAAGAACAGGCACAGGGAATCAAACCTCAAATTTACTAAACAAAACTGATGGATATTCCTATACATGGGGTGCAGCAGCCCGCACGTCAAACCCTGAGAGCTCTGCAAATAAAGTGGTTGTGTATCCCAATCCAGTATCTGATATTCTACAAATTACTTCAGAATCTACAATTCAAGACTATAAATTAATTACTGTTCAAGGAACCGTTTTGCAAAAAGGCAAATCAGTAGAAAGTGGTATTGATATGAGTAGTCTAAATTCTGGACTGTATTTAATTCAATTAAGATTTGAAAACGGTGAGGAAGAAACGCGAAAAATATTTAAAAGATAACGCTTAAACTAAATTTAATTAAGGGCTTAAACACAAATTGCGTTTACGCCCTTTTTTATTTCTATTGATCTATTATATTTTCTGGGCTATACGTAAATATTTATCTATATTTATTCCCATAAATCAGTCTAAATGCGGTTTTCAAATCAAAGGAATTTAACTCGTTGGATATTAATTGCAGCATCGTTTGTAATCATTTCATTAATCCTATGGAATACTTACACTTTTTTTCAAATATTCAAAAACGAAGAACGAGTAAAAATGCAACATTGGGCAGAGGCCCAAAAAACACTTAATAATGCGGGAGTTGAAACAGATATAGAACTACCTCTTAAAATTATACAAAATGCCAGAATTCCGATAATATTAACTGAGAATAACATGATTCTTAGCACCAAGAACATAGATGATGAAATTGTAAATGATAAGTTCAGATCTATGGAATTATTGGCTAAGCTTAGGAATCAAAACGACCCAATTACCATCGAATATGTTCCCGGTAAATTCCAATTTCTATATTACGGAGATTCTTCCTTGCTAAATAAACTAAAATACTACCCAATAGCGTTGGTTTTGATTATCGTTCTTTTCGGGGCGTTAGTTTATAATTTCTACAAAAGCACTAAAATGGCTACTCAAAACAAACTTTGGGCAGGTATGGCAAAAGAAACAGCACATCAAATTGGTACGCCGCTATCGTCGTTGATTGGCTGGCTTGAAATTATGAAAGCGGACAATGTTGACCCAACGACTATTGCAGAAATTGAAAAAGACATTACGCGCTTACAAACCATTACAGATCGATTCTCTAAAATTGGATCAGAACCCATATTGGAAGAAAAAGATATTATACAGGAAACTCTTAAATCCTATGATTACCTTCAATCTCGATTCTCTAAGCAAATTACATTCTCATTTGATGCGCCGGACATAAAAATACCTGTACTACTAAACTCTGCCTTGCACAGCTGGACAATCGAAAATTTAGTAAAAAACGCAATAGATGCTATGAAAGGTCGAGGTCAATTGGCAGTAACAATTGAAGAAGAAGGAAAAGTCGTAAAAATAAAAGTTTCCGACACAGGAAAAGGAATCCCGAAAAATCAATTTAAGAATATCTTTGAGCCGGGTTTTACAACAAAAAAACGGGGTTGGGGACTTGGATTATCTCTCACCAAGCGCATCGTGGAGGAATATCACAAAGGAAAAATTAAGGTTCTAAGCTCCGAATTGAATAAAGGCACCACAATGCAAGTGAGTTTCGAGAAAAAAACTTAAGTAATTTTTCCATAGTTCTGCTTTTCTATATCTTCAATTATCGTTCGCATAAATGACGATTGCCCTTATAAATTTTGTTGAATACTTTTTGATAGTGTTTGAAATTCTTGGTGGGTCATTTTAACCTTATTTTGAAAACGCATTTCATCCATGTCATTGAGAGGAATCAAATGAACATGGGCGTGCGGCACTTCCAAGCCAATAACCGCCATTCCAATCCTTTTACATGGAACGGTTTTTTCTAAAGCAGTTGCCACTTTTTTAGTAAAAAGCATCAGATCAAGATATTCAGCATCTGCAATATCAAATATCTTGTTCGTTTCCTTTTTGGGAATGCATAATGTATGACCTTTAGCATTGGGATTTACATCCAAAAAAGCCAAAAAATTCTCGTCTTCCGCTACTTTGTATGAGGGAATTTCGCCATCTATAATTTTTGTAAATATAGTAGACATAAAAAAATTAGTCTCTAGAAATTTCTAAAACTTCGAATTTCAGAATGCCATTTGGAACGACAATCTCCGCAACATCTCCGACTGATTTTCCTAAAAGCCCCTTTCCGATGGGAGAAGTAACAGATATTTTGCCTGATTTTAAATCTGCTTCACTCTCTGCTACTAAGGTATATTTCATTTCCAAACCATTTGTTTGATTCTTGATTCTGACATTGGAAAGCACTAATGCCTTCGAAACATCTAATTGTGATTCATCGATCAAACGTGCATTGGAGTGAATATCTTCAAGTTTTGCAATTCGCATTTCCAACAAACCTTGCGCTTCTTTTGCGGCATCGTATTCTGCGTTTTCAGATAAATCTCCTTTATCTCTTGCGTCTGCTATATCTTGCGAAGCTTTCGGCCGTGCCACATGCTTCAAATAATCTAGTTCTTCTCTTAATTTTTTTAACCCTTCTAAAGTGTAATAGGATACTGCGCTCATAATTTCCGTCTTTTATATAAATAGAAAAAATCCCATCTCGACGGGATTCCTTGTTAGCAAAGATAATATATTTCTTATCACATAATAATAATGTGTTAATCAATATAATGTCAAAAGTAAATAATTTACTTTTGTTTTTAATATTAATTTATTCTTTTTTCCATGAAGAAGTATTCTTTTTTCCTTCTTTTTCTGCTTGTAGCATTTGGCTGCGAGAAAGATTCTAATCGAAGAAGCAATAATCCTTATTTGCCAAATTACAGTTTCAACGCCGTGCTCAATTTGAACTTGCCCAGCTTCAACGCCTTACTTTCGAACCTAAATCCAATTGCGGTGACAGTTGACGGTGATATAGACATACTCATAATGAAAGGTTCAGATAATCAATATTATGCTTGGAATGGGAATTGTCCAAATCAAGCACCCACAGATTGCTCAAAGCTCACCATTTCCGGTCTTAATGGAAAGTGTAATTGCGAAGATGCGTTCCTTTACAATTTGTTTACAGGCACCGCGCCAAATGCTGTCTATCCTATGATTAATTACCGTGTAGAGGTTCTTGGTAACAACTCCATTCGCGTTTACAATTAAAATATCAGCGTAACTCCACTTAAAAAATTAATTCCAGCTTGCGGATAATAGAAAATTGCTCCACCACCATAGTCTGCTCCGTTTGAAATGTAATCTTTATCAAATATATTGTTTACCAATGCGCTTATTTGTATTGATTTAAAAATGCTTTTTGGTTTAAATTCAAGTGTAAGATTTAAGTCATGCGTGACATAACTTCCCAACTTCCCTTCCGCTGTCTCAAAATTGTTTAGATATTGTTCTCCAACATATTTTTGCAACCAGCTTACACTAAAACTTTTTGAAGGATGAAAGCGCAAAATACTACTTGAAATAAAGGAAGGTGAGAACGCAATTTGTTTATCGGCTTGTGATTCTTGTCCGCTGATCCTATTTTCACTCCACGTTAAATTTCCTTGGTATGTCAGCATTTTTGTTATTTGAATGCCACATTCCATTTCAAATCCCAATCGGTAACTATTATCAATATTAGCGCGTATTGGATTTCCTACTTCATCTAATTCACCTGTAAGAACCAGTTGGTTTTGATATTGCATTAGGTAAAAATTCGCATTCCATTTGATTTTACTCCTTTCGTGACGCCATCCCAATTCATAATCGTCTAAGTTTTCTGCTTTTGTTTCTCCGTTTTCATAATCGGTTCGGTTGGGCTCGCGATTTGCTTTGGCATAAGAGAAATAGAAAGAATTCCGTTTGTTAAGTGAATAGGTAATTCCTGCTTTTGGATTTAAAAATTGGAATACATCGTTAACTAGATTTGGCTGTACTCCGTCTGCGGTGTAGTTTACTCGGCGATACTGAATATCCGAAAAGAGGTTCCATTTTTTAAATAGTTGATAATTCACTTTTAGAAATACAGTTCCATCAACTTTAACGGCTTCATTTTCGTAGTACTTATTTCTCAGTTGGTTTGTTGTTGTTAAAAATTTTGTCCATACTACTTGTCCGTAATGATCTCCAAAATACTTATTCCAACTACCGCCAAAAAGGGCTTCAATTTTATCTTTCTTATACGTAACGGAAAAAGTTGTTCCAGCAAAATCATTATCCAACCACTTTCTTCTGACCAAATCAGTGGTGCTTTCCGCTTGAACTGGAGTCAATCCGTAATCCAGAAAAGACTGATCTTCTAGATACTCCTCGAAATAACCATTCCCTTTAGTGTAATGCAAGGCAATATTGCTCGACCAGTTGGCATCTAGTTTCTCATTCCAATGCAATTGAAAATGATGTTGCTGATAGTTATCAATCTGATTGTCGTAAAACTGCGTGTTACCAAGCTCATCGGTGTAAAAACCTGCGTAATTAAAAGTCCTATCGACAGCAAGTGTTTGTGCGTCTACGCCATACCATGACTGATAGGTCTTTTCTTTACCTCCAAATACCAACCCTCGAATTAACGTTGTTTTGCCAACGTAAGTGCCTTGAATGAAGTAAGATTTCAAATCAGAAGTAGCGCGATCGATATATCCGTCTGAATTAATACTAGACACTCTTCCTGCAATTTCAAAATTGTCATTTAACAATCCAGTACTAAACTTTACGGTATGTTTTCTAGTGCCAAAACTGCCGAACGAATTTGAGATTTCGCCGCTACTTGCTTCTGAAAAAGTAACTGTTGCAAGATTCAAACTTGCGCCAAAAGCACCAGAACCGTTGGTAGAAGTTCCAACACCGCGCTGCAGTTGAACGCTTTCCACAGAGGATGCGAAATCCGGCATATTTACCCAAAAAGTGCCGTGACTTTCCGAATCATTATAAGGTATTCCATTGATGGTCACATTGACTCGAGTCGCATCGCTTCCGCGAACTCGAATACCGGTATAACCAACGCCATTTCCAGCGTCGGATGTTGTGACTACAGAAGGCAAGAAATTAAGTAGTAAGGGCAAATCCTGCCCCAAGTTTCTCGGAGCTATTTCCTGCTGCCTTAAATTACTAAAGCTGATTGGTGATTTTGAGTTCGTGCGAACAGCGGATACTAGCACCTCGCTCAAAGCGTTAACTTCAGTTGAATCAACTACTTGATTCTGAGCGCCCATTGAAATAGTGAAAAATAAAGTCGAGAGACCTAAACGCAGCCCTGTAGAAACAGGAAAAAATAAGTTTTTCATTCGTGTTGAATTACGAATAAAAGGGGTATTATTCTTTTTTAAATTAATAAATATTGATATCGCCTTCATGTAACGAAATCAGATGCAATACTTGCTTCTTGTTCGCCAAAAATGTTTAGAAAACATTTCATTTACATTCAGTCATCCCTTAACAGCATTACCTGTTCAGGTTCGATGGGTATAATCTCAGCTCGTTATTTAGAGCACCCCTTTGAGACAGGTCAAAAGTACTTCTTCAAAACTGAAGTTCCAAATCTGTTCGAAAGAATTTTTTGTAATTATAATTCAGGTCTTTTGCGATTTTGTTTAATTAACGAAGTATTTCTTTTCGCTTTTATTCGCTTTTCGATGACGGATCTTGGGATTCTTGTTGGCTTTCTTTGCTTGGGAAAAATGAGTGCTTTCTTTATGATTTCCAAAAATCTTTTGGTGACCAACACTTTATTCTTCAATTGACTTCTGTCTTCCTCTCCATTTAATATCAAAACCAACTCTGTAGTTAATCTTGGTCGCAATTTAAATATCAGCAGCTCTTTTTCCTCAGAAGTCAATCCTTGTGATTTACCAATATCAAAACTCAAGATTACTTTTGAAGACACCTTATTTACATTTTGACCACCAGCGCCCGAACTCCGGACTGCTTTGTATTGCAATTCTGATTTAACTTTTTCAGAGTCCATTATTGTGGCTGATGTGAAGGTTTTAAAAGATCATTTACTGTTTTTACAGGATTAAAAGTAATTAAAGGCACTTCTACAAAAATTGTTATCCAATCGGCCATCGAACCATTCCATAAGCCCGGCAGTTCGTATGCTTTGATGTTTTGTCCGTTTTTATTTTTGTAAACTATAAATCCACTTCGGTGATCGACAAAATCATTCAAGTCAAATTTTTCCCCTCTAAAATTCCTAAAAGAGCAGACGATATCGACAGGGTTAAAGTAAGTTGCTGTGGTAAAAATAGTTGCTTGCGTTGGGTTTTGCATATCAATTTGAGAACTTTCAACTATTTGCAATGAAGACCTGCCTTTACTATCAATAGTCCAAAATGGTCCGCCTCCAGGTTCACCTTCATTTTTCACCATACCACATACTCTAATTGGCCTATTCAATATCTTCTTAATTTCAGAAATCTTGTTCTCAAATGTATATTTATGAAAATCTTCGAGAATTACAATGTTCAGTTCCTTTTCAATAAATTCTACCAAATCATTTATTCCCGATTCCTTTAGTTGCTGTTTCTCAATTTGATTCAAAACTTCGAAAATCCACTTTTGGTTTTTTAATAAATATCCTGCCAAAGCTCTTTTTTGATCTGCAACAATAGCAACATGATTTTGAATTACATTATCAATATTTTTAATAAAAATAATATCTGCGTCGATGTTGTTTAAGTTATTCAACAATGCGCCATGTCCAGCTGGTCGAAATACTAAATTTCCTGATTCATTTCTAAACGGCAAATTGTCGACTGTGACAGCGAGCGTATCGGTGGAAGCATTTTGGAAAGAGAATTCGATATTTATTTTAGTGCCATACTTGTTCTCTACTTTTCTTATTTCATTTTCAATTATCTTCTCGAATTGAGATTTGTGGATTTCTGATATTGTAAAATGCAAATTGGCTGTTCCGTTTGACGAACTGTAAAGCGCTGCTTCGTTCAAATGTTCTTCAATAGGAGTTGCTGTATGTGTCGGATATTTATGAAATGGCAGAATCGCTTTTGGCTTGTTACTAAAATTAAAATACGCTGGGTCAAGTAATAATTTTATGAAATAATAATATTTCTTGTCGCTGCTCCACGATGGATAATCGGAATATAATTCTCTTTGAATTGTTCTTACAGTCTCATAGAAAGGGAATTTGTCAATCCCAGCTAAAAACAAAGAAAGATTTGTCATGTTCTTTTTATTGATATAGCTGTTAATGGTTTCTCGATCAAGGTCGAACTCGTTTAAAAACTCATTTAAGAATTTAAACATTCTGCTCGCTGCGCCTGATGCAGGGACAAATTTCAGTAGTTTTAGCTTTTCTATATTTGACTCAAAATAATTAATACAATCGGAAAATTGAGTATCGGATAATTTTACAATACCGTCATCAATTGTTGCTGCTCGGACTAAATTTACTTTTGAGATGCCTTTCGAAAACATTCCTAAATGCTCCTTGATAGTATTTATCCGAATACTTTTCTTCTTTATATCCACAAAATCGTGTGATGTAAACCCCAGTGATTTTGCTTCTGTTAGTTCCTCAATAACTTCAATTGCGTAAGTCAGTCTTGTTTGAGAATCTCCTCTTAGTAGGATAAAAGGTTTGTTGTTCTTAATTAGTTCATCTCTGAATACTTGAAAGATCTCTTCTCGATTATTTGGGCTATCCCGCAACGAATCTTTTTCCCAGGTGACATCTACATCGGTTAAGAAAAACAAATCATATTCGTGTTTGCGTGCTGCCTTTTCTAATTCAGGGTCGCAAAAATTAAAATAAATCTCCGAAAAGACTTTAGTAACCATCAAGCAGGTGTCACAAAACAAATATTGATTTGCTGTTAATAGCGCTTCATTTTCATTTTTCGTTTGACCAATAGCAATTGGAAGTAGATCATCAGGTTGGCAGATTTGACCCGATGTTTCTAATTTCTCTTCAAGATAATTTCTTGCAAACTCTGGAGCCCAATTTGTTTTAAAATGGTCTGCCAATTGTTTTGCTAGGGTAGTTTTACCAGTAGATTCTGGTCCAAACAAAGCTATCTTGATAACGTTTGAACGTTGTTGTTTAAGATTTTCTTCCATTCTCGGTAAGCGAAAAATGCTAAAATTGTAAAAATTAGATATTGCAACGCCAATATTCCTAGTCCTCGATAGGCATATAAAGGAATTACCATTATATCACCTATGATCCAAAGTGTCCAGCTCTCTATTTTCTTTATTGCCATATACCACATTGCAGTAAAAAAAATTCCAGAGGCTATTATATCAATATAGTTCTCAATCTTGATTTGATAATCGAGGCTAATATAGATGGCGAAAACTACAAAAATTGTAATTAAAAATAACACAATCCCAATGATTTTTTCTCTGAAAGTTGTCCTGCTTATTGGTGTTTCTCCATTGGCACTTTTTAGAGTAGACCAATTGAACCAACCATAAATACTCATGATTGAAAAATATCCGTTTAATAGCATATCACCTAAGTAGCCCGCTACATAAAGCAGATAAGTTGTGATAACTGTCGCTATTAATCCCGTTGGATAAAGCCAGATATTCACATTCCTAGCCAACCAAACACTCCAAATTCCGAAAGCAAAAGCCAAAAACTCGAAGATAATTTGAGTTGATGTCGCGTCTTTGTAGGCATCTATAAAAAAGTCTATTGCAGTCATACTATCTAAAAAAGTCAGGGTTTTCTTCGAACGCAGTACCTATAACTACCAAATCAGCGCCCACTTCGTATGCCAATTGAATTTCTTGCAAAGTTCTGATTCCACCTCCGACAATTAACGGAATTGAAATGTTTTTGGAAACAAAGGAAATCATATCATGAGGCACAGCCTTTTGGGCGCCACTCCCAGCTTCTAAATAAATTAGTTTTTTCCCAAGTAACTCACCGGCTTGTGCCGTCTGCAAAACATACTTGAGGTTGTCTCGATCCAAAGGCTTGGTTTTGCTTACTCTTGCAACGGCTGTTTCATGGCCGCTTTCAATTAAAATATAACCAGTAGGAATGATTTCTAAATTGGTTTTGCGCAAGATTGGAACCGCATTTACTTGATGCTCAATCAAATAGTCTGGGTTTCGACCTGACAATAGTGATAAAAATAAAATACCATCGGCTTCCGCAGATATTTGCGAGGGATTGCCCGGGAAGAGCAAAATAGGAAGATTACTGTTTCGCTTGATTATTATAATCAAATCATTTAAAATTGTTGTTTCTACACTACTGCCGCCAACAAAAATGTGTGTTGCTGGTGAATTATTTATTTTTCCCGTTAGTGTTTTGACAGATTGCAATTCGATTTTATCTGGATCAATCAAAATGGCCAATAACTTTTCGCTATTTGCTTTTGCCTGTAAAATATCTTGATAAAGGTTTCTCATTATTGTTGAAAGGCATAAACAAGCATATAGTTCTCTATTTCTTCAAAAAAAACATCATATTGTAAGTGAAGTGAGCCGAAATTAAGTAACGCTTGTCCTTTCTTGCTTTTGATTGTAAATGGCGACAAGTGGATGTGGTCTTTAAAACTAATTCCTACTTCATTTTGTACTTTGAAGATGGCTTCCTTAGCTCCCCAAATTACTGTTAGGTTGCGAATGTACGCAGTTTGGTCAGAAGTGATCAAAAATTTCGACTCTTCATCGGCAAATTTGTGGGCAATCGTGATGATTTTATCTCTTTGCATTTCCAAATCAATTCCACAATTTCTATCACTTAGTAAAATGGTTGAAAACTCGTGTGAGTGCGATATTGAAATATGTCTACCATCAATTAAATGTGGTTTGCCAAACTCGTCGTAAAACAAATCAAAGTCGGTGTAGCCTTTTTCTTGTAGTAGTTTTCGGATACTTAAGAAGCCACGTTGGTGCAACGCTGATTTCATTCCATGAAGTCGTGCTGTACTATACGCGTTCAAAGTTACTCCCTCGAGTAATTGATCGCGTGTTTCGGTGATACTCCAAACCAATATTTCGGTTTTAGAATCGTGAAGAATCGTTTTGTAGAGCGGCATGAATGGATTACTGATTTTTAGCCCCGATAGCAGCGGTTATCCTTTTTTGTTTTATGAGAAGCCCCTCGACGGCGCCCGGGGTGTCTGAAAAACAAAAAAGATAGGAGCGCAAAGCGGGAATAGCTTCTAAAAGAATTATTTTATTGATTCTTAAAACTTTAGGCCAGTCAACAACTCATAATTTTTTAAAAATACTTTTTCAAATACTAAGTTAATGTTTACTTTTGCACAAAATTTTATCAATACAAATATACTATAAATGAGTACTACTACTATGCCTTATGTGGCTTTCAAAGTAAAAGACATTTCTCTTGCGGCTTGGGGAAGAAAAGAAATTGAATTGGCAGAAGCTGAAATGCCAGGATTGATGGCACTTCGTGCGGAATACAAAAACGAACAGCCATTGAAAGGCGCTCGAATTGCGGGATGTTTGCACATGACCATTCAAACGGCTGTTTTAATTGAAACTTTAATTGCTTTGGGTGCTGAGGTGACTTGGAGTTCTTGTAATATTTTTTCTACTCAAGATCAAGCTGCTGCTGCCATTGCCGCTGCTGGAATTCAAGTTTATGCTTGGAAAGGTTTGGATGAAGCATCTTTTGATTGGTGTATCGAGCAGACATTGTTCTTTGGTGAAGACAGAAAACCATTAAATATGATTTTGGATGATGGCGGTGATTTGACAAATATGGTTTTTGACCGTTTTCCTGAGTTGGTTCCTGGAATCAAAGGATTGTCTGAAGAAACTACTACTGGTGTTCACAGATTATATGAAAGAATGAAAAATGGGACTTTGGTGATGCCGGCAATCAATGTGAATGATTCAGTTACCAAATCAAAATTTGACAATAAATATGGTTGTAAAGAGTCTGCTGTAGATGCAGTTCGTCGTGCAACAGACATTATGTTAGCAGGAAAAAGAGTGGTTGTTTGTGGCTACGGTGATGTGGGTAAAGGAACCGCCGCTTCGTTTAGAGGTGCTGGATCTATCGTAACAGTTACGGAAATTGATCCAATTTGTGCTTTACAAGCTGCAATGGATGGCTTTGAAGTTAAAAAATTAAATACGGTTATAGCAACGGCAGATATCGTTATTACTACAACTGGAAATAAAGACATCGTTTTGGGCAGCCACTTCGAGCAAATGAAAGACAAAACCATCGTTTGTAATATTGGTCACTTCGACAACGAAATTGATATGGCTTGGTTAAATTCTAACCACGGAGCTTCTAAAGTTGAAATCAAACCGCAAGTTGACAAATATACTATTGCTGGAAAAGACATTTTGATCTTAGCTGAAGGTCGTTTGGTGAACTTAGGCTGTGCAACAGGGCATCCAAGTTTTGTAATGAGTAACTCGTTTACCAACCAAACTTTAGCTCAAATTGAATTGTGGAAAAACAGTGCGAACTACAACAACGAAGTGTATATGTTACCAAAACACTTAGATGAAAAAGTAGCCGCTTTGCATTTGGCTAAATTAGGCGTTGAATTGGAAACTTTGAGAGACGATCAAGCGGCTTATATTGGTGTTGATGTTAAAGGTCCTTTTAAACCAGAATATTATAGATACTAGTTAATTAATAATTAATAATTAATAATTGGTAACTAATAATTAAGAAGCTCTTGCTGAAAAGTAGGGGCTTTTGTTTTATATTTACTTTCCATTTTAACTAAAAACACCACTGCTTTGAAAAAAATTACCCTTCTGATTATCCTATTGATTGGTTTGCAGAGCTTTTCGCAGATCATCAACACCGCGCCTTATATATTAACCGTCGATGAATTAAAACAGTGGACACAAACTGGTCCAACGGCCTCAACTGATTTGATTGCTACAGTTAATTTGGCGCCAAGATTTACCAATACTGCAACACAATTCAATCCATCCTTATCAAACGATATGAAGATAGCTTATCTACCCGATGGGATGAACAATTTTGGAAACTACTTTGGAGAACAAAATCAATTTAACTTATACAATTTTACGCATTGGGCTTATATTGATAAATTGGTTTGGTTTGGCGGCACAGCTTCACAAACGGTTCAGTTGCCATCATCTCCATGGGTAAATGCCGCCCATAAAAATGGCGTGAAAGTTTTCGGCAACGTATTTTTCGCTCCTACCGCTTTTGGCGGTTCGACTGCAACTTTAACGAACTTCTTAGAACAGGATGGTTTAGGCAATTTTGTTGCAGTTCCAAAAATGATTGCCATGATGCAATATTATAATTTTGACGGCTGGTTCATCAATGAAGAAACAGCTACGAACGCTACAACGGCAGCATTAATGCAAGATTTTGTTCGAGATTTAACAACACAAGCGGAAGCTCTTGGAAAAGAAGTGATGTGGTACGATGCGATGCGACTGAGTGGCGCCGTAGGCTGGCAAAACCGATTGAATGTCAATAACAGTCCATTTGTTCAAGATGATCAAGACGCCAACGGAACGTTCGAAACACGCGTGAGCAGTAGTATCTTTATCAATTTTTTCTGGAGCGGTACTACTTTTCCGACGCAATCCCGAACTCGTTCCAACTTGATTGGACGTTCTTCTTTTGACGTTTTTACGGGCGTCGATATTTGGCCAAACAGAAATCAAGGCAATTTTGAAATCAATGGCAACACTTTTATGACGAATTTGCATGAAAATGCCACAACGCCTTTTACCTCTTTGGGGATATTTGCTCCAAATTGCATTTATAATAATGCTGTTTTTTCCAATTTTAATAATGATCCATCTGATTTTGCTTCGTTTTACAATGCCGAAAATCGAATGTTTGCAGGTATTGATAGCAATCCAGGAATCGTCGACGCTACCGGATTCAAAGGTTTGTCAAATTGGCTTCCGGAGACTTCTGTAATTTCGACAGTTCCTTTTGTAACTAATTTTTCCACTGGGCATGGATTCAAAAAGTTCAATGCTGGTTTAGAAACGAGTTCTGCGAGTTGGCATAATATGAATGAACAAGATATTCTACCAACTTGGCAATTTGCCTTTTCTGAAAACGGGATTTTGACTGCGGAATGGGATTTTAACGACGCTTATGTTAAAGGCAATTCATTGAAAATTTCAGGAAATTTACCCGCAGACACTCCAATTGATTTGATGTTGTATAAAACGAAGCTAAACATTACTGGGTCTTTGCAAGTAGGTTTGGTGTTTAAAAGCATCATCGCCAACAATTCGAATTTAAAAGTGCTAGTAGTTTATGCTGACGAACCCAATCAAAAATATGAACTTTCGATTGGTGATTTTTTCATTTCGATTAATGGTTGGAAATTTGTTGAAGCTTCTTCTACTCCTATACTTGATGGCTTTCCTCAGCGTGAAATTGCTATGATTGGTTTACGGTTCAAATCAATAACAGACATTCCAAATTTCCAAATCAATTTCGGCGAAGTTTATACTAGCGAAGCATTTCTGTCCACCAACAGCCAATTTAAAATCAATAGTTATATAACGGTAAGTTACCCGGAGAATGATATCAACACAATACTATTCAACATCAATTGGCCAAATTCAAACCAACTAAAATATACTGTGACTGACTTGCAAGGAAAAATTGTTGCTGAAAATAACATTGCCATAAACAATACAACTGTTTATTCCTTTTCAACAAATGGTCTTGCCAAAGGAACTTATATCGTCAAGTTTACGGACGAAAGCAACCGAAGCGAAGTCCAGAAAATCATCATCAAATAAAACCCAATAAAAAACCCGACTCAAACGAATCGGGTTTTTTGTTATTGATAAATCTCAGTGATTATGCTTCGAATGGAAGGATAGAAACGTATGATTTGTTATCTCTTTTCTTTTGGAACTGAACCACTCCATCAACTCTTGCATGTAAAGTGTGATCTTTACTAATGTAAACGTTTTCTCCTGGATTGTGTTTAGAACCTCTTTGTCTTACGATGATGTTCCCAGCAATAGCAGCTTGACCTCCATAAATCTTAACACCTAAACGTTTCGATTCTGATTCTCTACCATTCTTGGAACTACCGACACCTTTCTTGTGAGCCATGACGTATTAGTTTTAAATGTTAATTATTCTTCAGTTGTTGTTTCAGTTGCTTCTGCTTTTTTAGCAGTTGCTTTCTTTTTAGTACCAGTCGCGCTGATTCCTTCGATTACAATTTGAGTAAGATACTGTCTGTGACCGTTTCTCTTCTTGAATCCTTTTCTTCTTTTCTTTTTGAAAACGATTACTTTGTCTCCTTTTAAGTGTTGTAACACTTTTGCTTCTACTGAAGCACCTTCTATAGCTGGGGCGCCTAAAGTTACGTTACCGTTATCGTCTAATAAAAGAACTTTGTCAAAAGAAACTTTTGAACCTTCTTCGTTAGTCAAACGGTGAACATAAACCTTTAAGTCTTTGCTTACTTTAAATTGTTGCCCTGCTATCTCTACGATTGCGTACATAACAATGATGTTTATTTGTTTATAAAATGGATGCAAATATACAACTATATCTCATTCTCGCAACCACTTGAGAAAAAAAATAATTTATGCCAAATCATTAGCGTCCTAAATAAACGGTAAGACATTCAAACTTATCGATTTTATTAAGTTTTCCAAACAAATTCCCCGCTTTTTCAAAAAAGAACCCCTTGTTTATATTTTGGTGGTGCTTTTCCTTTGT